>NZ_AP027362.1:2400000-3600000 GCF_030295935.1 Thalassotalea piscium
CCGGTATTAAAAGGCTTAATGATCGGCCATATTGACGATAACTCAACGATACCTATTGGTGCAATGGCAACACTTGACGCGAATAACAAACGATTAATACTCACCGAAACGGCTGTTAGTTAAATGCATAATTTATTATTTGTTTTATCTCATGCATTGGTATTTCCGCAACAACCCAATATCTATTTAGAAATTGTGGGTAACAGTAACTCAGAAAAAGACTGGGCATTTTTTGCTCCACACGAAACTGAGTTTGTTGCAAATCAATATGTTGCCGAAAAAATAGTAGATAAAGGCGGTGTATTTGTTGTGCTACGCCAACATGGTGAACGCCTGATCACATTTAACATCAACAATAAAGAAGTTAAAATAGATCCTAACCGAATGTTTACCAGACATGGTCGAATTGAAAGTTTAAAAAAACAAAACCCGACAATTAGTGAGCAATCGCCATTGATTACACAAGCAGAACAGTTAGCTGAAAAACTCAGCCATTTTGTTTTAGCATCATTAAATGGAACAAAACCACCTTCTACCCTAGTTGCTATGCATAACAACACTAACGGCTACACAGGTGACGGTAAAGATGGTTATGGAGACGTTTCTATTATTCGTTATCAAAAAAAACTTGCCAGCGGTGCTAATTATTTAATTGATGTTACCCAAGGCGACCATGATGAAGACGATCTCTATTTTTTAACAGATAAAAATGATTTTGCCACAACAAAGCAGTACGGTTGGAATGCCGTATTACAAAACCCAGAAGTTGCATTTGACCCGGAAGAAGACGATGGCTCTTTATCTGTTTATGCCGAAATGAAAGGCTATCGCTACATCAATGTAGAAGCTGAAAGAGAAAACAATGGTCAGGGAGAAAACCACTTATCGGTACAAACACAAATGGTTGATTTTGTTTTCACTCTTTTGGAAGATAAAAATAAATAATTGCCAACAGTTTGGGTTACCCAGATTGTATAATTAGTTGATTTTAATCCTGTTAATATAACCCGTTCTGACATTTTAGGCTTAAAAGTTTTAACCTAACCGATTTCCACCTGTTAAAAAATCACACTAGAACGATGGTAAAGCATGAAATGCCAACGATAATGCTGTTAAGTTAACAGTTAGACTACTTAAGTTTTAGGAGCAAGATTAAGTTGATTAGTTACGTAAAGATTCTACTTCGTGGTTAGACACTCTGAAGGTTATCTTTTATCAGAAAAGTTAATATAGGCCTTAATTTAAAAAAATAGCTTTGCGTTGTTCTTTTAGCGTAACGCATTGCCCACATTTATTCTTTTACATATGTTAAAAATAATAATCTCATTTAAAATCTTTTATTTTAACTGTATATAATTACAGTTTAGACGTTTTCTCGGTTTCTACAATGAAAGCGAGAAAAATTCTCGCTTTCACGCAAAAACAACTAAACATTAAAATAAATTTATTTTAATGTTTAATGCATTACGCTATATTGTTAAATTATTTAAAAATTAAGGAAAATTGATCGTGGTAAGTAATAGACGAGAAAAATTCCTTTTGTTAAAGCTGTTATATGCAAATGGAGATCGCATGAAGTATTTGTCACTACTAATTATTATCCTTATATCAGGCTGTTCATCTCAACCTGCTAGTCATCAAGTCGCTAATGTCATCTTTGGGAAAGTTTTTGAAAAAACCACAAGTACTAAAATAAGTCACAATTCTGCAAGTTGTCCTAATGTAAAGCGAACCTGTTCAAGTGGTAATTACCAAGAGTGGTTTCAAAAAAATGGTAAAAAGGCCTGTGCTTGTAATAAGTAATTGCATATAACAAGCAAATAAATCAGGACAAATAAAAAAATAACAAGGACAGTCGCTTATATTTGAATAATACAAATCACTGAACTAAGGTTAATATCTAATCAAAATTCAAGGATGGTATTATGACAACAGCGAGAAAACAGTTAATTAGCTTAACCGACACCCCTTATTATCATTGTATTTCTCGTTGTGTACGCCGTGCTTTTTTGTGTGGTGAAGATAAAAATACAGGTCAGAACTTTAACCACAGGAAAGGCTGGGTAGAAGAAAAACTACTTAGCCTAACTCAAGTGTTTGCTATTGATGTATGCGCTTACGCTGTGATGAGTAACCACACGCATACCGTACTGTTTATTGATGAAGACACCGCTAAAGGTTGGTCAACCAAAGAAGTGCTTGAACGCTGGCATCAATTATTCAAAGGCACACTACTCACACAGCAATATTGTTGTGGTGATGAAATTCCCGACTATTTAATGTCCTCATTGCTTGAAACAGTTGAGGTATATCGCAGCCGTTTAATGGATATTAGTTGGTTTATGCGCATACTAAACCAAAGTATTGCCACAAAAGCCAACAAAGAAGATAACTGTACAGGGCATTTTTGGGAAGGACGTTTTAAATCACAAGCGTTACTTGATGAAGCCGCCCTTGCAGCTTGTATGGCCTATGTTGATTTAAACCCGGTGCGAGCCAATGTAGCTAAAACACCAGAAAGCTCAGAGAATACTAGTGTCAAACAACGCGTAATATCAGCTAGAAAAGCGACACAGCCAACACTATTATTGCCTTTTATAGGCAACCCACGCCAAACCATGCCAAAAGGCTTACCGTTTGAGCTTAAAGACTACCTTGAACTCATTGAGCTAACAGGGCGCTGTATTCGAGAAGACAAAACAGGGTATATTGATAAACACCAACCAGCACTACTAACAAGGCTAAATATAAAACCTGAAAACTGGTTAACGTTAAGTAAAGATTTTAGAAAGCTCTTTCATGGTGCTGTAGGTCATAGCGATGTATTAACTGACTATTGTGAGCATAAAGGGTTAAAACGACGAGCCAATGTTAACCGTTGTACTAAATTGTTAGCATAGTATTAAGCAAAACTTTTAGTACTACCACTTAAATCCCACCAACACATCAAGCCTGATGTAGTAGTTATGCTTAGAAAACAGTGTTTTTCTACTTTAACTGTAATTTTGCTCAACTTTGGTAAGCGTCGGTTAAACCACACCTTTTCAATAATCGCCAAACTAAATAAACTCCTCAATAATTTACTATTGAGGATATATCATGACCCGAAGAACGTTAGATGATTGGACGAAACTTATTGAACAACAAGCCCAAAGTGGCTTATCTATTCTTGCTTTTTGTAGGCAACACCTGATACCTACGTCAAATTTTTATAAATACCGACATAAAATTGAACATCTCAATCAAACATCGGGTTTTGTAAAAGCTAAGGTAGCAACAAAGGTAACAACTCAACCTGCCGATGCAACAATACACATAGTCTTTGGTGACACAAGGTTAACGCTACCTCATCATTGCGAGCCAACATGGTTAGCTGAACTTATTAAAGCGTTACACGCATGAAGATGTTTGTTGATGTGCCAGATGTCTATTTACACCGCCAGTTTGTCGACTTTCGCAAATCCATTAATGGTTTATCGGCTTTGCTCGATAGTGAGCTGCAATTACCCGTGCTCTCTGGGGCTTTGTTTGTGTTTTGTAATAAAGGTCGCGATAAATTAAAAATTTTGTATTGGGATCAGACGGGTTTTGCGCTGTGGTATAAACGCCTTGAGCGAGATAAATTTAAGTGGCCAACAAGGTTAACTGAATCGACCATGGAGCTCACCGAGCAGCAATTACATTGGCTGTTATCTGGCTTTGATGTGGTGGGCCATCAAGCGATGAGCCTCGATAATTTGTCCTTATAACCTGCGATCATAAGCAGCAGTTATCGATCACGAAATAGTCTAGGTAATAACAACAACTTAACCATTTACTCTGGTAAAATAACTGCATGAATACCAAGACTAAACTTCACCAACGTATTGCTCAGTTAGAGCGGTTATTAGCAGAAAAAGACGCACGTTTACTGTTCCTTGAAGAGCAGTTTCGCCTAGCGCAGCAAAAACAATTCGGTAAAAGTGGTGAAGGCTTTGCAGGTCAAGGGGAATTGTTCAACGAGGCGGAAGAAATCGCTGTGCTTGCTGAAACTGAGCAACAAGACATCAGCTATCGCCGTAATAAACCAAAGCGTAAACCCTTACCGAAAGACTTACCACGGGAAGTGGTGGTGCATGATATTAGCGACGCTGAGAAAGTGTGCGTTTGTTGTCATGCTCAATTACATAAAATCGGTGAAGACATCACTGAAAAACTAGACTTCATCCCGGCACAAGTCAAAGTTATTGAACATGTTCGCCCTAAATACGCGTGTCGTGAATGCGAAAAAACAGGCACTAGCAACCCGATTAAACAAGCGTTGATGCCAGTAAGTCCTATCCCTAAAGGCATTGCTACTGCAAGTTTACTGAGTCAACTCATTACCAGTAAATATCAATATGGTTTGCCTCTTTATCGCCAAGAATCATTATTCAAACAATACGGTATCGCGCTCAGTCGCCAAACAATGAGTGATTGGATGCTCAAATCAGCAGCGTTATTTCCCCCGCTCATCAAACGGCTTAAGGAAGAATTACGAAAACAAGCAGTGATACATGCCGATGAGACTACGGTCAATGTCATCAAGTCTGACAAAATAAAAAGTTACATGTGGTTGTATTGCACGGGCACGGATTCCCCCATGCCCACTAGTTCAATCCCAAATATTATCTTATACGATTATCATGATAGCCGTGCAGGTCGCTGCGTGGTTGATTATCTCGACGGCTATTCGGGCTACCTTCAAGTTGATGGTTATCAAGCCTATCATCAAACCCAAGCAACCTTAGTGGGTTGTTGGGCACATGCGCGGCGTAAATTCATTGAAGCCAAACAAGCACAACCCAAAGGAAAAAGTGGTAAAGCTGATGTGGCGCTAAGTTATATTCAAAAATTGTACGGTATTGAATCGCGTTTTAAAAATACAACTCCAGAAGAGACTTACGAGGCTCGCCAAACTCAAGCCAAACCGATACTAGATAAATTACACGGTTGGTTTACTCAACAAAATGTGTTGCCCAAAAACAAATTAGGTGAAGCTATCACGTATCTGAGTAATCAGTGGCCAAAATTGGTGGGTTACCTCGAAGACGGTCGCTTGAGCATCGACAATAATCGTGCAGAGCGGGCAATAAAGTCCTTCGTTATCGGACGTAAAAATTGGTTGTTTAGCCAAACCGCTAACGGTGCCGATGCGAGTGCTGCACTGTATAGTATTATCGAAACCGCTAAAGCTAATGGCTTAGTTCCATTTGATTATGTCAAGCAATGTCTTGAAGAGTTATGTAAACCACACCCTGATATTGACGCAATATTGCCGTGGAACATCAAGCGTTAGTCAGTAGAAAATGATAATGCAGAAATAAAAACGAAAGGTAAAACAGAGGTAATCATCCGTGATCAACACTCCCTGTTTACTTCATCCCTCATAGCAATCCTCGCTACATCACCTCATCCGTAAAGCATCCCTAAACAAGCATCCAGCTTGCTGTTGTTACCAACTTTTTAAGTCTAGAATAAGGATGAAATATTGCAAATAATGCTGAATAAAAAATTTAGGTGTGGTTTAACCGACGCTTACCAACTTTGGCCAATGTTTTTCAAATTAAGTTTATATTCTTAATCATTGAGTTTATTTTAAGCTGTTTATTAGCTTGCATGCTGGCTTTGTTGTAGGTAATTGATAAGCGAGTGTCCTTGTTAATTTTTTGAATAGGTGTCGCGAAGCCGACTTCTTAATTATTGAGTGTATTTTTAGTTTAATTCGAGTTGTTATTTAGTTTGCATGCTCCCTTTGTTGTAGGTAAATTATAAGCGAGTGTCCTTGTCATTTTCTGCGATGTTTGATTCTGAGCCTGATGACGTAGAAGAATGTAAAGTAAATATCAAACGTATAAGCTCTAACAAGCTATTATTTGAAAGTGTATGCACTGATACTGAAGCTGGTGGAGTATCTAAAACAGTCGGTGAAATGAATTTAAATGGTAAAACATTAACTTCGTTAGTTGAAAGCACAACCTCAGACGAAAGCTTCAGTATGAAAATGAAGATAGTTGGTAGTGGGAAATACATTGGAGCTTGTGACTAAATGCCTAACAAGTCACTCAAAAAAAATAACTAGGACAGTCGCTTATATTTATTGAGTTTATTTTAAGCGTTTATTCGCTTGCATGCAGGCTTTGTTGTAAATAACTTATAAGCGAGTGTCCTAGTTATTCTGCGTACAACTAAAGTATACCCAACAACTGATTCTACGCCCGAGCGTACTGTATTAACTTGTAAAATTGTATAAGGTAGCAATGCAATGTTTATTTTAGGACAAATTTTCGCAATACTGTTGATAGTAGTATTACCGTTTTTTATTATGAAGAAACGCGTTAAAGAAAACTCTAAGAGAATTATTTGGTTAATACTGTTTATTATTATTCCAATTTTGAGTTTTATATTTTACTTGTTTTATCAGTACATCTATTTAGAAGATACCGTTAAAACCAGTTAAATATATTAAAATAACTAGGACAGTCGCTTATATTTCTCATTTATTATATTTTATTGCGAATTTAATAAAGGCTGACTTATTCGTGCTTATAATTCAGGTTTAGCTTCACTTTCGTCTTTCAAAGCAGTGAGTTGGGTAAATGTTTTATGTGTATCTAATCTGATAAAAATTATGGTAAAGTTATTAATGCTAGCCTCCGCTTTAGTTATTTAACAAATTAATTATTGCTCTAATTTTTTAAGTTAACCCACGATATGGAGGCTAACCTCGTGGGGAGTCATTATGTCTATAAGTAACCAAAGTATTGGAGTCATGGATGAATTTACGAAGTTTCTCAATTAAACGTTTTTTGTTGTTATCTTTTATTTTAAATTTACCGCCAATACTCGCAGTCACAAAAGTTGGTCTTTTATTTTTACCATTATTATTCTGGGTTAATATACCTGTTTTGTGGACTGGCATTGCAAAGGCTATAGGCAGTACTCACTTTAAAATAGAAGAGTTTGGTGCATTACCGCAAACAGCATTAGCTTATGCAATAATCATTATTTTTTGGCTTTTGATTGCGGCTTTAATAACTCTAATAACTAGTAGAGCCAAGCCTGAGTAAATTACTTATAACAAATAAGAATAGGTGTCGCGTAGCCGACACCTTATTCAGGTGTTGGATAAGCCCGAAGCGCTACTTATATAGTAAGAGTAATTTTAACGTTACAAATTGATTCGATGGAGAATACTACACCTGCATCAATTTGCTTTGTTCTAACTTCTCTAACGATACTCTGAATTGGTCAAATAGTTATTTCACTTGGTATAACAAGGTTGCGGCCTTTAAAAGTGTGCAATTACGCCAACAAAAGCCCCTTTAAATTCAAGATCAGTATATAAGCTGTTTACATCTTGAAATTCCATTTTTACTGCGCGGTAACCTAAGGTTAGATTAAAATCTACCATAACATTATTAATTAAATCGTAACTTAGCCCTAATTGATAATCATAAAGTGAATGGTCATTTATTAATGAAAAGTCACCTTGGGCAAAAACACTTACTCCGGTTAAAGGTAAGCTGATACTAGAGGCAACATACAACATTGGCTCAATATCATTGGTCTTTTTATTATTTGCTTCAACTGTAGTTGTTGTTTCAGTAATAGGAGGATGATCATGTCCGTCGTGTTCTTCCTCATCCCAAATTTTATCAGCCGTTGTAGTCGTAGTATTTGTTGTCTCAGTTACAGTAACGCTACCGTTAAAGTCTCTAGCACTTAACCCTAAATCAACTGAAAACAAGCCATTATCAAAAACCTGATAATAAAGCGTGTAGTCGATATAACTAACATTAAAATTGGCCTCAACATCAGAGTCAACACGAACATCTACATAGTAAACTTCGTTATCGTTACTAAACTCTTGCATTGAACGAATGTGTCCTAAAGTAGCAAGGCTTGTACTTGAAATACGTATATTTGGGAGTAAAGGAAATGGATGCTCAATGGCAACAAAGTAGTTGTTTTGATATTCTTTTGCTAAATCAAAGTCTCTTAGCGCATTTATTTCGCCAAAAACACCACTAGCCTCACTTTGCCACACTTGGCCACCTAGGTATAAGCCAACTGCTTCCGCTTGTACGTTTGCCGTTAAAAATACAGCAAAAGTTGCTGTAAAAGCTTTTTTTATCATCTAGTTATAATCCTTATATACGACTGATAAATGAACATGATAATCACTGTACTATACTCTTTAACACCAAACTATCGCTTAGTCACTAAATGCTGTTATTTTTAAGTTTAGCAATAATAAAGTCTATCGCCTTTCGACTTTGAAATGAGTTATGTGATGAGGGAGCAATAATAAACTCCTTTGCATAGCGATAATTGGCCGAGTCGTAACTGACCACACCATCAGTTATTGCTGAACAAGTTAATGAAGTATCACAGCTTAATTCTCCGTTAGAGCCAACAATAGCATAAGCTTTACCCGCTATTGGTAGGTCATACAGTGTTCCCATTAACGGGTGACCTGGTCTTAACACCTGTACACTATTGGGTCCGTAATCCAATAAAAAAGGTTGCATCGCCTTAGTGATTACTTCTGGACCTGCACGTTTAATAAGAGACTGAAATAATTGAGTAAACTCTCCAGGAAGTGCAACCAATAATGCGCCAATATAACCAATGGTTGAATTGGCAACAGCTGAACCTTTAAACGGTGTATCTAAGAAAAAACCGTATTTAAATTAAACACGGGATCAAAAATAAAAATATTTTTTAAGCTAACATCATTTTCGGTTAATAAATGTTCTGGGCTTTGATTAAAAGCAGTGTTCCATAAACTAAAGTCAGTCTTAACTGCTAACAGTTTAGCAATCACCCCTCCCATACTATGGCCTATTATTACAGCTTCTTCTTTTAGATTATTACTGCCAATTTCTGTTAATAAGCTATGTAAGTTATCGCGAGTTTTTGAGGCGGTATAAAAAGGAGGTGGCCCTGAAGGATAGTATATATGCCAAATTTGATAGCGAGACATTAACGAAGGTTCATTTAGTATCGCCATTGTTAAGTGTCGCCAGATTAACGGATCAGAATTTAAACCGTGGATCATTATCAGCGGAATTTTATCTTTAAAGATCCCACCTATTGCAAAAACCCCCCTGCGCTTTTCAGCCTGTTTGGGAGAAACAAAACCGAGCCAGTTATAGTCGTCTATGTCTGCCTTTTCAATTAACGCCAAATATGCAGCCCCAGGCGAATGTCGTAATAGGTATTGGTTAGTACCGATCATCAGATTGGAATGGTTACTATAAAATTGTAAATCAAGCATTACTTCAAAGCGTTTTTTTCGTATTTTAATATCACTTACGATAAGCGTAGCGTCTTTCATCACGCCTTCAAGCGGAGCATACCTATCTAAACCTACCTGTTGGTTATCACGACTAAATACAACAGGTATACCAAGCTCACCAAAAATCTTGGGCTGTAAGCTAGGGTCTTTAGCTAACATTTCTTCGCTAAAGATAAAGTGATTAAGGTTACTATGTATTAATGTTACGCGGCCTTCAGAGCTTGCACCGTCGTTGCCATTTTTTAATAAATGATAAATCGCATAGTTGTAATTAGAGATTGCATAATTACGCAAATTGCTAGATAAGTTATTACGACCCAGCAGCGTTTTAGTGCAGTGGATAAGCTGTCCTAATCCCACATCTGTAAGTTTTGGCAAAGATAAACAGTATGTATGAACCTCTTGCGTGGAAAAAGCAGCCAAATCAACTAACTGAACATTCCCCCCTTTACCGATAATTTCATTAGAGTTTTGATATTCAACAAAGCGTGATGACGAACAACTGGCTAGCAGTGCCAAAAAACAAAATAGCGTAATTGTGCGCATTAATTTCCTCATCAATAATCAGTTTTCTATTATTTAGTTGTAGTAATAGCTTATCATCACTACTTTGATAATCATAAATTCATAATAAACAGCTTATTTATATGAACAGCCATTACCCCGAACTCAGGTTATTTATTATCAGCTAACCTATTTAGCACCCACTTCTATTGTTAAAACAGAACAATTTATTCTATAAATAAGGACGTAGCCTTGTGTGCATTACTATTTTAACGTGCTAGCACTCTATAAATAAGAACAAACTTCATCGTTTAAGAGTTTTTTGTTAATTAAATAAGAACGATTGATTTAATAAATTGTAAATTAATAATAAATTAAGTAGGAGTTAGTATGGCCAAAGTACTCAAAGCTAAAGAACATGATATTGGTGGGCTAAATGTAAAACGCGTATTACCACACCAAGAAAAACGCATGGTTGGCCCCTTTATATTTTTTGATCAAATGGGGCCTAATAATTTTCCGGCAGGGCAAGGTATTAATGTTAGACCCCACCCGCATATTGGCTTATCAACATTAACTTACCTATTTGATGGCAGTATTTTACATCGTGATTCTCTTGGTAATAATTTAGAAATTTGCCCCGGCGATGTAAATTGGATGACCGCAGGAAAAGGCATTGTTCATTCAGAGCGAGAAAGTTTTGAAGTACGTGCAAACCCACATTCAATTAGTGGGCTTCAATGTTGGGTTGCTTTACCTGAGTCAATGGCTGAGTTAGAGCCATCGTTTACGCATACAAAAAAGAATGAATTACCTCAAATTATCCACGAAGGCATAATGATGAGATTAATCGTCGGCGAAGCTTACGGTTTAAGCTCTCCTGTAAAAACCTATTCACCTATGTTTTATATAGACGCTGTTGCCAGTAAAGGTAGTGTTATTAAGCGCCCTAACCCTGAGCAAGAAATGGCAATATATACTATTTGCGGTGAGGTAACTATTAATGGTGAAACCTTTGGCACCAACGAATTTATTTTATTAGCGCCTGGTGACAGTGAAATTACACTAGCGAATGATGGTCGTTTTATTATGTTTGGCGGTGAAAAATTTGAACAAGTACCTTTTATCCACTGGAACTTTGTTTCTTTCAGTAAAGAGCGCATTGAACAGGCTAAAAGTGATTGGCAAAACGGTCGTTTTCCCACCATACCAGGTGATGATAAAGAGTTTATTCCACTTAAATAATTAAAATTATGAGTGACTGCAATAATTTCATTAAAAGTTAAAGGTGATGTTGTGAGAAAAAAGATAGAGTTTACAAGTAATGGTTTGCGTCTTTCTGGTTTATTAGAGTCGCCGGCAACTAGTGTAAAAGCCTATGCAGTGTTTGCCCATTGTTTTACATGCGGAAAAGATATTGCTGCCGCAACTAGAATTTCGCGCGCTTTAGTAGAAAAAGGTATTGCCGTACTGCGTTTTGATTTTACCGGCTTAGGTAACAGCGATGGTGATTTTTCAAATACCAATTTTACTTCAAACCTTGATGATTTAAGAGCCGCGGCAGCTTATTTAACTGAACATTATTTAGCGCCACAATTACTGATTGGTCATAGTTTAGGGGGCGCTGCTGTACTTGCAGTAGCAAACAGTATTGAGTCAGTTAAGGCTGTTGTCTCAATTGCTGCCCCAGCAAAGGCAGAGCACGTTATACACAACTTTGAAGCGAGCTTAGAAGATATTAAACGCGATGGCGAGGCTAAGGTAACACTTGGTTTAAAAGAGTTTTCCATCCAAAAACAGTTTATTGATGATCTTAATGAAAATAGTCAGCAAAAATTCGATCTGCATGGTAAATCACTATTAGTATTGCATAGCCCCATTGATACCGTAGTTTCAATCAATGAAGCAGAAAAAATTTACACGAGTGTTAAGCATCCAAAAAGTTTTATATCGCTCGATAAAGCCGATCACTTCTTATCTAATAAAGCAGATGCCGAATATGCCGCTGCAGTTATTAGCAGCTGGGCTGATAAGTACATTGAATACGAAACAGATGAAGCAACCTTAGCGACTCTCGCGACTAAAGGTAATGTCGTTGTTTCAGAAAAAGATCATAACTTTACTCTCGACGTAGTCAGTGACAGTCATCATTGGTTAGCCGATGAACCAACGGCTGTCGGCGGACAAAACCTTGGCCCTGATCCCTATGAACATTTATTAGCGGCGTTAGGCGCTTGTACCGTTATGACATTACGTATGTATGCCAAGCACAAAAAAATAGCTGTCGACGATATTAGCGCAACGTTAAGTCACAACAGAAATTATCATCAAGATTGCAAAGATTGTGACGAAAAAGACACCCAAGTCGAGCTAATAAATTGCAAAATAACAATTGTTGGCGATGTTACAGACGAACAGCGTCAAAGGTTTTTAGCCATTGCAGACCGATGCCCTGTGAACAAAACCTTACACAGTAAGTTAGTTGTTAAAAAAACTATCGAATAATTAAAACAAGAAAACAGTAACACTAAATAATAAAAACATGAGGTTTAAATGCTTGAAATTGCATTGATATATTTAGCAGCGGCTATTATTGCTGTGCCAATAGCCAAACGATTAGGTTTAGGTTCAGTTTTGGGTTATTTACTCGCTGGCATATTAATAGGACCATTTGCATTAGCATTTGTAGGTGACCAGACAGCGGTAATGCACTTTGCCGAGTTTGGTGTAGTTATGATGCTATTTCTTGTTGGGCTAGAGCTACAACCCTCTCGATTATGGAAACTGAAAAACTCTATTATCGGCCTTGGTGGGCTACAAGTTGTGTTAACTAGCTTGCTATTTTTTGTCATTGGCTATTATTTATTATCGTTACGGTGGGAAACAGCATTAGCCATAGGCCTAATGTTGTCGCTTTCTTCAACCGCGATTGTGCTACAAACACTGACCGAAAAGGGTTGGATAAAACAAGAAGCAGGTCAAAACGCATTTTCGGTATTACTTTTTCAAGACATTGCAGTAATACCTATTTTAGCCTTGTTACCTTTATTAGCCTTTAGCGATACTATTAGCGTAATGTCTGATCAGGCTAATCTCATTGAGCATTATCCAGTCTATGGTCAAGTGCTAATATCGCTTATGGTTATCGCTGCAATTATATTTGCAGGCCGTTATGTTTCAGCACCGGTATTTAGATATATTGCCGAAACACGCCTTAGAGAGTTATTTACCGTATTTGCTTTATTTTTAGTTATTGCTATTGCCGTAATTATGCAAAAAATAGGGTTATCTCCTGCTTTAGGTACATTTTTAGCTGGCGTAGTATTAGCAGATAACGAATTTAGACATGAACTTGAAGTTGATATAGAACCCTTTAAAGGCCTATTACTTGGGTTGTTTTTTATTACTGTTGGCGCCTCAATTGATTTCCCGCTATTACTCGAAAACCTACTGCTTGTTATTTCATTAGTCGTTGGCTTAATTGTAGTTAAAGCAGTAGTACTTTACCTTTTAGCGGTAGTTTTTAAGATCAGAAGTAAGCAGAAACTGTTATTCACTCTAGCTTTAGCGCAAGGTGGGGAATTTGCCTTTGTACTGTTATCGCTAACGTCAACATTACAAATTTTAACATTAGAACAAAGTAAACTAACGACCTTAGTTGTCGCTATTTCAATGCTGATGGCACCGTTATTACTGATTATTTACGACACGTTTTTAAATAAAGATGTAAACACTTCCAAAGCATACGACTCTGTAGATCAAATGGAACCAACAAAAAATGTTATTATTGCGGGTTATGGGCGGTTTGGCCAAATTATTGGCCGCCTTTTAACTGCGCAAGGCTATCATTTATCGATTCTTGACCATAGTCCCGGCCAAATTGATTTAGTGCGTCGTTTTGGCAATAAAGTATTCTATGGCGATGCAGCAAACAGAGATCTTTTAGCCGCAGCTGGCGCTAATGATGCGCAATTGCTGGTAATTGCAATAGACGATCCAGACAAAATATTACAAGTTGCTGAACTTGCCAAAAAGCATTATCCGCATATAAAAGTTGTGGCACGTGCCATTGACCGTCGCCATGCTTATGAACTTTTACATCTTGGTATCACAACCTTTAAACGTGAAACTTTCGACTCTGCCCTTAACTTAGGTGTTGAAGCGCTCACTTTATTAGGTAATAACCGTAACGATGCCGAGCGCGCTGGAAAGTTATTTGCTGATCACGATGAAGAATCCCTGAAAATACTTGCGCATTTATGGGGTGATGATCACAGCTACGGCATTGCAGTAAAACAGCGTTTGGAAGACTTAAAACAAGTATTAGAAGGCGATGCTCAAGCACAAAAAGACCTAAATACTTGCACTGAGAAAAACGAGTTAAAAACCCCAGCCGAGTATATTAGCACTAGTAAAGGCATAGCTGATGCTTAGAGTAACGTTAGAGCAGTGGCGAATGTTTCGTTCTGTTGTCCAATACGGTGGTTTTAATCAAGCCTCTCAAAGCATACATAAGAGTCAGTCGAGCATACATAATGCCGTTGGTAAAATAGAAAGCTCGTTAAACGTTAAGCTCTTTGAAATTGAAGGTCGAAAAACTATCTTAACCGAAGCGGGCGAGTTAATGTTAAAGCGGGCAAACTTTCTACTTGATGAAGCCGCAAAGCTCGAAATAGTTGGGCAAACACTAGGCCAAGGTACAGAAAGCAGCTTACGTATTGCTGTAGATGAAATGTTTCCGCAATTACTGCTCTATAAAGTATTAGATAGTGTGTCTGCACAATATCCTATGTTGCAAATAGAGCTAATAGAGTCGGTACTTAGTGGTGCTAGCGAACTAATTAATAATGCCGATGTTGATATTGCCATTTCTCCGGTTGCATTAATCGATGGTTTTAGTGAACAACTCTGCGACATTGAATTTATTGCGGTTGCCAATCCTGAACATGCATTGCATGCCTTAAATAGAGAGTTGTCTGCTGAAGACTTAAAAAGCCACAGGCAAGTAGTGGTTAGAGACTCTGCACTGCAAAATAAAAGTGACGCTGGTTGGCTAGGCGCGAATCAACGGTGGACAGTAAGCCACTTACGCACCTCTATTGATATGATCTGCAATGGGCTGGGGTTTGCGTGGTTACCTATTAGCTCTATTAAAAATGAGCTTGAAAAAGGTCAGCTCAAGCCATTACCCCTGCAATATAATGGCAAGCGCTCAATGCAGCTACATTTGATATTTAAAGACAAAGATAGCCTTGGCCCCGCAGCCAAAACCTTTCTTGGAGAATTAAGGTATCAATGCCCCAACTAAACGCCGAACAATCATTCTCTTTATAAGAATGATTAACGCTAATCTTACTAATTTTAATCGTTTAAAGTAAACATTAAACTAACCTCATTGAAATTAGAGGAAGGAATGTACTGATGAAATACATTAGAAGATCGGCAGATAGAGGCACAGCAAATTTTGGTTGGTTAGAAAGTAAACATAGCTTTTCTTTTGGTAATTACTACGATCAAAAACACATGGGCGTTTCTGCCCTTCGTGTAATTAACGATGATATGGTTATGCCAGGTCAAGGCTTTGGTGCACATGGTCATCGTGACATGGAAATTATCTCTTATGTTACTGAAGGCGCATTAAAGCATGAAGACAGTGAAGGTAATGAACATGTTGTACCTGCAGGTGACGTACAGCGTATGAGCGCCGGAAGTGGAGTAATGCACTCTGAATTTAACCCATCGAAGACAGAGCGAGTAAAGTTCTTTCAAATTTGGATACAACCCATCAAAATGGGGATAAAACCAAGTTATGAACAAAAAAGTATTCCACAAAAAGGACCATTAACCCCGCTTGTTACTGAAACTGGAGCAAATGGCACGTTATCATTAAACCAAAAAGCTAGCTTATCTCGCTTAGTGTTAAATGAGAAAGAAACGTTCAAGCTTAATTCAGCTGAGCATATTGGCTATTTGCACCTTGTTAAAGGAAAAATAAAGGTTGACGGTGTTACGTTTGAAGCTGGCGATGCCTTTGCAATTGACCCAAAACAAACGGTTGAGCTTGAAACAATAAATACACTTGAGGCATTGTGGTTTGAATTACCGCCAATGTAATAGAACGTAATGGATGCAGTAACCATTATACTAATAGCACTGGTTGTAGTGCTAATTGGTATATCAAAGTCAGCATTTGCTGGGGCACTAGGTGTATTTGCCGTGCCCCTTTTAATGTTAAAATTACCCGCAACTCAAGCGATTGCTCTAATGCTGCCATTATTAATTATTGGTGATGTGTTAACCGTTAAAAGCTTTTGGCGAAAGTGGGATAAACAACTATTATTTACGCTTATTCCTGGTGCAGCTATAGGTGTACTGACTGCATACTTAATTATAGAGAGCATAAACCCTGATCACCTCAGATTATTAGTTGCTGTTATCTGTATCGTTTTCTCTCTAAAAAACTTACTTTTTAAACAAACCACCATCACCTTTATTAATAATAAAATAGGGGCATTAGTGATGTCGATGTTTTCGGGCATAACTAGTAGTTTAGTTCATGCTGGTGGGCCGCCTATTATTATCTATTTCAGCGCTATTGGATTAAAACCAAGTAAGTTTGTTGCTACTGCAGGTATATTTTTCGCAGTAATGAATGTATTTAAACTTGTTGGTGCAGTATCGTTTGGATTATTAACTAGCACTACAGCGCTTACCGCACTAATGTTTCTGCCGCTAGCACTGGTTGGTAACTGGATAGGTGTAAAAATAAATAGCACAATCGATAAGCAATTGTTTTTAAACATAATGAACTACTTGCTTCTCGTTTTAGGTGTATGGTTATTAATAAACTAATCCCCCTTTTACCAAGCCGTTTACTTAAAGTGGTGCTAGTATCAATTCAGCACCACTTTTCTTTATGTACAATAAGGCTTTGAGTTTCATTACTGTCAGAAAGAAATCTTTCTAGGCTAATCAAGCTTTAAGTTTGAACTTTCATTTAGTTCATTAAGTGTGAACTCATAATGCCCTGATTATCTGTGCATATTACATGTATCTCTTCAGCGTATTCATCAATGTTTTGGATTTGATAGTAATATCCATTAAGCGTAAGGCCTTGAGATTCTTGAATTTGCTCTAGCTTCATAGTTTGCTCCTATTAATAATGGGTATTATTTTAAGGAGCATGTTGGAAACGGTCTACGGACTATGCGTACCATTCATAAAATAAAAGCCCAAGTAAGGGCTTTTATAGATCCACGTTAGGTAAACGGCTTGTTATTTTACCTACTCTTTTTATTTTAACTATCCACTAATTTATTAAACACTATAAATATATCACGGTATTGCTTGATCACCACCTCAAAAAGAAATACATTATTCCCACAACTAAATAACTGCAGAATTTTTTATTCATGGACGTTAAGCCTTATATTTCTTACATCAATAATAAAATGCACATAGAAAACGTGTCACTTGATACAATCGCTGAACAGGTGGAGACTCCTTTTTACTGCTATTCGCATTCGGCAATTAAAGCGTCTTATACAGCGTATACAACAGCTTTTAACCAACTCGATACAATGATATGTTACGCCGTTAAAGCAAACTCGAATCAAGCTATTTTAAAAACTCTTGCTAACCTAGGTTCAGGTGCAGATGTAGTATCGGGTGGTGAAATAAGAAGAGCACTAAGTGCAGGTATACCTGCAAGTAAAATTGTTTTTTCTGGTGTAGCTAAAACCAAAGATGAAATAGCCTTTGCATTAGACCAAGGTATTTTTCAATTTAACGTAGAATCTGAGCCTGAACTACTATTAATAAGCCAATTAGCGACCCAAACCAACAAATTAGCTGCAATATCAATTAGAATAAACCCGAATGTTTGTGCTAAAACTCATGCAAAGATCACCACGGGTAAATCAGAGAACAAATTTGGTATTCCAATCACTAATGCCAGACAAGTTTATCAATATGCGGCGTCGTTACCCGGCATTAAAGTTCAAGGGGTTGATGTTCATATTGGCTCTCAACTTACTGATCTTCAACCATTTAGAGAAGCATTCGCTAAGCTAGCTGATTTTATTGCGATGTTAACGATGGACGGTCATGACATATCTGTTATCGATATTGGTGGTGGCTTAGGCATTGGCTATGGTGAAAATGAAATAGAACCTGATAAAAACGAATATGCCTCTATAGTTAAAAGCTGCTTAGGGCACTTAAACTGTAAAATAATTATGGAACCTGGCAGATCTATCGTTGGCAATGCTGGCGTGCTTGTCTCAAGTGTTGTTTATGTTAAAAAAGGTGATGAACGCCAATTTTTAATTATTGATGCGGGTATGAACGACCTGATCAGACCGAGTATGTACGACGCCTATCACCAAATTCTTCCTGTTGATAATACAGAGCAAGAAATGTCAGTGTATGATGTTGTTGGCCCCGTGTGTGAAACTGGCGATACATTTACAAAAAATAGAGAGCTACCCACAGCAAAAACAGACGACTTAATTACCATTTTAAGTTGTGGCGCCTATGGCAGTGTCATGTCTTCACACTATAATACTCGCTTAAATGCACCTGAGATTATGGTGAACGACGCACAATTCTCTGTTATTAAGCCTCGCCTTAGTTATGAAGAGTTGATTGCACAAGAAACTATTCCTGATTGGCTATCGCAATAATATTTCACCTGTTTGCGCTAACTCATCTCTGTTAATTCGACTGCGTTAATTCGACTGAGTTAACAGCCATTGTGAAAAACATTCAATGCTAGGTGATGAATGATGTTTTATTAGGTAGTAGCCTGCATTGGCTGCTACCGGCTTAAATGGTGAAACTAAACGCTTGTGCTTGAAGTCTTCAGCAACTAAAGCATAGCGTGCCATTGCAATACCTAATCCTGCTTCTGCGGCTGCCATGGCCATATCAGTGCGGTTGAAAAAGTGCCCTTTATTATATTCAGTTTTTATATTCATAGTGTTAAACCAATACTGCCATTCAATATATTTTTCAGCTCCTTCCCAAGGCATAGCATCATGCAATAGTGTAACTTTCTGCCAAATGTTGTTTACATTTTCTTGAGAATTATCATGCCAATTAAAGCGTTTATAATAGCTAGGACTCATCACAGGTATTAACTGCTCAGCGAGTAATAATTGAGAGTTGGCATAGACATAAGGCGATTGCCCATAATCTATCGCTAAATCAAAACTACTATTTCGATGATCAACTAATGCCCTTTCTGCAAAGGTATGAATACTAATATTAGGATAGAGGCTATAGAAATTTTGAAGGCGTGGCACTAACCATTTAAAGGCAAATGACGGTGTGAGTTTTAACCGTATTTCTCCGCCTATGATAGGATTGCGCTTTATGTTATCAATGGTTTGTACAATATCATCAAAACTGCTTTCAACAACTCTAAGCAGCTGACTTCCGGAATTTGTGAGTCTTATCCCTCTTGAGTGTCTTTCAAATAATTTGAATGATAAACGCTCTTCTAACAAGCTAATTTGTTGGCTAACAGCCCCCGTGGTAATATTTAAATAGCTAGCTGCTTGGGTAAAGCTGCCACAACTTGCCACAACGCTAAAGGTCGATAAACCTGACAATGTATTTCCTGCAATAGACACAACACTTAGCCTTTAAAATATCTAAAGGCTAATATTAATAACTATCGATTGTTTAATCCAATATTATCTTTCAATATGACGGCATAAATTATAATGAGCTAGATTAAGTTATGAAGGTAATTGTATTAGGTAGTGGTGTTATTGGGCTGACATCTGCATGGTACTTAGCTAAAGCGGGTCATCAAGTGACAGTGGTTGATCGACAATCAACAAGTGCTGAAGAAACCAGCTTTGCTAATGCAGGGCAAATTTCATACGGCTATTCATCGCCATGGGCTGCACCTGATATTCCGTTTAAAGCGATTAAATGGTTAATGCAAAAACACGCACCGCTTGTTGTACAACCTAGCCTATCGCCTGAGTTTTATGCATGGACAACTAAATTCATAAAAAACTGTAATTTACAGCGTTACCAACTCAATAAAAATAGAATGTTACGCATAGCAAACTATAGCCGTAAGTGCCTAATTGATTTAAGAGAAAGTACATCTATAGAGTATGAAGGACAGCAAAGAGGTACACTACAAGTCTTTAGAAACCAAGCACAAGTTGAAGCCGTTGAAAAAGATATGGCGTTACTTAAAGAAAGTGGTACACGTTTTACATTATTAAATACTAAAGAATGCATAGAAAAAGAGCCTGGATTATCACTTGTTAAAGATAAAATTGTTGCAGGCTTACATTTGCCAGATGACGAAACGGGTGATTGCTTTATGTTTTGTCAACAACTTACCGAAATGGCAAAAAAGGCGGGGGTTAAATTTAACTTTAACGTAGAGGTGAATCATTTATTGCGTGATAACGACACCATTACTGGAGTAAACACATCTATTGGAACCCTTAAAGCAGACGCTTATGTTGTAGCCTTGGGCAGTTACTCTGTTAAGCTTGTTAAACCTCATGGCATTAATTTACCGGTATATCCTGTCAAAGGCTATTCATTAACGCTTCCTATTACTAACAAAGACTACTCTCCTGTTTCAACGGTAATGGATGAAACGTATAAGGTTGCCATTACTCGATTTAAAGACAGAATTCGGGTTGCTGGTACTGCTGAATTAGCGGGTCTGAATTTAGCGCTTTCTCAAAAGAGAAAATCAACAATTTCTATGGTAGTTGAGGACTTATTTCCTCAAGGAGGCGATTTAAGTAAAGCTGAGTTTTGGACAGGTTTACGTCCAATGACACCAGACGGTACACCTGTGATCGGCAAAACAAAAATAGCTAACCTATTCCTTAATACCGGACATGGCACACTTGGCTGGACCATGGCATGCGGTTCAGGTAAGTTACTCGCCGATGCCGTATCAAAGACAACACCCGATATAGATACAGAAGGGTTCGACATCTTCCGTTATTTGTAGCCGCGGTTAAAAATAAAAAGCACCATAAAATGGTGCTTTTACTGTTATTTAATAAGCGCTTAGGCGTGCAACTTAATTTTCAAACCTTTTAGAAAGGCAGATAATGTCTGATCGTTACATTCTCGATAACGTTTATGATTAACATTTCTAAATAACGCACTTAATTCATGCTTACTTAAATTCAGATCTGCTAACGCTAACACAGCAATAACATCTTCAGCTTTGTATGCTAACGCAATTTTAAGTTTGTTAAAAATAAGGTTGTTATTAACCTCTTGCTCCGCTTGGTGTTGGGGCCCGTCTCCTACCCCTCTTTTATCAACAATTAAGCCATTGAGAAAACTAGCAAGTTCTACATCAAGTAACTCTGTGTAATTAGCATCATCTTTTTCTTTGAAAAAACAGGCTAGCTTTTCTGCACTAATCTCAAAATTATTCAATGCGAACACAGCAATCATTTTTTCATCAGTAAATTCAAATATGGTACTGATCCTGCGAAGAATATCATTATTTATCATGGGTAACCTTTTCAATTAACAGTGCATAAGCAAGTCATGCGTAAGTCAGCAAGCTTTAATTAACATTAAGCCACTTTTCTCTGACCATTTTTTTTCTGTGCTATGTCTTTTTTAATCGCTTCATTAGCTAAATATTCATCTAACGATCCTTGGAAGTCGACTAATTTATTATCTTTAATATCAATAATACGTGTAGCTAGGCTTGATACAAACTCACGATCATGGCTAACAAAAATTAATGTACCTTCAAACGCCTTAAGTGCATTGTTAAGGGCATCTATTGCTTCTATATCCATATGGTTAGTTGGTTCATCCATAATTAAAACATTGATATCTTGCATCATTAACATACCGAATAGGAGTCTGTTTTTCTCGCCTCCTGAACAATTGCGTGCTTTTTTATTGGCGTCGTCTTCTGTAAATAATAATCGCCCTAGCATGCCGCGAACGGTTAAATCGTTATGGCAAGGTCTACGCCATTGCGACATCCAATCCATTAGCGTTAAGTCATTATCAAAAAAGTGACCACTGTCTTGAGGGCAATAACCTATAGATGCATTTTCAGACCATTTAACGACACCGGTTAATTGCGCTAGCTCACCGGTTAAACATCGCAAGAATGTGGTTTTACCCGCGCCATTCTCACCAATAATTGCCAGTTTTGCTCCTGCTTCTAATAATAAATCACCTTTTTCAAATAAAAGGTCGCCTTCAAAACCATGGCTTAAGTTTTCAAGCTCTAATGCTTGGCGGTGCATTTTCTTTCCAGACTTAAACGAAAGCTTCGGTGTCATACGGCTTGAGGCTTTAACATCATCTAGTTTAATTTTATCCATTTTTTTCGCACGTGAACTGGCTTGCTTTGCTTTTGAAGCATTCGCTCCAAAGCGATTTACAAAGTCTTGTAATTCTTCAATTTCAGCTGCTTTTTTCTCGTTACCGGCAAGTAATTGTTCACGGATCAGACCTGACTGGGCTAAATAAAATTCATAATTTCCCGGGTAAATACGCAACTCCCCATAGTCAATATCTGCCATGTGAGTACACACTGAGTTCAGAAAATGGCGATCATGAGAAATGATGATCATGGTGCATTTACGTTTATTCAATTCACCTTCTAACCAAGAAATAGTGTGTATATCAAGGTTGTTGGTTGGCTCATCTAGTAACAAAATATCGGGATTTGCAAATAATGCCTGTGCAATTAACACTCTTAACTTCCAACCAGGTGCTACTTGCTCCATTAAGCCATAATGAAATGACTCCTCAATACCAGCTTCTAATAATATTTCACCTGCACGACTTTCTGCACTATAACCGTCCATTTCAGCAAACTGGCTTTCAAGATCGCCAACACGCATTCCATCAGCTTCACTCATTTCTGCTTGCGCGTATATATTGTCTCTTTCTTGCTTAACCTTCCATAAGGCCACATCGCCCATGATCACGGTATCAATAACACTATACTTTTCAAACGCGAACTGGTCTTGGCTCAAGGTTCCTACTTTGTTCCCAGCAGTAATAGACACATTACCAGCACTTGGTGTTAGCTCTCCTGTGAGAATTTTCATAAAAGTAGACTTGCCACAACCATTGGCGCCAATTAATCCGTAGCGGTTGCCATTGCCAAATTTAGCCGAGATATTTTCAAATAACGGCTCTGCGCCAAACTGCATAGTAATGTTCGATGTAGTGATCAAAAAGGTATTCCTTGGTATTGCTAATTAATGCTAATAACTTTTGAGTACGGCTGCTTGTATTACTTGAATAATTAAATAGCCAAAGTCTCAAAATAATAAGGTCGCGCATTATACAGCATAATGTTCAGCCGCCCTACCTAATAATATTTTTTGTCTGCTTTTTAATCACAACAATTAAATACACTTTGTATAAATTACTATTTCTGTGAAATTTTTACAGAAATAAACATTAAATCTATGATTAGACAATCAATAAAATTAAATTAACTAACTGAAATAAAAAACTTTTAATTTACTGGAACAATATCTGCTTCACTAATATCGGAAACATAGCAGGCTCGTTATTTATTATTGCAAGTCAACTTCATCGGGTTAATGAGTTTGGTATCAATTTACATCTTAAGTAAAATCACAATGACGGAGGTATAAATGAAACTATTTAAAAAAATGATCGGCTTATCCTTTATTCTTACATTCGCTTTAGCCGTATCTGCTTGTTCTACAATGGAAGGTCTAGGTGAAGATATTGAAGACGCTGGAGAGTCAGTGCAAGATGCCGCTCAATAAAGGAAAATATAGAGCTGAGCGTTAAGTACAGCCACCTACTATTTTATTAAACGAAGCTAATGTATAGGCTTCGTTTTTTATTCTTGTGTTACCAATTTTAGTTAGAGATAAACTAAATTGTGAAAGAACACATGCTTTTTACAATTAAATTAATGAGTAAGCTTGAATAAATTGCATTAAACCCACATAAACAACTAGGGCGTGTTAAGTATAAAGACTCAATTAGTACAATATGCTAATTTATCAACACTGAACGTAATCACATAATGTAATAAAGATCTTAAAAATTAAAACAAGAGAACTGTTAATTAGCTATCGTCATCAGTTTACACACCAAATTAATAAAGCGAACCTAAATTTATAGGGCGATTGTTAATTGTAAACGAGTTATACCAGTTTCATTAATTAAGTGATCTATTTTATACGCAGTGAAAACAGTCAAATACAAGACGTTTATTTTCATAACTAGTTGTTCAGGGCAATTATGCTTCAGCATTGCCCACATAAGCTACATCCTTGTAGCGATAATTATAAAATAAATAACGCAGTAGTGACTGTTTTAGCCAGTAGCAAATGATCACATAGTTAGTGAGATTGGTATTAAACCAACTTGAGGGATAAAAGTGTTAAAAATACTATTAGTGGATGACGATACGGAGTTTACCGAAGTCGCCTGCCATATTATTGAATTTTTAGGTCATGACATTTGCACAGCAAATAGTTTAAAAGAAGCCTACGAGTGGCTAGAAAACAATAGCTTCGATCATATTTTTTTAGACTTTATGCTGCCAGATGGTAGTGGTTTACATTTAATAGACCACCTTAAAAAGTCTGAGCATGATCCTTATATTACATTAATTACTGGTCACCCATTAGTAAAAGGCTTACTTGCAGGGTTATGCGGCCCTAAAGTCGATTACATCGCTAAGCCATTACAGCGTGAAGATTTAGAGCAAGCGCTAACACATCAACCTAAAAAGGCAACTCAGCCGAAAAAGAACAACAAAGCACTCCCTAAAAAACATTTCGATTGTTTAATTGGCGAATCAGAAGCAATGCAAGAGATGTACACCATGATCTCACGTATCGCATCAACAAAAGCCAACGTTATGTTGTTAGGAGAAAGTGGTGTAGGTAAAGAAGTGGTCGCACAAGCAATTCATACCGCAAGCAACACGGGTGAAGAGCTGGTTGCAACTAACTGTGGCGCAATGGCAAAAGATTTAATTGGTAGCGAACTCTTTGGACACGAAAAAGGCGCTTTTACTGGTGCAATAGCTAAAAAAGACGGTGTATTTCTACGTGCCGGCAATGGCACCTTGTTTCTAGATGAAATTACTGAAATGCCAATAGATATGCAGCCCAATTTATTACGCGTACTAGAAAGTAATAAAGTAACGCCAATAGGAGGAACAAAAGAGATTGATGTAAATTGCCGGGTTATTTCAGCAACTAATCGTTCTATTGAAGAAATAGCACAAAGCAAAGTGTTAAGAGAAGATATTTATTTTAGGTTAGCTGTTTTTCCTATTAGCATTCCCCCTTTACGCAAGCGAAAAGATGACATTCCCCTTTTAGCTGCAGCTTTTTTAGCGGAATTAAACGATGAGTACAATAGAGACTATCAATGGACCGCCCCACAAATTCAACGTTTAACTGAATATGATTGGCCAGGTAATATTAGAGAAATGCGCCATGCCATTCATCGCGCATTTATTATGGCCGACCCTGATAGCAATCATATTGAACTACCAAAAACCTTCCGTTCGCCTTTCTCTTCTATCTCAGAAAATCAGCATAGCTTAAGCGCTGGTCGTACTATTGAAGATGTCGAGCGTGAATTGATAAAAGTAACGCTCGAAGATGTAGAAGGCAACAAATCGCTTGCCGCTAAAATGTTAGGTATTAGTATAAAAACATTATATAACCGTTTGCATGCCTATGGTGACTTTGAAGAATGAGGCTAAGTAAGCTCCCCAGCAAAGAGAAATAATAATGAATAATAACCAGCACAATGAAGAATCTGAACAGGCTGATTTAAATCAACTTATTCATGATGCCCGTGGACCACTCAATAGAATTTCTATGCAGGCAGAAATGATTAAATTAGTACTTGAAAACGATATGCCAGTTGACAAAGCACTAGAGGCAGCAGCCAAAATTATTGCATCGTGCCAAGAGTGCAGTCAAACACTTGAGCAACTTTCAAAGGCAGCTAAACGCTAAATTAATGTGACGTAAAGTAACGAATTTATAATGACTAGAATTGAAAAACTATTAGAAAACAATAAAGTATCATGGGGATTAATCTTCTCTATTGTTGTTGGCGTTATTGTTATAAATATCGTTTTAGCATTAAAAACCATTGATGATTTATCAATAACTCAAAAAGGTATTACTAATACTGGCGAAATAATTCTTAGCTTAGACAAATTGCATAATTTAGTGTTGTCTGCCGAAACCGGCCAGCGAGGTTATCTGCTAACAGAAAAAGAAGATTACTTACAGCCCTATCAAAACGCCATTGGCCAAGTAATCAAACAAATAAAGCTAGTTAATTCATTAAACTCAGACCTTGAAATTCAAGGTGAAAAAATTGCTGAACTATCAAACTTAGTAGAAATTAAAATGATAGAGCTTAGCGATACTGTTGATCTTGCACTAAGTGACAACGAAAAGCGCGCGTTAAAAATAGTAATGACAGGTCGTGGCAGAACGCTATATAAGAAAATGGAAAACCTCTTTAATGAAATAAAAACAAGTGAGGTACTGCACCGAAACGACTTATACAAAAAACTAGAAAACATAGAACGAGAAGCAAAGTTTACCTTTAGTATTTCAGCTATCACTAGTTTTTTATTATTAGTTGGCATTGGTGTAATGGTTCGCATAAATAGCAAAACAGAGCTTTTCTATCGACAATCCCTTGAAACTCAAAATGAAGAATTAGCTGAAAAAGTAAGTTTACGCACTAAAGAATTAACAGTTTATTCAGAAGAGTTAGCAAGAAGCAACAGAGAGTTAGAAGACTTTGCCTTTGTCGCTTCTCATGACTTACAAGAACCTTTACGTAAAATTAGAGCTTTTGGTGATAGGCTTTCAACTGGCTACAATGATGTAATTGATGAACGCGGGCTCGACTTTATTAAGCGCATGAGTGGTGCAGCAGAGCGAATGTCGAACCTAATTAATGACTTATTAGAGTATTCTAGAATTAATACGCGAGGAAACAAGTTTATACCTGTTGCGCTTAATCAAGTAGTAAGCGACGTAATTGATGACTTAGAAGTAGCAATTGAAGAAAGTGCTGCGGTAATAAACTACCCAGATTTACCTGAAATAAATGGTGACGTTAGCCAACTTAATCAGTTATTACTTAACTTACTAAGTAATGCTATTAAGTTTAGGCAAAAAGATCTTGCGCCTAAGATCACTATCGCTTATCAAAAAGAATCGGCATACGATCCTATACTAAGTACTGATTCACTTTGGCATGTTATTACCATAACCGATAACGGAATTGGTTTTGAACAAGAGTTTGAAGATAAAATATTTGTACCCTTTCAACGCTTGCACGCAAGAACAGCATATAAAGGAACTGGTATTGGCTTAGCCGTTTGCCGGCGTATTGTTGAACGTCATGGCGGCACCATTTCAGCTAAAAGTCAGGTGAATCACGGCACTACTTTTACCATTAGTATACCGCACCAATATACAGCACCAACTACAATGGCAGAATAACCAATTAAAGGAATTTACACCATGAAAACAAGCACTCCCATTGTAATATTAATGGCTGATGACGATGAAGATGATCGTTTACTTGCACGCGATGCATTAATTGAAAGCAGAGTAATAAACGAATTACACTTTGTTGAAGACGGTGTTGAATTACTCGATTATTTAACACACCAAGGCAAATTTAAAGACAAAGAAAGCGCACCTAGGCCAGGACTAATACTGCTTGATCTAAATATGCCCCGTAAAGACGGCCGAGAAGCGTTAAAAGAAATAAAAGCTAACCCTGAATTAAAGGGTATTCCTGTTGTTATTTTAACAACGTCAAAGCAAGAAGAAGATATGGTCAAAGGCTATGAACTGGGTGCAGCGTCATATATTACTAAACCTGTTAACTTTGAAGGGCTTGTCGACTTAATGAAAGCACTAGGTAAATACTGGGTAGAGTTTGTTGATCTGCCATCGTATAACGAAAAAAATTAGTAACAACACTATGTCTAAGTTAAGTACCCGTATTTTATTAGTTGAAGATGACGAAGATGATTATATTCTCACCTGCGATTACCTTCAGCAAATGCCAAGTCATCACTTTACTATTGACTGGGTCGATAACCCTGTTGAAGCATTAGCGCTGCTAAAAGCAAATACCCATGATATTTGCTTGTTAGACTATCAGCTAGGTGGTTTAAACGGTTTAGCGGTACTTAAACAAACCTCTGCTGATGGCTGCACTGTGCCAATTATTATGCTTACAGGGCAAACAGATACTGAACTTGATAACAGCGCGCTCGATGCCGGTGCGGTAGATTACTTAGTAAAATCTGAACTTAATAGCGCAAGATTTAACCGAGCAATTCGCTATGCACTGGCAAGAAAAGACATAGAAAATGAACGAGTTGAACGAATAAAAGCTGAGGCTAAAAGCCGATCCAAAGATAAGTTTCTAGCACATTTAAGCCATGAATTACGTACGCCACTCACCTCAATACTTGGCTATACAGAATTACTACTGAGTGATCACGCTAACAATGCAATTCAACCTGAACTTACTACTATATTAGACAACGGTAAACACCTATTGGGGTTATTAAATAATGTACTCGACCTCTCTAAAATTGCCGCTGGAAAGTTTGAACTCAATAACACCACAGTGTCATTTGAAAGCTTTATTGTAGATGTTTACACACTCATGTCTATGTCGGCACAAGATAAAGGTATTAACCTAAATTTAATTGCTAAAACCAAACTACCTATCGAAATTACGGCTGATCCCCTTAGATTACGCCAAGTGCTGATTAACATTATTCATAATGCAATTAAATTCACCAATCATGGCTCTGTTGACCTTCATATTTGGTTAGAGGATAACGCCAATAAGCCATGCTTATGTTTTTCAATAAGCGATACCGGTGTTGGTATACCTGACAGTTTGTTAGCAACAATATTTAAACCTTTTGAACAAGTTCAAGATATTGTTTCACGTAACGAAGAAGGCGCAGGCCTTGGTTTATCAATTTGCAGTGAACTGTTAAAGCATATGGGTGGCAATATATCAGTTGAATCAACACTAGGTGTGGGTAGTAAGTTTGTAGTATCGATTGACCCTGGCAACATTTCAGGTGTTGAACAAAAAACGTTATCCTTCAAGCGTAGCGATTATAAGTCATCAACAGAAACCCTTAGCAAACTTTCAGGCAAAGTATTAATTGTTGATGACATTGATGATATTAGACGATTAATTGGCTATGTTTGCCGCTCCTTTGGCCTTGAAGTGAGCTATGCAAATAATGGCCAGCAAGCGATTTCAAAAATAGTTTCAGCAAGCGAGTCTTGTGCACCTTATGATCTAGTTTTAATGGATATTCACATGCCTGTGTTAGATGGTAAAAGGGCTATATCTCAGCTTAGAAACATGCACATAAACACTCCAATACTAGCAATAACTGCGGCAACAATGAAAGGGGTACAACGAGAGTTGCATGACCTAGGCTTTAATGACGTAGTTCCCAAACCCATAGATAAATACGAATTACATCAAAAAATTATGCAGCAGCTCATTAAGTCTCCGCTTGATTCAACAGTGCAACATAAAAACAACACCAAAAAAAACATTAAAAATAATGAACGTATACTGCTAATTGAAGACGATGTTGATGCTGCAGAAATCACTGCATTATTACTTCAAAGCTTAGATAAAGCAGTAACAATAGCTCACAGCGCAACAGCAGCAAACAACATACTTATTACAGATAAGCACTGGCAGTATATATTAGTTGACATGAACCTGCCTGATGCTAATGGCCTAATCCTCAGTTCGTCACTAAAGCAGCAAGTACCCAATGCCAATATAACCATTGTTAGCGGTAATCAGGTATCAAAAGAAAGTATTGCCCAATCGGGGGCCGATAAAGCGCTACTCAAACCAATAAACCTCGCACTACTTCAACAACTGTTTGATCAACAGTAACTTCTGCATACTGTGCAACTACTACAAAAGTACCTTGTAATATTTACCTAACCTTTTAAACGCCCAAATCAAGAAGATAAACAATACACTTACTTTTCAGTCACTTAATACATGGCACAACTATCGCATAGTTAAGGTATGTCAAACAATAAAGTAAAGGAGAAATCTAATGTTAAGTTGGGCATTCACTTTTTTAGTTATCGCAATAATCGCAGCCATATTTGGCTTTAGTGGAATAGCAGGTGCAGCAGCTGGAATAGCAAAAATTATCTTTTTCATCTTTGTAGTTTTACTTGTTATATCACTGATAGTTAACGCATTACGAGGAAAAGCTCCAAGAGCTTAACCATTATATTTTTTAAGGAGAATTTCATGAATATTAATAAAAACATTTCAATTACAGCACTAACACTTACCGTACTACTTAGCTTAGCAGCTTGTAGTGATGATAAAGCTGAAAACGCAGGTGAAAAAGTAGACAACGCAATAGCTAATACTAAAGATGCTGCAAAAGATGCTGGTGACAACTTAAAAGACGCCGCTGAAAGTGCAAAAGACAAAGTTAAAGATTTAGCAACAGATACTGGCAATGCTATTGAAGATGCCTGTGAAAAAGCTAAAGACAAACTTGATGTAAAAGATACTGATTGTTAAACACTAGTGCCAAACAATAGATATTATACCTAGAGGGTATATACCTAGTGAATTAAGTCATTTTAGTAAAAGACTAAAATCATTTAATTCACATTATTTTCATTACTTTAAGTTAAAATTAATTGAATAAATTAAACAATAAGGAAAGAAAATGAAAAACATGATCATGCTATTCGCAGCACTGCTAACTAGTATTTTACCAGTAACTACATTAGCAGGAACAGTAAGTTCTGCTTCAGTTATTGAGCAACAACGATCTGCTATCACCAAGCAACAAATATTATCAATGGTTGAAACAGATAAAGTGCAACAGCAATTAGTAGCGTTAGGTGTAAGCCCTGATGATGCAAAGCAACGTATCAATAACCTAACCAATGCCGAATTAGCATCGTTAAATAACCAAATTAACGATGCCCCAGCAGGCAGTGGTGTTGTTGGAACAATATTTACAGTGCTTCTTGTGGTTGCTGTGCTTGATTTATTAGGCGTTACTGATGCTTATTCGTTCATCGACCCTATTTAAATTAGCCAATAAAGTAATAAAGGTTGGCATTATAGCCAGCCTTTTTTCTCTGCTTGGTTGTGCCACCCCACCACAAACATTGCAGCTTGTTGAGCACGCGCCAACCAACATACCTGCTAAAGTAAATATTCAAGGCGTTCCTTTTTACCCTCAACAAGCCTATTATTGTGGGCCAACCACGCTTGCTGAGGTGTTTGAATACAATGGCGTAAAACAAACACCAGAACAAATTGCTCCGCAACTATTTATCCCAAAAAGGCAAGGTAGTTTACAGCTAGAAATGGTTGCTGCCATTAGACAACAAGGGTTTCTTGCTTACGCTAAACGTGGTTCATTAACAGAGTTAATGGATCTAGTTAACCAAAACATCCCAGTTATTGTGTTGCAGAACCTAGGCCTTTCTTGGTATCCATTATGGCATTATGCTGTTGTTAAAGGTTATGACTTACACACCCATGAGTTTATTCTTCATTCTGCTGACATTGAAAATCGCAGGGTATCAATGCAAGTATTTGAACGCACATGGCAACGGGCAAGCTTTTGGTTTGTTGCAGCGTTAACACCAACACAAAGCACAACACCTCTAGATGACTTTACTTATATTAGTGCCGCTCAAGATTTAATATCAACAGGGCAAGCGTTGGCTGCAATACCTTATTTACACAATGCCATTAAGGCTTGGCCAAATAACTGGTTAAGTTACTTTTTACTTGCCAATTATTATTTAGAGAAAGACGAAAACAAAAGCAGTAATTTAACCAAGGCTATTTTTTGGTTTGATCAGGGCATTAGCAATGGACAAAAGCAAAGCCATTATTTAAATAACTATGCTTATGCACGCTTTAAAAACGGTCAGATTGAAGAGGCAAAAATTCTCATTAATAAGGCTGTAACTCTGTCACCGACAGATGAAAACATATTAGCAACACAAAAAGAAATTTTTGCTACGAATAATTAACAATACCATTAATCTCAATAACTATGCGATCATTTATACTGGCTAAAAAATCAACTACTGCGTTATTTATTTAATAATTATCGCTACAAGGATGTAGCTTATGCAGACAATGCAAGCATAATTGCCCTGAACAACTAGTTATGAAAATAAACGCCTTGTATTTGACTGTTTTTCTTATGCATAAAATAGATAACTTAATTAATGAAACTGGTATAAAAACTAAAAGTTAAGAGCAATAAACAAAGGAAAAATTTATGCTACCTATTACCGATACAACGATAAGAACCCTATTTGCAAAAGTATTTGCTTTTATCTTCTTTGGATTAGCAGCAGCCATTATATTTTCATTAATTAACACCATATTGCAAGGAGTAATTAACGGCACCGAAATAATGCAAATATTTATTAGCAGCATTAACACCGGCATTATTGCTCTTGCTGTGTTTGAATTGGCGTTAGTGATCAACCAGGAATACACCAACCGTGATGAAACAAAAGATGTTATTGCCAGCTTAAGAAGAACCATTCCAAGGTTTATAGGCACCGTATGTATAGCGCTTTCAATTGAAGGGTTAATTATGGTGATAAAATACAGTCAACTCGACTTAGCAGGAAATTTATATTATCCAGTTGCTATTATCTCAAGCACTGCACTTTTATTAGCATCTCTTGGGCTATTTCTCCACTTAACAAAAGACCAATAAATAACATTCAACTGCAACATTTGAACTAACTAACCTGAGTTCTGGATAAGCTAAGCACGTCAATGTCACGATTTTTGCGCGTATCTGCGTTGTTAGGTACGCAAACTTGCCTTGATTCACTCAACACTTATAACATTGATATATAACTACATAAGCAATACGGTTTTTTATAATAAGCAATTGAAAAATATAACTTTATCTGTATTGGTCGTACATCCGTTATCCAGAGCACAGGTTAACTAACTTCGTTAAGTATACAATCGCGAGCCTAATTGAAATCACGTAATAAGTTTTGTAGCATTGCCTATTAAACTATTTTACATTATCAACGAAAGGATGCTTAATGATGAAAAATCAAATTAGCTATGGTTTAATATTAATCGCTTCAGTGTTTCTTTATAGCTGTGGTGGCAGTTCTGACAGCGAACAACCAACAACACCACCAACACCTCCTATTCCACCAACAACAATAGTTAACACAGAATTAAATGACTCTGTTACTGTTAGCCATTTATATCTAGACGGAGAAGCCCAGCTCGCCGCTACAACACAAAGCTTGCTTTGGCGAGCCAACGCTGATGCTCAGTGGCAAGATCGCTCTCCAAGCTCAAGTGGAATAAAAGCATTAGCAATAATTTCTCAAGGACATTATATAGCTGCAGTTCAAACTGATGAAGCAGCTCCATATTCTAAGCCTTCACCGCTGTATATTACCCAAGATAGTGGCCAAAATTGGCAACTGATCAACCATAATTTTGGCGGTGACGAATTTAGTACTATTAATAATATTGTCTATGACCAAGTGAATAACCAACTGTATGCAGTGGGCGATACCTCTTTTGCTGTTGCAAATAGTGCAGCAGAAAACTGGACGCTATTAGATGGAGCTTGGGATGGAATAGCATCTGGTTTAGCACTAATTTTACCTCATCCATCTCAACAATTTATCTGGTTTGGTGGACAAGGGCCAATTGAAAATGGTCACTTAAATCGTTATTCAATTGTCGACGGCAGCGTGACGACTTGGACTGACTTGCTGCCAAATCCATCCGTTTTTAAAGGAGGATTGATCCACCCAACCGACAATAAAACTGTTTTAGTGGGCGGCGAAGGAGGTATAGTAATCAGCCGTGATAACGGCACAAACTGGGAGCAACCATTGGGCGATGTTGACCACCATTTTTATTGGGACATTGTTATTGATGATATTGGTAATCTATACAGCGCCAGCTTTAACAAAGGAGGAGCAGAGCAGCCATTAAAAGTACTTTGCAGTAGTGATAACGGGGTTACTTGGAACAGTAACGATTTTTCAAAAGAAGTCAGTAAAGGTGGCGTTAAAAGTTTATTAATGTTGCAAACTAATACAGAAAACCTACTTTATTTAGGCCTTTGGGATAATGGTATAAAATCAATTAATACCGCTAACATAAACTGCGGTTAACCTAGAGTCTTTTATTGCCTAATGAAGATAAATTAACGGCTCTAAACCAATGTTTAGTTGGATTTAGAGCCGTTGGTTTTAGCGTTGTTAATTTAATTGCTAGTTACTTGCTCAAGCTAAATAAACAACAGAGTAGCGTGTAGTTAACTATTGCTAACAGTTAACTTGTTAACTACTTTTTTAACGTCATTCGTATTTTTAGCAATAGCAACAGCAAGTTGTTTTTCACTATCAGATTGCACTTCACCCGTTAACACTACAGTGCCTTCAGTCACTTCAACCTCTATGTCTGTACCATTAACTTCAGACTCAACCAATAACTTAGTCTTTACTACTGTTTCAACTTTTGAGTCCATTAATGCGGTCATTACTGAGTCATCATCAGCGTTTTTATTGCTTAGTACGGTTAATTTATTATCAACAGATTTAACCCCATCTAAACTTTCAACCAACTCTTGCGCTAATGCTTTATCAACTTTACTGTCTACTTTCCCTGTTAACGTAACAACGCCTTGGTGAACGTCAGTATTTATGTCAAAAGAGTTTAAATTGCCATTCAACAGTATGGTACTTTCGGCTTTACCGTCAATCCATGCATCTTTAGATTTATCTTTCCAAGTGTTTTCAGCATAGGCTGCAGTTGAACCTACGGTTAATACTGTAGCAATAATGATAGAACCAATTGAATATTTCATAATCTTCTCCTTTTGAATGAATCATACTTATTAATGCCACTTCCATGCCAAAGCCTAACCTATTGAAAAATAAAGGCAAAAATATAAAAGCATACTTTGATCAATTAGAAACTTACCTTTTTTACATGCAAATAATGTAAAAAGTACATGATGTATAAACAACACTTACCATTAAAAAGCAAAAAGGCTCATTATTTAAATGAGCCTTTGTAAATGAGCCTTTGTAAGGTAGGTAGTACTACGCTTGTTTAACATCTGCCTTAGTCACATATTTCCTCAGTAAAACAGGAAGCGTGGTGATGTCGGTGAGTAAAGCAACTATCATTGCAACACTCGTTAGTAAACCAAACAGCATGCTAGGTACAAAGTTAGAAAACACTAGGGTACCAAAACCAATAACAATGACAGTTGTGGTATAAATTAACGCATAACCTACCGATAAGTTAGTACGCTTTACCCACTGGTCTTGACTATCATGGTTACCTTTAATTTCTTCTAAATAACGATGAATATAATGAATGGTATCGTCCATTGAAATTCCCATAGCAACAGCAGCAATAGTAATGGTCATTAAATCGAGCGGAATTGAAAACAATCCTAAAACTCCCATTATTACTAAAGTAGTTATAAAATTAGGTACTAATGCGATTACTGCAACTTTAAGCGATGAAAATATAATCATTAACGTAGTGGCCATAGCACCGTATACAATTAAAATAGTAAGCACCTGAGAGTTAACCAAACGAGAAAGCACATCTTGGTAAAGAATGAATAGGCCTGTTAGCGTGTACTCTTGCTTTTTAATGCCCATTGCAGATAACTCTTGATGAATTTCTTTCAGTAAATCCGCCCTATTTAATGTTTTGGTGCTGTCTTGTACACGCATAGAAATTCGTATTTGATTGTCTTTTTCAGAAAAGTAAGCACCAAATAATTGTTGTTGTAAGTCAGTATCTAAACTTTTATATAGAGCTGTTAGTTCGTATTCTGTTAGTGGCTTACCATTGACAACTTGAGCAATGCGGGTAAAGTCGGCAATCGAGGTAATAACGCCAATAGCTTGTTGCTTAGCAAGCATATTTTGTATAGCAGTTACCGTTTGAACTGTGCTTGCCGATATGATCAAATTAGGCTTAATTTGTTCTTCAGGAATTTCAAGCAGTACATCAAATGGTGTTGAACCACCAAATTCTTGATCAATAAAGGTTAGCTCTTTTCTAACATCTGTAGACTCGCTGAAGTAATTTAAAAAGCTATTCTCAGCTGTAAGCTGTGTACAACCAAACACGCCCACTAGCGATATTAAAGCCGAGATCACCATAATCTTTTTAGGCTGATTTATAACTAGGCTTGCAGTTGCTTGCATGCCCCGTTCAATTTGGTGGTGTTGTTTAACATACGATTGCTTATTGAATATGGCGTATAAGAGTGCTGGAAAAAACACTAAGCTGACTATGAAGCTAACAAACATTGCAACTACCATCATCCAGCCAAAGCTAATTACGGGCTGAACACCGCTAAATACTAACGAGCCAAAGCCAATTGCGGTAGTTAATCCAGCATAAAAACAAGGCTTTATTTTTTGTTTTATTGTCGCTAAAACCAACTTTTTATGTGTCCAATCGTTATGTTTACTAACTAATTCTTGGTAATGCACAATCAGGTGAATTATCATTGCTAACGATAAAATAATTTGTAGCGCAAACACATTCGCTGAAATTACCGTTACTTTAAAATCAAGCGCGGCTAATAAACCTATTGTCATCACCACACTGGTTGCGCAACATATAATTGGCAGTAATACCCAGCTCACTTGCCTGAATAAAAACCATAACAACGCAATAACCACGATAATAATTAACGCGCCAAACAATACTAAGTCGCTTTCGATAATCTTTATTAATTCATAAGATAATAAATTATTACCCCCTAAATAAAACTCACCTACTTGTTTATGCGGCGTTAAAATAGATCGAATTTGTTCAATTTCATTAATACGCGTTTGCTCTAAACTTTTGTTAAGTACTTGCTGCTTTTGCTTTAACTGGTCAACAGCCTGTTGTTCTTGCCTGGTTAGTTCTCTCGTTAACAAGTGGCGTTTGATCTCAATAATATCGTTGTTAATTTTTTCTAATGCAGGATCAGACTTAAATACCACCTGTAACGACAGCGCGCTTTGTGCTTTATTGATTAATAGTCCTTCGTACAACGGGTGTTGCTTTAAACTTAACGATAATGTTTTTTCATCGAATTTTTCGTTTTCCCAAGTTAACTTTTCAACATCGGCAGTTACTGTGTCTGCCGCTGTAAAAATGGGCATATTAGCAATACTGTTAACCTGCTTAACTCGTGATATATTCTCAATTTCACGTCCGATAGTAGACACTGTGTTCATGTTGGTGTTTGAGAATAATTGACTGCTATTGGGTTTGAATGCAATTAAAATAAATTCTTCAGAGCCGTAACGCTGATCAGCCAGCTGCGTTAAAATATAATGCTGGTTATTATCAACAAGTAAGGTATCTGCTGAAGCATCGATTTCAAACTTCTGCGCTTGCCACGCAAGTAAACCTGTTAGTAAGGTGAATATAAAACAAATAAGGTAAGCCCATGGCGTCATATTTTTGTTAATCATGTTTATTCTACCACTTGATTACTAACCGAAACCGATTGAACAGGCGACTGCTTTTGCTTTTCAGTTTTAAACACTTCGTTTCGACGCTCTTGTCCATCACGCTGTAAACTTTGCATGTATAAGTTTCGAGTAAACTCATAAGAATTATCCACGCCATTGAGTACACGCGGATATTTTGCCAAAATAGGAATTTGTGCTTGTATACCATCAGTTAATAATAACTGCTGGGCCGCTTTCTCATCGCTAATAAAATTTAATGGATGTGCTAAGTAATTAAACGACAATGATGCGGTATCTCGTAAGTCTGACGGACCAAGAAGCGGTAATACTATATATGCACCATGCCCTACACCATAACTTGCAAGCGTTTCACCAAAAGTAGTTTTGTCTCGCGTTAACTCCATCATACTATTAGCGGGGTCGAATAAACCTAATAAGCCTATTGTAGAGTTCATTAGTACCCGAGCTAGACTCTTTCCTGATTTTACCACCTCACCTTGTAATAAGTGATTTACCGCGTACAGTGGCTCACGTAAATTATAAAAAAAGTTTCGAATACTGTTATCTACTGGCTTGGGTACGACTTTTTGATAACCGTTGGCTAATGGACTCAGTACATAACGATAAACGGTATCATTAAAGTTAAAAATAGGCTCATTAATAAAACGTAAAGAATCTTCAGGTGCCTGATAACTCACCACACTCGGTAGGTTTTTTTCAGCGGCTATTTCGTAGGGACCTTTAACCGGCTGCTCATTGGTTACAGTTGCTTCAGCCAGATGCTCTTGTTTGGAAGAGCAACCAGAACTTAGCATTACTGCGACCACTAACAAGGCTGTATAAATAACTTGTCTATTCAACCTTCGAATAAATAAGTTCGTGCGCTTTATTATTTTTATCATTACTAACTCCCTGAAACGTTCTATTATGTTACAAATTTTAAAATAAACATTTGCTATTCAATAACGACTAAACTCCTGCTCAACCACATAAGCCAGTGGGTATAGCAATAAACAAAGCTACTCTTTCTCTGCTTTGCTATTTTTCACCTGCGCTTGCTGGGTTAATATATCTCCTAATGTTTCTCCACCTTTAGCACCAAATTCAAGTGTTCTAATTGGAAATGGTATTAATATATCGGCTTGTTCTAATGACTTTTTAATCAAACTAATTGCTTGATGCCTTGCCGACATGTAGCCAGTTTCACCTGGGTAATCAATCCAAAACCAAACTAATAAATTAACGGCACTATCACCAAAACTTTCAGCATAAACATCTGTTTGATCTTGCTTTATCACAAAGTCACATTGGTTAATTGCATCGACAATAACCTCTTTTGCATGATCAGGGTCGTCTGCATAAGAAATTGACACAGGTACTTCAACTCGGCGAATGGATAAACTTGAATAGTTAGTTACTATATTTCTAAATAAAATTTTATTAGGAATTACTTCTATTTGACTAGAAAAAGTTTCCACTATGGTATTGCGTAAGTTGATGGTGATAACTTTACCAAAAACGTTATCAGCTTCAATAATATCGCCAATGCTAAACGGTTTTCTTATTCCCATAGCTACACCAGCAATAAGGTTTTCTGTCATGTCTTGAAAGGCAAAACCTATTGCCAAACCAATAATACCCGCACCCGCTAATAATGAGGTTACTGTGCCCTTTAAACCAATAAAGTCTAAACAAATAAACACCCCAGTAAGAATAAAACAAACTTTAAATATAGCGGCTAACAAGTCTGCTATTTGCTGAGAGTCTAAACTACGTCGTAAAAACTGTTTGACTAGCTTACCAACAATACGGGCAACAACAGAAAATATAATAATAAAACATATAGCAACCACTAAGTTTGGAATATGCTTAATTATCGTTTCTAACCAAACATTTAACTTTTCGTCGATAAGTGACCAGTACTTATTAATATCTAAATATTCCATTAAATCCTCTCGAGTATTGTTATAATTATGACAATAGTGTAGCTGTTAGCTAAAAATAACCTTATGATTTATTGATAAACACATTAAGTGACTCAGGGTTAGATTCAATACAAACGCTCTGCTCTTCAAAGACTTCGCCGTCAATTACATAACTTATTGCTTTATCGCTTGTTACCGTTACTTTTTTAGCCAGAGTTGCATTAATATTACCCTGTTCATTTGGTAGTTCATTGCCTTGACGAAGGTTAAAGCTAGCGCTGACTAACTCGGCAAAGTCTACAAGTTTACTTGTAGTATCTGCTGTTGGTTTTATCCAAGTTACATCAAGTAATCCGTCTGTAAAGTCAGGAGAACCATTTCCTTGCGCTAATAGGCTTGTAAAAGGTGCTGCATTGGCTACGACGAAACTTGTACAGTTAATCTCTTGCTCCGCTTCTTGATCAAACTTAACTTTAAGAGGGTATGACTTCCCATCAGCAAAGCCTCGAAAGAATCCTTCTAAGTAGGCAAATTGCCCCGAATTATTCTTATTATCTCGATCAGCATAACTGATCATTTCATGCTCTAAACCTATACCAACTAATAATAATACTGTTTGGTTATTACAGGATGCCGTATCAATTTTCTCACAATTTTTAGAGACAATATGAGACATTGCTGTGCCAACAGGATCAATTTTCGAGAGGTTTCCATATAAGTGATGAGCAAGTGCATTTGCAGTACCTAAAGGAATTACACCAAATAAAGTATCTGTATTTACTAAGTGCTCTGCTACCTCTCTTAATGTGCCGTCACCGCCAGCCGCAATAATTGTTTTAATGTTATTGTTAATTGCTTGTTTAGCAAAGTCACTTGCTGATTGTTCTAATGTGGTTTCATGAACGATTAACTTAAAATGTCGAGATAGCTGGTCAATAACAAGCTCTTTTGATGTTAGCCATTTACCACCACCTGATACTGGGTTAGCAATCAGACATGCTTCTTCATTTATATAAATTTTATTTTGCTGATGATACTCAACTAAACGTTTCATCTGTGAACGGTTTAACTTAGCAAAAGAGCGTATTTTAGTAATATTTTCTAATACTTCACGTACAGAAAGATCAGGCGATTTTGCTAACATATAAGCAGCAACCACAAAAACTGAGCGTCCTCGACCAAGTGCACAATGTACTACCACCTTACGATCGCGAGTAACTTGATTATCTATCCAAGTAATAGCTTGTCTAAGCTCTTCTTCTTTCGGGCTTTGGTGATCTAGCACTGGAATATTAAAGTAATCTAACTCCATTGCAGATGCGCTCCAATTCAGTGCGCTAAATTCAGCCGTCATATCAACAATTGCGTTAATATTTAATTCTTCTAAGGTAAGCAAGTCACTAGAGTTGAGGCGTCTACCTACATGAACGCCATGATTAATATGATGAATACGATCGGTTTTATCAAACCAAGTGGCAATAATATTATAAAGGTGAACACCTACGATAAATGGCAATAGCACCAGGCTAATAATAAACGGGATGCTACCATCCGAATTTTTTCTAAAAATTGACGGGTTTTTAAGTAGGTAAGCACTTGAGACTAACGTTAAAGATAATCCCAGCCAAGCAAAGAGAAATGCAACGGCACCACTACCAATTACAACTACCACAAAAGATAATATCGCTAATGCGATGTAATACAAATAAACAAACATAAAGCGCTCTATAGTAAAAGTGAATAAACTACAGATGCAAGATTCACACCTAAAGCTAACTCATTGATATTAAATGCATTTAAATAAAACCGAGCAACACAGTAGGGTTAAGTGTGTAAAAATTACATTTATGCTTGTTAAAGCTTCAGAAAATTTATCCAGTCACTATTGCCGCTGAACTCATACTGATTAGCCATCAAAACTTAGCGATTAAGTTAGCAATTAAGCCTTGATAACTTCAGGCAACATACCTTTAAGTAAGAAACCAAAAATATCTGCGCCTGTAATAATGCGCTTTTTATCACCCCAAACAAGTAATACATCATGCTCAATTACGCCATCAAAGTTTTTATCAATTGAGGTATTAACTTTCATTTTAAGCATTGCTTCATTTAGCGGTGTTTTTTCATCAGTAATAACCACTGGGCGATGACAATAACTATAGGGGTCAAAGTCGTTAGTTTGGTACAAAGCTGCTCGTGTAAAACCATCAGCATCAAGCACTAATAATGGCTTATCGTCACTATTGATCAGTATTACCCAACCATGCGTTGTACTGTTAATTAGCTTTAAAAAAGGATCATCAGGGTGTTGTGTAATTTCTGGAATTATTGGTAAATCTAACTTTGTAGGTAAAGTAATAATTGATTTAGGATCGATCAACTCCCCTTCTTGCGTTACATGTATTTCATCTAAGGCAAAAAAGTTTAGTGCCCCAATACCTTCAACTTGATTTAAATCGGCCTCTTCAGCGGTAATATGTTGGCGAATAATATTACGAAGCTCACTTTCTTCAAGATAAGTAATCCCTTCTTTACCTAACCAGCCATCTAAAATTAATGCAGTAGGCTTAGCTACTGGGTAAAACAAAAACTGATAAAATCGAATAATTGGTGCGAGCATACTGCCCATTTTTAAGGCATTACGTGAAAAATATGCTTGAGGTGTTATTTCGCCAATAACCGTTATGGCAATTGTTGAAAATAAAAAAGCCCCCAAACCTGTTAAAACAGAATCTGACAGCATGGTGAGCAACACATTAATTCCAACGTTTCCCCAAAGAATAGTAGCCAACAAAAAGTTAGAGTCATCTCTGAGTTTCAAAACAATTATTGCGGCTTTATTGCCCTTTTTTGCTTCAACTTCTAGGTGTAGTCGACTAATTGAAAAAAATGCGAGATTCAATCCTGAAAATATCGCAGATTGTGAAATACAAAATGCAATGGCGCACCAGGTTATAATGTCTGTAGACATGTAAAATTCCTAAAAAAAACGATAAAGTGTTATACCAATCTCACTAACTATGTGATCATTTCTACTGGTTAAAACAGTCAACTACTGCGTTATTTATTTTATAATTATCGCTACAAGGATGCAGCTTATGTGGGCAATGCAGGAGATGCATAATTGCCCTGAACAACTCGTTATGAAAATAAATGCCTTGTATTTGACTGTTTTCACTGCGTATAAAATAGATCACTAATTAATGAAACTGGTATTAAATTAAAAAGTCACATTAGGGCTGAACTTTATCTTAAAAGAGAAATAAAAGCTTTATTATAATAAAAGTTTCTCTAGGATCTGTTGATCTTTCATTTTAGCCTCTGCTATAGACTATTTTTTAAGATAACAAGGCGAAAATGGTGCAATGTAGCATTCTCGGCTTTGGCATCCTGCGTCGCTCTACCTTCTGCATCCGTGCAGTCGTACTTTAAGCATTTTTAACGATGTTAGGTTGAAAAATAGTCATAGCCCTTTGGGTTGCCTTGACAAAGAGTCACTCTTTGTTACTTAATGTGCATTTGGAACAACCAAACATTACATTAAGTGCCTCGACTGTCATCTTTTTCAAATGCAACAGAGCTATAAACTGAAAGATCAACAGACCCTAATCAAGATATTTTTAACTTAAAAAAAGGTAATACTAACCTGTTAGTCTTGTACGTTTTTTAAGCTCATGGTATCTATTATGCTTCGCTTATCAATGAGTAAAAATAATGAATATAAAGCTTAATAAGCTATCAACTAAGCTCTGCAAGGCAGGAATTATCATAATTTCTACGTTAACTTTGCAAGCCCACGCCAATGCCGACAGGGTTACAGGGAAAACACACGCATCTCGTTCAGAAGTTATTGCTGCAAATGGTATGGTTGCAACAAGCCAACCTTTAGCAACGCAAATAGGCTTACAAGTATTAAAAGATGGTGGTAATGCTATTGATGCAGCTATAGCTGCTAATGCGGCGCTAGGACTAATGGAGCCAACCGGCAATGGTATAGGCGGAGATTTATATGCCATTATTTGGCATGCAAAAAGCCAAAAACTCTACGGGTTAAACGCCAGTGGACGATCGCCTCAATCGCTTACACTCGAAAAATTAAAAGCTGAATTAGCTACACTACAACGTGATGACATTCCCCCTTATGGAATGTTACCTATTTCAGTACCTGGCACTGTCGATGGTTGGTTTGAAATGCATGATAAATTTGGCAAAATGCCAATGAAAAACATTCTTAAACCCGCCATTGATTATGCTATTAATGGCTTTCCCGTAAGTGAACTTATCGCTTACTATTGGGAGCGTAGTGTTCCGAAACTATCGGTACAACCAGGTAGCTTTAAAACAACTTTCACCATTAACGGTAACGCACCTCGTAAAGGTCAACTATTTAAAAACCCTGAACTTGCCAACACCTTGTCTATTATTGCCGATAAAGGTCGAGCTGGTTTTTATCAAGGTGAAGTTGCAAATAAAATTGACGCTTTTATGAAAGCCAATGGCGGTTATATTTCACGTGAAGATTTATCAAGTCATCGTTCTACTTGGGTAGAGCCTGTTTCAACGAACTATCGTGGTTATGATGTATTTGAATTACCACCTAACGGCCAAGGTATTGCCGCGTTACAAATGCTCAATATTTTAGAAGCTTACAATTTATCAGAAATGGGGTTTTTATCGGAAAATGCACTGCATGTTATGACTGAAGCAAAAAAACTAGCATTTGAAGATCGTGCTAAGTTTTATGCAGATCCAGACTTTTTTGATGTACCGCTAGAAGGGTTAATTGACAAAAAATATGCAATGGAACGTAAAAAGCTCATTGGTGAACGCGCAGCTAAACGTGTAGATGCTGGTAACCCTGCACTTTATCAAGGTGATACTATTTATTTAACCACGGCTGATAAAGATGGCAACATGGTTTCGCTTATTCAAAGTAATTATCGTGGCATGGGTTCAGGTGTTGTTGTGCCTGGATTAGGTTTTGTATTTCAAGATAGAGGCCAGTTATTTTCTATGGACGAAAGTCACGCAAATGTGTATCAACCCAATAAACGCCCTTTCCATACAATTATTCCAGCCTTTGTGATGAAAGATAATAAACCCTTTATTAGCTTTGGCTTAATGGGTGGTGCAATGCAACCACAAGGACATGTTCAAATTGTGACTAATATTATCGACTTTGGCATGAATTTACAGGAAGCTGGCGATGCAACCCGCTGGCAACATTACGGTTCAACAGAACCTACTGAAGCGCATGGCAAAACCTTAATTGATAGTGGTCAATTAGTTATAGAGTCTGATATTCCATACCAAACGGTGCGAGGGCTTTTGCAACGTGGCCACAAAGTAGGTTTTGATATGGGCGGTTATGGTGGCTATCAGGCAATTATGTGGGATGACAAAGAGAAAGTGTATTACGGTGCCTCAGAGTCTAGAAAAGATGGGCAAGCTGCTGGTTATTAATAACAGTTTCATTAATTAAGTGATCTATTTTATACCCAGCAGTTGATTGTTTTAGCCAGTAGAAATAATCACATAGTTAGTGAGATTGGTATCAGCTTAACTTCCCTTTTAGCCAAACGATAAAGTCGACTAGCCTTAATAATAAGGTAAGTCGACTTTAACTATTAACCATTAACTAGCCGCAGTCTCTTGCTTATTTATTAGGGTTCTAGCTGCTCTGCATGGTCCATTTCATTTTGTAAACGCTGTGTTTCATCAGCACGAGGTTTAGTAAAGCGAGCCAATGCTAAATACAATACGGGGGTCAAATAGAGCGTAAATACCACAGCAATGCCTAAACCACCAAATACAACCCAACCAATAGCATTTCGTGCTTCAGCGCCAGCACCACTGGATAAAATTAGTGGTAAAGAACCTAATAATGTAGAAAGTAAGGTCATGGTAATTGGACGCAATCTAATACTTGCTGCTTCTTCAACCGCTTTGCGAACACTGTAGCCTTGATCGCGAAGTTGATCGGCAAATTCCACTAATAAAATCGCATTCTTTGCCAACAAACCAATTAACATAACTAAGCCAATTTGCGAGTAAATATTAATTGAGGTCCCCGTTAAATATAACGCAAATAACGCAGCCGCTATTCCAAATGGCACTGTTGCCATAACAACAACAGCACTGTTAACACTTTCAAACTGGGCAGCTAACACTAATAAAACAATAACAAAAGCAAGCACATAGGTTAATGTTACATCACGTGCTGTTTCTTCAAAGGTTAATGCTTCACCCAAGAAAATTAAACCAATACTGGCAGGTAAACTCTGCTCACCCATATCGCGTAATTGTTCTACCACATCAGCTAAAGGAAGATCGTCGGGTAACTGCATGTCCATTTTAATGGCGCGTCGTTGTGCTTGTCGCTCTAACTCTGCGGCAACCCCCTCTTCAGATATATTAGCCAAGCTAGATAGGGGCACTAAACTGCCACTACTTGAGCCTACATAAAGGTTAGCCAAATCCGTTGGGTCTTTTATTTGCTGGCTTTGTGCTTGCAAAATAATAGGAACAGCTTGGTCGCCAACGTTTAAGTCAGCTATGTTGTCGCCATTTATTGCCACGCGTAATGTAGTCGCAATATCAGATAATGGCACGCCTAACTCTTGCGCCCTACGACGATCAATATTTACCCTAAGCTGAGGCTGAGTTGGCTGATAGGAAATTCTAGGTATACCAAGCGCTGGTAGCTTCTCTTGAATAACTTTAGAGAAGTTTTGCGCCGCAAGAAATATTTCATTATAGGTTTGCCCTGTTAACGCAAGCTCTAGCCCACCACCTTGACCTCGTAAATTCAAGCTATTAGAGCCAAAAGCTCTGGCCGGAGCGCCTGGTATTGCCGATAACGGACCTTTTATCTCTTCAATAATTTCTTGTTGTGAACGCGAGCGTTCATCCCAATGTTTCAAGGGCACTGTAATAAATGCTAGGTTAGGATCCCATTGACCAACAACTGTGTAGATTGAATCAATATCACCACCGTTTACATAAGGTAATAATATATCTTCCATTTTGTCAGCTTGACGATCCATAAAGTTTAAACCTACACCGTCTGGGCCTCGAGCAAAAATGCGTATACTGCCACGATCTTCTGATGGCATCAGTTCATTATCTAACACACTGTATAAGCTAATAGCGGATAAAGCTGCAATTAAGCTTGCCAAAAAGACTACCCATGCTTTATCAAGCGCAACATGTAGAGAACGTTGATACCATCCTAGAATTACATTTCCCATTCCCGCTAAACGATTTTTACTATTGGCTTTAACAGGTAAACGTGCGGTTAGTGCAGGTACTAAAGATAACGCCACAAATGATGAAATTATGACTGCAATGGCAAGTACGCCACCAAACTCTCTAAATAAGCGCCCTGCTGTAGATGGTAGAAAAGCAATGGGTACAAATACTGCAACTAATACGGCAGTGGTAGCAACAACCGCAAAAAACACCTCTCTTGTACCAATAACAGCTGCAGCTCTAGCGCCTAAGCCCATGCTTCGACGACGCTGAATATTTTCGGTTACTACAATAGCATCATCAACTATTAAGCCTGTGGCTAACACAAGTGCCAACAATGTAAGAATATTAATTGAAAAGCCCATTAACCAAATTGCAGCTAACGCACCTATTAATGAAACAGGTATCGACAAAGCTGGCACAATGGTTGCTCGACCCGAACCTATAAATAGCCATAATGTTGCGATAACCAATATAATTGTTAACAGCAACGAGGTAATTACTTCTTCTACTGATCCCCTAATAAACTCTGCGTCATCAGAGGTGACTTGTATCTCTAACTCTGGAAATCGACTTTCAATTCGTTTAACTAACGCTAATACTTCGTCAGATATTTCAATGGTATTTGAACGTGCTTGACGAATAACCCCCAAACCAATCACAGGCTTACCATCTAGCCTTACTAAACTTTGCGCATCAGCTGGACCAAAATAAACAGTGGCTACATCACCAATTCTGGTGTTACCACTGACTATAATATCGGAAACTTGCTCTGCACTAATAGATGTTGCATCGGCGCGAACAATAAGTTGCTGATCGGTTGATTTCATACTGCCAGCAGGTACGTCAAACGGAGCTTGACGAAGCGCTGCCGCAACTTCAGTTACAGATAAATTAAAGCTGGTTAAACGAAGCGGGTCTAATAGCACCCGTAAAACGCGTTCTCGATCCCCATTTAAACGGACATCAGCAACTCCAGGTATACTTAAAAATAATGGCGCTAAATCTGTTTCAACGCGTTCGGTTAACGTTTCTAAATTTAGGGTTGGGCTAGAAACTGCTAGGCTCACAACCGACTGAGCATCATTGTCAGCTTTAATTATGGCTAAACGTTCAACTGTTCTGGGTAGTTCACGTTGAACACGACTGACGGCTTCACGAACTTCATTCGCGGCATCATCTAAATTAATGCCAGGTCGAAATTCCACTCTTACTCGTGCACTTCCTTCTTCGCTATTGGCATTAATTGATTTAACGCCGCTAACTCGAGCTACCGCTCCTTCAAGTTTACTTGTAACCTCGGTATCAACAGTTTCAGGAGATCCCCCAGGAAAAGCAGCGGTTACCGACACTATTGGGCGGTCAACATCAGGTAACTCTCGCACTTCAATAGCATTAAATGCAGCTAAGCCCGCAATAATAATTAATAGATTAAGAACAACTATTAATACTGGCCGACGAATAGATAGTGATGGCAAGTCATTTTGAAGTAAAGGTTGCTGGCTCATAAGCTAGCACCTTGCGATGTAGCCGCTTTCACACTTTGCCCTTCGCGTAAGCTTTGTACACCTTCTATAATTAATTGATCGTTCTCGGTTAATTCTCCAGACACTAATAATCGGCCGCTCAAACGTTGACGAATTTGTACATCAACTTGCTTAGCTTTGCCATTTTCTATTAGCCAAACATAAGCACTTGTTGCCCCCCACATTAAAGCAGCCTCAGGAATAACAGCATACTGCTCACCTGCTAACTGAAGAATAACGCGAAAGCTCATACCTGGGCGGTATAAGTCGTCTTTATTGTCTAATAAAGCTCTAACACGAATACTACGAGTGGAAAGATTGATCCGCGAATCAACTTCAGTAATATTCGCTTTGATTCGTTGCCCTTGTGTTTGCCATGGTTCTAGCTCTACACTGGCTTTACCCTGTAATATTGGTAAAGCGGCTTCAGGTGCATTAAAGTTGATGAATAGTTTTTCTCTATTATCTATCGAAGTAATTGCTGTTTGCATACCGATACGATCACCGGGTTGAACATCAGTTAACCCTACTACACCTGAAAATGGCGCTCTAACTGTTCTATCTTCAAGCTCAGTTTTTACTTCTACTAACTGAACTTTCAATAAATCGCGTACCGTAATGGCATCATCTAAAACACTCTGCGCAATAGCCTCTTTCTTACGACTTTCTTGCAAACGAAGAACCGTACGTTCGGCATCGGCAAGTTGAATTGTTACACGTTCAAGAGCTACTTTTTGGCGGCGCGAGTCTAGCTCAAGTAAACTTTCTTGACTTTTAACATATTGCCCAGGCACAAAGTTTACTGCTGTAACCTTGTCAGCTACCGCAGGGTATACAATTACAGAACGAACGGCTTCAGCAGTACCAACGGCTTCTACTCGGCTAGTTTTTTGTTCAAAGCTAATGGGCGTAGTAATAACCTCTGCTGCTTTATCAGAACCAAAAGACTGAGCCTGCACTTGGCAAACTATTAATAATGCAATCACCGCAATCGAATGCCGTATTAACGTCATTATGTTTCCTTTATTTATAAATGGCTTTCATTAACCTAAATTAGGCTATCTAACTTTATACTACTAAATATACAACGTATTCGTTGAAGTTGCTCTGCTCCTACCGGTGATTCGCGATGAATAGTCTAAATTAAACGCCAGAATACAATCACTATTAATTAGCAGCGTAAGTGCACAGTTTTAGGTGCTCTTTTTACCTTGGTAATATTCACACTTACCATAATTTATGCTACCAATTATAGTGATAATGATTAAATAAATAACGCCGTAGCTAATTGTTGTTAGCCAATGGAAATGCTCACATCGTTAGTGAAATTTATATTATGGGTGATAAATAGCCAATCTGAATATTACGAGACAGAAAAAACGTTTTGGTAATATTTTTATTGGCTGTAGAGTAACATTAGATTGTATTTGAAGAGAAGATGGCGGTGACGGAGAGATTCGAACTCTCGAAAGGTTGCCCTTTACACACTTTCCAGGCGTGCTCCTTCAGCCACTCGGACACGTCACCTTATTTGAACTTATTTAGTTGTAGGTCGGCATTTATGCCGTTAAATAGTTAATCTAATACATTTAAAATAACTGATGGGCTAAAGCCCAACCTACAAATCTACTTGTTACGCCTTTAGTTGTAGGTCGGCATTTATGCCGTCAAATAGTTAATCTAATACATTTAAAATAACTGATAGGCTAAAGCCCAACCTACAAGTCTACTTGTTACGTCTTTAGTTGTAGGTCGGCATTTATGCCGTCAAATAGTTAATCTAATACATTTAAAATAACTGATGCGCTAAAGCCCAACCTACAAGTCCTGCTTTTATTACAATTTATATTAAAGTGAACAAAGCATTTAGCTGAACAACAAAATAAAGCTGCGCTATGTTAGGTAAATTGACTAAATTAAGCAACTGAAACTATTGCATTTGGTTTTAGTTGCTTAATATTTATCCATTCAATAATTTAGATCACTTATTCATATTTGCAGCAAAATCTAGCATGCGATTGAGTGACTTAAGCGCCCCATCCCGCAAAGACATGTCAACAAAGACTTCTTTTCCTGTTGGGTCAAGCAATGCGTCTTCTATTTCTTTTAAACCATTCATTGCCATCCACGGGCAGTGTGCACAACTTTTGCAGGTAGCTCCTTCACCAGCGGTTGGGGCTTCAAAGAATTCTTTATCAGGACAAAGCTGTTGCATTTTGTAAAAAATGCCACGGTCTGTTGCCACAATAAATTTTTTATTAGGGAGTTCTTGCGCAGCTTTAATTAGTTGGCTTGTTGAGCCTACCTTATCTGCTAAATCTACAACGTCAATAGGAGACTCTGGGTGTACTAATACAGCAGCATCTGGGTGTAAGGCTTTCATATCAGACAAGGCTTTTGTTTTAAACTCGTCATGAACGATACAGGCCCCTTGCCACATTAACATATCTGCATCAGTTTGCTTTTGAATGTAGTTACCTAAGTGTTTGTCAGGTCCCCATAGTATCTTTTCACCCTTAGCATCTAAATAGTCTACTATTTCAAGTGCACAAGATGAGGTAACAATCCAGTCAGCTCTTGCTTTTACTGCCGTTGAAGTATTGGCATATACTACAACAGTTCTTTCTGGGTGCTGATCACAAAACTTATTAAACTCTTCGATTGGACAGCCTAAGTCTAAAGAGCATGTTGCTTCGAGCGTTGGCATAACAACCGTTTTTTCTGGTGTTAACACTTTTGCTGTTTCACCCATAAAACGAACACCTGCAACGATAAGTGTCTTTGCTGGATGCTTATTTCCAAAACGCGCCATTTCAAGTGAATCAGCTACACAGCCACCTGTTTCTTCAGCTAATGCTTGAATTTCAGGATCTGTGTAGTAATGAGCAACTAATACCGCGTCTTTTTCAATTAATAATTGTTTAATACGATCTTTATAAGTTTGCTTTTCTTGCTCATTTAAAGGAGCTGGTTTGGCAGGAAATTTAAAATCATATTCAACGGCTAAATTAGCTTGAGACATGAGTAACTCTAACAACTGAGATTAAAAAAGAGCTGAATTATACGTTAAACAATATCAAATGTGTATATGGGTGTGAATTAATAACTGACGCTATAAATATTGAAACAAGGGAAAGCTTGTATAAAGTTGAAAACTTTATAATACTTTAATAAAAAGTGGTCGGTCGTGAAGGATTTGAACCTTCGACAAATTGGTTAAAAGCCAACTGCTCTACCAACTGAGCTAACGACCGATATAGTGTGACATTAAATTTAATACTTAAATTACTATGCGAGTAATAAGTCCAACTTACTATCCCGAACAGGGAAAAGAAGGTGGTCGGTCGTGAAGGATTTGAACCTTCGACAAATTGGTTAAAAGCCAACTGCTCTACCAACTGAGCTAACGACCGATTAAATTTAATTTGTGAATAGTGACCACTTTTATTATAAAAAAAGTGGTCGGTCGTGAAGGATTTGAACCTTCGACAAATTGGTTAAAAGCCAACTGCTCTACCAACTGAGCTAACGACCGATATTATTCATTTACCGCGAAAGGATTGGTGCCCCGACGCGCCGCATATAATACTTATATATTTTCTCAGTGCAAGAATAAATTAATATTTTTTTAAATATGCCGTTTGTTTGCACAAAAAGTCGGCACATAGCGTAAGTTATAAACTAATTAATTGCACTTAGTCTAGGTGCAGCAAGTTTAGCTGCACTTGAATCTGGGTACTCAGAAATCAATTGCCTATATAATTGAGCTGCTTTTGTCGTATTATTTTGCTTTTGTTCAACCATTGCTAACTTAAGTAGTGCATCACTTCGTTTACTCGACGTGTTAAACTCTTTTACTACAACTTCAAATTCAGCTTTCGATTGATCTAGCTCACCCTTATTAAATAAGAGTTGTCCTAACCAATAATGCGCATTTGCTGCATAGGTTGAATTTGGGAAACGTTGGTTAAAAGCTTTAAATTCAGGAATAGCCTGATCGTAGTTTTTATCTTTTAGTACAAGATTTACTGCGCGATCATACGCCTCATTTTCTGTCAGGTTAGTACTATAGCTCACGGCCTCTTTACTAGGCGCTGAGATTGAACTTGGAACACTATTAGCAGGCTTTAATGCTTGGCTAACTCTGCGATCTAACTCTTGATAGAGTTCACGCTGACGCTCTAATATCTGTGACAATTGGTGAGTGTGTAATTCGGTAATTCCACGAAGTTCATTCACTTCATTTTGCAATTCATCAAGCTGACGTTGAACATTCACTTGTGCCCTATTACGGGTATCAAGCTTGCGTTCAAGTGTAGTTAATTGCTCTGAAATTGATTGCGAATGTGACGATTTGTTATTGCTAACGTCAATTACTGGAGCGGGCTCAGCTGCTATTACCCCGTAGGTAATAGCAGCTGAAGCAACGCTTAATAAAACTTTAGATAGTTTCATTTAACGCCCTAATTAATATACTAAAACAGCGCGACGGTTTTTAGCAAAAGCACTTTCGCTACGATCTTTAACCATAGGCTTTTCTTCACCGTAACTAACAACACTTAACTGTGAAGGTGAAACACCCATATTTTCTAAATAAGTAACTACTGATTTAGCTCTGCGTTCACCTAATGCGATGTTATAATCAGGCGTACCACGTTCATCTGCATGACCTTCAATTAATACAGATACATTAGTATTTTCATTTAAGAATTTAGCATGTGCATCTAATACTTCTGAAAATTGCCCACTTACCGTTGATTTATCAAAGCCAAAATAAACGATATGCTCAGAGCGTAATCTGTCTAGCTCTTGACGCTTTTGCTCTTCAATTTCTGCAGCGCGCTGTGCTGCTGCAACTTGCACGTTATCTTGTGTACTTGTGCTAGTTTGAGTTTGAGCGTTTGTATCCACTTGACTTTGTGCGTCAGTTTCAGAGTTTGAACTACAGGCTGCTAATGTCATCATTGGTAATGCAATAGCTAGAGCTTTCATTGTTTTATTTAAGCGCATTGCTTTTTCCTTATTGTTTCTACAATTTTAAAATCTATATTATAAAAATGGCGACCAAGCTGGTGCTTTTACTTGCCCATTAAGTGCAGGTAAGCGTGCTTTGAATCGTCCATCCACCGAAACTAACCCTAGTACTTGGCGTTTGTTGTGCAAAGTACTATAAATAATCATACCGCCATTAGGCGCTATACTTGGCGACTCATCTAAGCGAGTTTTCGTTAAGACTTGAAACACTCCAGAATCTAACTCTAGCTTAGCAAGATGATAATTACCTCTTGTGCGGTTAACCATCACAAGTTCACGACCATCAGGTGTTAATGAGCCACCTAAATTCATTTCTCCGTCAAAAGTCAAACGTCTTTTTTTGCCGTCAACTAAATTTACGCGATATAGCTGCGCTTTTCCACCCCGTTCTGAACTAAATATCAATGATTTACCGTCAGGTGCCCAACTAGGCTCTGTATCTATAGCTCTATGTCGTGTTATTCGACGTAATTTTTTACTCGCTACGTCCATCACATAAAGTTCAGGGTTACCATCCTTAGAGAGTACCATCGCTAAACTTTTACCGTCTGGCGACCATTTAGGTGCACTATTAATTCCTTTAAAAGAGCTTATCATAGTACGTTTACCAGTATATATATCAATAGTATATATTTGAGCCTGATGGTTTTCAAAAGTAACGTAAGCCAACTTATCTCCTTTAGGGTGCCAAGAAGGCGACATTAAAGGCTCTTTAGAGCTTAACAATACGTGTTCATTATAACCATCATAATCAGCAATAACTAACTGATACGGATATTCACCTGAATCTCTAACAATAACGTACGCAATTTTTGTTAAAAATGCCCCTCGTGTACCTGTAAGTTTTTCATATACCACATCACTAATTTGATGTGCATAGCGACGAAATTGTGACGTATTAATTTGCACACTACTTTCATGATAAATATGATCAGAAGTATTGACTAATTTGCCACTACTTAGCATTTGAGTTTGTCCACCGGTTATTTGCCCGCGGATAACATCAATTAGCTGATATGAAACTTGATAACGACCAATAGAGGCTTCTTTTACTTTACCAATTAAAATTGCTTCAACCCCTTTTGAAGCCCACGCGGCATAATCTACCTGACTGTCATGGCTTGGCGTTTGTGGAAAACGTATTGGATTAATAGGGTTAAACTTACCACTGCGTAGCAAGTCATCGCTAATTGTTTTTGAAAGTGACTCTGGCATATTCCCTGAGCCTGTCCATTCGAACGGGACAATAGCTATTGGTCGTGCACTATCAATTCCTTCGGTAATCACTATTTCTAAAGTAGCCATTGCATGTGTAGCTACTAAGCTTAAAAGCGCTATTGCTAATATTCTAATTTTTATCATACTAAATACTATCTTCTCTCTATAAAACTGTCAGACATTAAAATTCGGGTACTACCGTTAAACTAATAGTACGCATCTCTTTAAATACTTCCGGATCCTTTGAAACAGGTAAAGTGCCCGCTTTATACACTGCGACTTTTGCTGCATCACATACTACTCTATTGCCTTGACCAATAACAACATTAGTAACAAACCCTGATGGTGCTAAACTTATTGTTAGTTTGCAAGAGCGTCCTTCCATTGTTGCTTTATCAGTAATTAAATTACGCTGAATTGTTTGGCTTATCAATGCCGTATAACGACCAATTTCACTTAACATTTGTTGACGCCGTGCCTGCTGGCGACTTTCCATCTCTTCAGCCATTTGCTGCTCTAGTAAACGCTCTTGTGCAGCTCTTTCTTTGGCCTCTTTAGCTTTTCTTTGTCGTTCAGCTTCTTGCTTTATTTTCTGCTCTTTTTTACGTTGTTCATCTTTTAAACGCTTAGCTTTCTCGGCAGCTGCCTTTTTCTCTGCTTCTTTTTGCTCTGCTATTTTCTTTTTACGCGCTTTTTCTGCAGCAACAGCTTTGGCTTTTTTCTCTGCTGCTCTTTTTTTACGTAACTTTTCATCACGTGCTTTCTTTTCTTTAGCTTTCCTAGCCGCAGTTATTTTATCGCGCTTACGTTTCTCTTCCGCTGCTTCAGCTTGTTTAATTTTGTTTATTTGTGCTTCTATTGTTTTTCTTTCAACTGCTACAGCCGTAATTGGTTGCATAGGAGCAGCCATTGTTGTTGGCTTTGGCGGCGTTGAAGTAAAGTCACCAATAATCAAAACTAATAATACAATAACATGTAAAGTAACGCTTAAAGACAAAGGCGACAATGGTTTAAATTTAAACAATTATTTCTCCGGAGAATCTGTCATTAAACCAACCGAAGGTACGCCTGCCTGCTTTTGCAATATCACCATTAACTGAATAACGGCATCGTATGAAACAGCACCATCGCCATTAACAACAACAGGTGTGTCCGGCGCTTTAGCTAAATGCGCCTTTACCACAGCAGCAACTTCATCAGCAGACATAGGTTCATTTTTATTAGCGCCAACGGCTAAAAAGTATTCACCTTTAGCGTTAACTGATGCAACTAACGGCGGTTTACTGTCTTTGCTAAGTGGCTCTGCATCTGCCTTAGGTAATTCAACTTTTACCCCTTGAGTAATTAATGGTGCGGTAACCATAAAAATAATTAACAATACCAACATTACGTCTATATAAGGCACAACATTTATTTCAGCCACTTTTTTTCGTCTAACACGCGTATACATAAAAGAAAGCCCTTATTGATTTTGTTGTTCGCCAGCGGTTTGTCTTTGTAAAATACTTGAAAACTCATCCATAAAGTTACCGTAGCTATTTTCAAGCTTTTCAACTTGGTGACTAAATCGGTTAAACGCCATTACAGCAGGGATCGCGGCAAACAGTCCCATAGCCGTTGCTATTAATGCTTCTGCTATACCTGGTGCTACCATAGCTAAAGTCGCCTGCTCTACCGCACCTAATGCAATAAAAGAGTTCATAATTCCCCAAACAGTACCAAATAACCCTATATACGGACTGATTGAACCGACTGTCGCCATAAAAGGTAAATGTGTTTCCAATTCATCTACCTCTCTCGATAATGCAACACGCATCGCACGATGAGTTCCATCCATGACTGCTTGCGGAGAACTAATATTACTTTTTCTAATTCGTGCAAACTCTTTAAATCCAGCAACAAATAAACTTTCAATACCATAAATGTGTGAACGAGCACTAATTTCAGTGTACAGTTTACTTAAGTCTGCCCCACTCCAAAATTTGTCTTCAAACACTTGTAGCTGATTAGCAGCTTGGGTAATGTTTTTTCTGCGTTGAAAAATAACCGCCCAGCTGGCAATAGAAAAACTTAATAGCGTAAGCATAACTAATTGAACTAATAAACTCGCTTGTAAAAATAAATCAAAGAATGATATTTCAGCTGACACGTTTTAACGCTCCTAATATAATTTCAGGTATGGCACAGGGTTTTGCTAACGCTAGGTTAACACAGGCAACACGCACCTTAGCAGTACATATTAATATTTGTGATTGAGTGAAGATTTTTTGCTCAAAAACTATACTCGCGCCTTTTAATTGGCAAATTTTAGAGGTTACCAGTAGTAAGTCATCAAGCTTTGCGGAAGCTAAGTTCTCCATTTCAACCTTTCTGACCACAAAACCTATATTTTGTTCTAAAAAATCTGACTGATTTATACCTCGTAGTCTCAAAAATTCTGTCCGAGCTCTTTCAAAAAACTTGAGGTAGTTAGCATAATATACAATACCGCCAGCATCAGTGTCTTCGTAGTAAACTCTAATATGATGTTTATCGTTCATTGATAACTTCAATCGATTAGTAAATGTATTGTAATTAAAGATCTATAGATCTTCAGTTTATTAGCTTTATGTAGAGCTACGCTTTGCAAATCACGTAAAAGTGTTTTTCTTTCACAAATGATATGTGCTTACTAAATAAGAGCAAATCAGGCGGAAAAAAAATTAAAATACAAGCTTAGTCAGTCTATAGATATAGTAATAGATATATTGGCAGACAAACAAGTCTTAATCACACTAGATTGTAAGAATTTACGAATTATAAATACTGATGGCTAAACATAAGCTTTTTATGTTCGGTAATTTGGAAAGAATCGGGGATAAAAACTGTTATAAACTACAAATTATAGTTTATTTACAACACATTGTGTTTTTATTAACGATGAGTCTACATTTTATTTTGATCACTATTTGGTACTACACCAGTTTCATTAATTAAGCGATCTATCTTATACGCAGTGAAACAGTCAAATACAAGGCACTTATTATCATAACCAGTTGTTATCATTATAAAATAAGCAACGCAGCAGTTGATGTTTTTAACCGGTAGAAATGATCACATAGTTAGTGAGATTGGTATTACACCAAACCAATAAACTGCATAAAAAATTACAACTTTATAATACTGTTTCTTAGAGCTAAAACACCAAGAAGCTTGGTAAATTAAAATGAGGGGACTGAATCTATATTGGGGTAGGTAATACTAGAGGCTTATATTTTTACACTTTCTACTTCACATTAGTTTATCTAATCCGAATATAGTAATTTAATTCAGTTGTCTAAAGTAATTACTCTAAGTAGAATACTCTTACTTTCTGAGCTAGCGCAGTGAAACAACTCGACTCCCAACAGTTATTTCATTAGCCGGAATTTTTTGAGTAAATTTTATTTATTCTCTCTGACATGTTTTCTGGAAATGTAATTCCTTCTATCAACTTATTACTAAGTTGGCCCGCAGTGTATCTGCGGGCTTTTTTTTGTCAAAAATTTATTGGTAAGCCTGAATGTACGTTTATCTCTAAAAGTTGTTGTTTGAAGTAAATAGTTTATTTTAGTTCAGGCTTATCTATACCAAAATGCAAGTAAGCTTTATCGGTAACAATACGCCCTCGTGGTGTTCGTTGTAAAAAGCCTTGCTGAATTAAAAAAGGTTCAAGTACGTCTTCAATTGTTTCGCGCTCTTCACCAATAGCAGCGGCAACGTTATCTAAGCCAACAGGACCTCCCATAAACTTGTCGATTATGGCGGTTAATAGTTTTCTATCCATAATGTCAAAGCCTTCATTATCAACTTCAAGCATACGTAAAGCATCAGCTGCAGTGCCCTGATTAACTACTCCTTGTGTTTTTACATCTGCAAAGTCTCTCACTCTGCGTAGTAAACGGTTGGCTATTCTTGGTGTACCTCTTGATCGCTTAGCTATTTCAAATGCACCTTGATCATCAATAGTTAAATTAAGAAAGTGTGCTGAACGATTAACGATATCTGTTAAGTCTTTACTATTATAAAATTCTAAACGCTGAACTATACCAAAGCGGTCACGCAACGGAGAAGTTAAAGCACCAGCCCTTGTAGTTGCTCCGATCAGAGTAAATGGGGGTAAATCAAGTTTTATTGAGCGTGCAGCAGGCCCTTCACCGATCATAATATCTAATTGGTAATCTTCCATCGCCGGGTATAATATTTCTTCAACTACAGGGCTTAACCGATGTATTTCATCAATAAAAAGCACATCATTTTCTTCTAAGTTCGTTAATAACGCAGCTAAGTCTCCAGCCTTTTCTAAAACTGGGCCCGAAGTAGTTCTAATGCTTACACCCATCTCATTGGCAACAATATTCGCCAATGTCGTTTTACCTAGCCCAGGAGGACCGAATATCAATAAATGATCTAATGGTTCACTGCGTTGCCTTGCCGCTTGAATAAAGATTTCCATTTGTGACTTTACATGATCTTGCCCTGTATAATCAGACAACATTTTAGGACGAATGGCACGGTCAACACTTTCATCTTCGATGGTCGCCACAGGTTGGATCAAACGATCAGCTTCAATCATAATTATTAATTAAACCTTTTAGTAAACATACTATTAAAGCATTGACTTTAGTGCATCACGGATCAAGTCTTCACTGTCCATACCTGCTTGAAAAACAGCCCTAATCGCTTTATCAGCTTGTGACTGATTGTACCCTAAAGAGATCAAGGCGTTAATCGCATCACCTTTAATGTTATTGGTCAATACCGGTTGTGAATTAGCGCTTGAAGAGTTAAGCGTAAACGTTGAAACACTTTCATCGGTATGCCAGTCTTTTATGCGATCGCGCATTTCAATTAATAATCGTTCTGCTGTTTTTTTGCCAACACCAGGAATTTTAACAATAGTGGTTAAGTCATCATGAACCACACAACTTACAAACTGCTCTGCTGACATACCAGACAATATGGCTAAACCTAATTTAGGACCAACGCCATTTACCTTAATTAGTAACCTAAATAGCTTACGCTCTGTTTTATTAGCAAAACCATAAAGTAATTGGGCATCTTCCCTAACAACAAAATGGGTAAATATTATTGCTTCTTGGTTAAGCTCAGGCAAAGCGTAAATACTTGTCATTGGCATAGTCACTTCATAACCAACGCCATTACATTCAATTAATATCTCTGGGGCTATTTTCTCAACCAGTAATCCACGTAAACGACCAATCAAAACAACAAACTCTTTGCAAAATAATAGGCTTAAGATAACACTAGATAAATATACAGTAAAGTAGAATTGTACATGGCTTTATTTTAACGTAATCGACCACGCACTGTTTTTTTCACCTGCCCTGACATTTTAACTAAAGAGTCATAACTATGCGCATGGCAAAGGGCTACGGCTAAAGCATCTGCGGCATCGGCTTGTGGTGTAGCGGGTAGTTTTAAAATAGTTTTAACCATGTGTTGTACCTGTGCTTTGTCTGCAGCACCCGTACCAACAACTGATTTTTTTATTTGCCTTGCTGAATACTCTGCAACAATAAGTTTTGCATTTGTGGCTGCTACAATAGCTGCGCCACGTGCTTGCCCTAACTTTAAGGCAGAATCGGGATTTTTTGCCATAAATACCTGCTCAATAGCAAACATGTTGGGGTTAAATTGCATTATAATTTCTGACACACCAGCAAAAATTGTTTGCAAACGGCCAGCTAGGTCGTCACCTGAGGCAATTGCTTTAATACAGCCGCTACCAAGGTAGGTAAACTTTCTACCTTGTTGCGCTATCACCCCGTAACCGGTTAAGCGAGAACCGGGATCTATCCCTAAAATAATACTCAAAGTTACCCTTAATTACATATGGTTTGATACCAATCTCACTAATTATTTGATCATTTCTACTGGTTAAAGCAATCAACTACTGCGTTATTTATTTTATAATTAGAACAACTAGTTATGAAAATAAATGCCTTGTATTTGACTGTTTTCACTGCGTATAAAATAGATCACTTAATTAATGAAACTGGTATGATACGTAAAAATGACATAAAAAATGCAGTTAAAGCATACACTTTAACTGCATTATCTTCATTAAACTATAACTACTTTTGTTCTTTAGCTACCGTTTGTATACCTAATTCAGCCAGTTGAGCAGGATTTGCTTTACCTGGAGCATTAGTTAACGGGCAAGCTGCCGTAGTTGTTTTAGGGAATGCCATAACGTCACGAATTGAACTCGCTCCTGTCATTAGCATCACTAAACGGTCTAAACCAAATGCTAAACCAGCATGCGGCGGCGCACCATATTGTAAAGCTTCAAGTAAGAAACCAAATTTTTCTTGCGCTTCTTCATCGCTAATACCGAGTATTCTAAACACAGCTGCTTGCATATCTTGCTTATGAATACGAACTGAACCACCACCTAATTCACAACCGTTCAATACCATGTCGTATGCATCAGACAACGCACCTACAGGGTTAGCTTCTAACTCTTGCGCTGTTAGATTAGTTGGCGCAGTAAACGGGTGATGAATCGCATGCATTTGACCATCAACTTCTTCAAACATTGGGAAGTCAACAACCCATAATGGCTTCCACTCTCCCTGAAGTAGGTCTAAGTCTTCTCCTAATTTAAGGCGCAATGCACCTAATGATTCAGTTACCACGTTGTAGGTATCTGAACCGAAGAAGATAATATCTCCTGTGTTAGCATTAGCACGTTCAAGTAATGCATTGACTGATTCTTCAGTTAAAAACTTTAAAATCGGCGATTGCAAGCCTTCAAGTCCAGCATCTCTGTCATTAACTTTAAGCCACGGCATACCTTTAGCGCCGTAAATTCCAACAAATTTGGTTAAATCGTCTAGATTTTTGCGTGAAAACTTAGCCGCGCCACCAGGGACACAAATAACTGAAACTCGCCCTTTTGCATCATTTGCAGGACCAGAGAATACTTTAAATTCAACATCTTTTAGAATATCAGCAACATCAACAATTTCTAATGGATTACGTAGATCAGGCTTATCAGAGCCAAAGCGTGTCATGGCTTCTGAATACGGCATACGTGGAAACTCACCTAAATCTACATTAAGTAACTGTTGAAATAATTCACGGATCATGGTTTCAGTAACTTCCATTACTTGATCAGAGCTCATGAATGAGGTTTCAATATCAATTTGGGTAAATTCAGGTTGACGATCGGCACGTAAATCTTCATCACGGAAACATTTTACGATCTGATAATAACGTTCCATCCCTGACATCATCAGTAACTGCTTAAACAGTTGCGGCGATTGAGGTAGAGCAAAAAATTGACCTTTATGGGTACGGCTTGGCACTAAATAATCGCGCGCGCCTTCAGGGGTCGCAGCTGTTAAAATTGGCGTTTCAATATCTAAAAAGCCTTGTTTTTCTAACGATGAGCGTACCGCCGAAGTTACTTTCGCACGAAAGCGTAAACGTTCAGTCATTTCAGCACGACGCAAATCTAAATAGCGATATTTTAAACGTTGCTCTTCAGAGTTTATTTGGTTGCTATCAAGAGGCAAAGGCGCCGATCTATTTAAAATAACAAGGTCTAATCCAAGCACTTCAATCGCACCTGTTTTCATGTCTTTATTAACTTGGCCTTCTGGGCGAGCTCTTACTTTGCCGCGAACCTGTACACAAAACTCATTACGTAAAGCGTTTGCTTTAGTAATTACATCTGGTAAGTCTGGATCATATACTACTTGTACTATCCCTTCTCGGTCGCGTAAATCTAAAAAGATCACTGCACCTAAGTCACGACGACGGTTAACCCAGCCACACAATGTAATTTCTTGACCAATATGAGATTCGTTGACCTCACCACAATAAAGCGTACGCATACTATTTTGCCCTGATAACTATGAACTAACCGATGGAGTAGCAACTATTTGCCACTAGTTTCTGTTAGCATAAAAAATGTTGCACATTATATAGTAAAGCGAAAGATTGTCACCTAACTAATTAATTTTCCAGTAGGATAAATACGATATTTCCTCTCTAATTATCGACTAAAAAGGTTAATTAATATCGATAATTACAACAGCATTTAATCCTATTACAAATTCAGTTAAAATAGTGCTAATTTACGCTAGCGGTTACAAATTGTATTTATGCCTGATACAGATTTAATTTTTTCAAAAAAGCACCCTCAACTAAAAGACTTCACTTTTGACCGGCAAGTTGTTGAAGTATTTCCTGACATGATTTCTCGCTCTGTGCCAGGCTACAACACAATAATTGACACGATTGGTCGACTCAGCCAAGAATACGTCACCGATAACTCAAATGTTTATGATTTAGGTTGCTCTTTAGGAGCTGCAACTTCTGCAATGCGAAAAGCAATTTTAGCCGACAATTGTAAAATTATTGGTATTGATAACTCCCCAGCCATGGTTGAACGCTGTAAAATTCATGTGAATGCCTTTAAAGGTAAAACACCCGTTGAGATTATCGAGGCAAATATTTTAGATAGTGAAATCGCTAATGCTTCAATGGTAGTGATTAACTTTACAATGCAATTTATTGAGCCAGAATTACGCGCTCAGTTAATTACTAAAATTGCTCAAGGCTTAAAACCAGGAGGTTTACTTGTATTATCTGAAAAAATTACCAATTCAGACCCAGTGTGCGATCAATTACTTATCAACTTACATCACAATTTCAAACGCGCCAACGGCTACAGTGAGCTAGAAATAGCGCAAAAGCGAACAGCACTTGAAAATGTTATGAAGCCTGATAGTTTAGACACTCACCTTACTCGCCTTTCGAATGCTGGTTTTAGCCATGTAGCTCCTTGGTTTCAATGCTTTAATTTCTTTTCTTTGGTCGCTATCAAATGATTTCATACAACCGTTTTTATCAAAAAATCGCCGAGAACCGCTTGAGTCATTGGCTCAATACGTTACCTGCACAATTAACTCATTGGCAGAAAGCAAATTTACATGGTGAATTTGCACATTGGCAAAAAACACTTGATGCACTCCCAAAGACCTTAGTAAGTAACGTAGAGTTAAATACTCAAGTTAAAGCAGGCGAACGTGAAGATATTAACGATGGTGAATATAAGCGCATTGAAAACTTATTAAAGAAGTTTAAGCCATGGAGAAAAGGCCCTTACCATATTCATGGCTTACATATAGACACTGAATGGCGTTCCGATTTTAAGTGGGACAGATTAAAAGATCATATCAGTCCACTCAAAGATCGTTACGTATTAGATATAGGTTGTGGTAGCGGTTATCACCTGTGGCGAATGCGAGGCGAGCACGCTAAGTTTGTAGTTGGAATTGATCCAACTCAATTATTTTTAATGCAGTTCAATGCTATTCAGCACTTTATTAAAGATGATAACGTAAACTTACTTCCTTTAGGTGTTGAAGATTTACCCGAGTTAAAAGCATTTGATACAGTATTTGCAATGGGCGTACTTTATCACCGTCGTTCACCTATCGACTTTCTCTACCAACTAAAATCTCAATTAACTAAAGGGGGGGAATTAGTCCTTGAAACCTTAATTGTTGATGGTGATGAAAATACAGTATTAGTACCAGGAGAACGCTATGCAAAAATGCGAAATGTATGGTTTTTACCAAGTGCAGCCGCTATGTGCGCTTGGCTAGAGCGGGTAGGATTTAAAAATATTCGTGTGGTAAATACCGATATAACCGCACTCGATGAACAGCGTAAAACGCAATGGATTGATACCGAGTCGTTACAAGACTTTTTAGACCCAAACGATAGTTCAAAAACAATTGAAGGCTACCCAGCCCCTAAACGGGCTATTTTTATCGCCAATATATAGCTAACTATGTTTACAAGTACTTATCATAAATTAATTGGTAAGTACCATTTTTTCTCATTTCCTTAATGCGTAGGTCAAATGTGTCACGCATTTCTTTAGTTCTAAAGCCTGCCGCGTAGGGCCTTTCCCCAAAAATATAATGCACCTTAAAAGGTTTAGTTAATTCGCTATCAGCATGAGATTTCAAATAAAGCTTAAAGATACTGATGTCTAATATAATCACTTCTGTTCGGTGCAAAAATAATAACTCTATTTGTTTATCTTGCTCGGGTACTTCTCGATAATTCATAAAACGTGTTGATGTTAGCTCATATTCTGAGCCTAAATATTTTTTAGCATTCTGAAATGCAGTAATATCTTTACCTGCTAAGTCACTAATCGAAGTTATTGAAAAGTCATTTTCTAATAAGGTCACAGCTATATTTTGATAATAAACATAGGGTTCACTAATATACATTTCTGCAAAACTGGCATCTGGTGGGACCGTAAGCAAGCCATCTGCATTAAATTGTTGGAAACCTGTAGGACCTCGACCAAAAGGAATATAGATAAAAGAAACATCTATATCCTCAAATGCTTTACGCATTAAATCTAATTGAATACCTTGATCATCTTCTTCAATTACATAGGGAGGTTTATTTAAACCAGCAACGATAGTTTTTTGTTCTATTTGAACAGCATTTTCAGCAAAAACTGATGTGCTTAGTAATAGCGACGCTAAAACGCACTTAAGGTTGATTTTCAAACGGCAATAATCCTTACAACTTAAATAATAATTCGCTTTATTGATAACTATTTAGGTAATACTCTTGCTAAAACGGTTAGAGTCTTAGTAGTATTCTAGCAGTTATTTTGAAAAAACGTTTAAAAGATTAAAGGAAGTTATGCCAAACATTTGGTTTGAACGCCGATTATCCAATATCGCACAGCGCAAAGATGATCACCGTAGTCCATTTCAACGTGACCGCGCACGTATACTGCATTCGGCTGCATTTAGACGGTTACAGTCAAAAACCCAAGTTATGGGTAGTGGGCAAAGTGATTTCTACCGCACGCGATTAACACATTCGCTTGAGGCGGCTCAAATTGGCTCAGGGATCTGCGCTCAACTACGGATGAAAGACCCACTTCTTAGCAAAGCATTAATACCTAATGAAGATAGCTTAATAGAATCGTTATGTTTAGCCCATGATATTGGCCACCCACCCTTTGGAACAAAACACCACAAACGTATTTATTTTGGAGGTTTGTAACTCTAACACCTTAATTATAAAGGTAAAGGGGAAGAATCAACACATACATTTTATTACATACGTATTATTATTGTCAAGTTTAATTAGATAAATCATCCAGACTAGCCAAACAATTTTGTTCAAAAAGTTCCATAAAAATACTTACCTCAGGCATATCTTTCTTATAAGTGTCTACTTTCAAAGATAAACGCCTTTTAACAGAGACAAATTCTGGGTTATGAAATTTTAGTTCATCGCATGCTTTAAAGTAAGCAGTAAGAACATCGGCTGCTTTTACTAACTTCTTATACTCTTTATCTACCTGCTTTTGTATAACTAGCTCTTTGAATAGCGGTTGCAACTTTTCAGGTAAGGAATTCAAACACTCTATCTCAGCTAAATCTTCTATTTTTTTAAATTCCTCTGTTAACGCGGGTGAACTGTACTTGGTAACATGGTTTATATCTTGAAGTTTTGTTTCTGAAACTTCGTGATATAAAGCGATAGTGGCGGCTTTTTCAGGACTTATATGACCATCACAATAAACATTTTTAATCGTTGCTAATAAATGTGCAATTACGGCTACCTGATGACTATGCTCAGCTACATTCTCTTCCTTCACTAAATGCATAGGAGACCAGCGTTTAATGAGGTTCATTCGAAGTATCCAAGCTAAAAAAGAACTATTTTTCACAAAAACCACCTCTTAATAAAACTAATGTTATTTTTTATTTGACTATTGAAAATACAATTTCAATGACTCAAAAAGTTTCCTGCTAAAGGATGCGCTATAAATAAATTTCCTCCCCACTTGATTCATCAAGTGGAATATTTCCATATATTGTAATGTTATAGGGTTATTGATTTACTCTGCTCAATGATTTTCTTTATCCGACTAATTGTTCTGTGAACGGTAGGACGACTCACTTTATATTTTCTTGCTAAAGCAGAAATAGACTCCCCATTTAATTTTGCATTAAATAACTCTCTAGCTTGCTGATCTTTAAGTGCGGGCATTCTCCCCAAGTGTTTTCCTTTTGCTTTTGCTTCAGCTCTGCCTTCGGCTGTTCTCGCTTTTATTAGGTCACGCTCTAGTTGAGCGAATACGCCACATAGATTAATCATTGCGTTTGAAAAAGGATTGTCGTTACTCGTATTTAATGATCCATCGATGATATTCAAGCAAGCGCCTTTTCTATGAATATTGTCTATTGAGTCCAATATTGTTTTTAATGAACGTCCAAGCCGATCTAGTCGAGTAACAATTACTTCATCACCTTCTCTAATGAAATCGATAAGCTCTTTAAGCTTTTCATCATTTTTTATTGATGTACCTGATTGCTTACCTTTGAAAACTTTCTCACAGCCAAAATCTGATAATTTAGAAAGTTGCACTTCTAAATCTTGCTCATTTGTAGAGACTCTAGCAAAACCTACTTTCATTTTATCTAGATTCTGCTAGCTCTAATGACTTAGCAAGCTGATATTCGTCTTCTGTTTGAATACCGTAAATATCCCCACGATGAATATCATAAAAAGAAGCGAAGTCAGGAATATCAGAAATAATATTTTGCCCCCACTTTGCTTTGTGAATGATATTTGATCTACTTAGTTGTCTAATCAAATCATGTGCCGCAGTACTAATCGATACTTCTTCAAGCACCTCACTGGAATCTTGGCCGTATGCACATATATGAATAACACGACCCTCTTCTACCAGAACCCTGAAAGGATCTGTAAGTAACTCTTTTATTTGTTCAAAAGATAATTTTCTTATTTCTGCTTCATTCGTCATCTTCATGCACCAAAGTTATAACTTTCGTACACCTTATCAATTAAGTGAACGAAAGTCCACTAAATCCATTTCGTTCATGAACGAAACTAAATATCAACTTTAGTTCGGATTCTGCTACTTTAATTTATACTTTTTAAAAACCAGTCTTATAGTAAGCATCATTATTGAATCCACCTCAACGCACTACTCAGATCACTAAAGTGCTCAGTATTATTGATAGAGCATTCCGGAAACTCAGTTATGTCTATTTGAACACCTTTTAACTTATCTCCGACAATAGCTTTTCTCGCTGAAGTCACTCCAGTAGAGCGTATTTGCACTGATATTGGTTCTACGTTACAGCAACAACTAACAACTACACCTTTAAAACAAGATAGATCCAAAATAAAATTAACAGGCTGGTTAACCGAAGATAGCTCATCGGTAATCTCTTCCAAATATTGGTTTATTCCACTAACGGATAATTCACCAATTAACTCAATTATTAGTGTGCTACCCAACCATTGCTTCAAATAATGTCCTTGAGATAATTCCACTAAAATTAACCTTCTCTGCTAACTTGATTGCATATTATAGATTTTAGCGATCAGCCAGCCAGTGATCCCCATCAATAATGCCCATAAAAAGCCACCAATAAGTACCCCTATAAAGGACATATGCCAGCCCATACTTTTCCAATCCGTATGTAACATGTTTCCAGTCATACTGGACATCATATCTGGCATCACCATAACCAGAACTGAACACACAACCCAAACAATGGCAAAGGCGGCGGCACAGGCCAACGCAAAAGCTTTTTCATTAAGTTTCATCGTTATTCTCCTGTGGTGGCTTTCGCCACCACTTTACTAGTCTTCAAGTTCCACCATATCTTTCGCTGCGATGTCACCAGATATTAGTTTTACCGTCGCGAAGTGATCATTCACAATTTTAGTAATTTGTACCGTTCCCACTTTTTCAATAGTGTACGGATCATCACCTTCACCGTAAGCGTCGGTTAAACCACACCTAAATTTTTTATTCAGCATTATTTGCAATATTTCATCCTTATTCTAGACTTAAAAAGTTGGTAACAACAGCAAGCTGGATGCTTGTTTAGGGAAGCTTTACGGATGAGGTGATGTAGCGAGGATTGCTATGAGGGATGAAGTAAACAGGGAGTGTTGATCACGGATGATTACCTCTGTTTTACCTTTCGTTTTTATTTCTGCATTATCATTTTCTACTGACTAACGCTTGATGTTCCACGGCAATATTGCGTCAATATCAGGGTGTGGTTTACATAACTCTTCAAGACATTGCTTGACATAATCAAATGGAACTAAGCCATTAGCTTTAGCGGTTTCGATAATACTATACAGTGCAGCACTCGCATCGGCACCGTTAGCGGTTTGGCTAAACAACCAATTTTTACGTCCGATAACGAAGGACTTTATTGCCCGCTCTGCACGATTATTGTCGATGCTCAAGCGACCGTCTTCGAGGTAACCCACCAATTTTGGCCACTGATTACTCAGATACGTGATAGCTTCACCTAATTTGTTTTTGGGCAACACATTTTGTTGAGTAAACCAACCGTGTAATTTATCTAGTATCGGTTTGGCTTGAGTTTGGCGAGCCTCGTAAGTCTCTTCTGGAGTTGTATTTTTAAAACGCGATTCAATACCGTACAATTTTTGAATATAACTTAGCGCCACATCAGCTTTACCACTTTTTCCTTTGGGTTGTGCTTGTTTGGCTTCAATGAATTTACGCCGCGCATGTGCCCAACAACCCACTAAGGTTGCTTGGGTTTGATGATAGGCTTGATAACCATCAACTTGAAGGTAGCCCGAATAGCCGTCGAGATAATCAACCACGCAGCGACCTGCACGGCTATCATGATAATCGTATAAGATAATATTTGGGATTGAACTAGTGGGCATGGGGGAATCCGTGCCCGTGCAATACAACCACATGTAACTTTTTATTTTGTCAGACTTGATGACATTGACCGTAGTCTCATCGGCATGTATCACTGCTTGTTTTCGTAATTCTTCCTTAAGCCGTTTGATGAGCGGGGGAAATAACGCTGCTGATTTGAGCATCCAATCACTCATTGTTTGGCGACTGAGCGCGATACCGTATTGTTTGAATAATGATTCTTGGCGATAAAGAGGCAAACCATATTGATATTTACTGGTAATGAGTTGACTCAGTAAACTTGCAGTAGCAATGCCTTTAGGGATAGGACTTACTGGCATCAACGCTTGTTTAATCGGGTTGCTAGTGCCTGTTTTTTCGCATTCACGACACGCGTATTTAGGGCGAACATGTTCAATAACTTTGACTTGTGCCGGGATGAAGTCTAGTTTTTCAGTGATGTCTTCACCGATTTTATGTAATTGAGCATGACAACAAACGCACACTTTCTCAGCGTCGCTAATATCATGCACCACCACTTCCCGTGGTAAGTCTTTCGGTAAGGGTTTACGCTTTGGTTTATTACGGCGATAGCTGATGTCTTGTTGCTCAGTTTCAGCAAGCACAGCGATTTCTTCCGCCTCGTTGAACAATTCCCCTTGACCTGCAAAGCCTTCACCACTTTTACCGAATTGTTTTTGCTGCGCTAGGCGAAACTGCTCTTCAAGGAACAGTAAACGTGCGTCTTTTTCTGCTAATAACCGCTCTAACTGAGCAATACGTTGGTGAAGTTTAGTCTTGGTATTCATGCAGTTATTTTACCAGAGTAAATGGTTAAGTTGTTGTTATTACCTAGACTATTTCGTGATCGATAACTGCTGCTTATGATCGCAGGTTATAAGGACAAATTATCGAGGCTCATCGCTTGATGGCCCACCACATCAAAGCCAGATAACAGCCAATGTAATTGCTGCTCGGTGAGCTCCATGGTCGATTCAGTTAACCTTGTTGGCCACTTAAATTTATCTCGCTCAAGGCGTTTATACCACAGCGCAAAACCCGTCTGATCCCAATACAAAATTTTTAATTTATCGCGACCTTTATTACAAAACACAAACAAAGCCCCAGAGAGCACGGGTAATTGCAGCTCACTATCGAGCAAAGCCGATAAACCATTAATGGATTTGCGAAAGTCGACAAACTGGCGGTGTAAATAGACATCAGGCACATCAACAAACATCTTCATGCGTGTAACGCTTTAATAAGTTCAGCTAACCATGTTGGTTCGCAATGATGAGGTAGCGTTAACCTTGTGTCGCCAAAGACTATGTGTATTGTTGCATCGGCAGGTTGAGTTGTTACCTTTGTTGCTACCTTAGCTTTTACAAAACCCGATGTTTGATTGAGGTGTTCAATTTTATGTCGGTATTTATAAAAATTTGACGTAGGTATCAGGTGTTGCCTACAAAAAGCAAGAATAGATAAGCCACTTTGGGCTTGTTGTTCAATAAGTTTCGTCCAATCATCTAACGTTCTTCGGGTCATGATATATCCTCAATAGTAAATTATTGAGGAGTTGATTTAGTTTGGCGATTATTGAAAAGGTGTGGTTTAACCGACGCTTACCCTTCACCCGGCGCAATTTCCTCATGGAATCTAATAACACTGTATTTTTGTCCAACCTCTGCACCATGTTTGGCACCAATACAAATCAGAGTTCGATCAGTAGACTGCTCAACCACTTGGCCCCTCATCATATTTTTGTGATAAAACGCAGTATTCGAACAGCCTGCTAAAAAGATACCGAATACAACAAGCAAAAGAATTTTCATATTGGATGTTTTCATCATTTTTTCCTCATCTAACTTATTAACTGAGCAAGCTCTTTGGAAGCTTACTTATTTTTCCGGCTTGCACCCGGAGGAACTTTGTGACAACTCCACGGTTTATGAGCAGCGTTGTCTTTGACATTCTGATCAACGAATTTGTAGTAGCTTTCTTTAGTGTGCGTCCACCAATCGTCATGAACATCGGCATTATGTTTGCGAATAACTTCCTCAATCCCATCAAGGTTTATATTTGCCGCATCATATGCTAGGTGTATTTCACCTTCTTTGATGTTGTAACTGACTTCATCTATACCAAAAAGCTGATCAATTGATTTTACTAACTCGTCACAGTTTTCTTCTGTGACATTACTTAGTCTTAAATTTCGAACAACTAAATTCTGCTCTCTAACGCCAACTCTATGATCTAAATCGCTCATATTTTATCTCCTAATGTGAGTGCGAGTGTTGTTGTTTTTTGTCTTTCATTTCTGCCATTTTGTATTTCATTTGTGGCATCATGTTTTCCATCATTTCCAGATGATGTTCAGCCATCTTGATTTGCTTATGCATTGGCATTGCTTCCATGTTTTTGTGCATGGATTGCATCATCTTCATCATTGAGCGGTGATGTTCAGCCATCATCTGCTTTTGCTTTTCAGGATCTTTTTCAGCTTTAATGGCATGGACTTCCTTTTTCATTTCCATCATTTTTGAATGCATTTTTCCCATGTTCTCATGCGACATTGCCATGCCTTGATGCATATCCGATTTGTTCGCACCTTCATGTTTATTCTCATTGTTTTGAGCAAATAAGCTTGTGGCCGCCAATAGTGAGCTGACAAATAAAATTGATTTACCTAACATTTTCATGATTTTTACCTTCTATGTTCTTATTAAAATTTGGAATCCAACTTGGTGTCGATTCCATATAGCTATGGTACTCCGAACCAAACTCGGCAATAGCTTGTGTCTCTTCGCGTTTCGCTAGCTTGACGTAAACAACGACTAAGATTGGAAACATCGCAAGTGTTGGGATGGTCGGCCACTGCAATAAGAAGCCGAACATGATTAGAATGAAAGCTACGTACTGTGGGTGACGACACCTCGCGTACCATCCTGTAGTAGCCAATTGATGGTGTTTTTGCGCGTGATGCAATACGTTCCATGCTGAAGACAACATAAAGAAACCTGCCACAATAAACACCATACTCGCTATATGAAATGGGTCCCAATGGGCATCACCTTCCAAACCAAAGAAAGTATGTAATAAGTGCCCATTTTCATGCGCAAAGAAGTTAACTTCTGGGTAATTTTCAGTTAACCATCCAGACAAAAAATAGATAGTTAAAGGAAAGCCATACATTTCAGTAAATAGAGCGACAATAAAGGCGGAGAACGCTCCTAGGCTTCGCCAATCAGTTGATGTTTTTGGTTTTACAAAACTAAAGGCAAAAAAGATAAAAATTGCTGAATTCAGTATCACCATTGACCATAAGCCATAATCATATGTCTCATTCATCACTGTTCTCCTTCTTATGCAATTCCTTGCGTCCTTCTTCTAACCCTTGTATGTAGCCATCGCGATAGGCTTCATTTTTATCCGTGAGTTCTTGAAAGCTCTCTTCCTTTTTGTCATCAGGCGCATGTGAATGATCGTGACCATGTTTGCCGTGACTGCCATGCATAAATACATGCATCAAAGGACATAACAGCAAAATTAAATAGGGAAGAAATTGCAGAACATGTTGTCCATGTTCAAAGATTAAAAAATAGGTGGCTGCGGCAATAAGCACCAATGCAGCCCAACCTGTGGGTGTAAACCAAAATTTAGGGTGCTCATTTTTCATGTTGGCCTCCTATTGACCGTAAATCTTCCGCTAAAGCTTCAGACTTAGAATTTATCCAGTAGAGGTTATCCACAGGAGAGACGCTAACTAATCCTTCTCCTTCAACGTTGGTATGCGCTGCATCAAGCAAAACTTCAGCAACATGTTCGGCATCGTCGAAGGCAACATAAATTGTCATTACTATATGTGCTGATAAGTGATTTCTATTGTAGGTATCAGCATATGCGCCTCTGCCAGTTGCTTTATGTAGGGTAAAGCCTTTATAGCCATGTGAAAGTAGTGCCTCTTCTACTCGTGTTAACACCATTTCATCAAAAATGGCTGTCACTTTTTTCATGTTCATAAGCACTCCTAAACGACCTTTAAGACACCGCGATACATTTGCATCTGACAATGAAACTCATGCTCTCCCGGTGATAAGTTCAATAAGGTAATTTGAGTAATTTCATTTAATTTAAGCTGCTCACTTATCTCCAATGATGGAATAAGCATTGTTTCAGCGCAGGGTGATTGATCTTTGCGCATAAACTTCAGAGTGACAGGCTGGCTAGCAGACACTTGAATTGAGGATGGTGAATACACACCATCCCTCACTTCAATGAGTACTTCACTATCTTGAACAATTGTTTTATTGGGTTTGTATAGCCAAAACCACCAAACAATCATTGCAATTAACACTAAGCCTAATAAGTTAATTATCATCATTGTGATTCTCCTAATGCTTACTTTCTATAAGTTTTGGGCTTTAAAAAAGCGAAGTCGATTTGCATTTGACACTACGGTCAATGACGAAAACGCCATTGCAGCACCAGCAATTACAGGGCTAAGCAGAATGCCAAAGAAGGGGTATAGAACCCCCGCAGCAAAAGGAATCCCGGCTACGTTATAGACAAACGCGCCAAACAAGTTTTGTTTGATATTTCGTAAAGTCGCTTTGCTTACCGCGATGGCATCAGCAAGGCCATGAAGTGAACCACGCATCAGGGTAATATCCGCGCTTTCAATCGCAACGTCTGTACCTGTGCCTATAGCAAAACCAACATCAGCTAACGCTAGCGCCGGAGCATCGTTGATGCCATCACCTGTCATACCAACGATTTCGCCACTGCCTTGTAGCTCTTTCACCTTGTTGGCTTTGTCTTCTGGCAGCACTTCAGCAAAAAACTCGCTAATGCCCGCTTTTTTGGCAACAGTGGCAGCGGTTTCCTTGTTATCCCCCGTTAGCATGATGACGCGTATACCATTGGCCTGAAGACGTTGGATAGCAGAGATTGAGTCAGACTTGATTGGATCTGCAACAGCAATTATTGCGGCAAGCTCACCATCAACAGCAAAATACATAGGTGTTTTAGCTTCTTTTGCTAAAGACTGGGCTTTTCCAACAAAGCCAGTGAGGTCTATGCCTTTTAACTTCATTAGTTTATCGTTACCGAAAAGCAGGGCTTTATTGTTGCAGTTTGCTTCTACACCAAAACCCGTGATGGCGTTAAAGGCTTCAATTTTTAGTAACTCAATATCCTTATCTAATGCACTTTCAACAATCGCTTGCGCTAAAGGGTGCTCTGAGCCGCTTTCTAAACTTGCTGCAAGCTGTAGTACGTCTTTTTCGTCAGTAGCTTTTGCTAAAACAATATCGGTTACCTTAGGTGCCCCTTCAGTAATAGTGCCCGTTTTATCTAAAATCATGGCAGTGATTTTAGAGGCGTTTTGCAGTGCTTCACCGTTTCGAATAAGCACGCCAGCTTCTGCTGCTTTTCCTACTCCGACCATGACAGACATAGGAGTTGCTAGGCCCAAAGCACACGGGCAGGCAATAATAAGTACGGTGGTTGCTGATACGATGGCAAAAGCGACTGCTGGCTCAGGTCCAAAGTTAAGCCATGCTAGCGCACTTAACACAGAGATGATCATCACTACAGGCACGAAAAAAGCTGAAATAACATCGGCCAAGCGGCCAATCGGCGGTTTTGAATTTTGTGCTCGTTTCACCATATTGATGATCTGTGCAAGCGCCGTGTCTTTACCAACGCGTGTCGCTCTAAATAAAATCATGCCTGATTTGTTCAAAGTACCAGCGACAACCTCATCTTCTTCAGCTTTTTCAACAGGCATGGGTTCGCCTGTCAGCATGGACTCATCAATGGAGGTGTGGCCTTCCAATACCACACCATCGACGGGAATTTTTTCGCCCGGTTTTACCTTTACAACATCATTCAGTAAAACCTGCTCAATACCAATCTGAACCTCTTTGTTATCACGAACTACGGTTGCCGTTTTGGCCTGCAAGCCGATAAGACGTTTAATGGCCTCAGAGGTTTTACCTCTGGCTTTTATTTCTAATGCTAGACCTAAATCAATTAAGCCAATGATCATGGCGGTAGCTTCAAAATAAACATGCCGTGCCATCAATGGAACGGCGTCAGGTGCAAACACGACAACCATCGAATACACCCAAGCTGTACCTGTTCCTAAAGCTATTAGAGTGTCCATATTAGCGGAGTGATTTTTAAAGCTTTTCCAAGCGCCAACATAAAAATGCTTACCTGAAAAATACATAACACCAAAAGTTAAAATGCCTACAACCAGCCAAGACATGCGTTCAAGGTTGGTTTCAACCGTCATTTCTCCAACTACAATACTGTAGATCATCAAAGGAACACCGAGTGAAAGGGCAATAAATGTATCGCGCATTAGCTTTTTATAATATGCCCAATCAGCCGCTTCTTTCTCGTCAAGCGCATCTGTTGCAGAGCTATCATCAATTGGCTTCGCGTTATACCCCACAGATTCAACAGCTTTGATCAATTCTTCTGTTTTAGCTGTCCCAGAAACTATTACAGTCCTATCAGCAAAATTCATTTCCGCACTGACTACACCAAAAGTTGCCTTTAACGCCCCTTCAATTTTGCCTACACAGCTAGCACACCCAGCACCTTCAATGATAAGCTGTTGGTTATGTGATACTTTCTCCAACGTATTCTCCTTACTTTTACACGAAGAGGATTGAGCTTTTGCCTGACAGCAACAGCCTGATTCAGTTTTTATATTTGTGTTAGTAGCCACCCTTTTTCCTCCTATGCTTTTTTAATTTGCTCAAAGTTTTCGATGAGATGACAAACCATGTTTGCAGTCGGTGCTTTGTCTTCCATTTCTTCCCATCGAGAAAGCGCAGAAGACATTTTTCCTCGAAGTGCCAACATTGCTTGAAACTGCTTTTCTGTTTCTTCAAGCCGCTCTTTGATCAGGCTTCTGACTAATGGGCACGCACTTTTACCATCTTCAGATTCATTAATAATTTCCTTGATATCTGCAACAGAAAAACCAAGGTTTCTGGCACTTAAAATGAATTTAAGTCTCGATACTTCTTTATTCGAGTATGACTTGTAGCCGTTCACTGACTTAGCAGGTTTTAACAGTTCCAATCGCGAGTAATAGCGCACCGTATCAGCAGTCGTTCCAAGGCTTTTTGCCAGCTCTGCAACTTTCATGTTCACTCCTTAGTTCTTCACCTAAGTTTGTAATCTCACCTACAGCTTAGACCTGTGTCTAAGACACAGGTCAAGTGATTATTCGTGATTAATAATGCAAAAGCTAAAAACTAATTTTTGGTAAAAAGAGGAATCTCGGCCAAAATCGACAGTATTAATTACTGTAAATGGCAATAACTTGAGCATTTTCATAATGCCTTTCCAAATATCGTACTAATCGTTCAAAACAATTGATTATTTAAATCAATGAATAAGTCATTCTATTTTTGATGGGAGTGGCGAAAAAAAGACGCACTGATCCTGTGATTAGCCAATAATTGGTGGACGATAAAGTAAGAGATGGATACCAGATTTTGGTAGGGGTGTACGCTGTAGAATTAGCTCAGAATGAATATTGCAAATACCTTCGTCTTGCGCTTCCACAAGATAGGCATTTAAATGAAAGCTTGTACAAAAACCGCCTTCACAACAAACACAATCACCAGCTTTACATTTTTCACAGTCTTCATCACCATGACGGTTTTTAGAATCTTGCGAATTTTCAGTGTGATAGTGACTATTGTCAATCATTGATTGATGATGCATATTTTTGCTTGGTTGTATAATATGCGTGTCGGATGAGCCATTATGATGCTCTTCACAATTCATTGGTTTAGCAATAGCAAAGCCATGCTGCGTAAGCAACACAGTTATTATTACTATTTTAAACCACCTGAAAAGTCCAAACATTATCATTCCTTCTTTAGCACCTACAATATTAGCCACTTTATAAAAATAATTTTATGATCTTGATCAACCTTTGAACTAAAACCTAAACTTTTTACTTTTTACTTTTTACTTTTTACTTTTTACTTTTTACTTTTTACTTTTTTAAACAGCTTAAACTTCACAAGTATAAAAGGGGTGTCTAATTTATACTCATGAGATTGAAGCCAAGCATGAGCACCATTAAAAGAAATAAAAACCCTACGCTCATAATTAGGTATTGAGTAAGGGATCATTTTTCCAATTGTTCAGCTTTAAGCGCTGTACTTTGCAACAATCGGTTCTATCCCGGGCACATCCAATTCCCGTTCATCAAAAATGATAAAATGGCCTATTGTAGGTCTTTCAATGGCGATGTTTTTTGCCTTGACTCTTTAACCTTAACCATTCGCCAACTTTACTTCTTAGCTGATATTCCACCTTGATAGGTATACACCAGACTGGCACCGACTGAAAACAAGAAGTAGCTTACTATTACTGCTCTTAGTTCTTTCCAAAAAAACTATTAGCTAGGCCTTTCCTAACATAACTAAAATGGTTTAAATCCCAAAAAGCGAAAGCTACCATCAATATAGTTGCGGTAGCTCTCATCAAGTCAATATAGTATTTCTTCATATCAGAGCCAGAACTTGATACCTGCAACAAAAGCAGTATCACGAGTACTTTGCCCATTTAACTTCGCAAAGTCGGCTGTATTACCAAATTTATTTGTCCACTCAACGCCCACATAGGGAGCAAACTGGCGGGTAAACTCATAACGAACCCGAAAACCAATAGCACTGCTAGACAAGCCACTACCAAGGTTATTTTGGACGTCATCCTTACCGTAAAGCGTCAACTCTGCTCGTGGTTGAACAATTAACTTTTGAGTAAGTAATAGCTCATACTCAGCTTCGATCGAAAATGCACTATTACCTTGCTCTCCTAAATACGCAGTCATATCAATTTCAAACCAGTAGGGGGCTAGACCTTGTAAACCAAAAGCTAGCCATTTGCGGTTTTCACCTTCGTTATTGTAATCAAGTCGAATACCGACTTGTGTATCCCAATAAGCAGATATTGCGTGGCCCCATAGAAAATCTGTTTGGTTCTCCTCTAAATTACCTTCGCTAAAATCTCCTTCAGTTTTGATGACTAATCTATCAAAAGTAGTGCCATACCATGCCTGAAAGTCAAAAACACCTGCGTTTGTTTGCTCATTATATTCAAGACGATCCCCTAGTAGCGCGTAAAATGAATGCTCATCTGCCAAAGTCAGTCGTTTGTCGCTACTGAGTGCGTAAGGGCCTTCAGTCAAAGTTGTACCTGCTGCATAAGCATGGGGGTCTCTAGCATCTTTAGGTGCATCTCCACCTTGTGCTTGCATTTTAGGATCACCCATCTCAGTCATCTCATCTTTTGCAGATACAGATACACTTATAAGGGGCAAACCTATTAATAATAGTCTTAAGGTATTGGTTAGTATTAACTTTTTCATGATACAACTACCTCTCTAAACATACCTGCATCCATGTGGAATAATAAATGGCAATGCCATGCCCAGCGACCTACGTCATGAGGTGTTGTTAAAAAACTAATTCTTTGCGCTGGTTGTACAGGGATAGTATGGCGACGAACCTGTACATCACCTTTTTCATTCTCCAAATCGCTCCACATACCATGCAGGTGCATGGGATGTGTCATCATTGTATCGTTTTGTAAAATAACTCTTAAACGTTGATTATGCTTCATGTGAACTGGCGTGCTTTTTCCAAATTCCAAGCCATCAAATGACCAGCTATAACGCTCCATGTTTCCAGTTAAATGTAATTCAATTTCAGCCTCTGGCTCTTGCTGGTTTGTAATTCCCTCAAGAGAATGTAAATCTGCAAGTGTTAAAACACGGCGTCCATTTTTACGTAAACCTATACCGGGATCATCAAGGTTTGTTCTAGGCATATCAACACGCATATCAACAGAAGCTCCATACTCTGTTTTTGCATGACGCACTTTAGTGCTAGCAACAGCTAATGGGTTTTTAGTCATTCCATGTTTACTATGATCCATTGCCATCGCTCCATGACCCATTGCACTATGATCCATTTTATTAGAATTCATGCCCGACATACCTGCCGTATCAGCCATTGTAGAATGCACACTATCATGGGTCATATTGCCCATCATATCTGTCATCGTTAACCACTCAACGGGGTCTAAAGAAGGTACTGGTGCATCAACGTTAGGTGCCATTGATAAAGTACCTTTAGCATAACCTGAGCGATCCATGCTTTGTGCAAAAATCGTATATGCATCATTTTTTGGCTCGACAAGTACATCATAAGTTTCACCGGGACCAAATCTAAATTCATCTACTGTCACAGGTTCAACATTTTGTCCATCAGCTTGTACAACTGTTAACTTCAGCTCAGGTATTCTTACATCAAAAAACGTATTGCTAGAACCGTTAATAAATCTAAGCCTAACCTTTTCGCCAGCTTTAAACATTCCACGCCAGTTTGTCAAAGGCGCACAACCATTCATTAAAAAAGTCATTGCAGATGCTGATAAGTCTGCAAGATCTGTAGGGTTCATTCTCATTTTATTCCACATTTCCCGGCGTTGTAGCGCATTTGAAACGCTGCTATTTGAAATGTCATCAAAAAACTCTGGAACAGTAGGTTGATTAAAGTTAAATACATCGCTCTGTACTTTTAACTTGCGAAACAAATCCATTGGGTCATCATCAGTCCAATCAGACAATTGGATGACATGCTCATTGTCAGCACTAATAATATCCTTTTCTCTTGGCTCAATAATTAATGCGCCGTACATACCTGTCATTTCTTGAAAGCCACTGTGTGAGTGATACCAATATGTGCCGCTTTGTTGCAGCTTAAATTTATAAACAAAGGTTTCACCCGGCATTATACCTTTAAAGCTAATACCCGGTACGCCATCCATTTGATACGGAAGAATGATCCCATGCCAATGAATTGAACTCGGCACTGATAATTTATTAGTTACCCTGATAGTAACGTCATCACCTTCTCTGAGGCGCAAGGTAGGAGCTGGTATTGAGCCATTGATTGTTGTAGCCATTCTTACAACACCTGTGAAGTTTACGGGTGACTCATCTATCACTAAATCTATTACTTCTCCACTTAGTTCGGGCGCAGTACCTGTTGAAGTTCCAGCAATCAAAGATGAAGCTGCATGAAGAACACTTGGAAAAGCAGCTAATACACCGCCAGCAATTACACCTTGTACAAAGCGTCTACGTGGCGTAGAAACTTGATGTAATGGACTTTTAATTCTCATTTTGTACTCCGTTATTTAACCAATAAGTTAATGTGACCAATGAATGTGCTTAATCTTCCATTCACCATTTTGTTTTTCCAGCACCATCGTTTCCATGCCTTGATAATCGCGTTCAACACCTTTATGAGTACCTGTAGTTTGACTACGCGACGCAGAGATAGCGGTATTTCCAAGTATCGTCACTTGATGTTCAAGTGTGTCGCTCTTCATCGCTGCTAAATACTTCATATCCGACAACATATGATGATGAGCATATTCATCAGCGCTCCTTTCAACGCGGCCTCCCTCGAAAATGGTGACATCATCCGCTAACTGCGCTCTAGCCTGTTTTTGATTGCCAGTTTCAAGTGCTTGATGAAATGCCAAAACAACTTTTGCGGCAGGGGTATCTATACCTTTAAACAAACCTTTGTCTTTGTTCTTATCACCATGAGCGTTTGCTGCGAAACTAAACGTCATTAATAAAACGAGTAATATATTTATTGTTTTCATTTTCATTCTCTCTTTTAGGTTTTAATTTGCAGGGCCAACAACACTAGTAAGCCCAGCCGTTACAGATAAAATGGCAAAAGCTACTACCATTTCTATCGAGATAGATTTAGATAAAGCCTCTCTGCCTTGACTATTTTTAAGTTGTGGAACGAGTATTAGTTTATGTTTAGCAGCAAGTGCCAAAATAGACACTACAAGGGCCAATTTAAACAACAGTGTTTGTCCGTAACTTGAGCTTATTAGTGCATCAAGACTTCCGACCAATTGAATCACGAGCCAGAGGCCTGCTACCAACAATAGGCTCAATGTAAAACTTGCTTGTTTGCCAAAGCTTTCCATCAGCAAATGAAGTTCTGCATAACTTAGCTGATGGCAAGCCTGTTTTAGTGGCAATAACGCCCCAAACCACCATGCCATAACGAGCACATGCAAAATAAGCAAGCCTTTTTCAATTGTGCCTAACTCAGAAATATGACCCAGTAACGTGAATGAGTATGCAAGGATTAATAAACTCAACATTAAAGCGCTTTGTTTTAAGTACGAGTTCACAGCGAGTTTGAACCTTAAAGCTAAAGCGATTATTGCGGTAACTAGCCCAAGCGCTCGAAGCAAAGCTCCAGTGCCGACAGAGGAGTCCCACATAATAGCCAATATATCAGCGTCTATCGCCCCCTGAATTCCCTCTTCTGCCATTGCACCAGTACTGGCAAAGAACCAAGTAATATTAGCGATCAAAGCCATAACTATATAAGTTCTTGTCCACGTTAAATTCGCTATTACAGCATTAGTATGAGATTCATTATTCTCAAATATTTGCCTGAAAAATGTATAACCTGCAATACAGGCAAAGCCGACGTAAAATACAATTTTTGACAGTACAATGACTGTATTCCAGATATACATTTCCATATCAATCACACCGCCTATTTTAGTGAACCATAAAGCCGAAGCTATGTTTCATTTTATGACCATCGTTACCTAAGAAGGTTACATCCACAGCATAGTTTGCAGGAGCTAATTTAGGTAGTTTCCATGTAAATTTGCTAGTAGCGACTTTAGAAGGCTCGAATCCAAATTTAAATTCTTCGCCTTGTTTATTGGCCAATGAAACTTTTACAACCCGTACCTCTTTGGTGAACACCAAAGTTAACTCTTCTGGAGGATTCATTAGCATTGCATTATCAGCAGGCACACTTTTTTCAAGATGCACATGCGCAAATACCGCACTACTAAAAACGACACTGATTACGGTTAAAAATTTAATTAGTTTTTTCATATTTACCTCTATTTTAGTTTATTGAAATTGCTATTTATGGTTTCTTAACTTCGCTAAGCATTACTTTTTAGCTCCGCCTTAGAAAGCTCCTTGTTAAAGGCGTTTAATTCTGGCTTTTTAACGATTGAGTAAATTACTGGGAGCACAATAAGAGTGAGTAGCACAGCACTTGTCATTCCGCCTACCATAGGTGCAGCAATACGACTCATAATCTCCGAACCTGTTCCTGTACCATATAAAATGGGCATCAAGCCGATAATGATTGTTGCAACTGTCATCATTACTGGACGAACTCGTAAGCCTGCACCGTGCAATAATGCATCTTGATATGCATCATCAGAGATAGGTTCAGCTCGCTCTTCAGCTTTTTCCTTAAGCTCAGCAAGTGCCTGATTGAGATAGACCAACATTATCACACCAATCTCAACCGCTACCCCAGCTAGAGCAATAAAGCCCACGCCAACAGCCACAGAGAAGTTAAACCCTTCCAGATACATCAACCATAAGCCACCAATCATCGCCATCGGCAAGGTAACGATAATGATAGCCACCTCACTAAACGCTCTGAAGTTTAAGTAAAGTAGAATAACAATAATGGCGAGTGTTAAAGGCAATACATAGGTGAGCTTTTCTTTCGCTCTTTCCATATATTCGTATTGCCCAGCCCAAGTAATTGAATAACCTGCTGGTAGTTTTAGATTATTAGCCAAGTGTATTTTTGCACTTTCAACATAAGTACCTACGTCAACACCGTCTATATCGATAAACGTCCAGCCATTTAAACGAGCATTTTCACTCTTAATTCCCGGCGGACCGTTCTCAACTCGAATATCTGCGACATCACCTAGTGCAATGCGTTGACCACTTGGTGTTACAACAGGTAATCGTGATAGCTGCTCAGGAGAGTCTCGATAGTCTTGCGGATAGCGTAAGTTAACAGGGTAACGCTCTTGACCTTCTACCGTTTGGGTAACGTTCATACCACCAATAGCTGTAGAAACCACTTGTTGAACATCTTCGATGTTTAACCCAAAGCGACTTGCCTTATCGCGTGAAATATCAACCTTGATATATCGTCCACCTGCAACTCGCTCTGAGTAAACTGATGCTGTGCCTGTAACTTCGGGTAAAATTTGCTCTATTTGTTGGCCGATTTCCTGAATCACATCAAGCTCTGGTCCGGCGACTTTAATACCCACAGGCGTTTTTATGCCTGTTGCTAACATGTCGATTCGGGTCTTGATTGGCATAACCCAAGCATTCGTTAAGCCCGGAAACTTAACCAATTTATCAAACTCAGCTTTTAACGATTCAGTAGTCACACCCTCTCGCCACTGCTCTTGTGGCTTCAATTGAATAAAGGTTTCAATCATGGTTAAAGGTGCAGGATCGGTTGCAGTTTCAGCTCTTCCTACTTTACCAAATACAGTTTCAACTTCTGGCACAGTGCGAATAAGCTTGTCTGTTTGCTGCAATAACTCCCTTGCTTTACCAATTGAAATACCGGGATAGGTAGTAGGCATATACATGAGATCGCCTTCATCCAATGGCGGAATGAATTCACTACCAATTTTATCGACAGGCCAAAAGCCAACGATAGTCACTAATATTGCTGCTACTATTGTCGATTTTGGAAACTTCATGACTTGCTTTAAAACAGGCATGTAGATAGCAATCAATAATCGGTTTAACGGGTTTTTCTTTTCAGAAACAACTTTGCCTCGAATAAAGTAGCCCATCAAAACAGGCACCAATGTGATCGCCAAACCTGCTGATGCCGCCATTGCATAGGTTTTTGTATAGGCGAGCGGAGAGAACATTCTTCCTTCTTGCGCTTCCAAGATAAATACAGGTAAGAATGAGACTGTAATGATCAGTAAGCTAAAAAATAGTGCAGGGCCTACTTCACTCGCAGCCTTAGCAACAATTTGCCAGCGATTTTCATCTGTTAGTGGTGTTTTCTCCATATGCTTGTGCATATTTTCAATCATCACTATTGCACCATCAGTCATCGCACCAATCGCAATAGCGATACCGCCTAAAGACATAATGTTGGCATTGATGCCTTGCATATACATGATAATGAACGACACCAAGATACCTAATGGCAGAGTAACAACTGCCACAATAGATGAGCGAAGATGAAATAGGAAAGCCACACAGACAATAGCAACGACTGCAAGCTCCTCTAGCAACTTGCTCCAAAGATTATCAACAGCACGATCTATTAACTTCGATCTGTCATAAACAGGGACAATCTCCACCCCCTCTGGTAGAGAAGATTTAAGCGATTCAAGTTTTTCTTTTACCCCGTTTATGGTTTGTTGAGCGTTTTCACCAAAGCGCATAACGACAACACCACCAACAACTTCTCCTTCACCATTTAGCTCTGCGATACCACGGCGCATTTGAGGCCCTAAATTAACGGTAGCAACATCACCAATACGCAATGGCGTGCCTTGTTCGTTAATACCAAGTGGAATTTTCTCAATGTCTCCAACTGATTGAATATACCCCGTTGCGGTAACCATATATTCAGCTTCAGCCATTTCCACAACGGATGCGCCAGTTTCTTTGTTCCCTTTTTGTAAGGCTATTTGTATTAAACTTAGAGGAATATCGTAAGCTCTCAATTTATCAGGATCTACTTGCACTTGATACTGCTTAACCATACCACCAACGGCGGCAACTTCGGACACGCCCGGAACAGTTTGTAGTTCATACTTTAAGAACCAGTCTTGAATGCTTCTTAATTGGCTTAGATCATGGTTTCCAGACTTATCTGTTAAAGCGTAAATGTATACCCAACCCACACCTGTTGCATCAGGTCCTAATTGAGGTTTTGCCGAATCAGGCAGGCTTGATGCTACTTGGCTTAAGTATTCAAGTACTCTGCTTCTAGCCCAATACAAATCAGTATCATCATCAAAAATAATGTAGACGTAGGAATCACCAAAAAATGAGTAACCACGAACAGTTTGCGCCCCCGGCACTGATAACATCGCTGTAGTAAGAGGAAATGTCACTTGATCCTGCACTACTTGTGGTGCCTGTCCCGGATAGCTCGTCTTAATTATCACCTGCACATCAGAAAGATCGGGGAGTGCATCTACTGGTGTTTTTTGTAATGAATACAAACCACCAAACGCGATAATTAAGGTAATCAACAAAACAAAGAAACGATTGCCGATAGACCATCTAATAATTGATTCAATCATTATTTTTCTCCCACTTAATGATTAGAATGATCAACAGCAGCTTTATTTTCCTTGCCGTGTTGTTCATCTGATTCAAGAGAAATGTCAGTGATAACTAAGTCATCTCTAACCTCAAAAGTGAAAGTGACATTATCACCGACATTGAAATCAACCATTTCTATATTGTCCGCGACGATAAAATCCATCGTCGCAGCAGGTCTATCCCATTTCTCTATTGGGCCTCTGCTAATATTTAGAATCCGTGTATCAATATCAATCGCATTGATCAAACCAGATACTGTTGCTGATGATACTTCAGGCTCACTCATGATATGAATTCCAGTAATTTCATATCCACCGTCTTCGGTTTTGCTCACTTCAAAGTGCAAAGATTGACCTGACTTTAATGAGTCAATATCGACTTTTTCAGCCACAGTAAAATCCATAACCATTTCAGGCCAATCCCAAGCTTCAGCAGGGCCATGTGAAATATTAACCATGCGGTGCCCTGCCATAACACTATTAACATCCCCTTGCATCCAAACAGAGTTAGGCACTTCATCATGAGTCATTCGTTTAAAGTCAGAGCTTTTACTTGATTCAGAATCAATCAAGAATTGGGCAGATGTCACCACAACGTCATCTTCATTTAAGCCGTCTAATATTTCGATGCTGTCGATATCAACCCGGCCAATAGTCACTTCAATAGATTTAAATTGCCCATCACCTAACGCAAGTACTACTCTGTCCTGTTTACCTGTTCTAATAACGGCTTCTTTAGGCACGAGGATGGTGCTATCAGCTTGATTAGCGTGAATAGAGACTTGTGCAAACATATTTGGTTTTAATTGATAGTCTGTGTTATCAAATTTCAATCTCACTCGGAGTGTGCGTGTTTTACTGTTCAATGTTGGATAAACATAATCAACGACACCAGCCCAGTCCTCACCGGGTAAATAATCTAGTGTCATTGATACAGGAAGTCCTTTTTTAATTAAGGCTGCGTCACGTTCAAACACTTCTGCTTCAACCCAAACTTGATCTAGCTGGCCAATGCTTAATAAGGTGTTTCCCGGCTTTACATAAAAACCTTCTCTAACCTTCAAACCATCGACAACACCTGCTTGTGGTGAATAAAAGGTAATTGTTTGCTGAACCTTTCGTGTCTTTTCTAGCTTTTGAACAAAGTCTGCTGAAAGCTGTAACGCTTTTAGGCGATCTTTGGCTGCTGAAATTAAAGAACTATTGTTGCGCTTTAACGCTATTAACAGCTCTTCCTGAGCATTAACTAACTGAGGAGAATATAGTGTATAAAGAGGCTGCCCTTTCTCTACAGGGTTACCTGCTGCTTTGATGTAAAGTTTATCAATCCAGCCATCAACCCGTGGGTGGATATGAATTAGCTTATCTTCATCATATTGAACATAACCTACCGTTGAGATTTCAGTATGCATATTTTTCAGTTCAACAGGTGCAGTGCGAACCCCAAGGTTATTCACTACATGAGGCGCAATTTTTACTGCTCCGGGGCCAAAGTCATCACCAGATGATTCTTCCTCATACACAGGTATTAAATCCATCCCCATAGGCGACTTACCGGGCTTGTCCCGGCGGTAATTAGAATCCATCGGTGCAACCCAATACAGAGGCTTTTTTTCTCCTGATGTTGCTTCATTACTATTACTGTTTGAGCCAGTACCTTGATATAAACTCAATGCTCCAGCACCTAGTGCTGCCCCAATGATGACGGCAATAACTGTTTTAGTATTCGTTGACATTATTTTTCTCCAAATTGCTGACTGGATAAGAGCTGATTAGTTTTGTGCGAAGTGTGCTTCGACTTATGTTCAGCATTTGAGTTAGATTGAGAATGCGCAAATAAATAGTTGATACGAACAACTGTTTTAAGTGCGTCAACATCAATTCTTAAGGCTGATATTCTGGCATTTAATTCTGCGATTCTTGCTCGAACAACTTCGGCAAAATCGCCATCATCATTTGTGTAGGCTGTCAATGACGCTTCTGCTTGGTCATGAGTTTGTTTAAGGAGTTGTTCTTGATAGATAGATTGTCTATCTGATAAGCGTTTAAGCTGTCTTAGTTCTTTTTCTAAAACACTGATCATTTGCTTTGTCAGTAATAGTTTCTCGGTTTTAATAGTCTCTGAATCTGCAATAGAAGCTGCAACTTGCTTATCTTGTCTGTTCTCGGTAAACAAGGGTAAATCAAACGTTACCCCAACAGAAAATAAATCAGCTCGGCTATCACCAGAGGGCATATTGTCGCGATAGGCATAACTAGCATTAACACCCCATTGCGGCTCATATTGCTGTTTGGCTAACTCAATTCCTTTTTCTGAAGCTTTGCGTTTTATATCAATTGCAAGTATGGCTGGGTGATTCGAAAGCTCCTGAGCCAATAGATTTCTTGAGTAATTAGATGCTTTTAGGACTGTTGGATTATTCAGAGTAATTGCAGGTAACTTTTTAGAAACCCTAAACTCTAATGGTTGCGCGTCAAAGTTGAATGATTCATTCAAACGATCCGCATCGTAAATATGAAGCCACTCATTGAGACGAGCGATTGTCGTTTCTAGTTTCTGCTTTTGCGAAGTTAATCTGTCATCTAACTGCACGATTTCCAACTGAGCACGAATAACATCTTGCTGTCTAGTTTTACCAACAACGTTTGAATAGCTAGCTTTAGCCACTTCCGCCATCTGCTCAAAGAGAGACCAATCATCTTCAATCAATTTAATAGTTTGTTGGGCTAAGTAAGCATCTAACCAAAGTTGTGACACTTGGCTTTTCAACTTAGCTTTACGATCCTCTCGTAACAGTGGAAATTTCGTGGACTCAATTTGTAACTGGTCTTTCTTGATCTCTAGACTGTCGCCTCTCGGAAACATTTGAGAGACGCCAACCTTTAGCTGAGTCATTCCTTCCTGATCTAAATCCCAAGTATCTGTTGGTAAATTCATTATCCCTAGCGATACTTTCGGATCAGGCAAAGTACCTGAAGCAATACTTCTATTTTCAACTGCACTTTGTTTCAATCGGCTACCATGAAGCCAAGGATCATTTTGCTGAGCTAAGGTGATAGCTTGTTCAAGCGACACTACTTTCTCAGCTTGAGCTGAGAATACAGATAAGCCGAGTATTAATGCAGTTGAAAGTGAAGTAAGGTTTGAAGAGTTCAATTTCATTAGAATTGCTCCTCGTATGTCTTAACTTTTGCATAGACTTTGCTCGTTCCATCTTTAAATAGAATTAACACGTTGTATGGCATAAAGCGGTCATCGACTTCCATACCGGGAGAGCCAACTGGCATTGCTGGAACTGAAAGCCCAATCGCATTGGGATGTTCTTCTGATAAGAACTGCTGAATAAATTTAGCAGGTATATGACCTTCAAAGGCAAATCCATTTCTACTCACTGCCGTGTGGCATGAACGGTAATTAGGTTTGATACCATACTTAGTTTTGATGTTGCCGATGTTTCGGAAATCTTTGGAATGCGCAACGATCCCTTTGTCTTCAATATGAGTTATCCATTTTTTACAACACCCACAAGTAGGGGTTTTATAAACGATTAACTCCAAAGGTGTTACGTCGTGATTGTCTGCATGGTTATGTTCGTTGGCGTTTGCAAACGCAGGTGAAAGCAGCATTACTACTGCTATTTTTAAATACTTATTGATCATTTTTGCCCCCAGACATCGCTGGAAAATATCTATAGCGCTACGACGCTATATTGACTAACAGAAAAATTAATTACATGTGCGAGAAATTTGGACGCACTAATCCTGTATTAGGCAAAAATTGGTGGACGATAAAGGGAAGTGGAAATTGAATGAGGTTGTTTAGATTGCAGAGCAGCTACAGATTCACTGAATATTTGAATATCTGTCGAATCAATACTGGAATTTAGGACTGTCGTAGATGAGCAAGCATTTGTAGGACAAACACAAACACCACAACAATCTTCTGATTGACCGTTACTGCTTTTATTCATATCACCATGCTCCATTCCTTCATGATGACTCATCTTGGAATGTTCCATGTTCATGTGTGATTCATGAGAACCTAATGACATTTCGCAAGACATAGCAGAATACGCAAATGCTTGCCCTACAAAGGCAACCAGCATAAGCGTTATTACTAAGACTTTTGAAAATGCTTTAGACATAAAATTCTCATAAAAATATACATGGCTTATGCTAATACAAATTTTCGAATAAGTAAATTGATGTCATGTAAACATTTATGAATATTTGACTAACGTCAATTTTTTCAAAGAGGTACATGTAGCATTCATAATTTCATTTGATATACAGCAAAGGAGTATGCTCGCTTATTGATAAACAATACGTCCTTAATGACATTAATTTAATGTCCCGTAAACTCAAAATGGTTGCATTAGGTACTCACGATACAAGCGATAAATCGCTATTGCTAGTTGAAAAGGAGTTTACAGGGGAACTAAAGTCTGTTCGTGTGGGTAAGAAAATAACTATTAATTAGTCTGTATCAATAATCAAGGTGAATTAAAAAAATAGCCTTTTGTACATCACTTTAGCTATCTAATGACTTAATTATCCCACACCTTTCAATAGTATTATCAGAATTACACGTACTAGACATTTGTTGTAATTCGATTTTTAAGGCTTTTAATTCTTTCATGCGTTTATTAACTAAATCTAATTGCTGTTTAATCAGTTCATTTACACTTGAACAACTTTCTTCTGGTTTATTTTTTAGGTCGATAAGACGTTTGATATCAATCAGAGAGATATCGAGACTGCGACAATGTTTTACGAATTCTAATTGCTTCAAAGCGGTAACGTCATACAATCTGAAGTTACCTTCTGTACGCTCTGGATCAGAAAGTAATCCTTCTTTTTCATAGTATCTAATAGTTTGTATAGAACAACCGGATGTTTTCGATAATTCACCTATTTTCATAATATTTTCTTTTTAAACTTGACCCTATAGTTACTATAGGTTTTACACTTGAATTATACAAGTAAGGCGGAGTTAAAAAATGAGCGGTTGTGGCTGTGAAGTAGAATTAAAAGATGACCAACAAAAAACAGTGCTTTATTGGCTTTTAGCTATAAATGCCACGATGTTTGTATTTGAAATTGGTTTAGGTTGGTTATCTGAATCAACCGCATTAATTGCTGATTCGTTAGATATGCTAGCTGATGCTATCGTCTATGCCATTGCCTTATATGCCGTGGGGAAGTCAATCCAACATAAAGCTAATGCAGCATTAGTAAGTGGTTATTTCCAATTGGGGTTAGGGGTTCTAATTCTTCTCGATATAGCTAGGCGACTAGTTGGAGAAAGTGAGCCTCATTCTTGGTTTATGATTGGAGTTGGTTCTGTGGCTTTAATCGCTAATGTCATTTGTTTGATGCTTATACGAAAACACAACAATGATGAAGTGCATATGAGGGCTAGCTGGATATTTTCAGCTAATGATGTGATCGCAAACCTTGGTGTCGTATTTGCTGGCATACTTGTCATGGTGCTAGAACAACGCTGGCCTGATATTGTTATTGGTAGCATCATTTCAATGTTAATTCTTCGAGGTGCTTACATGATATTAACGGATGCCAAACAAGAATTAGTATCGGCTCAATATACATCTGAAGTATCAGATAAAAATAAACAATCAACCTGCTGCAATTCAAAGTAAGGAAGCTCTTATGAATCAAGAATATCTTAAAAAAACTGAGATAGTTAATTTTGAACACCCCACTATCCAATCATTAATAACAGAGCGAAAATGGCATGAACTTGATGACTACAACAAGATTGGCACTGCTTATCAGTTTGTAAAAGACGAAATACTATTTGGCTATAACAAAAGCGACGATATTTCCGCAAGTGAAGTTTTATCTGACGGATACGGGCAATGTAACACTAAGGGCAACCTTTTAATGGCCTTATTACGTGGATTAAGAATTCAGTGCCGATTTCACGGGTTTACAATAGATCAGCAATTACAAAAAGGAGCTATTCCTACCTATGTCTTTTGGTTAGCGCCCAAATACATTATTCACAGTTGGGTTGAAGTTTACTTTGAAGGACGTTGGATCAACTTAGAGGGCTTTATTTTAGACAATCAATATCTCACTTCAATACAGCAAAAGTTTAATCAAATAAAAGACAATTTCTGTGGTTATGGTGTTGCAACAAAATGTTTTTCATCACCAGATACAGGTTGGCGCGGAACCGACACATATATTCAAAAAGAAGGGATTCACGACGACTTTGGACTTTATAATTCCCCTGATGAGTTTTATCTTGAAAAAGGCACTAATTTGTCTGGAGTCAAACGCTGGATGTATCAAAAAGTGATCCGCCACCTAATAAATTTCAATGTCACTAATCTAAGAAAAAATAAAGCGCTGGAGGTACAAAATGCATAGTCATAGTCATCAACATGGAACAGACGACAGGATTGGTTGGGCATTTTTTCTGAATGTTACCTTTACGATCATCGAATTTATTGGTGGTTGGCTCACCAACAGTACCGCTATTATGGCTGATGCGGTGCATGACTTAGGAGATAGTTTATCGATTGGCTTTGCATGGATATTAAGTCGTTTTTCAAACAAAGCAGCGCCAGATAAATACAGCTATGGTTACCGCCGACTTACACTGTTCGGGGCATTGGTAAATGGCGTTGTATTAGTAATTGGCTCAATTTGGGTGTTGTTTGAAGCAATTCCAAGGCTAACCAACCCTGAAATGCCTGTAGTTGAAGGAATGTTAGGGCTTGCGATACTCGGTGTTGCCGTAAATGGGTATGCCGTATTCAAATTAAAAGCTGGGGAAACTTTAAATGAAAAAGTACTAACTTGGCACTTACTGGAAGATGTTCTGGGTTGGGTCGCCGTTCTAATTGTTTCAATTGTGTTGTTATTTGTAGAACTGCCAATACTAGACCCACTGCTATCAATTGGTTTTACATTATTTATTTTATTTAATGTTTTCAGAAATCTAAAATCTACACTTGTTTTGTTTCTTCAAGCCGCTCCAGATGAAGAAACTCAACAGAATATCAAACAAACTTTAATTAAATTACCTGAAGTTAATGGGGTTCATCACATGCACTTTTGGTCGTTAGACGGAGAAAGTCATGTACTAACAGCTCATTTGGAGTTATCTAAAAACTCAAGTGTGAATGAACTCGTGGCATTAAAACAAACTATCGCAATTGAACTTTCAGAATATCATTTGTCTCATACAACCATTGAGTTTGAGTTTCCCAAAGAAACTTGCAGAGATGAGCATGAAAAAGAAACATAGAGCTAGTCTCAACTGTCGCTTCTTGTTATAGTTTTATCTCACAATTTTATGGGTGTCTATTTTGAATTTCACTGTTGCTTTAAGGATAATATTAGTTCTTTCGATTGTTCTACAATCGATAAGCTCTATTGCGTCTGCAACTTCTGAGAATCATCAAATCGATGTAGAGCACCTGCAAACTCAACATGACCATAAAAATGATCGCGATATTTTAAATGAAAACGCTGATGATGAACCTCATGATATCAAGGATTGTCATCACTGTGGTCACTGTAGCGGCAGCCACTTATCTTGGATATTAATTAGCAATTCAAATAGTGCAACAAAGTTATATAACAACAACCTAATACCTTATCAATTCGATCAAACAAAAGAATTTTTAGACGCTATATTACGCCCCCCTATTTCTTAAATTTCTAAATTTATGACCGTCCATTTATCGATTAAAAAATCGGTAAATGAGAGATGATTAATACTTAAAATTTAAGAAGTCTTATGTATAAATATATAAAAAATACAGGCACTTGCCTGTCATTCTGCCTACTTGTAAGTATTTCATATGCCGCTTACAGCAAGCAAAAAAGTGAGTCGTGGTTAGACACACAAATAAATAAAGATCCCGAAATAATTGAAGCAAGAGAGTTGTTAATCGCAAGCAATCATCATGCAAAAAGCTTAACTCAGGCAATATATAACCCTGAGTTTGACGCAAGTTTTGAGAAAGAAGGTGATTTTAATAACTATTCAATCGGTTTGAGTCAGACCATTGATTTTTGGGATAAACGCTCTGCCAATACGTCAATTGGCGAGATAACTCTTTATGCCAGCCAGCAGCACTTATTGAATTTAATCGATTCAAAAAAGGCCGATGCGTTAATTGCTTTGACAAATTGGCAATCAGCGAAAGATGCTGCACAGCTCTCTACTGAGAGAGAAAGTCAACTGCAAACCTTACTTAGTATTGTGGAAGACAAACAAAAGGCGGGAATACTTGAGCCTCTAGATGCTGAGCTGGTTTACTTAAACTTGTCTCAAGTTTTTAGTGAAATAGCTGAATATCAAATAGAGCTAAAAAATGCTGAGGTTAAAGTTAAAGAGCTGCTGCCTGATTGGACACCAGAGTTAGCCAGTAAAACCTCTATTGATTTCGATGTTGAAAACTATTCATACAAAGCTGAATGGATTGAACAACACCCCCAAGTACAATTGGCTAAAGCAAAATGGAAAGAGCAACAAGCTAAAGCACAACTAACAACCATAGAGAATAAAGCTAATCCCACCATAGGGATTAGCGCAGGAAAAAATAGTGACGATAATATCGTTGGCTTAACATTCTCTATGCCTTTGAATATCAGAAATAACTATTCCGATACTACTAAAGCGGCATATTCAGAAGCCGTTGCTGCGGAAGCTTATTTCCAATCCATTTATCGAAAACGCTCTTTTGAAGCTCAGGCCAACTATGAATCCCTCATGATCAGTAAAAAATACTATCAGCGATGGCAAAACCTTATACAAAACCGAATTGATAATAGCGCGAGGTTGCTAAACGCTCGTTGGGAGGCTGGAGACATCAATACTTCAGACTATCTAATAGCGTTGAGCCAAAGAGCTGATGGATTGCACTCAGGCATTCAACTAGAAAAACAATTTAGACTCTCTGAAATAGCCTTCATTTGGAGCATGGGTCAATTATCTAAGTTCAAGATTTAATTAGTTAAAACGGCAATTAGAAATCTTAAACTTTAAAAGAATATAGGTAAAAAAATGAATACATTATTTAGCAAAAAAATATTAGCAATACTAATTAGTGGACTTTTTTTAGGTGGGACATTAAGCGGTGAAGTGTATGCTCTACAAGTAAATACAATTGACCCTGTAACAGCAAAACCCAAAGAACATAAACACTCGGAAAGTGAAGAAAATCATGTAGAAGAAGGCCATCAGGAAAATGAAGGCAACCATTCTGAAAAAGACACAGAACATGACGAACATGGTCACGACCAAGAGAGCAAAAATAAAGAAACTGAAGAGGAACATGAAGAAGGTATTACTCTAAGCCCTCAAAAAATGTCACTAGCCAATATTAAAGTTCAAAGCATAAGACCTGATTATCAATTCAGTACAATCTATGCGCCCGGAGAGGTCAAAGTAGATGGTTATAGCAGCTATGTCGTTTCTCCCCGTACCGAGTCAGTGATAATAAGCAGACATACTGCACTCGGTGAACACGTAGAAAAAGGACAAAAGCTGGTCACCCTATTTAGTGAAGCAATGGCTCAAGCTCAAGCTGACTACTTGATTGCGTCAACTGAATGGCAGCGAGTAAAGAAATTAGGCAACAAAACAGTAAGTGAAAGTCGTTTACTTCAGGCTCAAACCACATTTAACGCTACATACGGAAAACTTATCGCACTAGGGTTAACTGAAAAAGCGATAAAAGACATATCAAATAAAGACATAACTTCGTTTGGCCAATATTCGCTAGTAGCTCAGCGAGAAGGAGTAGTTTTACAAGATGACTTCACCCAAGGCCAACGAGTCGATGCGGGTGATACTATCATGCTTTTGGCAGATGAAAATAAGCTGTGGGTGGAAGCTAAAGTATCACCCAACAAAAAGCTCAATCTATCAATCAACTCTCCGGCAATAGTTAAATTAGAAGGAGAGGATTATAAGGCAAAAGTTATTCAGGAAGCCCACACGATTGATCCCATCACTAGAACTCGAATCATTCGCCTAAGTGTTAATAATGCAGATGACAATCTCCATTCAGGCATGTTTGTTAAAGTATATTTTCAATTTGCCACTGAACAAAAAGTTATGGCCGTTCCAGAAGAAGCGCTAATTAGAAGTGCGGACGGAGATTGGACCGTATTTGTTGAGGATCATCCCGGTGAATTCAAAGCGACAGAGGTTGAGTTAGGTCGTTCTCTAGGTAATTTCAGAGAAATATTTGGTTTAGAAAGTGGTACTCGTGTGGTCACTCAAGGAGCGTTTTTTGTTGCTTCTGAAATAGCTAAAGGCGGATTTGATCCGCATAACCATTAAGGAGAGCCGCTATGTTTAATAAAATTATAGATTGGTCTGTAAACAACCGACTCCTTATTTTGATTGCCTTATTTGCCACTATTGTTGGCGCAATAATGGTGATCCCAAAACTGAACTTGGATGCTTTCCCTGATGTGACTAATGTTCAAGTCGCGGTTAATACAGAAGCGCCGGGGCTTGCCGCAGAAGAAGTAGAACAACTCATCACTTATCCGATTGAAGCGGTCATGTATGCGTTACCTGATGTTGAACAAGTACGTTCAATTTCCAAAACGGGGCTGTCTGGCGTTACTGTCGTTTTTAAAGAAGGGACTGATATCTATTTTGCACGGCAGCTCGTCTTTGAACGGCTTCAAGCTGCAAAAGAGTTGATACCTGACGGTGTAGGTACGCCTGAAATGGGACCAAATACGTCTGGGTTAGGTCAAGTATTTCAATACTTGCTCGTGTCAGATAAAGACGCAGGATATGACTCAATGGCGCTCAGAAGCCTCAATGATTGGATAATCAAATTGCTAATTATGCCAGTTGATGGTGTCACAGATGTCTTATCTTTCGGAGGTAATGTTAGGCAATATCAAGTGAACATAGCTCCCTCTAAGCTCCTTGCATATGGATTGTCGCAAGAAGATATCGTTAATGCACTGGATAGTAACAATGCCAACGTTGGCGGTTGGTATATGAACCGAGGACAAGAGCAGCTTGTTATTCGAGGAACGGGTTGGTTCGAAAGTGGTGAAGCAGGCATTAGCAACATTAAGCAAGTACCTGTAAAAACCGTAGATGGTACTGTTGTGACGGTTTCTGATGTCGCCAAAGTTGAACTAGGTAGTGAAATTCGACAAGGTGCGGTCACTATGACCCGTAAAACGTCCGAAGGAAAAGTTGAAAACCTAGGTGAAGTTGTATCAGGCATTGTACTCAAGCGTATGGGTTCCAATACAAAAGCAACCATTGATGGTATTAATGCACGAATTCCACTAATCAATCAGGCATTACCTAAAGGTGTTCGATTCGAACCCTTCTATGATCAAGCTGATTTAATCGAACAAGCTGTCAGTACTGTAGTCAATGCACTAGCACTTGCCTTTATCTTTATTTGTATCGTGCTTGCCCTGTTCTTAATGAATTTAAGAGCAACGTTTCTTGTTCTTATTTCCATTCCAATATCGGTAGGTATTGCATTAATGATCATGGCTTGGTGGGGAATTTCTGCCAATCTTATGTCACTAGGTGGCATTGCCGTAGCTATTGGTATGCTTGTGGACGGCTCAGTGGTCATGGTTGAAAATATGTTTAAACATTTAAACCACCCTGATTCAACACACCAACAAAGTGTAGAAGCACGTGTTCCTAGTGATGATACTGATCCCTTTGCAATAGAAAAAGATGATCATGGTATCGAGTTGCGGCTAAAACAAGCAGGCAAAGAAGTGGCTCGCCCAGTATTTTTTGCTGCTTCTGTCATTTTAGTCGTGTTCTTGCCTTTGTTTAGCTTTGAAGGCGTCGAAGCAAAATTATTCCAGCCAATGGCAATTAGTATTATTTTAGCCATCATTTCAGCTATTGTTGTTGCCTTGTTTATCGTACCAGCACTCGCCACTTTCATGTTCAAAAAAGGCATAAAAGAAAGAGAAAGCTTTGTCGTTAAACCTTTAGATAAGCTATATAAAAAGGGGCTTAAGTTTGCACTTAAACGTACCAAGTTAATTGTTGTTACCTCGCTAATTATGGTTGCTTCGGCTTTTTCAATTATACCTTACATAGGTACTGAATTCGTTCCAGAGCTAGAAGAAGGAACAATTAACTTAAGAGCAACTCTTGCTCCTTCTTCTAGTTTAGATACTGCATTGATGGTTTCACCTATATTAGAAGAAAAGTTGATGGCATTTCCTGAAGTTACTTATGCGCTAAGCCGTATCGGGCGACCTGATATTGGCGGCGATCCTGAACCAGTTAATAACATCGAGATTTATATCGGACTTAAACCTGTATCCGAGTGGACCAGTGCTTCAAACCGTTATGAACTGCAAAACAAAATGGAACAATCGCTTGAAGAGTTTCCGGGACTTTTACTGAACTTTTCTCAACCAATTGCCACCCGTGTAGATGAGTTACTATCTGGTGTAAAAGCACAACTAGCGATAAAGCTGTTTGGGCCAGACCTCAATCAATTGGCAGTTAAAGGGCAAGAAATAGAATCGGCAATTAAAGAAGTTGAAGGCGCTAGAGATGTTGCGCTTGAACAAATAGCTGGTGAAGCTCAATTAGTTGTAAAGCCAAACAGACAAGAGCTTTCACGTTTTGGCCTATCGGTCGGTGATATAATGGAAGTGGTACGAGATGGTATAGGTGGAGTTGAAGCAGGACAAATTATTAATGGCAATGAGCGGTATGATATTTATGTTCGTATCGAACAAGAATATCGAAATAATAAAGAAGCTATTTCCGATATTCGCATTCAGTCACCTACAGGTGCTTGGGTTCGTCTTAGTGATGTTGCAACAATCTTCTTTGAGTCAGGTCCTCCGCAAGTGAGAAGAGATGATGTGCAACGACGTGTTGTTATCCAAGCCAACGTACAGAATCGAGATATGGGCAGTGTTGTTGCCGATATCAGACAAGTAATCGCCGAGAAAGTCGATTTACCTGCTGGCTACTCTGTTGCCATCGGTGGTCAATTTGAAAGTCAACAACGAGCACAACAACGGTTAGCTATAGTGGTTCCTCTATCTTTAACCCTAATTGCTCTTTTGCTTTACTTCGCATTTGGCTCAGTTGGTCAAGCAATGTTGATTTTAGTTAATGTCCCATTAGCTGTTATCGGCGGTGTTTTCTCCTTATATTTGTCTGGGCAATACTTGTCCGTGCCAAGCTCCGTTGGCTTCATTACACTATTTGGTGTTGCCGTGTTAAATGGTGTGGTTATGGTTGAAAGTATTAACCAGCGTATTCAAGATGGTTTGGAAACTACTAATGCAATATTTGACGGGGCTACTTCCCGGTTAAGACCTGTGCTAATGACCGCAATCACCTCAGCGTTAGGGCTAATTCCGATGTTAATGTCTAATGGGGTTGGCGCGGAAATTCAACGCCCCCTAGCAAGCGTTATTGTTGGTGGGTTAATTACAGCAACATTACTCACGTTATTTGTTGTACCAAGCCTATATCAGTTATTTTCTAAAGGAAAATTAAAAGAGATTAGGTCTTAGCAACTCGATATAGCCCCATTCATCCTTTGCGCGGGGCTATTCAAAAGGTCATATAGAAACGTTCTACACGCAGATTAAAAGTACCTTGAAGGTCTCTTAATGGCACAAAGCACACATTTGTTCTAACTCACAATTGTCCATTGGCGAGTTAACTTCTGACTCGCTCCTGCCCCTTAACGAGTAAATGCAAATACTTTAAGGGAAACTTCTAGAGCGAGAAACAGACAGTGACCGTTAAGCTTTTAATGACAGTAATTAGCTTGTTTATAGCAGCAGAGCAGAGATTCTAAAGCTTCCGTTTTCACCTGAAACTAGCTCATTCACAACTAAAATTATGACTACAACTTTTGCATTGCGTTAGATATCGCCCCCCCCCAAAGCAGACATTAGAATCATTTAATTTTGAATAAATATAAGATTAAGTCGAAGGCACAATCGCCCCCTACCGAGATAGAACTAATCTTCACTCTTGCCGAGCTTATGAGCTAAATCAATCCTCAAAATTAATAAAATTAATAAAATTAATAAAATTAATAAAATTAATAAAATTAATAAAATTAATAAAATTAAGTATAAATTCAGCTAATCTTAAGTTTAATAGTTTAAGTTAAATAATATTTATTTGTTAGGTAATCCAAACGTTGAAAGTTTTAATTATAGAAGACTCAACCTCGCTAAGAAGAAGTTTAAGGGTTGGCCTATCCAACCTTGGTTTCACCGTTGACGACACTGGTGATGGTTCTGAGGGGCTAAGTATGGCGTTAGCAGGTAATTATTCATTGCTGATACTCGACCTTATGCTTCCTACCCTTAGCGGTACTGCTATCTTAAAGGCAATTCGTCAAGCAAATAAAGATATTAGGGTATTAATATTATCTGCTAAAGATCTAACCGAAGATAAAGTGGACGGCTTACTTAATGGCGCTGATGATTATTTAACTAAACCTTTTTCTTTTGATGAACTTCATGTTCGTTTGCTGTGCCTAATGCGACGCGGCAGTTTAAACGTTAATGATAGTAGTATAAATATTGGTGCTATTTCATTAGACCTTCATTTAAAACAGCTAAAGTGCGGAGGGACTGACGCTAATTTAACACCGAATGAATATAAAGTTGTTGAGTGCCTTTTTTCTAATCAAGGTAAAGTTATCTCACCAGAAAAGCTTAGCGAATATTTAGCGGGGCAATATGATGCTGTAGCTAAAAATTCTATCGAAGCACATTTATCGTCAGCGAGAAAAAAAGTGAAAGCACTGGGGTTCGATTTGCCCATTAAAACTAAACGCGGGTTTGGTTATTTCGTAGAGAGTGATTTGTGAATTCTATTAAAAAGAAGCTCAGCCGCTATTTATCAATTTCGATATCAATACTCTTGGTTTCTATTCTGCTAGCAACAGATATAAGCGTTGACACGTGGATCAGTAGTGAATTTGATCGTGCAATGACTAACAAAGCTAGTTTGCTCGAAACGTTGGTCGAAGAAGACGAGCAAGAGGTTGATTTTGATTTTGCGGGTGAGTTTATGCCTGAGTTTGAAGGTAAAGAAAATCCTGAATATTATCAGCTTTGGCACAAAAATAAGGTATTTGAAAAATCTGACACTTTAGCGCTTTTTGAAGTCAATGAACTACCCAGACTAACGGTTAACCTTGGGGAGTCTAAGTTTAAAAATATTACTCTGCCAGATGGACGCAGTGGTAGGATGATTTGATCTTCCCCAAATAATGTAGACATCTTTTATTTAGAAAATGAAGTATGATGAGAGATGTTATGAGTAATAATAAATACCCACAAGAATTCAAAGATGAAGCTGTTCGCCAAGTGGTTGATAAAGGCTTTTCCGTCCCTGACGTTGCTAAACGATTGGGTATTTCAGATAAATCACTTTACTACTGGGTGAGTAAAGCCAAAACGCCACCCGCTAAATCGGCCGAGCAAGAAGAAATACGCAAACTTAAAGCAGAGCTTAAGCGTGTTACTGAGGAACGCAACATTTTAAAGGAAGCCGCCGTGTACTTTGCAAGCGAGTCAAAGAAAGGTACACGTTCATAAAGTCACGACTCGATGTTTATCGTGTTAAAGCTATGTGTCAGGCACTTAACGTTCATCGTAGCGGTTTCTATGCGTGGTTGAAGCAACCAATATCAAACCGTGAGCTTGATAATCAACGACTACTTGAGCATATCAAAGCAAGCTATGTTGAAAGTGGTGGTGTTTATGGTAGCCCACGTATTACGCATGAGCTACGCCGTCAGGGTGAAAGCTGTAGTGAAAATCGAGTTGCTCGCTTAATGAAACAAGCTAAGCTCAAAGCAAGTATTGGCTACAAACGTCGCTACTTTAAGTCATCCGTACCAGCATTGATTGCTGATAACCATTTACAGCAACAGTTTGTTGTATGTGAGCCTGATACTGCTTGGGTAGCAGATATCACCTATATAAAAACCTATGAGGGCTGGCTATATCTTGCTGTTGTCCTCGACTTGTTCTCACGCAAAATCATTGGTTGGTCGATGCAGCCCAACATGTCTAAAGATATTGTTATCAAAGCACTGCTAATGGCCGTTTGGCGTCGAAATCCTAAGCAAGAAGTTATTGTTCATAGTGATCAAGGTAGCCAATATGCAAGCTGTGATTATCGAGAATTTTTATCTGCAAATAATTTAGTTCCTAGCATGAGTCGAAGAGGCCATTGCTTAGATAACGCTGTTGCTGAGAGCTTTTTTCACTCACTTAAGACTGAGCGAGTTAAACGAAAAGTGTACGAAAACCGCAATGAAGCACGGGCTGACTTGTTTGATTACATTGAAATGTTCTACAATCGAAAACGATTGCATAGCCACCTTGGTCATGTGTCACCTGATGAGTATGAAAACCAGTTTCTAACTGGAAGCTAGAGGTCTACAAAATCGGGGGAAGATCAACTCTCCCGCAAAATGCAAATGATACAGGAATAGAAATACTAGAAAATTATTGTAGTAATTTAATTGAACCGCTAACAGAGCATATCAACGCGGCACAAAAATTGATAAATATAGCAAAAGAATATGATAGCAATGTCACCAACACTTGGATTCAAACATTAGACGCATGCCAACAGGCAGTCCAACCTTATGAAGTGCCAGAAGATAATCAAATAAATATTAGTCTAAATGATTGTATGGAGTGGGCAGAACTTCTTTGTGTAGCATTAAATCAATTACATATTTTAAAAAATGAATGTGTTAGCTCGTTAAGCTAGGCGTAATTTTAGACTGAGTCCACCCCATTGATAACTCAATATATATGCCGTTCAACCTAACAACTAATTTAGACCGTTTTGAGTTGTGAATTCGTAGTGTGAAGCAGAAATTCGGAAAGACCACTACTGGAACTGGAATTCCTAGATTTTACTAGACATGCTTTTGTTGCTAAACGAATGTTCGAACTGACCCGCATTGAGTCCAACCTCATCACCTCGCATTCGCTGTCTAAGCGTTTTTGGGGCCTTTAACTGCTAGTGCTAAGCTTAATACCATGCTTGGTTGCAAATGCTTTTAGCTTTTTTTCATACCGAAGCATCTCTTTTTCGTGACGGCAAAAGAATCGAACGACCTCATCTTCATCATCATAGATAGCACGAATATCATTCTCGCCAGCATCTATCGAATAACTGCCATTGCCTAAGTGATACGCTGCTCGTCCGTCGACAAAGTTCTCGATAGTAAACGTCGATAATAATGACTCAACTTCATTAGGAGCTATTGGTTGAAAGACAGTGTGGCAATAAGGCATATCTCTAATTCTTGAATTGCTGAAGTTTAAGTATAGCAAATGACAAACTTGGAAGATCTATAAATTTCATTTAATGTTGATAGCAATTAATCATAAATATCACACGCATTCTGACAAAATATGAAAAGAAAATTGATACGTCTGCGTAAAAAGCACTTAACTGCATTTTTCAAAAATCAGCAGAATATTACTCGCGCTAATAGTAAAACTGTTACTTTGGAATCTATCGCTAAAGTAAAAATAATAGGTCAACAGTATTATCATCACAGAGTTAGCCAACTTCAAAAATTGAACACACGTCAACTTAAAAAATATAGAAAAAGACAAATGAATTCTGGGCTTACTGGCAGTAAATACGGTGCTATTTGTAAAATACAGTTAAAACCAGCTTCGGCAGTTTTTAAAAAACGCTAGTTGACTAATTTTGAGTTACAAACTCTCTGATCAATTGTTCAGTATCTAGTTTCTGATTATCTTTACATACTGCAATTACTCTCTCTACCTGAATAGGATTTATTGATAGGCCGTCAATACGATTGTTAGCAATAGCCTCTCGGACATTTTTGATCATGATGCGCTGATTAAGTGATAATTGATCATTACATAACTGTATATTTTGTTCTGATTGATGAGTATCTACTTTGCTCATTATTTGCCTGTTCAAATAGTTTTTAAATACATGCTTCATTTTTAGAAGCTAAAATGCAAACTTGCAACGAATTGGTACTAAAACGCTTCAATTCGTACTGAATTAAACTCATACTTCCAAATCATATATCTAATCAATAGCTAATAGACTTCTATACTCCTCAAATGAAAACCTATCAGTCATTCCGCTAACGTAGTCAATCAGTAGGCGCGATCTGTAATACATTTCTATAATTTTATCTTCATCAGTTACGACTGCTGCATCGTGTAGCCTTTTTACGCTATCACAATAATAGCGCTTATGTTTATTAGATAATAAATGGTACAACCTAGTCTCTATAGGAAAAGATTTTAAAGATTCGCTTTTTGAAAGAGATTTAAAGTTTTCATAATCTAATTTGAGAAGTGGTGTATATATATCAAGTAACCCTGATATGATAGCATGTCCTTGCAATTCTGATCTTTCTACCTCCTTGGCAGAAAACACATACTTAAAAGCAACACCCTTTAACACTTCTGTTGCCAAATTATATTCGTCATTACCATCTAATAAAGATTCATCAAGTGTTCCATTGAAAACTGATTCATGATTGGAAATGTATCGTTCAGAAGCATAATTGGCTAGATCATTTACTAAGTTAGTTCTTAAAGTAAGTATATAAGAATGGTTCTTATTATGAGATTCCGATTCATATCTTGCATATGCCTTTTGCGCAAGGTTAGGAAGATAACGTTTTTCAACTACCTCGTTATCTACTTCATCATCATCTAAGTAAGATTCCCAAATACTAACGATAGCTTGATGAAGTTGGTCTACGTCCAAAATACCTTTATCCAAAGCATCGTCTAAATCCGCAATACAGTATGATATGTCATCCGCTGCTTCCATTATGTAAGTAAGTGGAAATCTATTTCCTGATTCAATGCCTAAACTACTTTGTAGTTTATTAACGTATTCTTCTTCAGAATAATAATAGCCGGGTTTTTTCTTTCTATATTTATACGATTCAGTTTTTCCTGTCGGCCTCTGCTCATAGGCAGGTCTAGTATATTTAATTAAACAAGCTACTTGAGTAAATGACAAGTTCAAGTCCTGCAAGCTATGTAAAATTCGAATGGCTTGGGCATTACCTTCAAAGCAAAGTAAGTCTTTTAGTAGTTTACTATCCTTAACTTTATCCCCGAATTTTTCTGTAAAGATATTTAACAATGACGTTCCTGACCACATGTTGATAGCTTCTTCACCAAAATGCCCAAAGGCTGGGTTTCCAACATCATGAAGTAAACATGCTATTTCTATTGCGCTGGTAAATCCGTCTTTTTTATCTTCTAACCCTAATTCTCTTAACTTACCATCATTATCAAGTTTTTTTAATACAAGCTTAGCTATATACCTACCAACTTGTTGTACTTCTAACGAGTGAGTTAAACGACTTCTTACTGCCGCATTCGATTCTAAAGGAAACACTTGAGTTTTTTGTTGAAGCCTTCTTACCGCAGCAGAGTTGATTGAACGGCCCCGGTCTGATTCCATTTCCTCATCGAATGTTTTTTTCGGAGCTGTTGATGCACGAAAGCGTTCATGTTTTAGCTTTTCGTTATAATCCATACTGCTGTTCCCTTAATATTGTTATTATTCAATAATTATAAATTTACAATTCCAACAAACATTAGGAATGTTTGTTCAATACCTATATCTGTTGGGCAAATGTTGTTAATTTAAACCTAGCTTTCTTTTTACATCAAGGGGTATGTCATTCAACATCCTTCCATACAGCTCTTCACAAGTATTCTGAAGTAATTTTTTATTTTCTTTTGTTAATTTAACCGTACTTGCTTTCAACTCTTCCTTAGTTTTGTGCTGATACCCCTTGTTAGGCTTATTGATTCGGTCATATTTCGCTTTATGAAGTTTACTGTTTACGCCATTAAAGTAAGTTATTAACCCTGCTGAGTATGTATTGCTGTTGAACAATGGCTGAGGTTTTTTTCCAACTCTTCTAGCGACTTCTACTTTTGAAATAGTCCAATACTTTTTATATTTATAACTACCTTTATCCGGATGACCACTAATGAAGCGTAACTTTTCCATTTTAAGATTGTTTATTGCTGTGTAAGCTTCTTTGGCAGTTGGATGAAGCAAAATCCATGTTAAATCTTTATCAACTTCTATACCCTTAGGCTCTTGAATCCTTTCTTCTTCCAGTAAAAAGTCATCGTAGTAATTTATACTCATTACGACACCTCCTCAGAGCTGACCGCCATTTCTATTGTTTCATTTAAAAAATCAATATATTTCTGATAAGGTGATTCATCGTAATTTTTACCTAGCTCTTGTATACGTTTTAGAGCTAATCTAACAGTCACTAAATGTGATCTTTTGATAAACATTGGAAGGTTGGGGTTTCTACAAGCTTCAACATCTGGTTTGACATAAACAACAGTGCCGTTGTAGTTTCCTTCTTCAAAATCACCATTGATACAACCTAAGCAAAACTTAGGTTCAGCTTTATGCCGCTGAGGTATACCACCCTCTGAGCACTTAGCGTTGGCAAACGTACCTTTTCGCAACACGCACGTATTCCAAGGATTAACTTTAATATCAATTATTCTGTTATTCGAAACCATGTTTGCTAATTTTTCATACTCTTCTAATGTATTAACCTTGGTAATAGCAACAGCTTTATTTATGAACCGATCAAACATACCAGCATAATGTCTTCTTTCCTCATTAATGCTTTGGATTCTAGATCGCACAATGTGATTTATTGTTGTTCTCTTAGCTACCTGCATTATAGCCTTAGCTTCCTTACCCTTCAGATAGGCCATAAAAAATCGGTCATCAATGTGCTTGAAGTTTGCTCGGATAAACTTGCCTATATCGCCTTTATATCGTCTTAATACTGCTTCTGCCCATACATGTCTTAATGCATGTGGGGTTGCATTAAATATACCTTCTTTAATCTCGTCTATTATTGCTCTTGTATCCGAATCGCTGATATTGACATGATTTATTTTAATGTATTCCAAAGTTTCTTGAGATAAGCGGCTTTCTAAAATTTCAACTGCAATCTCATCAAGTTCACCATTGGCATAAAGTCTAATAGTTTCGGCAACACGTAAGTGTTTCTGACCGATTTTATAACTGCGAGCAATTAGCTGTAAGACCTGATTATCTTTTCTGAGTTTGTCTCTAAGCTCTATAAGTCCCTCGACTACAGGACTATTCAAATCATATTTATCTGTCAAATACTGCCTTCTTTTTAATTCTACTAAATTGCCATCGGTATCTTTAACAGTTAGTAATTCAAGCTCATCTAAATCCAAAAATGTTTCGTATTTTTCAGGAAATCTTACCCAATGCCTCGCTACCATACCGCGAACATGACTCCCAATTAGCGTAGTGTCTCCAAATTTAGCTGAAGTCAACGCAAAACCATTGTCATTTTCCTCTGTAAAAACAGACAATTGCCTAATAAGAATTGCAGTGGATAACGTTATCTCTCTTTCCAGTAATGTTTCACCATTTGTCTTTGGCGAAATCCATTTAATGTAAAATCGAAACGGTGAATAAACGGCATCTGAAATATCTTTATTAACAGTAGATTTTAACGATGATTCAGGAAACCCGTATTCACTTGCTCGCCAGCCCGTATAAGCTACCAGAGCCGTTACACCAGCAGCTTCAACATCCCTGAAAAAACTCCCCATTTTGGCATTAGTTCTATCACGAAATAGATCTAAGTATTCGTCCAGAAGTACTTTCGTTTTCTCTAAATTTAAAATTTGTTCGCTTAAAGCATCGTCACAATAATCATCGAAATCTTGTAATGTAAAGTCGATCCTGAAGCCTGCGTTATCACTATTAATACACGCAGCGTATTCTGACAGTATATGCTCTCTTTTTTTAAGCTGACCATCATAAAAGCGAGCATACATCAGTGATCTCACGAATTCATAAGAGTCAAAACGAGTTTCGTCCAGTTTTAACTCTGATATTATTTGATTAAGTTTATATATGTTAAACGCATGATACTTAACTACTATTTGGTTATATTTATTAGCAATTAAATTGCAGAGTTGCTCTTTATTTTCACTAAATAAGGCATCCCACTTGTATTGATTTCCGTTCTCTACTAAATCGAATCCTAGTTCAATAACAGCACTACGAAGAGCTGTAGCAAAAACAATATGTTGCTCAAAGAAGCTTGCACAATAATCAACATAATGTTTACCCACATCCAAAGTTAAAAAGTCAAATGTTCCGCCTTTTTTATAATCTGCCAAAGTCATATCTATTTGCGCTAAGCACGCTGTATTAAACGCTTTGTTTATATCATCCTCTTGGATATTAGGAACAACGCCTTCTACGCCGTGAAGGCGCAAAGTTCTTGTAATACTCAATAAGTTAAACATTTTAAATCGAGAAGCATAAGCTGGAGATGACAGGCGTCTAACAAAGGTCCCGTCAATAAAATCGTGAGTAAGAGCCAAACTAAAAAAATCCTCTATCTTAGTTTCATCTAACGAGTCGATGTTATTTTCCCGCAGAAATGCAAAAAGCACTTTTAACATTTGTAAATACCAAACACCTGCATAATCCACCGAGTTATTATGTCTTTGTTGTAAAAAAAGCCACTTGGCAAAGTCGATAATCTTCAAATTAATGAACTCTTCAACTTCAAACTCAATTCTAATACTTGATTTGAAATTTAAAGTTTCATTATTGAAGTCTTCAAAATATAACGTTGCATACCAATTTTCCACTTTTGTATTATTTGAAGAAAAAGGAATTACCCATTTATGACTTTCAAAGGAAGCATGTCCGTTAGGATCAATTAAACGGAGCATGTCATTACAATGCTCTAAGAACCTAGATTTAGAATTATTAATGTAGCTAACTGAACTAACTAAATTTTTCACTTAGTAACTCCCAGTAAATGCGGTAAAAATGGGTGGTAGATCTTTTTTATACTTTTTATATAACTTCTGACCTTCTGCAACCGTTTCATTGCTAAACAATCTGTTAGATAAAACTGCTTCTATCCATTCTGCCGTGGGTAACGCCTCTAGAAACAAGTACTCTGGTGCTCGTTCAAAGATTTTTTGATGACAGCGTTCTATTTCCCCTAAGTAGTGTAAAAACTTAAGAACAGTTTCCGGTGAATCAACAAGATAAATGTTATCAGGCAAACTATCTTCACTGTGTTTATTTGATACCAAGAAACCAAGGTCATTGACCTTGCCATCACTTTTGCCAGTAACAACTTTTAATAGTGCCAAGGTATTATCTGCCTTTAATTTTAGGGTTTGTAATGCACTTTTTATTGTTGTGTTATATTCAGAAACTTCTGACTTACTAGGCCTTAAGACATTTAAGGAAATATCATTCATTACAGTGCGAGTAATTTTTCCGCAGTTATCTATCCAAGTTTGATTGTCTTCGGTACGATAATTAGTGCGCTCTGTTTCATTCGTATGAGAGTTGTAATTAGTAATTCGAGTTGGGTCAAAGTTATCTGATTGAGAGTGTACCTTTGAGTTCTTAACTGCTTCCGAACTAAAGATACGAGTCACCGTTGGTGTTTCGCAGTTTAAAAGCCAGTTAGTATTTTTTCTCTCATAAGCCTCTTTTCGAATACCTTTCTCACATATAGCCACAACACATTCGATGAATACGGGTGAAACCTTTTCTTTTAATAACTGGGTATTTAGCACGTCACGAATATGAGATTTCCCTAAAAACTTGAAAAACAGCGAGATGCTTGTTGTTATTCCCATTTTGGATTGTAACGAACCATCGTTATCAATTAATTTGCTGTTGACTTTAAGGCTGTCAGTACGGTCATTTAGAAAAGCAATTATTGAAGTACCTAGTACCGAATTTCCTTCAACTGCTTCTATTTCATGATAGCTTTTTGCGCGAGACTTGAAATAGTCTGATTCTATTTGAGTAACTTCTCCTGTTTGTCTTTTAGAAAATCTAAAATCACTCAATTTTATTTTAAACAAATCATTATATGGTACCGTTTGATATGACATTAATAGCGCAAATAAGTAATTTTCCCCTTTAGAAATTGGGATCTTTCTTTTTTTTGCTTGCGAATATTCAACTAGCTCTTGAATAAAGTCCGGTGTAAATAAAAGTGAGCTTTCAGTTACCTGACGAAAAACTGTGACTCTTTTATTAGATATCTTTGTTGTTTGGGTTGCTATTTTTCCTGTATTCCAAAATTCGTCTTTAGCATACTGTTGTGCCTCTTCCACGCATTGAGAATATATTAGAGACTCTAAAGCTGTATTGATTATGCTATCGGCTTCGATACCAGTAAGAACATTTCTAAGTTTCTCAAAAAAATCTCTTTTATTAGTTAAAGTAGCAACTTTAAATGCTGCTTCATCTACTCGAAACTGCTTACTTTCGCGTCCGCCTTTATAATTATCTAAATGAGGACGAATCAATTTCGCGGGAAAATATTTTGGTTGAACCCTCTTCTTATTAAACAGATCAATAAGCGCGTGTTTTGCCTTATTAATTTCAATTAATGCGCTGCTAATTGTAATTTGGAATGACCACATCAATAATTTTGGTGATTCAGCTCTTTTATATAGTTGCGCACCAACACCGATATCATCTCTTCTTAACCAAGAGTGAAAGCCAAAGTAATCAGTGAGTGTAGTTTGCACACTACCATCACTTACTGCGGGTTTGCTTTTTGATAGTAAATCTAAGTATCTATAATCATTGGTTGCAAGTAACTCGTTACCAAAAGGAACATAATTGAGCGCTTTGTTAATCAACCGTATTAATTCGATCATTCCTGTGCTTTGAGTCTTTACTCCATCGTTTTCAACCCGATAAGATTCAAAACACTTTAAGATATTTACACGATTAAATTGATCTATTTTTAGTACATTTAAATAAATCATAAACTTCGGAACTATATGAGATAATGTTTTACGATAGCCTTCAGTCCCCTCATCAAGAACAAATGTTATATAATTTGCAGCGTATAAAGCCGCAAATATCAATCGCTTCTCTTGTGATTCTCCATCTTTGAGAATTATGATTTGCGACTTTGCCCCCTGATATTCGGGAACAATAAATCTATCCACATCAAATGGCTCAAAATCAACTGCTCTAACTGTTTTTTTGCTCGAAAATTCGGCCAGCATCTCAGCTTGTTGCTTTAATAAGCTAGCTTCAACGTTATCCATATGAGCACTCCAAGTATGATTTTTCTTGATCACGCTTTTCCTTAGCAGACCTTATGTATTTTCTTGTTGTTATTGGAGCATCTTTGCCCTGAGCTTCATGACCCAATAATTCTGCTACTAGCAAATATGGCCTAGATAAATGCGTAACACTTTCAAGCTCAAGCCCATCTTCCTCAATAGCATCATGGAACTTATCTGTACCATAAGAATGCCTGAGAATGTGGTATGAATGTTTATCGTCCAGCATATGAAGATAATCTGGTAATAGTCCTTGCTGTTGTTTATCAATTACTAAGCCCTGCGTCTCACTAAAATCTCTAGAGCCTTGGTATTCCTTAATCCCATGTACAACACCACTTTTAGGATCTGTTAACAACAAGCTATCCTCAGCACATTCGGGTCTTTCAGTCTCGTAATAAAGTTTAAATCGCAACATGACATCACGTGGAATATAAATCCATCTAGAAATGCCGCCAACACCACCTCTGCGGCCTTTAGTATATTTACCTTGAAGCCAATATTTGAACTCTTGCTTTTGTTTGTTAAAGGGCTTATTGAGTTTTGTTTCAATATCTATTTCCTTGCAAAACGATTTTATTCCTGAATATGATCGGCCACCAACTTTAAAATCGCTTAGTAATAATCCCATATTTTCCTTTGTACGAAGGCCGCATTCTCCACCTGCACGCAAAATACATTCGACTCGCAGGCTTTTAGCATTTGCATAAAGTTCAGCTCGCATGCGTGGAGACAAATACTTAATAACATTTCTCCTTTTAGTATTATCCCTTGCAATAGATTTGTTTTCACTTTTGACACTGATCTCTTTAATGTTGGTAAATCCATTGAAAGCTAAATAGTTGTAGTAATATATTAAGCCTGAGACAGCTTTTTCGATCATTTTCTCGCTGGTATTACGATCTAAAATCAATACATTATTTATGTAATAATTGATTACTTCTTCAGGTAAGTTGTGGTGTGTAGTTAGCGAAATTGTAGATGAGTTTTCTGAATAACTTTCAAGCCATAAAAGAAACTTTCTCAACTCATAAAAGAATTCGGTAATTTTTTTCTTTGATAACGTTACTTTATTTAGCTCAGCGTCTTTAATTCGGCGCTTTCCAGACCCATCGATCCATGTTAATTTGTATACTTGTCTATTTTTATAAAGCGAATGTAAATATAAGTTGGGTAGCAACAATGGAATACCATCAGAGTCACACATCATCTTTGTTTTATATTTTTCACTTTGAAAGTTATACATCATCTATTTCTCACACCACGTCTAATTACATACTAATTTATCTTTCAAACAATGGATACATTTTTATATTTATTAGTGGGTGTCTGTTTTCCTTTGGTCATGGTGGTGAAGTGGCGCTACATTTTATGATGCGCGATCACGGTGGCTTTGAAGGCAACGGTCAAACCTTGCGTATTGTGTCTAATTTAGAGCCTTTTAGTGAAAGTAACGGGATGAATTTAGCCCGAAGAACCCTACTTGGCTTAATTAAATATCCCCAAACACTTGAGCAACTTACTGCCAAAAAAACACCAAATATTCCAACCTCGTTTCGACAATTAAAAGCCAATGACTGGCACCCGCCTAAGGGTATTTATCAAGATGACTTAGATACATTAAACTGGATATTAGCACCTTTATCTGAAAAGGATAAAGCCCAATTTCAACAAATTAATGTGCGCAAAACAGGCCATAACAAAACCATTTATAAGTCGCTTGACTGTTCAATAATGGAATTAGCTGATGATATTGCCTACGGGATTCATGATTTGGAAGACGCCATTGTAACAGGCGTAGTAAGGCGAGAAGATTTTGAGCAACACGTTATTAATAAACTTCAACATTTAAATGATGAATGGCTACAGCAAATCAGTAATCATTTATCAAAACAACTCTTTAGCCAGAAAACCTATCAGCAAAAAGAAGCGATTGGCGGTTTAGTTAATTACTTGATCACCGCTATTACACTCGTTGATTTAAATGAAACTGCAGGCACCAAATTTGAAGAGCCACTGTTACGTTACAATGCACAGCATCCAAAAGTTGCCCGACAAGCATTACAAATATTTAAAGACTTTGTTTTCGACTTTGTGATCAAACGCACTGAAATTCAACATCATGAATACCGCGGCCAACAAATAGTAATGGAGTTATTTGAAGCGCTAGCTTCAGATCCTATGCGTTTATTACCTAATAATGCCCGTAACCGTTATCAACATGCGGTTGAAAATGGATTAAACAGTTACCGCGTTATTGCTGATTATGTATCAGGTATGACTGATGACTTTGCGACGAATCTTTATCAAAGTTTATTTGTGCCAAGTAATACTCGTAATCACCACGACTTACATATTTAATAGCCCAAAAATGCTTGATATTTACATGGGTGAAAGCGCCCAAAAAACACTATTAACACAAGTAAGTAATCATCAAATCCTCAGCCACAAGTATAGACGACAATTTTCAGCTCACCCCAGTATTTTGATGAAGTTGCGGATAATGCTATATCCGTGATACGGTGTGTTTCATATTCAAATACTTTTGAATATGAAACACAATATGTAGTCAAGGATGATTATTGTGATGAGCAAATCAATAGATAGGCTTTTTAAATCATCATTAACGTCCTTGAATGATACATGTTAAATTAACTATTATTTAAGGATTAATAATATGAAAGCATTGAAAGTTGCCGTATTAGCATTTGCTAGCATAATAACATTATCATCAACCGCTCAAACGTTAAACACAAATGAACTTAGCGGTAAAGAGTTGCTTCAGGAGTTTAATTACAATTATCCTGAGTTAGCCAATGATGATAATTTTACAAAAATGGTTTACCACAACAAAATAACTGGAATTAAAGTTTTTCTCTCTAAAAATATGCCGTTATTAAAATTTAAAACGGTTGTCAAAGGTGGTGACATAACACCTCAATTTGCTGTTCAATGCGCTGATAATGAAGATGAAGTTTGTACAACAACAACAAAGAATGGGCGCGTAATAAAGCAGTCATGTGAATGTGTTGCTGGTGGAGAATAAAACATTTACACTTTCCCCTCCTATTGAACCCCTAGTAATTTAACAAAGCTTACTATCGGCTTAAAGTTGCATTAAAGAAATACAAATTATTTATTAGAACAAAATAACTAAATACATTCTAGACAAGGAATTCATGTGAATAAAACATTTTTCTTTCCATTACTTTTTTCAGTCACAGCTTTAGCTACGGAGCAAGTTCCAAAATTAAGTGGAACCATTAATATATCTGTTAATTCAGGCACTATTGACGCCAATTTCCAACTTGATAACATTCCCAAAATTAAAGACTACTTAATATTCTTAAATACAGGATTCAACATTCAATATTTTAGAAATGACAAAGATAAATTCAATTATGCATTTGAAAAATCTTATAATACTAATTTTTCATATGAGAGCTTTGGTTATTACTTTCCAGACAATACAGGTAAAAATAAATTTTTACCTGCTTCTATACAATTTAAATATACAGGAAAATTTCCAGTTATTGATAATATGGACAAAGCAAGTGATCGAGGAGACTGGAAGGGGAATATAGCTTTCAATGGAAAAACTATTCGAGCAGACGGACTTCAAACCGCATGGTATCCCGTTTTATATGATATTGAAAAAGATAAGCGATATGACGCGGTAACTTATGACATTGAAGTTACTTGCATAGATTGTAAATCAATTTATGTAAATGGTAGTGATCCTATTTCAGCCACGCACGGAATATTTAAAAGAGAAGAGCTGACATCGGTCGCTTTGTTCGCAGGTGATTATGATATTGATAAACAAAACAATAGTTATTACTTAAATTCAGGATTATCAAAGCAACAAATGTCTGAGTTAGGAAATATAACAGCTTCATTCAAACAGTATTATCAATATAATCTGAATTTACCTTATGGTGAAAATGTTGTTTATATTCACACCACACCTACATCGAAAAAAGATTCTTGGATGTTTGTGACTTACCCATTAATTGTAGCCATAAACCATGAAAAAAATGGGTTAAGTGGTTTAGTTGACCAAGATAAATCAGGTTGGTTTAAGCCTTATATTGCTCATGAATTAGCACATTATTATTTTGGTACTTATCGTGTATTTAATTCAGAACTTGGTGACATGTTTTCAGAATCATTAGCAGAATATCTTTCATTAAAGTTAACAAAAAAATTAATTGATGAAAAAGTTTACTTAGAAAACATAAATAAGAAACTAAGTAATTTAGCAGACAAAAACTTTGTCGCAATTAAAAATATTAAAAATAAATCTGATTACAGTAACAGAAATCGTTATGTCTACACTTATGCTCCTATTGTTTGGTTAGCTATTGAAAAGGAAATAGGTGAGGAAAAAATGTGGCTATGGATCAATAAGATGCTTACTGTTGAAACAGAATTCACCGATTATAAATTTATGATAAAAACATTAGCTGAAGTGTTAGACGATGATGAAAAATTGGCCTTCTTAGTTGAAAATTATTTTGCAAATAAAGAAGCAATAAATCAAGCCAAAATTTTACTTAAATAAACAAGGTCCAACACTTAAACCATGCTTAATATTTACGTGGGTAAAACTGCCCGAGAAACACTATTAACTCAAGGTTTTAAACAAGACCTATTCACCTCAATGTTAGGCGCTAGCGGTGGGCCCAAGTGGTTTACGCTTTTTGGCTTAGATAAGTATTTATTTGGTGAGTTCTTTAAAGAAAGAAGTACTGAGCTTAACTTAATTGGCTCTTCTGCTGGTGCTTTTCGTTTTGCTGCTTTAAGTCAAAATGATCCTGTAACCGCTATCACTCGGCTTGCTAAGCATTATAGTGAGACTGTATATTCAAAAAAGGCAAATGCCCAAGAGATCACCACCAAAGCACGTGAATTACTAGCTGCTGTGTATGGTAAAGATGGGATAGAGCAAATTATTAACAACCCTATTTTTAAAGCACATTTCATTGTGGCACGTTGCCAAGGGCTAACAAGTTTTGAAGCCAAACCACTACAACTTTTAGGCTTAGTAACAAGTGTGATGCTCAACAAGGTTGATCGTGGCTTGTTACGCCATCAATATCAACGTATTGTTTTTCATCATCCAACAAGCCAATTAACCATAAGTGATAACCACCGCTTTAATGATGTTTATCAGCCGTTAACTCATGCAAATTTAGCCGATGCATTGTTAGCTTCTGGTTCGATACCGCTGGTGATGCAAGGTATTAAAGATATTAATGGTTGTGCCAAAGGAATGTATCGCGATGGTGGTATTATTGATTATCATTTTGACTTTCAGCTAAACCCTATTAATGGGTTAACTTTATACCCTCACTTTAATGCTAATCCAAAAGCAGGCTGGTTTGATAAAAGTTCAACTCGTGCTGTTAACATAAAACATTACGATAATACGGTAATGTTAGTGCCTTCTGATGAATTTATTCAGCAACTACCTTTTCAGAAAATACCTGACAGGAAAGACTTTACCGAGATGGATGCCGATACTCGCATTAAGTATTGGCGGAAGGTATTATCAGCAACAAATTATTTGGCAGAAGAGTTGGACAATATCATTCATCGTCCAAACTTATTAGCCAGTAAACTTAAAACAATTTAATGTTATACCAGTTTCATTAAATAAGTGATCTATTTTATACGAAGTGAAAATAGTCAAATACAAGGCATTTATTTTCATAACTAGTTGTTCTAATTATAAAATAAATAACGCAGTAGTTGATTGTTTTAACCAGTAGAAATGATCACATAATTAGTGAGATTGGTATTATTATAAACAGCCTCTGAAACGTTAAAAGGTAATTTCACCTTTTAGGTAATCTGCGCACTGCCCTGTTAATACCACTCTGTCCTCTAGTAATTGGCAATGTACTTCTCCACTTCGACTGGAGCATTGCTTACCGATCAATGTCGTTTTATTTAATTGCTTTGCCCAATACGGAGCCAATAAGCAATGAGCCGAGCCTGTAACAGGATCTTCTTCTACATTTAGTGTTGGGTAAAAGCATCGAGAAACAAAATCTGTGTCAGTTCCTCTGGCGGTAACAATAACACCACGACGATCTAATTTATTCCATGCAGTAAAATCAGGTTGAAGCGATTGTACTGCTTGCTCTGACTCTAACACGATAAAGTAGTCAAAATCTGCTAATAAAGCTATGGCTTTTGTGTCATTTAAACCATGGATAAGTGCTTGAGGAGGATCACATTTTTTCGGCATTGACGCTGGAAAGTTCATCGATAGCCCTGCACTGGTCTTTACAACAATTAGCTCACCGCTTTTAGTTATGAAACTTATTTTTTCTTGCGAGAATGCTAAATGCTCAAATAACACATGTGCAGTTGCTAATGTTGCATGTCCGCATAAATCAACTTCTTCAGCAGGAGTAAACCAACGCAACTCTACACTTTGGTCATGCTGAATAAAAAAAGCAGTTTCTGATAGGTTATTTTCTTGCGCTATTTTTTGTAATATCTCATCTGGCAACCATTCCTCAAGAGGTACAACAGCAGCAGGGTTTCCCTTAAACACAGCATTTGCAAAGGCATCAACTTGATAAATCGATAACTTTTGTTGATCTTTCATCTTTATTTCCATTTTTGGTAAATTGCGCAAGCAGCCCCTGCGGGATCTTTAATAACCGCATAACGATCATCACCCATTGTTTTAATTGCTGTTACGAGTTCTCCACCATTAGCTAAAACCTGTGCAACGGACTTGTCGATATCTTCAACTAAAAAATAAGGTAACCATGTCGGCGGTAAATTATTATTTACCCCTTGAGCGTGACAAATACCCGAAATAGTGTCGCCACTTTCAGGTGATGACATTGCATAATCATTATATTCACCCATTGATATTGATTCACTTTTCCAGCCAATAACTTGTTGGTAGAAATCTTTTACTGCTGTAGCATTTTTAACTGATAAGTCTATCCATGCCATATCGCCTATTGTTGATTTCATTGGTTTATTCCTATGATTAATTTATTAAATTTTAGGGTTTTTAGGGTAATAACGCTCTGGTAATTGATTTATTAGTTCAAAAAATCGTGTGTCTTTGTAAGGGAGTTTCATAAAGCCAGAGATTCCTAACCCCTCAATAGTGGGAAGTAATGTGATAATTTCGGCTAAATGCTCACTGAATTCTTGGGCTTTATCATGATTTAATAACCTTAAATAGCTATGAATTTTTAAATGCGTGGGCAGCACTTCAAAAATAATACAACCTGTATGGTGAATTTGGTTAAGTTTGGCTAATACAGCCATAATTGGCTCTGGCAAATATAAATATTCATCAGGGTCTTTACCATCTTCAAAGTATGAATGTAGTCGTGTAATGTCGTCTACTTCAGCCACATCACTAATATCAAAGTTAATTTTTTGTCCCTCAGCCGCAACAAAGGGCTCTTGCTCACAATTGCGCTCAACGTGTAAGGTGTTTCTCGCATTAAACAAACAGCTTTTGAACACACCCACTCGAAAAATGCCCTGTGCTAAATTAACCATATTATTAACCGCACTTTGAAAAGACACTTTGAGAGACTCGTCAAATAGTCGTAAGCTTGAATCTATATACACGCCATTTTTTTCCCAGCGAATGGCAATGCCCCCAACAACAGGAAAACTACCTAAGCGCCCAACAGCGGCTATAAAAGCTTTTTCAACATCGCCCATCCCCATAAGGTAGTTTTTATAGTATTTTTCAAGCTGTACATCATCAATCTTATTTAATTCGTCATCACTATCTAATTCTCGCAAAAATGATTTGCGCGATCCATAAACAACCGTGTCAATTTCGCCAGCGATAGGTTTAGCCCAAACAGGAATAAGAGGTTTAATTTCCGGCCAAGTAGGCTGAGAAGACAAAACCGTTTGCTTTAAAAGCTTAAGGTGCTTAAACAGATAGTCGCCTGCTTTGTCTCGTATTTTTTTATCATCACTTAACATGCCATCTAAAATTTGAGCAAGTAACTTAGGTAACCCCAAAGAAAGTGGCGTGATCACTTTTGCGCCATACCTGCACGATTGGCCTGATGCTAAAGCATAAATGGTTGCAGCAAAGCCCTGCTCGTCAAAACGAGGAGAAGACATACAACCATTAATTTGTTCTGGACCAATAAAATAAACATCACCTAAACGAGCATTGGTATTTTGTAAATCACTGCTCATTAAGTCCATCACATTATTAGCTGTCGTTTGACCATGCGTGTCTAACTGAGCAACAACAGCTGATCCCCAGTCGACTAAATATATTTTTTGTAATTCTTCGTTATAAACGATATTTGATGGCTTTATATCGCCATGTACATAGGGTTTACCTTTTTTATGCTGCTTTGAGTCACGTAAATAGCGAAGTATTTCAGCAAGTTGAATGGCAATATTCACGATAAGTTCAGGCGCTAGCGGGCCTCGTTGATGTGACAGTTTTTCTAAGTCGATACCTGGCGCACGTTGCATATGTAAAATATTTTGGCGCTTAATTTTATAATATTCATACACTTGAGGGATGCGAGAGTGATTAAGTTCATCTTGAATTTCAGCTTCTTCTGCTAGTCGATCTTGAACATGAGGGGGTAAATTAATACGGGAGAACTTAAAAACATAGGCATTGTTTTCGTCATCATCACCAGAAAAAACAAAACCATAGGCGCCTTTTCCGACCATTGCAATATTATGATAACCCAATAAAGAGAGCTGTTGTTGACAGAGTTTCACCCACTCTTTGAATTTAGTGGCATCTTCATGATTAAGTAAATAGACCGATTGATCTTCTGCAATATAAAAATGCTTAAGTTTTTTTTCTACCAAAGGAGCCCTTACTAAATTTAGCACTTACTTTACTTATATAATATCAACTTAATAATGATTTAATAGCGATTTAAAATGCTTTTATATAAATTGATCTATGTCATAGTGCTGTCACAAAATAAGGGTATCATTACCTCACTTATTAAGCACCTAGTGTTGAGTAAGGATGTTCTCTAGATAGACATAAGTACCTCCTCGTAATTGTTATCCCTTATCGGATATTTGCCTTAGTAATTTTACTAAGGCTTTTTTATTTCCTGCAATAGCACGACAAATAAAAAACCTGCCGAAGCAGGTTTTAAAAACATTAAAAATGAAGTTTACAAAGTTAAACTCGGCTTAGTAATTACGCCATATGCACTAGCATATTTGTTGGCTCTTCTAAGAATGATTTCCATAAGTTACTAAAGCGAGCGATAGTACCACCATCAATAATACGATGATCGCCCGACCAACTAACCTGCATAATTGAGCGTGCTTCTACTTCACCGTTTTCATTAAAACGAGGTAATGTTTGTAATTTACCTAATGCAACAATAGCAGCTTCTGGCTTATTAATAATTGGTGTTGCAACCGTACCGCCTATAGCACCAATGTTAGAAATAGAAATAGTACCGCCTTTTAAGTCTGCGCTAGCTACGCGCCCAGAGCGTGCATCATTAGTTAATTTAGTAATATCTTGAGCCAAGTCTAGTATTGATTTTGTTTGGACTTGTTTGATATTTGGTACTAACAGGCCTACTTTTGAGTCTACCGCCATACCAATATTATGATCGTCAAAATAAGTTAGCTCGGTACAATCTTCATTAACTTGAGAGTTAACAATTGGAAACTCTTTTAACGCTAACGACATGGCTTTCATAAAGAAAGGCATCATAGTTAATTTGATGTCTTGCTTGGCATATATTTCTTTAAGCTCAAGGCGTAATTTTATTAATTTAGTCATATCTATTTCTTCACAATAAGTAAAGTGAGGAATAGTTGATACTGAATTAACCATCGCTTTTGCCATGGCTGCTTTTACGCCACGAATAGCCTCAACACGCTTGCCACCAGCTACTATTGAATTAACTGATGAACCTGTCGCATCAGATTGTTTAGCTGAACCTTGCGTATTACCATTAATAAACGCTACAACATCGTCTTTATAAACTCGCCCTTTTTTGCCGCTACCGGGTACTTGATGAATATTGACATTCATTTCGCGCGCCACTCTTCTTACTGCAGGGCTAGCTAGTGCTTTAGTATTGAGTGTTTTTTCATTACTTACAGGAGCACTTTTTGCCATAGCCTGTTCAGGAACTTTTGCTTTTTGTTCTGGCACTTGGGTATTGTTTACTGCTTTAGTATGGGTTGAAACACCAATGCGCTCAATTGCAAATAAAGGCGCATGAACCTTAGCAATATCCCCTTTCGCATAATGTAATTTAACCACTTTACCTGAATACATAGCTGGAATTTGCACTAGCGCTTTATCAGTCATTACGTCAGCTACAGGTTGATCTTCAACAATCACGTCACCTTCGGTAACTAACCATTCAACAACTTCACATTCAACAATACCTTCACCTATATCAGGTAAAATAAAGTCTTCAACGATAGTTTCAGTGCTAGTTTGTGGTGTTAACTCAGCACTTACTTCATTAGCTGCTTCCGTTGTCGATGAAGAACTTTGCACAGCAACTGTGTCGTTTGCAGCCCCGTCTGAGGGTGTCATAGCAAATAATGGTTGATGCACTTTAGCAATATCACCTTTTGCATAATAAAGTTTGTCTACTACACCTGAATGCATTGCAGGAATTTGCACTAATGCCTTGTCTGTCATTACGTCAGCTACGGGTTGGTCTTCAACAATAATATCACCTTCATTAACTAGCCATTCAACCAGTTCACATTCAACGATACCTTCACCAATATCTGGTAATATAAAATCAATGCTCATGTTCAAATTCCTAGTAATTCATGCTGCGTTTTATCGCTTCATATATTTTTAAATGATCGGCCACATATTCTTTTTCTAACGCTAACGGGTAAGGTGTATCAAGACCACATATACGCTCGATAGGCGACTCTAAATGCAAGAAACATTCTTGTTGAATGGTTGCAGCAATTTCACTGGCAAACCCTGCTGTTAATGGCGCTTCTTGGCTAACTAATAAGCGACCAGTTTTGCGCACAGAAGTTGCTACTGTTTCAACATCCCAAGGCAAAATAGTACGTAAATCAATAATTTCACAAGAAATACCGTCAGCTGACGCTTTTTCTGCCGCTTTTTCAATTATTTCTAATTGGGCACCCCAACCTAACAACGTAATATCATTACCTGTTTGCATAACTTCTGCTTTACCTAAGGGTAATTGGTAATCTTCTTCAGGCACTTCCCCAACAGACGCTCGATATAAACGCTTAGGTTCAAAAAACACTACTGGGTTATCATCACGAATCGAGGCTAGTAATAAACCTTTTGCTTGATAAGGATTACGAGGCACAACAATTTTCAAACCTGGAGTATGGGCAAAATATGCTTCTGGAGATTGACTATGATATAAACCACCGGCAATACCGCCGCCGTATGGCGTACGAATAGTTAATTTACCCACATCAAATTCGTTACCACTACGGTACCTAAATTTAGCAGTTTCATTCACTATTTGGTCAAACGCAGGAAAAATGTAATCAGCAAACTGAATTTCAGCAATAGGAGTACAGCCTTGTGCTGCCAAACCATTAGCAAAACCAATAATGCCTTGCTCAACTAATGGCGTATTAAAGCAACGTGCTTTACCGTACTTTTCTTGTAAGCCGCTAGTTGCTCTAAATACACCACCAAAATGACCAACATCTTCACCAAAACATAACGCACTGTCATTTTCAGCCATTGCAATATCTAACGCATTATTAATTGCTTGTAATAAGTTCATTTGTGCCATTATTTAATTCTCCCTGCTGTAAAAGGATATGCCTCAGGGTATTTTTTAATATGTACTTTTAATTCATCTAATTGTTTATGTAAGTGCTCTGGCACTTCGTCATACACATCAGTAATTAAATCTTCAACTGGTGGCTTGTCAATTTTTTCAGCAACTTTTACAGCTGCTAGCACTTGTTCTCTCAGCTTTTCAAATAGCTCTGTTTCTTGTGCATCGTTCCACCAACCTTGCGCTATCATCCAGTTTTTCATACGTAAAATTGGATCATGCTTTTGCCATTTCTCTTCTTCTTCACGTGTTCGATACCCAGAAGGATCGTCTGAAGTTGAATGCGCGCCTAAACGATATGACATTGCTTCAATAATCACAGGTTTATGCTCAGCTAATGCATAACGACGAGCATCTTGAGTTGCTTTCACAACCGCTAAAATATCGTTGCCATCAATACGAATGGTTTTAATGCCGTATCCAACACCACGAGAAGCAATACCATTGCCTACATATTGCTCTTCTGCAGGTGTTGAAATAGCATAGCCATTATTTCGACAGAAAAATATCACCGGCGCTCTATGAACAGCGGCCATATTTAAGCCCGCATGAAAATCACCTTCAGATGCGGCACCTTCACCAAAATAACAAATAGTTACCGCTTCTTTACCTTGCAATTTTTGCCCATAAGCGTAACCAGCCGCTTGAGGTATTTGCGTACCTAATGGTGATGATATTGTCATATAATTTAATTCATTAGATCCATAATGAATTGGCATTTGACGACCTTTACCTAAGTCTTTTTCATTAGAAAACATTTGGTTCATAAAGTTTTCAAGAGAAAAATCACGGTAGATTAACGCACCTTGTTCACGGTATTGCGCCATGATCATATCTTGATCTTCAAGAGCAGCAGCTCCCCCAACACTGGCGGCTTCTTCACCAAGTGCTGCCATATAAAAACTAATTCGTCCTTGACGCTGAGCAGCAACCATACGTTCATCTAATACGCGATGAAATGCTAACGCTTTATAAATCTTTGTTGCTTTAGCTTGATCGATATCAGGTAATTCTGCACCTGAGTAGGTAGTACCGTCTTGTTGTAATATTTTGAGGATGGGGATTTCTACTGAATGACCATCAATAAAAGTAGGGGTATGCACCACCTGACTTTCTTTATAAATTTCAGTGTTCATAGCCTTCTCTTGTTTTATCCCTTGCGCGCAAGGTATAACTATTATTAAGAATACGTAAAGTATAGTTGGTTAAATTTTATTATAAGGTTCAGTTGATCTTTTATTTTAGTCTTCGCTAAAGATTGCCTTAAAAACGTTACTCTCGGCCCTTTAACCTAGACTGACAACACATAAGGGTTTTATGTAAGTGCCACGATTGCCATATATTCATGCCAACTGCGTTTTTAAACTAAAAGATTAACAGACCTTTAATCATTGAATATATTTATTGACCGCACTTTACCTTTACGTAAACTGAAAAACAAGTTTTACCCGTGCTCATTTACCGCCAATTTTTATCATACTGAGCATAAAAGTTTACAAAATGTTTATAATGCCCCTCCGCTCAAAAATACTTGAAGCGTACAATATAAGTGCAGGGCTAAAAGGGCTTATTAATCAAATTTTGGCAGGGATTACGGTTAATAAAGCTCTTTGCCCAATAGCTACTTCTGCATTAGGAAAAATAATTGCCTCTCCTTCCACCTCTGTCACAATCGCTTTATCACCGTCGTATGCTAATACACTACCTTTGGGGAAATCAGTGAAGTTCTCGGCATCATCAGCAAAAGTAAATGAAAAGTTTTCATGCGTTCGGTTAATAATTTGATGAATTTCATAAATATAAAAGTCACTTTCATTAAAGGGTTTCAGCTCAAGCTTATTACCTGAAATTAATGCCGTTAATGTCGACTTAACTTGGGTAAATTTACTCATATCATTTTCACCAAAAGGCATTACTTTTCCAAGTTCAACAGTAAAGGCATCTGCACCAAATTCATTCGATGAATAGTAACTAAACGTTGTAGTTGGTGAATGCGAAAGGAGTATTGTTTCAATACCACAGGCTTGTAAAAATGATAGTTGCTCTTTTTTCCAAGGCTTGCCATGACGAAAAGGGTAAACAGCAAATTTATCATTTTTTGAGCCTCTAATTGCTGTATGCAAGTCGTAATGGCTACGCTTTCTATTCTGACTAACTTGACTACCTTGTTCGAAAAACTCTCGAACAGTGTCTTCTAAAAGCTTCGCTCTTAAGCGTTCCTTATTAATAAGACCTGCACCTTGGCCTTGATCTTGTGAATGCCCACCAGAAAATAAACGATTCATATTCTCTTCGACAAAGCGCTCAGCAATATTCATAGAGGCTGGATTACCAAATATAAATAAAACGCGTTCAGCTAAGTAAAGCTGCCCCATAATAAGTTGTTGAATAAGATCAGCACAAATTTCAATCGGTGCAGTTTCATTACCATGTACAGCACTAGAAAGCACAATATCCTGAGTGGTGGTCTTCGAAACTGGTTCAAAAATAATCAAACCCGTTTCGAGCACATTTACATTAATAATTTGGTGCAAATTTTTCACTTGAAAGGTAACACTAGTGCCAAACCCCTCGGGGTACTGGCGAGTAAGTGATAAAAAGTCGCCCGTATGAGTGAGTTGCTGCTGTAAATGTTGTGCTGTTAATTTCATATTGAGCTGGTACCTACTTTGGATAATAATTGATTACGTTATTAGGGCGTGTTGAAAAAAGTGATAAATGTAGGTTGGCAATTGGCGCTCAAAATACGTTAATAAATCTGAGCAGCCTAAGTCAAACCTACATAGTAGCAACTATACCCCTGCTTCTTTAAATACATTACTCACAAGCGTTTGCGCATCTAAAATTATTTGCTGTAAATGGGCTTCGTCTATAAAGCTTTCAGCATAAATTTTATAAATATCTTCGGTGCCTGAAGGTCTTGCTGCAAACCAGCCATTGTCGGTAACCACTTTTAAACCACCGATAGCCGCACCATTGCCAGGCGCATGAGATAATACTTGCTTAACCTCTTCACCTGCTAAGGTGTTTGAAGTTACCATTTCAGGTGTTAGCGAAGATAGCACTTGTTTTTGTTCAAAAGACGCTACAGCTTCAACACGTCCGTAACAAGGTTGTCCCAATTGCCCTACGAGATCTAAGTAATATTGGTAAGGGTCTTTACCGGTAACCGCTAAAATTTCAGCGGCAAGTAACGCCATTATAAAACCGTCTTTGTCTGTCGTCCAACAGCTACCATCTTTTGCTAGAAAAGAGGCGCCAGCACTTTCTTCACCACCAAATGCGTATTCACCTGAATGTAAACCGTCAACAAACCACTTAAAGCCCACAGGCACTTCAGATAGTGGTCTATTAATTAACCTAGCAACTCGATCGATTAAGCTGCTTGAAACTAACGTTTTGCCAATTTTACACGTTTGAGACCAATCTCTGTGGGTCATTAAGTAATGAATGGCTACCGCTAGAAAATGGTTCGGGTTCATTAGCCCACCTGACTTAGTTACAATGCCATGGCGATCAAAGTCAGGATCATTACCAACAGCTACATCAAAGTCATCTTTCATCGCTATTAAGCCAGCCATTGCATAAGGAGAAGAGCAATCCATTCGGATTTTGCCGTCTTTATCTAATGGCATGAAAGAAAAGCTGCTATCTACAACAGAGTTTACAATCGTTAAGTTCAATTGATAACGCTGGGCTATTACAGGCCAATAATCGATACCAGAACCACCTAAAGGATCAACGCCAATACAAACATTTGCTTGGCTTATTGCTGTTAAGTCGAGCACTTGTTCGAGTTGCTCAGTGTAAAATTGAATGAAATTTTCTTTGGAAAGTAGGTTTGAGCTAAGTGCCACTTCAAGATCAACAGCTTTCACATCGGCCATGCCATTAACAATAATATCGTTAGCTCGCTGCTCTATTATTTTCGTAACTTCGCCTTCCGCTGGCCCTCCATGAGGTGGGTTATACTTTATTCCGCCATCTGTGGGTGGATTATGAGAAGGCGTTATAATTAATCCGTCGGCTTGGCTATTGTTAGTTTTATTATGAACAATGATCAAACGTGATATTACAGGTGTTGGTGTATAGCCCATGTCTGTTTGTATAATTACCGGAACTTTATTAGCAATAAGTACCGATAATGCCGTGGCAAAGGCAGGTTCAGACAAGGCATGGGTGTCTTTACCTAGGTAAAGCGGCCCTTTATACCCCTGAACTGTACGATATTCTGCAATAGCCTGACAAATAGCCGCAATATGTTGTTCATTAAAACTACATAAACTTGCATTACCACGATGGCCAGAAGTTCCAAATGTAACCTTTTGTTCATTTAGGCTAACATCTGGTTTCATTAAAAAGTAATCGCTAACTAAACGCCCTAAGTTTACTCTGTCTTGCGGTCTAACCGCTTTTCCTGCGTGGGGGTGCACCGACATTTTATATCCTTTTAGTAATTATTAGGTAATTAAAGTAAATCTCTTATTGCCTCAACATCATCGTTGCTATAGCCCATTTCTTTTGCCACTTCTGTTAACATCATTTTTTTGCGAGTGGTATTAGAATTAGTAATAACCCAAAAATTACTGTCAGGGATTTGGCGAGGCTTGGTACTACTGCCACTTTGCTCAAGCTCTGTTTCACTCGTGGCAAAATAAAGTCGATTACGACCTCTAATATCACAGACTTTATCAAACTGATTTGAATGAACTCGGTGAAGTGCCGCTAAAATAATTAAAAAACGCCCTACCGCACCGCGCTGCATGGCTAATTCTTCACGATTTATAATATTAAAAATTGAACCTTTAGCAACACTTACGTCTGGTATTTCCTCTTGACGTGAACCTTCATCATTATGTGAACCATCAGGCGAAGTTTGTGCGTCTTTTGTAGTTAACGCAACATTGCTTTCACTTAACTTGAGTAATCTTCTTAATATAGAAGAGGCACTTTCACCAATTTCTTGTGTATGGGTAACAATGTATTGGTAGAGCTCTTCATCTACTTCAATGTTTTTCATTAAAAGCCTAAATAATTAAAAGTATTTGGTTAATCTACATTAATTATACTTACCTTAAGTGTAAGTCTCTAGCGTTGATTAACATGAATTAACATCTTTTACCGTAAAGTTTCGCTTTCGCTTTGCAACAGAAATTAAAAACAACGACAATACCCCTACATTTAAACGTTGAGAATTGTTATGTCTATTTTAAATTACCAACAACAAGGTACTGGCCCGCATGTAATATTAATTCACGGGCTACTTGGCAGTTTAGACAACTTAAACATGGTAGCTAGAGATCTAAAAGCACATTACTGTGTTACTAGCGTAGATGTTAGGAACCATGGCGACTCTTTTCATGACAATACGATGGCATATTCCGAGCTTGCACAAGATATTATCGCTTTGCTAGACCATTTAGCTATAGAGCAATGTACTATCTTAGGTCACTCTATGGGTGGAAAAATAGCAATGGAGGTTGCGTTAACTTTTCCAAATCGAGTTGCACAACTTATTGTAGCTGATATTGCCCCTGTAAAATATCCGGCACACCACCAACAAATATTAGCAGGATTACAAGCGATTGACTTAACCAAAATAACGTCACGTAAAGATGCTGATAAGCAGTTATCACCTTATGTGAAAGAGGTAGGTGTAAGGCAGTTTTTGCTTCGTAACTTAGTGCTAATGAATGAACAATGGCAATTTAAATGTAATCTACATAATATTGTTGAGTGTTATCCGCAAATAATGGCTAGCTATAATGGTAATAGCCAATACTCGGGGCCAGCCTTATTTATCAAAGGCGGAAATTCAAATTACATTTTACCTGAACATAAAAACACCATAACTCAGTTATTTCCTGCCAGTAAAGCTAAAATAATACAAGGTGCTGGTCATTGGTTGCATGCTGAAAAAACTGTCGCTTTTAATAAAGTCGTTTTAGATTTTATAGCGAATAACTAGAACGTGTTGATCTTTGATGTCTATCAAAAAAACATCAAAGAAGTCTACTTAATCGCGTATTTAATATGACAATAAAAGAAAAGCTATGTGCTAAGAGTTACGCTTATGCTATAGTGCGCGTGAATTTTATAGGGTGAGTTATGCTTGCAGAATATTTTGTCGTTATAGAAACCGTTGGGCTCAATTTATTTTTTGCTTTTATCTTCATTTTCATTGGTTTATCAATAAATGACGTGATGAAGAAAAATGACGTGCCTAAAATGGGGCGTTATGTTGTGTACCTTGTACTTTTTCTTGGTTGTGCTGGTTTTATCGCCAAAGGTATTATTCAGCTTGTTTGGGAAAGCCAAGGCGTAGGTTAATCGACAATGGCAAAACAAAACGCAGACATTACCACAATTGATTTATTCAGCGATGAAAAACGTCCCGGACGTCCGAAAACTAATCCTTACTCTCGGAGCGTACAGGTAAAAATCAATAAACGTAACCAAGTAAAGCGTGATAAAAGCAATGGCTTAAAACGCGTTGAATTTAAAATTCACCAAAGCATAATCGAACAGTTAGAGCAATTAGCTACAAGTAAAGGTGTAAACCGAAGCGAGCTAATTGAAGCCTTGATAGTTGAAGCACTAGCAAAGCAGCAGAATTAATTTTAGAAATAAAAGGTAAAAATTCAATGGCAATTGTAGGTTTATTTTTCGGTAGTGATACTGGTAATACTGAAGCAGTCAGTAAAATGATCCAGAAAAAACTGGGTAAAAAGTTAGTTGATGTAAAAGATATCGCTAAAAGCACCAAAGAAGAAATCGCAGAATTTGATTTGATCATACTTGGGATCCCAACGTGGTATTACGGCGAAAACCAATGTGACTGGGACGACTTTCTTCCAGAATTAGAAGAAATTGACTTTACCGATAAGCTAGTTGCAATATTCGGTTTAGGTGATCAAGAAGACTACGCTGAATATTTCTGTGATGCCATGGCTCCACTGCGTGATATCGTTGAATCTAAAGGTGCTATTGTTGTTGGCAATTGGCCAACTGAAGGCTACGAATTTGAAGCATCTAAAGGCCTTGTTGATGAAAACACCTTTATCGGTTTATGTATTGACGAAGACCGTCAACCAGAACTAACCGAAGAACGTGTTGATAAATGGGTTAAGCAAGTTTACGAAGAAATGTGTTTAGCTGAACTAGCGGATTAATTGTTCGTTACAATGTTAATTGAAATAAAACCCACTTTCCGGTGGGTTTTTAAATCCAAAGTAAAAAAAACTACCTTCAATATTATAAAAAACTAGCGATGTCGTTTTTTCTTGCGAATATACAGTTGCCTGTTAAGTTCTGCAACTACATCTCCCTCTTGGTCTTTCACAAGCACCGAAAATTCAGGTAAATACTTTTCACCATTAGCGGTATTAATAATAATATCGTCAATCATGGCCTCATTAATATGAAACTCTGCATATACAACACCTTTACCTGGTTTAACATACTCTATATCTGCTTTTTTGTCCCATACGTAGTATTGGTCTCCTAATTGCGGCATCAACATTAACATATAAAAGGGATCTGTCATTGAATAGAGAGAACCACCAAAGTGAGCACCTACCGCATTTTTGTTCCAAGGGCGCATTCTTAATTCAACTTTCGCTTCACGAAAATCTTTAGATAAATAGACAACACGAATACCCGAAAATAGAAAAGGTGGCCATAGATTAAGTAATAATTTCATTACCCAAGATTTTTTAAACATTTTTTACAACACATTAATTACAATTAACTCATCGTACCACCATGCAATTTAAAGAAAAACACCTATTTATCGACTTTAAATGAAATAGCGCTTCCAACCCTGACTCGAACCACCTATAATTTTTGGTTTATCCAACAATGTGAGAAGCAATTTATATGGCAGAGCAAAATGAAGAGCTAAAAAGGGCGGGATTAAAAATCACCTTGCCTAGAGTTAAGATTTTAGCGATATTGCAGCATCCTGATAACCAACACATCAGTGCTGAAGAGGTCTATAAAATATTGCTTGATCAGAATGAGGAAATTGGTCTAGCAACTGTTTATCGTGTTTTAAATCAATTTGACGATGCGGGTATTGTTACACGTCACCACTTTGAAGGCGGTAAATCTGTATTCGAGCTAACTCAAAATAACCACCATGATCACCTAGTGTGTTTAAAGTGTGGCAAAGTTGTTGAGTTTGAAGACGACATAATTGAGCAACAACAAGAAAAAGTTGCCAAGCAACACAAGATGAAACTGACTAACCATAGCCTCTATTTGTATGGCGAGTGCGATGATAAAGTCGCTTGTGAAATATTTAGAAAGAATCAGTAATACCATACCGTTTAAAGTAGTTTAAAGCCTCATGATATGAGGCTTTTTCTATTTAATCGCTTAGCTTAAGTATTTAATTGTATAGGCGATCTTTGTGCTTTATCCATCCCCCCTTCTGCTTGCTATGGGGGTCTTTGTGCGTCCAATGCACCATTCCGCCGGCACTATTCCACTGGTACTCACCTGAAAATTCAACTTTATCACCAATACGCAGATCATGTATTTTACGGCTAATATCTATATTGTGAATTATAAGGACGGTTTGGTTATCTTTTAGTTTGACGATAAATCGTTGATGCCTACTACCTTTTAAATCATCTGGTAGTATTTTATGTACAATTCCAATTGCTTTCACTCGCCCCAACCTCAGTAAAAGTAGTACCGCAGCGGTGCTACTTATAGCAAACGCATCAAGTTAAAGGCTGTTAACTTGAGCATTTAATAAGTAACCTGAACTCGGGTTAAGCAAAGTTACTCAGTAAGCTATTTTTGAGCCTATCTACGTTGAATTTGTTGCCAATAGCCCGCTATTGGATCAAAAAATTCGCCTTGATATTCACAAAACTATCAATACAGAGAAGTAAAGGTTAGCTTTTTAAATAGTGAATAAAATTAAACTATTGAAAAAATAATGTTTTATGTGAGAAAGTCAACATTCATTAACCCGAGTTCAGGTTAAGTAAAATACTACAAGCTCAACAGTCTTATAGAAAAGTAGCAAGCAGTTAAAGAGACTAAAATAAAACTAAGCAAAACCAGATAACGAAGTGTGTTTTTTACTTTGTTTTTTATCGTAAACCAACAACCACTCCTTTGTTCGTCGCATAGTTTTCTTGCAAAGCTGTTAATGAATAGCTTTAACAGTAATAGCCAAATGAGCCCAAGAAATAAAGGTTGTAGTAATTGGTTTTGTGTTTGTATTGATGAAAAACCAAATAGGTATATTATTGCGATAACAATAAATATCGAAATAAGTTTTATTATACCTATACAAACAGCTAGCTTGTTTGCAATAACTGTCAAAGTTTGATGAACTTTCATAAAGCCAATATAACAAGATAGCTATTAAACACGCCAGTTTTATTAACAAACACAGATCAGTGCTAGCATCAGCGATAAAACCTCAGTCTAGTTTAAGCACTTTTGTCTAAACTGAAGTTATACCAGTTTCATTAATTAACAAAGTTTATCCCATGCTTATCAAGCGTTTTATATATGCTATTAATAGCTAAACTATTGTCAGTTAAAGAATCTTTCCATTTATCTCTTTTTTCGATCCCTAAATCTGTAATTGTGAAGTAGTGATCAGGTTCAATTTTACATGCGTTTAAACACGCTTTTGTGCAGGAAAGTGAGCAGCCATCAATAGCTATAATTTTCCTTCCTGAAGTAGCGAGTGCTTTAATGGGGGCAATATTACCAATAACACCGGAAACACACGACATTTCCGCTAAACCATCACAATCTAATGTTAGTGCAACATCATGTGCTATACGAGCAACATTTGAGCAGCCAGCACACGCATAAACAATAGGCTTTAACATATCCAATAGAATTTCCTTGCTTACATTCAATACCCGCAAGTCTAACAAGGTTTAATATTGTCGTTTTGATTTACATCAAGCTTTATTAATATGCTCGTTTTATGTTCACTGCTTCAGGTATTATCCCTTCGTTGAAATAGTGTAAAATGTTCTTACGTACAACCTGAGCGGCGGAAGTTAAATTGGTTGGTGCTGAAATATGAGGTAAAATAGTAATTTTACCATGCCGCCATAATGGATCGTTTGGCATTAAGGGTTCATGCTCAAATACATCTAAAACCGCATGCGATAACTGGCCATTATCTAATCCTTCGATCACCGCTTGAAGGTCGATAACTCTCCCCCGTGCAAAATTAATAATGTTCGCACCTTTAGGCAATTTATAAATAAGCGCTTTATTAAGTAGTAAATCAGTGGCATCTGTCAACGGTAATAAAACGACTACAATATTTACATTAGCCAGTAGCGTCTCTAAACCTTTTTTCCCGCTGTAGCACTTAACGCCGGTTAGGTTTTTTGAACTAGCGCTCCAGCCATATACATTAAAGCCATTATCTTTTAAACGCAGCGCGCTGGCTTGACCAAGCTTTCCTAACCCTAAAACACCAATATTGCATTCTGAGGCATTAACAACAGGGTGCTGCTGCCAATCACCTCTTTTTTGTTGGGCAATATACAGGGGGATTTGTCGGTGTAAATATAAACTCCATGTTAATACCGCCTCTGCCATTGTTTGAGCTAACTTAGGGTCTACCATGCGTACAATGTTAAATTGTGGTTGTGCTATTTCTTTAACTAAACGCTCAACTCCTGCCCATAAACTTTGCACCCAAACTAAGTTAGTAAATAATGCTAGTTCAGTCGGCTCAGGATTCGCAACTATCGCAACCTTTACCTGCAGCTTTTCCTCATTACTCATACGTTCAGCTAAAATCACTTGATGGGGAGCAAGCACTTGGTTTAATTTCGCCAACCATTGATTTTGCTCATGTACAGGCAACTGACTAATAAAAGGGATCACTTTAGACATTTGAATAAATTCACAGCTTATTGCTTGTAAATATCTTCTGGCTTTAATTTTAACACCTTACGCTCAGTTTGCTTAGCTTCCGGCTTTTTCGCTTTAGGGTTTACATAAACTTCTTTTGGCACCGGTTTTTTATCGCGTGACTTAGCATAAGATTGACTAGATGATTTATGCTCACTTGAATTGTTATGAGTTTTTTTATTATAGGTATCTTGCTTTTTATCTACTTTTTTATCTTGGCGTGGCGCTGGTGCAAAAGGTCGATGTTGATCTTGAATCGCTTGAATAAAGTTACGTAAAAACTGTGCTTTACAATGACGATAGTTTTTGTGTGTTGGTTTTCTAAAAAATGCGGTTAGCTCAGACTGCCCAACAGTAAAACCTGCTTTAGCTAACATAGATACAATATCATCTGTTTGCAATGACAACGCGATTTTTAGCTTCATTAAAATAAGGTTTTTAGTCAAGGTAGTTTCAGCTTCTACTTTCTCACCATCTTTTCGTGGTCCCCTTTTTTCAACAATATACCCATTGAGAAAGCTAGCAAGCTCAACGTCTTCTAATGCTAACATCTGTTCATCATCATCTTTTTTTAACCAACGCTTTACTTGATCAAGCTCAACATTTAAGCCACCTAAGGCAAAAATACTGATTAATTTTGTATCTCTAAAATCAAAAGCATAGCGGATACGTCGCAACACGTCGTTATTAGTCAATGAATTCTCCAGGGGTGTGTTTGCTTTACTAGCACTCACAAATATAATAATGCTCAATTTGAGCTAATAATATGGCCAATGCCAACATTATACTATTTTATCACTCTTTTAACTTAATACATCAAAATTTAACGAAAGTCGTGATAAGATATATCACTTACAAATAGCTCTCCTTCAATCAAAATATAGTAAGCATTCAATGAGTAAACAACACCTTTTATTTTCTCCGGTACTTACCAGTCGTCGTGGCAAAAATGCAGATAAAAAAATATGGAGCAACTTAACAGGTAGTAGCGCCACTATTGCAATGTATCAAGCCGCGGTGCAGTCACAACAACCCGTATTAATTGTGGTGCATGACACGCCAAACGCTATTAGGCTGGAGCATGAGCTCCAAAGTTTAAATAGCCACAAACTTGAAATTTGCTTATTTCCTGATTGGGAAACATTACCTTACGACTCGTTTTCACCGCACCAAGATATTATTTCTCAACGCTTATCTACCCTATATAAAATGTCGAGAATGACTAACGGTATTGTTATTGTGCCAGTTACAACATTGTCGCAACGTTTAGCACCTAAACATTACCTTGAGAGTAATAGCCTATTAATTAATAAAGGTGATAAAAAAGATCTACACCAACTAAGACAAAACTTGGAAGCAAGTGGTTACCGTTATGTTGATCAAGTAATGGAGCATGGTGAGTTTTCTGCACGAGGCGCAATTTTAGATCTTTACCCAATGGGAAGTACTAGTCCGTTTAGATTAGACTTTTTCGATGATGAAATAGAAGAGATACGCTTATTCGATCCAGAAAACCAACGTTCAAGTGATAAAGTTGAAAAGATTGACTTATTACCTGCCCATGAATTTCCAACAGATACTGACGGCATTAATATGTTTCGTCAGCAATATCGTGATCAATTCCCAAGTATCATTAATAAAGAGTCTATTTATCATCAAGTAAGTAACGGCATTATGCCCGCAGGGATTGAATATTATTTACCCCTGTTTTTTGATACAACAAATACTTTATGTGACTATCTCTCTGAAAATACCTTAGTTATTATTTCCGGTGATATTGATAAATCACTTGAAAGTTATTGGTTAGACATTAATTACCGTTATGAAGATCGCCGCTACGATCTTACTCGTCCTTTACTTGCACCTAACAGCTTATTTTTAAGTAGCGATGAGCTCTATAGCGCATTAAAACCATTCGATAGAATTACCATTAAACACCCGTTAAAAGTAAAGTCTACCGATACCGCTGAAAATAGCTCCGTAACAGAAATTACCACTGTTAATACCCCAGGTGAACAACGCGGCGTTATTCAGTACGATGTAAAGCCGCTGCCAGACATTACAATTGATCACCACCTTAAACACCCTTTTGATTTAATCAAACAATATTTAGCAGCTAAAACAACACCGAGCAAAGTGTTATTTGTTGCAGAAAGCCAAGGCAGAAGAGAAAGTGTTTTAGAGTTACTACAGCGGATAGATATTACCCCTACCCAATTTAAAACAATTGAAGAATTTGTTAATTCAAATGAAAAAATAGGCATAACGGTTAATGCGTTAAGCGCCGGCTTTGTATTTCAAAATAAAGGTGCATCAGTCAAAAATGCAATTGCACTGATCACAGAAACTGAGTTGTTAGGCGATAGAGTAAGACAAACACGTCGACGTAATAAACAACAAGATATTCAAGCCGATGCCCTATTTAAAAACTTAGCTGAATTGTCAATTGGCCAACCGGTTGTTCATATCGACCACGGAATTGGCCGTTACCTTGGCTTACAAACGCTGGAAACGGGTGGTATTACCACAGAGTTTTTAACGTTAAGTTACGCAAACGACGCTAAACTTTATGTGCCAGTTGCTTCCTTGCACTTAATTAGTCGTTACTCAGGTACAGACTCTGAACACGCACCATTGCATAAATTAGGCACGGACAGTTGGAGTAAAGCTAAACGCAAAGCCGCAGAAAAAGTAAAAGATGTAGCAGCCGAGTTGCTTGACATTTATGCAAAACGAGCCAGTAATCAAGGGTACGGATTTAAACGTAATAAAGAAGAGTATCGCGCATTTGCTGACAGTTTTGGTTTTGAAGAAACACACGACCAAGAGCAAGCAATTAATGCCGTTATTAGTGATATGTTATCACCCAAAACTATGGATCGCCTCGTTTGTGGTGATGTTGGTTTTGGTAAAACTGAAGTAGCTATGCGCGCAGCTTTTATTGCCGTAAACGATGGTAAACAAGTCGCTATTCTTGTTCCTACTACATTACTTGCACAACAGCATTATGATAATTTTAGAGACCGTTTTGCTAACTGGCCAGTGTCAATAGAAGTGCTCTCTCGATTTAAAACAGCAAAAGAACAAAGCGCAGTAATTGCAAAAGTTGAATCGGGCCATATAGATATATTAATCGGTACCCATAAATTATTACAAAACGCAATTAAGTATAAAGATTTAGGACTGCTAATAGTTGATGAAGAACATCGATTTGGTGTAAAACAAAAAGAGAAAATTAAACAACTGCGTAGTAACGTTGATATTTTAACACTAACTGCCACCCCCATTCCTCGTACTTTGAATATGGCGATGGGCGGCATGCGCGACTTATCAATTATTGCCACACCGCCAGCAAAACGCTTAGCCGTTAAAACCTTTGTACGTCAACGCGATGACGCATTAATACGTGAGTCAATATTGCGTGAAATATTACGTGGTGGTCAAGTCTATTTTCTCCATAATAATGTAGACACTATTGAGCGTACCGCAGAAGAAATTAAAGCGTTATTACCCGAGGCAAATGTTATAACTGCACATGGCCAAATGCGAGAACGTGATCTTGAACGAATAATGAGCGACTTTTATCACCAACGTTTTAATGTGCTTGTTTGTACTACTATTATAGAAACAGGTATAGATGTACCAAGTGCTAACACCATTATAATGGATAGAGCCGACCGTTTAGGTTTAGCGCAGCTGCATCAGTTACGTGGCCGTGTTGGTCGTTCGCATCATCAAGCCTACGCCTATTTATTAACACCACATGAAAGGCTGATCTCTAAAGATGCAAAAAAACGCCTCGACGCAATAGCTTCGCTTGAAGATTTAGGCGCTGGTTTTACCCTTGCTACTCACGATTTAGAAATTCGTGGTGCAGGTGAATTACTCGGCGAAGAGCAAAGTGGTTCTATGAGCCAGATAGGGTTTAGCCTATACATGGAAATGTTAGATCACGCCGTTAACTCTTTAAAAGCAGGCAAACAACCATCGCTCGATCAAGTAATGGCAAAACAAACTGAAATTGACTTACGCATTCCTGCGCTTTTACCTGACGATTATATCTTTGACGTAAGCTTAAGGCTTAGTATGTATAAGCGAATTGCTAGCTGTGTTAACAACAACCAATTAGACGAAGTGCAAATTGAATTAATTGATCGTTTTGGCTTGTTGCCACAACCTGCCAAGAATATTATTCATATTGCAAAGCTAAGACTAAAAGCACAAGCAATAGGTATAGACCGTATTGATGTTGGGCCACTAGGTGGATCAATTGAGTTTAGTGACACCACTAAAGTAGACCCCAGCTTTATTATTGGTTTAATTCAACAGCAGCCAAAAGTGTTTAAAATGGAAGGCGCAAATAAATTAAAGTTCGTACAAAAAAGTGACGATGTAAAAGCAAGGTTTACCTTAATTACATCAATTCTTAATGATTTGTCGAAAAGTTAAGCTAAATTTTTGTTATGATGAGTTCGATTATTATTTCGGGAAAAAAATGAAAATTAAACAAGCGGTTACCCTATTATCAAGCCTAATACTTTCAAGCGCTGTTTTGGCTGCAAGCCAAAGTAATGAGCGTTGGTTTGATATTGAAGTTATTTTAATTAGCCAACTTGCTGATAAAAGCGGCTTAAAAGAAGTTTTTGCTGACGACAAAAAATTACCACACTTCAGTAAGCCACTTGACTTACTAACCCCTTATTTGAGCCCTGACATAGCACACTTAAAACAAAAGCTGCCATTTTGTAATAGCGAAAACCAGCTATTTCAATACCATGAAAGTGCTAAGCTGCCATCAATAATCGCAGTTAAATCATTAGAAAGCATTACTGATGAACTCAATCAGCCAATTGTCACATCTGCAGAATTTAAAAATGCTAACAATACAAAATTAATCAACACCTTAGAACAAGAGCAAAGCAAAAACGATGACGATTTTTATAGCCGTGTAGTTACTGATAAAGCACAAACATACACACAAGAAGGCAACGTGATTCCTTCACAAGAACAGTTTAATAATATTGATGATATTCATCGACAAGAAAGTAATATAGACACAACGTTAACACCAGAGCAAGTCGCATTAGTCAATGCTGCCGAAGCTTACTTTTCACCTATACAGTTTACCTATTCAAGTAACGTTTCAACGAACAGCAAATTACTCTGTCAAATCACAAAAAGTGAATTTGAATCATTATCACCTGATAAAAGTCGCTATAGTTATTTAGGTTTTCCTATTAACAAAGTACCAAGTGAAATTAGCGATATTGAGAACCTCTATAACACTGCACCTTATTTACTTAATAAAGACTCATTAGCGTTACACGACATTGTTAAGCAATTAAGACGTAGCAGAGACTTTAGACCTATACTGCATATTGGTTGGAGACAACCTGTATCAAGCAGACGTCGCGCTATACCCGTAAAGTTATTTGCTGGCGACAACTTACAGCAACACTATCTTGATGAGCTTGCTTTATATCAAGCACAAAAAACACAATTACTTGCGCAAGAGCAATCACTTAACACCTTATTATCTGAAAATGCTAACGACAAAGAAGTGTTAACAGAGGAAAGTCAGTTTCAACAAAATAAAGAAAAACAGTTAGCGCGTATAATTGAAAAACTCGCAACAGTTACTGATGATACATCGACACTGATAGCTGATCTTGAAAAGCCGCCATTAGCACTTGAGCTAGATAGCTCGGCACCTGACACTTTTATGTTTGAGCCACCAAAGCCCCCTATCCAACCATGGTATCTTCAAGGGTTTATGCAAATTTATATTAATAATAATAATCGGCTTAACATACTTGCAGACTTTAACATGCTTAATTTAACATTAGCCGAGCAAGAAACAATGAAGTTACGCCCTAATACACCGTTAAATCTTCAAACCATTACATTTAAACAACGTCGACAAGTTATTAGTACCGAAACGCACTATTTTGATCACCCCTACATGGGAATGATAGTGCAAATTCGTCGACACAAACGTCCTGAACTACCCGAAAATTAAGGCTGAAAAACTATGGATAAAGAAATTGAAATACAAGCAGCGGTATTTCGCCGCTTATTAAGACATTTAGATAACCGTAAAGATGTTCAAAATATAGAGCTTATGAACCTAGCGGGCTTTTGCCGTAACTGCTTTTCAAAATGGACAGTAGCTGAGGCTGAAAAGCTAGGGGTAGATGTAAACATAGAGCAAGCACGTGAACAAGTTTATGGTATGCCTTACAGTGAATGGAAAGAGAAGCATCAACTTCCAGCCACACCAGAACAGCTCGAAAAATTTAATCAGCTCAACAATAAGTAACGTATGCGCAAAACAGATAAAAAAATTGATAGCCAGCTGATTAATTTGCTAACTGATGTATGTGACTCGGCAGCAGAAGGTGTTGAAGGCTTTCAATGGTTAACGCATCGAGTGAACTATTCAAACTTCCCTGAAAGCCTACAAATTATTTGTGTATTTGATACCGATGAAAGTGTTACCCGCTATAAGCTAATGGAAAACAAAGTACTGTTACCTTTAATTCAAGCAAAACTAAACACTATGGGAATTAAGTTTAAAAATATAGCGCCTCATGTCTCTTACGATAGTGAAGAGCGCTGCAATAAAGAGCATGGAGGCAACTGGGCCAAACGTTTAGACCAACATTAATAAGAGTTTATACCAGTTTTATTAAATAAGTGATCTATTTTATACGCAGTAAAAATAGTCAAATACAAGGCATTTATTTTCATAACTAGTTGTTCTAATTATAAAATAAATAACGCAGTAGTTGATTGTTTTAGCCAGTAGAAATGATCACATAGTTAGTGAGGTTGGTATTACCTATCAATTGGGCTTAAAGTTCCTGATGAATGTTGACCAACGACATGTGTATATATTTGTGTAGTCTTTAAATCGTTATGTCCTAACAACTCTTGTACCGTTCTAATATCAGCTCCATTTAACAATAACTGAGTTGCAAACGAATGCCGAAACGTATGTGCTGTAACATGTTTTCTGATACCCGTCTTTAAAACAGCAACTCTTAGCGCTTTGGTTAATGAAGTCCAATGTAAGTGATGACGACAATAGTAACCATCTGTTGGGTGTTGACATCTCACGGTTGAGGGAAATAAATACTGCCATTTAAACTGCGTAATAGCTTTAGGGTATTTTCGTGCTAATCCAGAAGGTAAACTAGTTTTTCCCTCACCTTCAGCTAAGTCTTTATGATGCAAGTCTTCGACTTTTTTTATTTGAGATTGAAGTGATTCTATAAGTGTTTTTGGTAGTAAGGTCATTCGGTCTTTAGCCCCTTTACCTCTAAAAACGTAAATTGAATTACCATCAAAATCAATATCTTTTATTCGTAACCTCAATAACTCTGCTTTTCTTAATCCACAGCCGTATAACAAGCTAAACATAAGATGATAAGGATGTTTTAGTTCATTGATAATTGTAGTTGCTTCCTGATTTGATAATACCATAGGCACTCTGGTCGGTGCTTTTGCTCTGACCATATTAGATAATAGAGTAAGCTCGCGCTCAAACACATGCTTGTACATAAAAACGATTGAGCAAAGTGCTAAATTTTGAGTTGAAGCAGTAACTTGTCTATCAACAGCTAAGTAGGTTAAATAGTTACTAACCTCTTGTTCTCCCATATCTTTTGGGTGACGCTTTTGGTTAAAAAGAATAAATCGTTTAATCCAAAGTAAATATGTTTTTTCAGTTTGAATACTGTAATGCTTCGTACGAAGGATATGGCGGATACTTTCAAGGAAAGGTGATGTAGACATAATTAAAACCTATAGCTGTATTTATATACAGTTATAGGTTTCAATTATATAAAGATCAAATAAATTTCTTAATTTGATATTACTGAGAAGTCTCAGTAAATGACCAAATGATAAGAGTACTATAAAATAATCAACTTAAATTATTGAATAATATACTTTTATTTTTTTCTTGTTGGCTGGATATTACTGAGGCTTCTCAGTAATATTCGAACATAATCAATTATAGTTAAATTAATATTTATAATTTGTTGAAATTGTGGAATATTAAGAGATAATAAATAAAAAATATGGAACGGACATTACTGAGAAGTCTCCATAATAAGCTGTTATATTTTTACAAGGAGTTCAAATGAAAAATTTAAGTTTACTGTTATTAATGGTTGTTTTTATTGTGGGGTGTAGTTCTAAAAGTAAGGAGTTGCTTAATGAGCCTCCTGTCACAGTAAAAATATCTGAGCTTCAAAAATATTGGACTCCAACGCAAGATAGCCTTACATTTAGCAATAATTTCACTCCACCTAAAGAATCTGGTTTTGTTAAGGTTAAATATTTAATTGATTCTAATGGAGAAATATTCAATCCAATTATTACAGAGTCTAAAGGTGGCTGGGATAAGTTTGCTTTAAGAGCATTAAAAGAAATTCACTATATAAATACAGAATATAATATTAAAAAAACTCCTGTTTATGTGATTAAAGAGTTTACATTCGTTGCACCAAAAATATAACAAGTCATTAAAACAGGACAAAAAACAGTTGGTTTTTGCTCGTGCCTCGCTTATTTTAACCAACTATTTTATTGCCTCTTAATGAGGCGTTATAAACCACAGGGAGAGTTCAGTTGAATATTAATGCTACGCTGCTCGGCGAGTTCATGGCTTTATTCGCCTTAATCATGGGCGCAGTCTGTTATTACCTTGGCCGTCGTAAAACGCAAACTCCTGTTTTAGCCGGTTTATTGGGCGTTGTTTTATCGTTAATTCCGCCTTTTGCTTTGGTTTACTTCGTCGTGCTACTGCTTAAGAAAGATGTAGGTTCTACATCAGAGGCTGTAAGTGGGTAAGGTGGTTTATAACAAGCAAAGGCAGCTGACGCGTACCGCGCAGCTGCTTTGAGCGTTATGTGCTAAAGCAGAATGGAGCTCGTATTGAGTTTTAGTGTTAAATCAAAACTATTAATTAGTGGTGGCGTTATTGCATCGGCTGCAGCTATATGGCATTTACTTTGTATTTGGGGCGGGCCAAGCTGGTTTGCTTTTGCACGAGCGCCTAAGCAAATCATAGACTCAGCTCAACAAGGTACTTTGCTTGCACCTGTCGGTACCATAATTGTTGCAGGTTTAATGCTGGCGTGTACGGTGTTTGCTTTTTCAGCCGTTGGTTTAATACGCAAGGTTCCATTGGTTAAACCTGCTTTAATTACCATCGCGTTACTTTGTACTTTGCGAGGATTAATTGGTATTCCAGCATTTGCTACAGCAACCGGTGTCGATATTTGGCAAATAGTTGCTAGCACTGTTTGGTTGTACGTTGGCGTTTGTTTTATTGTTGGCAGTATTGAGCATAGTACTGCTTTAAAATCAGGCACATAACAATCAAATATTATCGCCAGCAAAAAGCGCTGGCTGCGACGTCAACCCGCTGCGCGGCTTTCCGCGCTAAATTTGGGCGTTAGTTTCACAAGGAAAGTTTGTGCGAATATTTAAAATTCTTGTACCTGTTTTTATATTGCTTCTTTTTGCGTCTTTTATCTTCTTTAAAAAGGATGCGATAGCATGCGAAATGATCGGGCAGACGCATTTTTCTCAGATTTCAACAAATCTCTATGTTGATGACAGCCTTGACGAAGCACAACAATCGAACTTGATAGAAGCAATAAATGATGCAATCGAAAGAGTTTCAAATGTGTATGGTAACCCTATATCTTCACCAAGAATTATTGCTACAACTGGGGACCAGTACTCCAGTTTTGGCTTTAATCCAACGGGCATGCAAGCATCAGGGTTCTTTAGAGAATGCATATTTCTAGGCCCTAAGGGGCTCAACACAGACGTGATAGCGCATGAATTTGTTCATGCAGAGGTAAGGTACAGAACTGACCTTCTTGTAGAGCTTACGCAATTACCAGCCTGGTTTATTGAAGGAACAGGTATTAAAGTTGACTATCGCAGACCTTTTTTACTTGAAAATATAGAGATAACAGAGGAAGAACTAGCAAAAGTTAAATCTATTTTTTTTCTAAGCGACTTTCCAAATACAAGTGTGAAATACTACCAAGCATCAAGAATAGCTGTTGAACCAATGCATACTAAAAGTTTGTACTCAGGATTGGAAAGGTTAAACAATGGAGAGAAGTTTGAAGTGGTGTTTGGGCTGTGAAACTAACAAGGCGCTACTACGGAAAATTTATTCGCTAAGGCTCCTATATTTCCGCAGAGCGTGGCGTTATATGCCTAAAATAGGCATTAGTATAATATCTAACATGGTGCACCTTTTGCATTAATATCAAATATCTATTAATACATGAGGAATTAATATGAATATTTTAAATGTAGGGCAAAACTATTCCATTACGACAGCAGCTAGCGGCAATAAAATGCCGACTGAATCTATTGCTGTAGAAAAAAACATAAACCAAAATAATTCACAACCTACAAAGATTGATATGAGAAACATATCAATTGATGAAATTAATACATTAATTAAATCAGGGGAAAGTGCTTTACTTGATGTAGTGCCATTTATACCATTAAATGTACTTGAACAATATAATAATGATCCCGAAAAAATAGGTAAAATCAAAGTAGACTTAATTGGGCAAGTTGAAAAATCTATAGATTTTAAAAAAAGCATTGGTGAGAATACTGACTTTTTATCAGGTGTTTTAAGTAAATTTAAAGATCTTGACGGTAAACAGTTAAATGGGAAGGTTGATATCTTAGCATAATACGGCATATAACAAGACCTTCAAACGGACAAAAAATAGTTTGCTGTTTTCACTTCGTTCAACATTTTAGCAAACAATTTTTTGCCGCTTAAGGTGGCGTTAGCAATACAACAAACGGGGTTTCGCCAAATGAAGGGTCTACAAAAACTAGCTGGTATCGCAGCAATTTTCCAAGGGCTTATTTACATAGCAGTCTTTGTGTATTTTGGTGCTTTTTGGTCATATCCGGTTGATGGTAGTCCAGTCGAAAAAATGACTTACATGGCAGAAAATCAACTTCTATTTTCAATGATCTATTTTCTAATGTACGTGGTGTTTGGCATTTTTCTGGCCATACTCGTTATTGGTATGTATGAGAGGCTTAAACATAAAATTAATCCCTTAATTACTATTGGATCTCTATTCGGGGGCATTTGGGTCGGTCTGGTGATCGCAAGTGGAATGATTTCGAATATCGGGCTTGATCATGCAATCGATCTGATGGATGCAAATCCAGAAAAAGCCCTTGATATGTGGATAATCGTTTCAGTGATAACAGAAAGTATAGGTGGTGGAAATGAATTAGTTGGCGGACTTTGGGTTCTATTGATTAGCGTAGCAGCTATACAAGAGGGCAGATTACCCCGGTCACTTAACTATCTCGGATATTTTGTAGGCATAGTGGGCATTGCAACGATTTATCCTGACAAACTATTTACTGAAGTATTTGGCGTATCACAAATTGTTTGGTTTATTTGGTTGGGTATATGTTTACTAACCGAGGAAAATGCTAACAAATCAATCCAGCAGACCGCTAACGCGTCGGCTGATTGAGGCGTTAACTGTCTAATCGGCAAAGGAGTTACATGTACATTCCAAACCATATCAAAATGGATGATTTATCTTCCACTCATAATTTCATAGATGAATTCGGTTTTGGTCTTATCGTTTCTAGCTCACTTACAGGAACACACATTCCATTTGTTTTGCACAAAAATGAAGGTGAGAAAGGAACTCTTTATACTCATTGTGCAAAGGCTAATCCCCATTGGAAAGAATTAGATAAAACAGAGGTTTTAATAGTTTTTACTGGCCCACACAGTTATATATCTCCAAGCTGGTACGCTAAATCACCAGGAGTACCAACATGGAACTATTCTGCTGTACATGTTTACGGTATTGTATCCCTGTTAAATGACAATGAAACTTTAGATGCAGTAGAAGAAGTTGTGCATAAATATGAGCCTGAACTATTAGTTAAACGAGACATAATAACGAATGAATTTAGAGATAAATTATTATCAGGTATTGTGGGCTTTAAAATTGAATTATCAAGAATCGAAGGTAAATTAAAACTTGGTCAGCAAAGAACAAAAGAAGATCAAATTGGGGTTTTTAATGCTCTTTCAAATTCTGATGATTTAGATAATATTGCTTTAGCAAATCACATGAAAAAATTGAATTTAGGTATCGGCAGTTAACAAGCAAATCAACAGGACAAAAAACAGTTGGCCGCGCTCGTGCCTCGCATATTTTAGCCAACAATTTTTCGCCCATTATTTGGGCGTTATGTGACTATATATGAAACCAAACTATCAATCCTACACGGAAGATGAATTGCTAGATGCGTTAAACCATATTGATAAAAATGCTTGGCCAGAACGATATGCTGAAATAAAAAAGCATCTACAAAAATACGCAGATAAAGCAAAAGAAAATGGAGTTAGCAACGCAAGTAATAGTGAAGCGTCTGAGAGTTCTTGGTGGCGTAAAGTTGATTTCAATAAGCCTCAAGAAAAGGTTATTACGCTCGGGCTCACCCTTTGGACTTTATATATCTTATTTGCAGGGGAAATTTCGGCTAAAAATAGCGACATAAGTTTTGAAGAGTCACCTAAAACATATGTACTCTTTGTTGTTTTTTTTATGGCTATTTTAGGTTGGCGTATATATGGGCATTTAACGTCACATAACAAACGCCTTAACTCCGACAATGATTAGTTGTCATGGTTTTGGCAAAAAACGCAAAAATCCATGCCAACACATTGCGTGTTAGGCGGGCGTTATGTTACTAGGGAAGTCTGTGCGTAAATTTTTAAATTTAAGTAAAAATAGGCAGGTTGAATTAGATAAAAAATTTCCTGATTTATTTAAAATTTATTGTGTAGAAGATTCACCTCATTATAAAAAAGTCGCAATAACTGTTTTTGATCATTGGTTAACTCGTGAAGAGTTTGAAAATGATTTTCCTGATAAAACCGAGCGGTTACGACGAGATAAATCATTGCATGATTTTGCAAAGGTTATGTCTAAAAATACAGAAGTATTGAATTTTAAATTTAAAGGTAAATGGAAGCGTTGTTACCCATCCTTTAGAAAGTTTAGCTCTCAAGCAGCTATGGATATTTATTTACATCCTGCTGGTGATAATGATTCTTCAGATAAATTTTGCAGGTTAGTTTTACCAGAGTTTTCAGCCGTGTATTTTGAAAGCTGGGATTATACGAATATATTTTACATTCAAGATGATAAAGTTATACCGCAAATTAAAAAGTGGGCTAATGAGTCAGGTGTTTATTGCTTGGAGTATTAGTAACATAACAAGCAATTAAAGCGGGACTTTTTACAGTTTGCTCAGTTCCGCTTCGCTACACAATTTTAGCAAACTAATAAAAAGCCCCTTAATGTGGGCGTTGAGGCTGTAGAATTTCTCCAAAAAGACGTATTTACGTCTTTTTTTATATTTCCTCAATTGTTTGTTTTTTAAGCTTGAAGCAAGTTCCTCGCTGTGATCTAATAGATATTATTCACCGATAGCAAAATATCATGGCCAATTATAAACCTGATTTATCCTGTCAAAGTAAGTTCATCCCCATCGATTTCTCACAACAAATAGTCCCCGGAACGTTTGAATATGCGCTTGCGCATATTATTGATAATCACCTTGATTTATCGGGCTTCGAACAGTGGTATCAGAACGACAATGGCGGCGCAGCTGCCTATTCACCGTCTGTGATGTTAAAAATAATTCTCTTTGGTTATTCTCGTGGTTTTATCACTAGTCGCCGCATTGCTAATGCGTGTGAAACTAACATTACTTTTATGAGTTTATCGGGTGATGTGCAACCGCATTACACCTCAATAGCTTCGTTCGTTGCTCGAATGAAAGACCAAATAGAACCTCTCTTTACGCAAGTTTTAATGATATGTGACAAAGAAGGTTTGATAGGTCGCAACATGTTTGCCATTGATGGCTGTAAGTTAAAATCAAACGCGAGCAAAGAGTGGAGTGGAACCTTCGATGAACTAGAGCGAAAAAAAGCTAAACTAGCACGAGCAAGTAAACGTATTATCGAACGTCATCAATCTCAAGATGGCTTAAAAGAATAACAAGGACAGTCGCTTATATTTGTTCAGCTGTTTCTTATACACAAATCCAACTTTTAGAAATTACTTGAAACGAAGGAAATGTAAGTATTGTTAACAGGAGCAGTATTTACATTTATGTTATTAATCTGTTATGTTTTTAACTGTTATTTGTTCTTAGTAAAAGTAGCAAATAATATTATATAAACATTAAGGCTTTACATTTAAAAAAAGGGACTATCATTTTTTATTATTAATGGATAAAAAATTTAAGGGAAGAAAATGACAAAACGTTTAGTATTAAGCTTGTTAATATTTACAACAATATCATATCAGGAACATGCTATAGGCGCGGGTGATGAATTAATTCAACAGCCAAATATAGCTTTTGCTTGTAGAGACTGTACTCTTGCTGATGCAGAAGCTATCGCTAGAGAAAAAGCTCCAATTAACGACTGTGATATATATCGAAATGGCCCTGTTGCTTCATTTTGTGAAGCTGTAACACAAGAGATATTGATTCCAGTCACTAACACTAAATATGTGTATAAATTTATAACATCAACTACAATAGACTCCCTAAACCGTCCTGTAGTCAACTTGTTTAGCTTCCCTTTAACGTCTGATCAAACAAATTTAATGAATATGTTTTTTGATTTTTATGAGGGATTACAGGCCGCAATCCAAAATGCTAGTATACATGACTTAGAAATGTCGCCTAGTCCAAGCTATGCCATGCATGTCAACGGTTCTGGGGCTAGTGATGGTGACGAATGCGAAAGTCATCCTACAAAATTTTTTCGAGGTATAAATGAAAAAAGAGCTATAAGATCAGAGTTGGCAGCTAGAGTAACTACAGCAATGAGTGGTAGTACAGCAGTTGAATTTACGCAGGAGTCCTTGCTCGGTGGCGGAGGAATCAATTTTGGGACAACCGGTGCTGGTATATCTGTAAGTGTCCAATATTTTGAAGTTGACCAAATTGTAACACGCGGCACAGACTTCAATAATCGCTTAGCATTTGATGTCAATATATCGGGAGATGCTACCCGTAACAATCTTGCAGTGTTCAACCTTAGCTTAAACACAGAGTTTACTAAAATAGACGGTTTTAAATATTATGAAATTTTTGGTTCTGAAGTTGATTTAGAAGGTGTGGGAATCAGCAACTGCTTACGAGAATACTTTGAGGAAGAGAGTGAAGCAATACCAGAAGACCAAATGCCAGAAAGTGGTGGTTCAGGAACATACAATGACCCGTTCACTGGTGCAGATGCTTTTTCGAATACAAACCCACAAGATCTTTGTAAGTACAATAGAAGAGTAAAAACCTGTTCTACAACCAAAGAAGGTACTACATGTACATACACACAAGTCAGTTGGCTCAACAGTTGTGGGCAATTTGGCAATAATTAAAGCGCAATTCGCATAGAGCACTCTAAAGCTCTACAATGAAGATGTATTTCCTAAAGTAAAAGTCCTATTTCGGCTGTATCTTGATAACAAGTCAGGCTTAAAAGACTTAGCTAAATTGTAATCTTCAAGGATGGCTTGTAATTTAAGCCATCCTTGCCATAACACCTTATCTGATGCATGTCCTGTGCGTTTAGTATATTTCCAACCTCCCAGTATTGCTAGTTACTGATAAGCCCATTTAGCAAAATACAGTAATTAATAATGATATTAATCGTCTGCTTTGGAGCTTAGGCAAAATCTTTTTTTGAAATACTCGCCCCTCTCTTGAACGCTCTGAACTGTCGTTAGCAACTCAAAAGCTAACGTCAGCTTATGGCTATAAGTGATCATTTATGAAGGAGTTTAAGAGGTTATAAAGTTCCTTATTTTTGAAGATACACACCTAAAGTAAAACAAATACCCACGTATAACCAAGTACTGCTCGCTATAATTTGCCATGTATCAATGCCGCTTGGCGTAATAAATCGCGGTATAGCAATTATGCCTCGTAATATACATAACAGCGCAATAGTAATTAATGCTGGTTTTATTAGCGGTAATTTTCGTATAGTTCCCACAGCCGAAAATGCGTAAAGCGCACAACAACACATTAAGCTTGCAACAACAGTTGTCGCTATTGGCGCTAGCACAGTACCTTGATGCGCTGAGTTTATAATAACTAAAGGAGCTCGAGCGAAGACAAACCAACTTGGCCCGCCTAATATACAAAGCAAATGCCAAATAGCAGAAGCTATAGCGATTAGGCCAGAGCTCACTAATAGTTTACTACGTTTCATTGTGAACCCAGCAAATTATTTTATCATTAAAAAAACGCTAATTGTTTTTCAACAATTAGCGTTATTACATTTTAATTAAAAGAAACGTTTAATTTAAGTGTTTAATTAAAAATTAACCGTTACATCATTTGAGCATGCGCCACTTTCATCACATACTTTATAAATGAATTGTGAACCTGATACTCTACGTTCACGGTCACGGTAAATACCCACATTGGCAACAGTATCTATTTTTTCACCATTACGGTAAATATCAACTGTTTGTGAGCCTGTTCCAGACCAAGTAATATCAACACGAAGCTTACCTAAGCGCGATTTATATGCTCGTTTAAGGGCAGCTTCAATACTAACATCTGAAACATTAACGTTTGCAGAAGTCGTACTAGTATGACCTTCAGAATCAGTTACTGTTAACGACACGCTATAAGCGCCAGTTGCAGCATAGCTATGGAATGGGTTTTGCTCTGTTGAACTAGCACCGTCACCAAAGTCCCATGCCCAACTTACAATATCATCATTTACATCTGAGCTATTATCAGTAAAAGCAACTGACAAATAATTAGCATCGTAAGTAAAATCAGCAATTGGTGCAGCTGGTCCTACTTCCCCAAGTGCCGAAAAGGTAATAGACCAGTTATTTAACGTACCTGAATCGCTTGCATAAGAGTCTTCAACACTTAATGTCCAGTCACCTAAAGTAGACTCGCCATTGAAAGCATCAGATGCGAAACTTTTAGCGATATTATCAGTACTGCCGCCATCATGGTTATGCAATATAGCCGTAGTGCCAGATGGAGAAGTTAACTTAACAACCAAATCACCAATATAAGTATGCGTAATATCTAAGAAGGTACTTGAACCAAATACCGTTAGATCATCAGCAATATTAATTATTGAAGTGATACCATTGTCGTCATTATCAGGAATATCTACTGGAGTCGTATTATTATAGGTAAAATCGTTTAGCCCCTGAGGGTTAACATATAATGAAACCGTTTTACTTTTAACTAATTCACCACTAGTTCCTGTTACAGTAAACTCGTAATCACCCCAAGTAGTATTAGCGGTAGTAGGTACTGTTAATGTAAAGCTATTTCCAGGAGACACAGTAGCAGTAGATAAAAACGCGCTACCTAATGAATCAGTTACTGTTAAAGCAACATTATCACTCCAGTTAGCAATAGAGCTAACATCGAAGCTATACGTTGCCGTATCACCTGCGGTTAACATTACCGAGCTTGGTGTAACAGAGAAACCAAAACCTGGTGTTGGATCTGCGTCTACTAACGCATTATGTACGTTTAAGCGCTTACCTGATACTGTTTTACCGATTAAGTCAGCGTTATCATCACCACTGGTCATTAACAATTCTTTTAGCTCGAAAACATTTAATTCAGGGTTTACCGATAAAGCAAGTGCTGCCGCTCCTGCAACATGAGGAGTTGCCATAGAGGTACCTGAAAAGCTCTCGTATCCACCCCCTGGTACAGTTGATAAAATAGAAGAGCCTGGCGCTCCCATATCAACACTGTTTAAACCCCAATGAGAGAAATACGAAATAGAATCAGTATGAGTTGTACTTGCAACAGAAAGCACGCTTTCATGATCATAGTTTGAAGGGTAATGTGGCTGTACATCGTTATCTATCGTTGCATTACCTGCAGCAGCTACAAAAAGAATATCTGCAGCTTCAGAAGCATTAATCGCATCAATCATTGACTGACTTGAGCCACCGCCACCCCAGCTATTATTTAAAACGCGAACATTAACTCCGTTATTCTTTAACGAAACCATATAGTCCATACACTTCAGTGCGTTTGAAGTAGCACCTGAACCTTCAGCATCTAAAAATTTACAACCAACAATTGAAACGTCGTGGTTAACACCAACAACACCTTCTGCATTGTTACCTGTACCACCAATAGTACCCGCTACATGAGTACCATGACCATTATCATCCATTGGGTCACCAACATTAGTGATAGCATTAATACCATGCATATCATCAATGTAGCCATTACCGTCATTATCAATGCCATCACCAGGGATTTCACCTGTGTTAACCCAAGCATTATCAATTAAATCTGGGTGGGTATGATCTACACCCGAGTCAATTACACCAACAACAACATTGCTGCTACCTGTTGAGATCTCCCACGCTTCTGGCGCATCAATATCAGCATCAGCTGTACCGCCAGTTTGACCCGTATTGTGCATACCCCAAAGCTCATCAAAACGAGCGTCATTCGGCATCACATTTGCCTTCACAATATAATCTGGCTCTGCATATAATACCGCGGGATGGTTATTTAATTTCTTTAGTGCTTCTTTAGCTGAAATACCAGAAAGCTTATAGTTAGCCATTCTTCCTTGCGATATATTGCGGTATGCATCATCGATTTCATCAGAATTTAAATCTGTAATTTTTGCAAGTACAAGGCTGCGAGCAGAGCGTCTTTGTAATGCAGAAGTACCTTCTTTGTAAACGACAATAATAGAATCACTTTCATAGCTGACTTTCTCGTCTGCTACTGCTATTTCGGTTGATGCCATCGCTAAAGCGGGCAGCATCGCAAGGGTTAATGCTGATAATTTAGATTTCATTATTTAAATCCATTTCCGTTGTTATTATTATGCTCAATTTTATTTGAGCCTCGGTATAGATTCTCCAATGCTAATCGTTGGGTTTACTACTAAAACACTACACATCATATATGGAACTAAGCAACCCTATTACTTTAACCATATAAGGAAACAAAATACTAAAAAATATTAGCCTACAGCAGCAGAATACAACTTTACTCTTAGAGAAGATTAAGTAACCACAAATAAAACTAATACTTTTTCATGGCTTTTACGCTTATTGATAAAAACAACTGATCTAGTACTTTATTACTAGATCGTAATTAAGCAATGCTAAAAGCCTTTAGCATAAACGCCAAGTTATTGTTTTTAAGTACAAAAACAAAAACAATACTTTAGGGTGATACTTCTACATCAAAAATACCTTTAAGGTTTGTTGGCAACTATGTGTTTAAAGGTAGCGTTTTGTGAGAATAAAAAAACTAAATAATAACAAGATTAATAAAAGCGTATTCAAGCGCTTACAGATCGTTGCAATAGCAAATTTAGTACTTTGTTCACACATGAGTTATTCAAATGACTTACTTTCAGGCACAGAATTAAAAGACTCTCCGTTATCGTTAAGTCTTACTACTACAGCAACAATGACCATTAATGGTGAAAGCCAACAATTGGTTGTCAATCAGTATGGAATACACAACAAAGCAACAGTAAACCAAATGGCTAATATGGGTAATAGCATCGCTATTAGCCAATATGGTAGTGACAACTTGGCAAACCTAACCCAATCTGGTTACGGCAATACAATAAACTTGCAGCAGCAAGGAAATAATAACTTTGCCGAGGTTATCCAAGATGGCAATGCCAACATAGCTAATGTACTACAGGAAGGTGAACAAACATTTGTTGTTCATCAAATTGGAAATGACATGGTAGTTAATATTACGCAATATTAATAACCGACTTTGGAGAAAACTGTGAAAATTAATAAATCACTAATAGCATGTGCTGTAGTTTTAGCACTTGGAACTCAACAGTCTGCTTTAGCGGCTGATGATGTAAAAGATTCATCTACAATGCAAATAAGCAAAGATATTATGATCGATGCTGTGGGCAATGTAATAATATTAGATCAAACCTCTGAAACTGGCGCTGTATATGGCAACGATGTTCTTTTAGGTCAAGAAGGCGATTCTAACGGAATAGGCGCATCTATCAATGGTGATGCAAACAGCACAGAAGTTATTCAAATAGGCTCAAATAACTTAGCTATCAGCGTAAGTGTTGGCGACAGTAATACCCAAGCTATCATCCAAGAAGGTGATAACAATGAAGCAGAAACTAGTATTACTGGTGAAGAAAATACAGTAGAAGTAACACAATTAGGTGCTGATTATTTAGGCATTGGAAATGCTACTATTAATACGGTTTCGGGCAACAATAACGAAGTATTAATGGAGCAAGGTGACGGTGGTCATTGGTCGAATAACAGCAACATGCAAGGCTCTGACAATAGTTTAACTACTAAACAGTCTGGTCAGTGGAATGAGGCATACTTCGATAATATTATTGGCGACGGTAATGAAATTGAAGTTGATCAAGACGGTTACTGGAATCAAATTAGCGTAGTAACAATTGAAGGCTCAGACAACGAGATTGACTTTGAGCAAGAAGGCGACCGTAACAAAATTAATATCGCAGAAGTATCTGGTGATGACAATGAAATAAAAGTTGATCAAGAAGGCACCTATAACGAAGTTATTTCGAATATTTTTGTAGGTGACGGTAATGAAGTATCACTCACCCAAAATGGTGACTACAACACATCTACTTTTGACGTTATCGGAGATGATAATGACTTCACCGTAATGCAAAGCGGCGCTGACAACATATCATATGTTGGTGCACTAGGTGGTGAGAATGAGTTCACTGTTATTCAAACGGGTGACGCTAACGAATCTCATTTAGTTAACTTTAATGGTTTTGAAAATGACATTGATGTAACTCAAGCTGGTAATGAAAACGTAACGGTTGTTCAAGCTTCAGCTGATGATAACACCCTAATCACAGACGGAAACGACATTGAAATCACCCAAGCGGGTGATATGAATGACGCTGTTATTAATATGAGTACGATTTTAGACAGTAACTTTAACACTGTTGATATTGCCCAAAATGGCGATTTAAACGCGTTAGACTTATTAATTGAAGGTAGTGACCATATTATTAATATTGCTCAAACAGGTAATGAAAACATGATCACCGGTGCAGATGGTGATGCTATGTTAATTGGTGGAGCAAGTATTGAACTAAGCATTAGCCAAATCGGTAATGGTAACTTGGTTGAAGGTTCATTAATTAGTTTTGGTGGAAGCGTTTCAATCTCTCAAGTAGGTGATTGGAATAGTGCGACCATTATTCAACAGTAAACGAGTCAATTACTAAAGTGAGCACAAAGGGGGCGTTAGCCCCCTTTCAATAACTAATGATATATAAAATAACTTTCCTGATACTTTTTATTTCCGCTTTCACTGCAAAGTCAACAGAACTCGAAATAGGTGGTTTGCTACTCGATAATACAATCAGTAGACAAGGAAAAGAGTTTTCTTATAAGTTCAGTCAACTGTGGCAAGACTTACCCAATTCAAATGGCATTAATGTACAAATAAAAGAGCAAGTTATCCCTCGTTCTGGCACCAAATTAACAGTAAAAATGAACAATACGCCAATATATGTAACGTATATGGGAAGAAGACAAGAACCAATAGCAAGCCGAGTTGAGCAAGCAATGTTTATTTTAATAGAAATGATGGCCCAATCTCAGTTTAGTGAGCATAACCCAGATTTAGCCAATGACGGATGGTAGTAATGAATATAAGTAAAAGTGTATTTTTAACGTTAATTTTAGCAACTTCATGGGCAAATGCGTCTGAGTTAGTTTATAAGCCAATCAACCCTAGTTTTGGCGGCAATCCAATGAATGGCAGTTTTTTATTGGGTAAAGCACAAGCTCAAAACAAACATAAAGCACCACTGAATAGAAAAAGCTATGCTGAAAAATTTCAAGAGTCTTTAGAGCGTGCATATATCAACAAAATGGTAAGAGAAATCACAGACCTTGCCTTTGGTGACACCTGCGATGTAGCCACTGATGCAGAATGTGAGCCCAGCATATTTAATGAAGACTCCATATTTACCAGCGGTGATTATCTAATAGAAATAATTACGAGTAATACTGACAGTATAACCGTTCAAATTACTAACAGCCTTACTGGCGAAATAACAATAATTGAAGTACCGAGGTTTGGGTAATAAAATGAAGAATTTAATCGTAGTATCTTTGTTTCTAGCATTGTCTGGGTGTAGCACTCTAAGTCATTTAATTCCCCCTGATCAAGAACTCGCCATGAAAACAGTTCCATCAGAAGCCTTTAATGAGCTAAAAGAGCTACCTAAACCTAAAGGTCGAATTCCCGTCTCTGTTTACTCTTTTAGAGATCAAACAGGTCAATATAAGCCCCAAGCAAATGTTAGCTCATTTTCAACAGCGGTTACCCAGGGGGCAACCTCAATTTTAATGCAAGCATTGAGTGATTCAGACTGGTTTTTACCTGTTGAGCGCGAGGGTTTACAAAATATATTAACCGAGCGAAAAATAATTAGAGCTTCGCTACAAAATGACAAAAAAGAAGGCGGAGACGTACAAGACCTTCCTCCATTAACGACCTCACAGTTATTAATAGAAGGCGGAATAATCAGCTACGACTCGAATATTAAAACAGGCGGTTTTGGTGCAGAATACTTTGGCATTGGTGCTTCTGAATTATACCGAGAAGATTTAATTTCAGTATATATGAGAGCAATTGATGTGAGAACAGGACAGGTGTTAGTGTCTGTTTCAACATCTAAAAAAATATTAAGTAAAGAGATCAGAGCTGGTTTTTTCCGTTACGTTAGTTTTAAACGACTAGCTGAAGCTGAAGGTGGTTATACTACCAATGAACCAATGCATTTATGTGTTACCCAAACTATTGAAAAAGCAATTACAGAGCTTATTTTAAAAGGAATTGATAGAAAAGTATGGCGAGCTGCTGAGCCAGAAGTCGCACAAGTCACGAAAACGATACCTACAACAGCACCTATTAAAAAGCCCCTTCCAAAACTGCCAAACAGCATATATTTTGATTACGATAAAACCGACATAACAAAACCAGCAGATAAGGCGTTAACCTCTCATGCCAAATACTTAATTAAGCACCCTGAAAAGAAGCTGAAATTAGAAGGCCATGCAGACGAAAGAGGTAATAAGCAATACAATGTTGAATTAGGAAAAAAACGAGCGATTGCTGCAGCTAAAACACTATTAACTAAGGGAGTAGACGCTCAACAAATGATGATTACTAGCTTAGGAGAAGCACAACCCGCTAAAGAAGGTTCTTCAGAGGTTGCTTATGCCAGTAATAGACGAGTTGAGTTAAAACCTGTGAATTAAGTTAAACAACCGCTATAACAAAGAGAGTAACCCCGTTACAGCTGCTCAGCCTTTTATAAGATGAATCAGCCTGCTAAAAGCACATACAGTAAAGCCCAAACGTTCTATTAATACTAGAAACTAAATTTTCTATTGCATAACTATACAATAAAACTTGGCAACATACATACCGGTCGGTATGATAACAGTATTATTAAGACGATACGAGGTTGTCCAAATGAGAGATGCTGAGCAAACTCGCCAAAAAATACTTACAATAAGTGCTGATGAAATTCGTAAGCACGGTTTTACAGCAACCAGCCTTTCGGTTATTTTAAAACGCTGCGAAATTTCTAAAGGTGCTTTATATCACCATTTTGCCAACAAAATGGAGTTAGGCTATGCCGTCTTCGAAGAGATTTATACACCTAGTTTTCTCGAGATGTGGCAGCCAGCCGTGTCAGGCGACGACCCAATAGAAAGTTTACTGGCTTTTTTTCAATCAATGCTAACCGATTTAAGTTGTGAAGACGTTGTCTGCGGCTGTCCGCTAAATAACCTCTGTCAAGAGATGTCTGGCATCGATGAGGGCTTTCGCTTACGTATTTTAAATATGCAACAGCAACTAAATAGCTTAATTGCAACTAGCCTTGTTAGAGTTTCTGATAAGTTACGAGACGATATTAATTTTCAACAAGTAGCTTATTTTATTATATCTTGCTTTTACGGTGCATCAAATCTTAGTAAGAGCTCTAAAAACAAAGACTTATTTTCACAAGTAATTAATGAGCTTTGTAGATACATTGCTGATTTAAGAAAATAAGCATCTAATTTTGTAAAAAGTTATATAAAAGATCAAATAACTATTTACATACCGCTTGGTCGGTATGTAAAATACGCGTCATACTATGTTCAATTATCTTTTCTATTGTTAAGGATTAGAAATGAAAAATTTCTTTATCGCGCTAATTATTTCAATGCTCTCCCTTCAACTTGCCCATGCAAGTGATGTTATCTCTCCATACAAAGTAGTTGAATCAACAGGAGAAAAGTTATTTAGCCGAATTAGCACACATCAGAATGAATTAAAGAAGTTTCCTGACTTAATGCGAGATATTGTTGACGAAGAGTTAATGCCAGTTGTTGATTATCGATATGCAGCTTATAAAATATTAGGCGTGAACCTTAGAAAAATTAGCACTGAACAACGCAATAAATTTGTAGAGTCTATGCGCTCATATCTGATCAGAACCTATGCAACAGCCTTAAACCAATATAAAGGCCAGCAGGTTAATTACGAACCTGAAAAAAGTACAGGATCAAAGAAAATAGTACCAGTAAATGCAAAAATTACTGAACCCAATACGCCAGAAATAAGCATCGTTTTTTTAATGCGTCATGACACTAAAGCACAGCAATGGAAAGCATTCGACCTTATTGTTGAAGGTATTTCATTACTTTCAAGTAAACAAGCGGAGCTAAATGGTCGTATTTCAAAGTATGGTATAGACCAAGTGACACTAGAGCTTGCTTCTATCGTAAAATAAATTCTCTAAATTTTATTAATGCTCGCTGCATAGCCACCTAAGAACTTCTTAGGTGGTTTTTTTATTTATGCACTACAAGGTTTAAACGTGAGTGCAAAATTTGTACTCGAAAGATCAACACGCCCTAAGCCGAGCTTAATAAAATACTTGTTTCACTATTTAACACACCATCTATAGTTCTTACATCGCGAAGTACATGGTCAAACTCAAGTAAATTCGATGCTCTAATCTCTGCAACAAGATCCCAAGCGCCATTCGTGGTATGAACCTTTTCAAGTTGTGCAATACCGCGCAATTTACTGATCACTTGTGCTGTAGACTTTCCTACTACCTCAATCATCATGATAGCTTTGATAACATCAGTTTCTAATTCGTCATGCGCTCTCACGGTAAAGCCCAAAATAGCACCAGAATCAATAAGCCTGTCTAATCTATTTTGAACTGTCCCACGAGACACATGGAGTAATTTGGCTAATTTTGAAATAGAGGCACGAGCATCTGTGCGTAATATCGCAAGTAGGGCTTTATCAACAGAGTCGTATAGGTATACACGTTTTTTTACATTAGTTTCAAGTGGCATTATTAACCCTAAATTAACATATCGCTATTTTGATTGTACAATATGATAATAATTTATCAATAATTTATAAACTATTGCCATTTTGCTTAACTTCTTGGCCAGATATTATATTCGGTAGCTAAATATTCGCTCTGGTAAATCAGTTGGTATAACAATTTATTTCAACTTGCATTTCAATTAGAGCTGACATTTTCACCTAAAATATAAAGATTAATGGTAAAAACGATGAATACTACAAACAAAAATTCACCAAACATTTCATATATCAGTGTTAGCCAGATGCAGCGCATTTTACAAAAAATTGGTACCGAGCACTTTATTGCCGGTATAGTTGAATACCTTGAACAAGACTTCGCAAAATGGGAGTCTTTTGATAAGTCACCCCGCTTTGCCGCGCACTCTCCTGATGGTGTCATTGAGTTAATGCCAATTGGCGATCATGAAAAATTTAGCTTCAAATATGTTAATGGTCATCCTAAAAACACTGCTTCAGGCCTACAAACAGTAATAGCCTTTGGTGTGCTTTCTGATGTTGACACGGGTTATCCATTACTATTATCTGAAATGACGATTCTTACAGCACTTAGAACCGCCGCTACATCGGTGATGATGGCAAAGTATTTAGCACGCAAAGATTCAAAAACACTCGCTTTAATTGGCTGCGGCGCACAATCGGAATTTCAAGCTATTGCATTTATCAATATGCTTGGTATAAAAACAATACGCTTATACGACACTGACCCTGAAGCAATCAAAAAGTGCTATAACAACTTAAAAAACAGAGACGTACATATTGTGCTTTGTACTTCTGCAGAAGAAGTTGTACAAGATGCTGACATTATAACAACTTGCACTGCCGACAAGAAAAACGCAACAATCTTAACCTCAGATATGGTTACTGCAGGCGTTCATGTTAATGCCATTGGTGGTGACTGCCCAGGTAAAACTGAGCTAGAAGCTAAATTATTAGAGCGTGCTGATGTGTTCATTGAATATGAGCCACAAACTAGAATAGAAGGCGATATTCAACAACTCCCTGAAGATTCACCTGTAACGGAAATGTTTAAAGTGATCAGAGGTGATCGTGATGGTAGAACGAGTGATGAACAAATTACAATTTTTGATGGCGTAGGCTTTGCGATTGAAGACTACTCTGCGCTAAGGTACGTTTATGACCTTGTGAGTAACAATGAAAGCTGCCAACAACTTGAGTTACTTGCTAGCCCTAGCAACCCGCGCAACCTTTACGGCTTAGCAATGACGAGTGCTGAATAACTCATCTCATTAATTTACACATATGGAAAACATTATGGCGTTATATCCACAGGCACCAAATGCGGTAGTGATGATTCGTCCACACCACTTTTGCCCTAATGAAGAAACACTCAAAGATAATAGCTTTCAATCAACAGCCCCTTTTGATAAAGCACAAGTTAAAAAGTTAGCTTATGAACAGATAACTGCAGCGGAAAACACATTAAAAGCTGAAGGTATTTCGGTTCACATATTTGAGGATACCGGCACAGAAACACCCGATTCAGTTTTCCCAAACAACTGGTTTTCAACGCACACAGGTGGACATATCGCCATTTATCCTATGTATGCCAATAATCGCAGAAAAGAGCGACGCTCAGATATTATTGAGTTACTCAAAAAACAGTATCGTGTACAAGATGTTATCGACTATTCAGGCTTAGAATATGACAACATTTTTCTTGAAGGTACAGGCGCGATGGTGTTAGATCACATTGAGCGAGTCGCTTATGCAGTGCGCTCTAAAAGAACAGATACACATGTACTTGAACGATTTTGCTCTCATTTTAATTTTGAGCCTATGGTGTTTGACGCACAAGATAGCGCAGGCATACCTGTTTATCATACTAATGTTTTAATGTGCATAGGTAGCGATTACGTTATGGCTGGTTTTGATATGATCACCAACGTCGAACGTCGTAATGAGATTATTCATCGTTTTGAAAGTTCAGGTAAAAAGGTTATCTATTTAACTGAACAACAAATTAGTGCTTTTTGTGGTAATGCGCTTGAATTGAAAGGCACTAATGAACGCATTTTAGCGCTTTCTAGTACCGCGTATAACGCATTAACACAAGCGCAAAAAGCAGTGCTAGAACAATGTGTAAAACTTGTTCCATTAGAGGTTTCAGCCATTGAACTTGCAGGCGGCTCGGTAAGGTGTATGTTAGCAGGTATCCATTTATCTAAACGTTAAACGTCTCCATTTGACAGTGTATAGCTCAGTATATGTGTAATAGTGAAATTTTTACTTTGTATTAAAAACAATAAAAGGAAAGTAAATGATTAATGAAATAGTAGGTTCCATCAATAATATTCTCTGGGGAAACGGTCAGATACTCATTTACTTGCTTCTTTTTGCTGGCTTTTGGTTCTCATACAAGCTTCGTTTGATACAAGTCTTTCAATTTAAACATATGTTTTCTGTAATGAAAGGCAGCACACAATCTGATAAGTCAGGCATCAGCTCTTTTCAAGCGTTATGTACAGGGCTTTCTGCCCGTGTAGGTACTGGTAACTTGGCAGGTGTTGCCATGGCTATTTCATTGGGAGGGAGTGGCGCAGTATTTTGGATGTGGGTAATTGCCCTACTCGGCATGGCTACCGGTTTTGCCGAAAGTGTATTAGGCCAACTTTATAAAGTACGCGATGATAATAAAGAGTTTAGAGGCGGCCCTGCCTACTATATACGTGCTGGGCTAAACAAGCCTTGGCTAGCAATACTTTTTGCGCTTTGTCTTTTTCTTGGTTATGGGCTTACATTTAGCGCGATGCAAGCAAACACTATTGCTGACGCTTTAAATAATACCTTTGCCATACCCAAAGGTTACATTGGCGCAATTGTCGTTGTGCTAGCAGGTAGCGTTGTTATTGGTGGTATGCGAAGTATTGCTCGCTTTGCTGAATTAATTGTGCCATTTATGGGCCTAGCATTTGTTGCAACCGCTATTATTATTACAATAATGAACCTTAATTTATTGCCTGCTATGTTTATGGATATATTTTCATCAGCCTTTGGCTTAAATGAAGCCGGTGCAGGTGCTTTAGGCGCAGCCATAAAAAATGGTATTCAGCGAGGGTTATATTCAAATGAAGCGGGGGCTGGTAGTGTGCCTCATGCAGCAGCAGGCGCATCGCCTGTACCTAACCACCCTGTAGCGCAAGGCTACGTACAAATGTTAGGTGTGTTTTTAGACACTATGGTGCTTTGTAGCTGTACAGCCGTTGTTATTTTATTATCTGATATAAATATTAGTGGTGAAATGGAAGGGATCAGAATGACACAAGATGCCATGGCTAACCATTTTGGTACAGGTGGTAACTACTTTGTTGCTGCTGCAATTACCTTGTTTGCATTTACTTCAGTAGTAGCTAACTATGCTTACGCCGAAAGTAACTTACACTTATTCAAGCTCGACAATAAAGTGGGACGATTAGCCTACACTAGCATTTATTTGTTGATGGTGTTTTGGGGCGCTAGTGCCACCCTAAAAGAAGTTTGGGGGCTAGCAGATATGGCGTTAGGCTTAATGACTTTAGTTAATATTTACGCCATTGTATTATTAACACCAACCATAGTTAATTTAACTAAAGACTATCGCACACAATTAAGCAATAAAAGTAACATTACCTTTTCACTAAAAAATGTAGAAATTCAGGGTAAAACCGAAGCTGGCGTATGGTCAAAAGAATAAACGAGTTGCTAGTGCGTGTTGAACCTTGATATACAAATTTTGTATGAATTAAACATGATTTAATTGAGTCGCTGCGAATGAAGTATAGTTTTCTATATGAATGAGCGACCACAACAACTAAGTCATGTTTAAACGTACCTAAGCCTAAAAACGCTACATAAAATATCAATACATACTTCTTATTTAACCTTAAGCGGGGTTATTTAACCTGAGTTCTGGATAACGGACGTACGTTCAACACAGATAAAGCTATATTTTTCAATTACTTATTATAGAACAATCGTATTGCTTATGTAGTTATATATCAATGTTATAAGTTTTGAGTGAATCAAGGCAAGTTTGCATACCTAATAGCGAGCTATTAGTATCAAATTTAAAGCAGATACGCACAAAAATCGTGACATTGACGTGCTTAGCTTATCCAAAACTCAGGTTATTTACTAAAATTTGCAACTTAGCCAAGACTATTTGCCTGAAAAAATAGATAATCCCTTTATTAAAGTTAATTTGCCTATTAAATAGCGCTAAAACCTAACTAAAGGGTTATCGCTGTGATGATCGGCGTAATAAATTGGAAAAACGTAATGGAAATTAAAGTAAATTATCTCGACAACTTAAAGGTTGAAGCTAAGTTTGATGATTTTACGGTTATTGCTGATCAGCCAATACGCTATAAAGGAGATGGTTCTGCACCTGGACCATTCGACTATTTTTTAGCTTCTTCAGCATTGTGCGCAGCCTATTTTGTTAAGGTATATTGTAATTCTAGAGATATTCCAACCAATGATATTCGACTGTCACAAAATAATATTGTTGACCCTGAAAACCGTTACAACCAAATTTTTAAAATTCAAGTAGAACTTCCTGAAAGTGTTTCGGAAAGAGACCGCTTAGGAATATTACGATCTATAGATCGTTGTACGGTAAAAAAAGTAGTGCAAACTGGTCCTGAATTTCAAGTTGAAATTGTAGAAAGTCTTGAAGAAGATGCACAAGCCATGTTAATGGCAACACCTGATAACGCATCAAACACCTATATTTTAGGTAAAGATTTGCCGCTTGAACAAACCATTGCAGATATGACTAAGTTACTTGCAGATCTTGGTATGAAAGTAGAGATATCTTCTTGGCGTAATATTGTTCCAAACGTTTGGTCTTTACATACACGCGATGCCGCCTCACCAATGTGCTTTACTAACGGTAAAGGCTCAACCAAAGAAAGCGCACTATGCTCTGCGCTAGGTGAGTTTATTGAACGCTTAAATTGTAACTTCTTCTATAATGAACAGTTCTTAGGTCAAGAAATTGCTAATAGCGAATTTGTTTTTTATCCAAATGAGAAATGGTTCAAACTTGAACCTGATGATGCCCTACCCGTTGGCATTTTAGATGAATATTGTTTAACTATTTATAACCCAGAAGACGAGTTACAAGGCTCTCATTTAATTGATACCAACTCGGGTAACATCGAACGTGGCATTTGTTCAATTCCTTATGTACGTCAATCAGATGGCAAAACGGTATATTTTCCAACAAACCTTGTTGATAACCTCTTCCTTAGTAATGGTATGAGTGCGGGTAACAACTTCAATGAAGCCAAGGTGCAGTGTTTATCTGAAATTTTTGAACGTGCCGTAAAAAGACAAATTATTGAGCAAGAAATTGTCTTACCCGATGTTCCCTATGAAGTATTAGAAAAATACCCTAGCATTTTAGCTGGTATAAAAGGGTTAGAAGAGCAAGGCTTTCCTGTTGTAGTAAAAGATGCCTCTTTAGGTGGTCAATTTCCGGTAATGTGCGTTACCCTAATGAACCCCAAAGTAGGCGGCGTATTTGCCTCTTTTGGTGCACACCCAAGCTTTGAAGTAGCACTTGAACGTAGCTTAACAGAGCTACTACAAGGCCGAAGTTTTGAGGGGCTGAATGACATACTTAAACCAACCTTTAATAGCATGGCTGTTGCTGAGCCTGAAAACTTAGTTGAACATTTTATCGATTCTAGCGGTGTTATTTCATGGCGTTTTTTCAGTGCTAAGCAAGACTACCCTTTTTGTGAATGGGACTTTTCAGGCACTAACGAAGAGGAATGTCAGCAACTTTTTAGCATCCTAAAAGACTTAGGAAAAGAAGCTTATGTAGCAGAGTTTTCAGATCTAGGCTTTGCTTGTCGTATTCTTGTACCCGACTTTTCAGAAGTTTATCCTGTAGACGATCTTATTTGGGATAATACCAATAAAGCGCTTTTATATCGCGAAGATATTTTAAACATACATTCGCTTACTGATGATCAACTTGTTAACTTGGTTGAAAAATTAGAAGAAAGCCAGCTTGATAATTACATTGATATTATTACCTTAATAGGCATTGAGTTTGATGAAAATACAGTATGGGGACAGCTCACTATTCTTGAGCTTAAAATTTTAATTTACCTTGCCTTAGGTGAATTAGAAGAGGCGATCGAATTAGTTGAAGCTTTCTTACAATACAACGACAACACTGTAGCACGAGGTTTATTTTATCAAGCAGTTCATGCCGTGCTTGAAATTGAGTTAGACCAAGAGTTAGCTCTGGAAGACTTTATTAACAACCTTAAAAGAATGTTCGGTGAAGAAACTATCACTAACGTCGTTGGCTCTGTAACAGGTGAGGTACGATTTTATGGTTTAACCAAAACCAGCATGGCATTAGAAGGTTTAGACAAACATTTAAGGTTAATAGATAGCTACCAAAAACTTCACAACGCTCGTTCAGCAAAAGTAAATCGTTAAAATCAGTTTAGCTAAAAGGTAATTTCAAGCATTATAATACCAGTTTCATTAATTAAGTAATCTATTTTATACGCAGTGAAAACAGTCAAATACAAGGCATTTATTTTCATAACGAGTTGTTCAGGGCAATGATGCTCCAGCATTGCCCACATAAGCTACATCCTTGTAGCGATAATTATAAAGTAAATAACGCAGTAGTTGACTGTTTTAGCCAGTAGAAATGATCACATAGTTAGTGAGATTGGTATGAGTTACCTTTTAGCTATGTTTACCGCCTCCCCCTTCCCTAAGCATCCAAAGTAACTATGACAAGGCATTAACACTAACACCTTGTTTGAAACATTGAAAAACAGAAAGCAAATATCGATAAACGATAAATAAACATTGATTATCGCTATATTGCGTTATATATTAAATAGACTAACCAACACTGTATTAATTCAATAAAGTATTTAATGTGGTGTAATTAAGAGGGAATACCATGATCTCTACATTTTTATTACTACCAGCACTCTTTGTCTATATAGGTTTATTATATTGGCTATTTACTTACTTTAACGTAAAAGGAATTTGGCGTGGAGACAGTATTGAGCTCATTCAACGTATAGATAAGCCACTATTTAATTTTGTTAAAAACTTATTGGACTTGTTCATGGTGCTATTCACTATTATCGCTGTGATGATTATTCCAATTACTGTGGTACTTGCGATATCACATGGCACATCATCAACTTGGGGGGTCGATATTAGTATATTTTCTGGATTTAGTTTAGATCTAAATGCTATTGAAGGTATTGATGCTACAGGCTTACGTCACCCAGAAATATCTGGCCAGTCTACAATCTCAATTGATACATCAAGTTTAACAGCACTTTATCTTTTTATAGCTTCGCAAGCAGCGCTAACATTAGTAGGTTTATATGGCATAGTAAAACTAAGAGACCTTGTTATATCATTAAAAAACGGTAATGCTTTTTGTCACGATAATACAAAACGCCTAAAGCACATCGGTTTGCTTGTAATAGTCTGGAATATTGTAGCTCCAATTTTTCAGTACTTTGCTTGGGGAGTTGTAATTAATGATATTAATTTTAGTAATAATGGTGTAAAGCTATACCCTGCTTTTGAATTTAATGTGACGGCGCTTTTTATTGGCGCAATGATGATTATACTTTCAGACTTATTTCGTGAAGCTACTCTCATCAGCCAAGAACAGAGGTTTACCATCTGATGAAAAACGAAATAAAAGTAAACTTAGATCTATTACTAGTAAAACGTAAAGTATCACTAACAGAGCTATCTGAAGAGGTTGGAGTAACTATGGCTAACTTGTCAATTTTAAAATGCGGAAAAGCAAAAGCAATTCGTTTTTCTACGCTTATCGCAATTTGTGAAGCGCTCAAATGCCAACCTGGTGATATATTAGAGCTATCTCCCATTGAGTAAGATTTAACGCCTATTTCACAATTAACTAATACCAGTTTTATTAAGTTTATAGTCGCGTTTTGCATAAAAACAATGCATATCAGTGCAATACTGGCATCTGTTTTTTACGACGCAAGTAAGCCATAAACTAATGAGATTGGTATCAGTTACATTAAAACGATTACAATTGTTACGCTCAATATATCTTACCGCCAACATTCAAACAATATAACCCTAACAGTTGGCTTTGCTAGTTTAACAATTAGCTTTAATTTAACCTGCACTTATAGCTAATTGTACACTTAACCAATAGTTTTAACACTAACAAATCATAGTAATAAAGTTCAAAAAAAATCACTGCAATTCGTATAACAACGCCAAAAATGAGCATAAAACAACCTACAGAGTTGAACTTTTACTCTAAACCTGTCATCATAATAGTTAGAAGTCTAACTATTAGAGGTAAAAGGTTTATGTATATGCTGAAACGCCAAGCGCAATGTTCACCACCAAGATAAATTCAACAATAATCCAATAGTTTTATTTATTTTTGGCTGTCCCCTAGATTTTGTGCTTTTCATCCTTTTTTAAGTGTCATCATTTAAGCACTTTGGAAGATTAGCGGTAGTAATGAATACTAGTTTGTTTCAAACTTTTAGTCGCATTTACTCATTACACCAAGGCATCTACCGACGTTCACACTATATAAAGTTATACAACCTTCGGGTATGTCAGACGCACTTAGCGCGTAATTTTATGGAACGCCAAACAATCAGTTAAAATCATCATTATCGAAACCATGGTGATAATAAATTAATTTATACTTATCATAATCTTAAAGAGAAGTTATGCATTTGATCAATAATAAACGCCTAGTTATCAAAATAGGCAGCGCATTAATTGCGCCTGGAAATAATGGCTGTAGTACAAAGTATTTAAGTAATATCGCCTATTTTATTAAGCAGTGCCGCGAACGAGGACAACAAGTAATTTTAGTATCTTCAGGCTCTGTTGCTGCAGGACGCCAGTGGTTTAATACCACTAATCCATCAAAGGCAATGAAGAAAGCAATGGCTGCTACAGGCCAGAACGACATGATGGCTATTTGGGCTAAGTTACTTGATATGCCGCTAGCGCAAATTTTATTAACTCACGCTGACCTTTGTAACCGTGAACGCTATGTCAGCATTAAAGAAACCATTGAAGAACTGCTCGCTCATAATGTGATACCGATCATTAATGAAAATGACACAGTAACATCTGAAGAATTAAAAGTGGGCGACAACGACAACTTAGCTGCAATGGCCGCCGCTGCCATTGATGCCGACATGCTAATTATGTGTACAGACGTTGACGGTTTATACGATAAAAACCCAAATACTCATAGCGATGCAACGTTATTACAAAAAGTGTCTAAAATTACCCCTTCAATATACGCAATGGCTGGTGGGGCGGTAAGTTCTACTGGAACAGGCGGCATGCAAACTAAAATTGAAGCGGCTGAAAAATCAATTGCCCACGGGATTGACACATTAATTATTAACGGTTTTAAGGTTGATTCGTTTGATCAAATTTTAGCCGGCATCAACCCTGGCACACACTTTTTATCAAACCCTGAACCTATGAGTCCAGCAATTCATTGGATGACTCATACGGTACGTGAACGTGGTGAAGTCATAATAGATGACGAAGAATACGCCTTTAATGGTGATGAAGAAATGCTAACCAGTAACAACATACTGGAAGTTAAAGGGCAGTTCTCAGCAGGCGATACTATTTTAGTAACAACAGAAGACGGTACTAAAATAGCGAAAGCCAAAACCAATTTTAGTAGCTGTTTGCTTAATTATATTGCACAAGAGCAGGATTCAGAATGCAATAACAAACAACCTTTACCGCAAAACAATTCAATTATATCAAAAGAGCATTTAGCAATTTTAGGGAACGCATGAACTTAATTACAGAAATATCTAAACAAGCAGCCCAAGCTGCACGTAAATTAATTACTTTAACTGAAGACAAAAAGAACGAAATATTACTCGCTATGGCTAGTGCCCTTAGAGAGAACAGTGCAAAAATATTAGCGGCAAATGAGCTCGATATGGCTCATGCAAAAGAGAATAAACTCTCAGAGGCAATGCTCGACCGTTTACTACTCACACAAGAGCGAATTGATTCAATGGCCGAAGGTATTGAAACTATTGCAAGTTTACCGGACCCTGTTGGCAAATTACGTGAAATAGGTGAACAACCAAACGGACTAAAAATTAGTAAAATGCGCATGCCATTAGGTGTGGTATGTATGATCTACGAAGCTCGACCAAATGTAACAGCTGATGCTGGAGCTCTATGTTTTAAGTCTGGTAATGCTATTATTTTACGTGGTGGCAAAGAAGCACTTCATTCAAGCAAAGCCATTGCCAGCATTTTACAACAAATTTTAGTATCAAATAACTTACCAGAAGCATTGATCAGCGTTATTCCTAATGCTGAACGCAGTTTGTTAATGGACTTAATGCAGCAACGTGATTACATCGACGTAATAATTCCACGTGGTGGTGAAGGGCTTATTAACTTTGTTACAGATAATAGTAAAATACCTGTAATACAGCACTTTAAAGGCGTTTGTCATTTATATGTGGATAAAGATGCCGACTTACAGAAAGCGATTAAAATACTGCTTAACGGTAAAACACAACGCACTGGAGTATGTAATGCCTTAGAAGGTTTAGTTGTGCATAAAGCTATTATGAATGACTTTTTACCCCTAGTGGCTAAAGAGCTTGCTCATCATCAAGTAACAATAAATGCTTGTACGACAAGTATGCCTTTCTTCGACAATGCTAACTTATTAGCAGATGATGCCTTTGGTCAAGAATACTTAGGATTAGAAATTGCGATTAAAGTTGTTGATAGCATGGAACAAGCCTTCGATCATATACATCAACATGGTAGTAATCATACTGAAGTTATTTGTACTGAAAACGCTGAACGTGCACAACGCTTTCAACGCTGCGTAGACGCATCAGTAGTAATGATTAACGCCTCTTCGCGCTTTTCAGATGGCAGTCAACTAGGTTTAGGTGCAGAAATAGGTATTGCAACCACTAAGTTACATGCCTATGGCCCAATGGGCTTAGAATCGTTAACAACAGAGAAGTTCTTAGTCTCTGGCGATGGTCATGTAAGAAGCTAGTATCAAGATAAAAGTAAACTATTATCGTCAAAAAAAAAGGTAATTGCTATTACCCTTTTTTGTTATTGACAACCCCTGCTTTTTTAGCGGCGCAAAGAAAATAATCTAGCTAAATGTTCAGGGTAATACCAGTTTCATTAAATAAGTGATCTATTTTATATGCAGTGAAAGCAGTCAAATACAAGGCATTTATTTTCATAACGAGTTGTTCAGGGCAATTATGCTCCAGCATTGCCCACATAAGCTACATCCTTGTAGCGATAATTATAAAATAAACAACGCAGTAGTTGATTGTTTTAACCAGTAGAAATGATCACATAATTAGTGAGATTGGTATAAAGTGTTTCCGGCTCATAAAAAGCAATATGACTTTCACTTATGACTACTGAACAACCTGAATTCGGGATAAGCTAAATACACCAAAGCTACGATTTTTTATGCTTTAAACGTACACCTATTATCCCGAGTTCAGGTTAAATAAGATCTTTTATCGAGGGCTTAATGCATAGTACCACTATAAAGCTTAGTTATATCTAGGCGCTCTAACCAACCAATTACTACTTTGATCATCACTTTTACATTCAAAATTAAATGATTGTGCCTTATAACTAACAGCAATATATTTTTTACATCGGGTTTGAGCCGTATGGTTAACAGATTCATCTTGATCTGGAAACGTTACAAAGTTAACTCGTCCTCGATGTAAAGACTTTCTCGCATTACAAGACCACAGCGTTAAAGTAGGATCATCACCTAGGGTAGCTAAGCATTTTTGAGAGCCTTTATGTATCACTTTATCACTTTATCACTTTTATTTAACGTCCATTGCTGCTTTTCATTATTATCGCAAGTTTCAAACGTTACTTTGGTACCTAACTTCGATAGTTTATTCTTGGGAGATAAACACATATCTATCAAGGGGTTCACAATTTCGAAGCTGCTTTGTACACTTGTACTCTCCTGCTTAGCTACTTCAATTAGCGAAGTGTTATCATTGTTTGGGAAAGCGTTTACCATTCCTGTAAATAAGCCTAGCACAACTAATATTAAGTACTGATTGATGTTAATACTCATAATTAAATCCTTTATTTAAGTTATCTAACGTACACGTTAATAATTCACATTTATTGACACTTGTTTAGTCACGACAATTACTCGATGCCATGCAGACTATTATGAATAAAATTGCTAGAGAGTCCTTACGGTTTCCTTACCATCTAAAAAAATAGATTAAAGCCTTAAGATACAAGAGATTGGATTAATATATGTAAAACAACAGAAGGTAACTTATACTTAAGTATCCAAACTAAATTGAGTTGTATTATATGGATATTGAGAATAAGCGAACATTATAAATTGTTGAAATACACTTGGCAGGAAGCTTTTGAAAAAATCAAATACAACACCTACTCATACTAAAATAGAAAATAGCCAGTCACCAACATTCAAGCTAGGGCCTTGGTTGGTTAATCAAAGCACTAATACCATAACTCGTGACGGTGACGGTGAATGCTTAACCATCGAACCGAAAATGATGAATGTGTTAGTTTACCTTTGTCAAAATGCTGAGTTAACGGTAAGTGCCGAGCAACTATTAATTGCCTGCTGGGCTGGCACTTTTTACGGCGACGCTCCTGTACAAAAATGTATTGCTGGTTTACGTAAAAAATTAGGCTGTAATTCACGTCACCCTATTTATATAGAAACTATTCACCGTCGTGGCTATAAAATTATTGCTGAGGTTACTTTCTACCAAGATCAACACTCCTTAGTTACCGTTGAAGATCGGCATCGGTGGACTCACGGCTCTCCATACCTTGGGTTAAATACTTTTCAACAAGAGCATGCCTCAATCTTCTTTGGAAGAACAAAAGCAACAGCAGATGTTATACAAGGCTTAAAGCACTGTGTTGAGCATCACTTTCATTTTTTATTAATATTAGGGAAAAGTGGCAGCGGCAAATCTTCACTTATTAGAGCCGGTGTTTTACCTTATCTACAGCAACAAGATGGCTTTTCTAATATCAAAATCGATAACCATCAAATAATAAGCCCAAGTCAAAGTAAATATATATCACCTACAACCATATTAATTGATGCTCTTCGCACTTTAGAGTTAATCAAACCCGATGTTGATTTGACAAATTTGGCTACAAAAATAGAAAAGGCCCCTGAACTATTACAAGATGCCTTGATCTTAGAAAACACCGGCGAAAGTAAAGCTTGTATTAGCAATACTAACAATAACTTACTAGATAAAGGTAATGCTAGTGTGAAAAGTTATCAATTGCTGGTGCTTGATCAGTTTGAACAATTCTTATTAGACGACAACTTAAATGAGCTAGAAAAAAGTAACTTAGTTACATACATTAACCAGCTAGCTTACTGTAAAAATCTATTAGTTATTGCCATGTTACGCAATGATTATTATGCAAACTGTCTTGATGTTAAAGGTTTCCTTGAACTCAAAGATCATGGTCAGCAATATGATCTTCAAACACCTAGCCCATTTGAAATAAGTAAAATGATCCGCACGCCAGCAGCTTATGCCGGAGTAACATTTGAAGTGGATAAAAATACAGGAGAACAACTTGATGAATTACTACTTGAATCTGCCATTAAAAATCCTAATGCTTTACCATTATTAGAATACACACTAGATCAACTCTATCAGCAACGTGATAAAAACAATGTAATGCTATTGTCTGTTTATTACAGTATGGGTGGAATAGAAGGAGCAATAGCACAACAAGCTGAGAAGACATTTAATAATATGCCAGCCAAAGTTCAAAAGTGTTGGGATAAAATAATGCATACCCTAGTAAAAATAGACACAAATAATCTACATGCAGTAACAGCCCGAAAAGTGCCACTATCTATTTTCACTTGTCCTGATCAACAGCACTTTATTCATACTTTTTTGTCAGCGAAATTATTTGTTTCAATATTAAGAAGTCCAAGAGGTGAACATCGCCTATCTTATTCTGGTGATAATATAAACCAAATTACTAGTAGAAATTCAATAGAATTACAATTTATTACCATTGCTCATGAGGCGCTTTTACACCATTGGAAAAAAGTAAATAAGTGGGTTGACGAAAACAGAACAGCAATTCAAAAACGCGAACAATTAGCAAGTGATTGTCAGCATTGGATAGATAATAATAAAAATAAAGATGCCCTGCTTAACTCAAAACAAAAATTACGAGACGGACTTTGGTTAACAACTAGAACAGCCATTCGCTTAAACAATGAAGAGCTAGCCTTTATACATCAATCAAAGCGACAACATAATAGAATAAAACATATCAAAAACACGGTTTTATTTTTAATGTGCTGCTTTGTCTTTACAATAGTACTGCAATCAAAGCAAGTAAGTCATGAGCGTGATATAGCTATACAACAGAGTGGCCGTGCCGAAGCAATTTCAGACTTCTTAACCGAAATGTTTTCCGGTGCAAGACCACATCAAGCAAAGGGTAAAGATATACTCGTTAAAGATATTCTCGCACTAGCAAGTGAAAAGTTAAACCAAACTAACACCCACAATCTATCTGAACAACCGGGTGTAGAAGCAAGTATTCAAAATATCATTGGTGGCATTTATTTAGACTTAGGGCTAATAGCACCAGGCGAACAACACCTATTACGCGCGTTAACACTTTATAAGAATCTATCTGATAATCACTCTAAAGAATATTTAGCATTAATTGATAATTTAATCGCTCTTTACGCGATGAAATTTGACAATAAAAAGGAGTATCCATTAATTAATGAAGCAATAGCCTTAAGTAATCAGCTCTACGGGGAAGGTCATCGTCGTACAATAAAATATAAAAATAACTTAGGGATATATTACAACAACATGGGGCTTTTAGATAAAGCAGAGAAAATCTTTGTTGAAGTATACCAAAAAAGGCTACAGTTATTTGGTGAAAACGACAAACAAACAGTTGAATCTATTGAATATTTAGCCACTTTATATTACTGGCTAGGCCAGTACGAAAAGGCAGAAAAATTTTATAAAAGGTGCTTAAAGCTAAATAGAATTTTATTAGAAAAAATCATCCCGATACGCTAGTTTGCTTAGCTCGTTTAGGATCGTTATACGAAACCATGGGAAAATATAACGAAGCAGCCCCTATCCTTATTGAACATATTGAACAAGCGACTATTATACTTGGCAGTCAGCACCCTAAAGTATTACGCTCAATGCATAACCTTGCTGATACTTACAGAGGGTTAGAAAAATTTGATGAATCGGAAGTCTTATTTCGCAAAACCTTACAAAGTAGACGCAAACTATTAGGCGAAAACCATATAGAAACACTGCAAACTCAAATGAAGCTCGCCAGGCTTCTACGCCTAATTAATCAGTATGATGAGGCATTAATATTAGTTAGAGATACAGCAGAAAAACAAAAGGCGTTGCTAGGTGAAGAGCACCCAACAACCCTAATCGCAATGCAGGAATTAGCTAATTTATATCAACATCAAAATAAATTAGCTAAAGCATTAGAAATTTATAATCATGTATTAACTACACGAATAAAAGTATTGGGTGAAGCTCATCCTGATTTAAGCAAAACATTACTAGGGCTAATAACGACCTATTTATTAAATAATAATACCGCTGACGCAGAAAAATACTTTAAACAACTGACTAAGTTAGCAGAAAAAAAACCGGAAAGGTTTCAAAGCGACGTAATGACAGCCAAAACATTATTAACAAATTATTACGCACAACATCACCAGCCAGAAATATAGCGTACACACAAGGGCGTGTTGATCTTTCGAGTACAAATTTTGTACGAATTAAACATGATTTAATTGAGGCGTAGCGAATAAAGTGTCGTTATTCTACATAAATGAGCTAGACAGCTTCCGCGTCCTGCTCACGCTAAGTACCTACTTCCGTGTAAGCACAGCTTCCGCGTCCTGCTCACGCTAAGTACCTACTTCCATGTAGGCAACGAAAAGTAAATCATGTTTAAACGTATCCGTAGGACAGCGCCTCTTTGATTTTTCTACGGCGTTTTCACTTATTTATGGGGAACAACCCCATTACATAAGGTCAGCCTTGTATAAACACCAAATAAATCGCTGCAAAAATATACAGCAAAGATCAACACGCCCTAAAACAGACCAAATCCGAAGATAGCAAAGCTTTACTGAATTCACCTGACGTGGTTTAATGGATTCGACTACCCCAGTTAAGAGATAATAAACTTAACTGGAGATCAACATGACAAAACGTAAAAAGTATTCTAAAGAATTTAAACTCGATGCTATCGCATTAGTTATTGAACAAAACTATAGTCAGGCGGAAGCTTCGAGAAATTTGGGCATTAATCCCAACATGCTTGGCCGGTGGATCAAGGAAGCTGAAAATGATGATGGTCAGGCTTTCAGAGGAAACGGTAAATTAACACCTGAGCAAGAAGAAATTCGTCAGTTAAAAGCACAAGTAAAACGCCTCGAAATGGAGCGAGAAGTGTTAAAAAAAGCGACGGTCTTCTTTGCCAAAGAAACGAAGTAAAATATTCGTTTATCGCCCTACATAAGAAGATCTGGCCAGTGGTGCTCATGTGCCACGTACTGGGTGTTAAAAGCAATAATTATTATAGTTATCAAAAACGTAACCTCGACAAACAGGAAGATCCGACGCATGAAGAAATGCTTGATTGGGTCAAAGATATAGCAAAGTTCAGCGATAATACTTATGGCGAACGTCGTATTCAAAAAGTGCTTAATGCGCTTAGCTATCCTGTAAGTCGACAAAAAACAGCGAAGCTTATGAAAGAAGCGGGCGTGTGGGTTCGCTATAAAAAGAAATACAAAGTAACAACGAATAGTGATCATAATAAGCCCGTTTACGACAATGAGCTTCAACAAGATTTTACCGTAGCAGCACCGAACCAAGTTTGGGTGCAAGACATCAGCTATATTTGGACATCTGAAGGCTGGTTATATTTAGCGGTTGTCATTGATTTATACTCTCGTAAAGTCGTGGGCTGGAGTATGGGGTCGAGAATGAAGGCTCAGCTGGTTTGTGATGCATTGACCATGGCCATTTGGCAACGTCAGCCGAAGGCTGGGTTAATCGTGCATTCAGATCAAGGCGTTCAATATGCAAGCCACCAATATCGGCGGTTATTAAAGGACCATAGCTTTATTGGCAGTATGAGCAAAAAGGGGTGCTGTTGGGATAATGCTGTTGCTGAAAGCTTCTTTGGCAGTTTGAAGCAAGAGCGAGTTCATTGGCGTAACTATGAAACACGCTATGGTGCACAGCAAGATGTCTTGAATTACATAACGATGTGGTACAACAGTCGTCGTTTGCATTCTTACCTGGGTTACCAAAGTCCGAGTGATTTTGAACGGGCGACAGAAGACTTAGAAATGGTTGCTTAACTGAGGTGACTGAATTTAGTTGACCAGGTCAACCCTATATAGCTTGTTAACGACACAGCAATAATTTTTTGCATTTTATCCGGTTTACAATAAAAAAGTTTGCACAAAAAATTTAATTATTCATTAATTTTGACCTAGCAATACAGGTTTACAACACAGCAGTAAGGCTAAAATAAACAATGCCAAAATATCAGATAAAAGTAACAGTGCTCATCATAACGCTTCTTTGTGCAACGATGAGCCAAGCGATTGTTATTAGACACGACATCGACGATAAGGATTATCAAAAACTAGGAGAAAAGTATAAATCCTCAATAACTTACAATGATGGCTGTGTAGGCACTGTTATTGACCCAATATGGGTACTTACCGCAGCGCACTGTGTTACTCCTCAAGAGCAACGCCCTCTTTTTATCGAACACTTAGGGAATAAATATCCCGTTGAATTTATCAAAATACATCCAAAAAACAATAGTGATACAAACAATTATGATATGGCATTATTACGGTTAAAATGGCCAATGAAGGACTCACGGCCAGCCCTACTCTACCCTTTTTATGACGAACAAGGTAAGCAAGTCACTTTCGTTGGTAATGGCAACTTTGGTAACGGTATTAAAGGCATCACTAGTACTAAATCAATACTGCGAGCAGCAACAAATATCATAACAGGAACTAGCAAAAGTCAATTATCCTTCATATTTGACAAGCCTGAAGAAGCTCTTAGGTTGGAAGGTATAAGTGGCCCTCATGATAGTGGAGGGCCTGCCTTCATTGAAAAAAATGACAAGCTTTACATTGCTGGTGTTAGCTCTTGGCAAGATAATCAAGGTGTAGAGGGTATCTACGGTGTAACAGAATATTACGCTAGAGTGTCAACCCAACAACAGTGGATTAACCATATACTACAAGAATATAAGGCTACTCCTGCTATTGAGCACTCATTATTATTAGCCATTAAAACAGCACCAGTCGACACGCTAAAAAAACAATTCTCACAATACCCTTCATGGAAAAAAAACACCGACTTAATCAGAGCACTACTTATTCAACTTATTTATCAATTACCTCCTGAAAGATCTAAAAAAGTCGTCAATGCTGTACCTGAGCTAACGACTTTAACACTTAATAATATCAGTTTACCCAGTTACGTTATTGAACAAGGGAATTGGCAGTTGTTCGAAGCTTTAATAGATTTAGGCATAAATATTAATGAGAAGAATATCTATGGTGAATCTTTTTTAACGCAATTGTTGCTGTTATACCCACAAGAGTTACCGTTAGCTCCGTTACTCGATAAATTATTAAAAAACGGCTTAGATATTAACGCTAGAGATGAACGAGGAAATACTGCATTAGCGTTAGCTACTTATTTAGCTAACCGAGATAATAACTTGGAGCGTGTCCTGTTGTTACTTGAAAAAAATGCAAACCCTAACATTGGTGATTTAGAAAATTATACCCCTTTGATGTACATAGCGAGTGCTGGAAATACCGCACTAGCAGCTTTATTTTTAAAACATGGTGCTAAAATTGATTTAAAAGACAGTACGGGGAAAAACGCTCTAAATTACGTTAGGGAGCATAATCGAAAGGTGTTAATACCATTATTGAGCAGTAACTAGGGTCTGTTAATCTTTCGAGCTTAAATTTTGTTCAAGCTAAACACTTTATGAGCAAGGCGCTAGCAATGTAGCATAGTCGTTCTATGTAAATTTCTAGCAACACGGTTCAGGGAGTGTTTAGAAGACCCCAAAGGGCGACGTTTGTTTGTCATACTACATTGACGTCTGATTTTGGCGAACAACCACACGAAACAGACGACGCTTTATATAGTACCAATCTCACTAATTATGTGATCATTTCTACTGGTTAAAACAATCAACTACTGCGTTATTTATTTTATAATTATCGCTACAAGGATGTAGCTTATGTGGGCAATGCTGGAGCATAATTGCCCTGAACAACTAGTTATGAAAATAAATGCCTTGTATTTGACTGTTTTCACTGCGTATAAAATAGATCACTTATTTAATGAAACTGGTATAAATACCAAACAAACTGTTGCAAAAACTACCGTAAAAGATCAACAGCCCCTAATTAAAAAGGGTAATAACATTGCTGCTATTACCCTTTTATTTAAGTAAATGTATTCAAATCGATTAGTGGTTTTCAGACACCATATTTACGGTATATTTTGGTATATCAACCACTAAGTCGTCATCAGCAACTAATGCCTGACAACTTAAGCGAGACTCGGGCTCTAGTCCCCAAGCTTTGTCTAACAAATCGTCTTCTAACTCATCACTTTCTGCTAATGAGTCAAAGCCTTCTCTAACAATGACATGACAGGTTGTGCACGCACATACCTTTTCACACGCATGCTCTAAATGAATGTCATTCTTTAAAATAACATTTAGTACACTTTCACCCTTTTCGGCTTCTAGTACCGCACCATCAGGACATAATTCTTCATTAGGTAAGATAATAATTTTTGGCATTTTACATTAAACCTCGTCTACAGAGTGGCCTGACAGTGCAGTGCGAATAGATGAATCCATACGTCGCTCAGCAAAGGCTGCCGTTTTATTATTTAATTTTTCAATCGCAGCTTCTATTTTATCTGTTTCACTCGATTGGCTAACCTGTGCCAATTCGGTAATTGAGCGATTAATATCTGCCACTTCTTCTTCACTAAGTAATTGACTATCGGCAGTTAGTGCCGATTGAATTGATTCAATCACTCTTGATGCTTCAACTTGCTGCTCTTTCAACATGCGCGCTTGCATATCTTGCTCAGCATTGGTCATCGATGCTTTAAGCATATCAGTTATTTGCTGCTCTTCTAAGCCAAATGATGGCTTAACGGTAATACCTGTCTCTACACCGGTAGACTTTTCCATAGCGCTTACTTCAAGTAAACCATCAGCGTCTACTTTAAAAGTTACACGAATATGTGCAGCTCCGGCTGTCATTGCTGGAATACCACGTAGTTCAAAACGTGCTAATGAACGACAATCTTCAACTAACTCACGCTCACCTTGCAGTACATGAATAGCCATTGCCGTTTGCCCATCTTTAAACGTAGTAAACTCTTGTGCTTTGGCAACCGGTATTGTTGTGTTTCTTGAAATAACTTTTTCAACTAAACCACCCATGGTTTCTAAACCAAGCGAGAGTGGAATAACATCAAGTAAAAGCATTTCACTTTCTGGCTTATTACCCGCTAAAATATCAGCTTGTATAGCTGCTCCAACAGCAACAACCTTGTCTGGATCGATCGATGTTAATGGCTCTTTTGAAAAGTATTTCTGTGTTTCAACTCTTACTAATGGTACGCGAGTTGAACCACCAACCATCACAACTTCATTGACTTCATCGGTGCTAACTTCAGCATCTTTTAATGCTCGACGACACGCACGTAATGTTTTAGCGACTAGCGGCTGAATTAATTGTTCAAAAGTGCTTTTCGTCAACTCTCCTTGCCACGTATTACCGTCAGCAAGTGCTAAGTTAACTACATGCTTATCTGAGGTGGTTAACGCTTCTTTTGCTACGCATGCTTGTTCTAGTAATTGACGCTCCAACGTATGCGACAAAGGACGCTCTAGCTGTGCTTGCTCTACTAAGTAGTCAACAATTACTACATCAAAATCATCTCCACCTAATGCTGAGTCGCCACCCGTTGCTAATACTTCAAACACACCTTTATTTAAACGTAATATGGAAATATCAAAGGTACCACCGCCGAGGTCATAAACCGCAATAACACCTTCTTTGCCGCTATCTAAACCATAAGCTACAGCAGCTGCTGTTGGCTCATTGAGTAGCCGTAAAACGTTAACGCCAGCAAGAGTTGCTGCATCTTTTGTACTTTGGCGTTGTGCATCATCAAAATAAGCAGGAACGGTAATAACAACACCAGTAAGCTCTCCGCCTAAAGTATCTTCAGCACGCTTTGCGAGCGTCTTAAGAATTTGTGCAGATACCTGAACAGGGTTAATTTCACCATGGCGCGTCATAATACTAGGATGATTATCATCACCACAAAACTGGTAAGGTAAAGACGGATATTTGCTTTTAATATCGGCTAACGAACGACCAATGAGCCGTTTCGCCGATACAATAGTATTTTGAGGGTCAGAAACCGAGAAAGTTTTAGCTGGATAACCCACTAAAGTATTATCTTGTTGGTAGCTAACCACAGAGGGTAAAATATCATTACCGTTATCATCGGTTAATGTTTCAGCTAGGCCGCTTTTTACACTGGCTACTAACGAATTTGTTGTACCTAAATCTATACCTGCAGCTAAACGATGTTCATGGGGTGTTGTACTTTGCCCCGGCTCTGCTATTTGTAATAACGCCATTATGGACTCGTATAATTTAATTCATTTCGATGTTGTCTGCTGACAAAAGTTTTAGCAAACAACTGTTTAATTGATGATAAGTTCATCAGTAGAGTATGACCTGTTACTTAGTCAAGTAGTGAGTCTTCTAGTTTATCTAACTCTACATGTAGCTTCTGATAAAACTGTAATTTGCGTAAGTCACTACCGGCTTGCTCATTCGAGGCAGACGTATTTTCACTTAACTTCGTTTGCATAGCGTTAAATAATTGTTCAAATTCGCTTTCAAGCACTTGTGCCATTTCAAACACTGCGGATTCAACATTATCAGAGAATTTAACGTCCTCTAGCATTTCACGTAGTTCCATCTGACGCATTAAAAACTCATTATCACTAAACGATGCTTGTTCACTAGGTTGTTCAACCCCTCGAAGGGTTAAGATATACTCAGCACGTTTCAATGGTTTTTTTAAGGTTTGATAAGCGTCGTTAACCAGTGTTGACCTTTTAACAGCCATCATTTGATCTTGGCTTGAACCTTGAGCAAATCTATCAGGGTGTACACTTTTTTGTATGGTTTGGTATCGCTGCGTTAGCTCCTTAACATCAAGGTTAAAACTTTCATCAATACCAAAAATTTGAAAATAATTCACAACCGCTCCAGCAAAGTGCTAAAAATTTATACTAAACATTGAAGCTTTCGCCACAACCACACTCACCTTTCGCATTTGGGTTAGTAAACTTAAACCCTTCGTTCAAACCTTCTTTAACGAAATCAAGCTCAATACCATCAAGGTAAGTTAAACTTTTACCATCAATAATAATATTTACATCATCTATGTTAAATAAGGTATCGTCTTCATTTAAGTCATCAACAAACTCTAAAACATAGGCTAAACCCGAACAGCCAGTTGTTTTAATACCTAGGCGCAAACCAAGGCCCTTGCCTCGGTTTGCAATAAATGTTCTAACACGCTCTGACGCAGCTGGCGTCATAGTAACACTCATAGTTATTCCTTACTGCTTAACCGTTATGCTTGCTTTTATAGTCTTGAATAGCCGCTTTAATTGCATCTTCAGCTAAAATAGAGCAATGAATTTTAACAGGTGGTAACGCTAACTCTTCTGCGATTGCGGTATTTTTAATTAAACCCGCTTCGTCAATAGATTTCCCTTTTACCCATTCTGTTACTAACGAGCTTGACGCTATCGCTGAACCACAACCATAAGTTTTAAATTTTGCGTCTTCAATGATGCCTGCATCTGAAATTTTTAATTGTAACTTCATTACATCACCACATGCTGGTGCGCCAACCATACCTGTTGCAACTTGTGGATCATTCTTGTCCATAGAACCTACGTTTCTAGGATTTTCATAATGATCAATTACTTTTTCGCTATAAGCCATGATACTTTCTCCTGCTAACTCTTAATGAGCTGCCCATTCAACTGAATCTAAATCAATACCGTCTTTGAACATTTCCCAAAGCGGTGACATGTCACGTAAATGACCAATTGCATTTTTTATTAAATCAATTGCGTAATCTATTTCTTCTTCTGTAGTAAAACGACCAAAGCTAAAACGAATTGAGCTATGTGCCATTTCATCATTTAAGCCTAATGCACGTAATACATAAGAAGGCTCTAAGCTTGCTGAAGTACATGCTGAACCTGAAGATACCGCTAAATCTTTTAACGCCATAATTAACGATTCGCCTTCAACAAAGTTAAAGCTAACGTTTAGGTTTCCAGGGTAGCGTTTATCTGGATCACCGTTAATAAACACTTGCTCCATTGAATTAACACCAGCCCACAACCGGTCACGCATTTTAGTTACATGAACTAAATCTTGTGCCATTTCTTCTTTAGCAATACGGCAAGCTTCACCCATACCAACAATTTGGTGTGTTGCTAACGTACCTGAACGCATACCACGCTCATGTCCGCCACCATGCATTTGTGCTTCTAAACGAATACGCGGTTTACGACGAACATATAAAGCCCCAATACCCTTAGGTCCATACATTTTGTGAGCTGAAATAGATAACAAATCAACTTTTAACTGCTGCATGTCTATTTCAATTTTGCCAGCACTTTGTGCGGCATCAACATGAAACACAATTTTACGAGAACGACATAGTTCGCCAATTTCAGCGATGTCTTGAATTACACCAATTTCATTATTTACATGCATTATTGAAACTAGTACGGTGTCATCACGCATAGCGTCATTTAATTTATTAAGGTCAATTAAACCATTTGACTCTGGATCAAGGTAAGTAACCTCAAACCCTTGGCGCTCTAATTCACGACAAGTATCAAGTACCGCTTTATGCTCAGTTTTACAGGTAATAATGTGTTTACCTTTCTTACCGTAAAAGTTTGCCGCACCTTTAATTGCTAGGTTATTTGACTCGGTTGCACCTGAAGTGATCACAATTTCACGAGGATCAGCATTTAATAGCTCTGCAACTTGGTTACGCGCAATATCAACTGCTTCTTCAGCTTGCCAGCCAAATTTGTGCGATCGCGACGCAGGGTTACCGTAAAAACCATCGGTGGTCATGTATTGCATCATTTTCTCAGCAACACGTTTATCTACTGGTGTAGTAGCTGAATAATCAAAATAAATAGGTAGCTTCATTGGCTATCATGCTCCAATTTTAACGCACACTGACTAACAGTCGTGCAAAATATTTGTTGTTTTAATTAATGTTTCTAACGAGCTTTTCATCGCTTTCTTACTTTGAAAGTTGTCTTGTCGTTCCGAAATTAATTGTACATTTCTTTGTTCAACGAGCTCAGACAAAGAAATGCTTTGTAAAAAATCTTCTATACGGTTACTTAAATCTTCCCAAAGGGTATGAGTTAAACATTGTTGACCCGATTGACAGTCGCCTTTACCACCACATTTAGTGGCGTTAACACTTTCATCAACGGCACTGATAACATCTGCGATGGTAATTTCTGCTGAACATTTCCCTAAACGGTAACCACCGCCAGGTCCACGAACACTATGTACTAAACAATGCTTTCTTAAACGAGAAAAAAGCTGCTCCAAATATGAGAGCGAAATACCTTGTCGTTCAGAGATATCTGCTAACGGCACAGGGCCAGACGATGCATGAATGGCAACATCTAACATTGCTGTTACGGCATAGCGCCCTTTGGAAGTTAACTTCATTATCTACCTACCCTTCTATAATTGCCGCGCAATTCTACATAACCTTGTGTAATAGTCAACTATATACCCGACTAGTTTACTCAGGTATTTTATAACGAATAGAGGGGATAATCAAACAATACCTGAGTAAAACACTCAAGTATTATTTTTATATTTCTGGATCGAAGGCCTCAACGTGCATCTTGCGTCGCTTTGCCGCTTCTTTTTCATCATTTACAAACTCTCCCACGCGTAACTCTGGTAACGCTTCTTGGCATACGCTACCGCCTAAGTGGTTAACTTCTTTACATAAGTCTGCAACTTTAGTGTCCATTAAATGCATGTGGTCAAGCAATCGCCCAATCGCTTTAGCAACTGGATCAGGGTTGTCAGTAGAAACAGCATAAGCGTCAAAGCCAAACTTCTTGGCAACTTGTTCTCGTTTAGACTTCTCATCTGAACCATTTTTATCATTAACAATACGCGCTGGTATTCCTACCGCTGTTGCATTAGCCGGTACATCTTTAACTACCACAGAGTTTGAACCAACTTTACCCCCTTCACCAACAGTGATTGGGCCTAAAACTTGTGCGCCAGCACCAATTACCACGCTGTTACAAAGGGTTGGGTGGCGCTTACCTGCATTCCAACTAGTACCACCAAGCGTTACTCCATGATAAATAGTCACATCGTCACCCACTATCGCAGTTTCACCAATCACTACGCCCATGCCATGATCAATAAAAAAACGTCGACCCAAAGTAGCTCCAGGGTGTATTTCTACTCCCGTTAACCAACGTGAAAACGTTGAGAGTAGGCGCGCAATCAATTTTATATCATTTCGCCAAAGCTTATTGCTTAATCGATGGATCCAAATAGCATGCATACCTGGATAGTTCGTTAATACTTCAAACGAATTTCTTGCTGCTGGATCTCGCTCAAAGACACTCTTAATATCTTCTTTGATACGACTAAACATAATATTTCCTACTCTTCATACTTTAAAATTAATATACACTGCTATTTTATGGCAGTTATTTCTTAGCTGACTTTTCTACCGACGACAAAATACCTCGCCACATTTTTAGCTCTTTAGTATCTGGTCGAGCACGATTAATAAAGCGCCTTAATTTAGTCATAACCAAACCTGGGTGGCTAGGTACAATAAACCCTGTAGCTTTTAGTGCTTCTTCGAAATGGTCAAACATACGCTCTGTTTCTGCCACAACGGGGTAGTCTTGCTCTGTTTCGCTATCTGTACATTTACCTTGTTCTGCTTTGGTTTTTTGTACCTGCTTGTCTTGAGCTAAAAACGCCATACGCACTTCATAGCTTAATGTTTGCACTGCCATTGCTAAGTTCAACGAACTGTACTCTGGGTTTGCAGGAATTTGCACATGAAAATGGCATAGTTGTAATTCATCATTCGTTAAGCCGCTACTTTCACGTCCAAAAACAAGCGCAACTGGGTATTCACTTACTTCGCTAATAAGCTTTTCACCACACTCTCTTGGATCTAACATAGGCCAAGGCAAAGTACGAGAACGCGCACTAGTACCAACAACTAACCCACAATCGGTAATCGCTTCTTCTAAAGTCGAAACAACCTTTGCATTCGCTAAAACATCTGTTGCGCCTGCAGATAATGCTTGTGCTTGGCCATTAGGCATTTCTATTGGGTCTACTAATACTAGTTGGCTAAGGCCCATTGTTTTCATGGCTCTAGCTGCAGAGCCAATGTTTCGACAATCAGAGGTATTAACTAATACTATGCGTACTGAATTTAACATTATCTTTAATTTCTCAATGAATTATTTGGTTCATTACCCATCGTTTAAATCCATTGTAGCGAGTGAAAATACGCAAATGAAATGACGAACTGTCTAGACGGCTAAATTTTCAATAATTTTATCACAGAACAATAGCGATGTATGGGGTATTAATCATTCTATTTTGTGTTTTTTTATAGCTTTATTCAGTATGTATTAGTCAATAAATGTATATAAGCTATTATAACTGAGTAAATTGTCAGCCTATTAATTTATTTGTCGCTTAATCTTTAAGCTTTTGCTATAGTATGCGCCGCTTAATTTCGAATGGGATCTTAAGTTTATGCCTATCATCTTGAGGTGGTTTGGGTGTAGTTCTTTTACAAAACTGTTTAATTAAATAAGGTGATTAGTATGCATCCGATGCTAAATATTGCTGTGCGCTCTGCGCGTGCCGCTGGAAATGTTATTGTACGTGCGTTTGAACAAGACGATAAAATTGAAGTTGAATTAAAAGGTACAAATGACTTTGTTACTAATATTGACATCCTTGCTGAGCAAACAATCGTAGACAGTATTCAAAAGTCTTACCCTAGCCATTCTATTATTGGCGAAGAGTGCGGATTAATAGAAGGCACTGACAACGACTTTCAATGGATAATCGATCCGATTGATGGCACTACAAACTTTGTAAAAGGTATTCCTCACTTCGCTGTATCTATTGCTTTAAAAGTAAAAGGCAAATTAGATCAAGCAGTTATCTACGACCCTATCCGTGGTGAATTATTTACTGCAAGCCGTGGTAAAGGCGCACAATTAAACGGTTTTCGTATTCGCGTAAAACAGTCAAAAGAATTAACAGGTGCAATACTTGCCACCGGTTTCCCTTTCAAGAAAAAACAACACATGAATGCCTATTTAGACATTTTCAAAACATTATTTTTGAAAACAGCTGATATGCGTCGTGCAGGCTCTGCCGCCTTAGATTTAGCATATGTTGCTGCTGGCCGTGTAGACGGATTTTTTGAAATTGGTTTAAAACCTTGGGACACTGCCGCAGGTGAATTATTAGTTATTGAAGCTGGTGGCTTAGTTACCGATTTTACCGGTGGGCATAATCACAATAACTCAGGTAATATTGTTGCAAGTAGCTCTCGTTTATTAAAAGAAATTTTAAAAGATATACGCCCTCACCTTGGCGATAGCTTAAATAAGTAAATAGCGCTCCACTACCCCATCAAATTCTAAGCGGTATACCTGTTAACAGTTGTACCGCTTTTTCATAGGCATATTGCCAGTTTTATTGAAGAGATCACTTAATCAATGAAACTGGTATAACTTGCCTAAATTTAGTTTAAATATAATCAACCCACCTCTCATATAACAAAAAGAAATAACAATCCGCTATATTATAACCATAAATACCAGTAAACTAACTAAAACTTATTAATGATATCGTTATGCAATTACCAACTAGTGCTTACAAACAACCATTTCTTTCTGGCGAAGTCGCTTTAGTTGGCGCTGGTCCGGGTGATCCTGAGCTATTAACTATTCAAGCATATCGAATGATACAACAAGCCGATGTAGTTATTTATGACCGACTTGTAAGCAAAGAAATTATGGCTTTAGTACCTAAGTCTTGCTTGCTAATTTACGTTGGAAAAAAGCAAGCGCTGCATAAAGTGCCTCAAGATGGCATAAATCAGCTTTTAGTTGACCATGCTAAAGCCGGTAAAAAAGTAGTAAGGTTAAAGGGCGGCGACCCTTTTGTTTTTGGCCGAGGCTCTGAAGAAGCTCAGTTTCTTCTTACCAATGGTATAGCTTGCCATATCGTACCAGGCATGACAGCTGCGTCTTCATGTACAAGCTACGTAGGTATTCCACTTACCCATAGAGAGGTTGCTCGCAGTGCCAGTTTAATTACAGGGCACGTTAAAGAAAGTGGTCAGTTAGATCTACCTTGGCAAACATTAAGTGACCCTCAGCAAACAGTTGTTTTTTACATGGGCGTAAAAAGCTTACCCATTATAAGTACGCAACTAATTAACGCAGGACGAAGAAAAAACACACCTGCAGCACTTATTTATAAAGGTACAACACCCGAGCAAAAAGTATATCGTGGCTGTTTAAGTAGTATTGTAGAAATAGTTGAAAAACATCAAATAAAGCCACCTACGTTAATTGTTATTGGTGATGTGGTTAATACTTTTGATGAAAAGCACTTAACTAATGTAGGGTATTTAACACCTTAACATTTACATAATCATTGATATTGCGCCAGGTTAAGGTGTGTAGATCTGTGCAGTACAAAATTTGTGACTCAAAGATAAACATTTCTTAATTTTATGTTAATATTTGCACGCTTTTAACGATAAAATAACTTTTCTATTACTCAAGGCCAATTTATGGAACTGCAAAAAGATAACTTTTCCAATGCATCATTATCCATTGAACAACTACCTCAAATAAGCCAACTACAGCAACAACCATTAGCCCCCATTTATGCAAAAACACGTTTAGCACTTACTTTTTTGTTCTCTAGCCTAGTATTATTAATTGGGCTTATTGCTATTAAGCAGCAGTTTAAACCACTTCCGGCAGAAACCTTGCCAGTAATCAGTAATATATTAATCATCATAGCAATACTTACTATGGTTAATATGTTCTATATATTTTTAGCTGACAAACAAAAACACTACGCGCTAAGAGCGCTAGATCTTCACTATACTTCAGGTCTAATTTTTCGAAAAACGGTTAGCCAACCCGTATTAAGAATACAACATGTAGAATTAAAAAGAGGCCCGATCGATCGCAAAGTAGGATTAGCAAAATTACAAGTATTTAGTGCAGGTGGTGCATTACACACATTCGAAATACCAGGTTTACCTGTTGAAGACGCTGAATCGATCAGACAATTTATTATTAGCCATAAAGATGCCAATAATAATGGATAAACAACAAGCACTTAAGCAAGCGATAATTAAAGAATATCAAACCGACGAGTGGCAACGTATTTCGCCAATTGGAATGCTCTATTTTACAGTAAAAATACTATGGGGCATCACTGGCAATATTGTTTATTTAGCGCCAGCAATATTACTAGGCTATAAAGAAATAATGGCAAATCCGCATATATGGTTGCCTGTAGCACTGCTCGTCGTGATTGCTATTTTAACGGGTACATTTCTTAGTTTTTATTTCTTTCAATATCGTTTATCCAATGGACATATCGAAATTCGTTCAGGTGTATTTTCAAAAAAGCATGTCAACCTGCCCTTTACCCGTATTCAAAATGTAAAGTTAGAACAGCCACTCTATTATCGTCCTTTTAGTTACACTTGTATGCAGCTTGATACTGCAGGTTCACAAAAGCAAGAAGCAAAAGTTGTTGCATTAAAACTTGACTATGCAGAAGCACTTAAGCGCGAAATACTTGCAGCGCATCAACAAAATACCCAAGACAACAATGATCTTAACAAGGGTATCAGTGATGATGATACACAGAATCAAGCAACAACTGACAATAGTACAAATAACGAACAATTATTAAATACGCGTTCATTGTCAGATTTAGTTATCCATGGTTTAACCAACAACCGGATCTGGATCTTCTTTGGCGGTTTAGCACCATTTTTTGATGATATTGGTGAAAGTGTTGTTAACTTTTTTCAACGCTTTGGCATCAATATTGAACAACTCTTGGTTGTTGCAGACAAGTCGTGGTGGCAAATTGGTTTATACGCCTTAACACTAACTTTTATCGTTATGTTGTTTATTTCTTTATTCTCAGTTGCTGGGGCAATATTAAGTTATTACAACTTTACGTTATCTAAATCTGGTGACCGCTATATCCGCAGAAGTGGTCTATTAACCAAGCACGAAGTTACTATGCGCTTATCTCGATTACAGATGATTGTGAAGCAGCAAGACTGGTTAGATATGCTTTTAAAGCGCATGAATGTTAAATTCGAACAAACCAGTGCTAATGGACAAAACTTTCAGCAAGGGGCGAGTAATAATAAAATAATTGTACCGTCGGTAAAAGCGCATGAATGGCAAGCATTGGCTGACGATGTTTACCCAAACAATCAACTCAATACTATTTCATATCAGGGGATTAGTAAGCGCTTTTTACTCAGAAATATTGGTTACTTTATCAGCCCTATTTATTTTGGTGTGCTCGCCTTTTTTATCTATCACTTAGAAACAGGATTAGCGTTAGGTGCAACAGCAATATACCTGATGTTATGCATCTTAATTTTCTGCCGTTACAAGCGCTGGGGCTATGCCATTGACTCGAACTTTATTTATATTAGAAAAGGCATGCTAGGAGTCGACTTTTATTGTTTTCCTATTTTTAAGGTTCAACAAACTGCTTACATACAAAGTTGGTTTTTAAAGCGCCATAGACTCTGCACAATTAAATTTGTATTAGCCGCAGGCGGACAAAAAATTCCCTTTATCTCTGAAAAAGTTGGTAACGACTTAATTAACAATGCACTATACCACGTTGAAAGTAGTCGCCGCTCTTGGATGTAGAGTAAAATTACCTAAGGGTGATTGTAAGAGGCTTTACATACTGCCTGTTTCACTTTAAGGTTTACGGTAACTTTTCGTTGCTGACGCCTCTTTTTATGAGTAAATGGTTCGTTTTTTTACTTTTTACTGTTCATCTTTCGTTTACTATTCAAGCGAGTGAGTACCACTTTGCATCTGTTGAAAATGTTGCAGAGCAAGAAGTAGGGCAAATTGTACTTACCGAAATATATCAACAGCTTGGTATTGATGTATCGATCAGCGCTTTTTCTGCAAAACGTGCCGAATATGAGGCAACCACTGGCTTAAAAGACGGTGAAATCATGCGTATTTGGGCCTATGGCGACGAAAATAAAAACCTTATTCGTGTCCCTACGCCCTATTACCATATTGCAACTACTGCATTTATTAACAAAGACAGTAAGTTAGTTATTGATGATAAAAAAGATCTAGCCGGTCATCGTATAGCAATAGTCAGTGGTTTTAAGCATACCAAAGCCATTACTAAAGGTCTTAAATTAATAGTAGAAACACACTCAACTACCAATAGCTTTAAACTACTTGAACAAGGCGCTGTTGATATAGTACTTGCCGATTATATCGACGGACTTTGGACCCTTTCAAAATTAGCTATGGACCATAATATAATTGCCTCTCCTAAACCACTAAAACAATTAAATCTTTACCACTATATCCATCAAGATAATCAGCAGCTAGTTGAAGTAGTTGATAATAAAATAGCAGAGTTAGCCGCATCAGGTGAGTTAGATAGCATAATACAAAAAGCTCAACACCAAGTTTATGGTAATGTTAAAACAGCGCTCGACTTTGCTCCTTTAGTTAACCAATAAAAACACTGTAAACACTTCTTTATTGAACACATGCGATATGACCACAACAAAAATATTTATTATCGGCCTACCTCGAACTGGCACCACTAGCATTTGCGCGGCTTTACTTAATTTAGGCTATACAGTTGCGCACACTGCCTATACACAGCGTACCTTCGACCAAGCACAAGTTATTGCCGACACTCCAATATTTAATGACTTTACATTACTCGATATAAAATACCCTAATAGTCTATATATCTATTTAACACGAGATTTAGCCTTATGGTTACCTTCAATTGAGCAGTTATTAAAACGGATGAGCCATAACTTGTTGCGTGATGATGGTGGCTTTAACCCTATAATTAAGCGCTGCTATTTTGATGTTTTCTCGCCATTTACTAATGAAAATATTAGCTCTGCCGCTTTTTTAACGCAACGCTATCTAAAACACCAAACCAAAGTTGAACAGTACTTTGAAAACCGCCCTCAACAGTTATTAACCATTGATGTAAGCCAAGCAGGTGCTTATCAAAAACTACTTAACTTTTTGAGTTTACCTTTAAATAAAGCAGGTTTTGAACAAATGAATGTTGGCGGAAAAGTCACAGCATGGAAAGACTTAAACCACCCATTAAAAGTTGCCTCTACGAATAATGGCCGCCCTACAACATTAAGCTATCTTAAATAAATACGGACAATTTCAGCAAATTTATTGTGAAAATCTATAAAGTAAGCAAGTATAGAGATAAGTATTATTAAAATGTTGTGTTATGGCAGAACTTAGAACACTCTCAATCAATGAATTACAAGTGGGCATGTTTGTTAAAGATATCATTTTAAAAAACAGCGACCATAAAGTAAAAAATCAAGGGATTGTTAACTCAGAGCGCACTATTGCTTTGCTTAAAAAACAAGGTGTCGACAAAGTTGTTGTCCAATTACAACCTGAGCAATTGGCATTACTTGACCAACAAGACCAAGCTGATCAGCAAAATAAAAATAACCTAGCAATATCAGTTGAAGAAAACGAAGCTCAAGAAAGTACAGAACATCAACCCGATCTCCCCCTTGATGACGAACTAGCGCAAGCTTATGCGCTATACGACAAAGCAAGCGAGCAAATTCAATCATTATTTTTACAGGCTCGTAACAGGCAAAAAATATCCACTGACGGCGTAGAAAAACTTGCATTAGCTATTATGCAATCAGTTATTAAAAATGAGTATGCGATCACCATTTTAACCCGAATTCGTCATCACTCCTCTTATCAATGGGAACATGCTGCAAATTGCGCCATTCTTATGTGCGGCTTTGCACTGTTTTTGGACCTTAAACACAAAATTGTTCATCAAATAACTATTGCTGCGCTTATTCATGATATTGGTAACGCAAAAATTCCTGAAGGTATTATCAGTAAACCAGGTTTATTATCAACTCATGAAGTTATCGCGGTAGAAAAGCACGTAATGCATGGCGTTGACATTTGTCAGCAGAAAGCATTGCTCAACCCTATAATTAAAGACATTATACTCAATCACCATGAACGACTTGATGGCTCTGGTTATCCACGTAGAGTAAGTGAAGACAAATTATCGAAACTTGCTAGGGCAATGGCAATCGTTGATGTTTACGATGCCATTACCGGAGAACAAACCTACAAAAAAGCACAACAGCCGATTGATGCATTTCGCTATCTTATTACCAACAAAAATAAATTTGACCCAAGTATTGTTCAACAATTTATAAAGTATCTTGGTGTTCACCCCGTTGGCTCAGTTATACAGCTGTCAAATGAACGCCTTGCAATGGTAATGGTAGGTAATAGAGCAGAGCCATTAAAGCCAAAAATCAAAGTGTTTTTTAATTTAGATACCATGCAACATATAAAGCCAAGAGATATAGATCTTAGTATTGAAGACCTATCAATTGTACGAGCAGTAAATACTGAAGACTTTGATATTAACACTTCAAAACTAATTAAAGATTTTGTTAATGCAACTTAAAGGTTTGAAATAAAGTTTACAGCGAAAGAACTAGAGCAGCTATTAGCTGTTAGAAGATATAGGATCCTAAGTACAAAGACCTAGGACCCTACAATAATTAAGGCATCATCTCTTGATGATCTGCGCCTTCTTTTTCTACTACTTCAGGGATCATATCTTCTTTTGAAACCCCTAATGCTAAAGCAACCGCACTAGCAACATATATTGATGAATATGTACCCACAAAAACACCAAATAATAACGCGGTAGCGAAACCATGAATTAATGCGCCACCTTGATAAAACAAAGCCGCTAATACTAATAATGTGGTTATCGAAGTAATTACCGTTCTACTTAACGTTTGCGTTAAAGAAATGTTAATCGTTTCTTCTGCGTTTGCATCTCTGACTTTACGAAAATTTTCACGTACACGGTCAGAAACAACAATAGTATCGTTGAGTGAATAACCAATAACTGCAAGAATTGCTGCCATTACCGTTAAATCAAATTCTAGCTGTAAAAATGAGAATAAACCGAGGGTTAGCAATACATCATGAAACAACGAAAATACCGAGCCTAAAGCAAAACGCCATTCAAAACGAAAAGCAACATAAACCAAAATACACAGTAAGGCTGTTAGCATGGCTAATCCACCTTGTTCCGTTAATTCATCACCAACACTTGCACCCACAAACTCTATGCGTCGCATAACAAGCTCTTGGCCTGTGCCATCTTTTAGTAACGATAAAATTTGGTTACCCAACATTTCTGCTTTTACGCCATCACGTTGCGCTAAGCGAATAACAACATCTCTACTGCTACCGTAAAGTTGAACAACGGCATCACCATAGCCATCATTTGCTAATATTTCACGAAGTTGCTTAAGGTCAGCAGAGTTCTCAAAACCTACTTCAATTAACGTACCGCCGGTAAAGTCTAGACCGAAGTTAAGCTTATTAACAAACAATGAGCTTAGTGCAGCGATCATTAGAATTACACTGAAAGCCATAGCGTACTTACGGTACGACATAAAGTTTACAGTTTCTTTTAAATTTAATATTTGCATTAGGGTACCTATATTGAAAGCTTGTCGAGACGTTTACCACCCCAAACAGCATTAACCACTGAACGAGTACCTATAACCGCCGTAAACATCGAAGTAATAATGCCTATCGATAACGTTACAGCAAAACCTTTAATTGGCCCTGTACCCACTGAAAACAGAATAAGTGCTGCAATTAATGTGGTGATGTTAGCATCAATAATTGTTGAAAATGCCGCATCATAACCTTGGTGAATAGCCTGTTGTACACTCTTACCTGCCCTTAACTCTTCTCGAATACGTTCAAATATAAGTACGTTAGCATCTACCGCCATACCAACAGTTAACACTATACCCGCCATACCAGGTAAAGTTAACGTAGCACCTGGAATCATCGACATAACACCAACAATTAACACTAAGTTTGCAGAAAGAGCTAAGTTAGCTACCACACCAAAAGCACGATAATAAATAAGCATAAAGATAAAGACTAATCCAAAACCGCTCATTATTGCCTGAAAACCTAACTTAACATTTTCAGCACCGAGTGTTGGCCCAACAGTACGCTCTTCTACTATTTGAATAGGCGCAATTAAGGCACCTGCTCTTAATAACAAGGCTAGACTATGCGCTTCTGCCTGAGAGCCAGCCCCCGTAATACGGAAGCTTTTGCCAAGACGAGCTTGAATAGTGGCAACACTGATAACTTCTTCTTTCTTTTCAAAGATAGTATTCCCTTTGCTGTCTAATCGGTCTGTAGGTTTATATTCAATAAACACTGTCGCCATTGGTTTACCAATAGCATCTTTAGTGGCACTTGAGAATTTACTACCGCCTGGTGAATCAAGGGTAATATTTACTTGTGGACGTGAGTATTCATCAAAACTTGAGCTAGCATCAACAATATGATCACCTGTAAGCATAATGCGTTTTTTCAATAAAACAGGCGTACCATTGCGCTCATACAATAACTGTGAACTTGCTGGCACTCTACCATTAAGTGCTGTGGCTAAGTCATTTTCATTGTCTACCATTCTAAATTCAATTGTTGCAGTCGCATTTAATATTTCTTTCGCTTTTGCTGTGTCTTGAACACCTGGTAACTCAATAATAATGTTTTTTTGACCTTGACGTTGAACAAGTGGCTCTGCAACCCCTAATTCGTTCACACGATTTCGGATAATAGTAATGTTTTGTTGAAGTGCATATTCACGAATTTCTTTTAACTTCAATTCAGACATTTGAGCAGTTAGCGTAAGCGTGTCTGAATTATCTGTAAATATAAAGTCGCGATAACGTTTCTTTAAAAATGATTCAGCATTATCTAAGTCTTCAACATTACGGAAAATAATTTCAATCGACTCATCTAGCTTTTTAACACTACGGTAGCGAATTTTTTCACCACGTAAATCAGTACGAAAGTCGCTAGCCATCCCTTCTTGCGCTTTCACTACGGCTTCGTTCATATTAACTTCCATGGTAAAGCTTACGCCACCACTTAAGTCTAAACCAAGCTTCATAGGTACGCCGCCAATGGCTGCTAGCCAATCAGGGGTTGCTGGAGTTAAGTTTAAGGCAACAGAGTATTGATCACCCATATTACCATCAAGTAAATCTCGCGCTTTAAGTTGAGCGTCAGTATCAGCAAAACGAACTAATATTTGTGCGTCTTCTAAAACAACGCTAGCAAAGTCAATGTTACTTTCACTCAATTGAGATTTTACACTATCAAGCGTACTTTCATTGGCTTCAACGCCTCGTAAGCCCGATATTTGTACTGCTGGATCTTCACCGTATAAATTTGGTGAGGCATATAAAGCCCCAATTGCAACGATAAAAACAACCAGTAGTGTTTTCCATAGAGGAGACTGGTTTAACACAATTTGATCCTATTTTATTTAGTAAGTTTTTTATACTAAGCGCTTTAGTTTAACAAAGTATTAAGCTAAAGCGCTTGGTCTGAAAGTTATAATGACTTCATTGTGCCTTTTGGTAATACCGCATTAACCGCGCCTTTTTGCACTGTAACTTCAGTACCTTCTGCAATGCTTATAACAATAAAGTCTTTATCGTCAGACACTTTAGTGATTTTACCCACAATACCACCTTGTGTTAGCACTTCATCACCTTTACCTAATGCTGCCATTAATCCTTTATGCTCTTTAACACGCTTTGCTTGCGGGCGATAAATCATAAAATAAAAAACAAAGGCAAACACCAATAACATGATGATCATTTCCATACCACCACTTGATGGCGCTGGGCCTGCAGCCGCGTGTGCTTTACTTATAAATAAACTCATAATTTCCTCTTATACTTATTGTTTTAATACAAAAATTCAAAATAATTATTGTGTTGAACTAACCAAGTAATCAACACTCTCTCTTTAATCTAAGATTTCAGTGGTGGAACAGGCAAATCACGAAGTGCATAAAACTGCTCAACATATTCTTCTAATTTACCTTGCTCAATAGCATCACGCAAACCCTGCATTACACTTTGATAAAAACGTAAATTGTGAATGGTGTTTAACTGCGCCCCTAATATTTCATTACACTTATCAAGATGATGCAAATAAGCTCGCGAATAATTTTTACAGGTATAGCAATCACATTCGCTATCTAACGGACTGGTATCCGTTTTATGACGTGCATTTCGTATTTTTATCACGCCAGTTGTCACAAATAAATGACCGTTACGGGCATTTCGCGTAGGCATAACACAGTCAAACATATCGATACCACGACGAACACCTTCAACTAAGTCTTCAGGCTTTCCAACTCCCATCAGATATCGGGGCTTATTTTCAGGGATCAAGGGGGCTGTATGATCTAAAATTCTGATCATATCTTCCTTAGGTTCACCAACCGATAAGCCACCTATAGCATAGCCGTCGAAGTCTATAGCTTGTAAACCAGCCACAGATACTTCACGTAAATCTTCGTACATACCGCCTTGTACAATACCAAATAACGCGTTGGGATTATCACCATGAGCCGCTTTTGAACGTTGCGCCCAACGTAACGATAATTCCATTGAATCTTTAGACTCTTGGTGTGTTGCAGGATAAGGCGTACACTCATCGAAAATCATTACCACGTCAGAGCCCAACTTACGTTGTACTTCCATAGAACGCTCAGGAGTTAGCATAATTTTTTCACCATTTACTGGAGAACTAAACTTAACGCCCTCTTCGGTAATTTTACGCATGGCGCCTAAACTAAACACTTGAAAGCCACCTGAGTCAGTAAGAATCGGCTTATCCCAATGAATAAAGTTATGTAACCCCCCGTGTTGTTCAACAATATCTGTACCTGGACGTAGCATTAAATGGAAGGTGTTTCCTAAAATAATTTCAGCACCAATCTCTTTAATTTCTTCTGTTTTCATACCTTTAACTGTACCGTAAGTACCAACAGGCATAAAAGCAGGCGTTTCTACCGTACCACGGGCAAATGTAAGGCGACCGCGCCTTGCCTTCCCGTCAGTGGTGATTAATTCGTACTGCATTGCTTTTTTCATAATAGTTCCTCAGCCCACTAGCGAAACAGGCTAGCGGCAATAGTCAGCCAATAATACTTATATTGACTTCTTCGTTAAAAACATCGCATCCCCATAACTAAAGAAGCGATATTCTTGTTCAACTGCGTGATGATAAGCAGCCATAATATTCTCATAGCCCGAAAATGCACTAACTAGCATTAATAAAGTAGACTCTGATAAATGAAAGTTGGTGATCAACGCATCAATCACCTGAAACTGATAGCCTGGCGTAATAAAAATATCTGTATCACCATAAAACGCCTGTAACGGTTGTGCTTTTTTCATTGCCTCTTTAGCAGCACTTTCAACTGAACGCACCGACGTGGTGCCAACAGCGATGACACGTTTACCCGCTGCTTTAGTTTGATTAATTTGTTCCACAACGTCAGCAGATACTTCCACGTATTCAGAATGCATAATATGATCGGCTATTTCATCAACTCTTACTGGCTGGAATGTGCCTGCACCAACATGTAAAGTAACAAAAGCTAAGTTTATACCTTTGGCTTTAATTTGAGCTAATAGCGCTTCATCGAAATGCAACCCTGCTGTTGGTGCAGCTACCGCACCCGGCTTTTCATTATAAACGGTTTGATAGCGTTCTCTGTCGCTGTCTTCGTCAGGTCGGTCAATATAAGGAGGTAAAGGCATATGACCAATACTTTCAAGTATTTTAAGTACCTTATCGTCACCTAAAAACTTTAATTCGAACAACGCATCATGCCGTGCTTGCATAATAGCAGTAGCAATTAACTCGCCTTGTTCATTATGAAAAAGTAATTCGCTTCCCACCTTTGGCGACTTACTCGCACGTACATGCGCTAATACAGTGTGCTCGTCAACTAAACGCTCAACCAATACTTCAAGTTTGCCACCACTTACTTTTTGCCCAAACAAACGTGCCGGAATAACTCTGGTATTATTAAAAATTAATAAATCACCACAGTGTAACTGGTCGATAATATCAACAAAGTTTCTGTCTTTAATATCACCACTATTGCCGTTAAGACACATTAAACGACTTGCTGTTCGTTCTGTTTTTGGATAGCGAGCAATAAGTGCTTCGGGTAAATCAAATGAAAAGTCGGCAACACGCATGATAATTAATGAAGATAGTAGCTAAAAATAACTGCGTGATTTTAAAGATCTACGCCCACAATAGCAAGAAATACCACAATATCACCCTTGCTTATAGTGATCATTTATCAAAATTCTGCTACTAGTTAAGTAAATTGTCGTAGTATCACTACAAAGCCATTTCAGGAAATATTTATGAAACATCTTGCATACGCTGTTGCCAAAACAATCATCAATGGTTTTGAACGACATATCTACTTATATAGTGAAATTACACGTTCAGCAAAACAACGCTTTGAGCAATGCCAATGGCAAGCCATTCAAGATGCAGCCAAAGCAAGAACCGACTTTTATGATAAGCGAGTCAAAGAAACACTCACTACTATTTGTGATGACTTTCAAATTAAAGAATTAGACACGCAATTATGGCAAGAGGTGAAATGTGCTTATATAAGTATTTTAAAAACACACCCACAGCCTGAATTAGCTGAAAGTTTTTATAATTCAGTATTCTGTCATTTATTTGAACGAAAATATTACCTAAATGACTATATTTTTGTAGAGTCGTCATTAGACACCTGTAATTATTTGAATGTGCCACAAATATATACTCGTTACTTTCCAGCAGAAATTGGTTTATACCACACCATTAAAAAAATTATTGATTCGGCTAATTTTAAGCGCCCTTTCAAACAATTAAAATGCGACATTAACGCCTTAATTCGCGCTTTTGCACATCAGGCACAACGTACTCATTATCAACTATCAGATTTAAAAATAGATATTCTAAACTTTATTTTTTACCGAAATAAAGGAGCCTATATTATTGGCCGTGTTATATCACCGGCTGGTATAACCCCATTCATTGTGCCCATTACCAACGACGAAAAAACAGGGTTAGCATTAGACGCGCTTCTTACTGATGAAAGAAATATGGCCGTTGTATTTGGCTTCGCTCGCGCATATTTTTTTGTAGACTGTATTCATCCACATACCTTAGTAGATTTTTTACAAGAGCTGATCCCCCATAAAACACGCGCAGATTTATACTCAAGCATTGGTTTTCATAAACAAGGAAAAACTCAGTTCTATCGCAGCTTGTTGCATCATTTAGAAAGTAGTGACGATAAGTTTGAACTCGCGGCCGGTATTAAAGGCATGGTAATGTCGGTTTTTACACTCCCTTCATTCCCGTACGTATTTAAAATCATAAAAGACAAATTTGCGCCAAGTAAACAGGTAACTAAAAAAGACGTAAAAGCCAAGTACCGCTTAGTTAAACTGCATGATCGTGTAGGCCGAATGGCCGATACCATGGAATACTCAGAAGTCGCTTTTCCAAAAGATCGTTTTAATGAAGAGTTACTGACCGAGTTACTCGAAGTAGCACCGTCAATTATTCGATTTGAAGACAACTTAATCGTTATTGCCCATGTGTATATCGAACGAAAAATGACACCATTAAACTTATATTTAATGGACGCAAGCGACGAACAGATTGATCGTGCAATGTATGGCTACGGCAATGCAATAAAACAATTAATTGCAGCTGATATATTCCCCGGTGATATGCTATTGAAAAATTTTGGTGTTACCCGACACGGACGCGTTATATTCTATGACTACGATGAAATTACTTACATGAATGAAGTTAACTTTAGAGTAAAGCCAGAGCCTGTTACAGAAGAACAAATTTATGCAGCAGAGCCTTGGTATTCAGTTGCCCCGGGTGATGTGTTTCCTGAAGAAATAGCTACCTTTGCTTTGGCTAACCACAAGTACCGCAAAGCGTTTTTAACACATCATGCCGAGTTGCTCAAAGCAAGCTATTGGCAGCAGTGCCAGCAAAGTGTTGCACAAGGTAAATTTGCCAGTGTTTACCCCTACCCAGAACGTTTGAGGTTTATTAATCAAAAAAGCTAGCAAAAATTAAAGCATTATCAGCAAAAAGTTAAGCGTTAAGATTAATAAATAAGCAAACAAACCTTTTATTAAAATTAGCGCTTTACCTTTGGAAAAGCTTGGGTATAATTCTTCTCCGTTGCAGGGGTATAGTTCCAATTGGTAGAACAGCGGTCTCCAAAACCGACGGTTGGGAGTTCGAATCTCTCTACCCCTGCCATTTTTCTACTTATTTGTTTATCTAAAACTCATCATCATTTCATTCCAAAATAATTATCAACAACACTTTAGATACATACCATTAATCGGTATGATGTTTTATCTAATCTAAATTTTAAGCTATTGTTAATACCTATTTCATTAATTAAGTGATCTATTTTATACGCAGTGAAAACAATCAAATACAAGGCATTTATTTTCATAACTAGTTGTTCAGGGCAATTATGCTCCAGCATTGCCCACATAAGCTACATCCTTGTAGCGATAATTATAAAATAAATAACGCAGTAGTCGATTGTTTTAGCCAGTAGAAATGATCACATAGTTAGTGAGATTGCTATAATACTCAGTAGATACACTAACAAGCGATAACTTCATTACCTTATGATCACCAACGCTAAACAACTAAAGTACTTAAATGCAATGGGCATTGGTATTTGGCAACAAAAACAGGCGAATGATGAAAATCAGCCTGAACAAACATACCTCGCGGTTGATTTAGCGCAATTATGTGAACAGCAATTTTTTATAGATCTCCTGCAAAGCTTAAATATAACCCTTGACCAAGTAACGCTTAATAACCCACATTGTTTGAATTTAGGTTTATTCAATTGGCAGTTTACTCAAAGTGAAAGCAGCCAATATCAAAATAACACGCTAGTTACGCCTGCAATAGAGCAACTTAAGCACGCCCCTAAGTTAAAACGCCAATTATGGCAAATACTACATACCGCCTTAATATGACAACTAATTACTCAGCAATAACTAAACAGCACCTAGAACAACTAATGGTAATTGAAAATGCATGCCACTCTCACCCTTGGAGTGAACAAACCATGCTCAGTTGTATGGGGGGGCGCTATTTTGGCTTTATGCTAAAACAAGAACAAACATTACGGGGCTTTTACATTGGTGAATATGTTGCAGGAGAAGCCACATTAATGGACGTTTGCGTATCACCTGATCATCAAGGTAAAGGTTATGGAAAACACTTACTAAACCACTTTAGTGAACAAGCAAAGTTACTTGGGGCAAGCCAATTATTTTTAGAAGTACGCGCCAAAAACATCTCAGCATTAATGATGTATATAAACTGCGGCTTTATTGAAGTAGGCAGACGTACTGGTTATTATCCCAGCAAAATTGGTTATGAAGACGCCATTGTAATGAAGAGAAAACTGTAAGAGCATTCTGTTACAATAATGATCATTGATTAAGAAGTACCGAGACAGCATGTCAGAATTTAAAGCATTTTCACTTTTAACGTCGATTATTGAACGCCTTAATCTTAAAGGTTATATACAGCCTACTCCGATTCAAAAAGCATGTATCCCCTTGCTTATTAATGGCAATGATCTTCTAGGTATTGCACAAACCGGTACAGGAAAAACTGCAGCCTTTTCATTGCCTATTATCAATAATTTTGGACAAAACAAAACAGAAATTAACGCTAAAAGCACGCGTTCGCTCATACTAACGCCTACAAGAGAGCTTGCCTCGCAAATAATGCAAAATATTGATGACTACGCTAATGGTTTAGGGCTTAAAACTCAGGTTGTTTATGGTGGTGTTGGCAGGCAAGGTCAAGTTGACGCTATCGCACTTGGGCTTGATATTTTAGTGGCCACTCCTGGAAGATTATTAGATTTAATAGAAACGGGCGATATAAATTTTAAGTCGCTAGAAGTATTTGTGTTAGATGAAGCAGATACTATGCTTGATATGGGCTTCTTTAACGATGTTCAAAACATCATCGCTAAACTGCCAAAACGTCGACAAACGCTATTATTTTCAGCCACTATGCCTGCTGAAATAGAGGTACTCGCACAAGCCATATTAACCGATCCTAAAAAAGTTCAAATTACCGCTGAAACGGTTACCGCCGACTTGGTTAATCAACGTGTATACCACCTTGAAAAATCTGATAAAGTCCCATTATTGCTAAATATTTTGCAAACACCTGACTATAAAAAAGTGCTTATCTTTTGTAAAACAAAATATGGCGCCGACATCATTGCTAACGCGCTAGAAAAAGTATCAATACCTGCAGCAAGCCTTCATAGTGGTAAAACGCAAGCCGTAAGGGAGAAAGCGTTACAAAACTTTAAAGACTCTACTTTACGAGTATTAGTTGCAACTGATGTTGCCGCTCGTGGTATTGATGTTGATAATATCAGTTTAGTTATTAACTATAACCTTCCAGAAGATCCAAGAAACTACATACACCGTATAGGGCGAACGGCGCGGGCAGGGAAAAGTGGCATGGCGATGTCATTTGCTGTTGAAAACGATGTGAGGCAATTAACAACTATTGAAAATAGCATAGGCCAAGCTATTCCTGTAGTTATCGAACAGCCTTTTCATAAAGAGTTTTCAAAAGCCGCTTTACAAGTAAAAAAACCTGTCAAAAAACAAGGTAAAAAGCCAGTTAAGCAAAAAGGTAAAAATACTAATAACAGAGCACGAAAGAAGTAAACACCTACTTCCTGCAAAGGATAAACGTTCACAAAAAATGCCTATTTTAGCTTCAAATAGGTCAGGTTTACTTAAACAACAATTAAACCTGACTTATTAAATTAAGACTTTTTCGCTTTATACTTCACAAGCTCACGTCAATAAATAATGCCATCAAAGTAATTAATTAATGATTACTAACTTTAATTTTTTCAATTAAATTAATTGACTCAAAGGTAGAGTTCGTATCTATTCTAAAATCTAACTGCACCACGTTATCTTGCAACACTTTATAAGTGTCTGGTTTATATTTCCACTTTTCTATTGCTGCAATAGATTCTTTATTAAAGATGTCGTTGGGTATTGCTTGTAAGACACTTACATTTTTTGTACTACCATCTAAGTCAACATCAAACTTTAATAACACAGCACCTTCAATGCCTTCTTGTGCTGCTTTAAGAGGGTATCTAGGCTCGATACGAACAATAGGCTGTACATCAGAGGTTAATTTGCTTACCGACTTATTAGTACCACTGTCGATAGATGCACTTACTAATGCGCCATTTCCTGTTAAATTAGCGCCGGCAACACTCACACCTGAAACCAAAGTTAATGCAGTAACTGAAAGCAATGCCGCTTTTAACTTAGATCTTTTAGGGTTTAACTTAATATTATTAATACGCTCTAACATCATATTTTTATCTCCATAATTCATAAAGGATAATTGAGCAAAACTGAATATCGGTCTTGTACTTACTACCTTAATTAATGCTTTGCTGTAATTGATCCTGCTCTCAGTCTGTTTGCGCGCCAGAACATTATGGTCACAGGAAGTTTCTTGGTCACGGCAAAACCTCGCGTAGGCTATCCAAACCAAAGGGTGAAACCAAAATAGCGTTACAAATACATACGCGATTAGGTTCCAATAAATGTCATTGCGATCAAAATGACAAATTTCATGCGCCAAGATCAACTCTTGTTGTTCTTGGTCAAAACGTACTTCAAAGTCGGTCGGTAGAATAAGTAGCGGTTTCAAAACGCCCACCAATACGGGACTATTTACCGATTCACTCTGCCAAGCACAAAGACCTTCAGGTAAAACTGATTTAACCAACTGGGCTGTTTTTTCGTTTAAAGTGAGTAACTTAATATTTCGACGAAACAGAAAATAAGACGATGTGGCGAAAGTCAGCATAATAAACGAACCTACCAACCAAAATAGACTCCAATAATTAAAAGTATTAACTTCCCATTGAGATGGCGTAATAGTAAAAGTAGTTATAGCGCTACTTATTATCGAATTTTCAACTTCCCACTGAATAGGTAATAAATAAAACATCAGCCCTACAGGTAATACTAACCAAAAATAATACAAACTTTGGGCATCTATGTGCCTGCGCATTAATTTATGAACAATTAAAATCATTGTTAATAATATAGATAGAGGGATTAGCAGCGACTGCAAAAATTCAATCATTGTCTTGCTCCCACTGCGAAATAATTTTTTTTAATTCATCAATGTCATCTTTAGCTAATTGATTATGCTTAGCAAAGCCAGCTACTAAGGGTGATACTCGCCCACTAAATACGCGTTCAATTAAGTTTTTACTTTCTTTTGCCATATAGCTGTCGCGCTCTATTAGCGGATAATATAAGTAGCGTCGTTGGTCTTTTTCATACGCTAAAGCCTTTTTTTTAACCAGTCTACTTAATAATGTTTTAACTGTTTTTTCATGCCATTCTTTGGTTTTGTTTAAATGTTCAATAATTTCATTGGCACTTGCAGGATGTTTTTCCCATAGTGCCTCTAACACTTCAAATTCTGTTTTACTAATATCAGGCATAATCACACTCTCAAATATAAATAGAACAATTACAAATGTAATCGACAATAAGATTACACCTGTAATCGAAAAACACAAGCTTTTTTTATTTGCCTAAAAGATGACTCATCAGATTTTACAAACTCTGTTATAATGCGCTGGAATTTATGAACAGTATTTGGATAACACTTTGAGCAGCACTAATTTTTCATCATTACCCTTAAAAAAAGCCTTATTAGAGAACATTGAAAGCATTGGCTATCAAGAAATGACACCTATTCAGGCGCAAAGCTTGCCGGCTATTTTGCAAAACAAAGACATAATTGCTCAAGGGAAAACAGGCTCGGGCAAAACGGTTGCATTTGGTTTAGGGTTATTAAATAAACTTGATGTTAAACGTTTCTGTATTCAGTCGTTAGTGCTCTGCCCTACGCGTGAATTAGCCGACCAAGTTGCCAAAGAAATAAGAAAGCTTGCTCGCACCATCCATAATATAAAAGTGTTAACGCTTTGCGGCGGTTTACCAATGGGTCCACAAATTGGTTCATTACTGCATGGTGCGCATATTATTGTCGGCACCCCGGGGAGAATTGAAGATCACTTAAAGAAGAACCGTCTTGACTTATCAAATGTTAACTTATTAGTGTTAGATGAAGCAGACCGCATGTTAGAAATGGGTTTTCAACCTTCTTTAGACACTGTGTTAGAACATATCCCTGCGCAACGTCAAACGCTATTGTTTAGTGCTACCTTTCCTGATCAAATTCAAGAAATTGCTAAAAAAATCACTCAAGACCCTGTAATGGCAAAAGTTGAAGCCGCACACGACCAAAGCATTATTGCGCAACACTTTTACTCTGTTCCCTTTAGTCAACGGATAGATGCCATGCATATGTTTTTACAAAACCAGCAGCCAGAGTCGTGCGTTATCTTTTGTAATATGAAGAAAGACACGCTTGAGGTTACCGAGCAACTTACCCAGCTAGGCTTTAACGCCTTATGTTTAAATGGTGATTTAGAACAACGTGATCGCGAACAAATGCTTGTGTGTTTTACAAATAAAAGCGCTAACATTTTAGTTGCAACCGACGTAGCTGCACGTGGCCTTGATATTGAAGCGTTAGATTTAGTGATTAACTATCAACTGTCTCATGACCCTGAAGTACATGTTCACCGTGTAGGTCGTACTGGTCGTGCCGGTAGCAAAGGCATGGCGGTTAGCTTTTTTGATGAAAAAGATGGCAGTAAACTTGTTGCTCTTGAAGATTACACTAAACAAACAATTATTGAAGAAACTCTTCCTAGTGCCACACTCAATTATGACACGCCGCGCAAAGCAACAATGGTAACCATTAGAATAGACGCAGGTAAAAAACAAAAAGTACGTGCTGGCGACATACTCGGCGCGTTAACAGGTAACGACGGAATTAACGGTAAGTCGGTAGGAAAAATAAACTTATTTGATTTATACGCATACGTAGCTGTAGAAAAGTCGGCATTAAAACTCGCATTAAAAAAGTTAACACAAGGCAAAATTAAAGGCCGTAATTTTCGCGCATGGCAAGTTAAGCTGTAATCGGTCAATCTAGCTATATAAATTTTACATGAGCAGGATATTATTACTGCTCATTGAATAAGTTTTCGCTATAATAGCGCGCTTTTATTTTATTCACTTTTTCAAACAGGTAACACGCATGTCTGAACAACAGCAAGAAGTCGATTTACGTCGCACCTTCGCTATCATTTCTCACCCTGATGCGGGTAAAACAACAATCACTGAAAAAGTGTTACTTTTTGGTCAAGCACTGCAAAAAGCAGGAACAGTAAAAGGTAAAAAGTCAGGGCAACATGCTAAGTCTGACTGGATGGAAATGGAAAAAGATCGTGGTATTTCAATTACCACTTCTGTTATGCAATTCCCTTATAATGACTGTTTAGTAAATTTACTTGATACACCAGGTCACGAAGACTTCTCAGAAGATACTTACCGTACCTTAACCGCTGTAGATTCATGCCTGATGGTGATTGATGTAGCAAAAGGTGTTGAAAATCGTACCATTAAATTAATGGAAGTTACCCGACTGCGTGATACGCCAATTATTACTTTTATGAATAAAATGGACCGCGATGTGCGTGACCCAATGGAAGTAATGGATGAAGTTGAAGATATTTTAAAAATAAAATGTGCACCTATTACTTGGCCTATCGGCATGGGCAAAGGATTCAAAGGCGTTTACAACATAATGACTGATGAAACAATTTTGTATCAATCTGGCCAAGGTCATACTATTCAAGAGAAGCGTATTATTAAGGGCTTAAACAATCCTGAGCTTGATAAAGCTATTGGCGACTACGCCGATGATTTACGCGAAGAAATGGAACTGGTACAAGGTGCCTCGCACGAATTTAACATAGACGAGTTTTTAAAAGGTGAATTAACACCTGTTTATTTTGGTACAGCACTGGGTAACTTTGGTGTAGACCACATGCTTGACGGCTTAACTAAGTGGGCACCAAAACCTCTGCCTCGTGAAACTGACACACGTGTAGTCAATGCAGAAGAAAATAGTTTTTCAGGTTTTGTCTTTAAAATTCAAGCAAATATGGACCCTAAACATCGCGACAGAATTGCGTTTATGCGTATTTGCTCGGGTAAATATGAAAAAGGTATGAAAATGCGCCAAGTACGCATTAATAAAGACGTAAGAATTGCTGATGCCGTTACTTTTATGGCAGGCGATCGCGCTAATGTTGAACAGGCCTATGCTGGTGATATTATTGGCTTACACAATCACGGCAGCATTCAAATTGGTGACACTTTCACTGAAGGTGAAATGATGAAGTTTAGTGGTATTCCAAACTTTGCTCCTGAAATGTTTAGACGCATTCGTTTACGCGATCCGTTAAAAGCCAAACAGCTTCAAAAAGGCCTTATTCAATTAGCAGAAGAAGGAGCAGTACAAGTATTTCGACCTTTGAATAATAACGACATGATCGTTGGCGCAGTGGGAGTTCTACAGTTTGAAGTTGTTGTGCACCGATTAAAAAATGAATACAACGTTGATGCTATTTACGAGCCAATTAGTGTGGCAACTGCACGTTGGGTAGATTGTAGCGATAATAAAATATTTGAACAATTTAAACGAAAATCTAGCGAAAACTTAGCACTAGATGGCGGAGATAATTTAACTTATATTGCGCCCACTATGGTGAATTTAAATTTAGCGCAAGAGCGTTATCCTGAAGTTAAGTTTATGAAAACTCGCGAGCATTAAGCTTTATATTGTAATAATTTACTCTGATAAAATGATAGATATTTACTGTCTTTTTACAAAATCACTAAAGAATCTTTAAAATGAATATTAAACAACTACTAAGTGAAAAAGTACTAGCTGCTATGGTTGCTGCAGGGCTACCTGAAGATACTAACCCAGCAGTAAGTATTTCTAATCGTGCTAATTTTGGCGACTACCAAGCTAACGGGGTTATGGGTGCAGCAAAAAAGCTGAAAACAAATCCTCGTGAGCTAGCAACAAAGGTACTTGAACATTTAGAATTAAAGGGTATCGCTGATAATGTTGAATTAGCAGGTCCTGGGTTTATTAATATTCATTTAGACAAAGTATGGCTTTCACAGCAGCTTGACTCAATTGCTAACGACAAATACTTAGGTGTTACCCAACGAGGTTCTACAGCTGGTGAAAAAGCACAAACCGTTGTAGTAGATTATTCTGCCCCTAACTTAGCTAAAGAAATGCACGTGGGGCATTTACGCTCAACCATTATTGGCGATGCTGTTGTGCGCGCATTAGAGTTTCGCGGTGATAAAGTTATTCGTCAAAATCATATGGGCGATTGGGGCACGCAATTTGGCATGTTACTCGCGCACTTAAGCGACAAACTACAAGCCAACGAAGTAGCAGAAACTGCACTTGCCGACCTAGAAAACTTTTATCGTGAAGCAAAAATTCGCTTCGACAACGAAGAAGGCTTTGCCGATAGAGCTCGTGACTACGTAGTAAAACTACAAGGTGGCGATGCACACTGTGCAAAACTTTGGCAACAGTTTATTGATATTTCTATTACTCACAGTGAAGAAATTTATCAAAAGTTAAATGTTACCTTAACCCGTAACGACATTATGGGTGAAAGCGCCTACAACCCAGATTTACCTGTTGTTATTGATGAACTAATGACCAAAGGTATAGCGGTAGAAGACCAAGGCGCAAAAGTTGTTTTTATTGAAGAAATGGCAAATAAAGACGGCGAGCCTTCTGTATTTATTGTGCAAAAGTCTGGTGGCGGTTATTTATATGCAACAACCGACTTGTCTGCTTGTCGTTATCGTAGTGGTACACTCAACGCTGATCGGATTGTTATTTTTACAGATGCGCGTCAATCATTACACTTTAAACAAGTTGAAATAGTTGCACGTAAAGCAGGCTTCTTACCCGAAAGTGTTGGTTATGACCATTGCCCGTTTGGTATGATGATGGGTGATGACGGTAAACCATTTAAAACACGTACCGGCGGCACAATAAAACTTGCTGAACTCCTTGATGAAGCCATTGTTCGTGCCAAAGAAGTGATCAAAGAGAAAAACCCTGATTACGATGAAGCAACATTAACTGAAATAGCACATAAAGTTGGTATTGGCGCAGTAAAATTTGCCGACTTATCTAAAAACCGTACTAGCGACTATATTTTCAGCTGGAAAACCATGTTAAGTTTTGAAGGTGCAACTGCGCCTTACTTGCAATATGCTTATTCGCGCATTCAAAGTATTTTTACTAAGGCTGAGTTTATAAATAACCATACGAACAATGCTATTACTATTGTTGAAGCACAAGAAAAAGCCTTAGCATTAAAACTATTGCAGTTAGAGGATGTTATCGACGCAGTAGTGAGTGAATGTACCCCTAATTTATTATGTAACTACCTTTATGAACTTGCGAGCTTGTATATGAGCTTTTATGAGGCGTGCCCTATTTTAAAAGACGGCATAGCGCCTGAGGTTAAACAGTCTCGTTTAGCGTTATGCCAGCTCATAAGTAAAACACTTAAGCAAGGGTTAGATGTATTAGGTATAGACGTAATGGAACGTATGTAGAGGCAATATAATGCGCATACTTATTGTTGATAATGCCACCCATGCATTGCAACCGTTACAGCAAGCTTTTAAAGATAACCGTTGTCAGGTCGCTTATGTCGACAACGTGTTAGTTGCTGTAAAAACAATCAAAAAATATAAGTTCGACGCTATTGTTGTTATGGATATTTTAACAAGTAGCTCGGGCTTTGATTTATTGAGTGCATTAACACTTAAGTACCCTCAATTTATTCGTATTGCGGTTACTCAAGAAGAACAGCAGCATAAGTTAAAACAAGTCAGTCATTACCTTTATTCGTTGCCCTTATCGGTTGATACGATCACGACTAACTTACTTAAAGTCGCAGAACAGCAGAAAAAAATTACTAAAGAAATTATTGTTAAGTCGGTTGCAAATATAAAAACCTTACCTAGCCCACCAAAAGTTTACTTACAGCTTAATGCGATGTTAGCAAATGACTCGACTGACTCGCAAAAAATTGCCGATATTATTACACAAGACCCAGCGCTTACTGCCAAAATATTACAAATTAGTAATAGTCCAAGTATGAATACAGGTAAGCCGTTAAGTAATATTGCAGATGCTATCACCAAAATGGGGTTAGAAGCGCTAAGTTGTGTTGTTATGACCGCAGAGCTTTTTGCTTATGAGCCAAACATAAAAGGCTTTAGCATTATTGATGAACAGTTACATAGTTTAGCGGTAGCAAAATTTGCAGCTACGTTAGTTAAACCGCATCTAAAACAAACAACCTTGCTCGCTGGGTTGTTGCATGACATTGGCAAAGTAGTACTTTTTGAAATCGATCCTCAACTAACAAAAACTTATTTTTCAAACTGCTCTGAAAACATTGATAACCTTGCGCTTGAGCAAAAGGTATTTGGTACAGACCACTGTCAAATTGGTGGCTATTTATTGCACTGTTGGAATTTTTCTTATGACTTGATTAGCGTTTTGCTTAACCACCATAGTCCTGAAAAGTTACTGACAAACGAATTTGGCGCCAGTCAGGCTGTGTACTTAGCTAATTGCTTATTGAATAAACAACTACCACATAATAAATTTATTGAGCATTATAAGTTAACAGACAGCTTAGAGAAGCTACAAGCAAGAGCTGAACGTTTAAGTGTGAATTAAGAGGTCGAGCTATGACACCTTTCTCTTTTACCGATAGTCATTGTCATTTAGATTTTGCTGAATTGTCGCACCAACGCGAACAGTTACTACAACAGTGCTCTAAAGTAGGCATAAAACGTATTATTGTACCTGCGGTTTCCCCTAAAAACTGGCATAAAGTAATAAGGCTTGCCGATATAAATTTAACTAAAGCCGATTTACCGCAACTTTTACCTGCAGTAGGCATTCACCCTTGGTATTTACAAGGCCTTACTTTTCAAGATTTAGATAATTTAGCCTTAACTACTCAGCAAAATCTTACAAAAATAGTGGCCATTGGCGAAACCGGTATTGATGGTAAAATAGCGAAACAACAAGCTAATTTAGCTAAACAAATTGTATTTTTTAACGCTCATATTGAATTGGCTAATCAATGCAAGTTACCACTGATAGTTCATCATCGAAGCTCACACCCTGTAATTTATCAGCAATTGAAACAAACCCCTGCTCAATATGGCGGTATAATTCATGCTTTTTCAGGAAGTTATCAACAAGCTCGTCAATATATAGACTTAGGGTTTAAGCTTGGAATTGGCGGTACTATTAGTTACGAAAGAGCACAAAAAACCATTAATACCGTTAAAAAGTTACCACTCAATAGTATAGTGCTTGAAACCGATGCTCCTGCCATGCCATTGTCTGGCTTTCAAGGTGAAGCAAATTCGCCATTAAAAGTGATTAATGTGTTTAACTTACTTTGTCAGCAAAGAAATGAAAGCCCCGAAGAAATAGCACAAGCAATTGAAATTAATATTAATTCATTGTTAGCGCCCAATTAACGCTCAATGTAACTTCAAATATAATGTAGTGATTAACTCACTTTATTACTGTTTTTGTTTAAGCGATAACCTTGACGGCTAAAACGGTTTAATCCGCGGGTTAATAAAAACCCTACTAAGCCAGCTAAAATCATCATTAGCCTAATAATGTCATAATGCTCAAAATTAGCTTGCGATAACCTACTGGTAAAATACTCTCTTTCCATTGTTATTCGCAGGTAACCTTCAAAATTTTCGGTTCGTACATTAGCAACAAAGGGTAAGAACTGCTCACTCAAGTCGGGCTGATATAAGCTTATACCATAAAGTGAATTCATTGTTTTATGCTCAGTCGATGAAAGCAATAACTGCCCAGTTTTACCATAGTAGCTAATATCTTTTATCCATTCAGGCTGAGCCGACTCGTCAATATAGGTTTGAATATGCTGGGTCATTAATTGTTTGTCTGCCAATAACTCATTACTGATCAGAATACTTTGTAAGCCTCTATTTACTTGGGCAATATAGTCTCGGCTGGTTTGGGTAAAATTATGCTCTATGGTTTTCTCCATTGAACGACTGGCGTAGAGCCAAACCTCCATTAAAACAACAATAATCACAATCGCTATAGCTAATTGCATTATTTTATTATAAATAGATGATAATTTAGGGTATAAAGGCAATTCAGGTTGCTGCATAAATTACAAATGATTAAGTCGTGCCAATAAGTAACACTATAGAGGCTTATGAGACGAATATAAATATTATCAGCAAATAAAGTTTATTTACTTCTTCTATTTAAGGTTAGTTGGTATTTATGTCGGTATTACAATTTTCTTTGAACACAATTAATGGCCAACAACTACAAGATGTTATTAGCCCAAGCTCAAACATTAATTTACTACCTCTGGCATTTTCTTTTACTGACAACGAGTTATCCCTAAGCTCAGCCAAACCAGCAAGTAGTAAAGTCGAACTAGTAGTGATGGGTGACATATTAGTATCAATACTACATACAATATTTCGCCAATGTTTATTAAATTCGCCAACATTAACAGCGATTAACTTTCGTAACCAATTACACAGTTATCGCTTTACGGTTGATTGTGATGATCTTGAATTAGCTCGGCATGCATTAGCTAATTTAGCATTAGATAATGCATTTGAAGCCGCCATAATTAACGCTGCGCCTAAGTTATCTTTGCCTGGTTTATTGGTAATGGATATGGACTCTACAACAATAAAAATTGAATGTATTGACGAAATAGCCGTACTTGCAGGCGTTGGAGAGCAAGTTGCAGCGGTCACTGAATTAGCAATGCAAGGTGAGTTAGATTTTGCCCAAAGTTTACATCAACGCGTAGCAACGTTGGCTAATGCACCTGAAAGCATTATTGCTGAAGTAGCTAAAAGCCTCCCTTTAATGGAAGGTTTAGAAACGTTAATATCCGCACTTAAACAACATAATTGGCGTGTGGGTATTGCTTCTGGCGGGTTTACTTATTTTGCTGATCATCTACAACAATTATTGGCATTAGACGACGTTAGCGCTAATGTATTAGAAATTAATAATGGCTTACTTACCGGTAAGGTGCTTGGTAAGGTAATTGATGCACAAGCAAAGGCCGACTATTTGAACGCCTTACAACAAAAATATCAATTAAACCCTAGCCAAACAGTAGCCATGGGCGATGGCGCAAACGACTTAATAATGATGAATGCAGCAAGCTTGGGCGTTGCTTTTCATGCAAAGCCCATTGTGTTAAAACAAGCCGATTGCTCAATTAATTACCATGGTCTTGATTACTTACTACACTGGTTAGCGTAAATTTAAAGTTTATTCTTCTACGGGTATCACTTGGCATCGAAGCATAGCTTCTTGAGTGATATCCAGTAGTTGTACCACTCCTGCAACACTCCATATTTGCTGCTCTAGCTGTTTACCTCTGTGTATAGCGTAGCCACTAATATAACTTAGCTCAGGGTTTAAATACTCCATGTCAGGCCTATCTGTTCGCGATAATTTCACTTGAACACATAAAAAGTCGCCTTTTTTTAATGCTTCATGAATAAATTGTTTTTTTAACGCTTGCGTTGGTAGTTCAGATCCTAACTTGGTTGTTACCGCTTGATCGACAAAATCTTTGTTTGTGTTTATTGAAATATATAGCACGTCAACAATTGGAATATCTCCAGCCTTCACTTTTTTCAATGTAGAATGCATTAATGTTGTAGCTTGTAAGTTATTAAGTATTGGATACAAGTTATATAAACGGCTTCTATCACTAAGTTGAGCACAGTAATTGATCAACTTTTCATGTTCAGAATTACAAGTGATCACTTCAATTTTATAGCGACTACCACTCGTTTGTATGATTAACGAGGGTGTCATTAAACTTCTGCTATAAATATTACGTAATGCCTTCCCTAGTTCGGGGTTCATCATTGCGTATTCGTCATGTGTGAGCTTTTCTTTGTTCTTCTCTATTAATGCTTTAAAAAAAGATCGACCAATATGTTTATGCTTTGCAACATAAACACGTAAATTAAGCGTATTCTTCTTTTTATTTATGCGAATAACTTCGTAAGGTAAGCCTTTCAAATCAAAAGTAGAGGTGATCTTTTGTAGGTTAGGAAAACTCACTTGTAAAATATCACCATTTTTTAATGTTGACGGTTTATCTAGGGTAAGCTTCAAGCCTGACGCTGAAAAATCTTCAGACTTTCCAAGCCACTTTATTCCCGCTGATTCAGCGATAACCGGTGTTTTATAAAAAAAGCGAGATTCAGTACGTTGATTTTTGTAATTAATACCAACATCTTCAACTACCAACCCTTGTGTTAATCGTTTATGCCCAAAACTTTTAAGCTTTGTTGTATTTATTTGATCTGCTGAAAGTTGCTTGTACTCATGTAAAGTTTCATTATCTGATATTTCATTAGCAACAACGAGGTAACTCAAGGTTTCAATGCTTTTTTGAATATCTTCCGGCGGTAATGCATTTAAATATTGTGTTTGTTTATCATCAATATTCGACAGTGTTAATGGTGAATGGCTATAGTCTGAATCGACTTCAAGGCCCGTTAGTTGAGTAATATTAAAATCAGACTTATGTGATGCAAAACCTAAAAAGTCTGCCATAAAGGTTTTATCTTCACTCAATTGAATATTATCTGCTGTATAAAAATAACTTTTACCCTGACTTTGATGGATAAAACTATACACATACAAAGCATGACCCGCTCTTTGTGCACGCTTAAGCCGAGCAAGACGCTCTGGCGTTATTAAATAATGTAAAGTAGAGGTGTTTCTCTCATCCTGCCAATACTGATAAATACTCTGATTATTGTGGCAAGTTAATGCATACTTCGGCAAAGTTACGCCGTTTACGTCGTGCATAAATATAGGTAATTCATTAGACTTAGGAACAGAAAAATGTTCAAAAGTGCGCGATTGCAGTGCTGCAATAGTATTGTCTAGGTTAACTTTGTATCGGCGTTTGCTACATTGAATAAAATTAACTAGAAACTTTCTAAAGGTGTCTCTGGCTTCATCGCCTACATATACCCTTTGCACACCAATAAATTGATGATTTTCAGCTTGTTGAATATTCATTACTTCATAATCGAAATACTGCTCATCCTTAAACGGAAACTCTTCTTCTAAGCCTTTAAAGTAAATAGTAATCACTTGATTTACTTTAAGTTCATGTGTTTTACTAAACCTAAACTTACAACCGTTAGCACTTATGTCTGAGCTAACACCATCATACCCCTTGTCACCCTTAAGGCGCACGCTGATAGGAATAGCAAAATTCATTCGCTCTTCTTTACGGTCAAAATAAGGGCCATATTGGTATAGTTTGGCCGGATACTGTGTTTTTTCTAAAATTTTAGTTTTTGTAAATGTATTCGCTACTGCAGGGGTTTGCTGTGGATTTGATTTTTCATTTTGATACATTACCCGAAAATTATTTTCAGTGTTCATTAGCGCTTCATAAACACCAAAAGTATAGCCGCCATACAAGGCAACATTTTCTTCAAATAGTTTTATTGCTACGTCATCAATAAAGTGTACGCGTCCTTCATCTTCATACGGACGGCACACACCATTTACATGCCCTCTTAAGTCAATTAAGCGAGTACAAGGGTTTGCTAAGCGTTTAATTTCCATTTTTAGTAGAAAACGCTCAGTCTTATCAAGGGTTTTAGTCGCTTCAGCAAATTTTGATTCAAAATCACTCGATGAAACCGCGCCTTTAAAATCATCAATAATATGCTGGTGTTTAGAAAAATCTTTATTCATTTATGCCTAATTATCATTACAATAGGGTGATAATAGTTAGTTAGGTTATTATAGATTATCTACTAAAGGGCTCACAAGTATTGCGCCAAGGTAGATTAACTAACTATTTAATAACGTTAACTGATACTAGATCTATTAAGATATTTCTCGCTCAGCAAAAATTAAAAGGCACAAAAACAACGCATTAATTTTAAATTACGGTTACGCTCATATTAAAAATTAATAGCACTACTTACAGTCTTTTAAACTTGTTCTTAAGAGCTAATTAAGCGCTGAGTTGAGAATAAATTTATTAGAGTTGGTATTATTAAGCAATAACTATACCTTAAGCATAAAAATATGGCTAAAAATAAAACCGCCTTTGTTTGTACTGACTGTGGATCTGAGTATTCACGTTGGATGGGGCAATGTAACGACTGTAAAGCATGGAATACTATTTCAGAGTTTAGGCAAGCTAAAGCACCTGTACGCGCAGGTAATTTTTCAGGTTTTGCTGGAGCAACCCAAGCACAAGTTCAAACTCTTGACACTATTGATCTTGCCGACCTACCAAGATTTTCTTCAGGATTTTTAGAGTTTGATCGTGTTTTAGGCGGCGGAATTGTGCCCGGCAGTGCAATTTTAATTGGCGGAGAGCCAGGCGCGGGTAAAAGTACGCTGTTACTACAAACAATGTGCGCGCTTTCACACTCAATGTCTGCGTTATATATCACTGGGGAAGAGTCTTTACAGCAAGTTGCAATGCGCGCTAACCGTTTAGGCTTGAAAGCTGATAGCTTGAAGCTACTATCTGAAACCAGTGTTGAAAACATTTGTCATATTGCCGAAAAAGAAAAGCCTAAAATTATTGTTATAGACTCTATACAAGTAATGCACATGGCTGATATTCAGTCAGCACCAGGTAGTGTATCGCAAGTACGTGAAGCTGCGGCTTATTTAACTCGCTTTGCTAAGCAACATCATGTTGCCATGATATTAGTTGGTCATGTTACTAAAGATGGTAGTTTAGCCGGGCCAAAAGTATTAGAACACTGCATTGATTGCTCGATCATGCTTGAAGGTAGTACAGACTCAAGATACCGAACATTGCGTGGCAATAAAAACCGTTTTGGCGCGGTAAACGAGCTTGGCGTTTTTGCCATGACAGGTACAGGCTTAAAAGAAGTTAAAAACCCCTCTGCCATCTTTTTATCACGTTCAGAAGAACAAACCGCTGGCAGTGTTGTAATGGTACTTTGGGAAGGAACTAGACCTTTACTGGTAGAAATTCAAGCGTTAGTTGACCACTCACCACTGGGAAATCCTCGTCGTGTGGCTGTGGGCGCTGAGCAAAATCGACTCTCTATGCTACTAGCTATTTTACATCGTCACGGTGGATTACAAATGAATGACCAAGATGTATTTGTTAACGTAGTAGGAGGAGTAAAGGTAACTGAAACAAGTATAGATTTAGCACTCATTTTAGCGCTTGTTTCTAGCTTTAGAGATAATGCTTTACCCCATGACCTAGTTGTATTTGGTGAAGTGGGACTTTCAGGCGAAATTCGCCCTGTACCAAGCGGACAAGAACGAATTTACGAAGCGGCAAAGCATGGCTTTAAACGTGCTATTGTACCTTTTAATAATTTACCCAAACAAAAAATAGACGGAATGGAAGTGATAGGTGTTAAAAAACTTAGCGATGCATTAGATGTAATTTAACAAATACTTAACGTTAATTTTAGTACCAGGCTTGTAATGAAAGTTTATCATTACAAGTCTCACTTTAACCTTATACTTAGCCAATAACTATCACTCACCTTTCAAATAAAGCCAATTAACTCAGAACAGTTGACTTTATCAACCATCTAGACAAAATGGTTGCGAGATAATTTATAATACCAATCCACATAAGAAAGTGGTCGCTTAGCGATAGTTTAAAGGTTTAGAGGCAAGGCATTGATTGATGAGAATGGTTATTCTCGGGTCAAAGTCAATAACGCCACTTCTATGCCATTAGCACTCGTCTAGCGGAAACGCATGGGCACCATGAGAAATGCACACAATATGATTGATGTAGAATAACTAAATCTACTCATATTTTGTTTGTTCTAATGTCGCTCGTGTCGTTCTAAGTGAGCCCTCTTTCTGTACAATTGTATAACTACTTATAACAATATGAGAATTTTAATGAAAAAATCTTTAATTGCGCTTTCAATCACAGCTGTTCTGTTATCAGCTTGTGGTGACAATAAGCCAACATCAGTTGCAGAGACTAAAACAGCAAAATCAGAACAATCAAACACTCAAGCAGCACAAAAAGCAGAATTAGGCAGTTTTGGCGTAGATTTATCAGCACGCAATGAAGCAGTTAAACCCGGCGATGACTTCTTTATGTATGCCAGCGGCACTTGGTACGATAATTATGAAATGCCAGCAGATAAAACGCGCTTTGGCGCTTTTACCGCTTTAGCTGAGCGTAGTGAAAAACAAGTTAAAGAAATTATTGATGATGTGACTTCTCGCTCAGACTTAAACGCTGATGAACAAATGATCGCAGATTTCTACAATAGTTACATGGACACTGAAACTATTAACAAGCTAGGTTTATCACCAATTCAAGCAACGCTTGATGAAATTGCCGCAGCATCTTCAATTAAAGATATCACCAAGATTTTTGGCGCATCATGGTTAAATGGCACAACTAGCCCAATTGGTGGTGGCATGTGGTTTAACCGATTAGATGCAGACAAATATGAAATGTCTATTGGTGCTGGTGGTTTAGGTATGCCAGACCGTTCATACTATTTAGAAGAAAGTGAACGCTTTACTAAAACGCGTGCCGCTTATGTCGCGCATATTGCTGAAATGCTTGCCTTTGCTAAGGTAGAAAATGCTGAGCAAAAAGCACAAGCAATTTTAGCTTTAGAAACGAAGATTGCAGAAGGTCATTGGCCACGCGAAAAACGCCGTAATCGTGATTTAACATTAAATCAGATTAAGCGTACTGAACTCTCTTCAGCCTACCCTAATTTTGACTGGGAAACATATTTTTCAGAAACTGGTTATCAAGTTCCACAGGTAAATATTTCTCAACCAGAACCTATCAAAGCAATGATTGCATTATTAAATAACGAAGATATTAACGTTTGGAAAGATTACATGGTTTACCATACGTTAAAAAATAATGCCTCTTACCTTCCAGAAGACGTTTATGCCGCCAACTTTAAATTTTATGGCACAGAATTAAGCGGTCAAATTCAAGCGAAACCTCGCTGGAAAAGAGCTGTTTCGCAAATGTCAGGTACTGAATCTTTAGGTTTTGCTATTGGTAAAGTTTATGTAGCACGTTACTTCCCTGAATCATCAAAACAACAAATGGCTGATTTGGTTGATAATTTACGTAAAGCATTGGGCGAGCGTATTACTGGCTTAGAATGGATGAGTGAAGAAACTAAAGTTAATGCTCAAGAAAAATTAGCAGCCTTTAACCCTAAAATTGGTTATCCAGATGTATGGCAATCTTTTGATGGTTTAACTATTTCAAGTACTGATTTAATGGGCAACTTGCAAAACTTACGCAAGTTTTTCCGTAAAGACAGTGTGGCAAAAGAATTAGAGAAAACAGATCGTAATCGTTGGGGAATGACACCACAACGTGTAAATGCTTATTATAACAGTTCATTTAATGAAATCGTTTTCCCTGCCGCTATTTTACAACCGCCATTTTTCGATCCTAATGCAGATCCTGCTGTTAATTATGGTGGTATTGGCGCTGTTATTGGTCATGAAATGGGCCATGGATTTGATGATCAAGGATCAAAGTCTGACGCTAAAGGTGTACAACGTAACTGGTGGACAGATCAAGACAGAGAAGCATTTGACGCAAAAGCAGATGCACTTGCCGCTCAATACAGCCAATATGAACCCATTCCAGGTAACTTTGTTAATGGAAGAAACAGCTTAGGTGAAAACATTGGCGATGTTGGTGGTTTAGCGATGGCTTACCATGCATACAAATTAAGTTTAAATGGCAAAGAAGCACCAGTTATAGACGGTGTTACCGGTGATCAACGCTTCTTCTTGGCTTGGGCACAAGTTTGGAAAGAAAAACGCACCGAGAAAAGCATGTTAAGCCAACTAAAAGGCGGCACGCATGCGCCTGGTCGATTCCGTGCACAAGCACCAAGAAACCACGATGCATGGTACAAAGCATTTGATGTTAAAGAGGGTGATGAACTTTATTTAGCACCAGAAGAGCGTGTACGTATTTGGTAATAACGCTCGTCTTTAGTAGGGCGTATTAAACTTTACTATAAAAAAATAAAAGGCTGCAGTTGCCTGTCTCTTGATCACATTTTCAGATCAAGAGATTGGGCTAGTTCATAGCCTTCAAGGATGGTTTGCAATTTAAACCATCCTTCCCATAATCGCTCCCACCCGACACGGCCATTACGTTTTGAATCGTGCCAACCCGCTAACTTCCCAAGGTTAATGTAAGCCCAATACAGGCTTGGTGCCGTTGTCGGTGGTTTTGATTTTTCTCGTTTTGTCCATAGCAACTTCCACGCTAACGGACTTAAAACCGTTTCACAACTATGCTTTTCTGCTTCTTTCTTATTAAGGCCAAGGTAACGAAGTTGATGAAGGCGTGCGGCAATAAACGCTAATATCACAATCACCTTTTCTAAATTGTCTTTACTTTGCATACGTAAATCTTCTACTTGAGTACCGCCGCTTTTCCACGCTTTGTGGAACTCACTGAATAAATGGATCAGATCACGTTCTGTACAATAAGTTCATAAAAAAATCCCTCGATTTTTATCGAGGGATTTGTGTAGGAAAGACAGGCAGTTGCAGCCTTTTTTAATATCTGCAGATCACATTTATAAACCAGATATAATACCAGCTTCATTAATTAAGTGATCTACTTTAAACGTAGTAGTTGACTGTTTTAGCCAGTAGAAATGTTCACATAATTATTGAGATTGGTATTACTACTCTGGCTCATAATCTAAATTAGCGGATAACCAGCGTTCAGCCTCGGCTAGAGTCATGCTTTTACGCGTGGCGTAATCAACGATTTGGTCTTTAGCTATTTTGGCTACAGCAAAATACTTACTGTCTGGATGCGCAAAATACCAACCACTTACCGCCGCACCGGGCCACATTGCGTAACTTGAGGTTAGCTCCATGCCTATATTTCCTTTCACGTTAAGTAAGTCCCATAGCAGTCCTTTTTCGGTATGTTCAGGACACGCAGGATAACCTGGCGCAGGACGTATACCTTGATACTGTTCACGGATTAATGAATCATTTTCAAAGTTTTCATCCGGTGCATAACCCCAATACTCTTTTCGAATTTTTTCGTGCAAGTATTCAGCACTTGCTTCAGCTAAACGATCTGCCACCGCTTTTAATAAAATGCTATTGTAATCATCGTGATCCGCGTCATAAACCTTCACTAATTCATCAACACCAAAACCTGCCGATACCGCAAAAGCACCCATGTAGTCTTTTATCCCTGATGATTCGTCAGCAACATAGTCAGCTAAACAACGGTTGTATTGACCTGTTGGTTTCTTACTTTGTTGTCTTAATTGATGCAAACGCATACGTTCATTTGAGCGCGTTTCATCATCGAAAATGATTAAATCATCTTCTACTCTTTGCGCTGGAAATAAACCAAATACGGCTTTTGCCTGTATTTTATTTCCCGAAATTATGTCGTCAATCATCGTATTGGCATCGTTAAACAACTTAGTCGCTTCTACTCCGATCACTTCATGTTTTAATATTAATGGGTACTTGCCCATTAATTGCCAAGTCATAAAAAATGGCGTCCAATCAATATAGTTTCTTATGATATTAAAATCTAATGACTCTAATACGGTTACGCCTAATTTGTTTGGCACTTTAGGCGTGTAGTTGTCGAAGTTAATTGGCACACTATTCGCTCTAGCTTCTTCAAGTGTAATTAAGCTTGAGCGTGGCCCTTTTTTATAATGTCTTTCTCTCACCCGCTTATATTCGTCAGCTTGTCGCTCCATAAATGCAGGACGAAATTCATTTGACAATAAATTGCTAACAACCGATACCGATCGCGAAGCATTGGGCACATAGACAACGGGATGATCATATTGCGGATCAACTTTTACCGCGGTATGCGCTTTAGAAGTAGTTGCACCACCAATAAGTAACGGTAATTCAAAGTTTTGACGCTTCATTTCTTTGGCTACGTGCACCATTTCATCTAACGAGGGGGTTATAAGCCCCGACAAGCCAATAATATCAACATTCTCTTCTTTGGCGACACGTAATATATCTTCACAAGACACCATTACACCTAAGTCAACAATATCGTAATTGTTGCACTGCAACACTACGCCAACAATGTTTTTGCCAATATCATGAACATCACCTTTCACCGTTGCCAGTAAGACCTTGCCGTTAGAAGTAATTTCAGTTTTTTCATCTTCAATAAATGGGTTTAAATAGGCCACTGCTTGCTTCATTACACGCGCAGATTTTACCACTTGCGGTAAAAACATTTCGCCAGCGCCAAATAAGTCGCCTACCACATTCATACCGTCCATTAATGGGCCTTCGATAACATCAAGTGGTTTTGCTGCCTGCAACCGTGCATCTTCTGTATCTTCGATAATAAATTCATTAATGCCTTTGACTAATGAGTACTCTAAACGTTTAATAACAGGTAACTCTCGCCAGGTTAAATCGGCTTTATTATCTACGGCACCGGCTTGGCCACGGTATTTTTCTGCAAGCTCCAATAAACGTTCAGTTGCACCATCGTCATTGTTTTGAATAACATCTTCTACGGCAGTACGTAAATCGTCTGGAATATCTGAATAAATAGCAAGTTGCCCTGCATTAACGATCCCCATATCCATACCGCTTTTTATCGCGTGATATAGAAAAACAGCATGAATAGCTTCACGAACCGCATTATTCCCTCGAAATGAAAATGAAACGTTAGACACGCCACCAGAGATCATTGCATGGGGTAAGTTTTGCTTAATATCTGCAACGGCTTCGATAAAATCTACCGCATAATTATTATGCTCCTCAATACCGGTTGCAACAGCAAAAATATTAGGATCGAAGATAATATCTTCAGCAGGAAAATTAATTTCCTCAACTAAAATTTTATAAGCACGTTGGCAAATTTCAAATTTACGTACCCTTGTATCTGCTTGACCCTTTTCATCAAAAGCCATAATAATTACTGCGGCGCCATATCGGCGCAGCAATTCAGCTTGCTGGCGAAAATTCTCTTCCCCTTCTTTTAAACTGATAGAATTAACTACACCTTTACCCTGAATGCATTTAAGCCCTGCTTCTAAAATTTCCCACTTAGAGGAATCAAGCATAATTGGCACTTTAGCTATATCAGGCTCACCAGCAATTAAGTTAAGGTATCGGACCATAGCGGCTTGAGAATCAAGCATGCCTTCATCCATATTTATATCAATTATTTGCGCACCATTTTCTACTTGCTGTAAGGCTACCGAAATTGCTTGTTCATAGTTTTCTTCAATAATTAAACGCTTAAATGCTGCCGAGCCCGTGATATTTGTTCGCTCACCTACGTTTACAAAGAGGCTATTTTCATCAATTGTCAGTGCTTCTAAACCAGAAAGCCGACACGCAATTGGACGAGGTAAAATGGCACGCGGCTTAACATCTTTAACCGCTTCATACATCTGTTTAATGTGTTCAGGTGTAGTGCCACAACATCCGCCAATAATATTTAAAAAACCCGATTCTGCCCACTCTTTAACGTGAGACTTCATCTCGTCTGAACCTAGATCATATCCACCAAATGCGTTAGGTAAACCAGCATTAGGATGTGCAGAAACTGCAAAGTCTGAGATTCGGCTTAACTCTTCAACATACTGTCTTAGCTCAACGGGTCCAAGCGCACAGTTAAGTCCAAATGAAATAGGTTGTGCGTGGCGTAAAGAATTATAAAAAGCTTCGGTAGTTTGTCCTGTTAGTGTTCTTCCTGAAGCATCAGTAATTGTGCCTGAGATCATTACCGGCAAACGATAGCCTAACTGCTCAAAAACCACCTCAACAGCGAAAATAGCTGCTTTTGCATTTAAGGTATCAAAAATAGTTTCAAGTAATATGATGTCTGAACCGCCCTCAATTAATGCAAGGGTTGATTCGATATAGGCATCTTTCAACTGATCAAAGGTAATATTGCGAAATGCTGGATCGTTAACATCTGGTGAAATAGAACATGTTCTATTCGTTGGGCCCAACACACCTGCAACAAAACGAGGTTTTTCGGGTGTTTTTGCCGTATATTCATCAGCCGCAGCTTTAGCTATTTTAGCCGCTTCTCTGTTTATTTCAGCACTTAACGACTCCATGTCGTAATCTGCCATAGCAATAGTGGTCGCATTAAACGTATTGGTTTCAATAATATCTGCACCAGCTGCCAAGTATTCACAATGTATATCTCTAATTACCTGTGGCTGAGTTAAGACAAGTAAATCATTATTACCTTTTACGTCGCTATGCCAATCAGCAAAACGTTCACCTCTGTAATCTTGCTCTTCAAATTTATACGCTTGGATCATAGTGCCCATAGCACCATCAAGTATTACTATCTTTTTAGCAAGCTGCTGCTCTAATAAGGAATATGATGTAGATTTTTTCATGTTACTGCTCTTTTGATAGTTTTTTACTTGAAGGATGAATCGCTTGAATATTATTGGCATCCAATTGATAAGGTGTTATTTGATAAACGTAGTAGTTGAGCCAATTGGTAAACAATAAACTGCCATGACTTCGCCATGAGCTTTTAGGATTATTAGAAGGGTCGTTATTAGCGAAATAATTTTCTGGCAATGTGGGTGATAAACTTGAATTTACATCACGCTCATACTCTTCTTTCAGTGTACTTGCGTCATATTCAGGATGCCCAGTTAAATACACTTGCTGCTTATTTTTACTTACCGTTAAGTAAACCCCTGCTTGCGGTGACTCTGCTAATACAGTTAACTCTTCAACCGACTGGTAATCTTCTTTAGTGATATAGCCATAACGAGAATGAGGAACAATAAAGTGCTCATCAAACCCTCGCGTTAGTTCTTCTTTTGGATCGAGTGCTTGGTGTTCATATATACCTGACAATTTTTGCTTTCGAAGGTGTCGATTTAAACCATAATGATGATATAACGCAGCATGTGCAGCCCAACATGAAAACATAGTTGAGGTAACATTACTTTCTGCCCAATCGAATACCTCACAAATTTTATCCCAAAAGGTAACGTCTTGATAATCCAATAAGGCTAAAGGAGCCCCTGTAATGATTAAGCCGTCGTATTGCTTTGTTTTAATATCATCAAATAGGCGATAAAAGTTATCTAAGTGTTCTTGTGGTGTATGTTTTGACTCGTTAGCATGAATACGCACAAACTCAACATTAATTTGTAATGGCGTGTTAGCAAGCATTCGTAATATTTGTACTTCCGTTTCAATTTTATTCGGCATTAAGTTTAGAATTGCAACTTCCATCGGACGAATCTCTTGGCTTGCAGCTCTATGCTCAGACATAACAAAAATATTTTCATTATCAAGCACTTGTAATGCGGGTAATTGATCTGGAATTTTTATAGGCATGTAAGCTCACCTTACTTAATTTATTACGATATGCATGCTGTAAATCGTACAACATTAATTATGAATATAATGTGCCTTGGATTGCTAGATATGTCAACATCTAAACGTATAGACGTCTAAATGAATTTGTTATATCACTATATATTCTGAACTTATGCAAAAGATTACTGAAGAAGAGAATTCCGTAGAAGTGTAGTTTTTAGTGAGTGAAGCCAAAGCTAGTGTGTAAGTACTTTATATTTGACTTGCTCTATATACCGTTTTACGTAGTTTTAACAAGATGTAGGCTCAATAAATTTGCCCTGTTATCGTTTGAGTGATGGCTCTGCTACCGTTTCTGATGAAAGTAACCGCGCTTTACTTTTAGCTCTTTTTTTTCTTTGTTCTTTTTTGCTCGCTAACACTACTGTATTGATAAACTCAGCCGATTTTTTGCTGGGATCATAAGCAACCTCAATGGTTTTACCGTTACATGTAATAGAATCGCCGTTTCGAATCTTTTTACGCTTTTGAACTACAACTTCATTATTTACTAATACATTACCTTCACTGATCATGCTTTTAGCTTCGCCGCCACCGCCAACCATATTGGCTATTTTAAGTAATTTACAAAGTTCTATAGGTTCAACACAAATGTCGAAAATTGAGTGTTCAGACATGAAATACGCCTAATATGTTTAAATAATAATAGTGTTATATTCTAACATATATATGAATATTTTATAATGCAGCTCTTACAGAAGAAGCCTAATAATTCTGATTGCTACTTAACATAATATCACTTCGTATAAGAAAGTGATCTCTTAGCCAAAATTAAAGGTTTAGATGTAAGGCATTGACTGTAGCGAGGGGGTAATTGGTGTAACGGTTCTTGCTGCAGTAATTTATTATTTTAACCCGTAGAAATGCTCACATAGCTAGTGATATTAATGGTATAAATATTAAAATAAAAAAAGCCACCGATAACATCAGTGGCTTTATACATAGTTTAAATTACTGCACAGCGATAACCAGTATTATGACTCAGTGATAACTTCTTCTGCGACAGCTTCAGTCTTTTTAGATAAAAATAATTCTCTTAAACGTGTGTCTAGCTCTTTTGCAATAGCTGGATTTTCTTTAAGGTAGTTAGTTGAATTTGCTTTACCTTGGCCAATTTTGTCGCCTTTGTAGCTATACCAAGCACCGGCTTTTTCAACCATTTTATTCTGTACACCAAGGTCAATTAACTCACCTAAACTGTTAATTCCCTCACCGTAAAGTATTTGAAACTCAACTTGTTTAAAAGGAGGTGCAATTTTATTTTTAACTACTTTTACACGCGTCTCATTACCAATAATTTCATCACCCTGCTTTACAGCACCAATACGACGAATATCTAATCGAACTGAGGCGTAAAACTTAAGTGCGTTACCGCCTGTTGTAGTTTCTGGATTACCAAACATAACACCAATTTTCATACGAATTTGGTTAATGAAAATCATCATAGTGTTCGATTGCTTTAAATTACCGGTAAGCTTACGCATTGCTTGAGACAACATACGCGCTTGAAGCCCCATGTGCGAGTCGCCCATATCACCTTCAATTTCAGCTTTTGGTGTTAGAGCAGCGACAGAGTCGACAACAATTACATCAACAGCACCTGAGCGAGTTAACATGTCACAAATTTCTAATGCTTGTTCACCTGTATCGGGTTGTGAAACAAGTAACTCATTAATATTTACACCAAGTTTTTCAGCATAAATAGGGTCTAACGCATGCTCAGCGTCAACAAAGGCACATACTTTACCGTTGCGTTGTGCTTCTGCGATTACCTCTAATGTTAAGGTGGTTTTACCACTTGATTCTGGTCCATATATCTCTACAATACGACCCATTGGTAATCCGCCTGCGCCTAGTGCAATATCAAGTCCTAGTGAGCCTGTAGAAATGGTCTCGATATCCATGCTACGGTTTTCACCTAGCTTCATAATTGAACCTTTACCAAATTGGCGTTCAATTTGGCTTAACGCAGCAGAGAGTGCCTTTTCTTTATTCTCGTCCATTTCTTGCTCCACATGTAAATACATAAATAAGTCTGATGCAGCAAAGTATACTGTATAGTCGTACAGTATCAAGTTTTTTTATAATTATTTTTCAAACTCTATAACTTTTAATTTTTTTGTAATTTTAACTATATGTAATTTAAGAATTAATTAACAATTAGTAACTTTTAAATATTTTAAGCTAAAAAGTTACTACTGCCAATTTATCACTGTTTTTTTTAATTATATCAGTTGTATTTACGCTTTAACGAAAACTTGTGGGTCTATTACTTATGCTTATGGCATAATTGAGTAATACACTCTTAAATTATCACAAGACAAAATAAGAATTAATGACTACTGCGACCCCAGACTTATCTTCTCATACCCCTATGATGCGCCAATATTTAACGATTAAGGCCGAATTCCCTAACATTCTTGTTTTTTATCGCATGGGCGATTTTTATGAATTGTTTTTTGATGATGCCAAGAAGGCTTCAGACTTATTGGATATATCGCTCACGGCAAGAGGGAAAACAGGCGGTAATGCCATACCAATGGCAGGTGTGCCCTATCACGCTGTTGAAAACTACTTAGCCCGCCTTATTCAACTTGGTGAGTCTGTTGCAATTTGCGAACAAATTGGTGATCCAGCAACAAGTAAAGGCCCAGTTGAGCGTAAGGTGGTTAGAATATTAACCCCTGGCACAGTAAGTGATGAAGCCTTACTCGCCGACCGACAAGATAATTTAATTGTAGCGATTACCCATACTCAGCAAGGGTTCGGTTTAGCATATTTAGATATGACTAGCGGAAGATTTGTCTTAACAGAGCCTGCAACCAAAGAGCAGCTGCAAGCTGAATTACAACGCCTCTCACCTGCTGAGCTTTTGTATCCAGAAACATTCCAAGACACAGCATTAATTAGCCAACATAAAGGATTAAGACGTCGTTCAGAATGGGAGTTTGATTTAGACACCGCTCATAAATTATTAAATGAACAGTTTGGCACTAAAGAGCTTACAGGCTTCGGTGTTGCAGACCAATCAATTGGTTTAATGGCAGCAGGTTGTTTATTGCAATATGTTAAAGATAGTCAACGCTCAGCTTTACCACATATCCGCTCAATTATTGCAGAAACAGCTGCCAAAGGTGTAATTTTAGATGCGGCGACAAGGCGTAATTTAGAACTTACGCAGAACTTGCAAGGTGGTATAGAAAACACCCTAGCATCAATATTGGATACTTCAGCGACTCCAATGGGCTCTAGGTTACTTAAACGTTGGTTACACTTTCCACTTAGAGATATAGAAACGTTAACAACTAGACAACAGTCTATTTCTGCATTAATTTCAACTGACACATATTCACCGTTACATGATTTGTTGAAGCACATTGGTGATATAGAACGAATAGTGTCACGAGTAGCGCTTCGATCTGCTCGACCGCGTGACTTTGCTCGATTACGTAACGCACTGTTACTTTTACCTGAACTTCAGCAATTGCTCACTACTGAGGGGTTATCCGCGTTAACTAAACTTACCTCAGATACTTCGCCATTAACCGATATAGCGCACTTATTAGAGCGGGCCATTGTTAATAACCCGCCTGTGCTAATACGAGATGGCGGCGTAATTGCACCACACTATCATGAAGAGTTAGATGAACTACGTGATTTAAGTGACGGAGCAACTGAGTTTTTAGCGCAATTGGAAGCTCGTGAGAAAGAAAGAACAGGCATTCAAACGCTTAAAGTTGGCTATAACAAGGTACATGGCTTTTATATTGAGATCAGTCGTAATGCGGCACAAGATGTACCTGATGACTATATCAGACGTCAAACTCTTAAAAACAATGAACGTTTTATCACCAATGAATTAAAGCAACATGAAGAAAAGGTACTCAGTGCACAAAGTAAGTTTTTAGCTTTAGAAAAACGTTTATATGATCAGTTATTTGACTTGATCTTGCCTGAATTAGATAAACTACAAACACTAGCACAAGCAATTGCTGAAATAGACGTATTAACCACTTTTGCAGAAAGAGCCGAAACATTAAATTATGTAAAGCCTAAGTTATCACAAACACCAGGTATTAATATTGAAGCTGGCCGCCATGCGGTAGTTGAACAGATGACCGAAGCCCCATTTATTGCCAACCCTGTAGTACTTACTGAAGCTCGTAAAATGTTAATAATTACGGGCCCCAATATGGGCGGAAAGTCTACTTATATGAGACAAACAGCCTTAATTGTATTACTTGCTCATATTGGTGCTTTTGTGCCAGCAAGCGCAGCAAATATTGGTATGGTTGACCGAATATTCACCCGAATTGGAGCTTCGGACGATCTTGCTAGTGGCCGCTCAACCTTTATGGTTGAGATGACAGAAACAGCGAATATTTTGCATAATGCAACAGCTAAAAGCTTAGTATTGTTAGATGAAATAGGACGAGGTACAAGTACTTTTGATGGTTTATCTTTAGCATGGGCCTGTGCTGAAATGTTGGCGCTTAAAACTAAAGCCTTTACGCTATTTGCCAGCCATTATTTTGAATTAACTTTGCTTGCCGAGCAAATTTCAACGCTAGCAAATGTTCATTTAGACGCTGTTGAGCATGATGAAAAAATAATTTTCATGCATGCTGTACAAGAAGGTGCAGCTAGCAAAAGCTTCGGTTTACAAGTAGCGCAGCTTGCTGGGGTACCTAAAACGGTTATTCAACGAGCAAAACAGCGGTTGAAAGAGTTAGAAAATCAACAAAGCGCCTCAAGCATTAGCCAAGATACTCAACCATTTGAGCAATTGTCTTTAATGGATGATAGTCACCCTGTCATTGACAAGTTAAAATCACTCGATGTAAATGAGCTAAGCCCACGTCAAGCACTTGACTTGCTATTTCAATTAAAACAAGAGTTGTAATACCAGTTTCCTTAATTAAGTGATCTATTTTATACGCAGTGAAAACAATCAAATACAAGGCATTTATTTTCATAACTAGTTGTTCTAATTATAAAATAAATAACGCAGTAGTTGATTGTTTTAACCAGTAGAAATGATCAAATAATTAGTGAGATTGGTATAATACCCCTTTCATTAATTAGGTGATCAACTTTATACGCAGGAATTACAGTCAAATAAAAAGTATTAATTTCAGGCATTAAAAAACCAGCGATATCGCTGGTTTATTCACAAAAATACTATTTAGCTATACTTACGCTTGGAACAATGCCTCGATAGACAAATCTTGTTGACTTAAAATATCACGTAGTCGCTTTAAAGCTTCTACTTGTATTTGTCTTACGCGTTCACGGGTTAAACCAATTTCAACACCAACGTCTTCCAATGTAGCAGCTTCGTAGCCTAATAAGCCAAATCGTCTTGCTAATACTTCACGTTGTTTTGAGTTAAGTTCATTAAGCCAATGTACGATATTATTTTTAATATCAGCGTCTTGGAGGCTTTGCTCAGGGTTACTGCCTTTTTCGTCAGGAATAACATCGAGTAATACCTTGTCAGACTCTCCTCCAAAGGGTGTATCAACAGAAGACATGCGTTCGTTCAAGCGTAACATTTTAGTCACATTAGCAACGGGTACATCTAGTTCCTGTGCAATATCTTCAGCTGTAGGCTCGTGATCAAGTTTTTGAATTAACTCTCGTGCTGTTCTTAGATAGATATTAAGTTCTTTAACTACATGTATAGGTAATCGAATAGTACGGGTTTGATTCATAATGGCACGTTCTATTGTTTGACGTATCCACCATGTAGCATAGGTAGAGAACCTAAAACCTCGTTCAGGATCAAATTTTTCCACTGCACGGATCAAACCTAAATTACCTTCCTCGATCAAATCTAATAAGGGTAAGCCACGATTGTTATATCGACGTGCAATTTTAACAACTAAGCGTAAATTACTTTCTATCATACGCTTGCGAGAGGGTTCGTCACCTTTTAAAGAAAGGCGAGAAAAGTAGACTTCTTCTTCAGCAGTTAACAAAGGTGATATCCCAATCTCACCTAAATACAATTGTGTTGCATCTAAATTAGATGGCGTATCATCCACAATTTTATTGGTTTTAGTTTCAACGGCAACATTAACGTCCGCACATTCATTTAATTCTTTTTTTATGCTCATGCTATATCTCCCATCAATTTAGCAAAGCCTATGCTCTAGGTACTATTTAAATATTCACACTAACTCCAATTTTATTTATTGTTTATTATCTTCTCGGCAGATACTTTAATGGATTTACAGATTTTCCACGAAAGCGAACTTCAAAATGAAGCATGACTCTTTTCGCTTCTGTGTCACCCATTTTGGCAATAATCTCGCCTGCTTTAACGGTTTGCTGTTCCTTAACCAAAATACTGTCGTTATGTGCATAAGCACTTAAGTAATCATCGTTGTGTTTAACAATAATTAATCGACCATATCCTCGTAAAACATCCCCAGCATAAACAACTTTACCGTCAGCTGCAGCCCTGATTAAATCGCCTTTGTTACCTGCGATGTCAATTCCCTTATTCCCTTGTTTTTTAGAAGAAAATAATGAAATTATCCGGCCTTCATTTGGCCATTTCCACTGACTGATTTTCTGTGAAAATGTCCCCTGACTCAACGGTTCATTTATACTTGATTTTTCCCGTCTTGTATTACTACCATACGCTTGCTTTTTGGAAGTGGCAACTGGTTTTTTTACCACCTTAGTTTGAACGTTTTTCGTACTTTTGGTGGAAGTGTTACTATCACTAGGCTTGCGGCTATTTTTAGCTAAATATAACTTTTGATTTGGAAAAATTCGATAAGGGGGGGCAAGATCATTCAATTGGGCCAAATCGCGTATATCTATGTCTGCTCGCCACGCAATTGAATATAGCGTTTCACCTTTTTTTACAATGTATTCTGTAGTACTAATACTGCTTTTAACCCGTTTATATAAAGGGACATGGCCTTGAACTTCAACCACGGGAGCAGGTGATTGCCTGCTCGAACAAGCTGAAAGCAAAAAAATCAATAGTGAAAAAACAATATGGTGGTATTGAATATTACGCAAAATAAAGTACTTTAGTCCTTAATAGTCAGATTAATTACTTAACAAAAAATAAGCGATAACAATTAATACCACAATTACCCAGCCGATTGTATCTATCCACTGACGTAGTTTTTGTTCCATCGTTTCTCCACCGTAATAAATAATACCCGCCACTAGAAAGAAACGTAGCCCGCGACCTACTGCAGATGCAAGCAAGAACGGCCAAAAGAGCATATGTAAAAACCCTGCACTAACGGTAAATAGCTTATAAGGAATGGGAGAGAATCCTGCTAAAAACACAACCCAAACACCCCATTGTTCAAACCAACTAATTGCAGTATTAAAACGCTCTTGATAACCAAATTCAGTAATTAATGGCTGGATCAAAGGTTCAAACATCCAAAAACCTAAATAATAACCAACAACCCCGCCTATAACTGATGAAACAGTAGTTAACGATGCATAAAACCACGCTTTTTTTCTATTTGCCAATACCATAGGTGCAAGTAAAACGTCTGGTGGAATAGGAAAAAACACTGACTCAGCAAAGGTTAACACCGCTAAAATTACTGGCGCAAACTTATGTTTTGCCCATTTAAGCGTCCACTCATAGAGTGAAGAAAATATCTTCACAATAAGTCTCCGGGTACTAAGGGCACAAATTTTACAGCTTCTATTTGCTTTTCAATATATTCATTGCCAGCGCGTGTAATAATTTTTAATATTTGGGTTTGACCGCCTACAGGAATCACTAGTCGACCACCATCAGTTAACTGCTCAAGAAGTGCTTGTGGAACTGATACAGCCGCTGCGGTTACAATAATTGCTTGAAAAGGCCCTTTGCTGCTCCACCCTTGCCAACCATCGCCATGTTTCATTGCAATATTATGCAAGTCGATACTTCTGAGTTTACGCTTAGCTTGCCATTGCAATGACTTAATGCGCTCAACTGAAAAAACCTTTTCAGTGAGTTGAGCTAAAATAGATGTTTGATAACCCGAACCGGTGCCTATTTCTAAAATACTGTCAGGTATACCATCGGCAATCAATAACTCCGACATTTTTGCCACAATATAGGGCTGAGAAATGGTCTGCCCCTGCCCTATTGGCAATGCGGTATTGTCATAGGCTTTATGCGCTAAAATTTCTGGTACAAAAATGTGTCGAGGGCTTCTCGCTATAGCCTGTAAAACTTGAGTATTTACAATGCCTTCAGCTTTTAATTTTTGTGCGAGAAGCTCGCCACTTCGACTTGATTTTCCGCCAATACTACTAATTAATCTGGCATTCATTTTACAACTCTCATAACGTTAATTGATTGATCCATTGCGACATAGACTCGATACTTTTATAGGCAGTCATATCAACAGTTAAAGGGGTTACTGAGGCATAACCATTACTAACAGCGTGAAAGTCTGTACCTTCACCAGCATCTAATTCTAGCCCTAACGAGCCATACCAATAAATATCTCTATTCCAAGGGTCAAGCATACGCTTCATTGTTTCAGCTTGGTGACGGTGCCCTAAACGCGTGACTTTAATGCCTTTTAACTCAGACAGCGGAATATCAGGTACATTAATATTAATAATTTGATCGGCCGGCAATGGGTGTTTAACTAAGTGTTTTATAAAACTGGCGGTAACTGATGCCGCAGTTTCATAATGTAATTCATCTTTTCCTGCTAACGATACGGCCACTGCTGGCATGCCCATGTGTCGACCTTCAGTAGCGGCAGCAACAGTACCTGAGTAAAGCGTATCATCACCTAAATTAGCCCCCTTATTGATACCGGCAACGACTAAGTCTGGTAATGGTTTAATTAGTTGGCTAATTGCAAGGTGTACTGCATCTGTTGGTGTGCCATTTACGGAAATAAAACCATTTTCAAGTGTTTCTGCACGAAGTGGGTTTAATAAGGTAAGTGAATTACTCGCACCACTGCAATTTCTATCAGGTGCGACCACAGTAACATTCGCAAATTGACTTAGCGCTTGGTACAACACTTTAATACCTAATGCGTTTACACCGTCATCATTGCTCAATAATATATTCATTCTTTGTTCTCTATTTTATGCTCAAATTCCCGCTCGGTTAAGTCTTGGTAGTTAAGTATTTCTCGCAATATAGTGGTAGCAAAACAGCCTGAAGGTAAGAAGAATTTTAACTTTACGACATGCTCGTTAGCGTTTTGCTTATCAAATGATATTTCTGCCTCATTTAACGAAAGCCTAATACGACGCCGCTCTTGCTTTAAACCAAACTTAATTAAGCCATGACAAATTTCTGGAAACTCTTCTATTAACCCATATTCTTGCTTAGCGGTAACACCGGTTGCTTTTGTTTCACCTGAGCCCCACAAGCAAGCCGTTAAGTCGATATCCTTTTCAATAAAGCGTTGCTTTGCAATATCATCTACTTCATCTAAATGGAATATGGATTGTGTGCCCGCTAACATCATGACATCACCAACATTTAACACGTCGAACTGTTCTGCTTTAATACGCTCACTCACTAAGTGATTAAACAAGTAGGAGCGAGCGGCTGAGAGGTAAATACTACGTTTTTTTCTATCTTTAACTTTTGCACCACTAAACAATGCTTTAGCTTTTTCAATATTGCCGCCATTAATACCAAAACGTTGCTCACCATAATAGTTTGGCACACCATGTTCGACAGCCGCATACCAACGGCGTATTAAATCATCAACATTCGTAACTGAACGTAAGATAATTTCAAAACGATTACCTGTAAGCGCCCCAATACGAAGCTTTTTCTCGTGGCGAGCATATTCAAGTACTTCGATGCCTTCTAGCTTAAATTCAGATAAATCATCAACCGCCTTACCAGGTATATGTACACCAAACCATTGTTCGGTTACAGCAAAACGATCTTTAAGCCCTGCGTAGGTAACCATAGACTCTTTTACAGCAAAATATTTGGCTAATTGTCTAGCAACAAATACGGTGTTCAACCCTGTTTTTCGAAGCTTTATTAATAAATGTTCACCGTTACCACTAGGCGTGAAAGGTAACTGCTCTAATACAACAAAGTCAGACATTTTGGTACGTAGATCACCCGTTGCTTCAGGTATACCGTAAAGGTATGCAAGTGAGGAAATCACTTATACTCCCTCACTTTTCATGCTGCTACACAGCGCACTGTCACTCTTCACTAGCAGTACAACGCTATGTGTGGCAATTCCTTCTTTTTGACCTACATAACCCAGCTTTTCAGTTGTTGTTGCTTTTACGTTTACTTGACTAATATCACAGGCTAAATCTTGAGAAAGGTGTGTACGCATGGCCAGTAAATAAGGCGAAATTTTAGGTGCTTGAGCGACTATAGTTAAGTCTGCATTGCCTAATTCATAACCTTGTTTTTGCATTAAACTAACCACATGGCGAAGTAAAATTCGGCTCGATATATTTTTATAGCTATCGTCAGTATCAGGAAAGTGATTACCAATATCACCCATTGCCAATGCACCTAAAATGGCATCACACAAAGCATGAATAGCTACATCTCCATCTGAATGTGCAATAAAACCTTGTTCATATGGAATTGACTCACCCGCTAAAACAATTGGCCCGTTACCACCAAATTTATGGACATCAAAGCCATGACCTATTCGCACATTAATTCCTTAATTGTTGTTTGGTTAAAATAAATTCAGCTAAATGAAGGTCATCTGGCCGTGTTATTTTTAAGTTTTCATCACTACCTTCAACTAAAATACTCTCGCCTCCTGCATATTCTATTGCAGAAGCTTCATCAGTAATGGTTATGTTATCAGTTAAGGCTGTTTCTATCGCTTTTAACAGTATTGTTGTTGGGTACATTTGTGGCGTTAATGCATGCCATAATTGCTGTCGGTCAACCGTTTCTGTCACTAAACCAAGATCATTTGACCGCTTAATGGTGTCGCGAATAGGTGTGGCTAGTAACCCTCCGGTATTTGCAGTGGTGCATTTGTTAATTAATGCTGAAATATCCTCATGACTAACACAAGGTCTAGCCGCATCGTGCACTAACACCCAGGGAAATTCTTCCGTGTTTATCGATTTTAATCCTGCGCGTACCGAGTCAACTCGCTCTTTTCCACCAAAAACCGTGCTAACCCTTGCTAAATTAGGCAGAGCGGTTGTTGCAAAATAGTTATCGCCCTTGCTTATTACTATCACTATTTTAGCAATTTTGGGGTGAGATAATAACCGCTCTATTGTATGTTCTAAAACAGTCTGTTGTTCAATAATTAAGTATTGTTTAGGTTGTAACGCTTGCATGCGCTTGCCTATTCCCGCAGCGGGAACAATAACAGCTAACTTACTATTTATTTCTGGCATTAGGTTAGTTTTACTTTTACTCACAAACTATTGCTCTTGCTTATTAGGAATTATACGAAAAAAAGTTTCGCCAGCTTTTATCATTCCTAACTCGTTGCGCGCCCGCTCTTCAATTGCATCTAAACCAGATTTAAGATCGTCAGTGTCTGCATAAAGGAGTTTATTACGTTGTTTTAATTTTTCATTATCAATTTGTTGACGTGTAACTTCATTCTCTAGCGCTAAATAGTCAGGCACACTATTTTTACCGAACCAAAGTCGGTATTGTAATAAGAGAAAAAATACTAGCAAGATACTAGTGAGCATGCGCATGAGAAATAGACAACCAGAACCATTTGATATTTAGCTTATTATAAGAGTGTCTGTGTCACTGTAAACACTTGAGGTAAATTAATAGCAATTAAATTAAATAAAGGGGATTGCTCGCTTGAAATTACGCCAATCAATGGTACAAGAGAGCAGTAACTCTCTTAAGGAAGGAATAATAGGGTTGGTTTTATTATCATTTAACCACGCATGACCAGTGCAAGCGGCGGTCATTACGCGTTTATTTGGTTTTAACAACCTAGGTATAGACTTGCTTTCTTCCATTAACGATAAGTCAAACCAACCATGCGAATTAGTACGCAAACGTTTTTTCTCATGATCTATTCTATCGATTGAATCTAATACTATATGTGTTTGAAGTGCAATTGGCACCACTAACCCAGGTGTTAAGGTTATTGTTAAATACCAATTATTAACTGTTAGACTATCTTGCCCTGTTATCGGCATTTTGCCCAGCTGTTTAGCAGACCAAGTGGCATTATGAAGATCTAATGAAAGTGGTGAACGGCATTGAGCCATTAGGTATGCGGTGCGTTTAACATAGTAAGGTAAACTTTTAATACGCCCTTGGAGTGACGCTAATGCCGCATTATCGATACTTGAAATTGCCTTTAACTCTCTTTCATAAAGCGCACAACAAAGCTCAGCTAACTCAGGTAACTGCTCTTGTTCTTGCCAAAATGAAACTTGCTCTGTCATTAAATAATTGAATACTTTAAAGGTAATAATCGCTTAAGCTTTAAGCATACTTTATTGTTCTCAAAAGATAAAACATCAATAAATATTAAATGTCGTTATACTAGGGCATGTTGAACTTTCGAGTACAAATTTCGTACGAATTAAACATGATTTAATTGAGCCGTAGCGAGTAAAGTGTAATTATTCTACATAAATGAGCTAGACAGCTTCCGCGTCCTGCTCACGCTAAGTACCTACTTCCGTGTAGGCAACGAAAAGTAAATCATGTTTAAACGTATCGGTAGGACAGCGCCTCTTTGGTTTTTCTACGACGTTTTCACTTATTTATGGGGAACAACCCCATTACATAAGTTCAGCTTTGTATAAACGCCAAATAAATCGCTGCAAAAATGTACAGTAAAGATCAACACCCCCTAATAAAATTAAAATTTTATCAGTAGGTATTTTTTCATATCAACAAGTAAAGTAATAAAGAGAATAATGGAAACTAGCATGACAATATTTCATTCTTACAGTGGTACAGAATCAACTGACACAACCAGTACAGTAAGCACATTAGAGCCGGTTAATTTATTAAAAGATGAAATCGATCAAATGAGTCGAATTTACACGATAATTGTCGATTTTTTTGCTAACTATACTTTTCAGCTAATTGGCGCATTTATCATTTTTGCTATTGGCTATATGCTAGCAGGCAAAATAGGAAACTCTGTCCTTAAGGTATGCCAAAAGCACAAGCTTGATATTACCTTAAGTCATTTTCTAGCTAATACGAGTAAAATGCTGATTGTAGTAATGATTACTATTGTGTCACTTAATAAATTAGGGATAAGTGTAACGCCATTTATCGCTGCTATTGGTGCTATTTCACTGGGCGCTGGTTTAGCCCTTCAAGGCTTATTAGCCAATTATGCCGCTGGTTTTAATATTATTATAATTCGTCCTTTTGTGGTGGGTGACACAATAACAGTTCAAGGAGTAACAGGGTTAGTAAAAGAAGTATTACTCGCCTATACCATTATAATAGATGAGGATGACGTTAAAATTACAATTCCTAACAAACACATAGTGGGTGAAGTATTACATAACTCTAAAAATGACTCTTTGCTGGAGCTGAATGTGGGAATTGCTTATAAAGAAAACCCTGTGGAAGTTATCACTTTACTAGAAGAAGTTATTGCAAAGCTCGATATTACAAGCGGTATTCGTAAGCCTCAAATCGGTATTGATGAGTTTGCCGATAGCTCAATTAACATAGGCCTTAGAATTTGGACTCCTACGCTGAACTTATACGATTCAAAGTATAAAGCTTATAAAGCAATTTACTTGGCTTTTCAGCAAAATAATATTGAAATACCATTTCCACAACGCGATGTGCATATGATCACGTCGCCATAAAGCCTACTCTTTTTAAGGTAAACTCACGATAAACATGTAATGTGAAGAGATATTATCTATCGGTTGATATCTCCAATTTTTGTTTATTTTATTTGTTTACAATAATTCTTTATGTACTACCATAGAAACATGGAAGACATTAGCCTCTAAAGTTAAGATTAAGGTAGTGAAAACAATGGAGATTGAGTTGCCTGATAATAAGATTTATTTGTTGAAGCATAAATTGTTCAGCGATGTAGTTAAATTGTCTGTTAGTCACCAAAATAAACACGAATTCATTAATGCCCTTTCGAGTAATAGCAGTCCATTAACGCAATTTGAGTTGGTTTTTAAAATACGGTGTGAAAATGCACCATCGGTTATCGAAAATATTGAGCATAGCTTAAAAAGTCAACTCACCTATGGTGGTCTTTACCAAGTGTCTACTAAAAAGGCAATACAGGTACTGCGCCGAGAAGCAAATAGAATTCCAATCGTTCATACTGAATAAAGTCGTTACTTAACCTTTTATTATGCGAAATCCACTTAATAATATAATTATGGATAAAACAATCAGCAGCGATATTAAAATAAAATGTGCTGATGGTGAGTACATTGCAGCGACTATTCACTCTCCTACTTCCCACATTAAAGGCGCTATATTAATAGCCCCAGCTACAGGTATTAAAAGACAATTTTATGCAAACTTCTCTAACTATCTTTCAAGCAATGGCTATGGTGTTATTCGTTTTGACAACAGGGGTATTGCCGAGTCTTTAGTTGGAGACATTAACAATAGTAAAGTTTCTCTGCAGTGCTGGGGAGAGCAAGATATGCCAGCAGTTTTAACTCAATTGCAAAAAAGCTTTCCCAATACCAACTATCATTTAATTGGTCATAGTGCTGGTGGACAACTAGTAGGCTTAATGCACAACGCTTTAGAGTTAAGTTCAATATTTAACTTCGCGAGCTCTTCTGGACAGCTTAACAATATGAGTAGCTCCTACCGTTTGAAAGCTAATATATTTATGAACCTTTTCATTCCGTTAAGTAACGTCTTGTTTGGGCATACAAAGTCGCAATGGATAGGTATGGGTGAGCCTCTACCTAAAAATGTAGCCAAACAATGGAGAGATTGGTGTAATGGCCAAGGTTATGTGAAGGTGGCATTTGGAAAAACTGTCAACCACCACTTATACGATAAAATTTCCCTGCCCTCACTTTGGGTTAACTCCACTGATGATGAAATAGCAAACGATGCTAACGTTAAAGATATGCTTTCGGTATTTGGTCAATTAAATGCAAATGCGAAAACCTTAACCTTTAATGCAAACGATTATGGATTAGACGAAATAGGCCATATGAAGTTTTTTAGCAAAAAATCTAAAGTGTTATGGCCGCATGCATTGGAGTGGCTAGAACAGCAGTCAAGCAACACGGCTAAAAAATAAAAAACTTTATCGCACTTTAAGTGGCTTAAATAGAAGAGCATCGCTAAAGGCGCTACTGCTATTAATACCAGTTTCATTAATTAAGTGATCAACTTTAAACGCAGTAAAAATGATCACATAATTAGTGAGGTTGGTGTAATACACAATATTAACGTTGAGATGTATGCCGTAGCGCTTCAATTCGCTCTTCAAGCGGAGGATGGCTTGCAAAAAGGCTTTTAAATTTAGATTTGTTATTAATACCAAATGCCATCATTGAACCTTCAAGTTGACTTTCTTGGCTATACTTTAGTTTTTCTAATGCACCTATCATTGCCGCCTTGCCTGCTAAAGTCGCACCACCACTATCGGCAGTAAACTCTCGTTTTCTTGAAAACCAAGCAACAATAATACTTGCTAGAACTCCTAAGATAATTTCTAAAACAATAACTACACCAAAGTATGCAATGCCTCCCAACCCGCCTTGGTTATTATTACCTCTTGTTGCATTATCAATAACGCCAGCAATTAACCGCGCTAAGAATATTACAAAGGTATTCACAACGCCTTGAATAAGCGTTAACGTTACCATGTCTCCGTTAGCAATATGGCTTATTTCATGGCCAATAACCGCTTCTGCTTCTGCTTGACTCATGTTTTCTAATAAACCAGTGCTTATGGCTACTAGTGCATTATTTTTATTAGCACCTGTAGCAAAAGCATTCATATCTGGCGATTGATAAAGCGCTACCTCTGGCATACCAATACCGGCTCTCTCGGAATAGCGTTTTACGGTTTCAACTAACCATATTTCAGTCGCGTTTTTAGGGTGTTCAATTACATATGCACCCACTGATCGTTTAGCCATCCATTTTGACATCAGTAACGATATAAAAGCGCCACCGAAACCAAAAACACTTGCAAGCAATAAAAGCCCGCCAAATCCTTGTCTGTCAATGCCAAATACAGACATTGCAATACTTAAGGTCACACTCAGAACTAGCATTATTGCTAGGTTTGTCAGTAAAAATAAAACGACTCTTTGCATTATTAAAAATCCACAGTAATTACCTAAAGACATAATATGTCTCATTTATGATAAAACAAGTAAGAACGAGATATTTTTTAACGCTCTGGGTCTCTTTTATAGACGTTAGCAGATACTGAAAGATAATAAAGACCAATTGAGTTGAGGCGAGGCGAGTGTTAATGTGCCTTTCATTGATGCAGATCAATAACAAAACCCTACCTAACCAATTGTTATTACTTTATTTTTTATTTATAATACAACTCTTTTAACGCTTTTTTTATATACTTATTATATTATTAAGGGCTGCTATGACAATTGAAACTCCTCATCATGCTTCTCCCGTTGGGCGCGATATTAGAGCTTACACCGATAAATTACGCGCCAAGCACCGAGTAGTCAAAAATACCGCAGGCGAGTGGGTGCTATTAAGGCATGCAGATGTAACAAATGCCGCTTTAGACCATGAGGTTTTTTCAAGCAATGTTTCTCGTTTTTTGCAAGTTCCCAATGGATTAGATGGAGAGCAACATACCCGCTATCGTAAAATTATTGATCGCTATTTAACTAAAGAAGCACTATCACCTTATTTACCAGTATTTGAACAAGTCGCTAACGCGCTTTTTACTGGGCTTCCCAATAATACTGTGCTAGATGCAGTTAATGACATTGGTGCAGTATTTGCTGTTCGTGCACAGTGTCAGTGGTTAGGTTGGCCCGATGAATTAGAACCCGTATTGCTAGAGTGGATGAAAGAAAACCACGCTGCAACACGTTCAGGCGAGCACAAGTTAACCGCAAATGTTGCTGATAAATTTAATAATATAGTACGCACTATCATTACCAATAAATGTGCGTCAGATAATGTAGCTGACGATATTACCACTCAGCTTTGCCGTGAAACTATTAATGGAAAAGCATTAACGCAAGAAGAGATAATTTCAATATTGCGAAATTGGACAGGGGGTGATCTTGGCTCTATCGCTTTATGCGTAGGTGTAATTATCGCTCATCTTGCCACCGTACCAGCACTTATAGCAACAATTCGTCAAGCGCCAGATAAAGAAGTTGAAGATATTATTGACGAAATACTGCGTATTGATAATCCTTTTGTAGCTAACAGAAGAGTGACCACCTGCCCGGTCAATTTTGCTGGCCATCACATACCTAAAGGCGCTAAAGTTAAACTCAATTGGACTTCAGCTAATCGAGATGAAAGCGTATTTAATAACAACCAGTTTGATCCTAAAACCAATGCCAATAACAATTTAGTTTACGGTATTGGTAAGCATGTGTGTCCTGGTCGTACATTAGCAACTTGGCAATTAAGAATAGCAGTGCAAGCACTAGTTAATTCGGTTGGTAGTATTACGTTAGCACCTAACGAATTACCTGAGCGCGAAGTTTTTCCTGTTGGTGGCTACCATCGAGTGCCGATTATTCTGACATTATAATTCAACTACCTTTGTATAAAGCGGATCTGTAACGTACTTTCAATAAAAACAATCGCGCCATTCTTGACATCAATAATCGCTATATACAGTAAAAAAGTGACAAAAGCGCTTTAGCGCTCCAAACTATATTATCACTTTATTTTTACCGAGATACATATGTTAAACGATCAAACACAAGAGCCCTTAGATTTACTACCAGATTTATGCGATCAATACCCCGATGAAGTGCAAGTACTTGCTCAGCAGTTCAACCATTATGGCAAAATCAAAGTGTTTTATGGTCAGGTTGTTACCATTGAATGCTTTGAAGATAACTCTTTAGTCAAATCAACGCTTGCGCAAGACGGCGCTGGAAAAGTATTAATTGTCAATGGTGGTGGTTTAACTAGAAAAGCGTTGCTCGGTGATTTAATTGCAAAAAGCGCGATCAAAAACAATTGGGAGGGTGTTATTATTAATGGTTTTATTCGAGATGTGGCTACCATTAATTCACTTAACATTGGCGTTAAAGCATTAGGTGCTACACCATTAAAAACCCAGAAGCGTGGTTTAGGTGATTTTAATATACCTATAACTATTGCTGGTGTTTCAATTCATCCTAACAACTGGGTTTACGCAGACGAGAATGGTGTCCTCATTGCTAATGAACAACTTTCATTACCTAGGGAGTGCTGAACTTTCGAATACAAATTGCATACAAACAAAACATAATATCCATACGTATAAAAGATTTATAAAAAATTATTTGTTGCGATGGGGCTTATCAAGTTGTAATTGCTCTATTTCTTTTGCCGTTTCTTTTGCTAATATTTCAAGTGTTTTTCCGTGAGCTACAGGCTTTCTCGTTTGAGGGTCAATCTGTACAAATACAATCTCGTCAGCAAAGCAGATAGTTTTTTTAGTGGCTTTATTACGCACCAAGCAACTAATGGTAATTGATGTTTTACCGACTTTTTTAGTTTCCAAGCCAAACTCAATTACGTCGCCTTTTAACGCGGGTGATTCAAAACTTATCTCTCCAATATGCTTAGTAACAATGTAATTGGTTTCTAGTTGGCAAATGGTATAAATTGCCGCCTCTTCATCAATCCACTGTAATACACGGCCACCAAATAAAGAATCACCATAATTTAAATCACTTGGAAGTACTAAACGACGAGTTAAAAAGCGCATATTGATCCTCAATACTTAATAATTTCTAAATTATAACGTAAAAAAATCAATATGCTACGGTTTATCCTATTAGCGTAGAAAGAGTTACTCCTTTATTCGTTCTCGTCTTTGTTCTCTAACACGTTGAGTTTTATGGTTATCTTGTCTCACTCTCTGCCTAGGAGGCATGTCCGCCTTAGGTTTACTAAACGTTTTTCTCTCTTTTACTTCATTTCTTGTCACTGTTTTTGGCGTTTGACTCGTTGAATACGCAGGTGAACGATAGGTATTGCGCGTATGTGTTACTGCTTTATCTGTTGAGCGAATCTGCTGCTTAGTGTCTCGCTGAGCATGGCGAATAGGCCTTCCTTGCTTAACTCGATGCTCAGCATTTGCTGTTTTGATCGAAGTGCGTTCTTTAAGCTTTTGCCTAAACTCCTTATGACGGGGTTCAACAGTAGTTACGTTTTTATGCACTCTTTGTTTCTCCTTTCTCAACGTGCGGTTAGTTGTAACTTTATTGTTGGTATTTACCCTTGTTCTTGTAGATACCGTAACAGGCCGACTACTCGAATATTTTCGCTTTAAATGATTACTTTTATATGCCACACCTTTTCTATGAACAGGCTTATGGTGCCAGCGTTTTGCATGATGACTTGTTGAAATGCGTTTTCTGGGGTAATACCTACGAGGAGAAGAATAATCAACTATCACGTGTCGGTTGTGCCAGTGAACGCCAGTAAAAAAGAAATCAAAACCGATATGTACGCCAGTATTCCAATAGAAAGGTCCTCTATGGTGACTATAATAGCGTGACGTGTGCCAGTAAACAGGAGGAAAATGAGTCCAGCGCCAGCTGCCATAAACAGTGCGAGTATCATAGTAAGGAACGTAAATAACTTTAGCCTCGGCCGGCTCTATGATAATAGTTGTTTTTTCTTTGACAACTCGAACATTATCCATTTTAGCTAAATTTCCAGCTTCATCCGCTTGCTGACGTAGTATCTGGATAGTAGCGAGTACGTTTTCTTCATCTTGCAAAAAAGCATCACCAAGATTTTGCATCCAAGCTAAATCTTCACTCAGCTTTTGCAATATTGATGGAAATGGCAGTAGCGCTTTGACACTGGCATCCCATGACAAATCTTCACTTGCATTAATGATTTGCTCTTTAGTTAACGACTCATTTTTAGCCAGCCAGCGTTCAGCCTCAACCACCTCAAGCGGATAAGTTGAAGCAATTAAAATATGGGTTAATAACGAGTCAGGGTATAATGCAACTGGCGCAAGCATTTGCGCTAGTTCGGCTTCTGAAAATTCAACATCCTGGTCTTCCGTTGCATATACAGTAATGCTGAGCATCAACAACATTATTGATATCAGCAGCTGATTAAAGTTAACTTTCTGTAGAAGAGTATTCATACGTTCACCTTGTTTAACTTAATAATTTATATTTACTAAGGTGTAATGTACGCGAGGTAAACTGAATTAAAGCTGAACGTGTGTTTTTGAAGACGATGATTGTAAATAAAGATTAATTAGAAAATATCAGGGTAAACTTTGCCCCTTTTAGTGTTTCACTTTGGCTAATATCAAGGCTAGCGTTGTAGCTTTGAACTAAGTCTCTCACAATAGCTAAACCAACACCATGACCTTGCTGATAGGTGTCAGCTCTTACACCGCGGTCAAAAATTGTTTTCTTTAGCTGTTCATTTATGCCAATCCCATCATCCTCTACGATTATAGTGACACTATTTTTCTGCTTATTAACCGTTAATTTAATGGTATGTTTTGCTGCTTTATAGGCATTATCTAGTAAGTTACCTAGTAGCTCTAACAAATCAGCTTCATCACCTTTAAAAAGTACGCCTGCTTCTATGTTGGCTATTAAATTAATTGGTTTATCTGTATATATCTTCTTTAAGCTTGTGACCAACTTATCAACAACTGTTTTGATATTAATTCCCAATAACCATGATGAATGTCCAGCGCTTTGAGCACGTTTCAATTGGTGTTCAATAGTAAAATTAATACGATTAATTTGCTCTTGGCTTTGAGCAGAAAGTGACGGTTCAGCCTGTAATACGGCTAAAGGTGTTTTTAAGCTATGCGCTAAGTCTGAAAGAGCATTACGATAACGTTTACGCTGCTGTTGCTCGGTTGCTAACAAGCTATTTAATTGTGTAGTAACTTCAACTAGTTCTTGCGGGTAAATAGCAGCAAGTTTCGCTATTTTTCCTTGCTCTATTGCCTTAATTTCTTTTTCAAGCACAAGCAATGGCCTTAAGGTCCAGTGAAGCCAAATAAATTGAATGATTAATATTAATCCTATCAATATAACTAAACCAAAGAACAACTGCTGTTTAAATTCTGCCATCAATAAAAGAAACTCAACTTTTTCTTTAATAATGTGTAATGTAAAAGGGAAGGCTTGCTCGTCATCACCAAAGCTAACCGCATAACTGTAAATAAAATGCGGTGATTGGTTAATATCAATTGTAGTAAATGCGCTTTTACCGACGTTAAGTCGTGGGTTATAGTCGGTCAGCTCTACCGTTAATAATGATTGTGAATGCCATAACTCATCAGATATTGGTGTTTTTATCGCACTAATTACGGCATATAAACCAGACTGACTGACATTAAATTGATTTTCAGCCAATACTTCTGGCATTAATAGCGTTAACTGCTCAACCTCGGCTACGGCTAAAATTGAATATATATAAGCGCTAAGCTCGTTTTCTACGCTATTAACCATATGCTTTTCATAGGCATTGGTAATGATCATTCCGATACTAGGTAGCACAACAACAACCATTATAATTAAGCTTAAAAACAAGCGCGCTTTTAATGAGTGTGCAAATAAATTAAATACTAGCTTCAAGTTATTCAAACCTAACTAAACGGTAGCCTTGACCACGTAATGTTTCAATAAAGTTTAACTTATTATCAGCATCTAGTTTTTTGCGTAAACGCCTGATAAAAACTTCAATTACATTAGAGTCTAAGTCAAAATCTTGATCATAAATATGCTCTGTTAATGTTGTTTTTGAAGTAACTTCGCCTATATGCAACATCATATATTTAAATATTTTAAACTCGTGTGCGCTCAGACTAACAGGCTGTTGATTAACCATCACTTCAGCGGTAGCGGTGTTCAAAGAAAAGGGTCCATTACTAATAACCGTACTCGCTTGCCCTGCACTTCTTCTTATTAAGGCATTTAAACGGGCAATTAACTCTTCAACATGAAAGGGTTTGGTTAAATAGTCATCAGCTCCGGCATCTAAGCCTTCCACTTTATTCTGCCAACTGTCTCTTGCTGTTAAAATTAGAATGGGATAAACGCGATGTTGCTCTCTTAATTTTTTGATAACAGTACTGCCATCAATTTTAGGTAAGCCTAAATCAATTACCGCGGCGTCATAATTATGTTCAAGCCCTTGAAATAATGCTATTTCACCATTGTCAGCCACATCAACAGAATAATTAAGCTCGGTTAACTGCCGATATAACTGTTGTTGCAAAGTAATATCGTCTTCAACCAGTAACAAACGCATATCTTAATCCTTTTTAATTTTTCCTGTTTTAGCATCTACTTTTTTAGATATTACATGACCGTTTGGCTTTAAAATTTTAACCTTATAGTCTGATTTTTGTTTATTCACTCTTAGCACTTTACCGCCGTATTGCTTTTTAACCACACTAGCTGCTTGCCGAGAGTTTTTTACTGTTTTATTACTTTTTTGTTCTGCTTGTGAATTTATGGTGGTTTGCCCAAAATCAGCCGCGATAGCAATTTGTAAGCTACCTACAAACATTAAACTAATAATTCCTATCGTTGATTTCATTTTAAGTACCTAATTAGTTAAACCACAACTGAGTGTTGTTCTCAGTGTAAGAGATCACAACCCCCAAATAAACTAAGATCGTAATAAATACTACCATTTTTAATGTGAATTAAAGCTGAACACTCTTTTTATTAAAAAATGGTTGGAAATAAGTGTTCAGCTTTAGTTCAGTTTTATTAGGTTTTAATAGCTGCAAGTTATTCATATAAGGATTTAGCCATGAAAACAATTGCACAATTATTAACGCTTATTACCTATAGCATTATTTTACTTATCAGTAATAGTAGTTACTCTGCACAGGGGCCAAGTAGTTTTTCAGTTGAACAAGTAAAGAACCAGCAATCAAAAGATGAGTTACTTGGCCTGATAAAAAAGAATATTAACGGCTTAAAAAGTGATAAAAGCCTATTAAAAACCCAGTATTTGCCCCGCTCTGAGCACCAACAAAAGAAGTTAATGCAGGCTAATACTCAACTTAATAAACCACTATCGCCAACCAGTAAAACTATAGCTAACAAGTCAATATCAGCCAGAAGTGTTCATTACTATAGCTTTTCAATTTATCAGGGATACTCACAGTTAATAGAAGACTTTGATGAAGATGGTTATTACCAAACATTCAGTGTAACGTTTGATGCTGATGCAGCAACAACCAGTTATGACAATCAATTTGCCGTTTATGCAGAGCTTTATTTAAGTAAGAATGGCGGCCCTTGGATTCATTATTATACAACCGAAGAGTTTATTCTTTATGGTGAAAGCGAAGAAGATACTTACGAGGTTTATACAACACTAGAGCAAGGCTACCCAACTGACCAATACGATGTATTAATTGACCTTTATGAGGTGGGTTACACTGATATTGTTGCAAGTTATAGCAGTGATAATACTAACGATTTATATGCGCTACCATTAGAAAGTAGTGATTACGATCCTAAATATATTATCGTTGAAGAACGCGGAGGCAGTTATTCATTGGCTCTATTAATATTACTATTTATAGTCTTGTTACTACGTAAAAAAGCTGATCCTAGCTAAAATACATTATTGATTAGAAATATAGGTGTACTAATCCAGTGAGTTATCTGAGTACGCCTATTAAGCTAAAATTATTATTGTTTTTCACTTTGTGCTTTTGCTAAACCGTCATTAAAAACTTTAATAAACACTCGCGCCTTTGCTGTGTCGTGGCATAAAAACGCTTCATTATGAATAATAAAAGGCTCACTGCGTATTAATGAAACCTTTTTACTTTGCAAAATGGCTTCAACGTCTGGAGACCATGCCACAAAGGCATCTATACGCTTCGATAGCAGTTTATCAATATTTTGCTCAATACGGCTAACATAGTGCAAATCTAGGTTAGCGGCATTAAACAATGGGCCATATAGCATGCCTGTTCTCGCTCCAACCCTTTTTCCTTTAAGGTCACTCAACTTTACGAGTTTTTTATCTAATGTGTATATTCGAGCGGTGGCTTTATTTAATGGCGCGGAGTTTAGAGTGTTTTTGTTATAGTAAAACGCTTTATCGTAAGGAAGAATACAATCAATAAGTTTGCTTTCAAACATTTGATCAACTCTACCTGGGGGTGCAATTTCATATTTCCAATTTTGTTTTTTCAGCGCTTTAACCTTTGCTATTAGTAGGTCGTACTCACCTTGCTTGTCTTTTTGTAAAATAGAAGGGATATCATAAGCCATTAATTTAATCTCATCACTGGCGTTACAAATAGAGCTAATCCCCCCTAACATTAAAACAAAAAACAGCTTGTGCATTATTGACTCCTTGATAACAATATCCATAGTATACTTATTCTATAATGCTAATATCATCACTTATTGTGTCGTTATGTTATTTAATATTATATACCACTCATAATTAATACAACGAATAGGAATTTACAATGAATAATAATACAGCTATTCCTTCTTGGTACAAAACAGTCGCCATAATTGCCGTTATATGGAATATTATGGGCGTTATTGCCTTCTCTGGACATGTAATGATGAGCCCTGAAGCAATAGCCACGCTCCCAGCTGCAGAGCAAGAGCTCTATCAAAATATACCTGTGTGGGTAACAATCGCTTTTGCTATTGCTGTTTTTGCTGGTTTATTGGGCAGTATTGCGCTCCTACTTAGAAAACCATTGGCTTTACCGCTTCTTATTTCTTCCCTTGTCGGTATTATTATTCAAGATACATATTCATTCTTGTTTACAAATACTATCAAGATTTATGGCAATTCTGTTTTAATAATGCCTTCAGTAGTTATAGTAATAGCCGTTTTTCTAATTTGGTTAGCCAATAAAGCTAAAAATAACCACTGGCTTGATCATTAAATAGGCAAGCTTACTTAATGGCTAATTGATTATTATGAATGACTTTTTAACCAGTTAACCACCTCAGGAAAGTGATCATCAATGCTTAGCGGATGCGTTAAAATATTAATATGATCGTAATTAAGTGCGTTGCCACTTTCCTTTGATAGTAAGCTTAATTTAGCTTCGTTATTATAAGACTCATCAATAAAGGCTTGTACATCTTTAACATTACCAAGCACTTTGTCGCTAACTCCTGTTATATGCCACGTAGGCGGCCAGCTAATATTTTTCGCGGCTTCTTGATAACTAAAACCGTCGTTACGATCTTGCCATTTACCTGGTTTAACCCAATCAATACTGTCTTTTAAAAATAATAATGTTTCGCTATCAGCGCCGAATCTCAGCTTTTTAGCGTCGATATAGCCTTTTCTTTTAGCAAGTTTAGGCGCTAAGCTATTCCATATTAAATTCACTTTAAGTGTTTTTTCAAAGCCTGAGGTCAGCACGCTACGTTTAGTACCAAAACAGACATTACTTGCAATATGGGCTAACTTTTCAGGGAAACGAGCTAACGTACTAGCAAATAAAACACCGCCCCAAGAGTGACAAATAACATGCATTTTTTTACTATTTCTTTTTACGACTTCGTCAATAAGTAACGGAATATCTTTAGTGATTATTTCAAATTGACCGTGTTGAGCATTCTCATGAATAGGGGGCGTACTTTTGCCTTTGCCACGAAAGTCTGCAACATAAACATCAAAACCTTGTTCAGCTAAATAGCACGCTAGCCCCTTACCAGATTCTGTATAAAATATTTTTCCATTTTCAATGGTGCCATGGAGCATTAAAACTGGAACGCCGTTAGGCGTACTCCAAATATGACGAAGGTGTAATTGATGCTCGTTCTCTTTAATATATAATGAGTTTTGATTCATGGTAGGCTCTAGTTGGTCAGACCAGATAACATTAACGATAAATCAATTAAAGATCAACAAACGCTAATTAAACATATTTTTCATATTATCGGCAAAAGCGACAAACTTTTCTTTAATAGTGCGTTTTACTTTAATGTCTATACCACCAAAAATAGCAAAACCTTCAATAATAATGGTTGGTGAGTTTCTATCTGCAATACAAGGTGCTTTATTATCAACGCCACCAAAAATACAAAAAGCTTTAGACACAACATTCACGTTTTCTGGTACATAAATATTATCGCCGCCAAAAAGACACAACACTTTCATCGTTATTTCTTTTTGACCAAACTGCGCGTCAGTAAAGTCTATATCTGAACCGCCAAAAATACTGATAGAGCGTATTTCTTTAGCAACGGTCCATCGTCCACTTCGGTTACTACCACCAAAAATGTTCACCATGTAATCAACATCTTTTGTATCTCCAACAGCATATTGAGTTGAAAGCTCACGACGCTTACTTTCAACATATGCTGGGTCTACCGCTAGATCTAAATCTTCAGCTAATGCTGCTATCTCTACATTGCTATTACTGGCCATCGCAGTGTCTAATCGACGCTCAAACGCTTCATAAGATAATTTACCATGACTGTAATTCATAATAAGTTGATCAATGACTTCTTCACGAACATTTTCTATAGGTCTGTCTTCAATGACTACAGGCATAAGTATCCTTGTTATTATTTGAAATAGTGAATGTTATTTAGCAACAATTAAACCACAATTAAAACTGTTATTTATCAATAACTTGATTATTTTCAAGCAAAACTACCACTTCATTTCTTTGTTAAAAACACAACATATTAGTTTTTTAAACCACTTTAGAGGAAGCTTTGCTACTTATTTTGTAGTTAGTCATTTGAGATTTGTGCAATAGTAAACGTCTGTAATTTACGTTACCTAAAAATGACTTACTTTTTGCTGCAACTTATTTATATAGGCGCACTATAGTTCTCGCTCTGCCTCAACTAAACCATGTTAAATTGGTTATTCTGTGGTATTTATGTCAGTATTTTGTTCAGTACTTTCAAACTGAGATAAGCTTTCTAAGCGTGCTCTTTCTGCTTTATTTACATATTTAGGTTTATTTGATTGCTGTAATTTAGCATTAGCTTTTTTAGCACGTTTTTTTAACGTTTCGTTAATTTTTTTCTTGCGGTTCATTTTCTAAACCTTCTCTTAAGGTAATATTTGGTTATTTTATCAAAATACGGCTGATAATTAACTAGCTTATTTACTCAGCCACAATTTTAATAACAGATGTGCTAAAAATAGGTATTTAAAAAATTTAATCTTCAGCAATTACTTCAGGTTTAACATAATTTATCGTTAATTCATCGTAAAAGCGGGTAATTGTTTATTAAAGGCTTTATGCTAATTATCTAACAATAACAACGAGAGCCACTCAATGAACTCAAAATTAACTATTCTAGCTGCAAGCCTAACACTTATTTTAGGCTGCAATAACGCAAATGTTGCTAATGAAGAGCAACAATCAGTTACCCAATCAGAATCTGCTGAGCAACTAGTTAAGCGTGCCAAAGCAATACACGAACGCGTTATTGTTTTAGACACCCATAACGACTTTAGTGATGCAAACTTTGTTGAAGATAAAAACTATACAATGCGCTTAAAAAGCCAAGTAAACTTACCTAAAATGGAAGAAGGTGGCTTAGACGTATCTTGGTTAATTGTGTATACAGGTCAAGGCGAGCTTAATGAAGCGGGTTATGCTAAAGCCTACGCCAGCGCCATGAAAAAATTTGAATCAATTCATCGTTTAACTGAAGAGATCGCACCTGATCAAATTGAATTAGCATTAACATCAGATGATGTAAGACGCATAATAAAAAGTGGTAAAAAAGTAGCGATGATCGGTGTTGAAAATGGTTACCCAATTGGTGAAGACATTAGTAATGTAAAGAAGTTTTATGATTTAGGCGCACGCTATATGTCGCTTGCTCATAATGGCCATAGCCAACTTAGCGACTCTAATACCGGCGACAAGGATCAACAATGGCTTCATAACGGTTTAAGTGACTTAGGTAGAGAAGCCATTAAAGAGATGAATAAATGGGGCATAATGATCGATATCTCTCATCCATCAAAGATGGCAAATATGGAAATGATGAGATTGTCTAAAGCGCCAGTAATTGCTTCACATTCGTCAAGTAGAGCTATGAACAATCATAGTCGTAATTTAGACGACGAAGAGTTATTAATGCTTAAAAAGAATGGCGGCGTAGTACAAGCTGTTGCTTTTCAAAGCTACTTAAATAGCCAAAAGCATGACACATTCCTCAACGCAGCTAAAGAGGTTTACCAGCAAACAGCCGATAAGCTAGGGTTAGCCTTATTTGATCGTAAACTCTACTCTACCCTTGATGAAGCGGGTAAAAATAAAATGGTTAACGATTGGCAAACAATCAAAGAACAGTCACAACCTGCAATAGATACACTGAGCAAAACCGTTAAGCAAGTTGATGTAGCTGACTTAGTTGACCATATCGATTACATGGTTAAGCTAATAGGTGTTGATCATGTTGGTATTAGTTCAGACTTTGATGGCGGCGGAGGTGTGTTAGGCTGGAATGATGCTGCTGAAACCCACAACGTTACCATTGAATTAGTTAAGCGTGGTTATTCTGAAAGTGATATTGAAAAAATTTGGAGCGGAAATTTACTCAGAGTACTAGATGACGTGCAGCGTGTAGCGAAAGAAATTCAAGCGAATAAAACTTAAGCAGCCTAATACATATTATAAGCAATTAATATTAAAGGAGGTGGCATATTAACCATCTCCTTTTTTACTGAATTAATTTTGTTATTGCTAAGTTGATAGACTTGAGCAATCTCGCACTACACTTTTAATTTTTTACAAATAATTGAGTGCTTTTAAACTCATCATTAACACTTTTTCTTCAATCGCGTTAAGCGGAGTTTTACTCAAAGGTTTTTCTGGATCGTCCCCAACGCCAGTAATTAAAGCAATAAACCCGTCACCTGTAACCGGGTCAAACCAAAATTGTCCAAGTAAACCATAGGCTGAGCCTAAATGACCATAAAAGCGGTGACTTTTATCCGTTAAGCCCCACTCTTTTAAGTCGATTATATGAGTAGACAAACCGTAAGCCGTATTTATACCAACAGAGGTTAAATTATCTGATGCTGTATCGCTATTTGTATCTCCATTTTTAATGGTTTTATCGTACGTCCATACTGGCTCTAGCATCATCTCAATTGATTGTTTAGAGATAACGTCATTAGTGTTTTCACCAACAAATAATTTCATTAAAACAGCTAGATCATTAGCCGATGCGCGTACTCCGCCTTGTGGAGAAAATAACGTAGGGTTACTGCCTAACTGATAGTTTTTAAGCATAGATAAATCTGGGCGTTGTGAACGGCTATATTTTTCTCCACCATAAAAACATGATATTTCACTGCCGTCTACTTGCGAGATCCAAGGACCTGTTGGGTCCCAGAAATCACCTCCGTGCCCTTTTCGGTAAAGCGTTGCAAGTAGTGAGTACTCTTCTTCATATAAGTCACAGACATTGAAACTAATGTCTAAGTTTAGTGGTGCAAATAACACCTTTTTAGCAAAAACATCCATTCTTAAACCACTTATATTTTCAATAACACCAGCGATTAAGCCAAAATTCAAATTTGAGTAGGCAAAGTAATCTCCTGGACCCTGATTTTCTTTAGCGGCAAAGTAACGGCCAGCATCTAGGTTTTTAGCTTCAAATAATGACTGATAATGCTCACCGAATGGCAAAAAATACGGGCCATTGTCACGGATAGAAGAAACATGTGCCAGCACTTGTTTGACTGTGATTTTTCGATTTGGGAAATTAGGGTTTCGTAAATTAAATCCTAAGTATTTAGAAATGTCTTCATCTAAAGAAAGCAAACCATCTTCAACTAAGGTCATTAACGACAGGGTTAACACGAGCTTTGAAATTGATGCAATACGTACTTTATGATTTATCGTTAAAGGGAGTTTCTCTCCAGCGGGGGAAATGGAAGAAAATCCTTCTGCATGCTCAAACACAACCTTGCCATTTTTAACTAATACTAACTGTAGACCAGCAATTTCCGTAGGTGTTTTATCTAGCTTGAAAACTAAATCAAACATTTGTTCTTTAACGGTATTATAGTTACTTTCGCTAGCTTCGACCGAATAAGAAGAAAATACGCATAAAAGTAATAGAAAATTAAAAAATTTCATAAACTCACTCCAGAGAGATCGAAAAAATCAATACTAGCATCAACGAAGCTAATTATATCTACCTTAAGTTGAGCTTTTATATCGTCCACTTATTTCGACTAAGGTGTAATAAACTATATTCTGGGTATAGAGTAAGATAGGTTAATGGCTAACACTAGGGCGTGTTGATCTTTCTAGTAAAATTTTGTACGAATTAAACATAGTTTAATTGAGGCGTAGCGAATAAAGTGTCGTTATTCTACATAAATAGCTTCCGCGTCCTGCTCACGCTAAGTACCTACTTCCGTGTAAGCAACGAAAAGTAAATCATGTTTAAACGTATCTGTAGGACAGCGCCTCTTTGGTTTTTCTACGGCGTTTACACTTATTTATGGGGAGCAACCCCATTACATAAGTTCAGCCTTGTATAAACACCAAATAAATCGCTGCAAAAATGTACAGCAAAGATCAACACGCCCTAAATAAATTGGTATATAACAAAAGTAATAATCAACGATATTATTGTTAACGACTTGATATGCGTCATAGAATCAAACTAAGGTTTGGGCACAATAGCATTAAAGATATTTAAACAATACAATGGGACACACGCTTATGTCACTTCAAAGCCATAACAAAAAAACACGCTGGCAAGATTACCTAAAGTCGGGTGATAGGATTTTTATTGGTTCAAATGCTGCTGTACCCAATGCACTTATCGACGATTTAATTAGTAATAGTGCTCAACTCCATGACATTGAAGCCGTTCACATATTAACGTTATCTGACAACAAATGGGCTAAAATTGAGCACAAAGATCTTTTTAAAGTAAACGCTTTCTTCATTGGTGGAAATAATGTTCGACAAGCAGTAGCCGAAGGAAGAGCTGATTATACCCCTTGTTTTATTTCAGAAATTCCAACGCTATTTAAAGAAAATATATTACCTCTCGACGCCGCCTTAATAATGGTGAGCCCTCCTGACAAATACGGATATTGCTCGCTAGGCGTAAGTGTTGACATTATTTCCTCTGCGGTTAAGGCAGCTAAATATGTTATTGCACAAGTAAATCCATTGATGCCTCGTACCAATGGTCATAGCTTTGTACACGTAAATCAAATTCATGCCTGGTTAGATGCTGAACAACCTATACCTGAACTTGCTCCCCCTGTTATGGATAAAGTGTCAGAACAAATAGGGCAGTACACTTCAATGTTAATTGAAAATGGCGCGACTATTCAAATAGGTATTGGTAAAATTCCTTCAGCCGTTTTACATTACCTAGCTAACCACAAAGACCTAGGTGTTCATAGTGAAATGATCACCGACGGAATTTTAGACTTAATGCTCAGCGGTGTAATCAATAATCGCCGTAAAACCTTTCATAAAGGCAAAACCGTTGTTAGCTTCTGTTTAGGTACTCAGCGATTATATGACTTTGTTGATGGCAACCCCCATGTAGAGTTTTATCCTTCAGAGCATATTAATTCGCCAATAAATATTGCTAAAAATGACAATATGGTGTCAATTAATAGTGCTATTGAAGTTGATTTAACTGGTCAAGTGGTATCAGACTCAATTGGCTATCAGTTCTATTCAGGTATTGGCGGTCAAGTCGACTTTATTCGCGGTGCTTGGTTTAGTAAAGGCGGTAAGCCGATTATTGCTTTGCCATCTACCACTAAAGACGGAAAGATTTCTCGTATTGTAGCTCACCTTACGGAAGGTGGTGGTGTAGTTACTTCACGTGATGACGTAGGATATGTAATTACTGAATATGGGATAGCTTCGCTCATTGGTAAGAGTATTCGTGAACGCGCACTTGAACTAATACGTATTGCCCATCCAAAGTTTAGAAAGCAATTATTGGAAGATGTTAGGAAGCATTATTGGGTACCTAGTTATCAGGATAATAGTCCAACGTCTGTTCCTGAGCTTGGACCGGTTGAGTTAAAAAAGTTTACCTTTGACAACCTTGAATACACATTAAGACCGCTAAGCCCATCAGATGAACGTAAGTTACAAGAGTTTTTCTATTCTCATAACAAAGAAACGTTGATCATGCGTTATAACCATTACGCACGACAAATGACGCGAGAAAGTTCATGTAAGCTAGTAAGTGTAGACCAACATAAAGATCTCGCTTTATGCTTTACCCAACGTAATGTTTTAGGTGAAGAGATACACGCAGTAGGTCGCTATTACTACATAGAAAGTAATAACTGCGCCGAAGTCGCATTTGTTATTCGTGAAAGCAAACGCGGCAAGGGTATGGCAAGAACATTACTCAATGAAATGATCCAAATTGCCAAAATACGCAAATTATCAAAGCTGGTCGCTTGTGTAAGAAGAGATAATGCTCCTATGCTCAAAGTATTTGAAAGTGCTGGCTTTGTTCGTACTTATTCGGAAGATAATGACGAAATAAGTTTAGCTGTAGACCTAAACAGTGATTTAAAAACCAACGAAAGTAATAAAAAGGAAAACTCATGACGGTAGGCATAATCAGCCATCATAAATGTAGTCTGCATGAAATGGGCGACCACCACCCAGAAAGCCCAAAACGCATGGCGGCTATACAAGATCAATTAATTCGTAGTGGCCTTGAATATGTTGTTAAACAAATGGATGCTACCCCTATTGATAAAAACTTATTATCGTTAGCGCATTGCCCAAAATATATTGACTACATTTTTGATAATGCGCCAACCGAAGGTACGTTTAGAATAGACGATGACACCGCAATGAACAGTGCATCACTATCAGCGGCTTTACTTTCGGCAGGTGCTGCAGTTGATGCCGTTGATAAAGTAATGAATAAAAGTTTAAGTGCGGTATTTTGTGCAACACGCCCGCCCGGACACCATGCTGAATATAATAAAGGCATGGGCTTTTGTATTTTTAATAATATTGCAATTGCAGCCGCTTACGCAAAAGAAAAATATAACCTGTCACGTGTTGCGATTGTAGACTTTGATGTTCATCATGGAAACGGCACAGAAAACATAGTGAAAGATAGAGAAGGTTATTTGTTTTGTTCAACTTATCAATACCCTTTTTATCCTTTTGAAATGCAAGAAAGCGATACTCCTCCTATAATCAACACGCCTATTGCCGCTACCTGCAAAGGCCCTGAATATCGTTTAGCTATAACAGAACACTGGCTACCTGCCCTTCATAAATTCAAACCCGAAATAATCTTTATATCTGCAGGATTTGACGCTCATATTGAAGATGAAATGTCGAGTGTTAGTTTAACTGAGGCCGATTACCGTTGGGTTACTGATCAGTTAAAAATAATAGCCGATACTTATGCACAAGGCAAAATTGTTTCAGTGTTAGAAGGTGGTTATGCACTTAGTGCTCTTGGTCGCAGTGTGGTAGAACACATTAAAGGACTAATTGGTAATTAGCATCACTGTATACTTTATATTAAACCATTAAATTTTGCTGTAGACCCTATTATTTGGTAGCCCAATACTCTATAGTCGATTTATGTTCACTAATAATTTTATAACTATGATTCGATTAAAAACCAGTTGTTTACTTTTTTGTTTGGGGCTTGTTGCTTGTTCTGAGTCAACAACACCTGCCGTACATAAAGAGCAAAACAAAGCACAGGTTACGCTTAGTAATGTTCATCAAGATATTAAAGTTTTAGCATCAGATGAGTTCGCCGGACGAGGACCTTTAACAGAAGGTGAAACATTAACCATTAACTACCTTGCTAAACAATACCAAGATATTGGTTTAGTTGGCGCTGTTAATGGTGACTTTTTACAACAAGTTGAAATGGCACAGTTAACGCCAGATCAAAATATGAAATTGTCAATTGGTGAGCTAAGCTTCAACGCTGGAAGCGACTTTACAGCTCGTACTCAGCAAATACAAACGAGCATTGAGATAGATAACTCAGATGTCGTTTTTGTTGGTTATGGTATTAACGCGCCTGAATATCAATGGAACGATTTTAAAGATATTGATGTAAAGGGTAAAACGTTAATTGTTTTAGTTAATGACCCTGGTTTTGCCACTCAAGACGATACTCTTTTTACAGGTAACGCCATGACTTACTATGGCCGTTGGACATATAAATATGAAGAAGCTGCGCGACAAGGTGCTGCAGCAGTACTTATTGTACACGAGACTGCGCCAGCAGCTTACCCGTGGAGTGTAGTTGAAAGTTCAAATACCGGAAGCAAATACACCTTAATTGATAACAACAAGAATGCATCTCAAATTCCTATTATGGGCTGGGTAGATGTGGAAGCTGCAGAAGCTATTTTTAACCAAGCTGGTCTTGATTATCACCAGTTAAAGCAACGCGCCCTAATGCCAGATTTTACGGCTGTTAACTTAAACAGCAAAGCTAATTTAACGCTTAACAACCAGATCACTATGGCTAAGTCTAATAATGTAATCGCTAAACTAACAGGAAGTGAGTCTCCCAATGAATATGTTGTTATCAGCGCTCATTGGGACCACTTCGGCACGAATGAAACCGACACGGGCCCTAAGATATTTAACGGTGCGGTAGACAACGCCTCAGGTACAGCTGCAACACTAGAAATAGCGCGTATTATGGCAAAAATGCATCAAATAAAACCCTTTAAACGCTCCATTATATTTGCTAATTTTACTGCCGAAGAAACAGGCCTCATTGGCTCTGAGCAGTTTGCCAACGGTGACGTAATTCCAACAAAGCAAATGGTTGCCTTATTAAATATTGATGGCATGAATGTTTTAGATGGAGTTGACTATATTCTACAATACGGCAAAGGTTTATCAGAAATGGAAGACTATTTAGCTAAGGCAGCTAGTGCTCAAGGGCGTACTGTAAAAATGGATCCTCGACCCCAAAATGGTTTGTTTTTCCGCTCAGATCATTTCTCGCTTGCTAAACAAGGTGTACCAAGCTTATTGTTTATGAGTCTGGGTGATACAGATCCTGACTACATCACTCACAAATATCATAAAGAAGCAGATGACTACTCCGCTGACTGGTCGCTTGGTGGTGTAGAGCAAGACATAGAGTTATTGATCGATATTGCTGTACAACTAGCAAATAATGGGGACTGGCCAAAATGGAAAGCAGAGTCAGATTTTAAAACGCGTCGTTTACAAGATCGCCCTAGTCATAATTAACCTCAACTACATCTAGAATAACGTTGGCTTGAATACAGACAATTTAAGCCAACTTTTTCTTAACTTTTATTATCATTAATTAAAAATTTCCTTACTTTAATACAATATAATTGCCACTAATACTCGATTAGTATTTCACCATTTCGAAAACACGCCCTCCCGCTATTATATTATTTTGTGTTATATTTTTACAAAAGGTAAACTCTTTAATGTTAATTAAATCATACACAAAAGTTAGCTTATACCAGTTTCATTAATTAAGTGGTCTATTTTATACGCAGTGAAAACAGTCAAATACAAGGTATTTATTTTCATAACTACTTGTTCTAATTATAAAATAAATAACGCAGTGGTTGAGAGTTTTAGCCAGTAGAAATGATCACATAGCTAGTAAGATTGGTATTATAGCGCTAGCTTATTGTTTGCCTTCTTATACTATCATTACTAAGCTTATAGAAAATGCTCATAATATTTATTTTAAAATCAACTAAATACACTAGGATCAAAATGTTTGAACTAGAAAAAATGCTTAGTTTATGTTAACTGAACTACTCCCTAATAAAGGGCAAAAGCAGCTTAAGCAAACAGAAGGGCTACAAAACCGCGTTTGGGATGACGTCATGCAGCGCACTAAGCCTGGCATTTTAATATATCCAATATTTTGGCTGATCATAGCCTACGGCTCCGGTTTTTATAAAAGTCATTTTATACTCACATGGACCTTAGAGTTTGTTTTTATTTTAGCGTCTTTTTGGCGTTTTTTTCAATTTAAGTATTTAGAACACTGGCAAACTTCTTGCCCAACAATATGGGCAGCGGGACTGTTAATTAGTGTAGTAACACACAGCTTAGGTTGGGGGATAATGTTTGGCTACTCAACTTTTATCGACAATACCGCTTTTAGCTTTTTTATGGGCTTTTCCAGTTCGGGAATAGCTGCCGGCGGCACCAATAGCTTTGCTCCAAAACGAATTTTAGCAACCAGCTTTATTATTACGTTTACGCTTCCACCTTTAATCGCAGCTATTATCGCAGGCGATCAGTGGGTTATGGCATCGTTGATCTCTGTATTCATTGTTTACACGTTAAATCTAGCTAAGCAGCAAAACCGTGAATATTGGCGCTCGTTAACTAACGAAGTTATCTTAGAAAAACACAGTAGAACCGACGCTCTTACGTCACTTAAAAATCGTAGGTTTTCGACGAAAAGCTTTATGAATTATGTCAATTATCTTCACGTAACCAAGAATACATCTCTGTATTAGTCATAGATATTGATCACTTTAAAAAAGTTAATGACAAATTAGGTCATGATTTTGGTGATGAATGTTTAAGGCAATTGGCCAGAGTGTTTGAGTCTTGCCTACCTAGAGCAACCGACGTGTGTGCAAGGTATGGCGGAGAAGAATTCGCAATAATTTTAACTGGCACAAATACTTTAGGCGCAGAACAAGTAGCTGAAAATATCAGGAAGAAAGTTGAAGCACACATAGTAAAGTACAATCAACAAGAAATGCGATTAACTGTAAGTATAGGTTTAGTATCAAAAATGTTAAAAACGTTTGACAAAAACATACCTACAGAGCTTTTTAAAAGCGCTGATGAAGCACTATATAATGCAAAAACAAAAAGTCGTAATTGTGTGGTGATTTCAGCTAACTCAGCCATTAATTAAGCCACTTTATTAAGCCAAAGTGTAAGCTTATTTAGATGAAAATAACAGTCTAGGTTACGTCCATTTAACTTTAGGTGGGGAGTATGCTTCAAAGGAGTTAATTAACGCTTGAGGGGTATCAGCCAATATCAGCATGTCAGAATATTGCGCATGTAAAAAACCAGAGTTAACCATATTATTGATCATATCCAGTAAATGTTGATAGAAACCGTTAGTATTATAAAACGCACAAGGTTTTGAATGATGTCCTAATTGCGCCCATGTCCACACTTCGAAAATCTCTTCTAATGTCCCTGCACCACCGGGTAATGCAACAAATGCATCGGCTAACTCAGCCATTTTTGCTTTTCTTGTATGCATATCTTTTACAATAAACAACTCAGTTAAACCTTCATGGGCAATTTCTTTTTCTTTAAGGTATTCAGGTATCACACCATAAGCCTTGCCGCCACTTGCTAAAACTGCGTCGGCAATAATCCCCATTAAGCCAACTTTTCCGCCGCCATAGACTAAGTCAATGCCATTTTTCCCAAAAAACTCACCGAGCTTTTTTGCTTCGTTTATATAAGTAGGGTTATTGCCCGTACTAGCGCCACAATATACAGCGATATTCATATTTATTAATACCTTATTAAAAAGTTATACCGCTTCATGAAATTAATTTTTTAATTTCAACGCTGACAGTATTGCTAAGCCTTCCGCATTACAAAAGTCGATTGCCTCATTAATATCATCCATTGTAATACCTAAATCATACATTAAATGCTTACCTAGGAAGTTTTTCTTGGAGTACATTCCAGGGTGTGAGTTAATTAATGCGAGTCGAGAAGTGATATAAAGCAATGAGCTAGCAGGCGAAAGTTCTTGCGCATACGCTTGATGATATTCCTTTATCGGTTTAATAATATGATCAGGTAGTTGCCACAAGCGCAATAATTCAGCACTTACATCAGCGAAAGTAAAACCAAACACATCTTCTTGTCGCTGCCATGGGGTTTCTTCACTATCGTAATTCTCACAGTAAACAACCTTTTTATCTTCACTTTGTATCATTGCTAACGTGCCTACATTGTGCAGTAAGCCAGATAAAAATATCCCATCACAACCTTCAACATTATGCTTAATAGCGAAGTATTTGCACATTAGCGCACAGTCTACACTTACTTCCCAAAAGCGATCCATGTCGATAATGTTAGCGTTCACTTTGGCAAACGCTTTAGTTGTGCCATAAGCATTAATTAAGTTGTTTACTTCTTTTATACCAAGCACCATTAGTGCCCTTGAAATTGAATCTATTTCTCGAGGAAAGTTAAAAAAAGCACTATTAGCTAACTTGAGCAAGGAGGTAGTTAATGCGGGATCTAGCATAATAACATTAGCAATATCATCTAAACTGGCATGTTCATCATCAAGTATTTCTTTTAGTCGCAAGTACACATCAGGTAAGGCACAAAGTTGCTCTGCTTTTTTTGCATAATCAAGTGCTGTTAGCGTCATTTAATTTCCCTCAAATTCTGAATAGTTTAACCATATCATTTCAATTTCATAACTCAACCTTCCTTGCAGCTAAGCAGTAACTTTAGCTTTAATTTTGGTTAGTCCTGAAATTAACAATAAAACAGCACCTCCTGCCGCTAAACCAATAATACCGTCGGCTAAAATAGGTAAGATCATAGTTGCTAAATCGCCTACAATGGCTGTAGCCGAATTGACGACTTGTTGTACTAAATGATGTAGCCCACTGAAACTATGCGTTAATATGCCTCCGCCCACTAAAAACATCGCAATAGTGCCAACAATTGCTAGTGTTTTCATTAACATGGGCGCAAATATTAATAAGCCTCGGCCAATACTGCGTTGTATGGCATTAAATCGGCCAGACACTGACTTTCTTAAAAGGTATAAACCAACATCATCGAGTTTTACAATGGCAGCGACCAAACCATAAACACCTACGGTTATAGCAATAGCTAACGCAGATAATACGGCAACTTGAGTTGAAAATGGTGCCATTTGAACAGTACCCAGCACTATCACAACAATCTCTGCTGACAAGATAAAATCTGTACGGATAGCACCTTTAATTTTATTTTTTTCTAAATTAACTAAATTAATACTTTCATCAGCATACGCTTTAATTCTTTCTTGATGCTCAAGCTCAAGCTCTTCTTTTGCATGCAAATATTTATGCGATACTTTTTCAAAGCCTTCATAGCATAAAAATAAACCACCTATTACCAGTAATATGGTAATAAGCGCTGGAGCAAACGCGCTAATTAACAATGCCGCCGGCACCAATATCAATTTATTTAAGAACGAACCTTTCGCAACTGCCCATACTACAGGTAATTCCCGAGCCGCCTTAACCCCCGAGACCTGCTCGGCATTAAGTGCTAAGTCATCACCTAATACCCCTGCCGTTTTCTTTGCTGCAACCTTAGACAATACCGCTATATCATCCAATAAGGTTGCTATATCATCTATTAACGCTAATAAACTTGTACCTGCCAATCTCTGTCTCCACGACGTATAACGTCTCTAAGTATCTGTGGTAAATTGACAGTTTTTCTACTGTATTTCAAGCTATTACCATTAAAGTTTTTTTAAAAATATATGTATGTGTTGTATTAGTAGGTCTTACAAAGCCCTTTATCTAGGTTTTATCTCACCTATCACCATATTGCCATCATCTAAGAAAGTTAAAATAATTTCTTTACTAGGACGATTATTGTCAAATAGGTAACTGTACTTTTCAACAATTCTATTTTTATCTGCTTCAGTTCTTGCAGTAGACATTTCATCTCGAAAGGGTTGCCCTTCCATAATTCCAGCGTAATGACTTGCTAAAGCTGCGGTTGTACGTAATGCATTTTCAACTTTTGGATTTTCCGCAAAGGCCTGTTGTAGTTGTGCTGCATAAGCATAATCAGCAGGTAAAACAACTTTGCCATGGTTATCAAATTTAATGTTTTCTGGTGACGGAATATTATATTTTTCCAGTAGTTGCTTAAACTCTTCCTGCGAGTATTTTGCTAAGGTGTCAATATTGTGAGCGGTGGGAAGGAGTATAGATACATCTTCTAACTTTCCATTACTAGATTGAGGACCTAGTGTAAGGTATTCATCTAAATTAATGTTTTCTTGGTTACCTTTATTGGTATTCATTGAAAAAACAGCATCGGTGCTTGTTTCTTCGGCCACAGCAACAGCATTCACTGCTTTATAACTGGCAAATAGCTCAGAAAACGAATTGTTGCTTTTCGGCTTATTCGATTGTTCTACTTTTTGTGAATAGGCTTGAAAACTGGTATTAGTGACTTCCATTTTACCCTCTCAGTAAATATTAATCTTGACGATTAAGTATGATTATTAATTGAAAGCAAAAAACGCACCATCACAACTCCCATTAGCAACACTTAGAAAACACCTAAACCATTAGGGCGTGTTGATCTTTGCTGTCCATTTTTGCAGCGATTTATTTGGTGTTTATACAAGGCTGAACTTATGTAATGGGGTTGTTCCCCATAAATAAGTGAAAAGGCCGTAGAAATACCAAAGAGGCGCTGTCCTACGGATACGTTTAAACATGATTTACTTTTCGTTCTAGCTCATTTATGTAGAATAACTACACTTTATTCGCTACGCCTCAATTAAATTATGTTTAATTCGTACAAAAATTGTACTCGAAAGATCAACACGCCCTAGCTTTGATAGCTAGCTACAATTAATTAACTGGCAAATAATTGCCACTATAAAAGTACTCCTTGTATTTAAAGTACCTGATCCGTTAATAATGACCAATGTCAATCTCACTAACTATGTGAACATTTCTATTGATTAAAAAGTCAGCTACTGCGTATACAGTAGATAACTTAATTAATGAAACTGGTAAAAGACTACTCTCGGAAATGAATAAACATAAAAAAAGGGCATGTCTTTAAATAGACATACCCTTCTACATTTTGAATTTTCACGGCTAAATAGTTAATAGCGTAATAACTATTTATCAGCTCTTCCCATGAATTTCTTTTCTTCTGTGTTAATTTTAATTTTATCGCCCACTGAGATATGCTCAGGTACTTGAACGGTTAAACCTGTTGATAAAATTGCAGGCTTTGTTCTCGCTGTTGCTGAACCACCTTTAATTGACGGGTCAGTTTCAATAATGTCTAATTCAACACTTGAAGGTAAATCAACACCTACTGGCGTCCCATCAACAAGAATCACTTGTAAGCCCTGCGTTTCTTCATTAATAAAAAGCACTTCTTCAGCAATGCTTTCTTTATTAATGTTGTATGGCGTATAGTCTTCGTTATCCATAAACACATATTCTTCGCCATCTAGATAGGAGAACATTGACGCTCTACGGCTTAAATCTGCAAAATTAATCATTTCATCAGCTTTGAATGTTTCATCAGTTTTGCCACCGGTGACCACATCGTACATACGCATTCTATATAAACTGCCACCTGCACGCCCTTGCGGTACTGAACGCTCAATATCTCTTACAATAAACACTTTTCCATTATACTCAATGGCGGCGTTCTTCTTTATTTCACTTGCTTTTGGCACAATCTTCACCTTAAAAAATTTAACTGTTTCGAAAAATACCACGCCTCGCAATTATTGCAAGCACTTGGCATGATCCCCATCATATTATTATTAACTTTTTGCGATCACAAAATTTAACGCGCCAGTAACGGCAGCCACTTGCGCTAAAATACAACGCTCTTCATCTGACCTTGGGCTGTCAGGATAAACCTCTGTTGTAGTCACGTAGTCTGCATTCGTGAACCCCATACAAAGCCCTAATTCACGAGCGGCATAGTTTATTACACCTTTTTGCGCTAATGTAACGCCTATTAATCTATTTTGATCATCAGCTGGTGCAATATGCGTAATTTTCTCAACCGAGTCGATAATTGCTTGCTGAAATTCAGGTTCAGGTTTTGTGCTATTGCCAACTAAGTAGAAACCATCGGGTATGTTCCAATTGGAGTGTACCACCGCATCTCTGGCTGCTAGCGCTGGCCTAAACTCAGAATTGTCAGTATCGGTAGTTTCATGTAAATCTATATGAACATTAATATCACAACCTAACGAAGCGATATAATCCATTAATAAAGCAGACTCTTGAGCAGGGCTTGAAGGATAAAAAGACCGATTTGGATCGTCTGCATTTGGGTTCCAACGATTAATGGTTTCGTAACCCCAAGGGCTCAAACAAGGAGCAATTAATAGATTAAAATGCGAAGAATAGTTTGCACTTTCAATTTCAGCAAAGCGAATAGCACCTTGTACACCGCTTGTTTCATAACCATGAACTCCGCCTGTAACCAAAGCGGTTGGTTTTTTCTCATCCCAGTTCGGTGACTTTAAAATAAAAAGAGGGTAACGCACTTCATCATAAGAAAGCGCACCATATTGCACTATTTCAAATACATTATTAAGCCCGTTAATCTTTGTAATCACTTGTTCTGAATAACTACGTTTAATGGTTTGTTGAGAAAGCCATTGCTGCTTTTCTTCTTTACCCCATTTTTTGCCGGAGGTTCCTATTGGATATACTGTTTTTGTCATTGTCTCATCAACATTGCTTAACTATGATGCTATTTTCGCCTCTACAAAGATAATATTCAACTGATACTAAAACTTAAATATAATACGCAATAACACATAAATAAAATTCACCTATTAGCAAAAGTAGTTTACAGTTATTTATATCATGGCAACTTACAGTATCTATAATGGCAAAAACTACACCTCCACTCCATTTATTAACTATTTTTGAAGCAAGCGCTCGCCATGAGAGTTTCAAAATAGCAAGTGATGAATTATTTATTACACCTTCAGCAGTAAGCCATCAAATTAAAACGCTTGAAACTTATATTGGTTTTCCGCTGTTTGTTCGTAAAAGTAGAGGTGTTAGTTTAAATGCTGCCGGCAAAATGTACTTTTCTTATGTACAACAAGCATTAACCTTAATTGATACTGGTACAAAAAAAGTTAAAAACAAATTTTCAACACCAAGCTTAAAAATCAATACATTTCCTACAATGGCGAGTAATGTCATTATTCCTCAACTCAATTTATTCCAAACTGCACACCCTGAAATAGACATAAGGCTTGCTACCAGTATGAATTTGGTCGATTTGCGTGATGAGGAGTTTGATCTTGCCATAAGAGTAGGACATGGCAACGCAACAAATGCTATTAATCAAAAATTGCTAGACATAAAAATTACAGCCGTTTGCTCTCCCGAGTTCGCACAACAGCATCAACTTAATGATGTAAACCAGATTACAAAAGTGCCGCTAATTGACTTGTCATACATGGATAATATTTGGCAAAAATGGGCTGATGCTGCCAATATTAAAGAAACTAACTTTAAACATAGCTTAACCTTTGATAACTATGACGCCACTTTACATGCTGCAGAGCAGGGATTAGGTTTGGCCCTAGCGATGATGCCAATTGAAAACTCATTGATTGAAAGAAAGGTATTAGTAAGCCCATTTAAACAAATCATTCCATTCCAACTATCCCTTTACGCAATTTATCGCGAAGAAGATAACAACAGACATGATATTCAATGCTTTTTGAGCTGGTTAATTAAATCGCCAAATATGAAGCCATTAAAAAACACATAAAACAACCTTAAACTTAGATGAATTATATTCACCCATTGTGTGAATATTATCCCTTTGATGCATTAAGTAATACAACTTAATATTACGCCATCAACTAAAGGACTAAAAAGGTTTTATTATGCTCGGCCAAGTCATCACAATATTTTATAGAATAATCGCCACCATTATTATACTTACCCCAATGACATTTAATGTATTTCACAAAGGCGAAATTATAAATTCCTTACTTTACCTACCTTTATTAACCTTATTTTTAACGATATTGTTTATTATCGTAGACAATCTACTTATCCAAATATTAGCTTGGTTATCAACTCACAAAGGCCACAAAGCGAGTAATAAGCGCCAGAAAAAGCAAATAAGTTCAAAAGCATTTATCAAGCATACTAGAGCGAGTTGATCTTTCGAGTACAAATTTTGTACGAATTAAACATGATTTAATTGAGGCGTAGCGAGTAAAGTGTAGTTATTCTACATAAATGAGCTAGACAGCTTCCGCGTCCTGCTCACGCTAAGTACCTACTTCCGTGTAAGCAACGAAAAGTAAATCATGTTTAAACGTATCCGTAGGACAGCGCCTCTTTGGTGTTTCTACGGCGTTTTCACTTATTGATGGGGAACAACCCCATGACATAAGTTCAGCCTTGTATAAACACCAAATAAACCGCTGCAAAAATGTACAGTAAAGATCAACACGCTCTAGTGTAAAGCTGAGCTGTAAATTGAGTCACCATGATAAATGCTAACGTAATAAATTGATCTATAGGCACATCTTGCTATGCTTATTTTAACTAAAATTCAATATCATGTTGGGCATTTTCCCATACCTTAGTTTAAATAAGAGACAATTATAATGAAAAAAACAGTAGGCATCGGTATGCTCGCGCTTGTATTTATTCAAGCATGTAGTCAATCAACCTCATCGCTCACTAAGCACTCGGCAACCAATATAATGAAATCTGAATCAGCCCCAATTGCTAAACGAGTTGACCATCTAATGGAAATTCATGATCACCAGCGTAACGATCCTTATTATTGGTTACGTGACGACAGCCGTGAAGACCCAGAAATGCTAGCGTATTTAAATGCAGAAAATAACTATACTCAAACCAAGTTAGCGCATACACAAACATTGCAAAATATTTTATTTAAGGAAATGACCAGCCGCTTAGAGCCCAATGATGCATCAGTTCCTGTCTTAGATAAGGGCTATTGGTACTCAAGTATCTTTCAACAGGGCAAAGACTATAGAATAATTGTTAGACAAAAGGGTAGTTTAGCTGCCCCCAAAGAAGTGCTTATCGATCAGAATATTCGCGCACAAGGTCATGACTATTATAATTTAGGTGATCGTAAGGTTAGCCCAAACCAGAAATTACTCGCAATTGCAGAAGACACGGTTAGTAGACGTTTATATAATATTCGTATTAAAGATATAGCTTCAGATACGTATTACCCCGAGGTATTGTCAAATGCTTCCGCAAATATAGTTTGGGCTAACGATAATAAAACCCTCTTTTACGTAAAAAAAGATCCTGAAACACTTCTTCCTTATCAAGTTTATCGCCACACACTCGGCACAAGCCCTGAACAAGACGTTTTAGTTTACCAAGAAGACGATAACACCTTTTACACCTACATTTATAAAACACGCTCTGATAACTTTATTGCTATCGGTTTAAGTTCAACCATGAATAGCGAAACGTTATTGCTTGATGCTGAACACCCCACCCAAGCACCAAAAACGTTATTAGCCAGATCAAAAGACCATCTATACCGTGCTGATCATATTAATGACTACTTTTATATTCACACGAATAAAAATGCCCTAAATGGAAAGATAGTGCGGGTCCATCAAAGCAAAATTGGTGATATCACCCAATGGCAAACTGTACTTAAACACAACGATGACACCCTTATTCAAGATTTAGATTTATTCGATAATTTTTTTACAACAAATGAACGAATCAATGGGCTAGAAAAGTTAAGAATAAGAGATTATCAGGGTAATCTGGTGCAAGAAATATCGTTTACAGATGAGGCTTATTCTAGCTATCTTAGTAACAACCCTGATCCAACGAGTGAGAAGATTAGGTATTACTATAGTAGTATGACAACACCAAACTCTGTTTTTGAATACGATACCAACACACAAAAAAGTACATTATTAAAACAAGATAAAGTGTTAGGTGTGTTTGATCCTTCTGACTACCAAAGTAAACGTATTTTGATCACAGCAAGAGATGGCGCAAAAATACCAGTGTCACTTGTTTACCGTAAAAGCCTATTCTCTCACAATGCAACTAACCCAATGTTAGTTTACGGCTATGGGTCTTATGGCTCAACAAATGATCCAAGCTTTTCAATTTCCCGCTTAAGTCTGCTCGATCGCGGTTTTGTGTATGCTATAGCTCATATCCGCGGCAGTAAAATGCTGGGTGAAAAATGGTATGAAGATGGTAAGAAGTTGACCAAGATGAACAGTTTTACTGATTTTATCGATGTAACTAAAGGGTTAATTGCACAACAATATGCCGACCCGAACAAAGTATACGCCAGTGGAAGAAGTGCTGGGGGATTACTCATGGGCGCAGTCGTTAATATGGCACCTGAGCTATACCATGGCGTGCTCGCAGGTGTTCCATTTGTTGATGTGGTAACGACAATGTTAGATGAGACTATCCCTCTTACAACCGGCGAATACGATGAATGGGGCAACCCCAACGACAAACAGTTTTATGACTATATGTTGTCATATTCGCCTTACGACCAAGTTAGTCGTCAGGCCTACCCTAATATGTTAGTGACAACTGGCTTACATGATTCACAAGTACAATACTATGAACCAGCAAAATGGGTTGCAAAATTAAGAGCAATGAAAACTGATGATAATTTATTACTGTTAGATACAGATATGGAAGTTGGTCACGGAGGGAAATCAGGCCGATATAAAAGCTTTCTAGATATTGCAAAGCAGTATAGCTTTATTTTAAGTTTAGCGGGTGTTGATAAATAATATGTAGCTCAGTTTAATCGATACTTATACCAGTTTCATTAGAGCGTGTTGATCTTTACTATACATTTTTGCAGCGATTTATTTGGTGTTTATACAAGGCTGAACTTATGTAATGGGGTTGTTCCCCATAAATAAGTGAAAACGCCGTAGAAAAACCAAAGAGGCGCTGTCTTACGGATATGTTTAAACAGTTAAATACAAGGCGTTTAATTTCATAACTAGTTGCTCTGGGGCAATGATGCTCCTGCATTGTCCACATAAACTACATCCTTGTAGCGATAATGATAAAATAAATAACGCAGTAGTTAATTGTTTTAGCCAGCAGAAATGATCACATAGTGTAAGCGTCGGTTAAACCACACCTTTTCAATAATCGCCAAACTAAATAAACTCCTCAATAATTTACTATTGAGGATATATCATGACCCGAAGAACGTTAGATGATTGGACGAAACTTATTGAACAACAAGCCCAAAGTGGCTTATCTATTCTTGCTTTTTGTAGGCAACACCTGATACCTACGTCAAATTTTTATAAATACCGACATAAAATTGAACACCTCAATCAAACATCGGGTTTTGTAAAAGCTAAGGTAGCAACAAAGGTAACAACTCAACCTGCCGATGCAACAATACACATAGTCTTTGGCGACACAAGGTTAACGCTACCTCATCATTGCGAACCAACATGGTTAGCTGAACTTATTAAAGCGTTACACGCATGAAGATGTTTGTTGATGTGCCTGATGTCTATTTACACCGCCAGTTTGTCGACTTTCGCAAATCCATTAATGGTTTATCGGCTTTGCTCGATAGTGAGCTGCAATTACCCGTGCTCTCTGGGGCTTTGTTTGTGTTTTGTAATAAAGGTCGCGATAAATTAAAAATTTTGTATTGGGATCAGACGGGTTTTGCGCTGTGGTATAAACGCCTTGAGCGAGATAAATTTAAGTGGCCAACAAGGTTAACTGAATCGACCATGGAGCTCACCGAGCAGCAATTACATTGGCTGTTATCTGGCTTTGATGTGGTGGGCCATCAAGCGATGAGCCTCGATAATTTGTCCTTATAACCTGCGATCATAAGCAGCAGTTATCGATCACGAAATAGTCTAGGTAATAACAACAACTTAACCATTTACTCTGGTAAAATAACTGCATGAATACCAAGACTAAACTTCACCAACGTATTGCTCAGTTAGAGCGGTTATTAGCAGAAAAAGACGCACGTTTACTGTTCCTTGAAGAGCAGTTTCGCCTAGCGCAGCAAAAACAATTCGGTAAAAGTGGTGAAGGCTTTGCAGGTCAAGGGGAATTGTTCAACGAGGCGGAAGAAATCGCTGTGCTTGCTGAAACTGAGCAACAAGACATCAGCTATCGCCGTAATAAACCAAAGCGTAAACCCTTACCGAAAGACTTACCACGGGAAGTGGTGGTGCATGATATTAGCGACGCTGAGAAAGTGTGCGTTTGTTGTCATGCTCAATTACATAAAATCGGTGAAGACATCACTGAAAAACTAGACTTCATCCCGGCACAAGTCAAAGTTATTGAACATGTTCGCCCTAAATACGCGTGTCGTGAATGCGAAAAAACAGGCACTAGCAACCCGATTAAACAAGCGTTGATGCCAGTAAGTCCTATCCCTAAAGGCATTGCTACTGCAAGTTTACTGAGTCAACTCATTACCAGTAAATATCAATATGGTTTGCCTCTTTATCGCCAAGAATCATTATTCAAACAATACGGTATCGCGCTCAGTCGCCAAACAATGAGTGATTGGATGCTCAAATCAGCAGCGTTATTTCCCCCGCTCATCAAACGGCTTAAGGAAGAATTACGAAAACAAGCAGTGATACATGCCGATGAGACTACGGTCAATGTCATCAAGTCTGACAAAATAAAAAGTTACATGTGGTTGTATTGCACGGGCACGGATTCCCCCATGCCCACTAGTTCAATCCCAAATATTATCTTATACGATTATCATGATAGCCGTGCAGGTCGCTGCGTGGTTGATTATCTCGACGGCTATTCGGGCTACCTTCAAGTTGATGGTTATCAAGCCTATCATCAAACCCAAGCAACCTTAGTGGGTTGTTGGGCACATGCGCGGCGTAAATTCATTGAAGCCAAACAAGCACAACCCAAAGGAAAAAGTGGTAAAGCTGATGTGGCGCTAAGTTATATTCAAAAATTGTACGGTATTGAATCGCGTTTTAAAAATACAACTCCAGAAGAGACTTACGAGGCTCGCCAAACTCAAGCCAAACCGATACTAGATAAATTACACGGTTGGTTTACTCAACAAAATGTGTTGCCCAAAAACAAATTAGGTGAAGCTATCACGTATCTGAGTAATCAGTGGCCAAAATTGGTGGGTTACCTCGAAGACGGTCGCTTGAGCATCGACAATAATCGTGCAGAGCGGGCAATAAAGTCCTTCGTTATCGGACGTAAAAATTGGTTGTTTAGCCAAACCGCTAACGGTGCCGATGCGAGTGCTGCACTGTATAGTATTATCGAAACCGCTAAAGCTAATGGCTTAGTTCCATTTGATTATGTCAAGCAATGTCTTGAAGAGTTATGTAAACCACACCCTGATATTGACGCAATATTGCCGTGGAACATCAAGCGTTAGTCAGTAGAAAATGATAATGCAGAAATAAAAACGAAAGGTAAAACAGAGGTAATCATCCGTGATCAACACTCCCTGTTTACTTCATCCCTCATAGCAATCCTCGCTACATCACCTCATCCGTAAAGCTTCCCTAAACAAGCATCCAGCTTGCTGTTGTTACCAACTTTTTAAGTCTAGAATAAGGATGAAATATTGCAAATAATGCTGAATAAAAAATTTAGGTGTGGTTTAACCGACGCTTACCACATAGTTAGTGAGATTGGTATTAATAAAATAAAATTAGGCAAAAAAAAGCGCTGTTAAAACAGCGCTTTGAATAACAATTATACCAGTTCATTAATTAAGTTATCTACTGTATACGCAGTAAAAAACCGTCAAATACAAAGTGTTTATTTCATAACGAGTTGTTCAAGGCAATTATGCTGCATTGACCACATAAGCTACACCCTTGTAGCGATAATGATAAAATAACAAACACAGCGGTTGATTGTTTTAGCCAGTAGAAATGAGCACATAGTTAGTGAGATTGGTATTAGCTTTGGTATAACCATGCTAAGAACTGCTTAGATTCATTTACGTTGGTAAATGTTACTCGCTTAGAACCAGCCTGATCTCTAACAACTACATTTTGTTTATTCACAGAAATTGAACGCACTGGGCGTTCTATACGGATCTGTGTACCGTCATACAAATAAGACATAATAACTCACATTTATTAACCAAATTGGTTTTAAAAGAGCTTTATTATTTAATTTACTAAGATCAAAAAAAGATGATTAAAAATTGTTTAAATAAAGCCGACAAATTTTAGTGATGACTGACTAGATAAGGAAAGGCAATACACATTACTATCGTAAAGATAGTTGTTCATAAAATGAGAGGAGAATTACGAACAAAGGCTATTATAACAGGCTTATGTTAATAAGCAACTAGGCCGAGCGATTCTTTATGGTATAAAAATATTTATCAATCACTGCTACTCTGTTTAGCTTTAAATACTAAAGCAGCAAATTAGTATATAATTATAAGCTATCAGTTTTAACAATTAAAAATTATATGAATACTATCGACGAACAATTAAATAACCCTTTACATGGCCTAAAGCTTGAGACGTTGTTAAATGAGCTTGTTTCGCATTACGGTTTTGAAATTTTAGCAGAGTACACCAATATTAATTGTTTCAAAAATAAGCCATCTATCGCCTCTAGTCTTAAATTCCTCAAGAAAACCGAATGGGCGCGTGAAAAGATGGAACGATTTTATTTATATACTTATAAAAACTTACCTAAAGCCGATGATGCTCAATACGAAATAACACCAAGAAAAAGGATTATTCCAGCACACCATCAACCAAGAGAGCCTAAAGTGTTGTTACCAGGTGAAGCGCCTCCACCAAAAGAAAGCAGCAGATTTAATACTAGAAATGAAAAGTCTATTAGCAGTAGGCATAGTAAATCTTCTCGCTTTAATAAAGCAGATAACAAAACAGAACATACTAATGCGACTCCAGCAAACCCTTACGCTAATGCGCCAAAATAAATACTAGCATTAAGGCGTGTTGAACTTTTCTATACATTTTTACAGCTATTTATTTGGTGTTTATACAAGGCTGAACTTATGTAATACCAATTGAAAACGCGGTAGAAAAACCAAAGGGCCGCTGTCCTTCGGATACGTTTAAACATGATTTACTTTTTGTGCCTGCATGAGGGGAAGTAGGTAGTTAGCGTGAGCAGGGCACGGTAGCTGTCTAGCTCATTTATGTAGAGTAACTACACTTTACTCGCTAGGCCTCAATTAAATCATGTTAAATTCGTACAACATTGGTACTCGAAAGATCAACATGTCATAGTTAAGCGAATTTTCTTTATTGTCTTGTTGTTGTTTGTTATTATTTGAGCTTACACGTGTACACTTAAAAATTATACTAAACAATGACAAGCCAACTCTCTCAATACTCTCCCGCCGAAGAACTCGCAAATGCCATTAGCCATGGTTTGGGAGCTTTGCTCAGTGTAATAGCCCTAATATTACTTGTTAGCATAGCAGCAGCTAGCGGAGACTGGATAAAAACCGCTAGTTTTGCTGTTTATGGCTCAAGTCTAATTTTGCTATTTCTTGCTTCAACCTTGTATCACGGACTAAATAATTTAAATGCAAAACGAATATTCAAGCTCGTTGACCATTGTGCAATTTATGTGCTTATTGCGGGTACTTACACACCTCTCACTCTAATTACCCTTAAAGGTAATTTGGGTCTAAGTATGTTTATTTTAGTTTGGGGAATAGCTTTAGCAGGCATTTTCTTTAAATTAATATATGGCACTAAATATAGACTATTGTCTGTAGCGACCTATTTAGGAATGGGTTTTATATCACTTGCTGTGATCAAAGATCTTTATCAAAGCCTAGCAATTGAAGGATTAGTATTATTGGGCTCAGGCGGCTTAGTATATACACTTGGTGTATATTTTTATCTTAATAAAAATATTCCATACAACCATGCAATTTGGCATTTATTTGTATTAGGTGGCGCCGCTTGTCACTTTTTTATGATTTGGTTTTATGTATAAGTTCAACACGCCCAGGTAAAGCAGTATATCCATCAACTTTAGCTGTTATTAGCTAACAATAAGTAATACCGATCTCACTAACTATGTAATCATTTCTACTGGCTAAACTAGGGCGTGTTGATCATTTAATTAATGAAACTGGTATAAGTTTCTTTGTTTTTGAGCAGTTATAAATTGTGGTTAAAGTCTTCTATTTCAACAATCAAGTCATTATTACTGATCTGTTCAACTAATTCCGTCGCCTTTACTCCATAGACTTTCGCTTGTTCTAATTCTTCCATCTCTTGGTAACGCATTCCCATTGCTAAATAAATTGAAGCTGTCGAATTTACGAGAGCTAAGCGGTGCGCACAATCTAAACCTTTTTGATAAATATCAATTGACTGTTCACTGTCAAGTGTAAAGTCTGCTAAGGCTTCCCATTGTAACGGATGATCTTTCGGTGAATTCTCATTGTTTGCACATAACTTGATAAGTGCTTTATAGCTAGACTCACGTGCATCGTCGTTATTACTTGCTGATGCGTCAGCAATATTTTGTGAAATACTAATAATCTCGTCAAATAAGGGGGCTTTCATTTTTAATCCTAAGAGTAGTCAAACGAATTACCGCTAATGGTAGCTGATAATTAGTTCTTAGTTAATTGTTTATAAGCTTTGTGATACTTAACCGCAGCACTTTTTATATTTTTTACCACTACCACATGTACAAGGGTCATTTCGCTCTGGAGTTTCATCAAATCGTTGTGTTGTTGGTTTGTTTAAAGCAAACTCCAACTCTGAAATATTTTCCTGGGCATCAGTGTTAAGTTCAATATTGCCAATTAATTGATGCTCAGACAATGTATGCTCTAACGCTAATTTTCGCTCTTCGCTATTTACGGTTAACGATAATGGGTTCGCTTTAGTTCCTAACTTAACGCTGTTTTTAGGTTGGTAGCCTTGTTTTCCATACTTACCCATCACATCGGGCGTGCCTCTATAAAAAAATTTAGACATTATATTTCCTAAAGTGTACTTATTGACTACATAAATGTAGGGATAAAAATAATAAAACCTAACCAACTTACTGCTAATAACAACCAAGGAAGCACTTTACTTACGTTAAATCCCGCTTTTTCTTGGGGTAATTCAGCAGTTATCTCTTTTTGGCTTTTCACTACTTTTTTGCGTTGCTTATCTCTTTCTCGTAATTTTTTACTTTGCTGCTTTTTAAACTCGGCAATACCTTTTTCAATACCTTGTGCGATGAGTTTTGTTTGCTCTTTCGTTTGCCCTTTTTTTTGGGTCGCTTTAGCTACTTTCATCGCTTGCTCTTGTGTTTCGGTTGATACTTTATTTTTCATAATAGCCTATACTACGCAAAAATTCGCTTTGCCCATCGCGCCAAACCAACAGTTACGCTACCAAAATGGTCTCCAACAATCAGTGGTATATTAGGCATTTGTGAAGATAAAAACTGACTAAGAATGGGTGATTTAGCTGTTCCGCCGGTAACAAATACTACGTCAGGTTTACAACCTGCTTGAAGTACCGCTTCATCCATTATTTTTGCTATTTGACTTAATTGGCTTGTACTAGCATCGAGCATCAAGGTTCTTGATATGTCAACTTGTAGACCCTCCGCTAAATCAAATAATTCGATCTGTTGAAGTGTTTGATCGGTTAATCCTACTTTTGCTTGTTCGGCACCATTAACTAAGCGATAACTTAGCCTCTGATCATGAACCTTTATCAAACGTGAAAATTTTTCAGGCTCAGCGGCATCTCTTTGTAATTGTTCTAAATACCTGCGGTTACTAGGACGATAAAATTCGGTTTGTTCGTTTACATTATTAATTGCAACGGCTTGATTAAAGCTATTTACCGGCATTGGTTTACCTGTTTTAAGTAAACTGTCCATTCCTAAGCTTGGCATTATACCTTTAAGTGCTAGTTGAATATCAAAGTCGTTTCCGCCTACTCTTATACCACTGTGAGCAAGTAATTGTGCTTTTCTGTCAACACTCTTAATGAATTCTGGCCCCATTAATAACATTGAGCAATCAGTAGTTCCACCGCCAATATCTACCACCAAAACCCTCTTCGTTTCAGATAAAGTTGTTTCATACTCAAAACCAGCGGCTACTGGCTCATACTGAAATTCAACGCTCTTAAAGCCTACTCGTTTTGCAGCATTAGTAAGTACATTAATCGCTTGGCGATTACTTTCCTCGCCCTTTAATCCTTGGAAATTCACAGGACGACCGATAACCGCTTTAGTGATTTGTCTTTGTTGGTTATTCTCGGTTAACGTTTTAATATTACTCATCATGGCTGCAACAATGTCTTCAAATAAATTGATTTGCGCCGGTAGTAAACCACTAGCACCTAAAAAAGATTTAGGTGACTTTATATAATATCCTTCATCGGGCTCGTCTAAGTATTGCTGCAATGCTGCCTTCCCAAAGGAAAGCTCTGGCGATATACCATCAAGCTTTAGCTCTCGAGCAGCGTTCTGCCCTTTTTGTAATGGCAAAGCCCTTAGTGTTAAAAATTCATTTTTTGCATGTTCAGGCAAGCGTTGATACAACCAATGACTGATAATATCTCTGCTTGGTGCGTATAAAGTAGACGGAATAAAGCGACCATGCTCACCTAGCGACAAAATTTCAGGTTGGTCGTTAGTCATTAAACCCACTGCACAATTTGAAGTACCGTAATCAAAACCAATCATATTATTTTAGAGTTACCACGCCATTAAAAAATCGAGTAGGATACTGAGGATAAGAAGAATGTGCAAGGCGGGTGGTTATCTATACAAACCACCCTGTTGGGAATATAGTTATTGTTGTAAGTTTTTTTTCGCTTGTTCAACTTTACTAAAGTCTAAGCCTAACTCATCAACTGCTTCTTTAATTAAGTCTGGGTTTTGCATTAGCAACATCATTAACGCTTGTAGCTTTTCTTGTGGAATACCTAACTGCTGTACTGTATTCATTGCCATAATAGGATTTTCAGTGAGCGCTTGAAAAACCTCTTTTATTTGATCATCACTAACATTATGTTCTTTTAAAATTGCAATTACTGGGTTCATTAATACACCTTTACGATTAATAGTAGAGTCTACACTTATTCAATTATTTGTTGCGTTTAGTTTTAGGGATATAGTTTAAAATAGATACAGGTACTGCTTTTTTAACAGGAAACTCTTTAAATTCTTTACGCGCAATAACATGACCTAAACGGCTTTCAATAGCACACAAGTTTCTAAAATTATCTTTTGCCACGAAAGAAATAGCTTGACCACTTGCGCCTGCCCGCCCCGTTCGCCCTATTCTATGAATGTAGTCGTCGGCTTGATCAGGTAAATCGTAATTAACCACACGAGTAAGATCATCAATATCTATGCCTCGGGCAGCTATCCCTGTAGAAACTAGAAAGTTAATTTTTCCGGCTTTGAAGTCTGCCAAAATTTGTTCGCGCACTGCTTGCGTTCTACCACTATGCATTGACTCAGCAGATATACCACGTTTTTCTAGTTGAGAAACTAACTTTGCTGCACCATGTTTAGTTTCAATAAAAATAAGTGCCTGATCCCACTGTTGTTCAATAATTAAATAACTTAACAACGCTGATTTTTTGTCTTTATCAACAGTAACAAGCCACTGGTCAATTTTAGCAGCTGTAGCGCCACCAGAAGAAATGTTAAGCTCAACTGCATCAGCATTAATTGCTCTTTTAGCTAAAGCGCGCACATTATCTGAAATAGTTGCCGAAAATAATAAGTTTTGACGTTGTTTAGGTAAACGTTCAATTATTTTATTAATATCATCAATAAAGCCCATGTCAAGCATGCGGTCGGCTTCGTCGAGAACTAATACTTCAAGCTCGTCAAAATGCAGTGCACGTTGATGTATCATATCTAAAAGCCTACCGGGCGTTGCAACAACTATATAACCCCCCCAAATCAAACGTTGTTTCTGTGCTTCAACGTCAACTCCACCATACATTGCCATTGAGCTTAGGTCTAAATATTTACCATAATCAGCAATACTCTGCTCAACTTGTACGGCTAGCTCTCTGGTTGGAGTAATAATTAATGCACGTATACGCTTGCCACGTAAAGTACGTTCTTTACCCGTATGATATGGGCTTAATTTTTGTAATATCGGCAACGCAAAGCTAGCTGTTTTACCTGTGCCCGTTTGCGCGGCAGCAATAAGGTCTTTACCTGCCATTATTGTTGGTATGGCTTTTTTTTGAATAGCTGTTGGCTCAGTGTAACCTAACTCTGTTATCGCTTGTAGTAACGGTTCACAGAAGTTAAATGTTGAAAATGACATTATGGTAAAACCTTAAAAACACAGTAAAAGCGCAGCTAAAATAGCGATAGACGTATTAACGTCTTCTGAAAAACTTAAGCAGCAATTAAGCCGCGCAGTATATCAGAAAATACAGCCAACTTTATGCTTATAAATATAACCAGCTTAATAAGAATGACAGGGTTACCCACATAATTAAAATTAAGGGAAGCCCTACTCTAATAAAGTCTGAAAATTGATAACCACCAGAGTTCATTACCAAGATATTTGTTTTATAAGCCATAGGTGTTGCATAACTTAAATTAGCACCAAAAAGTACCGCCAATATAAAGGGCTGCACGGGTACATTCAGTTGGGTCGCAACTGATATCGCAATGGGGGTTCCGATAACCGCTGCAGCATTATTAGAAACAATGTTTGTTAACACCGCTAGCATTAACATTAAAGCTGACAGTATGCCTGCAGGTGGTAAATCAAAAGCTAATGCGACAAACAGTTGTGCGATATATTCAGCCCCACCCGTTTGCATCATTGCTGAACCTAAGGCTAAAGAAGCGACAACAATCAATACAACTTGACTACTCAATGCTGAAGATACTTCGCTCCAATCTAAACACTTGGTTACTAATAATACTAAAACGCCACATAATGAACTTATAGCGATAGGTATAATGCCTATAGCAGCAATTGCTATCACCAAAAATAAAGTACCTAATGCGATAGGTGCTTTTTTAGATTGCGGCAAGTCAGAAGCCCCATCAATAATTAAGTAGCCTCTATTTTCTTTAAGTTCCGCGATTTGCTCAGCATCACCTTGCACTAATAAAACATCGCCCGTCATAATAGTAATATTACCAAGGCTTCTGCGACCAACATCCATCGCTTTACCGTCTCGATGTAGTGCGACAACCGACAATCCATAGCGTCTTGCAAACTGGACTTGCTTTAAGGTTTTACCTATTAAACCAGATGCTTGAATGGCCACTATTTCAGCCAACATTTGCTTATCAGCACTCAGCGGGTTGCTATCGTCCACTTTTTTAGCACCAGAGAATAACGTTGCTTGTAATACCGACTCAAATTCTTTTAATCTATCTGGGTAGTCTTTAACGTGTAGTCGGTCACCCTCTTTAATAATTGTGTCTGGTAAAGCAACAATATTTCGATATTCAGGGCTACGCTGAATTGACTGAATATTCATTTGGTTATCAGTCATTTTTAAAATTTCAGTCACTGTTTTTCCATTAGCCGCACTATCTTCATTAATATTTAAATACGCACTGAATAATCTAGGTGATGTATCAGGTAATGACGGTGATCTTTTAGGTAATAACTTAGGGGCAATTAGCCACAGGTAAGCAATAGCAATTGAACCGGCAATTACCGCTGGAAAGCTAAAGTCAAACATGCCTATTCGAGGTAAACCCATATCACTTGCAACACTAACAACTAACAGGTTGGTAGAAGTACCAATTGTAGTTGCCATACCGCCAACTAATGTAGCTAATCCCATAGGTAGTAACATTGGCGAAGTATCACTATTTGTGCGTAATGCCACATTCGTTAAAATGGGTAATAGTAAAACAACTATCGGCGTATTATTAACGAAAGCACTGAGGATACCAGCAATAATTAAGGTGATTAATAAAGACAAAGCTGGGCTAATCTTCCAAAGTTTGGCTAATTGCCGCCCTACCGGCACCAAAGCCCCAGTACGAACTAGCGCATGCCCGAGGATCATAAGTGCACAAACAGTAAGCAGCGCCTCATGACCAAAGCCGAAAAATAACGACGAAGGTTCTAAATGCTCGCCGTTAATCTCAAAAGGAAAAACCGTAAACACTAAACACAAAATAACCAATACAGCTAAAGAAGATGTCTCTAATGGAATATCGTCACGCCTAAAAAAGTACAAAGCGATAACTGTGATAATAAGCATTGCAAGGGCATGGTTGTTTGGAATATCAGGTAAATTCAAATTATAAACTCTACATTTGTTATTAGCGGTTTTGTTAAGCTGCTATCAACTAAAACGATCCTTATCGATCAATTTCAAGCGCAAGCCATTTATTAAAGTATAAAGTTAGCACTTGCTTTTTTAAATAGCGATTTAAGTTTTGATATTTTTTAAATAATACCAGTTTCATTAAGTTAATTTTGACAAATTGGTGATAATCAAAAACGATACAATGATATAAATAGGGAGTTTAGCTAACTTTTTAGTAGCAATTGTAGTAGTTACGCTTAATTGAGGTGTAAACCATTGAAATTAAAGAGGTTGGGTGGCAACCCAAACAGCCACACTCCGGCACATGAGTCGTCTGCTGCGGTTGCTTCCTTCCGGACCTGGCCGAGTTCACAGAGTATCATTGCGAAGGGACCGAAAGGGTCACCATAGATTGGCTACATTTAGTAACCGCGCAGATTATCGCTAATAGATTAGCTCGTTGCAAGTGTATTTAAGGGTTATTATGCTAAGTGTGGATTTTTTGCACAAACATCGGTAAATAATTGCTGAAAAGCAATTCTTGCTTGTTCTATATCTTCATTAACTTCAACTGAAGGCATGATAATTACGGCTTTCTTTCTAAAGTCGAATGCGATTGGTACCACTGGTACGTTAGCTTGATTAGCAATGTGAAGAAAGCCTGTTTTCCAGTGGTTTACTTTACTACGAGTACCTTCGGGCGCTAATGCTAAAACTAGGGGGTGTCCGCGTTCAAAGTACTCCACCATTTGGCCTACAACACCATGGCGATGTTCTCGCTCTACAGGTATACCGCCAATACGTTGTAATAACCCTTTAACAGGCCAAACAAATATACTGTGTTTTCCTAAAAACTTAACCTTTAGTTGTAGTCTAAACATAACTAGGATCCCTAAGAAGAAATCCCAGTTAGACGTATGCGGCGCTACAGCAATAATAAATTGTTTACAGTCAGGTAATTGTCCTTCTATGCGCCAACCACACCATTGCAATATTTTAGCCGAAAGCCGAGCTAGAAATTGCCCTTCTCTCTTTGGAACATTAGCTGGCAGTACATAAGACATTTATACATTACTCACGTGTTCGAGCAAGTTTCTCATTAATTTCTAACAACACTGACTTAATGACTAGTAAATTATCTTTACCAATACGTAATAATAATTTATCAGCATCACTTAATTGCTCAATATCTTGGTCTTTATATTTATACATTACGCTTGGCCTGACTAACGCTAAGGATTCTTTTGGTATTTCCATGTCGAGCACACGGGTAATAGCCTCATGTAAAACTTCAGTAAAGTTTTCATCTGGGTAACCTAATTCTGCGTATGCTTGGTCTATTAGTGGCTTAAGTTCAACATACCATTGCACCAATAAATCACTATCAATTGTACGCAATAGGTCTACATATAGGCTAAAGCGCTTGGTGACGTTCTCGTCCCATTGAATAGTAGCTTGTCCATCTTCTTCAACAACCTGCGCTGTAAATTTAGTTGTTGGTTTTACTAAAATACTGTGTTGGTAAGCGACATTACCTTTAGCAAAGTTGTCGGTAAAAACAACAAAACGGCGCACCATATCGTCATCAACTATCAGCTTTAATAGCTCATTACGCCAAGTGATTGTAGGTAATTTTTCTCTGATCCAACTATCACTTTGGTCCAACGTTGGTAAAGGTACTTCAGGCACAACTTCAGTAGGTTCCTCTATGGCCTGCGCTTCAGGTTCGACATACTCCACAGGCGTTAATACTTCAGGTAGTGGCTCTATAGCAACTTCTACTTCAGCTGGTTCCACTGGCGCTGCAACAACGCTAACAGGCTCTGGTTCCGGCGATGTGCTTTGATAAAAATACCCAATAATGGCAATAGCAACTAGAAAAACTATCGTCACAATTACCCATGATGAATTTGAATTATTTGTACTACCAGATGAATTTTCCATACATACCTATTCGTTAGTTGAAAATGAAAAATTAATGCGAAAATTATATTCGTTAGACTCTCGCTGAACAGAAGAAATAAAACGTATAAAACAATATACGTATATTATCCCTTTCACCTATTGCACCGCTTTTTCGACACAGTTGCAATAGGCAATTAAGATTTTGATACATTTATTCAATAAATGCTAGTTGGCATCGGCTTGATTTTCAGGAAGTGCATCAATAAAAGCTGGGTGTTGGTTACAACGCTCAACAATTGCTGTGATAAGCGGAAATGGTTTCATATCAAGATTAAAGCGAAGCGCGTTATATACTTGTGGCACTAAACAAATATCTGCCAAAGTTATGTTGTCACCGAAGCAATATAAGCCAGAGGTTTTCGCTAGTTTTTTTTCTATTGCAGTAAATCCAAGCGACATCCAGTGGTGGCTCCAACCAAGCTTTTGCTCTTCGGACACGCCTAACTGTTTTACTAAATATTGTTGAACACGCAAATTATTAACAGGATGGATCTCACATGCTACGTCATACGCTAACGCCTTCACATGCATTTTATCTTCTAGGTTCTTTGGATAAATAGCATTTTCAGGATATTTTTCATCAAGGTAGTCCATAATTGCTAACGATTGGTTTAACACAAATTGACCATCAACAAAGCTAGGCACAAGATGTGTGGGGTTAAGCTCAACATAATCTTCGCTATGCTGCTCACCACCATTTTTAACTAAATGAACAGGAATAGACTCGAAAGCAAGCTTTTTTAAATGTAAAACAATACGCACACGGTACGCAGCCGATGAACGCCAATAACCATATAGTTTCATATATAATAAAATTTTAATTTGTGAACTGTAGTTGAAATGTTATCTGATTAAATTAATCACGCAACTTAAAGCTAAAGTTAGATCAGTTATCTTTGTGGCTGTTTGTTTACATAATACAAAGGCATAAAAAAACCCCAGTAGAGCATTGGGGTTCGTCATTAAATTTTAACTGTTTTTTTATTAATGTCGTATTCTCGTAGTTTGTTAGCAATTGCTGTATGGCTTAAACCAAGTTTTTTTGCTAACTGGCGAGTACTTGGATACGCAGGGTAAAGCTTGCGCAATAAGTCAGCCTCATAACTTTTGACTGCTGCATCAAGTGTACCTTCAAACTCTTGCTCTAAATACCCATGCTCGCGTGTGTATGCTGGCAATTGTAAGTGAGATGTCATAACCACATGACCTTCCATTAATGAAACAGCACGGATCAATACATTTTCAAGTTGCCGAACATTACCTGGCCAAGGGTAATGTTCGATAAAATCTCTACAATCGTCTGATAAACTGACAACACTTTTTCCAATACGTTGCCCAAACTTTGCCGTAAAGAATTCGGCTAATGGAATAATATCTGATCGTCTTTCTCTTAATGAAGGGATATTAAGCCCTAGCACATTTAAGCGATAATATAAGTCTTCTCTAAACTCACCTTTAGCAACCATAGCAAGTAAATCACGATTAGTAGAGCCTATAATTCGTACATTAACATTAATTTCGCTTTCGTCATCGACGCGTCTAAAGATACCGTCTTGGATCACTCTAAGTAACTTAGTTTGTAACTTAGGTGACATTTCACCAACACCATCGAGAAATATTGAACCGCCATCAGCCAATTCAAACAAGCCCCGTTTACTGTTTACACCACCAGGAACACCTACACCGAACAGTTCTGTCTCTGCCGCCTCGTCTGGTAAAGATGCACAATTTAATGTCATAAATGGACGTTCAGCTCTATCACTTGCTGCATGACAAGCCCGTGCAATAAGCTCCTTACCTGTGCCTGTTTCACCGATAATTAACATTGAAGAGTCAAGTAAGGCCATGCGTTTAGCCTCTCTTATCACTTTGCGCATAGCACCACTGCTTGCTTGAATACCAGCAAAGTTATTTTCATTGGCTTGTTTAAAGGCGCTAATTTGTTGGCCTAAACGTGCTTCTGACTTTAGAATAAGTACTGCACCAGCTAATACTTGCTCGCCTTCATTGTCTGATACATGTATAGGCATAATGTCAGCAACAAAATCATCGTCGTGTATTTTCACACGTCTGGTTTGCGCCAAAACCTCTTGAGCATCTAACCAGCGATTGAAATTAAAGCCTTTAAGCCAATTGCCAATGTGCTCACCGACTAATTCTTTCTCGCTACTTCCCATAGTAAAAGCAGCAACGTTGTTAATCATTCGTATATTGCCTTTGCCATCAATTGAAATAAAGGGATCTGGAAAGGTTTTAATTAAGGTTTCTAATTCATGGCGCTCTCGCTCAAAGGGCATAAACTTAGTAGTTTTTACATCAACAACACCTTCTATAAGACGTAACTGCGGCATAAAAGACTGTAATTCCGAAAACTCAAGATCAGGAATATTAATATAAATTTTTCCAGGACGTCTTAATTCTATCCCTCTCAAGTCAATCTCTCGCTCGACAAAAATCCTTAAAACATCTTGGGCAATACCGACGCGATCTTGACAACCAATTTCCAAACGCATGAAGAATCCTCAAACGAAAAATACAATGATACCAGTGAGTGGTACTATTTAGTGATTGCTATTGTAAACTAATTGTTACATTAAAAAAAAGCCCCCTGTGACAGGAGGCTTCTTTAATGAATGTAAGTAAATATTACAGGAGTTGATCAGTTTTAGCTGCACAAATAAAATCATTTTTGTGTAGCCCTTTAATAGCGTGGGTCCACCAGGTTACTGTAACCTTTCCCCATTCTAATAAAATAGCTGGGTGATGAAATTCTTCTTCTGCTAATTCAGACACTTTATTTGCAAATGCCCATGCAAGTTTGTAGTTTTTAAACTTATAAACACGCTCTAACATCATAATACCGTCTCTAACCTCTGGCACCCAATCTGGTAACTGAGACATTAATTGATGTAATTCTTCTTCGCTTACTTTAGGTGCGTCAACATGACATGCTTCGCATTGTTGCGTTGATAATTCTGACATAGTTTTTTCCTTAACTCGCAATTTTTTCTTTTGGTGGAAATTTAGCAGGATGCAGACCTAAAGCTTGCGCTTCTTCAACAAATGCTAAAATATCTTCTACTTCATACTTTCTAATATCGTCTAAATCACTTACTTTCGTCAATGTATAATATATTGGCTGTATTATATCGATACGATAAGGGGTTCTTAAAACATCAAGAATATTTAACTTTTTACGCTCTACTGTCTCACTGGTAAGCGCATACTCTGTTTCAGAGGGCGATGAAATAATCCCTCCTCCATAAACGCGCAAACCTTGTTCGGTTTCTAACAGCCCAAATTCAACAGTAAACCAATATAAACGCGCAAGAAAAACACGCTGCTCTTTAGTTGCATTCAGCCCCATCTGGCCATAGGCTTGAGTAAAGTCAGCAAACGATGAATTCGTTAATAATGGGCAATGACCAAATATTTCATGGAAAATATCAGGCTCTTGCAAGTAATCAAACTCTTCTCTTGTTCTGATAAAAGTAGCAACGGGAAACTTCCTTTCCGACAACAATCGGAAAAACTCACCAAAGCCAATCAATGCTGGAACTGGCGCACACTCCCAACCGGTTGTTTCTCGCAGCACTTTGCTTACTTCTTCTAACTGTGGAATACGGTTTGTTGGTAAGTTTAATTTTGCCAGACCTTCATTATATTCATCGCATGCGGTGTTTTTAATGTTGGCCAATTGACGAGTAATTAATTCTTGCCATATAGTATTTTCTTCATCGCTCCAAGCAATATTTCCGTGCTCATCCGGAACTCTTGAAACATAATTTGTTGCCTTAGCCATAGGTTATTCCTTTTAATTACTGCTCAAGTACTCAACCAAAAGTTATCTTTTGGCTTCTGGACGCTAAACATTTATTATTAATTTGTTTATTGAATAGGTTGTTATACTTGAGATACAAACAAACTTGTCACATTAGTTACTATAATAGACTGAGTGTTGGCAGAAAAGCACCAATAAAAATTTGATTGTATTTTTAGCAACAATGAAATTTGTAACAAAAAAGTTACACTCGTGATAAAAAGTGCGTTAGAAAAGGGTTATTTGGTCTTTGTTTTAGCTGTTGTTTGTTGCCTAACCAACTGAAACTGTTGGCTCATAATAAGCTTTTTAGTGTATTTATGTTGTGGGTTATTAAGAACTTGTGATGTTTTACCTTGCTCGAGTACTTTTCCCTGACAAAGCACAATTATGTCATCACTAAAATGTTTCACAATACCCAAGTTATGACCTATAAGAATATATGCTAAACCCATTTGCTGCTGAAGATCGAGCAATAGGTTAATCATTTGAGAGCGTAAAGAAGGGTCGAGTGCACCTAAAGCTTCATCTAGAATAATAACCTGTGGCTTTAAAATAATTGCTCGAGCTAATGAAATTCGCTGTTTTTGACCCCCTGAAAACATATGAGGATAAAAGCTCATGTGCTCTGCAAGAAGTCCCACTTTATGCAAGGTGTCTCTGATGAGCTGTACCCGCTCTTCTTCATTTAAATCCGTATTTAACAGAAGTGGCTCATCAAGAAGTTGTTCAATTGTTAAGCTAGGGTTTAATGTCGTGCCTGAGTCCTGAAATATCATACGAATATGCTGGCAACGTTGCTTAAAATTTCCTTGTTGTAAGCTTTGACCATTAAGCTTAATTTCACCAGAGGTTATTGTTTCGGCGCCTACTAATAGTTTTGCTACAGTCGATTTACCAGAGCCAGTTTCTCCTACAATTGCTAATGTTTTATGCGCTTGTATTTGAAATGAAATAGGCTCAAGGGCTTTAATAATTCTATCTTTAAACCAAAGGTTTGATATTTGATAAGTTTTACTTAAATTAGTAACTTCTAAAAGTGCAGTCATGTTAATAACTCTCTTTTAACGAAAAATGGCAGCTTACCTGATGCCCTTGATAGCTTTTAACCTTAGGTGCTTTAACACAGTCACGCTGTGCTCTAGGACAACGCGGACCTAATCGGCAGCCAATAGGTAAATGCTGCAACACGGGAATACTTCCAGGTAATGTCATTAAGCGCGACTTCACTGGAATGTGAATATTTGCTTTAGGACTACTATCAACAAGTGCTCGAGTATAAGGATGGTAAGGTTTATTAAATATTTGCTCGGTAGTGCCTGCTTCAACAAATTGCCCCGAGTACATCACTGTTATGGTGTTGGTCCAATAAGTTACATTTTCAAGATCATGACTAATCAACAATATCGACATGTTTTTCAACTGATTTAAACTCGCCAGTAAACGAAATATTTGCCCTTGATTAGTACTCTCCATGGCCGCAGTTGGCTCATCTGCAATTAATAACAAAGGCCTTTTTGCTAACGCCATCGCTATCATCACACGCTGACATAATGCCTCAGTGAGTTGGTGTGGGTAGCTTTTTAAGCATTTAACATGATCTTTAATACCTACCTTAAGTAATAAATTAACAGCGGCTAATTTACGCTGTTGCCTTTTACTCCAAAAATGTCCTTCTAACTGTTGCGAATCGACAGCTTCTTCTAACTGCTCTCCAATAGTTGCGGTAGGGTCTAAGCATGCCATTGGCTCTTGAAAAATCATTGCTACATCATTAGTAATGACGGCTTTGCGTTCTTCAGCTGACAATCGCATTAAGTCTTGCCCACGCCAATGAAACCTGTCAGCATCAACTCGCCAGCGCTCATCTAACACACCCATTATCGCTTGTGCTAATAATGATTTACCAGAGCCAGACTCACCAACAAGCCCTCTTACTTCACCTTCTTTAATGGTTAAGCTTACTTTATCAACCGCAAGAATAGGTTCATTTTGGGTGAGTAATTCTATTGATAAGTTTCTAACATCAAGTAAATTCATTAGCTTTCTTTTCTCAGTTTAAGCGCATGACGCATACCTTCACCAACTAAGTTAGTAGCAACAACAGCAAATAGTATGGCTAAACCAGGTAAATATACGGTCCAAGGTGCAACATAAAAGTAATCAATACCACTAGCAAGCATTGCTCCCCATTCAGACATTGGTATTTGAGCGCCTAAGCCTAAAAAACCCAATGCTGCAATATCAAGAATTGCAGCTGATTGTGCCAAGGTAGCTTGACTAATAAGTTTTTCAATAATGTTAGGAAAAATTGAATAATGTAAAATACGTAATGAACCAGCACCGTCAAGTCGAGATGCAAGCACATAATCTTTACTGAACTCTTCTTTGACAGCATTACGGGTAATATGAATAAATTGCGGAATTAATACCATAACAATTGCCCATAATGTGTTACTTAATCCTGGTCCTAAAATAGCGACAATGATAATCGCCATTAGCAATGATGGAATTGAAAGTATGACATCTAAAAAGTGGTTTAAGAAACTAGACTTTACCCCCTCGGTTAATGCAGAAATGGAACCAATAATAACACCAACAATCAGTGAAATAATTACAACTACAAAACTTAGGCCAAAAGTTAGTGAGGTTCCGTGCATTAGCCTAGACAACATGTCTCGACCTAAATTGTCGGTACCAAGTAAATAGCTTACATCACCATTTGCATGCCAAGACGGCGGCAGTAATATATCATTTAAGTGATTTTCGACAGGTGGATAAGGCGTAATTATTGGCGCAAAAATAGCTAAAGTCACTAAAAACACAAAGCAACCAAAACCAACCATTACAACAGGTGTTTGTTTAAACTTATACCACAACTGTAGCAGAGGCGTTGGAAACTCCTCTTCTTGATAAATTTTTTCACGTCCCATATTTCTTCCCTCTTGCCATAGGGTTGAGCCAAGCGTAGATAAAATCAGTTAATATATGCACGATAAATATGTAACTTGAAAGCACTAACAACCCACCTTGTATTGCTGTGTAGTCTCGCTGATAAATACTTTCAATCAACCAGCGTCCAATACCCGGCCAACTAAAAATCATTTCGGTCACCATGGCTAAAGTAACCAAATTTGCAAATTGTAATCCTACATCTCGAATAACGTTAACCATTGCATTACGAATACCATGTCGATAAATAATCTGCCTTAGCGATAGTCCTTTTGCGCTTGCCGCAGTAATGTAATGGCTATCTAATACTTGCATCATTGATGTGCGAGCTAAACGAATGAAAATAGTTGCTGGTGCTAACGCCACTACGCAGGCGGGTAAAATAATGTGGGCTAGTGCGTTTTGAAATGCTTCCCATTTAAAAGCGCTGTCACTTAATAAAATATCAATTAATAAAAGTCCGGTAACAGGCTCCACTTCAAATAAAAGGCTAATTTGACCAGAAGATGGAAACCAACCTAACTCTATTGAAAAGACTAGTATGACTAATAAACCAAGCCAAAATACAGGAATAGAATAACCTAGCATAGATAATGTTAGCACGGCGTTGTCTATTTTTGTTCTATGATGTATCGCCGCAACAAAGCCTAAGGGAATACCAACCGCCATTGCCATAACCAGTGCAACAAACGTTAGCTCAATGGTTGGGGGTAAATGTATAATTACCTCATCCCATACTGGAAATTGGCTGGACATTGAAACACCCATATCTGCGTTCATAATATGGCTTAAATAAGCGAAGTATTGGCTTATAATCGAATCACCTTGTCGATAGCTTTCGCTTAACAGCGCAAGTTGCTCTTCTGTAGCGTTAACTTGTCCTGACAAGTTTATCAATTGATCGCCAGGAAACAAAAAGCTCAAGCTAAACGATAGTATCGTTAGCAATACAATGGTAAATAAAAATAAACTTAAGCGCCGTAGTGAAAATATTAACATATTAGTCTTTACTCACGTTGCTAAAATCAATACCACCAAATGCATTTAGAATTTCGCCTTTCACTATTTTTTTACGTGCTTGATACCGCTTTGAATGCGCAATTGGCATTAACGGCATTTCATCAGCTAGAATCTGTAGTGCTTTTTTGTAAATGACCTTCCGCTCTTTAATGTCCGCGGTTAATAAGGCTTGAGCTAATAGACTATCAAACGTTTCATTACACCAAAACGTTCGATTACTACCTGTTAATATTGAAGTACAGCTTAGTAACGGTGTAAAGAAATTGTCAGGGTCTGGATGATCAGCAGACCACCCTAATAAAACAGATTGGTGCTGCCCTTCAGCGATTAACGATAAAAACTTAGACCACTCATAATCACGTACAATATTGACATCTATATTTACCTTTGCAAGATTAGATTGAATCAACTTTGCCATTGTTCTTGCGTCTGGGTTGTATGGTCGCTGAACAGGCATAGCCCATAAGTCCATTTTAAAGCCATTACTAAGGCCTGCTTCTGCAAGTAACGCTTTTGCTTTTTCAATTGAATATTCAGGCGGCTGAATAGAACTATCATGAGCCCATGAAGGTTTAGGAAGAATAGTTGATGCATCATCTGCTTGTGAGAAATAAACGGTTTCCAAAATAGCTTGTTTATTAATCGCGTGAGCAATGGCTTTTCGTACATTTTTATTATCTAAAGGGGGCTTTTGCGTATTAAAACCTAGATAACCAACGTTAAACGAAGTTTTTCCTTCAAGTTCGAGATCTGGGCGGTCATTAATTTTTTCGTGTGCAATAGGGTAGGAAATAACATCACACTCTTTTGCAAGTAACTTTGTCAAGCGTGTATAACTACTTGGGGTTATATCAAATATAAGTTGGGCTAATGTTGACTTCTCTCCCCAGTAATTTTCATGGGGTACATATTTAATATAAGCGCTTGGTCTATAGCTCATTAATTTAAATGGACCTGTACCAACAGGGTTCATATCAAGATTGTTATGTAAATTGTTAGCCGCCAAATTATCAGCGTATTCTTTAGATAAAATCACAGCAAAATCACTGGCTAAATTAGCTAAAATAGTACTGTCAGCCCGCTTTAGATTAAACCGAACGGTGTAATCATTAATTTTTTCAACATGGTCAATTAAATCACCAAACTCTACACTTTGAAAAAAAGGAAATTTTCCACCTGCACTAATATAATAAGGATGATTAACATCTAAAATACGCTGAAAACTGAAGATAACATCATCAACATTTAACTTCCGGCTAGGCGTGAAGTCTTTTGTCTGATGAAAATGAACATCTTGGCGTAAATAAAAGGTTACTTTTTTGCCATCTTCAGTGACATGCCAAGATTTAGCCAGTGCAGGTATAATAATGCTTTCATCTTTATCATAAGTAATTAAACGGTTATACAGTTGATTAGAGGTAACATCGATGGTTACACCTGAAGTAACAGTTTGAGGATTAAAGCTTTCTGGTACACCTTCACTACAATAAACAATACTTTTGTTATTAGACGATATTTCTTCGCTATAATTACAGCCATAAAGTAATAGAGCAATAACCACAGTAAACTGCATACGCATAAAACACTGTATTTTAGCTAACAAATTGACCATTGAAATTTACTCTTCCTCTAATGGGCTCGAGTCTAATAAATTGTATTTTTTTAAATAGCCTCTTAACTGATGATAGGTTAACTCCAACGCATCAGCAGTTTTCTTTTGGTTATATTGGCAATTTTCTAACGCAGTTTTAATGAGTTCAACCTCATAATTTTGAGAAAGTGACTTCAAAGAAAGTGGAAATTCCAGCGTTTGTTTAGTTGCTAATTTTTGCGCTTGAATAGGCGCTTTCTCAACAGCCTGATCGTTAGCATGTTCAGGCGTTGCAACCACATTAACTACTCTATCATGGGTTTTAACACGTTTAGATGGGCGATAAGGTGATTCAAAAGGGTCAATCACGAGTTCATGCACAGGTAAATGTGGATTATTACTGCGATATACACTGCGTTCCACCACGTTTTTTAACTCTCGAATATTACCTGGCCAATGGTACTCAAGCATAGCGCGTTTTGCTTTCTCAGTGAAGCCACTAAATAGCTCAAATTCAAGTTCTCGCGCCATATTAATAGCAAAGTGCTCTGCTAGCATCATAATATCTTCTACACGTTCTCTTAATGGCGGTAAAGTTATCACGTCAAAAGCAAGTCTATCTAATAAATCAGCACGAAATTCTCCCGCTTCAGCCATTGAGGGTAAGTCTTCATTTGTTGCTGCAACTAAACGAGTATTGGTTTTTAAACTTCTAGAGCCTCCTACCCGTTCATACTCTCCGTATTCAACTACTCGAAGAAGCTTCTCTTGAATTAAGCCACTTGTGTTTGCTATTTCATCTAAGAATAAGGTTCCTTTATCTGCCCTTTCAAACCGCCCCTCATGCCGTTTAGTAGCGCCAGTAAATGCACCACTTTCATAGCCAAACAACTCACTTTCAAGTAAGTTTTCATTTAGCGCGGCGCAATTGAGTTTCAAATAACTTTGATCCCATCGCTTTGACAAATAATGCAAACGAGCTGCAACGAGCTCTTTACCTGTTCCCCGCTCTCCAATAATAAGTACAGGTTTAGTTAAAGGTGCAACTTGCGATATTTGCTCTAAAACTTCGAGGAAACTATTTGACTGACCAATAAGGTTATCTTGCTGACTGAAACGTGACATGGGAGACCTAACAATTAGTAAATTTCACTAACAAATAGTGTATTTCATTACTCTGTCAGTTTGAAGTTTTTTTTGAAAATAATATAAAATCAATAAAACCAATAGATTAGTTAATATTTAAAACTTGGCTCAAAATATGAATAGTAATAGTAAGTTGATTACATAATTTAACTAAATTGGTATCAATTACCATTACAAGTTTATTATTTATAAGAGGAAGAAGTTATGGGTGTTTTTTCAAGGTTTACCGATATTATTAACTCAAATATCAATAATTTATTAGATAAAGCTGAAGATCCAGCAAAAATGGTTCGCCTAATTATACAAGAGATGGAAGATACTTTGGTAGAAGTTCGTTCATCTTCAGCCAAAACATTAGCAGATAAAAAGGAATTAACTCGCCAAGTGTCGCGTTTTGAACAAGAAGCAGAACAATGGCAAGAAAAGGCAGAGCTAGCATTAAGTAAAGACCGAGAAGATTTAGCTAGAGCAGCACTCGTTGAAAAGAAAAAGTGTGTGGAAAGTGCACAATCATTAATTGATGAGTTGTCACATGTAGATGAACACATTACCAAACTACAAGACGAAATATCTCAGTTACAAGACAAGTTAGCTGATGCTAAAGCACGACAAAAAGCAATTATCATGCGCGAGAAAACTGCAAGCTCTCGTTTAAAAGTTAAACGCAACATTGATAGCGATAAAGTGAATGATGCATTAAGTCGCTTTGATAGCTATGAACGCAAAATTGACAATTTAGAAGCACAGGTTGAATCTTATGATTTAGGTAGCAAATCTCTAGCAGATGAAATAGCTGAATTAGAAGGCGATGAGCACATTGATGATGAGTTAGCGCAATTAAAAACTAGAATGCAGTCTAATAAAAAGACAAAATAAACTATAGACTCACCATTATAAGTACAAGATTTGGAGAAAATTATGGAAGACTTTTTATTTCCACCCTTAATAATATTTTTGGTAATAGTAGCGCCTATTTGGTTAGTCCTTCATTACCGTAGTAAAAACCAAATTAGCCAAGGGCTCACGGAAGAAGATTTTCATCGCTTAACCGAGTTATCTGAATCAGCAGATAAAATGGCTGACAGAATTAAAACATTGGAAGCTATTTTAGATGTGGAGACGCCTGACTGGAGAACTAAAGTATGAGTACCTTTCGTCGAGGAGAATTATTCCGGATACCAAGTAAAGGCAAAATAGCTGGCGTTTGCGCGGGACTGGCAGATTACTTCGGCTGGGAAACTTGGTTAGTAAGAATTTTAGTGGTATCAGGCGTGTTGTTAGGAATGGGTTGGTTTGTTGTCATTTATATTGCTGCTTGGTTTATTTTAAATAAAAAGCCAGAAACCAAAGACCATTTTACCAGTAAGCACGCTAAGCAGCCTGGGCATGCAAATGTTAACACTAGTGATGATTTTGTTAATGAGTCAATAAAAGTAAAGTCTCGAATTTGGCAAGCCGGCGAACCGCCACAACAAGCATTTAGAGACATAACATTAAAGTTTAAATCGTTAGAAAAAGAATTACAAAAAATTGAGCGTTATGTAACGTCACCAGAATTTACAGTATCGCGCGAAATCAATAAGTTGTAATAAGTTACTAACTTTACTAAAGCGGCAATAGCCGCTTTTTTATTGTGCTAATTTTCTTTAAAGCACTGTTATATTTTTAAGAAAGTCGATACTATTTGATACAATCGTCGTAAGGCAATTACTCTGTCTCACTAATTAATAGGTTATTACTTTGGCGTTACTCTCAAAGCAAAAAATTGAAAAACTCAAGCGTAAAGCATCAGACCTAGTCAACCGCACCTTTGATCAACATATTAACTTAGCTGTTACAGGACTAAGTCGCAGTGGTAAAACGGCGTTTATCACCAGCTTTGTTAACCAACTTATCAACGAAGGTAGTCACTCAAAACTAGGTTTTTTCAATGTCGTGCATCAGGGTAATTTTATTGCCGCGAAAAGAGTACCGCAAAAAAACTTACACATTGCACGATTTGAATACGACAAAGCCATGCAAGCGTTTAGTCAAGAACCGCCGAACTGGCCTGAACCTACTAGCGGAATTAGCGAACTCCGTCTGGCATTAAGGTATCAGCCGACAGACAGCCTAATAAAGTATGCAACTGATACCGTCACCTTAACTATTGATATAACCGACTACCCTGGCGAATGGTTACTCGATCTACCCATTTTAAACTTAACTTATGAGGAATGGTCCGAATTTACCACTGAGCTTTTAACTGGTGTACCAAGAGCCGCTTATTCTCAAAGCTTTTTAAACAAAGTTAATCAACTAGACCCTTTAGCACCGGTAGATGAACAATTACTAGCTGACTTAGCACATGAATACACTAACTTATTAATGATATATCGCCATAAGTTAGGCTTGTCGGTTATTCAACCTGGTCGATTTATTTTGCCTGGAGAGTTAGCTGATGCACCTATTTTACAGTTTTTTCCATTCACAAATTTTAATGAATTAGACAAAGATGCTTACCAAAATGCGACAGACGACAGTTTAATTGGCATGTTACGCGCTCGCTATATTGAATATAAAGAGCGTGTGGTAAGAAATTTCTACCATGAACACTTTATTCATTTCGACCGACAAATTGTACTCGCTGACTGCTTAACGCCGCTTAACAATGGCCCTGAGAGTTTTCAAGATTTAACACAAGCGATCAACATGATTATGGAAAGCTTTAATTATGGGCAATCAAGCTTATTTAGGCGTTTATTTTCTCCAAGAATAGATAAACTGTTGTTCGCCGCAACTAAGGCTGACCATATTACGCCCGAACAACACACTAACTTAACTTCTTTACTTAATCAGCTAGTACATGAAACTAAGCACCATTTAAGTTTTGATGAAATAGAAATGAAAACACTAGCCATTGCCTCGGTCAAGTCAACCAATGTTGGCAAAGCACAACATCAAGGAAGCGAGATCCCTGTTATACAAGGTAATCGGGCAAGTGATGGCAAGCTCATTACATTGTTTCCTGGCACAGTACCAAATAAATTACCTCAAGCTGATTATTGGCAGAGTAGTCCTTTTAACTTTATAGGGTTTTCACCGCTTGCCCGCATCGATAGTCATGAAAGTTTACCGCATTTACGTATGGATCAAGTACTGCAATTTTTGCTGGGAGATAAAATAAAATGAATCAAGAACAAACCAAATACCAACAGCAAATACTATTTGATGAAATCGATCACAAGGCCAAAGATCTACCAGCAAGCCAAGCACAAGTAATAATAGAGAATAGCGAGTGGGAAGCACAAGAAACTGAACTAGCTGACAACGACGTAGAGCTCACAGAAGCAAGTAAACCTAATTGGCTTTGGCGCACAACGGGAATAGTGTTTACCGGGTTAATAGCGTATGAGACCGTTGACTTTTTTATTCAAGGATTTGTGCAAAGTCCCTTTATTACGAGTATTTACGCTACTTTACTTGGATTGGTATCACTTATTGCAAGTGGTTATGTCTTTAGAGAATACAGAGGACTTAAACAATTTAAGCAACGGCAAAGAATGCAAAAACAAGCTAAAAGTATCTACTTAGAAGACACTTTCACTAGCGCACACGACTTATGCCAACAAATTAGCGAGCAGCTACCATGCGATATTCTAACCGAGCAAGAAAGCAATTGGTCTGCAAATGAGCATAAAGAATTAAGCGATAAAGAGTTACTGACATTATATTCAAGAGAAGTACTTTCAATTGTTGATCAAAAAGCCTTAGACAAAGTAAGCAAGCATGCTACAGAAGCTGCGGTATTAGTAGCATTAAGCCCTATTGCTGTTTTAGATATGCTATTAATGCTTTGGCGCAATACTAAAATGATCAACGAAATAGCAGCGCTTTATGGCATGAAAATAAGTTACTGGAGCCGTATAAAGCTGATAAAGCAAACCTTTAAAAACATGGTATATGCGGGCGCTAGCGAGTTAATTACCGATGTTGGTGCTGATTTACTCAGTGCTGATATGCTGTCTAAACTTTCTGGTCGATTGGCACAAGGTTTAGGTGCTGGAATGTTAACAGCTCGCTTAGGGCTTAAAGCAATGCAAGTCTGTAGGCCTATTCCCTATCATGAAACACCACCTAAATTAAAAGCAGTTCGTTCTAAGGTAATTGGACAGATTAAAACACTACTCAATAAAAAAGCTAAATAATCTGAACTCAGAGTAAGCTAAGTCTTGATTTAGCACTTTTACCCCAAAAGGCTATTGAAACGCCTATCTACGTTCTTTTTAAGCCCAATAGATAGCTATTGGCTTGTAAAAATGTCTTGATAAGCACATAGATTCCATTATCGGGCTTTACCCAAAGGGTTAAAGTCTTGAATACCATTATTCCATCTTAATTATTGATATTAAAATCAGATAATTATGGAATCCATTAACCCTAACTGAGGTTATACCAGTTTCATTAATTAAGTGATCTATTTTATACGCAGTGAAAACAGTCAAATGCAAGGCGTTTATTTTCATAACTAGTTGTTCAGGACAATAATGCTCCTGCATTGTCCACATAAGCTACATCCATTTAGCGATAATTATAAAGTAAATAACGCAGTAGTTGGCTGTTTTAGCCAGTAGAAATGATCACATAGTTAGTGAGATTGGTATTAAGCACATAAATCCATCATCGGATTTTATCTAAAGGTATTAACAACAATATTTCATTTAAATTACTTTCATTAAATTCCAAATAATGATGAAACTCGCCTTCCGAACTAAGGCTAAAATAATAAAAAAGCAGCGAGAGTATCGCTGCTTTATATAGCTTCTACCGGCTATCCTTTACGAAATAGCTTAAATTAGAATTGCTCTGATGACTGGACTACTTCTCTACGAGTGATTTTAGCTTGATCACGTAATGCATCAATAAAACTCTTGTAAGTTGCTTGAGCTAATTGCTGGCTGTGTTGCTGGGCAAAGTTGCTGTTAGTAGCTGGCTCACCTTCTTTAACCGCACTAACTTCAAGAAGTGCTAAGTCACCATTATTCATAGTAACTGTGCTAGCAGATAAAGTACCTTCAACAGGGTGAGGTAATTTAAATGCTTCCTTAGCGATATTATTATCTAATTCTGCACCAAAGCGAGCGATATCATTTTTTACTTCAAAACTTGCATTAACTGCTGCGAGTTGCGCTGTAACATCTTCACCAGCTTTAAACGCTGTTAAGAGTTCTTGAGCAATATTTTGTGCTTTTTCAGTCGCTTTTTCAGCAATTAGCATTGTTTTGATTTGTTCTGAGACTTCGGCCAATGGTTTAGTATTTGCTGCTTGGTACTCATTAGTTCTTAAAACAAGTGCTAATGAGTCATTCACTTCAATAATATCTGAATTCAAACGCTCTTTAACAACAATATCAGAGAAAGCTGCGTCAAGAACTTTAGCGTTATCAAACGGGGCTGTATTACCAAATCGTGTTAGCCAATCAGAAGTTTGTACTTTACCACCAACAGCACCAGCAGCATCTTCTAAACTATCTGGAAATTCAAAACTTAATCGCGCCATCTCTTGTTGTAATTCAAAAAACTTATCTTCTGCTTTTTGAGTACTCACAAGTTGCTGGATTTCATCTTTAACTTCAGCAAAGTCTTTAATTTGCTCTGGCTTCAATTCTGTTAATTTAATTATATGAAATCCAAAATCAGTTTGCACAACATCAGAGATACTACCTACAGAACTTAGTGCAAATGCAGCTTCATCAAATGCATCGTCCATTACGCCAGGTTCAATCCACTCAAGATCTCCACCATTTTCACCGCTAAATGTATCTGCCGAAAACTCTTCAGCTAAAACAGCAAAGTCTTCACCACTATTTGCTTTAGTAAGTATATCTGTAATTTGCGCTTTAGCAGCTGCTTCATCATCACCAATTTCAATAAGAATATGCGAAAAACGTTTTTGCTCATTCTGCTGATATTTTGCAATATTTTGTTGGTAATACTGTTCAAGATCAGCTGCAGTCACTTCCACTTTATCTGCTATATCATCTACGCTTAAAGCAATATAGTTAACTTTTACTTTTTCTTGATTTTGAAAGCGATTTTGATTGTTTTGATAATAATCATTAATATCTTGCTCTGTAACTTCTACTGATGCTTTAAATTGCTCTGCAGAAATTTGTGCAAAACGTATGTCACGTTTTTGATTTTGTAAACCGGTAAGCTGTGCTTCTTCATAAGGCAAGCTAAACTCACTTGCAATTAATGCTTGATTAAGTTGACGACGGGTCATCTCAACACGCAAATAATCACGAAAGTCCGATGTTTGATAGAAGCCCGCTTGATTAATTAGCGCTAAATAGCGGTTATTATCAAATTTACCATCAACTTGAAATTCAGGCATTTCACGAATAGTTTGTTTAATTCGCTCATCTGAAACACGAATAGCGAGTTCGGCAGTAGCAAAATCAATAAGTTTTTCGTTGATTAAATTTTCTAGTACACTGCTACGAAAATTAGCCATGTAGTTGGCATCAGCTGATAATGTATCGAACATTTCACCAAACTGTTGAGCCATGCGGTTACGTTGATTTTGATAAGCTTTATCAAAGTCTGACTGAGTTATCTTCATATCGTTAACTTGCGCAACTGAAGTATCAACTGAGTTGGTGTAGCTACCGATACCTGCAAACGCAAACGTCAAAATAACAAGACCAAGAATAACTTTAGCCGTTACTCCTTGCGATTTTTCTCTAATATTCTCTAACATTTTTTTCTCTATTTACACTTTGGTGTGTTGTCTGCGCGCGATTTTAACAGATGCTGATTAAACGTTGAAGTAAGCAATGGTAAAAATCGATAAAAAGTATTCAACACAAGCCTACACAATCTAAATTTTGTAGCGCTAAATAAACAAAAGACCACCCTATAGGTGGCCTTTGAAAATCTTACAGGTAACTGTGATTAGTTACATGCATCTTTTAAAGCTTTACCCGCTTTGAAAGATGGGATTTTAGCTGCAGCAATTTGAATTGTTGCACCTGTTTGTGGGTTACGACCAGTACGTGCAGCACGGTCACGTACAGAAAAAGTACCAAAACCAACTAATGCAACTTGCTCACCGCTTTTTAGCTCTTCCGTTACAGCTTCAATAAATGAATCTAACGCACGACCAGCAGCAGCTTTAGAAATGTCCGCACCAGCAGCAATTTTCTCGATTAATTGAGATTTATTCACAGTATATTCCCCTTCAAAGTTTATTGTTCAGCGCTATCTTTTATTTTTAGCGTTCTGTTGAAACTTTATAACAAGCTTCTTTTCGAACATCAAGCGCTGAGTTAAAGAAATCTAAATTAAGATAATTATTTTTATCTATCCTAGACCCCTTATTAACATTGGGGTCTAGCGTTTCAGAACCATTAACTTACCACGTTTTATTTATTTGGAAAGCCTTTATTGCTATTTTTTACATTTTTTTTTGATTTTTTTGCAATTTTTGACAAAAAAAACACTTTTAATCAGTATCAGTCAGCTTTCTTCCACTTTTCAACAGGTTGTTCAAGCGCAATATTTAGCACTTCGTCTATCCATTTAACCGGATGGATAGTTAAATCTGCTTTAACATTTTCAGGGATTTCGGCTAAATCTCGCTCGTTTTCTTTTGGAATAATAACAGTTTTAATACCACCTCGGTGTGCCGCAAGTAGCTTTTCTTTTAAGCCGCCTATGGCTAATACTTCACCTCGTAACGTAATTTCACCGGTCATTGCCACGTCAGCTTTAACAGGGTTACCAGTTAAACTAGACACTAATGCCGTACACATTCCAATACCTGCACTTGGACCATCTTTAGGTGTTGCACCTTCAGGAACATGCACATGAATATCACGTTTTTCATAAAAGTCGTCATTAATGCGAAGTTTTTCTGTTCTACTTCGCACTACAGTCATAGCTGCCTGAATAGACTCTTGCATTACGTCACCCAGCGAGCCTGTGTAAGTAAGCTTACCCTTACCAGGTACAGAGGCCGTTTCAATTGTTAGTAGTTCTCCACCAACTTGGGTCCACGCGAGCCCAGTAACTAAACCAACACGGTTCTCTGTGTCTGCTTTTCCGTAGTCAAATCGCTGAACACCTAAAAATTTAGACAAGTTGTCTTGGTTGATTACAACTTTTTTAATGGACTTATCTAGCAGTATTTCTTTAACCGCTTTACGACAAAGCTTAGAGATTTCACGCTCTAAACCACGCACCCCCGCTTCACGAGTGTAATAACGGATAATGCCCATAATCGCGCTGTCATCAATGTCAATCTCTTTATCTTTTAAACCATTACGTTCGATTTGTTTTTGTAATAAATGACGCTTTGCTATGTTTAATTTTTCATCTTCGGTGTAGCCAGACAACCGTATTACTTCCATACGATCGAGTAATGGTCCTGGTATATCCATGCTATTAGACGTTGCTACAAACATGACATCTGAAAGATCATAATCTACTTCCAAGTAATGATCATTGAAGCTACTGTTTTGTTCAGGGTCTAACACTTCAAGCAATGCAGACGCTGGGTCTCCGCGCATATCTGATGCCATTTTATCAATTTCATCAAGCAAAAATAATGGGTTCTTCACCCCGACCTTGGCTATTTTCTGAATTAACTTGCCTGGTAATGATCCGATATAAGTACGTCTGTGCCCTCTAATTTCAGCCTCATCACGCACACCGCCTAACGCCATACGAACATATTTACGGCCTGTAGACTTTGCAATAGACTGCCCTAAAGAGGTTTTACCTACACCTGGAGGACCAACTAAACATAAAATAGGCCCCTTGAGTTGGCTGACTCGTTGCTGGACGGCTAAATACTCAATAATACGTTCTTTCACTTTTTCAAGACCATAGTGATCTTGCGCTAAAACATCTTCAGCTAATTTTAAATTGCGTTTAAGTTTGCTACGTTTTTTCCATGGAACACTAATCATCCAATCAATGTAGCTACGTACAACCGTTGCTTCAGCAGACATCGGCGACATCATTTTTAATTTTTTTAATTCTGCTAAAGTTTTCTCTTTAGCTTCTTTTGGCATTTGCGCTTCGTTGATCTGTTTTTCTATTTGCTCGGCTTCATTACTGCCTTCATCGTCATCGCCTAATTCTTTTTGAATTGCTTTCATTTGCTCATTCAAATAGTACTCTCGCTGGCTTTTTTCCATTTGCTTTTTAACGCGTGTACGAATTTTCTTCTCTACATGGAGAAGATCAATTTCGCCTTCCATTAACGCCATCAAATATTCAAGACGATCAGTAACACTGGTTATTTCTAATACTTTTTGCTTATCTACCAGCTTCAGTGGCATATGTGCAGCCATAGTGTCAGCGAGCTGTTCAGCATCATCAATACCAGCAACTGAAGTAAGTACTTCAGGAGGAATTTTTTTATTTAATTTAATATAGCCTTCAAACTGTGAAATCGCAGAGCGTACTAATATATCTACGTTTTCATCATCAATATTTTCAACTGTTAGGTAATCTATATCAGCAGTAAAATACTCTTGAGTCTCTACAAATGCGCTAACTTTAGCGCGTTTAACACCTTCAACTAGCACTTTTACCGTACCGTCAGGTAATTTAAGCATTTGTAAAATAGTCGCGACCGTGCCTGTTTCATAAACATCATCGGTTTTAGGATCGTCTACTGCGGCATCTTTCTGCGCCACTAAAAATACTTGTTTGTCTCCTTCCATCGCAATATCTAGACAACGGATTGACTTTTCTCTGCCGACAAACAATGGAATAACCATTTGTGGATATACAACAACATCACGTAAAGCTAAAACGGGGATGGCAGCAACATTAGTAGCTACGTCAACTAATTCTTCAGACATTCTGATCTCTCTTGGAAATTTAGTGGATGTTATTTCAATTGGACTAATTAATCTAATCCACTTGGTGTTTTTTACAACCTGGATAAAAAGTATATGGGGATATACATTTATCTTTCAAGAAATAGTGTAAAAAAAGCATGGAAATGTGCTAATTCTAACCAACATACCCATGAATTATGCGCTTATAATAAAAAACCACGTAAAAACGTGGTTTTTTTAAATAAACTTATGCGTTTATACAAAGCTGTACTTAATTTTCTGAGGCTGCTTGTTCTTGTGGATTCTCATAAATGATTATTGGTTTAGATTCACCTCTGATCACTGTTTCATCAACGACTACTTTGCTGACATTTTCCATCGACGGTAATTCATACATAGTATCAAGTAAAACACCTTCAACAATGGAGCGTAAACCACGAGCACCTGTTTTACGGATCATTGCTTTGTTCGCAATGGCGCGTAATGCATCTTTTCTAAACTCCAGCTCTACTTTTTCCATATCGAATAACGCAGTAAACTGTTTAGTTAGTGCATTTTTTGGCTCTTGTAGAATCTGCACCAATGCTTCTTCATCAAGTTCACTCAATGTGGCTACTACAGGTAAACGCCCAATAAACTCAGGAATAAGACCGTATTTAACTAAATCTTCTGGCTCAACTTCCTGGAAGCGTTCTGTTAATGATTTATGTTTATCACTACTTTTTACTTTAGCGCCAAAACCAATCCCTGTTCCTGCTTGACTACGTTGCTCAACAACTTTATCAAGCCCTGCAAAAGCGCCACCACAAATAAATAAGATTTTAGACGTATCAACCTGTAAAAACTCTTGTTGTGGATGCTTACGACCACCTTGAGGAGGTACAGAAGCAATTGTGCCTTCAATCAATTTCAATAACGCTTGCTGAACACCCTCACCAGAAACGTCACGTGTAATAGATGGATTGTCTGATTTACGTGAAATTTTGTCAATTTCATCAATATAAACAATACCACGTTGTGCTTTTTCAACATCATAATCACATTTTTGTAGAAGCTTTTGAATAATGTTTTCAACATCTTCACCTACATAACCTGCTTCAGTCAGTGTAGTTGCATCTGCCATTGTAAAAGGTACGTCTAATAAACGCGCTAGCGTTTCCGCTAACAATGTTTTACCACACCCCGTAGGGCCAATTAATAAAATATTACTTTTACCTAACTCTATTCCATTGTGCATATCACCATTACGTAAACGTTTGTAATGGTTATATACAGCAACTGCTAGTACTTTTTTCGCGTGGTCTTGGCCAATAACGTAATCATCAAGACTCTTTCTTATCTCGATTGGTGAAGGCAGCGAGTCACTTTCTTGCTTCGGTGCGATCTCTTTTATTTCTTCACGAATAATGTCATTACAAAGCTCAACACATTCATCACAAATAAACACGGACGGACCCGCTATTAATTTACGTACTTCATGTTGGCTTTTACCGCAAAACGAGCAGTATAATAATTTGCCACTATCACCGTCACCTTTCTTAATATCGGTCATACGGTACCTCTAAACTATTTAAATTCAATATCTCTACCTTTAGTGTTACACAAAAGCCACAGATCACAATCTGAAATATTCAACAATCTTATAAATTGTCGAGTCTTTGTTCTAATATGGAGTCAACTAATCCATATTCAACCGCACTTTCTGCACTTAAGAAATTATCACGATCGGTATCAACAGACACTTTGTCTAACGGTTGCCCTGTGTGCTCAGCCATTAAACGATTCAATTTGTCTTTGATATATAAAATTTCTTTGGCATGAATTTCAAAGTCTGATGCTTGCCCTTGAAAACCACCAAGAGGTTGATGGATCATGACACGTGCGTTAGGTAAACAATAACGTTTCCCCTTTTCACCACCTGAAAGCAAAAATGCGCCCATGCTGGCTGCCTGGCCAATACACACTGTACTTACATTGGGTCGAATAAACTTCATGGTATCGTAAATAGCCATACCTGCAGTTACTGAACCGCCTGGAGAGTTAATATAAAGATAAATATCTTTTTCTGGACTCTCTGACTCTAAAAATAATAATTGAGCGACAATAAGGTTAGCCATGTGATCTTCAACCTGGCCACATAAAAATATCACTCGTTCTTTCAGTAAGCGAGAGTATATATCATAAGAGCGCTCACCTTTAGCTGTTTGCTCGACAACCATAGGCACTAAAGCACTTTCAGTAATATTGGTAAAATTTTGAGAATTATTTTGAGAAGTTAACAACTATTCTTTCCTTACTATAAAAAATGGCTTATATGTTTCCATATAAGCCATTTAAGCTATTGCTTACACTAATGTCAATGAAAAAGCTTATTTACCTTCAGGATTCATTATATCTTTGAAGCTTGCTTTCTTATCTTTTACTTTAGCGCTTTTAACTAATACATCAACCGCTTGCTCTTCTAAAGCAACGTTTTGCATCTGTTGGTTCAGCTCTTGGTTGGTTTTGTAGTACTCAATCACTTCTTGTGGATCTTCGTACGCTGAAGCAGCTGTTTCAATTAATTCATTTACTTTAGCTTCATCTACTTTCAATTCGTTAACCTTGATAACTTCACCAAGTAACAAACCTACTTTAACACGACGTTTAGCTTGTTCTTCAAACATGTCTGCTGGAAGCTCAGGCATATTTTTAGGGTCCATTTGACCCGCAAAACGTTGCATTGCTTGTTGACGTAACACATCTACTTCTTGTGCTATTAATGCACTTGGTAAGTCAATGTCATTAGCTTCTAATAAACCTTCAATTACTTGCTCTTTAACTTTAGCCTTAATCGCTTGGTTTAATTCACGCGTCATGTTCTTACGAACTTCTTCACGTAACGCTTCAACACCACCTTCTTCGATACCAAAAAGTTTAGCAAACTCTTCGTCTATCTCTGGAAGTACTGGACCTTCAGTTTTAAGTACAGAAATATCAAACTCTGCATCTTTACCTTTCAAGTTTTCAGCATGGTAGTCTTCAGGGAAAGTTACAGTGATTGTTTTTTCTTCACCGGCTTTCATACCAATAATATCTTTTTCAAAACCTGGGATCATACGACTTGCACCAAGCTCTAACTCAAAGTTATCAGCTTTACCACCTTCAAATTCTTCACCATCTACACGGCCAAGAAAGTTAATAGTTAACTTGTCGCCTTTCTTTGATTTGCGTTTATTTTCTTTCCAAGTTTTATGCTGATTTTGTAATGTTACAAACATTTCTTCTAAATCTTTGTCTGTCACTTCAGCTGCAGCACGCTCAACTTTAATTTTATCTAAGCCATTTAATGTAACTTCAGGATAAATTTCAAACGTTGCTTCAAATTCTAAGTCTTTTCCATCTTCATTACTTTTAGCAACGAACTGTGGACGACCAGCCGGATTAATTTTTTCTGCGATAATCGCTTCAACAAAGTTGCGCTGCATAACTTCACCAGCGATTTCTTGTCGAACAGATGCACCGTAACGCTTTTGAATTACAGATGGTGGCACTTTACCTGGACGAAAACCGTTAATACGCTGCGTTTTACTGATTTGACGAAGACGGTTCTTTACTTCTACATCCACTTTCTCTGCCGGAACTGAAATAGTTAATCGACGTTCCAAACCTTTTGTAGTCTCTACTGAAACTTGCATTTAATTACCTCAATACTTAGCGCTTACTACGCTCTTATGTAACGCATCTATCTATAGCGAACAAAACCCAAACGAGTATTTGCCCTCAGCCCTGTAGCAGATGCTAGTTGAGCCCGGAAAATCCGAATAACAGATGTTCAGATTAAAAATAATGACGCAGAATTATAGCGGTGCTTTTAACAAGAGTCGAGGGTAGATTAAAATTAATTTTTCTATAGATTCATAAAACTAGGCTATGTCAATAAAATTCAAGCAAAAAATAGTAATTTATAAAGTATAATTATTATCTAAAATCATAATATTCATCACAAAAAACTTTGTCACCTGATGCTATCCTTTGATATCAGGGTGAGTTTTGACAATAAAAAACCCGCCAACCGGCGGGTTTTTTCTACTTATACCAATTAACGTTAGAACGAGAAAGATACTTTAGTATAGAGATAGCGTCCACGAGGGTTGTGTACCCCTGAAGCATAACCATAAAGGTCACCATCGCCATCACCAATTGCAAATGGTGCATCTTCATCTAATACGTTGTTAATACCAATTGATATTTTAGTAGCGTCCGAAATTCGATAAGCAGCTTGTAAATCAACTAAAATTTGAGAATCAATCATTCTAGATGTATTACTGTCGAAATCGAGCGTACCATCAAAGTCAATATCAGGTGTGTCTTCAAATTCACCTACATAACTAATATTCATATTAACGTTTAATGGACCATTTTCCCAGTTCGTTGAGAACATCCAGCGGTGCTCAGGATATCCATATTCACCAGTATAATCACGCCCATCTTTTTCAAACTTATTCTGGAATGCCCATTCTAAGTTAAATTTCAACAAGCCTAAATCATCAAGGGAGTGACTGTAGTTTGCAGACAAATCAACACCCGATACTTCTTGAGAAGATACGTTTTCGAAAGTGCTATAAATTTTCTGTATTACACCTAAACTTTGTCCTGATTGAGGAGCCAAGCGAACACAAACAGTGCTATTTTGATTGTTACATTCTGCACTATAAATAGGGCCAAATGCCTGTTCATCTATTTTGTTGTCTTGTGTAATACTCCACACATCGATACTTAAACCAAAATCATTGACTGGCGCCCAAATAAAGCCAAGGTTCCAAGATTCTGATTCTTCAGCTTCTAAGTTAGGGTTACCACCAAATTCGATATTATAGTCAAGCACACCACAGTCTTGGCCAGTGGCCGCACAACGATAACTATCAACAAAGAATTGGCTTTCTTGTGAAGGACCTAAGCCAATTTGTGCAAGTGAAGGAGCTCTAAAGCCTTGTGCCCAAGAACCACGAATTGAAATCTCTTCAGTCGGTGTCCAATGCAATGCTACTTTAGGGTTTGTTGTTGAGCCAAAGTCACTGTAATCATCGTAACGTCCTGCAAGTTGCAATTCTAAGCTGTCAGCAACCGGAATTGAAAACTCCACATATGCTGCATATTGGTCACGCTCAGCTGCTGCAGAAACAGATTCTGTACCAAAAATCAAACCACGCTGAAACTGATCATCAGGAATATCGCTAACATCTTCTTCACGATATTCAATACCTGCAGCCATCATGACAACATCGTCACCAAAACTAAAAGCTTCACCTGAAATGTTAGCATCGAATGAGGTCATATGAGACTCACCACGACGAACTAAGCTAGTAGTAATACGTTCAACAACCGCAGGATCGTTAAATGTGCCACCAAATGGATTATAGTTACCAGCATTAATTTCTTGTTGTAAAAAGTCTGTTCTTACCCAGCCTTGGGTGCGGTCACCCGTTTGTAACGACGAACTACGACCCTTTTGTATCGCTGTTTCCCAGTTCCAACTATCAATTTCACCTCTTAAACCTGCCACTATACGTAGAGAGTCAGACTGAATATCCCATTGACGAGCCCCTGCATCAACAGTACGGTAACGTCCGATTTCAATATCTTTCGCCCATGGGTTGTTAGGGTGACTCGCAGGCACAGTTAAACCAGCATCTTCATCAAGTGGTGTTGGAGCACCAGCAGCAATCGAGCTATTATGCTGCACTGCCAACTCCATAAAAGCGGTAATGCCATTGTCGAAGTTATAATCAAATTGTGAGATTGCACCTATACGTTCTGATGCAGGCGCAATATACCCGTACGGACCATAGTCAAACAAACAACTACCACTAGCAGTTGCACTGTCAGCAGGACAATTAGGGTCAATAGTTTTTACACCATCAACATAAAAATACCCCGGAAAACCACGTGATGAACGGAAGTCTTGACCGCCATTTGCAGATTGATTAGCTGTGCCTAAACGCCCCATTTCGTTAGATGATAACGAAGTGTTTTTAAAGTAATCAACTATAACCGACGCACTACTTTTTTCAGTTGATGTACCCCAGACAAGGCTCGAGGTCGTTTCTTCATAGTTAGGCCCATCGGTTCCGCCGTAGCCTAAATTTACTTCTAATCCTTCAATATCATCTCTCAAGATAACGTTCACAACTCCAGCAACAGCATCTGAGCCGTAAATTGCTGATGCACCATCTTTTAAGATATCGATACGCTTGATTGCTGAGACAGGAATACTATTAATATCTACAAATGAGTTAGTGATACTTTCTGCAAATGCACTAATGGCTACGCGTCGTCCATTAATTAAGACTAGCGTGGCATCTGCACCGAGGCCTCGAAGAGAGACAGCCGCTGCACCATTGGCAGTAGAATCTTGGTTATTACCTCTAGTTGAAAAAGTACCATTACCAGCAACAGGCATTTTTTCTAAGAGTTGTTGTAAGTTATCGTAGCCCGAGTTATCAATATCTGCACGCGTAATTGACTGAACAGGTGAAGGACCTTCAATATCAGTACGCTTGATTCTTGAACCAGTAACTTCGATGCGTTCAACTTTTTTTGCTTCGTCGGCAGCAAAAGCTGATGTAGTTAATCCAACACTTGAAAATGTGAGTGACGCACATGCCAAGGCGATTAGTTTAGGTGTAAATGGGATTGTATGTTTCATGATAAATCCTAAATCCTTTTTTAATATTTATTATGCGGCTGAATTGCCATCCGCATAATTACCATGTATTAAAAAAGTTGGCAAATAGGTATTAAGCATTAATGTAATGTTAGGTTTACGTTAAATTCAAAAATTTAAAAAATGATAAAAGTAGGTATAGATTGGGCGATCTTTTAATATTGAGACAAATCAAGGAAGATAGTGTTCGAGCTAGGTTCTACGTTCTTTTTTAGCAAAGAGCATCCAAATTTTATATATAAATGCTTAACAATAAGATGAAAATAAAAGTGTTACACAATGTGTCTACAGATATTACAAAGATATAGTATGAGAATAAAATAAAAGAAAAGTGCTCTGTGATGCAAGATTACTTCGTACATCCTGTACTACGCCCTTCGGGTCGCTACGCGTTAAAAATTGTTCCAGACAATTTTTTCGACTTGCTTCGCAAGTTCTCATCTAAATTTAGACTGTGATTAAATTTAAGGTATTTACGAAGAGATAAACATTTAAGAAGTGGTCGGTGATGCAAGATTACTTCGTACATCCTGTACTACGCCCTTCGGGTCGCTACGCGTTTAAAAATTGTTCCAGACAATTTTTTCGACTTGCTTCGCAAGTTCTCATCTAAATTTAGACTGTGATTAAATTCAAGGTATTTACGAATAGATAAACATTTAAGAAGTGGTCGGTGATGCAAGATTCGAACTTGCGACCCCTTGGACCCAAACCAAGTGCGCTACCAAGCTGCGCTAATCACCGATTTTAACTCTTAGTTCCATTATAAAGAATGGGGTGGCTAATGGGACTTGAACCCACGACAACCGGAATCACAATCCGGGGCTCTACCAACTGAGCTATAGCCACCATAACACTTTATTATGGCACGCCACTCAGGAGTCGAACCTGAGACCCACGCCTTAGAAGGGCGTTGCTCTATCCAGCTGAGCTAGTGGCGCATTGTAAAACATAGCATTTAAAATGCTAACTTAAGTATAATAAATTATAAACTTAATAATTGCATCATATAAGGGCTTAAGCCACACTTTCTAAAGGTGTTATACAATTTAGTAAAACTAAACGTGCACTAATTTATATGAGCAATACTTTTCTTATAAAAAGAAAAAGTGGTCGGTGATGCAAGATTCGAACTTGCGACCCCTTGGACCCAAACCAAGTGCGCTACCAAGCTGCGCTAATCACCGACGATTCGTTAAAAACATACATGCTTTCAACGGGTGCGGATATTACCTAGTTGACCGTTGCTCGTCAAACGTTTTTTATAAATAAATAGCTTTTCGGTTACTTTTACAGCAGCCTTTTAATTTTAGTTTAATTTAAGAGCGACTATTGACGAAATATTAACATACTAGTGTAATCACCAGTAAATAAAAATTTAACTTATATAAGGCAATTTCATCTATGATGAAAAGTGAAACTATGCGAAAATAACCTTGATTATCACTTTAATTTACGCGCTAGGAATTATGACTGCATCACTTATTGACGGTAAAGCAATTGCACAGCAACTGAGACTCTCTGTAAAAGAAAAGGTTAAAGCTAGAATAGAGCAAGGTAAAAGAGCTCCTGGTTTAGCTGTAATATTAGTGGGCGACAATCCTGCATCACAAGTTTACGTTGGTAGTAAACACCGAGCTTGTGAAGAAGTAGGTTTTATATCTCCATCATATAAATTACCTGATACTACAACACAAGCTGAGTTACTTGAACTCATTACTCAACTGAACAATGACAACACTATCGATGGTATTTTAGTACAACTCCCCTTACCTGAAAGTATTGATGCTAATTCAGTGATTGAACACATAGCTCCCAATAAAGATGTTGATGGCTTCCACCCTTCAAATGTGGGTAAATTAGTTTTACGTCAGCCAGGTCTTCGTCCTTGTACGCCTAAAGGTATTATGACTTTAATTCAATCAACCGGTGTTAAAACACACGGTTTAGACGCTTTAGTTGTTGGTGCTTCAAATATAGTTGGTCGCCCGATGACACTTGAGTTGCTCTTGGCCGGTTGTACCGTAACCACAACGCACCGTTTTACTAAGAACTTAGAAGATAAAGTACGCAATGCCGACTTATTAGTAGTGGCGGTTGGAAAATCTGAATTTATCCCCGGCGACTGGATAAAAGAAGGTGCAATTGTAATTGACGTTGGAATTAACCGAATGGATACAGGCCGTTTGATTGGTGATGTAGAGTTTGACATTGCTAAAACCAAAGCATCTTTTATTACCCCTGTTCCTGGTGGTGTTGGCCCAATGACAGTGGCAAGTTTAATTGAAAACACCCTAATTGCCTGCGAGCAGTTTGGTCAGTAATCCCATCAATTAATTGTTAACCTGAGTTCTGGATAAGCTAAGCACGTCAATGTCACGACTTTTTGCGCGTATCTGCGTTGCCTGCATGGACGTAGGTACTTGGTTTTTGTCTGGAACTAAAAAACCGTTAATTTGCTACTAATAGCTGGCTATTAGGTACGCAAACTTGCCTTGATTCACTCAACACTTATAACATTGATATATAACTACATAAGCAATACGATTGTTGTATTATAAGTGATTGAAAAATATAACTTTATCGGATTTTAACGTACATCCGTTATCAAGAACTCAGGTTAGTTTAAATTTCGTCATAAAAAATGCCAATCAGTTGATTGGCATTTTTTTGTCAATATAACTTATATTAACCTTTACGCCACGTTGTTTTACCGGCGCTGTCTTCAAGAATTATATTCATCGCATTGAGCTTATCACGAGCTTCATCAGCAAGTGCCCAGTTCTTATCTACTCGCGCTTGGTTACGCTGTAATATTAATGCTTCTATTTGTGCAACTTCGTCGTTATTTCCTCCACCTTGTAAAAAAGTTGCAGGATCTAACTGTAATAACCCGAGTAACCCACCTAAACCTTTCAATGTAGCTGCCAGTAATACGGTATCCTTGCTATTGTCAGCTTTAGCCACATTCAATTGCTTAGCCAATTCAAAAAGTACCGAAAGCGCTTGTGGTGTATTAAAGTCATCGTCCATTGCCACACAAAATGCTTTAACAAAAGGATTAGCTTTATCTAAAGTGAAGTCTTTCGGTAAACTAATATCTCTAAGCGCAGTATAAATACGCTCAAGCGATGCACGCGCCTGCTCTAAATTATCTGTTGAATAATTTAATTGGCTTCGGTATTGCCCTGTTGTTAAGAAAAAACGCGTTGTTTCAGCATCATATTTTGCTAATACTTCACGTATCGTGAAAAAATTATTCAGCGACTTTGACATTTTTTCTTGGTCAACTTGCACCATTCCAGTATGGATCCAATAGTTCACATAAGGCGTATCTAGTGCACAACAACTTTGCGCTACTTCATTCTCATGATGAGGAAACTGTAGATCTGAGCCTCCACCATGAATATCAAAATGAGCACCAAGTTCTTTAGCATTCATTGCTGAACATTCAATATGCCAACCCGGTCGCCCAGCTCCCCATGGCGATTCCCAACTTGGCTCTTGCGGCTTTGCTAATTTCCACAATACAAAGTCAAGGGGATTGCGTTTAGTCTCATCAATTTCAGCACGAGAGCCGGCTTGTAGTTGCTCTAAGTTTTGACCACTAAGCTTACCGTAATCTGAAAAGCTTGATACTTCAAACAACACATCACCACTGTCTGCTACATAAGCATGTTTTTTTGCAATTAATGTTTCGATCATCGCAATGATCTCATTCATGTGCGTTGTTACACGTGGTTCAACATCAGGGCGCATCATATTCAATGCATCAAAATCTTCGTGCATTGCAGCAATAGTTCGTTCGGTCAGTTGCTCTGTTGTTTCATTATTTTCGATAGCACGGTTAATTATTTTATCTTCAACATCGGTAATATTACGAACATAATTCACCTCGTAACCTGAGAAACGTAAGTAACGAGCTATGTTATCAAAGCTTATGTACGTGCGAGCATGACCAATATGGCATAAGTCATAAACCGTGCAACCACACACATACAATCCAACTTTACCTTCATTAATCGGTGTAAAAACTTCCTTCTTACGAGTTAAGGTATTGTAGATCTGCAACATGAGGTTTAATGACTCCAATTTATCGCCTTTACTTTTATTGGTATAAGGCTAAGTAAGTGAATCTGACTAATTCAGATAAAAATTTGCGTTATTGTAGCCTAAGAAAAGCAAAGGATCATCACTTCCCTTTACAGATTCGCTCTTTAGGTTACAATTCACCAATAAATTTTTATGAGATAAAACAAATGATCACATTTAAAACAACCATGGGCGATATTAAGATCGCTTTAAACTTTGATAAAGCCCCTATAACTGCTAAAAACTTTCAACAATATGTAGAAGACGGTTTTTACAAAGGCACTATTTTTCACCGCGTAATTAAAGGTTTTATGGTACAAGGCGGTGGTTTTTCTTCAGGTTTAGAAGAAAAAGAAACACGCGAAACCATTAAAAACGAAGCAAGCAATGGCTTGAGTAATAGTCGTGGTACCTTAGCAATGGCTCGTACCAGTGATCCACATTCAGCCTCTGCACAGTTTTTTATTAACTTAGTTGATAATACATTTTTAGACTTTAAAAGTGAGACTGAGCAAGGTTGGGGATATTGTGTGTTTGGTGAAGTTGTTGAAGGCATGGACATAGTAGACAAAATGACTTTAGTTGATACTGGGCGCATGGGTTTTCACGACGATGTGCCTAAAGAAGAAATTGTTGTTGAGTCTACATTAGTAGAATAAACAACTGAATTTAAGCTATACAGGCAAAATAGGTTACAGATGTGATGACATTACAAAATAAACAACCGGTAACCTACTTTATTGCTGACTTACATTTAGCACAAAACAGGCCTGATATTACGGCCTGTTTTTTATCATTCCTTAAAAATGATGCCTTAAACGCACAAACCCTTTATATACTTGGTGACTTATTTGAGTACTGGATTGGTGATGACGATAATTCCCCATTTGTTATAGAAATAGCTAGGGGCTTAAAGGAACTTGCTGATAGTGGAACAGCTATTTACTTTATTCATGGTAATAGAGACTTTTTACTAGGTAAGAGGTTTGCAAAAAAAGCAGGCATGACCCTGTTACCTGAAGTAGATACCATTGAGCTGTATGGTGAAAAAATTGTTATTTTACATGGCGACACTTTGTGTACTAAAGATGTTGCTTATCAAAAATTTAGAAAAAAATCACGTACTTGGTGGTGGCAAACTATGATAAAAAGTTTGCCTTTATTTGTACGAAGAAAAATTGCAGAGAATTATCGAAAACAAAGCGCTAATGCTACCGCAATGAAGTCGCAAGATATTATGGATGTTACCGAGTCTGAAGTAGAAAAGTGTCTTGAACAGCACCAAAGCCTACTAATGATACATGGCCATACGCATAGGCCTAATATTCATAACGTTAATGTAAATGGTAAGCAAGCAAAACGAATTGTGCTGGGTGATTGGTACGAACAAGGTGCTTGGTTAAAGTTTGATAAAAACGGTTATCAGTTATTATATACACCATTAGAACAACTAAAGTCACTTTGATATTTGAGGCTATATTAGTCTGACTTTCCACGGCGTGGATCAACTCTCCCTCCAGTAACTTTATCAGCCCTTCCCTCAAGCTTTGCTTTTTCAGCACGTCGCTTACGCACCTCTTTTGGATCAGCAATTAACGGCCGATAAATTTCTATACGATCTAAATCATTTACAACATCAGTTAATTTAGCTGAGCGATTCCAAATACCTACGTTATGTTTAGTAAGGTCAATTTCTTTAAAAATTGATTTAATACCCGATAAATCGATCGCCTGAGCAATAGTAGTTCCCTGCTTTACAGATATAGTAATAATTTCTTGCTTGTGGGGCACGCCATAAACAACTTCAACCTGGATCTGGTTACCTTGTTCGGTTTGTGTATCAATTTTTTTAGTAGTCATTTAGCCATAAACCTCTTTTGCTCGTTGAGAGAACGCTTGCACCATATTATTGGCTAAGCTATTAAAAACACGGCCAAACGCTAAGTCGAAAACCTTGCTTGAAAATTCATATTCAAGCTCTAAACTAATTTTACAAGCCTCATCAGATAAAGGTGTAAAACTCCAACTTCCTTGTAAGCGTTTAAAAGGCCCATCGACTAAGTTCAACAATACTTGTTTATTTTCAATTAAGGTGTTTTCTGTCGTAAACCACTTTGTTAAACCGCCTTTTGACACTAAAAGTGCAGCCTTCATTTTATTAGGTTGCTGCTGAAGTATTTTACTATCAGAGCAGTCTGGTAAAAACTGCGGATAAGCGAGAACATCATTTACTAACTGATACATTTGTTCAACGCTAAACATCACTAAAGCATTGCGACTGACTACGGGCATCTTCTCTCCTTAATTAATGGCGAATATCATACCAAAACTTGACGAAAAACACATTAGAATGCAAAAAATCAAAGATAAATACATTCAATTGTTAAAAACCATTTAAAACCTTGTAGTAATACGTATAATGGCGCCGTTAAATATGGAAGAATTATGGCAAAGCAAAAATCAAAAAAAGCAAATAGCAACACTATAGCACTCAACAAAAAAGCTCGTCATAACTACACCTTGTCAGATAAGTACGAGGCGGGTATGAGCTTACAAGGTTGGGAAATTAAAAGTATTCGCAGCGGAAAAGTAAACATTTCTGAGTGTTTCGTTATGATTAAAGATCGCGAAGCTTTCCTTGTGGGTGCAGAAATAATGCCACTTAATGCCGCATCAAGCCATGTGGTATGCGACCCTGTGCGTCCTCGTAGACTTTTACTCAACCGAAGAGAGCTAGATCAGCTTGTAGGTGCTGTAGAGCGTGAAGGTTATTCTTTAATTGCCACTGCAATGTACTGGAAAAAATGTTGGGTAAAGCTTGAATTTTACTTAGGTAAAGGTAAAAAAGACCATGACAAACGTGCCGATATTAAAGATAGAGAGTGGCAAGTAGATAAAGGTCGCATACTAAAAAATAAAAACTTAGACAAATAACCTTTCAACCAAATTCAAGTTATAACTCAAGTTAAATAGGTGCTTAAAGTTTTGTAATAAACAAACTAAGCACCTTATTCAAAATAACTTTGCCTAAGTTACTACTGCGATAACTGCATATGCCAGATATTACTGGTACTTAGCTCAATTTGCTCACAAGCAAAAAAGTTATGTTGAAAAGCCATATTACAACTGTTGGGTTTACGCTCATCAAAGTTATGCAGTGTTTGCGTAATGTTTGAATTAAGGTTTAGCTCCTTGTACGTTTTATCTGCTAAATAATATATTTTATTATCCCGTAATTGCCAGTGTCGCCAGCCAGCAATAGGAAAGTTTTCAATAAGTAGTGACTCTACTCCTGACTTTAAATCTAACTTATACAAGCCACTGATATTAAATTTGGTGTAAAAAACCTCATTGGTATTACCTTGAATACTATAACCGCCTTTAAATGTTACTTGACTGATCTCTTCCTGTTCGTTATGAAGTGATAACGTCCAAATATTCCACTGGCTATCAACCTCGGCACTAAACATTATCGAATCATCAACAAACGTGACATAGTGCACGCCTGTGAATTCTTTTGCTAATGCGGTCCAACGCTTATCGGTTAAAGAATATAGATATAATGCATTATTAATACTAGCAACAAGCTGCTCATCGTTATCAGACCACGCCATAGTGCCAATACTTTCTATAACCGAATTGAACTCTGCGATGAAAGCAGGCTTGCTCTCTGGCTGAATAAACACTTTATCAGTACCTGTTCTATTCGATCTGAAAGCCATAATGTTAGAGTTATTGCCAAATACAGGCATTAAGCTAATCCCTCGACTTGAGGTTAAAGCCTTTATCGACGCATCATTAGTTGAGTAACTAAAAATATTAATCGTTTTTTGGCCACGCTCTGTCAGTAGCGTTCGGCTATTTCCTCCCAAAGACAGGCGACCAAACTGATCGCTCTGCTCTTTGGCAGTTAATGTTATTGTTTTGGTATCAAACTCAAATAAACCATCAGCATTTGACGCTAAAATTTGGTGTTCAGAACGCCAAACTAAACCATAAACATTATTTATAAAAGCCTTACTTACAATTACCTGAAGAGTGTTTAGGTCAAGCAGCTTAATTTTATCAACACCTTCACCTAGATACTCAATAACTGCGAGCATTCGACCACTAGGTGACAATGCGAAAGCATAATCACCTGTGTTATTACCCACTTGAACTGGATGAGTAAGTTGCTGTTTTCTTCCCGTATCCATTAGATAAGAATACAATGCGTATGGCTCAGATATACTGGGTCTAGATTGATAGATTAGTCTATTTTTTTTCTGATCAAACGCAAGTTGAGTAATAACACCTTCGCCACAGTCAGTTATCAGACTTTGATCTTTTGTTTGAAGGTTAATTTTCACAACTTCACAATGCCTTTGTTCTAGGTTATTTAGCCTGGAGGCATAGACAAAACCATTACCTCCATAAATAACATCGGTGTAATAATAGTCATCCGTCGAAATAATTTGCGCTGCTTCACTCTCTTTTTGCATATACACCTGCGCATACGCAGTAGAGTTTTCGCGAAATAGAAAAAAAAGTGTCGCCGAACTAGCATGGTAATAAGGGTTAAATGCACTACCTTTTGTGGTAGTCACTGCATATTGGTTTAATAAATGAAACTGATTATTCTTACTTTCTAAGACAGTTTTTTTGATATTGTAAAATATAAACAGTACTAATATTAAAGCTGCGGCTATTATTACAAAAAGCCAAGACTTACTTCTCAGCCATGCTGAAATTGCACTCTTGCCTTGTGCTGCATAAATAGCTTGGCTTAAATCGTGAGGTAACTCACCACTTTCTTGTGCATCGCCAGCTACACTTTGCGTTAATATAGTAGGAGTAACTGCTAAGCGATACCCTACTTTACTCACTGTTTTTATCCATATGGGTGACGATGGATTATCTTCCAGCAATTTACGTAATTCACTAACAGCTCTATTTACTGCCGCATCGCTAACTACCCGACCGCCCCAAACATATGTTACAAGCTCATCGCGTGAAATCGCTTTATCGGGGTGCTTGCAAAAGTACACTAACAGCTCAAATACCCGAGGTTCACACTCTAGTTGTGTTTCATTTTTAGTTAACTTTACCTGTGTTACGTCAACCACAATATCACCAAAGAGAAAGCGCATTAAAATCCTTATGATACCAATCTCACTGACTATGTGATCATTTCTACTTGCTAAAAGAATCAACTGCCACGTTATTTATTTTATAATTATCGCTACAAGGATGTAGCTTATGTTGGCAATGCAGGAGCATAATTACCCAGAACAACTCGTTATAAAAATAAACAGCTTGTAATTGACTGTTCTTACTGCGTATAAAGTAGATCATTTTATTAATGAAACTGGTATAAGTTATCAATCATTATCAAATCATTACTAAACCATCACACCCTCTTTATTGTGTTAAATCAATAAACAGACAGACTGTGGGTTCAAACTTTACGCCGTATACTATTAGAAAAAATTAACAAAATCGATAGTAAAATTTATATAAAAAAAACAATAGTACACCGGCGTAATAATCAGTTTCGAGCAAAAGTCAACACAGGAAGTATTATGCGCACAATTTACAGTATAATCATTATAGTATTTTACCTAACAGCCTGCTCTGGAGGATCAAACAAGAGTGAGCCAGAAATCATTAAAGATAAAATTAAAGAAGATATTTCTGTTACCAATTTAGCTATACCAGACAACCGTTTTTCTAATACCTATGAAATTGTATTATTTGGCAATAGCCATACTGCGGGGCTTGGTACCATAATAAAAAATCTTATTAACGTAGGCAACCCGTACGCAGCTGTTAATGTTGTAACCGCAGGTGGTGGCTTTTTAGATAATCAAGCAACAAAACAGTCTAGAGAAGTTTTATTAAACACTAAGCCATGGACACATATTATTTTACAAGGGCAAAAGTATTCTGAATCTGGCGCTTATATCTACCCTACAGCCCCAACTAAAGAATGGATAGCCAAAGCAAAGAAAAACAACATAACCCCAATATTATTTCCCGAACATCCACGAAAAGGTAATACAGAAGAAGCAACTAGAATTCATCTAATTCATACTGGGATATCAGCTTCTCAAAGAGCATGTGTTGCACCCGTAGGGTTAGCTTGGGACAATATACTTGCCATTGATCCTCAAATTCCACTGCATAGTAGCGATGGAAATCATGCCTCTTTATTAGGAAGACTATTTACTGCCTATATTTTTTATGAAGTGATTACCGGAGAGTCTGCTGATTCACTCCCCTATATAGAAGATCTGAATGTAGATGAGCCAACACAACAATTTTTAAAACAGTTTGCATCAGAAGCCATTGCGGCAAATCAACCATGTAATTTCGAAAGTTAAGTAATAGTATTATAAAAAACAAAAAGATATTGCTTAGCGCTTGTTGTAGGTTGATATAGAGGGTAGAATACAGCTATTACTAACTAGGCAACTAATTAGTATGTTTGATACCAAGGGTAAAAGACTAGTCGGGGCTGATTCAGGATTCGACAAGATTCACGAAACCCAAGGTGCATGCCGAGGGGCGGTTGGCCTCGTAAAAAGCCGCAAAACTATAATTGCAAACGACGAAACGTTCGCACTAGCAGCTTAATGCTAGCCATCGCCTTAAAGACTCTCCTATTGTCTTGAGAATCGATGGTCACCCTAAATAGGATAGCGAGGGAAGCACGCTTGAGGCTGAACCGCGAAATAGTATCAAGCTCACCATGACGAAGCCTGTCGGTTGGCGTCTAATTGGTTAAATAAATAATCGACTAAGCATGTAGTACCGAGGATGTAGGTTTTTTGGACGCGGGTTCAAATCCCGCCAGCTCCACCACATACATAATCAAAGACGTCCTAGGGCGTCTTTTTTTTCTTCTAAAATCAACATGTTATCCGTAAACACTGACCTATAGCGTCTTTTCCCGTTTGATAGAATCCTATAATTTTAGTAACATCAATTGTAACACTGAGCAACATTGCTAAATTTGGTGTTACTAAAAAGGGAATATCATGGCTAGAATTACTACCCCACTGACTAATACTGAAGTTAAACAGGCTAAAGCTAGAGATAAAGAATACAACTTATCAGACGGTGAAGGTTTACAGTTAAGAATAAAACCAAATGGATCTAAACTTTGGTTACTAAACTATTCTCGGCCATATACTAAAAAAAGAGTAAATTTAGGTTTTGGAAAGTACCCTGATATTTCTTTAGCTGATGCTCGAAAATTACGAGCGGAAGCCAGAACATTGCTCGCTAAAAACATTGATCCAATGGAGCACAGGGACAGTATATCAAATCATCAAAAAGAGAAAATCGAAAACACTCTGCTTAATGTTGCTAAGAAGTGGTTTCAAGTAAAGAAGTCAGCAGTAACACCAAATTATGCTGAAGATATTTGGCGCTCTCTTGAACTACATGTTTTTCCTTATATTGGTAAACGCCCTATTTCAGAAATAACAGCTCCGATAGCAATAAAAACCATTGCACCTATCGCTGAAAAAGGTAGCCTTGAAACAGTAAAACGCATTAACCAACGGTTAAACGAAATTATGAACTTCGCTGTTAATACGGGGCTTATTCATTCAAACCCATTAACTGGTATTAAAGCAGCTTTTGAAAAACCTAAAAAGCAGAATATGCCAACGATTAAGCCCGATGAATTACCTGACTTCATGAGAGCATTAAGTATCGCTAGTATAAAGATAGTCACGCGATATTTAATTGAATGGCAACTGCATACCATTGCACGCCCAAGTGAAGCTGCCGGTGCAAAGTGGTCAGAAATTGATTTTGAAAATAACTTATGGAACATACCTGCAGATCGCATGAAAAAAAAAACGAGCTCATTCCGTACCGTTAACTGAGCAATCGTTAAGTTTATTAACCGCAATTAAACCAATAACCGGCCATAGAGAATTTATTTTCCCTGCTGATAGAGATCCAAGGAAACACGCTAATGAACAAACTGCGAATGCAGCTATCAAAAGAATGGGTTACCACGGAAAGCTAGTTGCTCACGGTTTACGCGCCCTTGCTAGTACAACACTGAATGAGCAAGGGTTTGACAGTGATGTAATTGAGGCAGCACTAGCACACGTTGACGGCAATGAAGTTAGACGGGCATATAACAGAGCAGATTACTTAAAGCGCAGAGCAAAAATGATGATGTGGTGGTCTGAGCATATCGAAAAATGTTCAACGGGTAGTTTTTCATTATCAGGTACTAAATTGTTAAAAGTAGTTTAAATATAGTGTTAGCTTTTACATTTAAAATAGGTAAATAATGGGTTATCAAGCAACTAGCCACAGCCTAGATTTGATCAACACAATCCAACTAGAAGTATTAAGCGATATTGACGACATTAAACGGGTAATATTGCTTATGTGTGACCAAAGCGAACAGCTAAAGAGGGTGACATTGTATTGTGCAGACAGAATAAACATGAATGGCGTTTAAGTATGTTTGCAAGTCGGGCCGATATTCTACGCACTGTAATAGGGAGGTACAGATCAGTAGAGTAATATTAAATCAGTAGTGGGGCTATTTAATTGTTGAGGTTAGGTAATGTTGCTAGTACAGCTCCTTAAGTCAATTTTTACGTGTAATAAATAAGAAAACTTTTTATGATAGTTAAAGTATTTAATTCGTTCAAAACCTAACAAAAAACGATATTGAAAACCTCTTAAAACCTCACCTTTAATTTGATGTATCACTAAGAATAACCAAAATGTTAACAAATGTTAATATTAAGCACTATTAATTAAGCTTACGTTACCCACCAATAGAAACGCTATTGATTACTAGTTTGACCAACCACAGTCAATGACGAATAAATAGCACTGGTGAAATAAACATGATCTAGCTAAAATGCTAATTAATCAAGTCTAGGGTAGCTCCCGAACGGGCGGTAACCTCACCGCTTTGGCTTGGCTTTTTCATTGAGGTCTTGTGTTGAGGTTACGAATGAAAGAATATTATTCAATAGATGAACTATCTAATCTTTGGAAAATACCTGCTGTAGACATACTGTATACCATTCAATCTAAAGACATTCCTGCATATATAAGATATTGTGGTTATATTCGTATAATAAACAGTCCAAATCCATGCACACTAAGCTATCATAGCTCTTTCTTGAAAATGTGGGCTCATCAAGTAGAAAATTTTTACTTCAATTTAATAGAAAGAAATGAAAATCAGTATAAAATTTTTTCATTTTCAACTGAAAATAGTGACTATATTGGCGATAGGTTGATTTCGGTATCATCAAAAGACATTACAAATTATTCACCATCACCTGATTCATATAAAAAGTTATATCAAGAGGTAACACTTCATAATGTATTTATATATAGAACTGATTTTTCCTTATTTGGCTTATCTTTAACACACATAAATGGCTGTGTTGACTTTTCCGATAAAGAACGTAAAAACCTCTATAAAACAATAGGACTTTTAACAAAAGCATTAACTCATTCAAAAGGTAATATATTAGGTGACACGGAAAAGCCAGTAATTAATCAGGTTGCTATAGAATTATCAAAATATTTACCAGATGATGATACTGGTTTAAAGGATAGAGCTTTGCGAGAAAGGATTAGTAAAGGATTAAACTACCTTAAAGATATCTAAATTATTCTTGGCAATTGCCAATTATTTTTGGTAATTGCCACTAACTACACAACTAAGTCTATAAATTTCTCTCAGTTAATCCAAACACAAACAACTGAGGCGAATCATGAACCACACTGAACATCACATCCCTGCAATCCAATTAGCTACACAAGATTTACAAATAATTCGTAAACCACAAGCACTAAAGATGCTTGGCATTTCTAAAAGTAATTTTCACATCAAAATTAACGAAGGTCTGTTACCTGCAGGAATAAACCTTGGTGCAAACTCTGTTGGTTACTTTAAGCATGAATTAACAGCAGTGATCATTGCTATGGCTACAAGCAAAACGCAAGAAGAAATAAAGAATCTCGTAAAGGGGTTACTTGAACAACGTCATAACTTACTAGGTTAAGGAGCTGTGAGTAAAGCTCTTAAAAGCTCGCTTACACCTGTGTAAATGAACATGACTCCTAAATTAAATAATACTATTGATAGTAGCTCCAGTTTATTAGTGAAATTAATAAATAGAGGGGACGAGGTATCCATTGTCAAAGGTAAGTTAATCATGCAACCTAATAGTGGTTTACCCGTTCCTGTATGCTGGTTAAAGCAAAATAGAACTTTACTGATAAATGACATTTGTAACTTATTCAATTGTATTCCACTACAGTATATCAGCTACACCACGGGGAATTACGGCCAAAATAAAAGCCCAGGTGTAACATTGCAGTTTATTGATTTACTTTCACGCAAAAATGCTTACATTATTTTTAACGCTAACCTAAAAAGAAGTAGAAAAAGTAAATATGGTAAAAAAGGAGATCCCTTACCTAATAAACAGTTTATTGTAGGTGAAAGAAGTAGTTTTTATAAATTTTGGCTTTCTACTGGTTTGGCTTTACCTAAGTCATTATCAAAATTTTACGAATGTATGGGAAAGTTAAAGCAACTAACTTTTACTGGAGAAATAGACTCTAAAGATAGGATTAAAGATAAAAAGTTAACTTTACTTGAAGTTACCTATCATGAAATATTGAATAAGCTTAAGAAGCCTAAAAATGCTCAAGTAACTGAAAGTTTGACCGCTAAGCAATCTCTTACCTTTCACCAAAAAACCGCTAACCAACCACTAATTCTTACCGCTAAGAGTATCTCTCCAGAGCCTACCAGTAAAGGGTTAGCGACCAATAAAAGTACGTGTATCTCAAACCACGGTAATAAGTATATAAGGAAGGAAGTAATAGAAGAGTTTACTAATGCAGATATAAGTACTTTAGATAGTTATAAATATAATCGAACTGAAACCCCGAATAACAAGCCACTAATTAAAAATAAACAACCAGAAGTGCAAACTGTCGATGAATGGCTAGAAGATTGGGAAGCAGCATTTACCTCTGAAGAGTTTAAAGAAGTAATGACAGAATTTAACAAAAATAGTCGTCACTAAAGCCAAAGAAGTTAAATTAATAAGGAAGGCAAACACTCTTCATGTCGACGCTGGATTTGAGACACATCTTTTGCAATAACTTGATTGCCGGTTAATATTGCTGCCATCATAGCCGTCATGCTTAATAAGCCATTTGATGATTTAACAATATCAATGACTAACTGCTCAGGATATCCTGCACCATGCCTTTGCAATGCGTGTATACCGCCGTGAATGTATGAATTTAGCCCTTTCCACTGTACATCCCTAAATTCGTTTAACATCAAGTCAGCTTGTTCAGGGGCTTTACCTTTTAATGCTTTGAGCATTTTCGCGTTAGACGGTTTTTGATCTGCATTTTGCGACAATTCACTCAAAGTCGCCGTTGTATTTTCAATTTTCTCATCACTGGCGGCATAAAGTAACCAAGCAGCACGTGTTAACGCTTCAGATTGAGATATAAATAGCTGACAAATAGTTGCCATGAAGACAACTTTGCCTGGCACTTTCGCTGTGCCCTAAAGCCACTAAGGACATAATCCAACTTGAGTGATACACTTACTTTCATCTGTGGGGCCATAGTTGAAAATACGACTAAACTCGCTACTTAACGTTTCTGATTTTTCTAATAAGTCATCCATAAAGTCTAAACTCCAGCAGGCTTAGTTTTTACTTCTTTATACTTTTTAGATTTTCGCTTAAATGCTCCTAAATCAATATCGGCGGTACTAATAGCGATTTGTCCCACACCATGCACATGAGAAATTAAGCGGTCATAAGGTTGTTTATATGGGGCTTGAATTGTTGAGCCTCCAAACTCGCCAATATTACTAATAACCACATGTTGATACATATGGTATTGCAATGCAGAAGCCATGTTATCAAACGTATTCACATCTTTATTGTGAGCGGCTATTACAAATAATTCTGATTTATCTCGTAAATCAGCGGCTAATCGAATATCGGTAGCATCATAACAAATAGCACCTGTGACGCTAAATGGACCATCAGGGTGGCCATGTACTTTAAGGATATGCTGACAAGGCCTATAGCCAGTAATACCTAACTTTTGCTCTGGTAGAGTCATATTCTCTTTGCCTTGATCTCTGATCACCCATTGTCTGCCACTTTCTCTATAATCTGGAATGAACCATCGGGCAATATTGACTAACTTCCCCTTGTGATCAGTAAACACTAAGCCAGCAAAAACAATTGATTGGGTTTTATCTGCTAGTCTCTTAATAACATCTTGATCATCAATATGAACAGAAACTTCTGGGAATACAATAAGATCAGCAGATGGCTTCTTTTCATCACCATCACCATTTAATTTCGCTTCTAATGTTTTAACCGTAAGCTGACAAACAGCTAATAAATGTTCACGATGTTTAGCCCTAAACGCCTCATTATTTAATTGCACATCAGCGATACTAAAATCTGTAGATCTTGGTAATAATTGCTGAACGGTTACTATTCTGAAGTTTTCCCTTTTATTTGGTCTAAAAACCTCAGTTGGTAATACAGGTAAAGATGAAGACTTACATATCAAACTATTCAAATAAGTTAAGCGTCTTTCTATACAATCAGTAAATGTTTCTAAATCGAGGATTGCACGAACATCTTTATGTTGAACAAAAGTAGATTCAAATCCAGGCCACTGTAAACACCTCATCAACAAATCAGAAAACCACCCACTTACGGTTGCAAACTCACCAATAATGGATTCTGGTGCATGCATCATTCCCATTCTACGTTTATACCAACTTGTTCGTAGCCCTTTGTAAGTGACCGTTTTACTTGCTTTCCAGCGACTACCTGTAAAATCTGCGCCACCTAACACTGAAGCCCTTAAGATTGTACCTATCCAATAGATTATTCTGTTATCTACAGTTAAATTTGTCTCAACCCAATCAGGTATCCTAAACCTTGGATCAATACCTATATCAGACTTAGTTACTTTACATTCAATACTCTTAACTTCAGATAACCAAACTTTATCCCAGTTATATTGCTGGCTTAATTTTACTGTTATTTCGTTAGGTGATTTAGCTATTATTATTGGATTAACCTGCGCTTCTTGAACAAGGCCAAGTGCTAATTTTATTAATGCATGTTCAAACTCAAAACCATTGATGTCAGAACAAATAATTTTAGCCAAAGTTTGTTTTCGAGGCTTGGGCTGTGATGAAATCTGCGGGGCCGCCCATTTCAATTGGGTGGCTATTTCTTTAAAGGCTACTTTTTTATTTAATTGTTTCCAAAGTGCTAGCCAAAAAGGACCACCGCGTTTTGAAAATAATTCTAAAGCACCATAACGTTTGTCACCTAGCGCTTCAATTTGCTCTAAGAACAACGATGCATAAGTATCAAAATTCCCTGTTATTTGCGCGGCAACTTCAAATAATGCACTGCGTTGTGATTGATACACTGAAGCTTTATTAACCAAAATACAGTGAAGATCTTTTTGAATTGAATCATTACCTGTATTACTTAAAATAGGTTTATTGGTAACGGCTAACAACATCAACGCTTGTCGAATAGTAAATGGCGATACATCTTCTTTAGCTATAACTTTTTGAGCATAGCGTGTTAATAGCTCAATTACTGCTGTAGGTTTGATATTTGAAGGGTACGCTATCACCTGAAAATAACCATTGAAATCACTTGCACACCTAAATAAGTCGGCAAGTAAATAATCCATCATTATTTGGGTTGTGCTATCTACGGCTGTTAGAGTTTTAGCAAAACTACTGCGCTCAAATATCGCGTCAAACACCGGTTCAAATAACTCTGCATCAGGGTATATTTCAATAGCTTTTCTCAATACCAAAGCAAGTGATGGATCTTTCATCCACGCGAGAATAAGTTTTTTGGCGAGTAATTCATTACTGCCTTCATGCAAACTTTCGTCAGCATCAATTGAGATAATGCGTCTTTTACTTCTAACAATGCTCTCTAATCTGTTTGCAGCAAATCGCTTTAAAGTATCAGGCCTAATATCATGGTCAAAACTCGATATTTGTAATAAGGCTAAATCAGAATGGTTACTATCAAGCTCTGGCGTAGATTCGTCTTCTATTGTCAGTAAGCTTTCTAAAATACCCGTAGTAGAGTCCAAAACATCACGATCTGCCGGTCCACTTAACTCACCTTGAATCATTTCAATACGGTTAGCCATACTTCCGCTATTATCAAGATCAGATAAAAAAGTAACTTTGGTTTTCTCTTGATTAAGAGTTACATCATCGCCAGCAAAGGTTTTCAAAAGCTTTTCAATAATAGTATTAATGTCTTTTGCCAAGACTTGCGGTGTTATCCCGTCAGCACTAATTACAAGGCGCAAGTCATCTACATAGCGGCAATAATCATGTAAGACAACATTGCCTTTATTTGATAATACCTTACCTATTTTATCACCGAGCTTTTGATCAAAATCTGCTAGATATGCATTAGCGTAAAAACCAGCAGAAACTAACCCTTGTGGTAATCCTTTTTCAATATCGCCTAACTTTAACGTTTTCGCTAAATCAATATCGGCTTGATCCCATTGCCAATGAGTAATGAGCTTAAATGCTGTCCAAAATTCATCACACTCTTCATGCCCAAAGTTTGTTGATATGACTTTAAGACGTTCTATTAACACATTAATATCAATGGTGTTATAAAACTTAGAGAGATCGAGATTTACAATAAAAACATCTTCAGAGCCTAAAGCCTGCGTAGAAACTAAACGACCTAGATCAAGTGGCCGTTTTAAAAAATTCTGATAATCGGTAAAAAACTTACGGTACGTTTCACTATTTCCCCAACGAAACCACGCTTTATCTTTACTATTCCAGTCACAAACTAAACGATTGCCATAACTATAGATTTTACGCGCACGTGCCATTTCAAAGCTTTGATTTTTATTACTACAATTACCTTGTGCCGTTTCTACAGCATCCGCTAAACAAAGCATGGCTGCACTCGCCCATGTCTGATCGCGAATGGTTAAATGAGCAAGTGGTCTTAATGGTACTTTATCAGCTCGCTTTGTTATGTCTTTAGGATGCCACCCCTTGCTATCAAAAAGCCAAGCTTCACTTTTGGCTGCGGGTACTAATTCAAGTTGGTTAAGCGTATTACCTTGTTTAATTTGCCCAGCCCATTTTTTCGCATTGTCTTCAATCGTTAATGCTGAAACATCTAAGGCCAACGTATCGGCATACCAGTTAAAAGAGCGAATATAACCGTGTGTTTTTTTCCACGCTTGGGCTATCACCACTTCATCTGCTAAATAATTAATACTTGGCTTTAACGAGCGATAAAATTCTGTAATTTGTTTCATGTCATCATCCCTGATTGAGTTTATTAACGACTAACTTCTTCAGTTAATGCGTTTTCGACGACGGCATCGGCGAGGTGGAGTTGTGTGGTTTGGGAATTAGCTAGTCGGGTTTTGAGTTGGTCACATAACGCCATCAGTTCATCGACTTTAGCGACGATGCGGTGTTGTTCTGCTAATGGTGGTAAAGCAAAAACTAATTTACGCAAAGCCCCTAATGAAATAAAAGGTTGAGCACCACCTACCGCAGAATCCTGTAGAACACTAGCAAGATTTTCTGTATATATTTTAAAATAATAAGGTTCAGTTGCTGTTTTGTCGTAATATTTAAATAGAGCAACATTTTTTATACTAAATGGTCTTTCATCTTTTACTATCACCTGATTTCCGATGTTCCCTCCAATCATTGAAAACAGGATATCATCCACTTCAACAAGCGATCTTTTACTAATTTCAAAATGATCTTTAGCTGAAATTTTTCTGGCTGACTCAAAGTTTATATCACCCGAATTGAAATCTTTACTCGTTACCAATGGGTAAGTTTCACCACTAATAGCGTCTTTAGGTGAATCATGAGTACCGTCTCGTACATCTATAGAATCTTGCAATCTGCACCATTCCCAACCATTTGGTAATTCAAACGGTTTTTCTTCATCGGTAATTTCAGGTAGTGGCTTTTGTTTTTTGATTTTCTTATTTTTGATCAGTTGGGCTTTTTCTTCGGCGATTTTTTCGAGTAGTTTGCTTGCAGGTTCGTCGCTTGGGTTCTGTGGCACGAGTTTGCCCATGACCGCTAGCTGTAAGATGGTTTGTTTTAGTTGCTCTATGCTGTCTTCGGTGGTGAATAACAGATCAAAGTGCTCGGCGATGCGCAACCAGCTTTGTTGAAAGGAATTTGCTCCTGCCCTATCTTCATTAGATCTGATATTTCCACCATCCATGGCGGTCAAGTCATCTGCATTAACACTTTGGGTTAATGTTTTTAACAATTCTTCCACTAAGGTTTGATGTGATGTTAGGTTTTGTTCAGTTTGTTGCTCTAACTGATCGCACAATGCCATCAATTCATCGACTTTAGCGACGATACGGTGTTGTTCAGCTAGAGGTGGAATAGCAATCATTCCTGAAAAAAATTGTTTATCATTAATTGCCGGATATGCAACACCTGTTTGAACACTTTCCACATAAGAGATGAATATAGGAGAACGTAAATAACGATATATATAGGAAGCTAAAATACCTGGTAATGGATGGATAATAGCAAATGCCGTACTTGCTATAGGTTCTGGCGAAAAATCATCATTAATTACCGCTATATTTAATAAGTATGGTCGTACCGTAGAATAAATCACGGTTCCTTTTTTAACTAATTTTCGAGCTCGTGATGGTGCATTATCAGCCGTCAATATATTTGGAGTATCAATAACTCCTAATTCTTTATTAATTGAGCCGACATCAATATAACTAAACTCTTTATCTGGTGACTTTTGCCCTAAATCATGACCTATATTTTTAAGGTACTCCCATTCCCAACCATTAGGTAATTCAAACGGTTTGTCTTCATCTGCGATTGCTGGTAAAGGCTTTTGCTTTTTGATTTTCTTATCAGCAATCAGTTGTGCTTTTTCTTCTGCTATTTTTTCAAGCAACACGCTAGCAGGTTCATCATTTGGATCTTGTGGTACTAGCTTACCACGCACTGCTAATTCTAAAATCAGTTCACGTAGTTTTTTAATGCCAACTAGCTCAACCTTGCTATTACTGCCACGCCCTTGTGAATTGCGCTTTTGAATGGCACTCGTCCAGACATCAATGTTATCTGTAATTAAGTTGTCAGTAATTAAGTTATCAGTGTTTAATGCTGAAACTGGATTCCCGCCTGCGCGAGAATGACGATTAGATGCCATTACTTCACCTCACTACTTTCAGGTGACAAGGCGTTAGATAAAATACCTTTAAGTTGGTCACGCAGTGCTTGAATATCTGCTTGTTGTTTAGCGTAATCGGCTAAGAGTTCTTGCGGATCATGACTTACGGTTTCTTCAATGTGTGGGTTTTTAATATCAAGGTTAAAATTACGGGCAATAATCTCGTCTATGCTGACTTGCCATGCTTGTTCGGTTTCAACACGTGATGCAAAACCGTCAGCCTCGTTGCCCCACCAGTCTATTTCCGTTTGAAACTCTTCAAATTTCATTGGCTTGGTTTTGTTGTAGTTTTTAACGCCTGCTGGGTATGGATGTTCGTAAAACCAGACGTTTTCAGTGGGCTGACCTTTGGTGAAGAATAATATATTGGTTTTAATGCCCGTGTACGGGTTAAACACGCCGTTAGGTAAACGTACTATGGTGTGTAAATTACATTCTTCGGTCAGTAGTTTTTTAATTTTGGTTTTAACACCTTCACCAAATAACGTACCGTCGGGTAGTACTACCGCAGCACGACCACCTGATTTTCCATTACTTTTATTACTGCCAGGAGAAGCTAATACTTCAATAATAAGCTGTAAAAACAAGTCTGCTGTTTCACGGGTTCGCGTGTCGGCAGGAAAATTTTTCTCAATTCCATCTTCTTCGGTGCCACCAAATGGCGGATTTGTTACGATAACGTCTATTTCATCATCCCAACTTGAAAGTGGTTTATTAAGGGTGTTGCCATGCTTAACTTGTACAGGAACTTCAATACCGTGCAGTAGCATATTGGTGGTACAGAGTAAGTGCGGTAATTGTTTTTTCTCAACACCGTGTATTTGTTTTTGTAAGGTTTGGTGATCTTCCGCTGTTTTAACGTATTTTTCTTTAACATGATCAAAAGCACAGGCTAAAAATCCGCCGGTACCACAGGCAGGGTCCATAATACTTTCACCCAATTGTGGGTCGATACGGTCAACAATAAAACGGGTAATTGCTCTTGGGGTATAAAACTCGCCAGCGTTACCTGCGCTTTGTAAATCTTTTAATATTTGCTCGTATAAATCACCAAAAAGATGACGCTCATTTGAGTCTGTAAAATCTATTTCGTTAAGCTTGTTAATCACTTGGCGCAGTAGCGTACCGTTTTTCATGTAGTTAAAGGCATCACTAAAGGCTTCACGCACCACATAACCACGCGGGTTAAGCTTGATAGGCGCGGTGAGGTTTTTTAAATCAACAAAGAGTTTGTCGTTAACAAATTCAAGTAACTCATCACCTGTAATGCCTTCGTCATCGGCAGCCCAATTTCGCCATAAGTATTCGCTTGGAATTGGCTCTTGGTAGTCGTCTAATTCAAATTCGAGTTCTTCTTCTTGCGCGTCAAATATTTTCAAAAAGAGTAACCACGACATTTGCCCTAGTCGTTGGGCGTCGCCGTCTACACCGGCGTCTTTACGCATAATGTCTTGAATGGATTTTATTACTGAGCTAATTGACATATTTTTCTCTTATTTTAGATTTATCTTGTTTAATACTTTACAAATGTGAGGCGAGTTCTTACACTTTACTTATAAGTGGACTGGGAATGCTCGGTCGGCGCTATATCCTCGGGGAATACCTCGGGGATTTTCGCTTTTTAGGGATAGCACTTTAATCCCCACCCTCTGATATTTCCCTGCGGGCTTCTTCTAAACTTTGTTTCTATTATATCAAATGCCCTATTTGGCTGTGTTGGTTCCATAATATGGCGGCCAATAGGTCGAGCGACCATATCCGCTAATTGCAATCCGGTTGAATTCACTTTTTTGTCTGCGAAAATTATATCTAGCGTTTCAGCCATACCTTTTATTTGGCTTTGATCGAGTAAGCGTCTGAATTCAAGTTCAAGCTCGTTATCTTCTTTTTTGCCTCTGCATTCAAAAACAATATGTGTTTTTTGATTTACCTGTTGCCTTTCTTGTAGAAAGTAAAACACTCGCTCTAACCCAAACTGCATTGCAACATGGTAAGGGTTTTCAATTCGTCCTCGTCTATGGATAAATTTTTGTTTATCAATACACGAAGCCACTAAGGTAAATGGTGCTTCACTCATTATTTGACTTAAGTCAGCCATAAAATGTTGCCGTATATTACTATTTTGCAAAATATTAAATGGAGCAATAGATTTACGTATTTCACGCTCATGTAATATGGTCATGTCGTGACCAAAGTAATTAAACTTAAACTGTTGAACGGCTGGCGTTGTTTGCTTGATATATTGTTGTTTTTCAAAAATGCAGAATGCCAAAACAAACACAGGAAAGTCTGCATCAATCGTCGCTAAGCTGTGATCACCAGCTTCATCTACATACACTATATATTCACTAAAAGACACGTGTCATTCCTGCTTTTGACTAACATCATTTGAATGAGAACTAGCTTATTAAGCTGATTTATCTGCATTATGATAAAGTTCGCTTTCTAATTCGGTAATGGCTTGATCATACTCTTTTCTGCCGCCAAAGGCTTTCTTTGCTATCTCCATTGGCTTGCCCATTTGATTAAATGGTTGAACTTTAAGCACATGAATGCTTTCAATTTCACTCACGCCAGCATCTGCATATTTATCAAGCAAGTTACTTAACACCGTTTGTGCTTGCTCTGAGTATTTAGTGAAGTAGTTACGCTTTTTCACGTTATTAGCACGTTCTTTACGGGTTAATGGTGGTTGGTCGAAAGCAACATGACAAATTAGGTCAAAGGGATCTAAATCTTTACTAATATCGTCTTCCAGTGCTTGCCAAATTACGCCTTCATTGGCGAGTTCATCAATAATGCTTTGTTTACGCTCTGCTTCGTTCCATTTACGGGTAAAGTCATCAAGTGAGGCAAATTGCTTTTGTATGGTTTTACGGGTGTAATCTTTAAAGGATTCGGTCACTAACTTACCGTCGCTATCGTAATACTGAACACGCTCTGCCATTTTTTTAACTGTTACGCCTGAGATATGAAACTTGATGAAAGGTTTCTTTTCATCGTCATCGGTTATTGGACCATTATAAGTTTCGTCCCAGTCGCCATCAACTTGCGGTACATCCGGGTCGGTTGGTTCATTAGATGTTGTTTTATAATCAGGTGTTTCTATGTCGCTAATTGAAGCATCTGGTGCGATTTCACCATCAATATCACCCTCGCCATCAATAATGTCTGTTGATTTTTTTTCCATAACTTGAACGGGTTCGCCATCGAAGTTTTCATCTGCAAACAGCTCGGTGGCTTTTTTGAAATCTAATATGGTGAACCAGAGTTTATTAAATTTATCGTCTATACGTGTGCCACGACCAATAATTTGTTTGAACTTGGTCATTGATTGTATATTTTGGTCGAGTACGATCAGCTTACAGGTTTTCGCATCGACACCTGTGGTCATTAGCTCGGATGTAGTGGCTATTACTGGATAAGCTTTTTTAGGGTTCATGAAGTTTTCAAGCTGGTTTTTGCCTAACTCATCATCACCCGTAATTTTCATCACGTATTTTTCGTTTTTAGCTACTTGCTCAGGGTTTAAATTTACTAAAGCTCTACGCATACGTTCAGCGTGATTAATATCGTTACAAAAAACGATGGTTTTGGCCATTGGGTCGGTACGTTTAAGATAACTGGTAATAGTTTCAGCCACTAGCTGTGTACGTTCATCAATAACTAAGGTTCGGTCAAAATCTTTTTGGTTATAAATGCGGTCGTCAATTAACTCGCCGTGATTATCGGTTTGCCCTTTGGTCGGTCGCCAGCCTTGCATATCTACATCAATATCGACACGAATGACCTTATAGGGCGACAAGAAACCATCTTCAATACCTTCTTTGAGTGAGTAAGTATAAACAGGCTCTCCGAAGTAATCGATATTAGATACTTCGTCAGTTTCTTTCGGTGTAGCCGTAAGACCAATTTGAGTGGCCGATGCAAAATACTCTAATATTTCACGCCATGCGCTATCATCAGCTGCACTACCGCGATGACACTCATCAATAACGATGAGATCGAAGAAGTCTGGACTCACTTGTTTGAACGCTTTTTGGTGTTCTTCAGGCCCTGACAGAGCTTGGTATATGCCTAGGTGAACTTCGTACGCAGGATCAACCTTGCGACCAGTAATTTTGGTCATGGAGTCACCAAAGGGTAAAAAGTCTTTTCGCTTTGGGTCATCTATAAGTACATTTCGATCTGCCAGAAAGAGAATTCGTTTCTTCTTCTTAGCTTTCCATAAGCGCCATGCTATTTGGAATGCGGTATAAGTTTTACCTACACCTGTGGCCATAACCAAAAGGATCCGATTCTCACCTTTAGATATTGCTTCTATGGTTTTATTGATGGCTTGTAGTTGGTAATAGCGAGGCGCTTTATCAGTACCGTCGTCGTAGAAATCTTGCGTAATATAGCTAAGTTGTTCTGTGGTGTAGCCTTTGAAAATACAGTACTTGTTCCATAGCTGTTGTGGTGATGGAAACTCATCAAGACTAAGCTCCGTTTCCAGTTTGCCACCAGTGGCTGGGGCTGTTTTATCGTGAAAAATAAAACCATCACCGTTTGAGGCAAAAATAAACGGCACGTCTAATAAACGCGCGTAGTCTAAGCCTTGTTGAATGCCCTTGCCTACTTCATGCTTATTTGCTTTAGCTTCAATCACAGCTAATGGCATACTTGGTTTATGGTATAAAACGATATCAGCAGACTTGACGGTTTTACGCATACCGACTTGACCACGAACAATTACTTTACCATCACGTAATTTAACTTCTTGGCGAATTTGTTTCATCAAGTTCCAACCAGTGCTTAGCACTGCGGGCATGATAAATTTGCTGATAATGTCGGTTTCGCTGAGCTTCTTTTTGTCCATAATTTAGTCTTGTTAGTACGGCATTGTCCCTGATGGACTATAAAGTGCAGTTTTTAGTACAATTTGTCAATTCATAAGCCGGTTAAATTAAGTTAAGTTTTTATGTAGCGCTAGAGTGAAATGCTCACAAAAACAATAAAACGTCAGCTGCTAATTAATTACTTATCTTCAACTCGCTAGCCTATATTTCTAGTATACTAATTGGATAATATTGACTGCTAAATGCTTTAAACATGAATAAAAGAGAGTGGGAACAAATAAAATTTAATTTTGCAATTGAATACAATAGAACAGGTGTTAGTGTTTTATCTTGGTGCAAAGAAAATCAATTAAACTATGATACTGCTCGTAGACATTTAAAAATTAAGAATGCCAAATTACTTAACTTTACACCCTCTGAGCTAAAAAAAAGAAAAAGAAGACGTGGTCCTCCACTAGGATCGCAAAACGCATTAAAGCACGGCGGTTATTCAAACATATTTTGCAATATAACGAATCAAAAAGTTGTAGCTATTACAGAAGAAGATGAACTATGCCTTTCAAGAATTAGAATTCATAAGGCAATGCAAGCTATAAATAAGTTACAAGAAAAACTGCAAACAAATATTCGGGTTGAAACTTGTATAAAATTAATGAACGCTTTATTTCTTGTCGAACAATCAATTGATAGATGTATTGGTAAAATTGAACTCATAAAGAGAACTTCATCAAAGACTCGAATTGAAAAACAACGAAATTACGATTTAAATCATAATAGTCAACTACAACAAACATAACTCAACCTATTAAAATAAAACAAAAAATCTATATTTCTCACTCAAAAATACTGCGCATTAAAATTCTTTATTTGCGCATTTTGATTAAAAATATTTTCCTTATCAACATAGAGTAATACTCACAATTTTAGTTTATGCTTTATTTTTAGGTTAATATTGAAAGTAAAGGTTTACGAATTAATGTGTGTATTAAAAACTTGGTAGGAGAGGTAATACAATGGTATTTATAATTATTGGATTGTTTATATTCATTCTATGTTTCGTATTTTTACGAATGAGAGCAAATAAAAATACTAATAAATTAATTCAACAATCTAGATGTGGGCAACACGATATTGAAGATGCTATTGATGACTATATAAGTATCAGCTTAGTTGATGGTAGTCGCATTACTAATGCTTATTCTGACACTATTATTAGATACAACACATCAGATAAATAGCTAAAACAGCCAATTTAATAATCTTTTATAAAAATGATGATATTACTTTTTAGTAACACCAAATGTAACAACGCAACAACAATAAAAACAAAAACGCATTAAAAAACAAACCGTTACGCATTTAATTCAGATGACGCCAGCCCACCACTTTGATAAATAAAGCCACTTTTAGTGGCTTTTTTTATGCCTAAAATACTTTATATACTAATTAACCTGAGTTCGGGATAAGCTAAGCACACCAAAGCTAAGATTTTCGTGCGTATCTGCGTATAATTTGCTACTAATAGCCAGCTATTAGGTACACAAATTAGCCTTGATTCACACAAAACTTTTAGCATTGGTTGAGTTACAATGCACCTAGTATTTTTATAAAGTCACCTAAAACATTGTAAAATATCATTTAAAATCTTTTTATGCACATCCATTATCCCGAACTCAGGTTAATTAATTTATACCAGTTTCATTAATTAGTATTTTTTGTAACAATTTAACTACTTTAAACAACAAGTCCAAGATGAAAATCAAGGTGGGTTAATGTAAGGTTTACTCACTTATAAATGCTATCAACAAATATAAATAATAAAAGGATTGATATGAAATTCAAACTTACTGCCGCATTGTTACTGGGTTTATGTGGCTCTGCTGTTGCATCTACTGGTTATTATCGTTCACCCGATATAAATAACAACACGCTTGTTTTTACCGCTGAGGGTGATCTCTGGGTAAAAGAGTTAAATCAAGTGCAAGCCCGCCGATTAACCACTCATCCTGCAGAAGAAACCCAAGCAGCTATTTCAGATGATGGTAAACAAGTTGCTTTTGCTGCAAATTATGAAGGAGCAACTGAGGTTTACGTAATTGGCATTAACGGAGGCATTGCAAAACGAGTAAGTTTTGAAAATAGCGCCGTACGGGTTCAAGGTTGGACCTCTAAAGGAGAAATTTTATACAGCACCAATAATCGTGTTGGGCCAACAGGTAACTGGACACTGCGCCAAGTTAACCCCGATACATTAATAGCACAATCTATCCCTTTAGCCGATGCTGTAGAAGGCACTATTGATCAGCATAATAAACATGTTTATTTTGTTCAGTTTGGACTGCAAGTGTCTACCGACAATGCCAAGGTTTACCGAGGTGGTGCAAAGGGCGAAATGTGGTCTTATCAATTAGGTACAAAGACTGAAGCAAAAAAATTAACCGCAGATCATATTGGCTCTGTACGTCAGCCAATGGTATACCAAAACAAGCTTTATTTTGTTAGCGATGCCAGCGGTAACGATAACATTTGGTCTATGAACTTAGATGGAAGCAATAAAACACAAGTGACAACTTATAAAGAATGGCCTGTTCGTTCTGCTAAGTTAGATCAGGGCAAAATTGTTTATCAGTTAGGGGCTGATATTAAATTACTCAATTTAGCTCAAACAAAAAGTGAAACTTTAGCTATTGAGATCACCTCTGATCTACCCAATTTACGGGAACACTGGCTAAACACCCCATTAAAGTATGCTAGCTCAACTCGTTTGGCAGCCGACTTTGATAAAGTGGTGATTACTGCCCGAGGCAGAGTCGCAATTGCGAGTATTGATAAGTCTAGATTAGTAGAAGTTGCAACGGATCCTGAATCTAGAACGCGAAACGCAATATTAAGCCATGACGGTAAATGGGTCTATGCTATTAATGATGCCAGTGGTGAGTTAGAAATTTGGAAGTATGCTGCAGATGGTTCAAACAATGCTAAACAGCTTACGAGCGATGGCGCTATTTTCCGCTGGGACCTTTCACTTTCTCCCGATGGAAAATGGCTTGCTCATGATGACATGAATGGTGACCTTTGGTTACTTAATATAGAGAGTGGCTCAAATAAAAAGATTATCACTCAGGGCGCTGGCCTAAGTCCTTACTCAAGAGTTGTATGGTCTGCTGACAGCCAATTATTAGCAACCACAAGATCTGACCAAAACGACGAAAGAAGCCGAGTACTACTTTATTCACTAGCTGAAGATAAGCAAGTTACCTTAACCAGTGACAAGTATAATTCGTTTTCACCCGCTTTTAGTCCTGATGGCAACTGGATTTACTTTTTATCAGACCGGGCCTTTACTGCTAGCCCTAGCTCACCATGGGGTGACAGAAATTTAGGCACAATGTTCGACAGAAGAACTGAAGTATTTGCTTATGCACTGAAAAAAGATGCTCAATTTCCATTTCAAACACCTAATGAACTAATGAAAAATAGTGATGAAAATAACGAAAAATCAGACACTAAAAAAGATAAACCGAAAAAAGCGAGTAAAGCTAACTTAGTAGACTGGAAAGGGCTAACTAACCGTCTTTGGCAAGTACCTGTTGCATCGGGCAATTATTATAATTTAGCAATGAATGACAAGTTTTTATATGTAATTGACCGCATTAACGAACCTAAAAGTAAGCCAAGTATTAAGTCAATAAAAATTAAAGCCTCTCCCGAGCTTGAAACATTTGCAGGCAATGTAGACACCTACAGTCTTTCAGATAATGGCAAAAGAATGTTTGTAAAACAGCAAGGCGGTAATAATAGTAAATTATTTATTGTTGATGCCGGCGCAAAGATGGCTAAAGATCTTAAAGACTCAGCAGTAATCACTAGAGATTGGCAATTACTTATTAACCCAAGACAAGAGTGGAATCAAATTTTTCATGATGCTTGGTTAATGCATAGAGACTCATTTTTTGATAAAAATATGCGGGGCCTAAATTGGCAAGCGACCAAAAAGAAATACCTACCTTTACTTAATAGAATTACTGATCGCTACGAACTCAATGATATCTTTAGCCAAATGATGGGCGAGCTTAATGCGCTACATTCTCAGGTTAGAGGTGGTGATGTTGCTAAAGATCCTAATAGTGCCAAAACCGCATCTTTAGGTGCTATTTTAGCACAAGTTAAAGATGGTGTTCAGATAGAGCATATTTATCAGTTTGACCATGAACTACCAAACCAAGCAGCGCCATTATTACGCCCTGGAGTGAATGCACAAAACGGAGATGTGATAACGGCAATTAATGGCATAAAAACCACCTCAATTGCACAAATCAATAATTTATTGCGTAACCAAGCAGGTAAGCAAGTACTACTTTCGCTGAAACGGAAGAAACAAACGTTGAAAACAGTTGTTACTCCAGCATCAGCCAGGCAAGACAGTCGTTTTCGCTACAACGATTGGGTTAATAACAACCGCGTGAAAGTGAACAAGGCAGATGAAAAAATTGGCTACTTGCACTTACATGCCATGGGCTCTAGCGATATTGCGAGTTTTGCTCGTGAGTTTTACGCTAATTACAACAAGCATGGCTTAATTATAGATGTTAGACGTAACCGCGGCGGCAATATTGACAGTTGGATTATTGAAAAGCTATTACGACGCGCATGGATGTTTTGGCAAGCACCTATTGGCGCTCCAAATACTAATATGCAACAAACTTTTCGTGGTCATTTAGTAGTGTTAGCCGATCAATACACCTATTCTGACGGAGAAACGTTCACTGCAGGTATAAAAGCTCTTAACCTTGCCCCTGTTATTGGTAAGCAAACAGCAGGCGCTGGCGTTTGGCTGCGTGGCATGAATAGATTGGTAGACAATGGCATGGCTCGTGTTGCAGAATTCCCACAATACGCTATGGATGGTCGGTGGGTAGTTGAAGGAAGTGGTGTAACACCAACAATTGAAGTAGATAACTTACCCCATGAAACCTTTAATGGAAAAGATGCACAATTAGAATTTGCGATAAAGTATTTACAAGATGAAATGAAAAAGTCGCCTATTCTGCCGTTAAAAGCGCAACCTTTCCCTAAAAATCCAATACCGGCAGCAGATATACTGCCAAATTAAGGGGTGTATAAAGAGTTAAGCGCCATTTTAGCCCATCGTTCAAAAACGTTGGGCTAAAATTTCTTTCTTTGTCCTTGCTTTGCTCTTGATAAGTCACAGCAACGTCTAGGTAAAGTCAAAAGTTAGTTTATAAAACATCTGACTATTGCACTACAAAACACGCTAGTTATCGCTGTTTTTTCTTACGACTAATTGCGGGTATACTAAAAACCTCTTCTTTTTCCCCTTTTCTAACTGACTGTAAAAATGCTTTAGCTTCTAAACGCTGTTCAGTGGTTTTACCAAACACCTCTAAATGCGCTTGATTCATTAACTGCTGAGCGTCAGCATGAGAGAGTATATTTAAAAACTGCCCCGCATTGATAAAACCTTGCAGTCGATTTTTCTTTTCAGTTTCAATCTCCCCACTGCTTAACTGGGTAAAGTAGGCTAAAAATTGTCGATAACATTCATTTATATATGCTTGTTTATCTATAGTCATTGTTTCTCTTTCGTCGCTACAAGGTTTCTAAGAGTAATTTTGCATCTTCAAGCTCTTTAAACGATTGACCGCTAAGCACTGATTCACTAAGCAGTTTTTTTGCCTCTTCTACCCTTTGTAATTTAACTAAAGTATAGGCTAAATGGTACTTCAATTCGGCATTGCCTGAGTCTTTAGACAGGGCTTGGCGATATAAAGGTAATGCTTGTTGGTATGCACCGTTTAAGCTATATGTCCAAGCTAGCGTATCAATAATGGCGTTGTTATTAGGTAATGCCTTAAATGCTTTCTCGGCATTGACTTGAGCCTGTTGAAATTGTTTCAAGCTAATTTGTATCTGTGCTAAGTTATTAAGTAGTATCGGCATTTCACCATATGTTTCTACTAGCATTTGATAATATTCAGCTGCTTTCGTTAGGTTATTTTGGGCCGAGTATGTATCTGCAATGGCAATATGTGCAACTAAATCATTTGGTGCTGTATTAATCCAATTACTTAACAAAGTTAACGAATCATCAAAACGCAGTTTTTCATTGTAAATTCGATACAAACCAAAAACTGCAGGTCGTGTTTGTTGGTGTTTTAATGAAGCATTATAATGAGTAATAGCCTGTTTAGATTGATCTGAAAAGCGCGCTAAGTCTCCTGCTAAACGTTCTAATAGTGCGGCGTCATTAACTTTCGTATTGATATTTTCAAGTAATTTAGTCGCTAAAATTGTTTTGTTATTTTTCAACAGTAGATCAAATAGCGTTAAGTAATGACTTAAGTCTTGCTCATTCCATGAGATTGCTCGCTGTAGACTTAGTATTGCGCCATCAATATTATTCATCTTAATTTGAGCGTCAGCATAAACCCCGTAAACATGCGACTTGTTGTTACTATTTTTAATCGATAATACGTAGGCGTTATCGGCTTCTTTGTAGTTCTTAACAGACATATAGAGATTGGCTAGCGCTAAGTAAATACTGCCCTCTTTATTGTTTCTCGCCAGAAACTCTTTAGCGATAGATATTGCTTTAGTGATCTCTCCTTTAAGCACAAAAACACCAAGAACATTCGTAATAGCGTCATGGTTATTTCTATTTTGGCTATAGGCTTTTTCAAAATAAGTTGTGGCATTATCTAAGTCGCCTGAGCGTTGGTATAAGCTACCTAATTCAATAAACAGAGATGCCGGTGGAGTTGGTTGTTCTTGTATTTTTGACTGTATACGTTCAATGGCACTGCTAATATTTCCTTCCACTACATCAATACGGGCTAGATGAATAATCGTAATTAAATTGTTAGGATCGAGTTTTTCAGAAGTAAGTAAAGCCTGCTTCGCTTCTTTATGTTTGCCTAAAACGCCCAATAATATACCACGTTGTTGATGAAAATAACTCGACGTTGGATCCAAGGTTATCAATTGTTCAACAGTATCAAGTGCTTCACTGTATTGATTATTATTTTTATAAGCACTAGCCAGTAATAATAAAACATCTTCACTCTCTGTTGTTTTCATAATGTTAAGAATGTTTTCTATCGCTAGTTGGTTTTGACCCGTTAGCACTTGCAAGTTGGCTAAGTCGTATAATGCTTCAGGTTCCTCATTATTAACACTTACAACATCCATATAGTATTGTTGGGCTTTTTCAACCTCTCCTAAATTAAGTAAGGTATGCCCTAGTAACGACCATGTTTCGATATCCTCTGGCGCAATTAGTCGTGCTTTAATTAAATATGTTTTTGCCATTGCATACTGATTAAGTGCCATTTCCGTTCTTGCCAGCAATTTAAGCGCTCTGGGGTCATCATTTATAATATCAATGTAACGGTTCAGAACGTCTTGCGCTTTACGGTATTCTTGTTGTTGAAAGCTAACAATACCGGCTAAGTACAAATAAACTGGGTTTTGCTGCATAACATCGTTTGGTAACCCCGAAAGCACTAAGTTTAAATGCTCAACTGTGGCTTCACTGGTACTTAAATCGCCCAGCGCGGCAGATGCGACAACTTTTAAGTAATTAGCTTTTGGCTCGTTAGGAATTTCTTTGAGGATCACATCAACATCAGCGAGCGCTAACGAGAACTTATTCTGTTCAATGTATAGGCTTGCTCTTGTAAGTAGCGCAGGAAAGTTTTGATTATTCAGTTCGATAACCTGAGAAATTATTGTCAGTGCTTCTTCTACATTACCTTCACTTTGTTCGATATTAGCTAACATTACCAATGCATTACTATTGATAGGTGAAAAAGTTAGCACGCTATTAATATATACTCTGGCTTGCGCATATTGATACTTTAATAAATGAACTTGCCCCATACCTAGCAATGCTTGTATATTTTTTCCAGAATAGTCGAGTGCTTGTTGATATACAGCTTTGGCTTGCTCTATTTCATTTAATTCAACATGAGCACGTCCTTTAAGCACTAGCAACTTACTTTGTAATGACGCATTAGCAAAATCAGTATGCTCGTTATTAATAACTTGCTTATACTTTTGCTGTAATAAATACGCCTCTAATAACAAAGGTAATATTTTTTTTTCATCAGCATCTAGTTGACGTGCTTTTAGTAGCGAGTCTTCAGCCGCGGCCCCATCACCTTTGGCAATGTAAACTTCTGCTAATAAAACGAGTGATGGTAAGTGGTTCGGCTGATTTTGTAAGGCATTTTTTAAATGAATAATTGCTGCATTAAGTTCTGAGCCATAAAAGCTTTTTAACGCCTCTTCATAAGGCTGATTGCTTGTTTGCTCTGTGAATGCAAACGATGGTTGAGCAAACACCACCGCACCCAACAATAATAGTTTTTTAAGTTTATTGTTTACTGCCATAATACCATTACCTACAAGAAATTATTCTCTAAGTAGGTTAGAATACTGTGAGTATCGGTAAATATCTAGCACTGACGTATATAATTGAATTTAACTGATTGCCGCTTGCTAAGAATGTATTTACTCAAGTGTCGAAAAAATTTACAATTACCTTATTAATAGGTAGATAAAAACTTATAAAAAAAAGTAAAACCATGTATTTAAAAGAAAAAATAAATTACGGTCTAATTTTTGCTTATATCAAGTAATAGCGTATTTAGTTAATTAGTATTAACAGGAAAGAATTATGAAGTATTTTAAATGGATTGCAGCAATCGCTTTTTCAGCATCAAGCTTAACGGCTGTTGCCGCTGATATTCCAGCAACAACAATTATGGATAACTATATTGGCGCGGGATATTCTGGCGATGTTTACGGCCAAGATAAGTATTATGATATAGATAAAATGGTAGTAAGCCGCACAGGCAGCATATTAAGCGTGAATATTTTTACTGCGTTTTACAACGATATTAACACCAATGGTGTAAAACTTGGTGATTTGTTTATGGCTACCACTAATGATGGTAGTAACCCTTGGAACCCAACTACAGGCCAGCCACATGGTGGAGATTTATTTTCAAAAGATTACCACAATAGCAATACAGGCACTAACTGGAATTATGCCTACGACCTAGGGGGTGACCGTTATAAAAGTTATGGCCAAGGGCGGTTAAAGTCCGGTTTTGATAATAATGACGTATATACTGCAAACCAATTATTGGGTAGTGGAGTAAGAACTAATCAAGCGGTAATGCTGCACGATAAAAGCAACCAAACTACTCATAGTCAATCAAACTGGAATGTGGGTGGCTATTCATACACCAAAAACAATATTTATTACGGTAACGTTAGCTTTTCTTTTGATGTAGCTGGCACAGCTTTAGAAACAGCAAATCAAATTGCATTTCGTTGGGCAATGACTTGTGCAAACGACATTATTGAAGGATTAGTATCTGTGACTCCTCCAGGCGGCGGTGGTGACAACAGTACTGTTGTACCAGAGCCACAAACCATTATGATCATGTTACTTGGTTTAGCAGGTATTGCGTATCGTCGCAAAGTAAAATAATTAAAAATATAGTAGTAAAAAAGCGACTTTGTGTCGCTTTTTTTGTGTCTAATTTTTACCTCTAACCTTTTAATAACATGTCTTTTAAGTTATTTTCCTCCCTATTAAAATTACAGATTTAGAGGCCATGTAATGATTCAAACTGGCTGCTGCTTTAACTATCAAAAAGCTTCGCAAGCGAGCAATAGTGAATATTTATTATTATTGCTCGCTCTAATTCTCGCCATTACTGTACTTATACCAGTTTCATTAATTAAGTGATCTATTTTATACGCAGTGAAAACAGTCAAATACAAGGCATTTATTTTCATAACTAGTTGTTCAGGGCAATAATGCTCCTGCATTACCCACATAAGCTACATCCTTGTAGCGATAATTATAAAATAAATAACGCAGTAGTTGACTGTTTTAGCCAGTAGAAATGTTCACATAATTAGTGAGATTGGTATTACTTAACCGTTAGTAATGACAAGTATTTTTCTAATGCTTGTGGGTCACCATAGTTAGTACGACATACACTCTTTTGGTATTGATAAGTAAAGAGGTTAAACCAAGCAGTTAAACGTTGTGAAGTATCATGCTCACCAGCAAGGGCTAAAATATGCGCGGCTACTTCAGCCGTTGCTAATTGGTTTGGATTGATCGCTTTTCTAATTTGATATTGAGACGTTTTATCTTCAATCGCTAACGTATTCAAATCAATCGATAATACCGGCAAGTGACTTAAATAAGGACTTTTACGAAACATTTTTTTAGCTTCACGCCAGCTACCATCAAGCATTATAAATAAGGGTTTTTTATCACTAGTCAACACTGGCACATTATTAATAATTTGTAGGCTTGGCGTTGCATATTCTTGTGGAAATATCACAAAAGGCTGCCATTTTTTGTCGTTTAATATGGCTAATAATGACGACTCAACTTCAGTTCTAGACCATAAAAACGCAAAGCAATTGGGAATAACATCTGCAATTAACCTACCCGTATTACTCGGTTTTAATACCTCAGTGTCGTACATTAGTAACAAAAAACCTGCTTGGCAATCGGTTTGCTCGCGCCACTGGCAAATACAATTGGTTGAGGCTAAACGACAAATTTCACAACGTTCAACACGAAAACCTCTGGCTTTAAATGGTTTAGTAGAAATTTCTTTTCGTTTTAAATAGAGTTGATGAACTGAATGCATTAGAAGCTTAACTGAGAAAAAGTCAGCTATGATTATACAACAATTCTACTTTAGCCGGCTATTTAAAAACTTACAGGTATAAAAAAGGGCATAGTTTTATGCCCAAAAGAGAAAATATAAATTAAGTAACCTGAGTTATGTCGCGCTTTTAGCTTTCTCGTTTACCGTAATAAAGTTTGTTTTCGATAACGCTTTAATACTCGACTTTAGCTGCTCTTCAATAGTATCAATGTCAATAATTGAACCACACAATGCATCGGCACTTTGCTCTATACGTTTGCCACGAGATTCCATTTCATACTCAATGGTTTCACCAAATTTTTCCATACGCGTTTCAAATGCACCTTCATTACCACCAGAAAACAGTAACTCTTGTCCAATAGCAACAAGCAAAGCTCCCATTGAATTCTGAATTGTTTTCTCGAGTAATACTTCTATGCGTTGTTCAAACTCTTCACCAAAAAACTCATCACCATCAAAACCATCTTCGTCAAACTTAATCGGTGAATTACCATCAAACTTCATTTGAATGTCAGAACGAATTTTACCTAACTCTGTTGTTAGCTCTTGGCCTAAGTTATTGCCTTCACCTAATAATTCATTAAGCGCCAAGTTTACACCATCAACAGCAAGGTCTAACGCATCTTCAGCAATGGTTTTCACTTGTGGAACAACTGCCCTAATATTTTCAGCGTATTGTGTTATTAGTGCTTGTTGGTCGCCGTTTAACGAAACGATTTCACCATCAATATAAAGCTGATTATTAGTGATTTTGTATAATGGTTTTTTATTTTTTGTAAATTCTAAGCTATCAACTGTAATGTTAATACCACCATCTAATTCAACATCGCATGAATCAGTTGAGTAAGACGAATTATGAGCAAGAGCAGAGGTTGATGCCAGTATAATTGAAGCCGCTAACAATGTTTTCATCTGAGTACCTTATTTATTTTAATAACTAAGCTATTTGTAATCATTTAAATAGCTGAACTAGCCATATACTATCAATTGTTGTACCAACTTATAAAGTACAACCTTTTCAATAGGTTGGAGATAACAAGAAAAAACAACAAGTATAACTAACAATTATTTTAGTTTAAATTACGAAAATATAGTGATTTTAGCCATCAGCTAGATACAGAAATAGTAAACAGTAATTTTGTGCGGGGTGTATAGTCTATCGTTGAGTTGAGTTGATATGTTTATTTTGGGCATTAAAAAAGGGTAAGAACTAATCTTACCCTTTCGTATTTTAACTTACTATAAATAGCGTATTAAAATTATAAAGCGACGATATTTTCCGCTTGAGGACCTTTTTGGCCTTGAGTTACTGTGAACTCAACTTTTTGACCTTCTGCTAACGTTTTGAAACCGTCACCAGAAATTGCACTGAAATGTGCGAAAACGTCAGGACCAGATTCTTGCTCGATGAAGCCAAAACCTTTAGATTCGTTAAACCATTTTACTGTACCAGTAGTTTTATCAGACATAATATTTATCCTAAAAAATTAAAAATTGTTACTTTACAAAATTGCAAAGCGGTAGTGCAGGAAGTGTTACTATGACTTATTAAACGGGACGAGCTACTACAAATAACGCGGTACGGTGTATATAAATATAGGTCTTACTTTCTAGCTAAGGGCATTCTAACCACTATTAATTTAGAGTCAAGCTATTTCGCCTAAACAGTTTTCAATGTATCTATTTTTGATTAACTTTAACGGTATTGTTTGTGTCTCGACTCGATTTAATTAACAAGTCTCCGCAAGGGTAATTATCAGACTTTGCTAAACGATCGTATAACACTACATTAACGGTTGCTGCCAAGTTCATACAGCCAACAGTAGGTATGTAGACTACATGATCTGCCTTATTTATAACCTCTTGACTAATTGTGCTATCTTCAGCGCCAAAAACGTAGATAGCATTTTCAGGGTGATTAAACTCTGGCAAGGCTGTTGCACCTTCGACTAACTCTACACAAACCAGTTTTGCGCTATTTAAGGGAATCGATAAGATACTTGATACTGCTGTTAATGGAATATGTAGATTGGCATTTTTAGTATCAGTATTATACTTAGCAGCTCGTTCGTAACGCTGACCAGTATAATAAATTTCATTAGCTTGGTAGCATCCTGCTGCCCTTATCACAGCACCAACATTAGTTGGGCTTTTAGGGTTGGTTAACGCAATTTTCACACTTGGTTTTGTCATGTTTTGTTTGATCTTAGTTGCTTGTATCTGTTTATTTTCTTTTTTTATTTAGCGTTATACAAGCATAACCTTTGAGTAACGTTATTTTAATTGAGTTTATCTACAAAAAATTTCGAGCCTTAACGCTTAAGGAATAATATCGTAACTGAATATCGAATAAGCATATCTACTTGGCTTTTATTCGATAATACGTATACTAACGCGCTTTAATTTAATTAAATTTAATTGTAGTAATATTATGATCCAGTCTATTAATAAAACATTTAGTTCACTTGCGTTAGCCGTAGTTATGTTTAGTGGTACAGTTCAAGCTTCTATTGTTGAGTTCAATACCTCACATGGCAGTTTCAAAGTGAATTTACATGACAAAACCACCCCACTAACTGTTGCTAACTTTTTACAATATATTACTAGCGAGCGTTACAACAACACTATTATACACCGCTCAGAAACCAATTTTGTTGTACAAGGTGGAGGGTTTGCCTTTAATGATGCACTACCATTAAAAGGAATTGAAACATTTACTTCAGTAAAAAATGAACCTGTTTATTCAAATGTTCGTGGCACTATTGCCATGGCAAAGCAAGCCAACAACCCTAATAGTGCTACCAGCCAATGGTTTGTCAGTTTAAATGACAACAGTGCAAACTTAGATGTGCAAAATAGTGGTTTTACCGTTTTTGGTGAAGTTATCGAAGATGGAATGGAGGTATTCGATGCTATTGCGAGTTTGCCTCGTTGCAATCAAACCCCAACTGAAAGTGGCTTTAAAATAGATAATGTTCCTGTAAACAATAATGAAGCGACTAGCTGTGAAACACCTGGCGCTGATAATTTTGTCACTATCTATAACGTAACAGTATTAAATGATGACGATAATACTGACAACACCTTAAATTCAGTTAAAAACACCTTAATCAACAAGTCACCAGAGCCTGAAAAAGAATCAGATAGCAGCGGTGGTAACATGTTTTGGCTATTATTATTAACACCTCTTGCTTTATTTCAACTTAAACGTAAAAAATAGCAACACAATAATTAAGTCTTTGTCATAAACTTAAGCTCAGCAGAATTTAATAAAACCTTTATCTCAATTTTGCTATATTATAAAGAAGGCCTTTAAGCCTTCTTTTTCTTTATCTCCCTTTTGATAAGCTATTTTCAATACGTTTTAATTGCGGTACTCTTATACCAATCTCACTAATTATGTGATCATTTCTACTGGTTAAAACAATCAACTACTGCGTTATTTATTTTATAATTATCGCTACAAGGATGTAGCTTATGTGGGTAATGCAGGAGCATTATTGCCCTGAACAACTAGTTATGAAAATAAATGCCTTGTATTTGACTGTTTTCACTGCGTATAAAATAGATCACTTATTTAATGAAACTGGTATTACTTTTAAAAAGGGTAAAGTTTAACCATGAAACCACATGATTCATCACCTTTAAGTGATTACATTGAATATCCTGCTCATGAGATGCTGAAACGTTCTGAGAATTTTTACCAAGAAATTAAGCGCCGTCACTCTATAAGAAGCTTCAGCAATCGCCCTGTTGCAAGAGAAGTCATTGAAAATTGTATCAAAGCAGCTGGCACCGCTCCTAGCGGGGCTAACCATCAGCCTTGGCACTTTGTTGCGATTAGTGATCCTGAAATCAAAGCACAAATAAGAGAGCAAGCAGAAACTCATGAGAAAAGCTTTTATCAAGGACGTGGCGGTGATGAATGGCTAACAGCATTAAAACCCTTAGGTACAGATGATAACAAGCCATATTTAACTCATGCGCCTTGGCTAATAGCTATTTTTAGCGAGAAAAAAGGCGGGATCCATGCTGAAGATAAGAACACAAATTACTATGTACATGAGTCGGTAGGCATTGCAACAGGCTTTTTAATTAATGCGCTACACACATCTGGACTAGTCACATTAATTCATACTCCTAAGCCTATGTCGTTTCTGAGTAAAATATGTAACAGAAGCGAAAATGACCGCGCCTATATGCTACTAATTGTTGGTTACCCTGATGAAAATGCTTCTGTTCCTCATCATGCACAAATTAAGAAATCGATAAGCGAAATATCAACTTTTTTATAAATTACTATTTATTTAGAGCCTTTGTCTATATCAAGTAAAATATCGGTACAGCTACTTTTACACTGTAGCTTAACTTGTGTTTTATCATTAATAAACTGCATTTGAAGTTGCTTTTGGCAAACTCGACAGTTAATAGTTTGGCCATTTAACGCTTTTTTAATATAGTTTTTCTCTTGATTAAAAGACTTTGCTTTTTGTTTTGATAATTCATCGAAGCAGTTTTTATCTATCATTAATTCATATTCACTTTAACTAAGCTGTAAGGCAGTTTTTTGTTAATCTAATAAGGTAATTTTCCTGGTGTTACACAATACCAGCCATCAAACTTACCCTTCAGTGGTGCTGAGCTTGATTCTAATAAGTGCTGGTAAGCCATTATATTTTCATAACTAACTCCCATTTCTGGGTAAGCTGTTATTTCCCATGGGTAGTCTGTGTCTCCCTGAAAAGGACAGAAAGAAAGCTTTTGATTATTTTCTAACAATAAATGACCAAATTGTAACGCTAATTCTTGAGTGGGAAACAATACTGAAAACTCGACTTCTCTAACTTCTGATAGGTCATCACCTTCAAGAAGCATTTGCCATAATGCATCTCCATTCGCATCCTGCGGAAATAACGTTAAATTTCGTTCCATTTTTTACCCCAATCTGAAAAAATTTGCGCTTATAATAGACATAAGCACGCTCACAATTAAATATTATCGGTTATTATTCAGTAATAAACAAATTACTTGCTACACTTAGCGACCTTAAAATTAACTGTAAAAATTATGACTATCATTGAAAAGCATATCGTTATTGAACAACAAAAAAGCGTTATCCAAGCTATTGAGCAAGTCTGTCAGTTAAGTCACCAACAAATTAAAATAGCGATTAATAAAGGTGCTCTCTGGCTAAGTAGAGGTAAGTATACACAACGTCTTCGCCGTATAAAGAAAACCTTACTTCAAGGAGACACACTTCACTTTTATTACAATGAAACAGTGTTAGCACAAGTGCCTAATCAAGCAGAGCTTATTGAAGACTGTCTACATTATAGTGTTTGGTATAAGCCTTATGGTATGTTATCGCAAGGATCTAAATGGAGTGATCATTGTACTATTACTCGTTGGTCAGAGACTCACCTATTACCAGAAAGGCCTGCTTTTATTGTGCACAGGCTAGACCGAGCAGCTACTGGCTTAATACTTGTTGCACATAGTAAAACAGCTGCACAAGCATTAACTAAACTATTTGAAGCTAGAGCGTTACAAAAGCAATATCATATTATTTGTTTGGGCAAGCTTGATAGTGAAAGTGTTATCACTGTTACTGAGCCAATTGATAATAAGGCGGCAAAAAGTCATTTTAAAAGCTTATATTACGATAAAGAAAAAGATCTTTCATTAGTGGAAGTAACGATAGAGACTGGACGAAAGCATCAAATACGAAAGCACGCAGCTTACCTCGACCATCCAGTATATGGCGACAGGCTTTATAATAAAGTACAAGTTAACATAACAACGGCAAAGAATTTACAATTATCTGCCGCCAAACTTAACTTTACATGCCCGATTACAGCCGAGAAAAAGCGATTTATATTACCCGATCACTTAATGCTTTCAATAAATGAATAATACCAACCGACTCTACTGAGAAATACGATTAGTACTAGGCAGGTTGTTCTTTATTGTACATTTTTCAGCGATTTGTTTGGTGTTTATACAAGGCTGAACTTATAACTACACTTTATTCGTACGCCTCAATTAAATCATGTTTAATCCGTACTCGGAAGATCAACACGCCCTAGTCATTAATATAAAAGCAGAATACAAACTACACTGAATAAATAAAGTCTTCATCATTCATTAAGGTTGCCTTAATGTCGGTAATATCTGCAGATAATGCATTTATTAACGTGAGACCTTTTTCTCGTTGTGCTTCGGTTAATGCTTGGTATGGTAATCTGAATACTGGCTTAACTGATTTGGTCATCATTAGTGCGGTATTAAGTGAAATAGGGTTTGGTTCGCAGAACATCCACTCCATTAGCGGACGAAGTTGTTCGGCCAATTCGTCGTTTTTATTATCCATTAACTGACGCATAGCTTTAGGCAATAAATTAGAAGTAACAGAAATTACACCATGTGCTCCAAATTGATGACGCGCGGCATGACTCTCATCATCATTACCTGACCAACAAGCTATTCCTTTTTTTTCATAATAATCAATGCGTTCATTGCCACCACATTCTTTAACACCAATAAAATTTTTATGTTTCGATAATGGTTCGATTATCTCTGGTGTTAAATCCTGTCCTGTTCGCCCTGGTACATTATAAATAAATGCAGGGCCAATATCTAAAATTCGATTAAAGTGTACACCCACACCAGCTATAGATGTTCGTCCATAGTATGGATTAATTTGCAAAGACGCATCCATTCCCATTGCAAATCCATGTTCAGTTGCCTTTATCGCTTCACGAGTATTATTACTACCTGTATTACCTATAATTAATAACTCTTTACCATATTGATGAACACTGTGTGCGATAAGCATTAAATGCTCATCCCAACTTAACAAGTGCCCCTCTCCTGTTGTACCGCCAACCACAATTGCATCAACGCCAGCGGCTATTTGATTAGCGACAAGCTCATCATAGGTTACTAAATCAATATCTCCATTTTCATTGTAAGGCGTTTTTATGGCTGTAATTAAACTTGCTGCTTTTAAACACTTCATCCGTACTCTCAATTTAGGGTTATACCACTTGGTATTCAATATTGTTAACAGTGGCCGATCTTATCAATAACACGCTTAAGGATAAACACCTCTTGCGTGATCACATGCTGATATTTAAAAATGTTGCTATCTAAGGCTAAAACTTTATAGGCCTGGTAATTGTCTGCATCAGCAAGATCTGATGCATAATGTTGATTATTTACAAATTCACTTTTAGTCATGGTGAAGTGAATATCACCTACAAGCCCCCAGTCACCTAATTCTATTACCTGCTCAATTATTTGGTTATTGCTATCGTAATGAGTAAAAGTAAATTCAAAGCTACCATCAGCCTGAATATCAGCAAATTCAGTGGATTGCTCACCATTATTATTTTCCAATGAGCTAAACCACTGCCCTACTAGAGCACTACGTTCATAATTCATATAATTTTATTGTTTAATCGTGGCGAAAACATAGTGCTAATTGTACAAAACTCTTAGCGCCGCTACATTAAAAATATTTTCTATTAATTATGTAAAAGCTTTACTGCGCCGTTGACAGTTTCAATTTCAATATCAACTTTTCCAGTACCTATTGTTCCTCGCAATTCTCTACCAACAAAGTTATGTTTATCAACTGTCAATCCAAAATCATTTTTTATACTACCATGCACTGTTTCTATTGAAACCTCTGCATTTATCGATTGCGGAACATGTAGATCTACTCCCCCATTAACAGTTTCTATTATTATCTTATTTAAGTGTTTAATATTGTCTTGATAATTCAGCGTAACACTACCGTTAACAGAGTTTATATGAGTATTTGCTGACGCACCCGAGGCATTAAACGAGCCATTAACAAGCTCAGCAGCTATATCACCTTCTACTCCTATAATATTCAATGCTCCATTTACTAGCTCTATCGAAGAAAGCACCGTTAATGTAGGCACTTTGATTTTATAATCTACTTTTGCCTTGTTGTGATTACGACCATTATTTTTGTCGTATTTACTTTCAATACTTACATTATCATCAATATTCGCAATAATAATAGCCACTTGTTCACGCTCTTTTAGAGTTTCAGCGGTAATAGTTGCATTGACTTCAATCATATTTTTATCCCACGCTGTTATTGTTACATGACCATTGATATTCTTTAAATCTAAACTAGGATCGCTAGCAACATTAAAAGACTTGTTTATACTGTCTACAACATTGGCTTGCGCCGCTAAAGTTAAAGTTAAAGTTAAAGTTAAAAAGGTTATGCCTATAAAAGTAAGCTTATTAAAATGGTTAAACATAGTATTCCCTTTGATAAATATACGTTGTTGTTTTATTCATTAGATGTATCATTCTTGAAAAAGGTTTAGTTCAAACCAACAAACTTAAAAGTTTTGTAGGATAAAATGCTAATGGCACCATTAAAAGTTCAATTATTATTAACCGGCAATGAGTTAATGGCTGGTGATGTTACAGATACCAACTCAGTAGTTATTGCGCAATCACTCAAAGAAATTGGAGTTGAAGTTGCAAGAAAAGTAACAATTGGTGACGATGTTTCAATGTTAATCACTGAAATACGTTTGATGAGCGAACAGGCCGATGTACTCATTATTAATGGCGGCTTAGGCCCAACGGTAGATGATTTAACAGCTTATGCCCTAGCAGAAGCGACTAGCACAAAGCTAGCTCTCCACCCAGATGCGCAAGCTCATTTAAACAGTTGGAGTATAAAAAGAGGCGCTGAGCTGAATAAAGCCAATTTAAAGCAGGCCATGTTACCTGATAATTCAGACGTTATCCCAAATGAAATAGGCAGTGCTGTTGGCTTTAGTACAACTTTCAATAAGTGTAAAATATATTGCACGCCTGGTGTACCGCACGAATTAATCTTAATGCTAAGCGATAGCATCATTCCTTCAGTCAGCGAGTTAATGTCTGATACACCAAATTACCTAATAAAAAGGTTTCAAGTATATGGTTTGGGTGAATCAAGCCTGCAAATGTTTGTTGATACTCACTTGCCAAATTGGCCAGAAGAAATAGAACTAGGCTTTAGAGCAAAGTCCCCTTTTGTAGAACTTAAGCTCACTACAAGAACAATCACCGGTAAAAAGCTTTTGCCAGAATGGACGCAAAGAATACACCAACTGCTAGGCGCACATATTTTAGAAGAGATAAATAGCCAAGAACGCGATATGGCTGAACATATTTTAGAACTTCTTGCAAATAAAGGATTAACAATAACTACAGCAGAGTCATGTACAGGAGGCTTAATTGCCAGCTTAATCACCTCAATCGCAAATGCTTCACAAAGCTTTGAAGCGGGCTTTGTCACATACTCTAATCAAATAAAGTCAGAGATAATTGATGTAGCACCATCAACACTAGTGCAATATGGGGCTGTTAGTAAAGAAGTTGCTGAAGAGATGGCGCGTGGTGCGCTTAAAAAATCAAAAGCAGATATTGTAATTGCCGTTACGGGTATTGCAGGCCCTTCGGGTGGTAGTAAGGAAAAACCAGTAGGCTCAGTATGGATAGCTTGGGGTAGTGCAGATCAACTTAAAAGTGCTTATTTTTGCATTAAAGGAAGTCGAAAGAACTTTCAACAAACGGTGGCTAATAGATCGCTTGATCTAATACGAAGATTATTGCTTAATAATTCTGAGCTGCCATTTTATATGAAGTAGTAAAAACACGTCGAAACTTTTGCTTTGAAATAGTATGCTTACCCTACAAAGTGATTGTTAATTATTACCTAGTAAATCAAAACTTTATACATTCGATAAAGAATAGACTAAAATTAATACAAAACTAATAGATATTGTCATTTGAAAGAGTAAAGAATAAGATTAGTGTGTTGAAAAAACAATTGCATGCTATGTATATATATAAAAACTATATTCAAAATTAACAGGAACTTAGGAGCCTATTTTGATTGAAAAAAATTATATCACCAGCGGCCGAAATACAATAATTCATAAAATAAGAAAGTTTGATTTAATTATTATTAATGGTGCTCACCCAATAGTAATGATAAGTAACCGTGGAATTGGTGTCTATGATGGACCCGTACCTAAAAAGAAGTCTGAGGCAAAAAAAGCATATCAAGATGTGATCGATGTTGCAGCAACAGAAGTTTTTGGTGAAGAAAAAACATTATTATTTATCCAAGCACTCGACAACAAAGAATATAAAATTGATTATTCAAAAGTTGGCACCGCTAATTTTATAAAAATCCATCAGGATAGTTATATTTAAGGTAACTATCGTTGTAATGACGGAGTAAACTACAGTGACTCAAATAAGTTTAGTGAATAACAAAAAGAATAATATTGATCTTGTTCTAGCGCCTGTTAAAGGCGATATTCATGTGACAGAAGCTACTATTCATGAACTTATAGCAGCGTCGGAATATACATCGCTTTATGTAGACAATGGTAACATTAAAAATGCCATTGCCGAGCTTAATAGTGTATTGAAACCTCTCCAAGCTAACATGCAAGGCAGAGAGATAAAGTACCAAATTTTAGAACGCCGTGATGCTCACGTAACTATTGAAATTGATAATGATAAAATGTCTGCCACTGCTGAAATTTCAACAGCATTAGGTGGTAGTCACTTAACAGCAAAAGCCATATTAACTGCAGCCCAAAAAGCTGGTGTTGTAAAAGGGTTTAGCAAAGAAGAATTAATCAAACTTGCACAACATGCGGCAAAAGAGGCACCAGGCTCAATTGTTAAGGGCGAAATAGCGCAAGGCAGATTAGCCATTAATGGTAAAGATGCAAAAATAAAATTACTGGTAGAAAGCGCACAAGATCGTATTTTAAAACCCAAAGAACGCGATGATGGCTCTGTAGATATGCGTGATTTAGGCGATATTATCTGCGTAAAAGTCGGAGACCCTCTGGTTCAAAAACTTCCCCTAACTGAAGGTATTGATGGTTTTACCGTAACCGGTGAACCTCTTAAGCCAGAACCAGGAAACAATGTTGATATTTGTGCTGGAAATGGTACTACTATAAGCCCCAAAAATGAAAACGTATTACTTTCAACCCTTGTCGGTTTGCCTCGTATTATTGAAAATGGCATGGAAGTGGATGAGGTTTATAAAATTAAAAATGTTGATGTTAGCTCTGGGCATATAAAGTTTGAAGGCAGTGTAATTATTGACGGTGATGTCTGTGAAGGCATGAAAGTAATAGCAAGTGGCGATATTACTATTGGCGGTTTTGTTGAATCAGCCTACTTGGAAGCAGGCGGAGATATTACCATTAACACTGGAATTATTGGCCGTAAGCAAGATGTTGAAGAGCTCAATATTAAAGACATAACCATGAGTGCACATATTGAGGCTAAAGGTAAAATTTACGCTAAGTATTGTCAGTACGCTGAAATTTCATGTCGTAGTTTACGCGTAGAAAACCAAATGATGCATAGTATAGTGAATGTTGAAGAAGACTTATGGTTAGGCGCAGAAGCCAAAGCTAACGGAAAGTTAATAGCAGGGCATATAACCGCTGGAAACTCGGTAAGTGCAGGAATAGTTGGAGCTACTGCTGGAAGCACCACAATAATAACCTTCGAAAAACGTTTAAATACATTTCGTGATGCACTACAAGAACTTGAAGAGCAAGTTAAACATGAATCTGTAAAAACCAATGAATTAAAAGATGCTCAAAAGAAATTAAGTAGCCTCCCAAAAGATAAGCAAAACCCTGAAATTTTGGCTAAAGTAATTTCTACCTTCCAACACCATGCTAAACGTATGGGAGAATTGCTTAATGAAAAAGAACTATTAGAAGCAAAAACTCAAGAATATATTGAAAGTGTTTATGTCTCAGCTTCAGATAAACTTTACCATGGCGTAGAGATGATCGTTGGTGATTTTCGTGAAAAAACTAAACGTGAGTATGGTCCTAGCAAAATGAAATATAAAGATAGAAAGATTATTATTGACCCTATAGTTGCCAGCTAAGCTGATATGAAATTTTTATTGTATTTCTTACCTTTGGCATTATTGATCATTTCTTCAACCGTAAGTGCAGAAAAATGCAATATCGACTTCAATTACGGGGTTGTTATCGATGAACAACGCATCAGAATTTTAGAAAAGCAACAAACGATTTTTCAAATAAACAATCAAGAGCAAGTGTTTATTGGTGGCAGAGAAATCCCCTTAACTCAACCTCAAGTATTATTGATCAGAGAGTATGCACTTAGTATCCGTGAGCAAGTACCTCAGATTGTATCAATAGCTATAGAAAGTGTTAACTTAAGCTTAAAAGCAGTTAATCGTGTAATTGCAAGTTTAACCGGTGAAAATAGTGCGATTCATCAAAAGCTCCAAAGCCGATTTGAAGAATTGGAATGGCGGCTTAGAGCCCGCTTTAATCACAGTGACAATAGTTATTATATTGCCCCTCAAGATTTTGATGACTTTGATAATATTCTTGCGGGTGCCTTTGAAAATGAAATTGAAGAAATCGTTTCCAAGTCTATAGGAACACTTTTAACGGCAGTAGGTGAAGCTGTTGCACATAAAAACAATAGCGAAGAAACACTCAACAATACTGAAAAACGCATCAGTACCTTCGATGAACGCATGCAATTAATGGGTGGCGACCTAGAGCTTGAAATATCACCACAAGCTCAGTTACTAGAAGATAGAGCTGAAAGCTTTTGCAATGCTTTCCGTGAGCTAGACTTATTAGAGCAGAAAATAAACCAACAAATACCTGAACTTAAGCACTTAAATTTGCTTGTTACCCAATAAAAAAGCTTGCCTTGATCAATAACATTGATTATCCAAGGCAAGCTTCTACTTTACGCTACCTAATCTGAAGTGATGCTTTCCAGCTGATACGGCACCAAAATGCTACGATGTAAGGTATTAACCAACACAGCAGGTTATTATACCAATCTCACTAATTATGTGATCATTTCTACTGGCTAAAACAATCAACTACTGCGTTATTTATTTTATAATTAGAACAACTAGTTATGAAAATAAATGCCTTGTATTTGACTGTTTTCACTGCGTATAAAATAGATCACTTATTTAATGAAACTGGTATTACATATTAGGGTAATTAGGTCCACCTGCTCCTTCTGGTGTTACCCATGTAATATTTTGACTTGGGTCTTTAATATCACAGGTTTTACAGTGGATACAGTTTTGAGCGTTGATAATAAATTTCTTTCCCTCTTCGCTCTCTTCCACTTCATAAACACCAGCAGGACAGTAAAGCTGGGCAGGTTCGTTATACTTAATTAAGTTTACTGTTAACGGGATATTAGCATCGGTTAACTTCAAATGGCATGGCTGCTCTTCTTCATGGTTAGTATTTGATAAAAATACTGAAGTGAGCTTGTCAAAACTTAACACATTATCAGGTTTTGGATAGTTTATTACCGTAGCTTCACTAGCAAGCTTTAATTGTTCATGATCATAAGTATCATCAGTGAAGTTAAAAGGTAGCCTTCCACCAAATATGTTTTGATCTATGGTGTTGTAAGCCCCACCTAAGAAAGTGCCAAGCTTATGCATTACTGGACCAAAATTGCGTGTGCGGTAAAGCTCGTCATAAACCCAAGAGTTTTCAAATGCAGTAGTGTAGCTTTCAAGCTCTTTACCACCCTCACAGCCCGAAGCTAATGCAGCAAAAATACTCTCAGCTGCTAACATACCTGTTTTCATTGCGGTATGATTACCTTTAATTTTAGCAAAATTAATCGTACCCGCTTCACAGCCAACTAATACACCACCAGGCATCGTCATTTTTGGTAATGAATTAAACCCTCCTTTGGCTAATGCTCTTGCCCCATAAGAGACACGTTTACCACCTTTTAAATATTGTGAAATTTTTGGATGATGCTTATAGCGTTGAAACTCATCAAATGGACTTAAATGAGGATTGCTATAATTTAAATCGATAATCAAACCCACAAACACTTGGTTATTTTCAGCATGATAAAGGTATCCACCACCAGTGGTGTCTTTTTCTAGCGGCCACCCTGCAGTATGAACCACTAAACCTTCTTGATGTTTAGCTGGATCTATATCCCAAATTTCCTTAAAACCAATGCCATAGTGCTGGGGAGATTTACCTTTATCTAATTCAAACTTTGAAATTAGCTCTTTACCTAAGTGTCCACGACAACCTTCTGCAAAAATCGTATATTTAGCTTTTAGCTCCATACCTGGAACATACGAGTCTTTCGGTTTACCTTCTTGATCTAACCCCATATCTCCGGTGATAACACCACCAACACTGCCATCTTCGTTATAAATAACTTCTTGTGCAGGGAAACCTGGAAAAATTTCTACTCCTAATTGCTCTGCTTGCTCGGCTAACCAGCGACAGACATTCCCCATACTAACAATATAGTTACCGTCGTTGTGCATAGTTTTAGGTACTGATATATTTGGTAGCTTAATCCCACTCTCATCGTTAGTTAAGAAATAAATATCATCGCCTTTTACTGGGGTTGATAACGGCGCATTTTTTTCTTGCCAATCGGGAAATAATTCATTCATTGCTCTTGGCTCAAAAACAGCACCAGATAAAATATGAGCACCAACCTCAGAGCCTTTCTCAACCACACATACCATTAATTCTTGATCTTTTTCTTGCGCAAGTTGCATCAATCTACATGCAGCAGATAAGCCTGAAGGCCCTGCTCCAACGATAACAACGTCGAAATCCATTGATTCGCGTTCCATAATATCCCCCAGTATAAATAATATAAACGATTTCAAACACTCGTTTGATTTTCAAACACCTGTTTGATAGTATCATACAACATAGCTATTTTGTCAGTAAATACTATTCTGTAATAAAGCTATTTAATATTGATCAAATTTAGTGTTTTAAATAATTATATTAACGAAGTTTACGTTGACGTACGAGTTATCTATCAGTAATCTTCGCTTCATATACAAGTAACTATAACAGTGTTTATTACAAAGCACTGCATACAACAACAAGCATTTATTAGAGGCAACGATGAAAGTACTAGTCCCCGTTAAACGCGTTATCGACTATAACGTCAAAGTTCGCGTAAAAGCAGACAATTCTGACGTAGATCTGGCCAACGTAAAAATGGCAATTAACCCATTTTGTGAAATAGCTGTAGAAGAAGCAGTTCGATTAAAAGAAGCAGGAACTGCTACTGAGGTTATCGCTGTATCGATAGGTGATAAAGCCTGCCAAGAGCAATTACGTACTGCACTGGCGTTAGGCGCAGATCGCGCTATACATATTGAAACAGATCAAAAGTTGGATTCTTTAAATATTGCTAAGCTATTACAAAAGGTAGTTGAAGAAGAGCAACCTCAACTGGTTATATTAGGTAAGCAATCAATTGACAGTGACAACAATCAAACAGGTCAAATGCTTGCGGCATTAACAGGCTTAGCGCAAGGCACTTTTGCTTCTGAAGTTAAAGTAGAGGGCGACAAAGTGAATGTAACTCGTGAAGTTGACGGCGGATTACAAACAGTTGCATTAAACTTACCAGCCATTGTAACAACAGACTTACGTTTAAATGAGCCTCGTTATGCTTCATTACCTAATATTATGAAAGCAAAACGCAAGCCGCTAGACGTTAAATCAGCTGCTGATTTTGGGATTGATTTAGCCCCTAGATCAACACTAGTAAAAGTTGCAGCCCCATCTGAACGTCAAGCAGGTATCGTGGTAGAAACTGTTGACGAATTAATTGAAAAACTAAAAAATGAAGCTAAGGTGATCTCATGAGTATTTTAGTATATGCAGAGCACGATAATAATGAACTAAAAACTGATACATTAAAAACAGTAGCAGCAGCCCAAGCAATTGGTGGCGAAATTCACCTATTAGTTGCAGGTCATAACTGCTCAAGCGTGTCTGAACAAGCAGCAAAAGTAAATGGTGTAAGCAAAGTATTAGTGGCCGACAATGCTGCTTATACTCATCAGTTAGCAGAAAATGTCAGCTTATTAGTAGTAGAATTAGCAAGTGACTATGAGCATATTTTAGCAACAGCTTTATCTATAGGTAAAAACTTTATGCCGAGAGTAGCTGCATTATTAGATGTTGCTCAAATCTCAGATATCATCGGTGTTGAGTCTGCAGATACTTTTGTTCGCCCTATCTATGCAGGTAATGCTATTGCAACGGTAAAAAGTTTAGATACTAAAAAAGTTATCACTGTTCGTTCTACTGCTTTTGATGCGGTAGCTACCGACGGTGGTGCAGAAGTTATTGCCCTTTCGCAAGCAACAGATGCCGGTACTTCAAGCCATGTAAAAGACGAGTTGACTGTATCAGCACGTCCAGACTTAGGCGCTGCAAGTGTGGTTATTTCAGGTGGTCGTGGAATGCAAAATGGTGATAACTTTAAGTTACTTGACGGCATTGCGGATAAATTAGGTGCGGCTATTGGTGCATCTCGCGCCGCGGTAGATGCTGGCTTTGTGCCAAATGACATGCAAGTTGGTCAAACAGGTAAAATTGTTGCTCCTGACTTATATATAGCTGTAGGTATCTCAGGTGCTATACAACACTTAGCAGGAATGAAAGACTCAAAAGTTATTGTGGCAATTAATAAAGATGCAGAAGCGCCTATCTTCCAAGTGGCTGATTATGGCATTGTTGCTGACTTATTTGATGTATTACCAGAGCTAGAAGCTAAGCTATAATATACTGTTAACGTTTTAGATGACGAAAACCAGCCTTCAGGCTGGTTTTTTTTGTATTGAATTAGCTATAATCAAGTATCCATATTCTTTTAGGTAACCACATGTCTTGGCAAGATCAATTATCCACACTAGTTTACTCTACTGATTCAGGAAAAATAACACCTGAAAAAGTTACCCATATAACACCAAGTGACGGAACAGCAAAAGTTAGGCGAGAAACCAAAGGCCGTAAAGGAAAAGGAGTTATAGTGATTAGTGGCTTAGGTTTAGATGCTAAAGCACTTAAAGCACTTGCCAGCGAGCTCAAAAAAAGTTGTGGCACCGGTGGAAGCGTTGTAGGTGAAACAATAGAGGTCCAAGGTGACAAAAGAGATCTTATCAAGCAGATACTAGAAAAAAATGGATTTAAAGTAAAATTCATTGGCGGGTAGAAACCTCAATCCCATTAAGACAAATCGATAGTAAAGGATATGAAATGGCCAGTTTACAACCCAGTGAGTTATCAATTCTATTAATTGAGCCTTCTGACACTCAACGAAAAATAATTATTAACCACCTTAAAAAGCATGAGATCAACGAAGTAACCTCTGCTAATAATATGATCAGCGCTAAACAAGTTCTGGCAAGGCACCAATTTGATTTGATCATTAGTTCACTGTACCTTGAAGATGGAACAGCTTTGGATTTACTCAACCATATCAGATCTGATGAGCGACTAGCGGAAACTCCATTTATGCTGGTATCAAGCGAACATAAGCGAGAAAACCTGGAAGAGTTTAAGCAATCTGGTGTGGTTGCTATTTTACCTAAACCATTTACTGCTGAACATCTGCATAGTGCTATCAATACCACACTAGATCTACTCACTACTGATGAAATAGAGCTAGAACACTTTGATGTTCATCAAATCAGAGTACTTTTAGTTGATGATAGTGCATTAGCTCGAAAATTTATTAAGCGTGTACTCAATAACTTAGGTTTATTAAAAATAACAGAAGCGGCTGACGGTTCTGAAGCAATCACTTTAATTAGCGAAAATATGTATGATTTAGTCGTTACCGACTTTAATATGCCCGAGGTTGATGGCAGAGAGTTAACTCGATATATTCGAGAGAAGAGTCAACAATCGCATATTCCAATACTTATGGTAACCAGTGAAAGTAATGATGCACATCTAGCCAATATAGAAACCGATGGTGTTAACGCCTTATGTGATAAACCATTCGAGCCGGAATACGTAAAGCAAGTACTGTTTCGCTTACTTGAACACTAGCGCTATTATGGTTACACAATATTATAAGTGCGCAACTTCATTGCAATTTTATTGTGTGAAACATTAAGCCTTTGTGCAAGCTTACGCGTTGTCGGATAAAGTGGGTAAAGCTCTCTAAGTAATTGTTTCTCAAAAGCAGCTTGAGCGCTTGCCCAATCTTTAAATTCTTCTTTATGAAGTTTTTTTACTGTCTCACTGCCTTCCTGGTCATATAAAATAGCACTTACATCAGTAGCAGTTATTTCTAGGTTATTATTTAATGCAACTAACCTAAAAATTGTATTCTCTAATTGCCTGATATTGCCAGGCCAATGATATGACTTTAAGGCTGACATCGCGCCATCAGTTACTTTAGGAACAATTTGATTGACATGGGTAGCTGCATTATTAACAAAATGTGTTACCAATATAGGGATATCTTCAATTCTTTTGGCTAACGACGGTAATTCAAGTCTAAGTACATTTAAACGATAGTATAAGTCTTCTCTAAACTTTTTTTGCTCTATTAACTGGCTAAAATTTTGATGGCTCGCACTTACTATTTTAATGTCTGCTATTATTTCTTTTGTCCCGCCTACCCTTCTAAAACGGTAATCTTGAAGAAATCGTAATAACTTAGCTTGTAAATATATCGACATTTCAGCTATTTCATCTAGAAATACTGTTCCCCCAGAGGCTAATTCAAACAAACCCGGTTTGCCTGCTTTACTCGCTCCGGTAAATGCGCCCGACTCATAGCCAAATAATTCACTCTCCAATAGTTGCTCAGGTAAACTTGCGCAGTTAATTGAAAGGAATGGGCTACTTTTTCGCTTACTCGACTGATGAAGTGCCCTAGCAATCAATTCTTTACCAGTGCCTGTTTCTCCTGCAATCAACACCGGTAAGTCGAGATCTGCAAATCGTAATGTTTGCGATATTACAAGTTTAATTATTTCTGAATCACCAAGTATGTTGTCTATGCCCTGTTCAACAGCGGATTGGATAACTGATAGTTGTCGTCCCAATTTATTAATTGAACGTAGAGTTAACACTGCTCCCTTTATTTTTTTATTAACCATTACTGGACTTATGTCTGCAATAAAATCATCATCAAACACTTTAATTGATAAGCTATGCTCACTCGGTTTATATAAGTTTTTTAGACTAATATCAGCCAATTGAGTTATTAACTTCCCCACAATCGTTTCATTATTCGGCGAAAAAAGCTCAGAGGCAGCACGATTGAGAGCTAATATTTTACCATTACCATCCAAATCAATAATAGGATCGGGAACTCTAGCGAGTAGCGTATGTAAGTGATTTTCTCGTAACTCTGAGGGCATTAAATCTATTTTTTTACACCCTTTAACACCTACTATGTGGCAGAGAGATTCAGCAATCTCGCTAATATCTAGTGTTTCGCTATCAATATAAACAAAGGTTAAGTGTCGCTGAACTTCAATAGCTTTAACATTCCAAGATTTCTCAGCAAAAACAGCAAGAATTTCTTGGCTCATTCCTATTCTATCAGAAGATTTTATTTCAACTTTCATTTAAAGCACCAAGTGTAATATAAGCATTACAATGTAATACAACTATTACATTGGATTTATCATTGTATTTCAATAACTAGGGACAATCAAAGTTAAATAATCAATATAAAAACATTATGTGTAATAATTATATTACAAAAAAAACACTTTATTTTAATGTTACACCCATAAACAACTGAATATTATAGCTTTAATATTAATGGCTTGAAATTTGCCTGTATAAAGAAAATATAATAAGAATGATAAAGTTCACTTTCGAGGTAAGAATGACAACTAGTAAACATATTGAAACCCAAGCTATCCACTCTGGCAGAATTAATGATGAGCAGTTTGGATCTCTAGCCACTCCTTTATATCAAACATCAACATTTATATTTGATAGTGCTGAGCAAGGTGCTAAGCGTTTTGCAGGAGAGTCAGAAGGTTATATTTACACTCGCCTAGGCAACCCAACAACTAGGCAGCTTGAGATGAGAATGGCCGCTTTAGAAGAGATGGAAGATGCAGCAGCAACAGCGACAGGAATGGCTGCGGTTTCAGGTGCATTGCTGGCTAATTTACAATCCGGCGATCATATAATTTCATCTAATGCAGTATATGGATGTTCTTTTGCTTTAATGAGCCACATGCTCACCAAGTTTGGTATTGAAGTTTCATTTATTGATATGACAGATCCTTCTACAATAGAAAGTGAAATCAAAGAAAATACAAAATTAATATTCTTAGAAACGCCTATTAACCCTAACCTCGTTGTTTTAGACTTAGAATACATTTTAACTATCGCTAAAAAGCATCAACTAATATCTGTTGTAGACAATACCTTTTTAACACCAGTATTACAAAAACCCGCTCTGTTAGGTGCTGACATTGTTATACATAGTGCAACTAAATATTTAAATGGCCATGGTGATGTAGTTGCAGGGATCATTTGTTCAAATAAAGAAATGATTGAGCATATAAAGTTAACCGCACTTAAAGATATTGGGGCAACCATGAGCCCACATGACGCATGGTTAATCTTAAGGGGCTTAAAAACCCTCCCTATTCGTATTGAACGTCATTGCTACAATGCACAAATAATCGCAGAATTTTTAGAAGAACACCCAGCTGTTGATACTGTTTATTACCCAGGGTTGAAATCACACTCTGGCTTTAAATATATTGGCAAACAAATGAAGGCTGCTGGTGGTGTAATTGCCTTTGAATTAAAAACAGATTTGGCAGGTGGCGCAGCATTTATCAATCGTATGGAATTATTTTCAATTGCTGTTAGTCTAGGCGATGCAGAATCATTAATTCAACACCCTGCCTCTATGACACACTCACCTTATACGGAAGAAGAACGCCGTACTGCTGGTATAAGTGATGGTTTGATTAGAGTATCTGTAGGGCTAGAAAATGTTAATGATATAATCGCTGATTTAAAGCAATCATTAGACTTGATCTAAAAACCTGCGTTTTAATTAAACGAATCACATTAATGGCACATCTATATTTTGATATAGAAAGTAGTAATTGAGAGTAATAGGGGAAAACTTTGGGAGTGTTCGAAAACCTATTCTCTCAAGCCTAAGTTTAGTAAAGTTAAAAGCTTTCAGCATTCCGGCATTAACACTTTTTTTAATGGCGGAAGCAGTTTGGTTTTAAGCGCGTTGATTTCATATTCAGTGTAAGCTATCGCAGGAGAATAGCCCCATACAGGTTTAGGCCAAGCGCAATCATTTTCAAACCTAACAACATGATGTACATGCAATTGAGAACACATATTACCAAGGGCGGCAACATTCATTTTTCTGCCTGTAAATGCCTGCATTAATATTTCACTCAAAGCACTAGACTCATTTAACAATTGTTGTTGGTCTTGCCAATCTAATTGATAAATGTCTTCAATACCTGTCCTTTTAGGCACAAGAATAAACCAAGGGTATTGGCTATCATTCATTAGTAATAATTTAGACAGCTTTAACTCTAATAATTCGAAGCAATCACGCTTAAGCATAGGGTCTAATTTAAATACCGCTTCCATTAGCTATTTCCTCTTATTTTTTCTGCCACGACCACGAGCTTGTTTTTTGGCTTCACGCTCAGCTATTTTCTTTTTTTCAAGTTCAGCAAAATAGTGTATTTCCTGCTCAATCATAGCAGGGGTTTCGAATGTTAATCCCCCGAGCGTTTTGTCGCGGACTTCTTGAATTAAGATCGTTGATGCTTTATGAAAATCAACATGGCCACCACTTTTAACACACCCACGTAACTTTCCGATCGCTTCTAAAAGCTCAACTTCACTTTGGGGGATAGATGCTAATTTATATCTTTGTTTCAATCGCTCAGGATAATTTTGTAATAAGTATTCAGCAGCAAAGAAAGCGATATCATCATGATCAAATGCAGTGTCTTTAACTGCACTTGTGATCGCTAACCGATAACCACTATTTTCATTGATAATTTTTGGCCACAGCATACCTGGGGTATCATAAAGATATAAACCATCTTCAAGTTTAATTCGCTGTTGCCCTTTAGTTACTGCAGGCTCATTACCTACTTTTGCTTTAGCCTTACCCACTAGCGTATTCAATAGCGTTGATTTACCGACATTTGGAATTCCCATAATAACGACATTAATTTGCTTACCAGCCTCATCTTTATTTGGAGTTAGCTTTTTAATTAGCTCTGGGATTGTTTTTGCTACTGATGGGTTATCTGTTGTTAACGCAATAGCTTTAACATTCTGTTGGGCATGTAAATATTCAAGCCATTGTTCAGTTACCGTAGGATCAGCTAGATCAGATTTATTAAGGATTTTAATTAACGGTTTATTACCTCTAATTTCTGTGATCATTGGATTTTCACTACTAAAAGGAAGCCGTGCATCACAAACTTCAATGACAACATCAATTTGAGGAAGAATTTCTCTTATTTCTTTTTGAGCTTTGTGCATATGCCCAGGAAACCATTGAATACCAGTACGACTCATTGATGAATTAACCTTAAATGTAAACCTATATAATATAAAACTATAATGAATATCTAAATATGTTATTAAACTAAATACATAGATAACGCTATAGTTTACACCAATAATGAGTATTTGTTTTATTAATCAATGATAATTATTAGTTGAAATAATTATAGTTTTAGCTACCATAAATGAAATATTATGCAACTTAATAGAATAATAATGCATAATTAGTGGTAGCAGGATCAAAAGCGATAAATAAACTTTCTTTAAATCTGGTTATTGATAATAAGCAGAAATAATAAGTCTTGTGTATTACTAATCAAAGAACACTTACTTTGCTTAACTTTAAGTATTCCTAACTCAATCCAAATAAAGCTTGGGCATACCATACTGATATAACTTCTGAAGGATAAATATAAATGTCATATATACATAAGACTATTTCTGGCTTAAAAAGCACAAGCCCTGCTCAAGCAGAATTTTATCAAGCGGTCGAAGAAGTCTTAGACTCATTAGCTCCTATATTGGAAAGTAACAAACTCTATCAGCAACAAGCAATAATACAACGACTTGTAGAGCCTGAAAGACAAATTATGTTCCGTGTACCATGGGTAGATGATCAGGGTATGATTAAAGTGAATAAAGGATACAGAATCGAGTTCAATTCAGCACTAGGACCTTATAAAGGTGGCTTAAGATTTCATCCCAGCGTTAATGCAAGTATTATCAAGTTCTTAGGCTTTGAACAAATTTTTAAAAATGCTCTAACTGGACTGCCTATTGGAGGTGGTAAAGGTGGTTCAAACTTTAACCCTAAAGGTAAATCTGACGGAGAGATAATGCGATTCTGCCAGTCTTTTATGACTGAACTTTACCGCCATATTGGCCCAACAACAGATGTTCCTGCTGGGGATATAGGCGTAGGAGCCCGTGAAATAGGTTATATGTTCGGTCAGTATAAAAGATTAACTGGTCGATACGAAGGCGTTTTAACGGGTAAAAGCTTGTTATGGGGTGGCTCATTAGTTCGTAAAGAGGCGACTGGTTACGGTGTGGTCTACTTTGCTGAAAATATGCTTTCAATAAAGAATAAAACACTAAAAGATAAACGTTGTTTAATCTCAGGATCAGGTAATGTCGCAATCTATGCTATTGAAAAACTCTACGAATTGGGCGCAAAGCCTATCACATGTAGTGACTCAACAGGTACTCTTTATCATGAAGAGGGTATTGATCTTTCTTTACTTAAAAAATTAAAAGAAGAATCAAGAGTAAGCTTAGCTTCATACATAGAAGTGCATAAAAATGCGATGTTTATACCTATAAATGAATATCCTAAAGGTGGCCATGCTGTATGGCGTTTCAAAGCAGATGCAGCCTTCCCATGTGCTACACAAAATGAGCTAACGCTAGCTGATGCACAAGCATTAATCACTAATGGCTGTAAACTAGTAAGTGAAGGCGCTAACATGCCTTCTACACAAGATGCAATTAACACTTTTGTTGATGCAAAAATAGCTTATGGACCAAGTAAAGCAGCAAATGCAGGAGGTGTAGCCACGAGTCAATTAGAAATGGCTCAAAACTCTAGCATGCAAACCTGGTCATTTGTGCAAGTGGATGAAAAATTGAAAGAAATTATGAAGAATATTTTTGAAACTGCGCATGAAGCTGCAATTGAATTTGGCCAGCCTGGTAACCTTGTACTTGGAGCTAACATCGCGGGTTTTAAACGTGTTGCTGATGCAATGCTAGAACAAGGCGTAGTCTAATACAGTTTATTTAATTAGGTGATCTATTTTATACGCAGGAAAAGAAGTTAAAAACACTGCATTTGCTTTTATAGCAAGTTGTTCATGACAATTACCAACTAAATAATGCACTAGTTTAGGGTATTAACTAGTAGAATTGTCACCTGATTAATGAAACTGGTATAAAAACAGAATTAAGTTTAGTGAATACAGGGGAAATCATCCATGATCAACATTCCCTGTTTCAATAGTCCTTAAGCAGCTTCATGCTACTTCGCTTAATCCTTCAAACGTCCTAAACAAGTCTTCCTGACTTGTGTTGTTACCAACTACTTAAGCATAGAATAAAAAACGGACATTGCAAATTAATAATTAATAATAATACCAACTTTCTTAAACCCATGATCTAATTTACTTTATTTTATACCTTTTAAAATAAGAATTATGAGACCCTTCGATTATATTCATTTTACCCCCTTTATCAACAAGGAAACTAATGGATGTATGCGTGTGCGTCTAATGGTACTCTCTCATATAAAGGAAGGCGCTAATAATTCAAAAAGTGCAAGAAATCTCAATATTAGCCGCCGTACTGTTAATGATTGGGTTAAAAAGTATTACGCTCATGGTATTTATGGATTAAAAGGAAAACATCACTCTATTCGTCTTCACGCTTAAATGAAGATCAACTTACCAAACTGATCGAGTACATACGTAGTAATAGCATTAAAACAAGTGATGGTAGGCTTAACGCACACGAGCTAGTTAATTATATTGCTCAAGCAATTTAAACTCAATTATTGTGTTTCCAATGTATATCGGTTGTTTCACCACTTAGGCTTTTCATGGATAACGAGCAGTTCTAGACATCCTAAACAGTCATATGAAATCAATAAGGTTTATGAAAAACTGGAAATCATAATGATCCCCTAGAATGTTAGCCCGACTCTTTCGGATCGGGCTTTTGACGTGCATGGATGCACTAATGTCGAGCTGCCATATTCTTACAAGGATGTAAGTCATTAGGGTAATGCAGGAGCAATTACCGAGATGGCAAGGAACGACCTAAAAAGAAGTCTAGCAATGTCCTACTCTCACATAAAAAGAAGAACACCCACACGCTATACCATCCGCCGCTACTGCGTTTCACACAAAGCAAAAAGCCCGACTCTTTCGAATCGGGCTTTTTTAAAGAGAAGTCTAGCAATGTCCTACTCTCACATGGGAACTCCCACACTACCATCGGCGCTGCTGCGTTTCACTTCTGAGTTCGGAAAGGGATCAGGTGGTACCACAGTGCTATTGTCGCTAGACAAAAAACGTTTTGTACATGGATGTACTTATGTCGCGAAGCCATGGATGGCTAGGAGCGACGTATCTCCATCTACAAATTAATTCGGAAAGCTTTATAAATACGTGTTATTCAATCTAATTCACTCTAACTCACTACTGAGTACGTGATTTGTGCTTATCGCACTCGTCAAACAAACAACCCGTTTACGTCTCTATCGAGCACGCAAAACTATTTGGGTGTTGTATGGTTAAGCCTCACGGGTAATTAGTATTGGTTAGCTCAATGCCTCGCAGCACTTCCACACCCAACCTATCAACGTTGTAGTCTCCAACGACCCTTTAGGGAGCTTAAAGCTCCAGTGAGAACTCATCTCAAAGCCTGCTTCCCGCTTAGATGCTTTCAGCGGTTATCAGTTCCGAACGTAGCTACCGGGCAATGCCATTGGCATGACAACCCGAACACCAGTGGTTCGTCCACTCCGGTCCTCTCGTACTAGGAGCAGCCCTCTTCAATTCTCAAACGCCCACGGCAGATAGGGACCGAACTGTCTCACGACGTTCTAAACCCAGCTCGCGTACCACTTTAAATGGCGAACAGCCATACCCTTGGGACCGACTTCAGCCCCAGGATGTGATGAGCCGACATCGAGGTGCCAAACACCGCCGTCGATATGAACTCTTGGGCGGTATCAGCCTGTTATCCCCGGAGTACCTTTTATCCGTTGAGCGATGGCCCTTCCATACAGAACCACCGGATCACTATGACCTACTTTCGTACCTGCTCGACGTGTCTGTCTCGCAGTTAAGCTGGCTTATGCCATTGCACTAACCGTATGATGTCCGACCATACTTAGCCAACCTTCGTGCTCCTCCGTTACTCTTTAGGAGGAGACCGCCCCAGTCAAACTACCCACCAGACAGTGTCCCCAAGCCCGATAAGGGCCCTAGGTTAGAACATCACGCATACAAGGGTGGTATTTCAAGGTTGGCTCCACCGCATCTAGCGACGCGGTTTCAAAGCCTCCCACCTATCCTACACATGTAGGAGCAATGTTCACTGTCAAGCTATAGTAAAGGTTCACGGGGTCTTTCCGTCTAGCCGCGGGTATACGGCATCTTAACCGCAAATTCAATTTCACTGAGTCTCGGGTGGAGACAGTGTGGCCATGATTACGCCATTCGTGCAGGTCGGAACTTACCCGACAAGGAATTTCGCTACCTTAGGACCGTTATAGTTACGGCCGCCGTTTACCGGGGCTTCGATCATGAGCTTCGCCGAAGCTAACCCAATCAATTAACCTTCCGGCACCGGGCAGGCGTCACACCGTATACGTCATCTTTCGATTTTGCACAGTGCTGTGTTTTTAATAAACAGTTCCAGCCACCTGGTTACTTCGACTCTCCGATGCTTACGCAGCAAGTGCTTCACATTAGAGAGCGTACCTTCTCCCGAAGTTACGGTACTATTTTGCCTAGTTCCTTCACCCGAGTTCTCTCAAGCGCCTTAGTATTCTCTACCTAACCACCTGTGTCGGTTTGGGGTACGGTTCCTATATATCTGACGCTTAGAAGCTTTTCCTGGAAGCATGGCATCAATGACTTCGTGTCCTTGGACACTCGTCTCGTATCTCAGCCTTAAGGATACCCGGATTTACCTAAGTTTCCAGCCTACATACTTTCACACGGACTACCAACGCCGTGCTCACCTAGCCTACTCCGTCCCTCCTTCGCAATATATAGAAGTACAGAAATATTAATCTGTTTCCCATCGACTACACCTTTCGGTCTCGCCTTAGGGGCCGACTTACCCTGCCCTGATTAACATGGGACAGGAAACCTTGGTCTTTCGGCGGGGGAGTTTTTCACTCCCCTTATCGTTACTCATGTCAGCATTCGCACTTCTGATACCTCCAGCAAGCTTTACAACTCACCTTCAACGGCTTACAGAACGCTCCCCTACCACTAGGACGTATCCTTAAGGTATCTGTTGACTTCGCTTCCCAACTCAACGTTCGGGTGAGCTTGACCGTTTTTCTTCTCTAAAACAATGAGAAAAACGTTAGTCTTAAATAGCTTAAGTGATACGTCCTAATCCGCAGCTTCGGTGCATAGTTTAGCCCCGTTACATCTTCCGCGCAGACCGACTCGACTAGTGAGCTATTACGCTTTCTTTAAAGGATGGCTGCTTCTAAGCCAACCTCCTAGCTGTCTATGCCTTTCCACATCGTTTCCCACTTAACTATGACTTTGGGACCTTAGCTGGCGGTCTGGGTTGTTTCCCTCTTCACAACGGACGTTAGCACCCGCAGTGTGTCTCCCGCATATCACTCATTGGTATTCGGAGTTTGCAAAGGGTTGGTAAGTCGGGATGACCCCCTAGCCTTAACAGTGCTCTACCCCCAATGGTGTTCGTGCGAGGCTCTACCTAAATAGATTTCGGGGAGAACCAGCTATCTCCCGGCTTGATTAGCCTTTCACTCCGACCCACAAGTCATCACCGCATTTTTCAACATACGTGTGTTCGGTCCTCCAGTTGATGTTACTCAACCTTCAACCTGCCCATGGGTAGATCGCCGGGTTTCGGGTCTATACCTTGCAACTAAACGCGCAGTTAACACTCGCTTTCGCTACGGCTCCCCTATTCGGTTAACCTTGCTACAAAATATAAGTCGCTGACCCATTATACAAAAGGTACGCAGTCACCCCGAAGGGCTTCCACTGCTTGTACGTATACGGTTTCAGGTTCTATTTCACTCCCCTCACAGGGGTTCTTTTCGCCTTTCCCTCACGGTACTGGTTCACTATCGGTCAGTTAGGAGTATTTAGCCTTGGAGGATGGTCCCCCCATGTTCAGTCAACGTTTCACGTGTGCCGACCTACTCGATTTCATGATAAGTTTATTTTCGTGTACGGGGCTATCACCCTGTATCGCTGCCCTTTCCAGAGCATTCCACTAATTTACAAACCACTTAAGGGCTAATTCCCGTTCGCTCGCCGCTACTAAGGAAATCTCGGTTGATTTCTTTTCCTCGGGGTACTTAGATGTTTCAGTTCTCCCGGTTCGCCTCTTTACGCTATGTATTCACGCAAAGATACTTGCTTATGCAAGTGGGTTTCCCCATTCGGATATCTCAGTCTGTAACGGTTTTTATCACCTTAACTGAGCTTTTCGCAGATTAACACGTCCTTCATCGCCTCTAACTGCCAAGGCATCCACCATATACGCTTAGTCACTTAACCATACAACCCCAAATAGTTTCCTATTGTGGTGTCTTGATGACAAGACCAAGACTGAATGTATGTCTGACATTTTCACGTACTCGTTATGGTACTTATTGCTAAGTAGTCATAATGGAGTTACTTGAATTAGATTTTTCGTTAACAGATAACAAGTTATCTCTTAACCAGCTCGTTCGATGACCGATAAAATCATCTGACTCGCTGTGGGTAGTTATCATTATGCATTTGAGCGCGCGACACGCCATTTGCCTGATAAATACCGGTATTTATATCAGCTTTCCAAATTGTTAAAGAGTTCGTTTTAGGACGCATTCGCCTAACCCGTGGTTTAAAAAACCAAACGTAATCTATTCATCTGAATACCTTAAGTTTGGTTTCTATTTCCTTTAGAAGAAGTGGTGGAGCTAAGCAGGATCGAACTGCTGACCTCCTGCGTGCAAGGCAGGCGCTCTCCCAGCTGAGCTATAGCCCCTCTTTTACTCAAAGAGAGTGGGTAACATGTTATTAAAGCAACTTCAATTACGTGATAGACAAGGCGAATAAATACGACGTGTGCAACGCGCACATGAGTGTTTATTCAACGCAGTATCTCGCGTAATTTGGTAGGTCTGGGCAGACTTGAACTGCCGACCTCACCCTTATCAGGGGTGCGCTCTAACCAGCTGAGCTACAGACCTATATAAATTGCCCGAAGCTTACATGTTAGGACTTCTTCTTTACTTTAGTTATCATTGCAATTTGTGTAGACACTCTGAAATGCAAGCATTTCCATTGAGCCGTTTTACTTCAAGATAAGGAGGTGATCCAACCCCAGGTTCCCCTAGGGTTACCTTGTTACGACTTCACCCCAGTCATGAATCACAAAGTGGTGACCGTCCTCCCGAAGGTTAAACTAGCCACTTCTTTTGCAACCCACTCCCATGGTGTGACGGGCGGTGTGTACAAGGCCCGGGAACGTATTCACCGTAGCATTCTGATCTACGATTACTAGCGATTCCGACTTCACGGAGTCGAGTTGCAGACTCCGATCCGGACTACGACGTACTTTGTGTGATTCGCTCCACCTCGCGGTATTGCAGCACTCTGTATACGCCATTGTAGCACGTGTGTAGCCCATCCCGTAAGGGCCATGATGACTTGACGTCGTCCCCACCTTCCTCCGGTTTATCACCGGCAGTCTCCTTAAAGTTCCCGACTTAACTCGCTGGCAAATAAGGATAGGGGTTGCGCTCGTTGCGGGACTTAACCCAACATTTCACAACACGAGCTGACGACAGCCATGCAGCACCTGTCTCACAGTTCCCGAAGGCACAAATCTATCTCTAGAAATTTCTGTGGATGTCAAGGGATGGTAAGGTTCTTCGCGTTGCATCGAATTAAACCACATGCTCCACCGCTTGTGCGGGCCCCCGTCAATTCATTTGAGTTTTAACCTTGCGGCCGTACTCCCCAGGCGGTCAACTTAGCGCGTTAGCTACGCTACCCACAGATCAAGTCCACAGACAGCTAGTTGACATCGTTTACGGCGTGGACTACCAGGGTATCTAATCCTGTTTGCTCCCCACGCTTTCGTGCCTCAGCGTCAGTATCTGTCCAGGTGGCCGCCTTCGCCACTGATGTTCCTTCCAATCTCTACGCATTTCACCGCTACACTGGAAATTCCACCACCCTCTACAGTACTCTAGCTAACCAGTTTCAAATGCAGTTCCGAGGTTGAGCCCCGGGATTTCACATCTGACTTAATTAACCGCCTACGCACGCTTTACGCCCAGTAATTCCGATTAACGCTCGCACCCTCCGTATTACCGCGGCTGCTGGCACGGAGTTAGCCGGTGCTTCTTCTGTTGCTAACGTCACAGTGCAAGGGTATTAACCTTACACCTTTCCTCACAACTGAAAGTGCTTTACAACCCGAAGGCCTTCTTCACACACGCGGCATGGCTGCATCAGGGTTTCCCCCATTGTGCAATATTCCCCACTGCTGCCTCCCGTAGGAGTCTGGGCCGTGTCTCAGTCCCAGTGTGGCTGATCATCCTCTCAAACCAGCTAGAGATCGTCGCCATGGTAAGCCTTTACCTTACCATCTAGCTAATCTCACTTGGGCTAATCTAAAGGCGAAAGGTGCCGAAGCATCCCCTCCTTTGGTCCGTAGACATTATGCGGTATTAGCAGTCGTTTCCAACTGTTGTCCCCCACCTAAAGGCATATTCCCAAGCATTACTCACCCGTCCGCCGCTCGTCAGCAGATAGCAAGCTATCTCTGTTACCGCTCGACTTGCATGTGTTAAGCCTGCCGCCAGCGTTCAATCTGAGCCATGATCAAACTCTTCAATTAAAAAATCGTTTGTGCTCTCCTCTACCTAAGTAAAGGCTCGCTGCTCAATGAATTCTGTCGTGTTATTCACCGAAGTGAATAACTACATAAAACGTACTAATTATTCTTTCCTAATAAAAGGAGAGAAAATTAATACTTATTTGTGTGACTTCTTCATTGCGCTGTTTTTGCTACCTAAGTAGCTGGTAAAATCAACATCAATGTGAGTGCCCACACAAATTGCATGATAACTAATTGTTAAAGAAATTCTTCGACTTACAAGAAGTGGAAGAAAAGTTAAAGCACATTCGTTTAACTTTATCGCTCTAGGCCTTGCCTTAAGCGAGATGCGCATTCTACGCATTTGAATTTTAATGTCAACAGGTTTTTTAAAAAGTTTTTAAATTTATCAAAACATTTTTAAACCTTAGTTAACCGTTTAAGAAGCTAAAGCGCTTAGTAAACCTGTTAAAACTCTCACTTGGTCATCCTATTTAAGTGAACGTCGTATTTTCCGTTACTTCGTCCTTCTCAAGTTCCCCTGAAGAAGTGGAGCGCATTCTAGCGATTTTTATGACCACGTCAACCATTAATTTAAATTTTTTATGATTAATTGACTGGATGTTTAAAAATAGTACAAAGATTTCAGTTTTACCAATAAATATACATAAAAAGAGCGAAAACGCGCTCTTTTAAAGTAAAGGTAGCTAACTTAACTAAGTATTATTAGTTTCATCTGATTTTTCTTTTTCTTTGCTTTCTTCTGTAGGAAAGTCAGCATCGCTATCATCACCAACAACATGTTCAAGTTTTAACTTTTTAACTGAGCGAATTGTGGTAAAGGGACCTGAGCTTGCATATAAAACAAATATCGCAGCTAATAGTTCCGCAGGACTAGCCGCTACAATTACGAATACCAAGACAATAAGTAAAACAACGATAAAGCTAACTTTTCCCTTCCAGTCTACATCTTTGAAGCTGTTATATCGAAAGTTACTGACCATTAAAAGTCCTGAGACAATGGTAATAACGCCTAATACCAAGCCAAAATCTTGGCCATTAAGCTCATATTCAGTTCCTAGCCAAACAAGACTAGCAATAACCCCCGCCGCGGCAGGGCTTGCTAAACCTTGAAAGTATCGTTTATCAGCCACACCAACTTGTGTATTAAAACGGGCTAAACGCAATGCTGCCGCTGCAACAAATACAAAAGCAGCTAACCAACCAAATTTTCCCATGCCTGAAAGCGCCCAATTATAAGCTACCAAGCCAGGAGCAATTCCAAATGACACCATATCAGCCATACTATCGTATTCTGCACCGAACTCACTTTGTGTATTAGTCATTCGTGCAACACGACCGTCTAAACCATCAAAAATCATTGCAATAAAAATTGCTATAGCTGCATGTTCAAAATGACCATTCATTGATGAAACAACGGCAAAAAAACCGGCAAACAAACCTGCTGTTGTTAAAAGGTTAGGTAATAAATAAATCCCTCTAGTTGGGGAGCTGTTGGTGTTATTTTTATCTTGCATAAATTTTTTTTACATAATTCAAGTGATTAAATTAACCTTTAATTTAACATAAAAGCCTATACTAAGGCAGTGAAATTTATTGTTTAATACTAAATCCATGCAGATAAAAGTTTGTAAACTTTATTCTTAGTTGATATAACACAATATATTAGTTCGTCCGAATAACGCTTGATTTAATAATTTTAAGAGTAGTAAACAGGTATAAATATGAAAGAAAAATATATAGCTCTAGTGCTCGTTACTGTGTCATTTATAAGTTCTGCGACGAATGTTACTATTTATCGCTGGGTTGATGACAAACAAGTGGTACATTTTAGTCAACAGCAACCAGAGCATGAAAACTATACCGAACTGTCGATGTCTTCCCCTAAAGTAAACTCCCCAATTGAAAAAACTACAGAAAAAGAAGAGAAAGTAGATACACAATTAGCAATACAAGGGTCTAAAGATAAATGTGAGGAAGCTAAAGCGAACCTTCAAACATTAATGACTTATGACAAAATCCAATATAAAGATGAAGGTGGGGCAATAAAAATACTTGGTAAAGTGCAAAAGCAGCAACAAATACAGATCAATAAGGCTCAAGTAGAAGTATATTGTCGAGGATAACCCCGACAATATAATACTTTAATTTACTTTTTATTAAATGTCAGTGACTGATCAGTCTCAAGCACTTCAATGGTATCACCGGCTTTAAATTCACCAGATAATATACATTGAGCTAATGGGTTTTCAATCATTTGCTGTATCGCTCTTTTTAAAGGTCTGGCCCCAAATAAAGGATCAAAACCAGCGGCTGATATTAATTCAAGTGCATCAGTTGAAACTTCGAGGTTTATATCCCTGTCATTTAACCGTTGAGCAAGACCGCTTAATTGTATAGATGCAATTCTTCCTATTTGTTCCTGTAATAAAGGATGGAAGACAACTGACTCATCAATTCGGTTAACAAACTCAGGTCTAAAGTGCTGACTAACTTCTGCCATTACTTGTAGTTTCATTTCTTGATACCGAGTATCGTCACCAAACGATTGAATAATATCAGAACCTATATTAGAGGTCATAATCACTACCGTATTTCTAAAGTCAACAGTGCGCCCTTGACCATCAGTTAAACGCCCGTCGTCTAAAACCTGCAGTAAAATATTAAATACATCAGGATGCGCTTTTTCAATTTCATCAAGTAAAATTACAGAATAAGGCTTTCTTCGAACAGCCTCAGTTAAGTAACCACCTTCTTCATAACCTATATATCCAGGAGGGGCCCCTACCAGTCGAGCTACAGAGTGTTTCTCCATAAACTCGGACATATCTACACGAATTAATGCATCTTCGCTATCAAATAAAAAGTGCGCTAATGCTTTGGATAACTCTGTTTTACCAACCCCTGTAGGCCCTAGAAACAGGAATGATCCAATAGGCTGATCAGGATCAGCTAAGCCAGCTCTAGATCGTCGTATAGCATTTGAAACTGACACTACGGCTTCGGACTGCCCAATAACTCTCTTATGTAAGTTATCTTCCATAGCTAACAACTTATCGCATTCCTCTTCTAACATTTTAGCTATGGGTATGCCTGTAGCCCTGCTTAGCACATCGGCTATTTCAACTTCAGTCACTTTGTTGCGCAGTAATGTCATTTCTTGCATTTCTGCCTGGCTTGCAAGATCAAGCTGTTTTTCCAGTGCTGGAATACGGCTATATTGTAATTCAGCCATTTTATTGAGATCGCCAGCCCTACGAGCTGAGTCTAATTCTATTCTAGCGTGATCAAGATCTGTTTTTATCGCCTGACTGCCATGAATAGCCGCTTTTTCTGAAGTCCAAACCTCATCTAAGTCGTTGTAGCTACCTTCTAGCTCTGTTAGTTGGTCATTGATTAATGATAAACGCTTAATAGATGAGTCGTCAGGTTCACCTGCTAAAGCTTTCTGCTCTAGTTTTAACTGTATAATTCTGCGTTCAAGTTTATCTAGCTCTTCAGGCTTAGAATCCATTTGCAGTCGAATACTTGATGCTGCTTCGTCAATTAAATCAATCGCTTTATCAGGTAATTGTCTATCACTTACATATCGATGAGATAGTGTAGCCGCAGCGACTATTGCTGGGTCAGTGATGTCAACATTATGATGCAGCTCATAGCGCTCTTTAAGTCCTCGAAGAATAGCAATAGTATCTTCTACGGAAGGCTCTTCAATAAGTACCTTTTGAAAGCGTCGCTCAAGTGCAGCATCCTTTTCGATGTACTGACGATACTCATCAAGTGTTGTTGCTCCTACACAGTGTAAATCGCCTCGAGCAAGAGCGGGCTTAAGCATGTTGCCAGCATCCATGGCTCCCTCACCTTTTCCAGCACCAACCATGGTATGCAACTCATCGATGAATAATATAACCTGCCCTTCAAGTTTTGACAGTTCATTTAGCACCGCTTTCAGTCTTTCTTCAAACTCACCTCGATATTTTGCACCGGCAACAAGTGAGCCCATATCAAGAGATAAAACACGTTTATTCTTGAGACCTTCAGGAACTTCATGATCAACAATACGTTGAGCAAGCCCTTCGGCAATAGCCGTTTTCCCAACACCAGGTTGACCAATTAGTACAGGGTTATTTTTAGTCCGACGCTGTAAAACCTGAATTGTTCGCCTAATTTCATCATCTCGGCCAATAACAGGATCTAATTTACCTTGTTCAGCAAGATCAGTTAAATCGATTGTATACTTGTCTAGGGCTTGCCGTGATTCCTCAGCATTAGGATCATTCACATTTTCGCCGCCACGTATATGCAAAATAGCATCTTGTATACGCTGCTCACTTGCTCCTAATGATTTTAATGTTTGACCTAATTGCCCTTTATCTTCTAGGGCAGCTAAAATAAAGACTTCTGATGATATATATTTATCACCGAACTTTTGTGCATATTTATCACATAGGTTAAGTAAACTGCCTGATGCAGCAGAAAGCTGTACCTCACCACCAGTACCACTAACTTGTGCTAAATTTGCAAGTATGTTTTCAATTTGCGAGCGCAGGGTAAATACATCAATTCCCGCACTCTTTAATAGTGGAATAATACTCCCGTTACTTTGATTAAGTAACGCAAGCATTAAGTGTGCAGGCTCAATAAATTGATGATCTTTGCCTAAAGCAATAGACTGTGCATCTGAAATTGCCACTTGGAATGATTGGGTGAATCTATCTAAACGCATATATAACTCCTACAGTAATATTGTTCCACTTAAAAATTAATGGAATTACTCACCTTATAGTTATTAGATGGGGGGTAATGTAATTCTTTCAATACACTTTGTTTAGATCGTTTGATCTAGAATAAGTTATACGACTTATTTAATACAAATTAATGATGCCATTCTGCCAGTTACTTTATTACGCCGATATGAGTAATACTTTTCATTATTAGAATAAGTGCACTGCGATGTTTGAATTATAGAAGTAACCCCTGCAGCTTTTAGAAGAAACGTTGCGATGCCAGGTAAATCAGCCTGATACTTAAACGCATTATTTTGGATAAAAAATGAAGCTAATCTAGCATCTTGTGATAAAAAGGCCTTTATCACCTCCTCTCCTACTTCAAAATGATGCTGGCTGATGCAAGGTCCTAACCAAGCAACAACTTCATAAGGTTTACTCACCATTTTATCAAGTGTGTTAGAAATAATATTATTAACAGTTGAACGCCAACCACAATGAATAGCAGCTATTTCATTACCTTTTGTATTTGAAAGTAGAATAGGTAAGCAATCTGCGGTCATGATCGCTAAAGCTAAGTGAGGTGTTCGAGTAATTATTGCATCTGCTGAGGGCGAAGGAGATATTAGGTTTTCAGCAACAATAACACTATTACTATGAGTTTGCTCAAGCCATTGAATTTGACTGTTTTCAGGTAAAGCCTTTAGTAAAGATAGTCGATTGGTTTCGACTTCACTTTTATTATCGTTAACGTGTAACCCTAGATTAAAACCACCATAACAAGAACGGCTAATTCCCCCGTTATTCAGTGGGTATTTAGTTGTTTGAATTGCCTGAACTGAACGAACAGGCAAGTTAATATGTTCAATTGATGCCTTAGTAGCTTTCTTCGCCATTAAGCTTGGTGTCTTCTCTTAGAATATTAGTTAGGTTAACCATATCTTTTGGTATTTCTGCATGCCACGTCATTTCCTCTCCTGTTATTGGATGAAATAGTGACAACATAGCTGCATGTAAAGCTTGTCGTTTAAAGTCTTTTAATACTTCACGAAGTTCTGTAGTCGCATTTCTAGGGGGTCTTGGACGACCACCATAAACAGGATCACCAACAAGTGGATGCGTAATATACGACATGTGAACACGTATTTGATGAGTACGACCTGTTTCTAAGCGTAATCTTAAACGCGTGTGCAAGCGAAACTTTTCCATTACACGGTAGTGTGTAACCGATGGACGTCCGATTGTTGATACCGCCATATGTGTTCGTTTGGTTGAATGCCGACCTATAGGCTCATCAACCACACCTCCTGCTGTCATTACACCACAGGCAATAGCTTCATATTCACGAGTTATTTCTCGTGCTTGTAAAGCTTCAACAAGATTCGTTTGCGCCGCAATTGTTTTAGCCACCACCATTAAGCCAGTAGTATCCTTATCAAGCCGATGAACTATACCAGCTCTAGGCACAATATCTAACTGTGGGCAGTAATGAAGTAGACCATTTAATACGGTGCCATCAGGATTACCAGCACCAGGATGAACAACTAAGCCAGCAGGCTTATTAATGACTAAAATATCATCGTCCTCATACACGATGTTTAATGGAATATCCTGAGGTTCAAAACGAATATCAGCTTCGATTTCGCTGACTATTTCAATTTGCTCGCCACCATACATTTTTTCGCGGGGTTTGGTTAACGCATTACCATTTACTGACACTTGGCCAGCTAAAATCCATTCTTTTAAACGAGAGCGTGAATAATCAGGGAACATTTCAGCCAAAGTCTGGTCGAAACGCTTACCTAAGCATGAATCTGGAACTATATCTTGGTGTTGAATTTTCTCAGCCATTAAAATCTCTGTGAATTAGCACTGTGCAAGGTTTGATTGCTAGGTTAGAATGCAAATCTTATTTTACCCTTTTGCTCATTCAATTACATTAAGTAAATATGATCAACAGTATTTTTATTTTAATTAAAAACAAAGTAGTGATATTAAGTCTATGGAAAAAGTGACATTTAGAACCCTATTTTTAGTGCTTACGCTAGCAATAGTAGGCTGTTCATCTTCTAGTGAAAATGAAGTGGACAAAGTGCCAGACAAGTCTGCTCAAGCGCTATTTAGCGACGCTCGCGAGGCTTTAGATAATGGTTTGTATCAAAGAGCTATACAAGTTTTATCTGCAATTGACTCTCGTTTTCCTTACGGCCCAATTAGCCACCAAGTACAACTAGACTTGATTTATGCATATTACAAAAGTGGAAATTCAGCTCAAGGTATTGCTTTAACAGACCGTTTTTTGCGTTTAAACCCCGCCCATATCAACGTTGATTATGTTTATTACATGCGTGCATTAATTAACTTATCTACAGAAAGTAATCTCTTTCAAGATATTGCAGGTATTGACCGCTCAGATCGTGATCCAACAGCTTCTCGTGCCGCGTTTAGTGATTTAAAAACAATCGTCACTAAATATCCAGAAAGTAAATATGCTGCAGACTCAAGAAAGCGGATGATAGAAATAAAGTCTCGCTTAGCCAACTATGAATTAGCAATTGCTCGTTTTTATATGGAAAGAGAGTCTTATGCATCGGCAGCAAATAGAGGGCGATATATTGTTGAAGCATATTCACAAACAAGCCAAGTAGAGCAAGCACTTGAAATAATGATAAAATGCTACGACAAAATGGGATTAATCGACCTAAGAAATAATGCCATGCAAGTTTTAGCGGCTAATTATCCCAAAAATAAAACTGTTGCTAACTAATATCTAAACTATATAAAAAAAGACGCTTAGCGTCTTTTTTTATATACAAATAATGGAAAAATTAAGTCATATTAAATTAAATAGCTTCGTTATCTTCTTCACCGGTTCTAATTCTAATAATGCGTTCAACATTAGTTACAAATATCTTGCCGTCACCAATTTTTCCTGTCTTAGCTGTATCCATAATTGCATTAACACAACGATCAACATCTTCATCAGCAACTACAATTTCAATTTTTGCTTTAGGTAAGAAGTCCACCATATATTCCGCACCGCGGTATAATTCAGTGTGGCCTTTCTGACGACCAAAACCTTTAACTTCTGAAACGGTCATACCTGTAACACCTATTTCACCAAGAGTTTCTCTTACGTCATCTAACTTAAACGGTTTTATAATTGCTTCAATTTTTTTCATATTCAGCCTTTGTAATGTCAAAAATAACGACGTCCACTTAACGCTTAAGTAATTTTCTATACCGGAAAAACCTTATTACCTATACGTAAATCACTATTGTACACAATAGTGTCAAAAAACTAAAAGTTGAATTTTTACTAAAGTCAGTCACAAGCTAAATATTGTTTGATACACTTAAGTTCCAGACTCTAGATTCTAGGTTCTAATTTAAAATAAAGATCGAGGAAACCATGGACCCACAAAAAATTATCAGAGAGATGAAAGTCATACCGAGCATAGATGCTGAGTTTGAAATAACGCGCCGTGTAAATTTCATCAAAAGCACCCTGCTCAACTCAGGTTTAAAAAACCTAGTTTTAGGTATTAGTGGGGGTGTAGACTCCTCCGTTTGTGGGCGATTAGCACAATTAGCTGTAAATGAATTAAATATAGAACATCAAGATAGCTTTCAATTTATTGCAGTAAGACTACCTTTTGATATTCAAGCAGATGAAGATGACGCACAATTAGCGCTAGCATTTATTCAACCAACTCACAGTATTTCAGCCAATATTGCTTTGGGTACTAATGGAATTCATAACGAAGCTATCGATGCATTAAAAAGGGCCAAAATACTTAATGTAAGTGATACTCAAATAGACTTTTCCAAAGGTAATGTTAAAGCAAGAGCTCGTATGACCATGCAATATCACATTGCAGGTATTGTTTCTGGTTTAGTATTAGGGACAGATCATTCAGCTGAAAATATTACGGGCTTTTTCACAAAATGGGGAGACGGTGCATGCGACCTTGCACCTTTATTTGGCTTATCAAAAAGACAAGTTCGACAATTAGCAGAAACGTTAGGTGCATCCCCTTTATTAACTAACAAAACACCCACTGCCGACTTAGAAGAACTATCGCCAAGCAAAAAAGATGAAGACGCGTTAGGTATTTCCTACGATCAGCTTGATGACTTCCTTGAAGGCAAAGCTGTGAGCAAAAAGATTGAACAACATATCGTGAATCTGTACTTAAAAACGCAGCATAAGCGCTCTCCTATACCAACAATATACAGCTGAGATGTCTACCCACTAACTTTAAATTAAGTATGCCTATTGAAATTTGCATAAAAACAAACTCTGTTCTATAACTTAAAATATCACTTAACCTCAAGGATAGAGGATATTTTATGAATAGTAAGGGATTTACTTTAATTGAAACATTAGTTGTAGTTGCCCTGTTGATGACACTTACTGCAGTTGGTATACCTTCGTTATCTGACTTTATAATAAAAATGAGAGTCGATAACGAAATAGACCGTATCAACCGTTTGTTGCTCGTTACAAGAAATATCGCATTAAATACTAATCAAGCGGTAACCTTTTGCCCACTTCAAAGTAATATTTGTGTCAATCAATGGCATCAAGAACTGTCTGTGTTTACCGATGCCAACAATAATAAAATTTACGAACCTCACTTAAAAGAGCAACTGATTCAATATAAAGACGCAATAGTTGTTGGTGACAAGCTTCAATATGGGAACACTAGAAAAGGGTTAACTTATGCACCAAACGGTTACTTAATGGGATGGGGGCAAAATGCAACCTTTATGTACTGTCCAAAAGGACACCTAGCTAAATCTCGAGCTATTACAGTCGCTGTTTCAGGTCGAGCCTATAAGTCACAATTTAATCCTAAAAAGAATAAAGAAGAAACGCGCTCAGGAAAAAAGATTATATGTAAATAAAGCTTAGCTGTTTGAAGTAGATTCGTGCTTTGTGCTTAAATAGTATTACTTGAGCAGGTCTCACATTTAACATGCAACTACATATTGCTATTAGCTACAAAAAAGTAGTCTTGATCAGTATAGAACTTATAATGAGAATATGACATTAAATTCATTAAGCCTTACTACCTGAAGTATAAAGTTTTCGTCTAAATTTATCCGACTCTATTGATATTTCATTTCCCCAAATTTAGGTTAGCATCAAAATAGCGGATATAAATTATTCTGGCTGAATAGTTAAATAGATGATATAAAGATTGAACGAACGAACGTCATAGGCTTTAGTATTTCTTATGTTAAATCGTCAATCACATATAGTTTTACATCGAACTCATCGCGGCTTCACGTTAGTAGAGCTTATTGTGGGTATCGCAATTATTGGTATTCTGCTTGCTGTAGGAGTACCTGGCTTAAGTCAATTCACGATAAAATCAAGAGTTGACGGTGAGATATCAGAATTACATCGAATCATGCTAACCGCCCGAAATACCGCGATAAACACCGGTCAATATGTCACAGTTTGCCCGCTGTCTGGTATAAACTGTCAAACAACTAATTGGCATAATACCCTGACAGTTTTCACAAATGAAGCAAACACGCTTGCAAACGCTAAAGTATTTCAATCAACTTTAGTACCGGCAAGTGAGTTTAAAATAAAAGTAAAAAATGCTGCAAAAGGTGGAGATAAAGTTCAATCAACAAAGCAAGCGATTGTATTTTCACCCACAGGTAAACTAGCAAGCCCAGGGCCAGTAATGATCAAGTATTGCCCAAAAGGCCATCCTGATTTGTCACGAGCTGTTGAAATATCATTATCTGGGCGCACCTACGCAAGTGACGATATAGATAACGACAACAAAGATGAAGATAGAAGTGGTAATGAAATTACTTGTTCGTAATCGATAAAATAATAAAAAACTTAAGATTATAAACGGATATATTGACTATAAATCTCAGCTTCATGATTAGTATAAAGCTTTCTATGACCCTGTAACAAAATCTGTGTAACTGCCTATCATTAATACCCATATAGGGTTTAGGATAGGCAATTATGAATAAGAAAGAACTAGAAGCGTTTGCTAAAGAGGCAGCCAAATCAATCAAGTCCGAAGCTGACTTAACTGATTTTCGCAAAATGTTAACCAAGGTCACCGTTGAAGCGGCACTTAATGCCGAGCTTGACGAACACCTTGGCTACTCTCGTCATGAAAAATCCACTCAAGATAATTACCGTAATGGTTATTCATCGAAAACAATTCGCACTGAAGATGGTGAAGTCGACCTAGATGCCCCTCGCGATAGGAACTCCAGCTTTGAGCCTCAGCTCGTTAAGAAAAATCAAACGCGTTTTACCTCAATGGACGACAAGATTTTATATCTGTACTCCAAGGGCATGACAACCCGAGATATCGTTGCTACCTTCAAAGAAATGTATGATGCGGATGTTTCTCCAGCACTTATTTCACGTGTGACTAACGCCGTTATTGAGCAAGTCGTGGAATGGCAAGCGAGGCCGCTTGATGCGGTTTACCCCATTGTTTACTTAGACTGCTTAGTGGTCAAAATTAGGCAGGATAAACAGGTTATCAATAAAGCTGTTTACCTTGCGCTTGGCGTTAATATTGAAGGCCATAAAGAGTTGCTCGGCATGTGGATATCGGAAAATGAAGGGGCTAAGTTTTGGTTGAACGTGTTAACTGAACTTCAAAATCGAGGCGTGAAAGATATCCTTATTGCTTGTGTCGATGGCCTTAAGGGCTTCCCTGATGCAATCAATACAGTTTATCCTGATACGCAAATACAGCTGTGTATTGTGCATATGGTGCGTAATTCGTTGAAGTTTGTTCCATGGAAAGACTATAAAGCTATCACGAGTGATTTGAAGCGAATATACCAATCAATCACCGAAGATGAAGCGTTGCTAGCACTTGAACAATTCGAACAGCGCTGGGATGGCAAATACCCCAACATATCGCGCTCGTGGCGTAATAACTGGCAGAACGTGAGTACGTTGTTTAATTACCCGGAAGATATACGTAAAGCTATCTACACGACGAATGCGATTGAGTCGCTCAATAGTGTAATACGTAAGGCAATTAAAAAGCGTAAGCTTTTTCCACATGATGATTCAGCGAAAAAGGTCATCTACTTGGCAATAGAGCAGGCATCCAAAAAGTGGACAATGCCAATAAGAAATTGGAAAACGGCCTTGAATCGATTTATGATTGAATTCGAAGACCGTTTGAAAGATGTTATTTAAACCTGGCAGTTACACAAAATGCGTTACAGGGTCCTTTCTATACATCATCATGAAGCTCATTAGTTTACATTTACTTTGGTTTACTTAGGAATAGTAGCTTCCAATTTATTTGCAATTGTACTCTTAAATTTATCTTTCTCTAAAGCACACTCTCTAACAGCATACACCTTAATTTTAGAGCTTTTATCGGCAGTGTAAACTTTCTGATTAACTAACATCCTAGGCAGTCTTTCATATTCAAGTTCGCTCAATCTTGCAAAGTAAATACTGTGGTCACCACCAAAAAGTTCAACAAAACATTTTACACTAATATTTGGCTTATCTGATTGCTGCGCCACTAACATAGGACTCACTAACGTCGCTGATGCCATTGTGAGTATAGCTAACATTGTATACTTAATATTCATATTATTGCTCCCAACAACTGCCTGCAGGTGTTTTTAATCCTGTTTCATTAATTGTTAACGTTGTACAGCCTGTATCTCCTGTTTGCGATGCTTTAGCTGTTGCCGTTAATATGAAGGTTGCCCCATTAACAGTCGCATCAATACTGTAATTACCTGACTCAGTTATGTATGGATCTTGGCTTAAACCAAGTTCCTTCATATCTTCAGTATAAGCGCGACTATCGGAATATAGTTGCTCTTGCAGGTTGGCTAAACGAAGCAATTCACGCTGTGGTTCTGCGCGATCAGATCGCATAACAAAACTGGTATAAGACGGATAGGCAATTGATGCTAAAATGCCAAGAATTGCTACCGTAATTAACAACTCAACCAGAGTAAAGCCTTTAAATTTATTTACGTTGTACATTACTGGTCCTCTTGAATATACAAGTGTGTTCTACTTGTACTTAAGGTAAATCCTACCGGAATAATTTTACGTCCTGTAATAATATTCCCTTCAGCTCGATCAACCGTATTAGGATCACCATCATCTTTAGGAACCACAATTAGTGTAGGGCTATCCAAGAAGGATTGATCGATTATAATCTTTCTATCTTTCTCATCAGTTACACCATCATTTTCCCATTTGTATATTTGTCGTCCTTGCGCTAAATCAACCGCGTACAAACGACCCACTCCCCCAGGAACCTGACACATTTGTACAACATTACTTGGTGGTGTATAAGAGGTAAAGTAGGCAACATTATTAATTGCGATTGCAGCCGAAGAGTTTTTCTCTCCGTCGGATTTAGCAAAATTAATAAACCACCCTTTCTTCTTACTTAATTTAATCGCCTCTTTTTCCCGATCAGCAACTGATAATGATGCGTTATCAAAAATACTAGTCGTTAAATCGTATAAATCACTGCTTGTACCTGAATGTGAAATCGTTGTAGGTGTCGGCGGTGTTGTACTACCTGAAAAAGAACGCGTATTAATATTCTCATCTTTAATCATAAAAAAGGTATCTTGACTATCGTTACCTAACGGATTAGTTCTATCACCAGTTCCAATCAATATAGCGTCGTATGGGGTTTCTTGTTGTCTAACAACTGTTTTCATGCCTCCACTACCATCTGATATTGTTGTTTGAATTGTTTCAGTAATGAATGCTCTAACAATCGATGGTTCATAAAAAAAGCGTCGATCTTCACTATTGCTTGTACCGCCAACCGAGGCTAATTTAAATACAGTCCAAGGGTTGCTAGAATCATTAGGATTGGCATCAGGCATATCCACTCGCCATAAATTACCACCGGTATCTCCTACATAAAGTCTATCTGCCAAACCATCGCCATTACTATCGAGAGGAGCAACACTTGAGGCTATGCTATCAGTTATTCCATTAAATTGGGTTGTACCACCAGAAGGTGCCAAACTCCATTTAAGCGCCCCTGTTTCTGCATCAACCATATATATTGCACGACCAATACTATCATCGGTACCGGCACCGGCTTGATCTTTATTAATATCGTAACCACCACCAAAAATAACAACAGGCTTTGCTACGGTTGCCGTCGCATTTATTTTTGAAAATGTTACTTTTGGCTGTGACCAAGACTGACCTAGCTCGCTAAAGCCACTAGTCGAGCTATCAATATGCCACAATAATTTTGGGGTAGTGGTACTAATATCAAGCGCGTAATAAGAATCACCACCTCGACGTAAACCAAAGAAAATCCAAACTTTATCGGTACCACTTATAATACCATCGCCATTATGATCTTGAACGTATGAAGTAATTTGACCATCAATTCCATAAACTTTATCAGCTGTTGAGAAATTCTCTCTGAGTGGCTTAATATTTTTGAAAAACTCTTTAGGCATAAAAGACCAAAGTTCATCAATATTATCATTTATATCTTCGAACATATGCAACATACCAGCATTAGTTCCAATAACAATACGAATTTTACCATTTCCATAATTAACAACTAAAGGCTTAGAGTGCAAAGGGTCACCAAACACATCATAACGTATATCTGTAGTGCTAGAATCTTCATCCTCATCATCTACATCAATACCTTTTGCCCAATCGATCATGTCATCAATTTCAGACTGGCTGTTGGTCACATCTAATTCAGTTGCTAAAGCAGCATTTGATCCAAAAGCGTTTTTACTATTTGTAGAGGTTAAAAGAGCTAATGAGCCCCCCGAGCCTATATTACTGTATATTGTTCGATTAGTTTTATTGCGCAGCATTTCGGCAACACCACCTTCTTCAACTGTTGCTCCATCAGGTGAAGCATTGCTAGGTGTCCAAAAACTACGAACATTGTCAGAAAAGTGACCTGAGTTAGTGTCAATAGCATCTACCCCATTAGCGCCTTTTTGAACACTGTTAAACACTTTATATTTTTTTAAGTTACCTTGCCAACGAGGACCATGCTGAGGGTTAAACATCGCATAATAAACAGAGTTAAGCGTTTCAGTGCGGTCAAAATTATTTGCTGCCACCGATGCTGAAGTTAAACTTTCATTACTTGGCTCTAAATTTTCTAATACGCTCAAAAGAGCAGCTGTTAATTGGCTACTATCGTTTGCTTTAAAATAAAGCCCTTTAGGGTTACCAAGTTTAGCCGTTTCTTTTAACAAAGGTTCAGCAGCATTGGCACCTGAACTAAAGCCAATTGGGAAGGTATCAACTGTCTGCTTATTCGGTAATAAAGCATTAACATCATGATTACGCATCCAACCCGCTAACGCAGCTAAATAATTGCCATTATACTTAGAACCATTAAAAGTATTGGTTGTAGTTGTGCCATCACCATTATCAACTACTTCGGTTAAATTTTTAATAAGACTATCAGCGCGATTATCATGAGTCGGCTCACCATCAGTAATTAAAATAACGTAAGCTTTACTATGACAATTACCAAAAGGCGATTGATACACCTTACTTACTTCTATTGATGTATCTCGGGGCGGCTTATTTTTAAGGCTATAATTTATCTGGTTATCATCATCACCATAAAGCACTGACTTTCCAGCAAAGTAACGCGATGCTTCATATAAAGTTTCGCACAGCGGTGTCCATGTTGTAGCTTTTAAGTCATCTTCAATTATTTCAATAATGTCCTTTTTATTGCTGGCATTCATTTCTTTAATACCTGCTACGATTCGGCCACCATTAGCATCATTATAATTGTCGCCATTATTGTAATTAAAAATTTGCAATCCAAAATCAACTGCAGGTGCCGCATTAATTACATTAACTATACTCTCTTTTGCGATATCCATTCTAGAGCGATTAACATTAGGTACCGACGTGCTATGATGCCACCGCAAATAATTATCGGTATAAAGCGTAACAAGCTCGCCAGTCCAACTAACGCTGGCTTTAGAATCTGCTAAGGTCCCGTAATAAATAGGATTTTGTTTTGTTCCCTTACCATCAACTGGATAACCATTTGACATAGCACCTTTTGTTTTCGGATCAATACCTAAGTTAACACTAGAGTCTACCGGTGGGTTAAAAGTTTCAGGTACTTGGCTTACGTCATCTTGACAGTCAATCACCTCAATATTTAAGCCATTATTATCTGGTATCTCTTCCCAACTACCCGAATTACCTTTGATTCTATATTCACGAATACGTCCTGTATAAAACCCCGTTTTTGCTAAAGTTTCTCGTGCTGTTGCACAGTTATTTATTGCAGCAAGAAAACGACGTTGTTCGGCATTTTTATTAGGTACGGGTAATGCCACACCATCAATGCCCCCTTTGGTAAAATAAGTATTGGTATTTTTCAGTGAATTATCGCCACCTATTGCCGGATAAGTTTTATTAGGATCATAACTTTCCTTTACGGTTTCCACCGTGCCCATACTACCCGAGTTATCAAAAATAATGAGTACTTGTGGCCGTTTACCAGACTGCTTAACGGTATTACTTATATATAACTCTATATCTTCACTATACGTAAAAAGCGAAACTAAGGTCAGTGCGCCTACCATTATTAACTTTTTCATATCAAGTTCCTCAAAATCCTTAAACGGGAAAGCGCTACTTATTTAAGTAACTCTTGCGCAATACCGGAATGTACAATTACTCTATTAGTTTGAACGCCACTCGAGTTTTCACGTCCGTATGTTTTAATAACTTGTGTTCTGAGTACGTTACAGCTAAAAACACTCGTAGAAGATGCACTACGTGAATGCGGACAATCACCTTCTAGCTTTAAATCATTATTAGCAATATCAATTAATGCCACTGTATTGGGTTTGAGTGATGCCGTTAAATTATTCTCTAACCCCGTAATTGGAAACTTCACCAGAGCAAAAGCAAAACCATTAGTTCCTGCAGCACCTGAAAGTTGATCTGCAATCACCTCATCATTCGCGCTTATTGCCTGCTGGGTAGCAATGACCTTTTCTTCGCTTGCGCCTGACATTCGCACATCGCTTGAAGTGTTTTGCATTAATGCAACAGCAACAGCTGTGAGTGCGATTAAAAAAACAAGCGATACAATTAACACAACCCCTTGTTGATATTGACCAATTCTTAATTGGTTATGTGATTTTATGGCATACAACTTTTTCATACCGAATCCTATTACTCTAACAAGTTTAGTCTAAAACTCTTTTTAAAAGAGAATAAATGTATATCTACTACCAACTAGTTACCCGTGCATTAAATAAGCTAACCGTACTAGAAAACAACAGCCGACGAAAATTATCATTCACGTTGTAAGTTAAGTCCCCTAATTGATAACTGTTTTTATTAGAATATTTATTATCGGGTTTTATACTACGAGCAAGAACATAGATCTTCATCGCAATAATGCGGCTATTATCACCTCTATCCCAGTAATTTTCTGTCATATTAATTGCAGGAATATAGGCATTCACAATACCATCGTCATCTGTATCGACCCCATACATAAAACGGACCATTTCAATACCATCGATGAGCGGGTCAAAGCTCATTGAATTTGTTAATCTTCCTTGCATTAATACTGGTACGTTATTAGCTCCATCACTCTTTACATAATAAACATGATGTTGATATTCCCATACTCGGCTATTATCAACAGCAGGTACAGCAGCCCCTGTAAATATTTGACCACCATTGGTATTTGTAACCATATAATAATTATTTAAAGTAGTAGGGTTAGCCACGGTATTTATAGCATTTCCCATAACTCGCTTGATTTGTAATATGTCAGAGCCAACAACTGCATCATTAATGCACCCCATATTAGCCGCCACAGTTGCTGTTTTTCCCCAAACCGTTCTAAAGTGCCCTAAAGCGGCAGGAAATGTTGCATTATTAAGACCTTCACCTGTACATTCATTTGCCGGTGCACCCGGTACAGTTGGGAATCCACTACGACTTAAAGTACCCGCATAGTCTCCCCAAAAATCAGCTTTTTGTAAATCTTGACTTAAGATACTTAAAGCAAATCTCCCATTTTCTTGCAGTTCACCATAAGTAGATGTTTCTACCGACGTTGTTTTCATTCCCACAAAAATACTTAAAACCCCCGCAAAAAGGACTAAGCCAATCGCAAGAGCAACAAATATTTCGATAATAGTGTAGCCAAGTTGTTTTTTCATATTAATAAATAAATGCCTCAATAGTAATTTGACGGCGCTTCTTACCTGAGGTTCCACAGGTTCCGGTACTACTATCGGTAATATTGGTACGACCTTGCCAACTGATAGTCACAGTTACTTGATTGATACTGGCAACAGTTATACAACCTCTAGCGCCGGTCAAGCCGCCAACTTTTTTCGTTCCCTGCAATACATCAGCGCCCATCAGGGCTAATTCCCATTCATATTGATCATTGGTTACCATTTCTGCAGCAGTGCAAATTGTGGCAGGGCTACTACACCGACTTGCTGGAACTGCATTAAGTGCTGCTCCATAATCAGTACCTGCATAACTCGCTAAAGTAGTAGCATCGTTGCTACGCATTCTTTCTAAAATATCTTGTGCAAGACCTGAAGCAAGAGCGCGCTGCATGGCATCAAAGCTTCCTTTTTTAGCCGTGGCTTGCATAGCTACAGCACCTAATATACCAGTAACCATTATCACCAAAGCAATTAATACTTCAATGAATGTCATACCATTTTGCTGTGATTTTTTATGGTTATACATTCAATACCTCTTTAGAGCTGACTAGTCTAAACATGCTTAAATTTAAATTAAGAAAATAGAAAAATAGAAATTGGATCGCTAAGAAGCAGGCATAAGAAAAAGACATTCTGAAAACTAAAAATGTCAAAAATTGTCGAACATATGTGTTAAAAATCACTAAAGTGAACCGCATTAACCCATACCTATTTCCATATAACGAATAATCATCCTAAATATTATATGACGCACAGTTATTATTCGTTTGAATGTAACTTACTTTAAAAATGCTGGCAAGATTTTATTACTGTGATTGATTTTTGCACAACTTTTCACCTAATCTAAGACTAGCGCAATTCTATCGGTACTGCAAATACTGTATTTTCTTCTCGTCCTGGAAATTCGATAACCTCTTGACCTCCCGCGATTTTTAGTGCTTCAATTACTTGCCTAACGAGTATATCTGGTGCCGAAGCGCCAGCGGTTACCCCTATTTTTTTCACGCCATCAAGCCATTGAGCTTCAATATTCTCTGCAGTATCAATAAGGTAAGATCTTGTGCCTATTTTTTCAGCGAGTTCTCGTAAGCGATTTGAATTTGAGCTATTTTTAGCGCCAACTACTAATAACATATCCACTTCATTTGCTATTGCACGCACCGCATCTTGTCTATTTTGTGTTGCATAGCAAATATCATCTTTACGTGGCCCCTGAATAGCTGGGAACTTAGCAATGAGTGCATCAATAACATCACTTGTATCGTCAACTGACAACGTAGTCTGGCTGCAAAAGTACAAGTGTTCAGCATTTTTCACAGTTAAGTTTTCAACATCTGCTGCAGACTCTACTAAATAAATACCGCCTTGCTCGCTTTCATACTGCCCCATTGTTCCTTCAACTTCAGGATGACCAGCATGTCCTATCAATACGCACTCAACGTTTTTTCTACTTGCACGAGAAACTTCCATGTGAACCTTGGTTACTAAAGGACAAGTAGCATCAAAGACTTTCAACCCTCTGTTTTTAGCTTCATTTCTCACTGCTTTAGACACACCGTGTGCTGAAAATATGACTGTGCTATCGTCAGGTACTTCATGAAGTTCATCAACAAAAACAGCCCCACGTTTTTTTAGACCATTTACAACAAATTTATTATGAACAACTTCGTGGCGAACATAGATAGGTGCATCAAAAAGATCAAGTGCTCTATCAACAATACTAATGGCTCGATCAACTCCTGCACAAAAGCCTCTAGGGTTTGCTAAAATAATTTCCATAGCACTATCTCCTATAATATTTCAACAACATCAATTACAAAAGTAACTGCTTGACCTGCCAAAGGATGATTAAAGTCTACAGTGACAGAGTTTCCTGATACCTCTTTAATCATTCCTGGTAGTTCAATACCGCCCGGTTGCGTAAAAGTAATAATATTACCTACTTTAGCAGGTGCTTCGGCTGAAAATTTACTGCTGTCTACATAGTGGAAGTTATCTGGATTAGGTTCACCAAAAGCGTCTACTGCTTCAAGCGTAAATTCTTTACTTTGCCCTGCTGACAACCCCAACAATTCTTGCTCAAATGCAGGTGAAATACTGTTATCACCCATAATTATTTTTGCCGGTTTATTATTTACTTTTGTGCTATCAGCAGCAGAGCCATCCGCTAACTTCATTGTAATGTGGACAATAATATGAGAATTTTTTTCAATTACTTTGTTCATAGTTTAATGCTCTTTAGCTTCTGAGGTTTGTTTTTTGATTTTCTCTTGTTTGAAAGAATCAATAATCATTAACGCTGCACCAATAAAAATCATAGAATCAGCCACATTAAATGCAGGCCAATGGCTACTTCCTATATAGAAATCAAGAAAGTCAATTACATAACCAAACAATACTCGATCGATTAAGTTACCTAAAGCGCCACTTAGCATACAAGCCAATGCTATTGCTAATAAGGGTTGACTCGATGGCGTTCGCTTTAACCAAACACTAAAAACAATACTCGCTACAAATGCAATTGCGGTAAAGAACCAACGCTGCCAGCCGCCTTGATCGGCTAAGAAGCTAAAAGCAGCTCCTAAATTATGTACATAAGTAATATTAAAAAATGGGAATACCTTTACAGACTCATAAAGTTCAAATGAATTTGCTACCCATTGTTTGGTTACTTGATCTAAAATTAAAAAGACAAAGGTGATCCACAACCAACGCAAACTCGTGTTACTTTTATTAACATTCATTTCTGTTTTAACCATTCTCAACAATAATACGGTTTAAATAAAAAGTGCCCGAGGCTACATTAATAGCCTGAGCACTCAAGTTAATTTAATAACAAAGCTTATTACGCAAATTGGCGCACTTCGCCATTGCCATCTACATTGGTAATACATCGCCCACATAAGTCTACATGTGTATCATCTTTACCAACGTCGTCAGTATAATGCCAGCAGCGCTCACACTTAGTGCCTGTTGACGCAGAAACCGACAGCCATAAACCTTCAACCTCAGTTGCTGTTGCTTCGTTAGGTGCCGATGTAACTACATTCACAGTAGCACTCGAAGTAATTAATACAAAGCGTAGTTCCTGCGCTAACTGGCTTAATTTACCTGCTAATGCCTCATTAACATACAAGGTTACATTTGCTTCAAGAGCTTTACCTACAACCTTTTCTTTACGTGCTAACTCAAGTGCTTTATTTACTTCAGCACGTACTTGTAAAATGCTAAACCAAAAGTCGTTACTAAATGCATATTCTTTTGGTAAATGTACTAACCCATCAAACCATACATTTGTGAAAACAAACTCTTCACGCGAACCCTTAACTGGTTCAGGTAATGCTTGCCAAATTTCTTGTGCAGTAAAAGATAAAATTGGCGCCATCCAGCGAGTCATGGCTTCAGCAACTAAGTACATAGCAGTTTGACATGAGCGACGCGCTACACTGTCTTCTTTGGCAGTGTATTGACGGTCTTTAATAATATCTAGATAAAAGCCACCCAACTCAGTAGTACAAAAGTTCATTAACTTGTGCACAACGTTATGAAATTCATACTTTTCATACGCTTCTACTATTTCATCTTGCAACTGTGCCGCTTTTCCTAAAACCCAACGGTCTAACGCCACCATATCTTCTGCTGCTACAGAATGTTTTGCTGGCACAAAACCATTTAGATTAGCTAATAGGAAGCGTGATGTGTTTCGTATACGGCGGTAAGCGTCTGCTTGGCGACTAAATATTTCATCAGAAACAGTAATTTCTTGAGTGTAGTTAACCGAAGCAACCCACAAACGCAAAACATCGGCACCTAATTTGTTAGTGATTTCAGAGGGGGTTACAACATTGCCTAATGATTTAGACATCTTGTGGCCTTTAACATCAACAGTAAAGCCATGTGTTAACACTTGGCCATACGGTGCAGTACCGTTCATAGCTACTGAAGAGATCATCGACGACATAAACCAGCCACGGTGCTGATCTGAACCCTCTAAATATAAGTCAGCACGTGTACTAAAGTCTTCACGTGAATCAATCACTGTTGAATGAGTAACGCCAGAATCAAACCATACATCTAAAGTATCTGGCACTTTAATATATTCATTAGCGTCATCACCAATTAGCTCATTAGCTTCAAGATCAAACCAAGCTTGAATACCAGATTTTTCAACGCGCAATGCGACTTCTTCAATTAATTCGAAGCTACGCGGATGCAATGCGCCGGTATCTTTATGAATAAAGAGTGCAATTGGTACACCCCATGTACGTTGGCGTGAAATACACCAATCAGGGCGACCTTCAACCATTGACTCAATCCGGCTTTGCCCCCACTCTGGGATCCACTCTGTTTTTTTAATTTCGGCTAACGAAGCTTGGCGTAAACCTTCTTTATCCATGCTAATAAACCATTGCGGCGTAGCACGGAAAATAATAGGTGTTTTATGGCGCCAGCAATGTGGGTATGAATGCTCATAGGCATGATGATGCATTAACGCACCACGTATATTTAATTCATCAACAATCGTCGCATTCGCTTTAAAAACATGCTGACCAGCAAATAATGGAGTATCTTCTAAAAATACACCATTAGCACCTACAGGATTGGCAATCTCTAAACCGTATTGCTTACTTACTGCAAAATCGTCTACACCATGGCCACCTGCTGTATGAACACAGCCGGTACCCGAATCAGTCGTAACATGGTCGCCACAAATAATTGGCACAGTAAATTCGTAAAAAGGATGTTGTACTTCTTGGCGATCCAGATCTGCGCCCTTGCAGAAGCCAAGCGCATGATATTTATTAATGCCAAATCGATCCATACACGACTGCACTAGATCTGAGGCTAATATTAAACGAAACTTACCTTGCTCGTTTTCACATTGCACTAAGCTATATTCAATATCAGGGTGTACACAAATTGCACGGTTTGCAGGCAGTGTCCAAGGTGTTGTAGTCCAAATCACAGTAGATATTTCACCTTCCCCCTCATGTCCTTCAGGGTGAGAAAATATACCGCTAATTGTTGAATCAACCACTTTGAACGCAACATCAATTGCAGGAGATTGTTTGTCTTTATATTCAACTTCAGCTTCCGCTAATGCAGAACCACAATCTGTACACCAATGAACAGGTTTAAAACCTTGCTGTATATGGCCATTTTTTGCAATTTTCCCTAACGCACGAATAATATTAGCTTCTGTACCAAAATCCATCGTTAAGTAAGGCTTATCCCAGTCAGCAAATACACCTAAACGTTTGAAGTCTTCACGTTGACCATCAACTTGCTTTATCGCATAGTCACGACACTTTTGACGAAACTCTGCTGCAGAAACTTTATGTCCTGGTTTGCCTACTTTCTTTTCTACCATTAGCTCTATTGGTAAGCCGTGACAATCCCAACCAGGTACATAAGGAGAATCAAAGTCAGAAAGGGTTTTAGACTTAACAATAATATCTTTTAAAATTTTATTAACCGCGTGACCTAAGTGAATATTACCATTTGCATACGGAGGGCCGTCATGCAAAATAAACGACTTTTTACCCTTTTTAGCAGCGCGAATTTTACTGTAAAGATCTTTACTAGCCCAATCTTTAAGCATATGCGGTTCACGATTTGCCATATTACCTTTCATAGGGAATGCAGTATCTGGCAAATTCAGGGTATGTTTATAATCACTCATTTAAATTCATATCCGTTATTATTAATGTGGTTAATTTTTCAAGTTAATGTCCGAAATTACTTTACGGGCGTTATTACAGTCAATAGCTATTTGCGCTGTTAGCTCAGTTAGTGATGCAAATCTTATCTCTTCTCGAAGTTTATATAACAATTCAACTTCAATAATTTGCCCATATATTATCTGTTCAAAATCAAATATATGAACTTCTAGTTGTTGCCTAACACCCAATATCGTTGGACGTTGACCAATATTGGCAACTCCATCAAACGCACCATATTGGGTGTGAACTTTAACAACATAAACCCCAGACACTGGAGAAACTCTGCGTTTGAGTAAAATATTAGCTGTCGGAAAGCCTAGTTCTCGACCGCGTTTATCACCATGGAAAACACGTCCAATTATCGCATACGGGCGACCAAGCATTTTTTCAGCATCAGCTAAGTTGCCTTCCACTAATGCCTTTCTTATTTCAGTGCTACTAATGCGACAGTTTTCAAGTTTAAAACTTGCGGTATCTGACACAGTAAAGTTAAATCTTTTACCAGCAGCTAACAACATAGAAAAATCGCCTTTACGATTTTTCCCAAAATGAAAGTCGTCGCCAATAATTAAATGTTTAATATTTAATTTATTAACCAATAAGTGTTCAACAAATTCTGTCGCTGATAAATTTGAAAACTTACGGTTAAAATTAACACAAATTAAATAATCGACACCTAATCGCTTTAACAATACGTACTTATCTCTTAAACGCGTTAACCTCGCTGGTGCAGTATTAGGTGAAAACAACTCTTGAGGTTGTGGTTCAAATACCATTACCGCCGACGGTACACCTCTAGCTTTTGCCTTTGCCACTAGTGCGTTAATAACCCGACCATGGCCCAAATGAACACCATCAAAATTACCAATAGTTAACACACACCCCTGACGAGAAAACTGCGTTTTTAACTCGATATTGTGTATGCCACGAACTAACTGCATTTAGCTAAAAACCTTCCAAGCTCGGCCACGATCATTAAAGTCTCATGGTAGTATTTATAAAAAATCGACGAATTATAGCTTAGTCGCTAATAAGATTCAGCCCTTGAACGCAATTTGTTCAAATAAATTTTGCTCAGGAAGTTACCTTAAAATCTTTAAATCGAACGCCAAGTATCAGTATGCTAATAAAATACGTAACCACCCCTGCTACAATGCAATATATCAATTTAATAAGTTGTTCTAAAACAGTTAATTGCAACCAAACATTAAAAGACGGAGACAACCAGTAGACTATTGCTGCCATTAGCGCAGATGACATCATAATTTTAATGATAAATACTTTGGTTTGCTTAGACAGTTGATAAACGTTATTCGTTTTTAAGCCATGATATAATAAATAAGCATTCAACGTCGCTGACATTGACGTCGCTAGGGCCAAACCAACATAACCTAAAAATGGCGCAAGCATTAGGTTAAAAATCATATTAGCAGCCATTGCTTTAATCGCAATTTTTACTGGGGTTTTAGTGTCTTGTCTCGCGTAATAACCGGGCGCAAGAATTTTAATAAACATAAAACTCAACAAGCCTGATAAGTAAGCAAATAGCGCAAAAGAAACTTGAACCACTTCAAACTCAGTAAATTCACCTCGCATAAATAGCACCATGATAATAGGCTGTGCCAATATCATTAACCCAGCAAGCGCTGGCCAACCAAATACAGAAATAACCCGAATCCCCCAGTCTAATGTTTGCGTAAATTCATTAGTATTTTTAGTCGCATGAAGCCGCGCTAAGCTTGGTAGAATTACAGTAGCAATACCAATACCAAAAAGCCCTAATGGAAACTCTAATAAACGGTCTGCATAATAAAGCCAGCTGATTGACCCCGTAATTAAAAAGCTCGCAATTAACGTATCTAACAATAGGTTTATTTGGGTTACTGATACACCAAACAACGCGGGAATAATTAGCTTTCTAATCTTAATTACACCTGGCGCATGCCACGCCCACTTTGGTTTAACAAGTACGCCCGCTTGAATTAAAAACGGTATTTGAAATAAAAATTGTACAACACCGCCAAGGAATACCCCCCAAGCTAATGCAAATTGAGGCTCCGAAAACCAAGACTGCCCAACTATCGCCATACCAATAATACAAACATTTAGTAGAACAGGCGTAAACGCAGCAACAGCAAACTTACCTAGGGTATTTAGTACAGCCCCCGCTAAAGCGGTTAATGTGATAAACCACAGATATGGGAAAGTTATTTTTAACAGTACTGCAGCTAAAGTAAACTTATCTGCAGCTTCTCCATCGTTAAACCAGTCTAAAAACCAGCCAAAACCGAATAAAGCAACCAGTAAAGGAGAGCCAATAACCCCGATGAGAGTAACAACAGTTACTATAACGCCTAAGGTGCCAGAAACTTGCGCAATAAGCTCTCGAGTTTGCGTATGGTTTTCATCGCCTTGTTCAATATCTTTCTCATGGTATTGAGCCAGTACAGGTACAAATGCTTGCGCAAAGGCTCCTTCGCCAAACAACCGTCTTAAAAAATTAGGGATTTTATTAGCAAAAAAGAATACATCAGCCGCGGCACTCGCACCAATAAAGCTAGCGATAACAACATCTCTTAACAAACCTAAGATTCGGGAAATTAATGTCATCACACTTACAATAATGCCTGACTTAACTAACTTTCTACTCAACGGGTAGCCTCATTCATAAAGCTAAAAAAAAACTAGTAATAGAAACTAGTTGCGATAATAAGTAAAACTCACGATATACCAGTTTCATTGATTAGGTGTTCTAATTCATACACATAAAAAACAGTCAAAGACAAAGCATCAATTTTAATCACTCTTTGATCAGACAATTATCAAATAAATAACGCAGTTGTAGTTTGTTTTAACCAATAGAAATGGTCACATAATTAGTGAAGTTGATATTAATTGTTATTATGCTGTCAACCCTGCGTTTTAAACAAGAGATAACTGCTGTTATTTTTCCACAATGGTATAAAAGACACAAAATAATCTGTATCATTAAGTAACTGACTACTTGATCCGCGATATTTTTTAAATAAAACCGCTAAAAGATTTGACAAAGTCGGTAAAAAAAGGCATATTTCGTCGCCTTAAATTTAAGCTATATTTAATCATTTTAGGAGTTCACCTTGGCTAACTCAAAGCAAGCTAAGAAACGTGCGGTTCAATCAGAAAAACGCCGTCAACATAATGCAAGTCGTCGTTCAATGATGCGCACTTTATTAAAGAAAGTAATCGCTGCCATTGAAGCCGGTGACAAAGAAGCTGCAACAAAAGAATTTGCTGCTGCTACACCAATCCTTGACCGTTATGCAGTTAAGGGCCTTATTCACAAGAATAAAGCTGCTCGTAGTAAAAGTCGTTTAAACGCGGCGATTAAAGCACTTTAATTGTTGTTTAATTAATTTAAAAAACCGGCTTATGCCGGTTTTTTTATACCCAAAATACATCAAATTCTCTAAACAAGCTTAAAATAGGTTTATATCTAACTTATTTTTAGCTAGCCCCTTGTCTTATTGCCTTATTTTTTTTAGTCTCTAGCCGTTAATAAAAATAAGGCTACCCTAATGAAAAAAACAACTCTTGCAATGGCATTGCTTGTTGCAACAACGGCACTCAGTGCTTGTAAAGATGCCCCAACATCAACTTCAAGCCCTGCACCTACACTAACACCTGAATATAATGATAAATTAGATATATACCAAACCATTAAGCTTACAACAGATTTAAGCCACTTAACTCAAGATCAACATCAAATGTTAGGTTTGCTAATTGAAGCCTCTGACATCATGGATAATTTATTTTGGCAGCAAGCTTTTGGTAAAGACAAAGATGCTTTTCTTGCTGGTATACAAGATGAAAAAGTTCGTGAATTTACCAAAATCAATTATGGTCCTTGGGACAGGCTAAATGGTGATAAAGCGTTTTTAACCAATACAGCACCAAAACATGCAGGTGCACAGTTTTATCCTGCAGATATGACTAAAGCAGAGTTTGAAGCAAGTGAACTAGATGATAAGAAAGGCCTATACAGTCTGATAAAACGTAATCAGCAAGGTGAATTAATTTCTGTCGCATACTCAGAAGCCTACAGCGATGAACTTAACCGTGCAGCAGTCATTCTTGAAAAAGCATCTACATTAGCTAAAGACAAAGAATTTGCTAACTATTTAGCTTTACGAGCAAAAGCGCTTCGTGATGATAATTATCAAGCGTCTGATCTTGCTTGGATGGATATGAAAAGCAATCAAATTGATGTTGTTATTGGTCCTATTGAAACCTATGAAGACCAGCTATTTGGTTACCGCGCAGCATTCGAGTCATACGTGTTAATTAAAGATATGGCATGGAGCGAAAAGCTTGCTAAATACGCCGCCTTTTTACCTGAGCTTCAAAAAGGTTTACCCGTTGCTAAGAAATATAAAGCAGAAGTGCCTGGTTCAGATGCTGATTTAAATGCTTACGATGTAATTTATTACTCAGGACATGCTAATGCTGGCGGTAAAACAATTGCAATTAATTTACCAAACGATGAGCAAGTACAACTAGAAAAAGGAACTCGTAGGTTACAACTAAAAAATGCGATGCGTGCAAAATATGATGCAATTCTTGCTCCGATCGCTGAGACATTAATTGTTCCTGAGCAGCGTAAAAATGTAACTTTTAATGCGTTTTTTGCTAATACTATGTTTCATGAAGTTGCACACGGATTAGGAATAAAAAACACTATTAATGATAAGGGAACAGTTCGCCAAGCATTGAAAGAGCACGCTTCAGCTCTAGAAGAAGGTAAAGCTGATATTTTAGGTTTATACATGATCAGCCAACTGCTAGAAAAAGGTGAAATTGATGAAGGTGTTCTAGCTGATTATTACACTACGTTCTTGGCAGGCATTTTTCGTTCAGTAAGATTTGGTGCAAGTTCTGCTCATGGTAAAGCAAATATGGTTAGGTTTAATTATTTTGCTGATCATGGGGCCTTTGATCGCAACGAAGAAGGTTTATACAGCGTAAACATGGACAAAATGGGTGAAGCAATTGATTCACTTTCTGCACTTATTCTCGAGCTGCAAGGTAATGGTGATTACCAAGGCGTGGCAAACTTAGTTAACGATAGTGGCTATATAGGCGATACATTAGCACAAGATTTAGAGAAATTATCACAAGCTGATATTCCGGTAGACATTGTATTTGAACAAGGAAAAAAAGTTTTAGGACTATAATTTAACTAAGCTTAAATTTCACAAAATATAGCCCAAGGTGCAATGTTAACGCCATTGGGCTTTTTTATTTTTAGCTTTTAACGTGGTTATTTTGTTTTTTACTATAATTAATTTAACGCTAACCGGGTTAAATTAATTATGGGTAAAGCATATTATGCCAATTTCATTAATTAAGCTGTCTATTTTATACGCAGGAAAAACAGTCAAATACAAGGTATTTATTTTTATAACTAGTTGTTCAGGACAATAAAGCTCCTGCATTGTCCACATAAGCTACATTCATGTAGCGATAATTATAAAATAAATAACGAAGTAGTTGATTGTTTTAGCCAGTAGAAATGATCACATAGTTAGTAAGATTGGTATTACACTCGATGGTTAGTCTTAAGTTTATTATTTTCTTATTCAAGTATTGCCAATGCACAAGAGGTTACTGCCTCTACTGAGCTGCTTAGCCCTTATCAGGTATTAGATGAAGAAAATCAACTCACGGGCTTCTCTACCGCTGCAGTTAACGCACTTGTGAGTTGTATTAACGACATCCTTACGATTGAAGTGTTAACTTGCAAGCGCGCTTATCGTGATGTTCAACAAAACAAAAATACACTAATATTTTATATTTATCGAGGGCCAAGCCGTGAGCAGCAATTTGAGTGGATCGGACAGCTTGACGACAATATTCATAATTTTTATGCATTAAGAAGTAATCAGTCAGTCCATTGTTATTCTGAAGAAGCAAGTCAAAAATTAATAACCGCTGTCGTCGTAAACTCGTATGAAGATGCTGCGCTAACAGAGCGAGGCTACAAAAACCTTGTTCGTGTAAGCAGGGAAATCTACAGATGATCTTATTAAGCTTTTTCCAATTTCAAATTGGGGAGGTGGCCTTTATACAGCTATGAATAAAGAAAGCGATGAGGAAATGGTATTAACAATATAGGCAAGCATACTGAACACTGATGAACAAAGGTGTTATCAAAAAGCTCAAAAAAGAGTATTTTAATTTTAACTACATCGCCCCTTAATAAGGGACTAATTAAATTAGTTAGTCTCTAAAAAGGCAAAAGCTGTTGAAAAAGCCTCTTCTTGAAACTTCTTTAAACCTGTATCTCGAAAATCAATATTAACTTGTGTTTTCGCCCACGCAGATTTGATGTAGGTACTTGATACAATACTAACACTCATATCATCAATCAATTGTATTGCTGCTTCTAATTTAAAGCCAACAGGGCCACCAGAAAACTTACCTTTAAGTGCGCGCCCTTTAATAACAACATGATCAATCTTATAATCACTTAACAGTTTAGCAAAAGTAAATTGAAACCTTTTTACTTGCTCTGCATCACCTGCATCGTCGATACTAATTTTAGGTACACGAATATGTGGAATATCATAAAGACCATTTTCGCGTGTCATCACACAAATTATCGCATCGTTACCTTTTAACTCTACACCACAAACTCTCATTCTTTGCCTCTTTGTATTTATCTATCCTAACTAGGTTAATACCAATCTCACTAATTATGTGATCATTTCTACTTGTTAAAACAATCAACTACTGCGTTATTTATTTTATAATTAGAACAACTAGTTATGAAAATAAATGTCTTGTATTTGACTGTTTTCACTGCGTATAAAATAGATCACTTATTTAATGAAACTGGTATAAGATCTATTTATCCCTATTTACTATAAGTAGATTATACGTAAGAACGACGTTGACTACAGCGTTAATTACTTTCTTTTTTGAGTTTAATGATTAAATCTATATGCGGTATGAGCTCTTCAATTTCACGAATATGGCCTCTCAGCGAAAGCCACTGAGTTAATTCAAGCTTTCCTGAGTCAAGAATAGCTCTTTTTAATTCACTTACTAGTGAGTTGCCATCGCTTTGCTCAATAAACTCATTAATACGCAGCAAGTCATCTAAATCTGCTTGGGATAAAATATTTACTTCTGTATTAGCCATTAACCATACTCGCCTTAAAAAGAACAACAGCTAAAAGTATAGTGTTAAATTTCAGTTTTACCTCTTTAAATTCTACATTTTTAACACGCTAAGCTGTGCAAAAAAGAGGACTAACCCTAGGGGCTATTGATCTTTCAGTTTATAGCTCTGTTGTACTTGAATAAGGTGTCAATCGAGGCGCTTAATGTAATATTTGGTTGTTCAAAATGCACATTAAGCAACAAAGAGTGACCCTTTTTCAAGACAACCCAAAGGGCTATGGTTGTTTTTTAACCTAACTACGTTAAAAAATCGTTAAGGTAGAATTACTACATCGCACTATTTTCGCCTTGTTATCTTAAAAAATAGCCTATAGCAGAGCCTAAAAGGAAAGATCAACAGCCCCTAGTTTTTTTGAGCAAATTCATTTAGTGTTTTTCCTGACATTCTATAGCCAATCCATTCGTTTTGAGGCTCTGCACCTAACGATTCATAAAATTCTCTAGAGGGAGTGTTCCAATCTAAACAACTCCACTCAAAACGACCACACCCTTTATCAACAGCTATTTGCGCCAATTTTTTCAATAGTGCAATACCAGCTCCCTTACCTCGATGCTCTAAAGATACATACAAATCTTCTAGATAAAGCCCTGGCTTGGCAAGCCAAGTTGAGTAATTATAAAAATATACTGAAAAGCCAATAGCTTCCCCATTAAGCTCACAAATAAGTCCATACACACCACTGTGCTTACTAAACATACTTTCTTTGATGGTGTCTGTAGTTGCTAGCACTTCATGCTCTGCTTTTTCATAAATAGCTAACTCACGAATAAAATACAAAATAATATCGCAATCATTTTCCGTTGCTTGGCGTATTGTTAATTGAGACATAAATAATTCCTTAAAACTTCTTAGCTGTGCAATTTAACGCTATTTAAGTGTAAAAGGAAGAACTCGCTCACTGCTTAATACCAATCTTTTCGTTATAATGTAGTGAGTTAATAATAAGAATATTGGATAACATCGACAAACTCGCCAATGTTATCCAAACCAACAAACCTAAATGTTGCGTAGAACTGAACTAATGTATAGTCTGACGCTCTATTAATGTGCGACTTAATATAAGGAAAACCTGTGTTTAAATTATTCTCACTACTACCACTGTTGACACTGCCACTCTTAGTAAGCCCTTCATTCGCTGCTCCGGTTAGTGATCTTGCTGATAAAACAGCTGAATATGCTGTGGCTACTTATACTGAATCGATGGTGAAAAGTTTAGCTGAGCTCGTTAAACACAATACGGTTGCTCAAGAAGGCATTGCCTCTACCGAAAACCCCGCACATATAGCATTTAAAGCCGAATTGGAAAAACAAGCCAAGAACTTAGGATTAGACTTTACTGATCACGGTTATATTGTTGTTATCGGTTTAGGAGACAATAAGGAGCGCGTCGGTATAATCACCCACGGTGACATTCAACCTGTCAATCCAAGTAAGTGGGCTAAATCACCTTTCGAATTAGATACTACTACCGAGCCTGGCAAATTAATCGCTCGTGGAACTGAAGACGACAAGGGTCCTATTTCAACAGCATTATTCGCAATGAAAGCCATAAAAGATAAAGGTATTCAACTCAATAAACGCCTCGAATTATATGTATATATGGCGGAAGAGTCTGATTGGGGGCCTTTACAAGAATATGTTAACAATAATGAGCTACCGCAAACTAACATCACTATTGATGCTTCATATCCGGTTGTAACCGCAGAAAAAGGCTATGGAACGTTAAAAATAGCCTTTAACAAGCAAAAACCGCCTACTATTGGGGCTTATCTTAGCCATTTTGAGGGTGGATATTTTGGCAGCCAAATACCTGAAGATGCCAAAGCCGTTATTGAAAATGCAACTGTTCAACTACTAAATTCTTTAATGAATAAAGCGCAAACTTACCATGACGGCATTAACTTTAATTTTGAATTAAAAGCTAAGCAATTAGTCATTACCGCATTAGGTAAATCAGCTCATTCATCAGAGCCGGAAGGCGGCGTAAATGCCATACCGTACCTAGCTGATTTACTTTCAGATACTCGTTGGGACAATAACGGAGCAGGCACTCTTGTTAACTTTATTAATGACAATATAGGCTTAGGCTTAGAAGGTAAAAAATTCGGTAAAATAGCTTACCATGATGATTTTATGGGCCCAATGACCGTATCCCCCACAGTAATTAAACAGCACGATAGTAATATTGAGTTAAACATTAATATTCGTCGCCCTAAAGGTAAAACTGCGCAGCAATTACGCAGTGAAATTACCGACACGATCGCTAAGTGGAAACTCAATAATTTAGCTGACATTACCGAGCTAGATCATTACATTGGTGAACCATTTGTACAAAATGATGCGCCACACATCTATACGCTGCTAAATGTTTTTTCAAAATACACCGGAATAAAAGATGCTAAGCCAGTTTCTATTGGCGGTGGCACTAACTCTCGTCTGTTTCCTAACGCAGTGTCGTTTGGCCCCTCAATGCCAAACACTATTTATACTGGCCACTCAGAGCATGAGTTTATTACCATGAAGCAATTTATTCTTAATTTAAAAATGTATACCGCAGTAATGGTAGAGTTGGCTCAATAGAACTTAGCAAAATAGGTATAATTTTTATGAAAAAAGTATGTGTGGTTACTGGCGGTAGTTCAGGCATTGGCCTAAGTATTGTTAAGTTATTTTTAAACAATAACTATCACGTTTTCAACTTAGATCGAAACCCCAGTAACTTTGGTAAATTCTGCTATTGCGACATAACCTGTCATCAACAAGTGACGCAAATCATTACTGAAATAGCTGAACACCACACTATTGATGTGTTAGTTTCCAACGCTGGCATTCACTTTTCTGCTAATATTGAGAACACTAGCGAAGATGACCTTATCAACGTTTTTAACATCAATGTTAAAGGTGCGTATTCAGCAGTAAAAGCCGTACTTCCCTCAATGAAAGCACAAAAAAATGGCGCTATTGTAATTATTGCGTCTGACCAAGCCTTAGTAGCAAAACATAACTCATTTGCCTATAACCTTAGTAAAAGTGCATTAGCCTCACTGGCAAAAACAACTGCTTTAGATTACGCCCCATTTAATATCAGAGCCAATGCTATTTGCCCAGGCACTATCGAAACACCACTTTATCATCAAGCCATTAATAATTACTGTGAACATTCTGGTGCCAATAAAGACCTAGTGCACCAAGAAGAAGCCGCATTACAGCCTTTAAACCGTTTGGGGCAGCCTGAAGAAGTTGCCCAATTAGCATTGTTTTTAGCGTCAGACAAAGCAACATTTATCACTGGCAGCCTGCAAGTTATCGATGGCGGTTATACCGTACAATAATACGAGTCACTCACTAAAATGAAGATAATCGATAGTCACGTTCACTTTTTTGACCTAGCACACGGTGACTATCACTGGCTTAAACCCGAAACCCCACCTTTCTGGCCAGACAAACAAGTTATTAATAAAAGCTTTACTGAGCACGATTTAGTGTTACTCAATCCATTAACAATTGGTGGCTTTGTTCATATTGAAGCAGGTTATAATAACCAAGCTCCTTGGCAAGAAATTTCATGGTTAGAGCAAAGCTGCCAGTTGCCCTTTCGCAGCATTGCTAACATTAACTTAACTTTACCAAGCAACGAATTTCAACAACAAATAAAAAAGCTAATAACCTACCCCTCAGTAGTGGGTTGTCGACATATATTAGACCAACACGCCTTAGCACTCCTGACAAATAAACAAGTAAAAAATAACTTTGGGGTATTAAATCAGCAGTCATTAAATTTTGAAGTACAAATGCATTTTTCAGATCATCAGGCTGTTAATGCTTTACAAGCAGTGATCATTAACAACCCTCGAATTAATTTTATTATTAATCATGCAGGGTTACCCATAGCACAAGAGTACAATGACTCAATTGTTGCATTATGGCGCCAAGGACTAGCGATAGTTGCTCAACAACAGAATGTTGCAATTAAGTGCTCTGGCTGGGAGATGCTTGAACGTAACTATAACGAAAACATCTGCAAAGAAATAATAGAGTACTGTCTTACGCTTTTTGGTGCTAACAGAGTAATGATCAGCAGTAACTTTCCTTTAACTTTATTCAGCCACAGCTATCAAGATTATTGGAACATGATCATCAGAACAAATATTAAAAATCTTCAGTGCTTACTGCATGACAATAGCCAGCACTGGTATAGCTTTACATAAAAACCTAATTTTTAGAAATATTATTCTAATACCAGTTTCATTAATTAAGTGATCTATTTTATACGCAGTGAAAACAGTCAAATACAAGGCATTTATTTTTATAACTAGTTGTTCTAATTATAAAATAAATAACGCAGTAGTTGACTGTTTTAGCCAGTAGAAATAATCACATAGTTAGTGAGATTGGTATAACATACCTGTTGCATGCAAATTCAAAAACTGAAATAGTAGATAAACAAGAATATAGAGTACAAAAAAGCCATTATGGATAAATTCGATAAACACATACTCAGTATACTTCAACAAGACTGCACGGCTGCAGTAAGTGAAGTAGCAGCACAAGTCGGCCTTTCAACCACACCATGTTGGCGCCGTATTCAAGCAATGGAAAAGTCAGGTGTTATTCGAGGTCGGGTTGCGTTAACCAATGCAGAAATGCTTAATGTTGGCTTAACGGTTTTCGTTATTATTAGAACCAACCAACATAACCCAGACTGGCTAAATACTTTTGCAAAAATAGCCGATGAATTTCAAGAAATAATCGAGTTTTATCGCATGAGTGGCGACGTAGACTATCTACTAAAAGTAGTAGTACCCGACATGAAAGCTTATGATCACTTTTATAAAAAGTTAATCGACAAAGCTAGCTTTGCAGACATAAGTTCAAGCTTTGCGATGGAAGAAATTAAATACACCACCGCATTACCTGTTGATTACTTACCGTAGCTCACTACTTTTTCATTAACGACTTTAACTCTGCAAACGGGTTATAAGTAGCGGTATCTTGATTACTATCGCCTGCTTTTATTTCCGTTTTATACTGTGCATGATCTGTATATTTCGCATGCTCATTATCATGACAGTATATGCATAACAATTCCCAATTGCTGCCATCATTAGGGTTGTTTGTGTGGTCATGATCAACATGATGAACAGTTAACTCTTTTAAATTTGAATAGACAAATTCACGCGCACAGCGTCCACAAATCCATGGATAAAGCTTCAGCGCTTTATCTCGATAGCCCTGCTCTTTTTGTTTATAATTGGCACTTGTGCCAAACTTATCTGAAGCCATATTATTCTCTTTTGTTAAACCTTTACTTTAACGACGTAACCGTTAAATGGGGTGAACGCTTTACCACTTCATCATTTAATTCAATGCCAATACCTGGTGTTTCTGATACTTCAAAAAAACCATTTACTGGCTGAGGGTCTTGAATACATAATTCTCGATTCCATGATTTAATCGCATAAGTGTGATGCTCATGAATTAAAAAGTTGGGTATTGCCGTTTCTAAATGTAACGAAGCTGCCGTTGCTACAGGCCCACCACAGACATGTGCTTGTATACGAATATCGTACACATCAGCATAGTCACACACCTTTTTACTCTCAGTAAAACCACCACAAAGACCAACATCTGGTTGCAGCACATCAATACTTTGATCTTCAAAATACTGACGTACATCCCATCTATGATATAAACGTTCGCCACCAGCAATTGGAACATTAACGCGATCTGACACTTTTTTATGCACTTTAGGGTTTAAATAATTAACTGGCTCTTCGTACATCATGCAGCCAACTTCTTCCACTATTTCACCCATTTGAATCGCAGATGCGGCTCCCATCAATGAATGTGATTCAAAAATAATATCAACATCTTCGCCAACAGCATCTCTTATTGCGCGTAGTCTATCGCCAAAAAGACGCATTTGCGGACGGGTAAATAATTTAGTGCGATCAAACGAAGAACTACCATCAGCGTTATATACAATAGGGTCTACCTTTACTGCGTCGTACCCTTGCGCTACTGCTTTTAAAGCGGCTTGTGCATATTCTTCAGGTTGAATTAACTTTTTACATTCTTTATCCCAGTCAAACTGCAATTGACTCGCATAGGTTCTAAGCTTATCGTTAACCTTTCCACCAAGTAATTGGTAAACAGGCACACCTAAAGCTTTCCCTTTTATATCCCATAATGCAGTGTCTATGGCACTCATTGCAGCATATAGAACCGGTCCGCCACCTAAACCCCAAAAGCTCTCCCTTAACATACGTGACCATAACAATTCTGTTTGCATAGGGTTAAAACCAATCAGTACTGCTTCAGCAATTTCTTTGATCATTGCTGCAGCAGCACTGTGCCCCCAGTCGTAAGCTAAACCAGCTTCACCAAGCCCAACAAGACCTTCATCAGTATATACTCTTACAAAAACAGGCGTCCATGCTGGACGATCAGGGCATTCAATATCAAAAATTTCTACTTTGGTAATTTTCATTAAATTTCTCGTATAATTAATTGTTCAATCGACTAGCTTGCAAAGGTAGGATCATGCCGATAAACACGTCTTAGCATAGCAGGCCAAGACTTTTGTCCCCCTGTAGCCCCTGTATGAACAACATTTGCTTGTGCTTTTATACCGTCAACAATATGTTGTTCTACCAAAACGGTAGGCTTTCCCTGAGATAATATTTGTACTTGGATCTGACAAGCACGCGCTAAATCGTACATGTGCATAAAAGCATCGCCTACGGTTTGTCCTAAGGTTAAACCACCGTGATTACGTAATAACATAAAATTTGCATCGCCTAAATCACTTTGCAAGCGTTTTTTCTCTTGCGCATTAACCGCTAAGCCTTCGTAGTTATGATAGCTAATCGACGCAAGTGCGAACATTGCATATTGACTCAGCGGTAATAGCCCTTCTTCAATACTAGCTACCGCAATCGTTTCATTAGTATGCAAGTGCATAACACATTGCGCGTCGTGTCTAGCCTCATGTACGGCACTGTGTATAGTAAAACCAGCAGGGTTTATCGTAAAAGGACAATCCTTATCAATAATATTGCCATCAATATCAATTTTAACGAGATTAGATGCGGTAATTTCATCAAATGCTAAACCAAAAGCATTTATTAGGTAATGCTCTGTGTTTGGAATACGTGCAGAAATATGTGTATAAATAAGGTCATCCCAACCATGCAAAACAACCAAGCGATAGCACGCTGCAAGATCAACCCTTGTTTGCCATTCTTCATCTGACACTTTACCCTGCAAAGACAGTTGTGGTATCTCAAACATTTATTTTCCTTAGTTGTTAGGGACTGTTAACTATTAAGTGATAGTGTAAGAAGTGTACCCAATGCCCTACGTGAGTTAAAGCTGATAGATAGAGAATAACTGAATTATATGTGTATTTTATTTATATCCATCAATGAACACCCAATTTATCCGCTTATTGTATGTGCAAATCGAGACGAGTTTCATCAACGTCCAACTCAAGCAATGCACTGGTGGCAAGATACATCGATGCTTGCAGGTAAAGATTTACAGGCGGGTGGTACATGGTTTGGGGTAAACGCACAAAAACAATTTGCTGCGTTAACCAATTATCGGCTGCCCAATAAATTTGATAGCTCTAAAAAGTCGCGGGGTAACCTAGTAATAAATGCATTAACACCAAATTTAGTAAGTCAAAACCCAAAAGAAATGCAGATAGCACTACAAAAAAGCTCATCTAATTACAATGGTTTTAATTTACTTCGTGGCGATGAAACACACTTACATTGTTTTGATAGTACGACTCAACAATTTACAGTGCTAAATAATGGTACATTTAGCCTATGCAATGGTGCATTAAATGATATTTGGCCTAAAATGAAGTTTGGCAAACAAAAGCTTGAAAAGTTAGTAAGCGCTCACGGTAAACTCAATATTGATGAATTGTTTTTACTAATGCAAAACAACACCCAAGCAGACTTTAAACAACTTCCAAATACAGGCATTTCAACTACCTGGGAACAGTTGCTAAGTAGTATATTTATTGTATCACCCGAATATGGTACACGTTCAACGACCATATTTCTTAAAGACAAGTGTGGCCGTTGCCATGTTGTTGAGCGAAGTTTCAACGCTTACGGTGTAACAAGTAATCAAGTTGAGTTTTCATTTTAAGCCTTGAGTATTAAATTTAACCAGCTAAACCTTTAATAATTGCAATAATAATCAAAGCGAACACTAAGTAACGCACTAACTTTGAATACTTTGCTTGCTGTTCAGGCTCCATTGGTTTACCAAACTTTTCACCCAAAACAACCATTAACATCACACCTAAAAATACTACACCTAAAATAATTAATAATGTCATATCTAAATACTTTCTTTTCTCAAAGTGGAACTTAACCTATTATACCATATAGATAAATTAGTTTATTCACTTTGGATTTTTGCTCAATGGCACAACAAGACAACTTTACCGATAAACGCAACTTTATTATTCGTTTAGGCAAAGCCCTGCATAAGTTTGGTACGCCTGCTTATCGTTTGGAAGATCACCTTCAAACAGTTGCTAAAAACTTGGGCGTTGATGCAAGCTTTGTAATAACACCAACGTCTTTAACCTTCATGTTGATGGGTGAAAAACCAGACTTTCAAGAATATAATCATATTGTTCGGGTAAATCCTGGTGATCTCGACCTAGGTGCACTTGCTAGAACAGATGAGTTAGTTGATGAACTATCTTCAGGTCAGCGCACGTTAACCGAAGCTATAGAAAGGCTAGACGAAATAGTCAATAAACCGAACCCTTATGGTCGCTTGCTTACTTTCCTTGCTTTTGGTGCATCAAGTGGCGCATTTGCCATGTTAATGCGCACCAGCTGGAATGATGTAATTTGGTCAACCTTACTCGGTTTAGTTGTTTGTCTCTTTGTATTCTGGGCTGAGCGGTCTAAGCGTGTGACCGAAATGCTAGAGCCAATTGCCGCCTTAACTGTTGCGCTTCTTGCTTCAGCTATTACATTAATTGATCCGGGTATTAACCTGCCGCTTGTTGTGCTTTCTAGTATTATTGCATTTATTCCAGGCCTTGCTTTAACTTTAGGCCTTTCTGAACTCGCTGCTCGACACTTAATATCAGGTACAGCTCGCATAATGGACGCTATTATGGTGCTATTTAAAATTTATTTTGGCGCAGCATTAGGCTTGGCATTAGGTAATAAATTTTGGGGAATCGCCGAATTTGTACAACCAGTAAACACGCCTGAATGGGTTTCATGGGTTGCTGTTACTACACTTTCTTTTAGCCTTGTTATTTTATTTAAAGCACGTTTAAAGGATGCACCATGGGGCATTATCTCGGGTTATGTAGCTTATGGTGCGAGTATTTGGGGGGGAACCTATTTAGGCATTGCGTTGGGAGCTTTTGCCGGAGCATTTGCGTTAGGAATATACAGTAATATTTTTTCACGCTTAATGAACCTTCCTTCAAGTATTGTAAAATTACTAGGTTTAGTTGTACTTGTACCTGGAAGCAAGGTTTATATAGGCTTAAATAGTGCGGTATCAGGTCAAATGATATTAAATTCAACCAATGTTGGCTCTCAAACTTTCCTCATTTTTATGTCTTTAGTAGCAGGGTTAATATTTGCAAACGTGGTATTAGCACCACGAAAACCACTATAAGTACATAATCAAATGACTCAAACTAAAACACCATATCATCATGGTGATTTAAAAGCGGCTATCATAAAAGCGGCAAGTGAAATGTTAGACACACAGGGGATTGAAGCACTTTCGTTACGAAAAATAGCCGAGAATGTGGGTGTCTCTCGCACTGCTGCCTATCATCATTTTAAAGACAAAAATGAACTACTAAGCGCCATAGCAAGTCAAGGTTTTATAAAGTGGCAAAAAGAAATAGGGTTAATCTTTAATAACAAGCGTATTAGTCAATCACAGCAACTCAGCCAGTTTTGTCATGCTTATATCCAGTTTGCAATTAGCAATCCTAATATTTACGACCTGATGTTTGGCAGAACGCTTTGGAAAAACAACGTAAGCTCTGAAGAGTTAAAAAGTGTAGCCTATCCAAGTTTTGACTATCAAGTCACTATGACAAAGTTTTGGCAAGCGCAAGGGTTGCTTCCCCAGTCAGAAAATGCATTGCGCCTAGCGCAAGTGTTATGGGGAACATTACACGGTATTTCAAAGTTGGTTTTAGACGGAGTATACACAGATAATAGCAATATTATTGAAATGTGTGACTGCGCTATTGCAATGTTTGTCGGTTCAAAGCGCTAGTCATTGTAATGATAACCTTGTACATTATTTATATTATTAAAAACTCTCATTTGTTAGGTTAAACTCTCTATGCAAAGCACTACCGACGAAAAACTAGCAAAATATAATCAATATTTTTCAATTGAGCACAGCTTTAAAATTAACGTAAAACCTTTAGAAGGTAATTCAGACTGTACATTTGAAGAGTTTAAAGCGCAAATCCCTACGCCTTTTCTACTTGCTACCCAAGTTGTTGCCATCGATAATATGGCACTGCAACCATTACAAACGCTTAGCGGTGTTGCAAACCAATTAACTCAGTATTTGCATTTACAATCACAAAAAATTGACTTGCTAATGAATTTTATTATTAGTCAGCAAGACGAAGTTGCGTATCGCTTTCAGGGCATTCGTTTTAGTGGTAGTGGCATAACCTTCATTTCAGATAGCCCTTTAAACTTAAATGAAAGCGTAGAAATAAAGTTATTTATCAATATTGATAATTGCAACATATATTGTCATGGCGAAGTGATTGAAATAACCAATGTTGATGAAGGGTATCAACATAAAGTGTTATTTCATCATATTAGGGAAGATGATCGAGAACTATTAGTTCGCTGTAGCCTTCATACTCAGCAAAAACAGCTACAAGCTTTAGCGCAAAAACGTCAAGAGCAAAGCTAGACCCTAGATTTTTAGTTGCTGCCACTTAATATTAAACGCAAATTCGATTAAGGGTAGTATCTACTTCTTCAGTGGTCGCTTTTTGCTGTTCTGCATGCTCTGCAACAACACTTAAACCTGCGGTTACATCTGCACTTAAAGAAACGATTTCAGCCATATTATCATTAATCGATGCTGTCGACTTCTGCTGCTGCTCAGTACCGCTTGCCATTTGTTCAATCAATTGGTTAACCTCTGTAAAAACACCACCTACTTTAGATAGCGCTGTTACCACATCTTGTGATTGAGATAAGCTATCTTTTGTTAATTCTTGCCCTCTGGCAATCGCTGTTACCGCATTGTTTGACTTAGACTGTAATCCTTCAACCATAGATTGAATTACAACTGTAGATTCCTGAGTTCGATGGGCAAGCGCCCTTACCTCGTCAGCAACTACAGCAAAGCCTCGTCCTTGCTCCCCTGCTCTTGCAGCTTCAATTGCTGCATTTAGTGCCAACAAGTTAGTTTGATCTGCAATTCCCCGAATAACATCTAATACTGAGCCTATTTTTGCAGCTTCTTCTTGTAATAATGCTAAATCGTCTACCATAACCGCTACTTCCTCAGCAAATCGAGCGATAGTAGCTTGGCTTGTATTAGAAGCATTTGTACCTTGAGCTAGAATTTCAGCCACCTGATTGGCAGAGTCGCTCATCTGGGTAGCACTTTGCGATAACGTAGCTGAAGTAGCCGCAACTTCATCAATAGAGTTCGCCATTAATGCTATTTGCTCTGAAGAGTTATCAACAGCAATAACAGAATCACTAATTTGGCTAGTGAGAGAAGAAGAGCCCTGACGTAAAATTTCAGACTCATGCTTTATTTCATTAATAACATCAGACAAGTTCTCGATAAAACCACTTAAATCATTGGTGACTTTAGCTAAATCATCTGTTTTATCATCAACTAAGGAGCTTGTTGGTGCTTGGTCTGTACTAACCACTAAATTTAAATAGTGCTGTAGTTTTTCAATGCGAGAAGTTAACTGTTGTGTAGTAAAAATAAAACTCACTACTAATTGTCCAACAATGGTGCCAAACAATAAAAATACAACGCCTAATTTACTCATTTCACTAGCAAATAAAAGCACAGTTACAGTGGCTAATACTCCAACAACCAAAGTAGGTAATAAAAGTTTAATACTTAAGCGATTTAGCATAAGGAATCCGTTATTTAATTATATATTCACACCAAAAAAGGTCATCAGAATACAGTACAATAATTATTAAAGCATAGGGCAAGTTAATAAATTACAGGCAAAAGCGCTTTATGGCTATATATTTTGGTGATAATCAAGGATAATGCTGATAACTATCAATAGTTTTCAGGCGCTTTGTTATGCCCATGTACGTTCTTTTTATTATAATACTCGCGGTTTGCCTAATTATTGGCGGCATCATGCTGGTGAAGCAATCAGCCAAAAAATTTAATTTAACTGATGACCAACTTAAAAAAGTACAAGCAAGGCAAAAAGCACAAGAAATCGAAGATAAAAAAGATTAATTGCGATAGATAGTTTGAATAATATGATAGCCAAATCGCGTTTTTACTGGACCATGAATTTTTAATACTTCTTTTTTAAACACAACATCATCAAATGCTTTAACCATTTGTCCTTTTTTAAACTCACCAAGATCCCCCCCTTTTTTAGCCGAAGGACAAGTAGAAAATTTTTTAGCTAATTGAGCAAAGTCTCCACCGTTAGATAATTTATCTTTAATTTCTTGTGCTTGCTTTTCTGTTTTCACTAAAATATGTCGGGCACATGCAGTCATTTTTTATCTCCTTACAATAATAAACGTTTGATAAATACAGCATAAAAGATGACAATAACAGTCAAATAGTGTTGGCGTTACTGTTAAGCGTAGCGCCAAATACCAACACTTATATTGAATTATACACTTGATAGTAGTTGTACTAAATACGTAGTCAACTTAAAACTAAAACCGCATAAAACAGAGTAAAAATTCTATGTCATCAATCGATCATTTATTTGAAAAGAACACTCAGTGGGCGAAAGATATAACCGATAAAGACCCACAGTTTTTCGAACTACTTTCACAGCAACAGTCACCCGAATATCTCTGGATCGGCTGCTCAGACTCACGCGTACCGGCAAATGAATTATTAGGAATGCTGCCAGGTGAAGTATTTGTTCATCGTAATATTGCTAACCAAGTTATTCATACCGACCTAAATTGCCTTTCTGTTATACAGTATGCGGTAGAAATTTTAAAAGTAAGACACATAATAGTTTGCGGACATTATGGCTGTGGTGGCGTAAGAGCGGCATTAGATACTAAAACTTATGGTTTAATTGATAACTGGCTACGCCATATTGAAGATGTTTACCGGTTCCATCGAAGTAAATTTGACAACATCACCGACGAAGAAGAAAAAGTAAACACTTTATGTGAATTAAATGTTATAGAACAAGTTGCTAATGTTTGTAGTTCAACAATATTAAGAAATGCATGGAAGAAAAAACAAAACACCACGGTTCACGGCTTTGTTTACAACCTAAAAGACGGAATATTAAGAGATATGAAAGTCTCTAGTGGGTTAAATTCAGAAGAAAACTATAATATTCCCAAAAGAAATAAATAGTAAAACTATTTAAGCTAAAGCAAATCATGCAAAACATCTATCAGCACTTACTTTAACAGCAGTTTCTTGTAAAGTTTAACTTACAAAAACATCAACATTGTAAGTGTTGATCAACTTTTATCTGAAAAAAACAAAATTGAACACACTTCCTACTTTACTATGCTGTTAATCTTATGTTACAACATACGATGAATGGTAACAATTGTTCTTATCTTGAGATAAGCTAAGAGTTAAATTAGTCGCCTTTAATGATATGCAATAAGTATATCTACAAAAAAACATATAATCCCAGGGAAATCAAAGTGAAAAAATTAAATTTACTCACGTTAAGTATTCAAGCTGCTTTATTGCTTGGTGCTTCATCTTCAGCTTACGCATTAGCTCAAGAAGATACGAAAAAAGAAAAGTCTGAAGAAGTAGAAAAAATTGAAGTGACTGGCTCGCGTATTAAGCGTGTAGACATGGAAACGGTTAGCCCAGTTGTTGTAATTGATATTGAACAAATGCGAGATAAAGGTTTTTCTACCGCTTATGATGCACTAAAGGATTTAACAGCGGCTTCAGGTACAGTACAAGGTGCTGAATGGGGTGCTCAAGGTGGATTTACCCCTAACGCTCAAACTGTTAGCTTACGTGGTTTGGGAACAAACCAAACATTAGTATTAGTTAATGGTCGTCGTATGGCTGACTACCCTCGCCCATATAACGGTTCTTCTAACTTTGTTAACTTATCAACAATACCATTTGCTGCTATCAAACGTATTGAAGTAGTAACAGGTGGTGCTTCTGCTGTTTATGGTTCTGACGCTGTTGCAGGTGTAATGAACATTATTACCCAAACAGACATTGATGAAACAACCGTAAACTACATGACAAGTCGTGCAACTGAAGGTGGTGGCGCGCAAAACAGATTACAATTGGTTACTGGTACTTCAGGCGATAACTACAGTGTTACTGCTGCTTTTGAATACCATAAACAAGACCCTATTTTTGCTTCTCAGCGTGACTGGTTAGACTCGGTAGACGATGGCCCAGCGGGTAGAGACTACTTAGACCGCGCTATTTTAAAAATGGACGCATTCACTAACCAGTACCGCGATCCAGGCGAGCAAGCATGTATCGACTCTGGCTCAGGCTTTGAATACGCATACCGTGAAGGTAGTGGTAACTATTGTGGTGGCGACTTTACCGGCCAGCGTACACTTCGTAACGAACGTGAAACATTATCTGGTTATGTAACAGGTACATACCAGTTAGAAGGTGGCACTGAGTTATTTGCTGATTTGCTTTTCTCAGATCAAGAAGCCCTAGTTCGTGGTGGTAACCACTGGGTTGGTGAAAACGTACTAGAATTAGAATCTTCGCCAGGTGCTGGTAACTTTGGCGGTTTAGACTACGTATTAAAACAGCGCCAGTTTAGCCAACAAGAACTAGGCTGGAAAGATTCAAGCTTAGAAGAGTCGTCAATATTCTTTAATATCGGCGCTATTGGTACCTTATTTGAAGATTATGATTACGAGTTTGTAATCAGCAGAAGTGAAGCAACATCAGATTCGAAAAGAGATTGGTTTAAAGAAGAGATGGTTATGCCAGTTTTCTTCGGAACAGGCTCTTATGGCTATGGTTTACCTGACGGTAACAGCTTAGTAGGTTTATACGACCCAATTGATCAGTCTATATTGGACCAATTAGTAGGTGTTCAACAAATCGTTTCTGACTCTTACTCAAATAACGTAAGTTTTGTACTAAGCGGCTCAGCATTTGAAATGAGTGCTGGAGATGCATATTTTGCTGTAGTAGCAGAATGGAACAAACAAGGTTATACCTTAACGCCAGATGAGCGTACATTAAACAATGACGGTAATGGCTGGTATAACTTAACCGGTACTGGTGGTGGCGGTGATCGTGAACGTTACGCGGTAGGTTTTGAATTAGACATTCCAGTATTAGCCAATTTAGATGTTAAACTTGCGGGTCGTTACGATAAATATGACGACGAAACTACTGATGTAGGTGGCCGTTTTACTCCGCAAATGGGTATTACTTATAATCCAACAGACGACATGTTACTTCGTGCTAACTGGGGCAAAAGCTTTAGAGCACCAGATATGCACCGTGTATTCGCTGAAGAGTCTGGTTTTTACCAATCTGCATACGATTGGGTAAAATGTGAAATTGATTATGAAGGTGAAGAAGCGTTTCAAACTAACCAAGATTTCTGTAATGCCACTTCAATCAGAGGGTTTAGAGCTGGCTCTAAAACACTTAAAGAAGAAGAAGGTGATTCATACGGCGTAGGTATGGTGTGGGATATCACTGAAAACCTAGACGTTTCACTAGATTGGTACCGCATTGAACTAGCACAAATTGTTGTATCTGAAAGTGTACAAGGGTTACTTGATAATGCATATGACTGTAAATTTGGTTTAGAAGGTCGCGATCCAAACGGTGCTTACTGTGCTCAAATTAATAATCAAATTACCCGTACTGGTTCAGACGATATTGACCCAGGACAAATTGGCTCTGTAGACACCTCTTCAATCAACGCTGCTGAACATTCAATTGAAGGTTTAGATGCAACACTTGGTTATAACGTTAAAACCGAATACGGTGAGTTTAATATGACATTAGGTTGGTCACACGTGCTTAAAATGGTTTACAAAGCAAGTGACGAAGACACTAACGAAAATGATCGTGATAAAGCTTGGAACGATGATGCTCGTTCTATCATCAATGGTAGCGTAAGCTGGTCAATGGACGATATGAGTGTTGTATTAAGTGGTCGTCGTATTGGCTCTATTCCAGCATGGAATCAGCCTGTTGAATACTCAAACCCAGATGACGCAAGCTATGGTAATGTAGATAGATTACACCCACTTGTTTTGGTTAACTTAACTGCAAGTTATCACTTTACTGAAGACTTAGCGGTTAATTTACAAGTGGTTAACCTATTTAATGATAAAGGACCAAAAGACGACTCTCATGATACTTGGCCGTTCTATAACAGCTTCCAATATGGTGGCCTTTCAATTGGTCGTGAAGTGGGCGCAGAAATTCGCTACACTTTCTAAACAATACAGTTGATTGTTAAACAAATAAACAAGGCAGCTTAGCTGCCTTGTTTCTTTTACAACGAAAAGTATTAAGGATGATAAGGATTTTTTAAATGATAAAGATAAGTACGATTTTACAAAAAATTGTAGTAACTCTTATAGTGCTACAAAGTTTTTCAAATTACAGTTTTGCTGAAGAAACTACCCCTAGATTACCTGTTGAGAACTTCTTTAAGTATTCAGAAATCAATAGTTTAAGTATTTCGCCAACAGGTAAATACTTTGCTGCAAAAGTTAAAATTAATAACAATATGCAGCTTGCTGTAATGCTAGCTAAAAACAATAAAATTATCTCGGTAATGAACTTTGGTGATGACTCTGAAGTAGGTGATTTTGGTTGGTTAAATAACGAGCGCGTATACGCCTCTATGGTAGATAAAGTTGGCCCATTAGAGAAAGCAAGACCTACCGGCTACTTATTCAGTGCTGATGCTGATGGTGGTAAAAAAAGACAACTACTACCAACACCACCGCGCCCGGGTAAAGCCTTAGGTCAAATTAGTGCTTACAGAATAGTAGACACGCTAGACAACGACGAAGATAACATTTTAATTGATATCATCGACTCTAAATACTCTTCAATTTATAAGTTAAATATCTATAGCGGTAGACAAGTGCGAGTTGCCAAAGCGGCTCAAGAATATGGCCGTTTATATACAGATAATAATCAAGTAGTAAGGCTTTCTGTAGGTACAACTTACGATAAAGAAAAAGAAGATAGTATTCGAACAATTTATTATCGTGACAACAACAAAGACGACTGGCAATTAGTTGATGAACGTTCAGTTAAGTCTGGTGAATTTAGCCCAATATCTTTTACCAAAGATAATAAAAAACTTTATATTAACGCTGGTACATCAATAAAGTTATACGATCCTAAAACGAAAGAACTAAGCGATATAATTGAGTTGCCAGGTGATGCAGTTATTGAAAACTATATTTATGATCTAGAAGCAGACAACCGCACCCTTATTGGCGTAATTCGTGAGCCTGGCCATCTAATTAAAGAGTATCTTGATACATCACACCCCGATGTTCAGTTAATGGAGTCAATTTCAGCTGCATTTCCTGATGACTTTGTTCGTATTATAAATACAACACAAGATGGTAAAAAACTATTAGTGATTGTTTATAGCGATGTAAAACAAGGCACTTACTATTTATTTGACAGAAATACAAATAAACTAAGCTACTTATTAGATACCGCCCCGCATAGAGACTACAAGCAATTAGCAAAAATGGAACCATTTAGCTTTATTGCCCGTGACGGCTTAGAAATACGTGGCTATTTAACATTGCCAACTGGCAAGTCTAAAAACTTACCACTTGTACAAGTAGTTCATGGAGGCCCTTACGGTGTTAAAGACAGTTGGGGTTACAATCCAGAAGCCCAATACTTTGCTAACTTAGGTTATGCAGTAATGCAGGTTAATTACCGAGGTTCAGGTGGTCGAGGCTCATCATTTATTTATGACCATTACCAAAAAATGGGCATGGAAATGCAGGATGACTTAACTGATGCGGTTCACTGGGCTGTAAAAGAAGGCATAGCTGATAAAGATCGCGTTTGTATTTATGGTGCCAGTTATGGTGGTTATGCCGCTATGATGGGCGTAGTAAAAGAACCTGACTTATACAAATGTGCCGTGCCTTATGTGGGTGTTTATGATATTGCAGTGCAAAAAGACGAGTCTGATACGCGTTTACATAAATCGGGACGTAAATTTTTGGAAGAAGCTTGGAATGCATACGATGAAGAGTTTGTTAAAGAGCGCTCTGCCATCTATCATTTAGACAAATTAAAAGCGGCTCTTTTATTAGTACATGGTCGCATGGATAAACGTGTACCGATAAAAAATTATGAATTACTAACGGAAAAGCTTGATAAGATGAACTACCCTTATGAGTCTTTAGTAGAAGATCATGAAGGGCATGGTTTTAGAGATCAAGAAAATGTTTATAACCTTTATAAAAAGGTAGCTAAATTTTTAGATAAACATATTGGCCAATAAATAGTTTTTACTCATTAAACAATTAGTAAGTTTAACAATAGCGAAAGCACCTTTATTAAAAGGTGCTTTTTTATTGTCTAGATTACTTAAACTGATGTGATGGGTAAAGAATGCTTAGCAATACAAAAATGTGACTATAAATTGGTTGTCTTAGCAGCAAGCAGTAAGTTGAAATTGCTGCATTTATGAGTAATACTCAAGTTGATTTTAACAGAAATATTACATGCAATAGGAATTATAATGAATAAATGGACACTTTCATCGCTACTACTTAGTGTAGTTGTCGCTTCTTCATCTAGCTTTGCAGCGAGCAATAACAATAGCCAGCATATTAATGAAAACGATACTTCTCTTTGTACTGAGGACAGCTGTAAAACGCAAATCCTCAAACTAAAACAGCATTCACGCTATGGTAACCCTGAAACGTTAATACTATTAGCTACAGCCTATTTAACTGGTGAAGGAGTAGAAAAAAATCCTGCACTAGCCTACAAAAAAATAAAGCGCGCTGCTCGTAGTCGTTATGGTAAAGCGATGTTTATTCTATCTGCATACTATAGAGATGGTATTGGTACTGAAAAAGATCTTGAAAAGTCTAAGCTTTGGTTGGCAAGGTCAGCTGCCGAAGGTTACCCACAAGCTCTTTATCAAACAGCGCTATTAACGCTAGACTTTAACAAGGCAGATAATAGTGAAGAACTCGAATTATTACTACGTGCTGAAGACAAAAGAAATAAAGACGCTATGTATTTACTTTCGAGACTAAGAGAAACAGGTAGCCTGGTTGAAAAAAACACTCTGAAAGCGGCTGAAGGTTACAAAAAATTAACGTTTTGGAATTATAAAGACAGCAGAGAGCGCCTAGTTAATTTGGTTAATACTACTGATGAAAGCGCACAGGAGTACACTAAAATTAGTGCGTTAGATGATGATATAGAAACACTTACAATAACGGGCAACAACGTATCTTTTGAGCTAGCACTAAGCAATACTATAGATAGAGTAACTCGCAATTCCTTCTATGATGGACGTTCAACAGGTAGCCGTATATCAGGCGCTACTTGTAGCAAAAGAACTAATTGCCGAACTTTATCAAGTGATGACACTAAGATTTTAATGGGTGGTCTTGGTGGAGCAACTATGTCAGATAATAATTTTTAGTGTTTTATATTAACTAACCTGAATTTTGGATAAGCTATACACGTCAATGTCACGATTTTTGCGCGTATCTGCGTTAAATTTGCTACTAATAGCTCGCTATTAGGTACGCAAACTTGCCTTGATTCACTCAAAACTTATAACATTGATATATAACTACATAAGCAATACGATTAATTTATAACAAGTAAATGAAAAATATAGCTTTACGGGTGTTACTCGTACATCCGTTATCCAGAACTCAGGTTAACTATAAAAAAACCAGTAAATTTCTACTGGTTTTTTTATTTTTTAGCGCAGGCTGTTTACGTGTAAGTGTAAATTACAACACACCACGTTCCATTTGATTTAACTCAATCGACTTAAATAAAGCAGTAAAGTTACCTTCACCAAAGCCTTTGTCATCAACACGTTGGATCATCTCAATAAAGATAGGCCCAAAAATATTTTTAGTGAAAATTTGTAGCAAGTAAGAGTTTTCTTTCTGGCTATCTACTAATATTTGATGCTCTTGAATGCGCTTGTGATCTTCTTTTACCCATGGGATGCGTTTAAATACGTCGTCGTAGTATTCTGGCACTATATCTAAAGTATCGATAATACTTTTATCAAGTTGGTCTAAAGAACCCACTAAATCGTCTGTAATAAACGCTAAGTGCTGTACACCTGGGCCATTGTATTCTTCAAGGTATTCGTCAATCTGGTTATTATTAGTGCCCTTTCCTTCATTAATAGGGATACTAAATTTGCCACATGGCGACTGTAACGCATAAGAAACCAATGCGGTTTTTTCACCTTTAATATCAAAGTAACGCACTTCAGTGAATCCAAAAACGTCTTTATAAAAGTTTGCCCAATGCTCCATTGTGCCTTGGTAAACGTTATTCGTTAGGTGATCAACTGCTTTGAAACCTTTATCTTTAACAACAACTGGCGATTCTAATGGTTCGAAATCTTCTTGATAAATAGAACCTTTATCACCAAACTTTTCGATAAAATAAATTAAGCTGTCACCAATACCAAAAATTGCCGGGTAAGGAAGCTTATTTTCTACGTCTTGTGCAGATTTAGCACCACGGATAATCGCTTGTTCAAACGCATAGTCAGCGTCTTCTACACGCCAGCCCATTGAACAAATTGCAGGGCCATGGCTTTTAGCAAACTCTTTTGAAAAGCCTGCTTTTTCATTATTTAATAAGAAGTGAATATCGTTTTGATTAAAATACTCAATATCACGCCCTTTAAACTTTTTAGTTTTTGAAAAGCCAAAGCCATAGAATGCCTTTTCCATAAAGTCTGAATCTGGCGTTGCGTATTCTGTAAATTCGATACCACAAAGGTTTAGTGGGTTTTTAACTTCGGTCATAATTGTCTCTCTAACAACTGTATTGCAGCTATTATTGCGAGGTTACAACAAGTTAGAAAGCCTATTAAAAATCCATTTGATTTTTATGCGTAACAAATAATGTACGTTGATAATGATTAATAATTTATCTTCGTCAGCCAAGCCCATGCAAGGGTTAGGTTCGCAGTGCAACAAATTGTTTACACACTGAATATACCACCTTATTTTCAGTAATTTTATTTAACAAACGTCTGCTGAAACCGATTATTTAAAACAAAAAAAGGCGCTTAAAGCGCCTTTACATATAAATATACTTAGTTTTAGTTTTCACGTCTTGGACGGTCTGCCCTTTCAGTACGTTTTCTTGGAGTACGCTCCATTGGTGCAGGTGCATCTGATACTGAAATTTCTAATGATTGTCGACGTATTTTTACACGCTTTAATTGTGTAAATGATTTTTCAGGCATACCTTTTGGTAACTGAACAAAGCTATGACGATCATGCAAGTTAATTGCACCAATATAACTGCTATCTAAAGAGATTTCGTTAGCAATAGCGCCAACAATATCACCTGGCTTAGCGCCATGCTCTTTGCCTACTTCAAGGCGGTATGTTTGCCAGTCGACATCGTTACGAACAGCTTTAGGTTTACGTGGACCACGCTCACCTCTGTCCGAACGTCCATTTCTATCACCACGCGCATCTCTGCGGCTGTCGTTACGTCCACCACGACCTCGGCTATCGTCACGGTCGCGTGATTCACGACGTGGCTTAGGGTCTTCTTTTGGCTGTAATGGCTGGTTTAGCTGCTTTTGATAAAGTAAAGCTGCCGCGAGGTCTGTCATTGATAGTTCAGACTCTGCCGCCATCGCTTCAATAATTTCACGCATGTTGGCCAGATCTTTCTCAGCAACTGCAGTCACTAACTCATTTCGGGTTCGCTCAATTCGTGCTTTACCAATTTCTTGAATACTTGGTAATTCATACGTTTTAACAACACCAGATGTTAAACGTTCATAATGACGTAAAGAGTACATTTCACGGGGGCGCACAAATGATATTGCAATACCCTCACGACCTGCACGGCCAGTACGACCTATGCGATGCACGTAAGCTTCGTTATCACCAGGTAAGTCATAGTTAATAACTAAAGAGATACGAGGAATATCTAAACCACGGGCTACTACATCAGTTGCCACTAATATTGAAGATTTACCTGACTTAAGTTGATCAACAGTGCGTTCACGTTGTGCTTGGTTCATATCACCATTTAATGCAACAGCAGCATAACCTGCACGCTCTAACTTTTCAGCTACGTCTACAGTATCGTTTCTGGTGCGTACGAAAATTATCATCGCATCATACTCAATACTTTCAGCTATACGCTCTAGTGCAGTAATTTTATTTATACCGCTTACTTTCCAAGCATATTGAGTAATATTTGCTTTTTCTTTCTTAACCGCGGCAATTTTAATATGCTCAGGATCTTTTAAGAAACGATTAGCTACTTTACGAATTTGTGAAGGCATAGTGGCAGAAAATAATGCCATTTGAGTGTTTTTTGGCAGATGCTCTAAAATCCACTCAATGTCTTCTAAGAATCCCATATTTAACATTTCATCTGCTTCATCAAGCACACAAAATGATAAGCTGTCTAATTTTAAGCTTTTACGGCGCAAATGGTCCATTAAACGGCCAGGTGTACCAACAACAACTTGAGCGCCACGCTCTAATTGTTGAAATTGAGGACCATAAGATTGACCACCATATAAGGTAGCTACTTTTAAGCCTTTCATGTTTTTAGCAAATGTTTCAATTGCTTCAGCAACTTGAATGGCTAACTCACGCGTTGGTGCTAACACCATTAACTGTGGTTTTTTGATTGAAACATCAAGCTTAGCTAATGCAGGTAAACCAAACGCAGCGGTTTTACCCGTACCGGTTTGCGCTTCACCTAGCACATCTTTACCCGCTAATAATGGCGGAATAGTTTTTGCTTGAATAGGAGTAGATGACTCAAAACCTAGTGCAACTAAGGCAGAAAGTAGGTTTTCAGGCAAGCCAAGGGTATCAAAGCCAACTGGGGCATTGTTAATATCAGTCATTTAATTTTTCGTCTTCTTAAGGCAGGCAGTTTAGCACTCTATCGCATATACCCGCGAACAATTACGAGGAAACCACCGGGAAGACTTTAGGCACATTCATTATCTAGCTTAGGGCGCTAGTTAGGCAAGTCTATTGGGATAACCCCACACATTCAAAGACCAAATCCATGTCGGTCTTATATCGAGGCGCGAATTATACAGACGTTTGAATATTAATCAAGTTAAATTTAAACAAGTTATAAGTAAAGGTTCAAATAGGGTTTCACCTTTAGCGAAACCCTATAGTAAATTATTCATCCTCCCCATGAAGCATATCGGAGAAAGCAGCCAGTTTATTTAACACTAAACCGTGTATCGACTTTCGAGGATACCGCCCAGTACTATTAAGCTGTCCTGCTTCAAGCGACATGAGTATTTCAAGTGCTTGATCAATATCTTCAACCGCATACACAGAAAACATACCTGCCGATACCGCCTCAATCACTTCATCCGATAGCATCAGATTAATTACATTTGTTTTAGGAATAATGACACCTTGCTTGCCTGTTAATCCTTTGTCTTTGCATAATCGATAGAAACCTTCAATTTTTTCATTGACCCCACCGATAGACTGTACACCTCCATGTTGGTTGACTGAGCCTGTAATTGCGATGCTTTGGTCAATCGGCAGTTTAGCGATAGCTGAAATTAACACACACAGCTCGGCCATTGAGGCACTGTCACCATCTATATGGCCATAAGACTGTTCTATCGCTATATTTGCAGTTATAGATACAGGGAAGTTTTGACCATATTTATGGCCAATATAACCAGAGAGTAACAACACCCCTTTTGAGTGAATTGATTTACCCAAATCTGCTTCTCTTTCAATATCAGTAATGCCGTTACTGCCAGCATAAACCGTTGCAGTTATGCGTGCAGGTGTACCAAAAACACTATCGCCAATTTCTAATATTGTTAAGCCGTTAATTTTACCAACTTGTTCGCCACTAGTACCTATCAGTACTTGTTCTTCTTTTATTTCACTCAGCCACACTTCACTGATTCTCCCTGTGCGTCTTCGTTTAGCAGCTAAAGCATCTAAAATACAGTTGGCGCTGAGTTCTCCGCTATTATTGTTTTTCTTCCATAAATAGACTGCTTCATCAAGTAAGTCATTAGTTTGTACAATGTTTGCAGATATTTTATGTTGATGCTCTGCTCGACGAAGTGCATATCTCACCAACTCTAACACCGCGCTATCACTCACGGGGGGATAATTTTTTTTATCTGCTCGATGTCTTATCAATTGAGCATAATCAATAAAATTTTGATCGCTTTTTTCTAAGTGGCGATCAAAGTCAGCTAAAATCCTAAATAATTCGGTAAACTCTTGATCATAGTCTTGTAGCATATAGTAGAGCTCTGGATCACCCAATAAAATAACTTTAACCGTTAAAGGTATTTTTTCAGGTTGTAGGCTAATACCGCTAGGCTGACTATATTCTGAGTACGGATTTTCGATGGTGATTTCTTCCGTTTTTAACGCGAGTTTTAAGCGTGACCAGACTAATGGTTGATTTAACAATTTTTCAGCATCGAGTAATAAATACCCACCATTAGCTTTGTGTAATGCTCCTGCTCTGATCAAACGGTAGCTAGTATAAGAAGCACCTTGAAAAGATGAAAAATCTGCGTGGCCAAATAAGTTTTGAAACGTTGGATTTTGCTCATAAATAACAGGTGCCCCGGTATTAGGCTCTCTAGAAACTAACAAGTTCGGTAAAAATCGGTCTACCATTAACTTACGCGCTTCTTTATCGTTTATGTTTTCGCCAGCATTATCAACTAAGATCTCAAGCACAGCATCTACGACATGTGTTTTAACTTTAGTCAGGTATTTCAACACCCCGATATTACTTGCAAATTCATGCTCAAGCTCTTTCAAAAAAGGACGAATACTTTGCTCTGCCGTTTCATATTTAAGTTTGCGCATTTTGTCAGATGAAACCCGCTTCCATAACGGTAACTCAATTAATTGCTCTAGCAATAAGTCTTCTAAAGTCGACAATAAAGCGTAAAACTCTGTGCGTTTCCCTTCGTCTAAATCTGAAAACTCTTTATCATTTAGAGGCTTACCCTCTACTAAAGGCGAGAAACCTATTTCTCCACCTTCCTCAAAAAGGATCACATTATTTTTTAATGCGGTTTCTTCTACGATAGCAATGGCTTCATCATACTTTTGATTAAATTCTCGTTCGATTGCTGCTTTTTGGCGCTGATAACCGGGATTATCAAAAATCTCAGGAAACAAATCTAATAACTCATCAATAAAGGTGTTAATGCGAGCAAGCAGTTGTTTACCGTCACCTGGGCTTACATACAAACGATATGGCGCGTGAACATCATCAAAGTTATTAATGTAGCACCACTCGGAAGGCGTTGGTTGGCTACTCGCTAGTGCCGATAACATTTGTTTAATTAATGTTTGTCTACCTGTGCCATGCTCTCCCATTGCATAAACATTAAAGCCTGGCGATTCCATCGAGAGGCCAAAACTTAATGCTTCTTTAGCACGTTCATGACCTATCAATATTTGTTCAACACTTGCTGAGTCAGTAAGTTGGGTAAACTGTTTTTCAGCTAAGTTAGCCGTTAACTTTTCAGGAGTAAGGCGCAGTTTTTGATGCGTTTCTATCATTAGACTCTCATTAGTAGTGTTTAAAAAAACAACACTTTATTTTAGGTGTTAACTTTCACTGTAAGTTTTTTAAACGATTTATTTGGCGTTTATACAAGGCTGAACTTATGTAATAGGCTTGCTTCCCATAAATTAAGTGAAAACGCAGTAGAAAAACCAAACGGACGCTGTCCTTCGGATACGTTTAAACATAATTTACTTTTATTGTCGCCCATTTATGTAGAATAACTACACTTTTATCGCTACGCCTCAATTAATTCATGTTTAATACCAATCTCACTAACTATGTGATCATTTCTACTGGCTAAAAAGATCACTTAATTAATGAAACTGGTATAATTCGTACAAAATTTGTATGCGAAAAATCAACACCCCTAATTATTAATAAACACAGTTTACTCTTTTGTAAATAACTTTGGAAAGTGTCTATTAAAAATGGGAGGTAAATTAGAGCGTGTTTAATTCGTACAAAATTTGCACTCAAAAGGTCAACACGCTCTAATTAAGGTGTTAAACTTTCACGCTTAAAGTGGTTATGCTGACAATGTAAGCACTTACCCACTTTAGTCATGTGAGAAATTAGTATGGTATTATTACATTTTACGCAAGTAAGTTTACCAAAGCCGATAATATCACCTTCTTGGTAATCACCATTTTGTTTGAAGTCTTGGCAAAGCTCAGCCCACTCAACTTGCGATTTATCAGTTATTTGCACTAACAGCGCCCAAAAAGATTCATTCATTAGTGATAAGAACGTGGAATTCTTTACTTGCTCTTGATTTTGTTGATAAAACTCATGTAAGTCGTACTGAAAATTGTCAATAAATTGCGTTATTTTTTCTTCAGGGATTGATTCTGCTGCAGATAATATAACCTTAGCCTGCTCAACTAATTCAACAATTTCAGTGACCTCATGTTTTTTTACATCAGTTAACCACATCGATAATTTATGATAAAAATCAGTGAACAAAGGTTTATTACTCATAATGCCTCCTTACAATAGGTAAAGCCTATTATACCCAGCAAATTAATTAAAATGCTTATTCAATTATGTTATTAGAGTAAGTATAGACAAGAGCGTCACAACAAAAAACCTCGCCATTAAAAAATACCTAAATCCTCCTGAATAAACTTGTTAAAAACCCTTCTGATAAGGTATTCTATGGCGATTATTTATTAAGAAGCTTTTTACTAAACCATCGGCGTTAATTGTTAACAACAATTACCAATAACGATGTACTAAAAAGCCCCTACTCTAGTCTTTTGAGAACTCTTTAATGGAATCCATTTACAATCCCCAAACTATCGAAGCTAATGTTCAAAAATTTTGGACTGATAATCAAACATTTCGCGCAAAAGAAATACCTGGTAAAGAAAAGTATTACTGCCTCTCGATGTTTCCATACCCAAGTGGTCGTCTTCATATGGGACATGTGCGCAATTATAGTTTAGGTGATGTAATTTCTCGTTATCAACGCATGCAAGGTAAAAATGTGATGCAACCTATGGGTTGGGATGCATTTGGTTTACCTGCAGAAAATGCTGCAATTAAAAATAACTCTGCGCCAGCTAAATGGACCTATGAAAACATCGACTATATGCGTAACCAGTTAATGTCGCTTGGCTTTGGCTACGATTGGCACAGAGAATTTGCCACTTGTAAAAAAGATTATTACCGTTGGGAGCAATGGTTTTTCACTCAGCTTTTCGAAAAAGGCTTAGTTTATAAAAAGAACGCAACAGTAAACTGGGATCCGGTTGATCAAACCGTTTTAGCGAATGAACAAGTTATTGACGGTAGAGGCTGGCGTTCTGGCGCTATAGTTGAACGTAAAGAAATTCCGCAGTGGTTTATTAAGATTACTGATTACGCTGAAGAGCTACTAAATGATTTAGACCAATTAGAAGGTTGGCCAGAACAAGTAAAAACCATGCAACGTAATTGGATTGGTCGTTCTGAAGGGGTTGAAATGACTTTCAACCTTTCCAATTCTGAACAGTCATTTGATGTTTACACTACTCGTCCAGACACATTGATGGGGGTTACTTATGTAGCACTTGCTACGCAACATCCGTTAGCGCTAACCGCTGCAAAAAACAATGCTGAGTTAGCTAACTTCATCGAAGAATGCAAAACCAATAAAGCCACTGAAGCTGATATGGCAACGATGGAAAAAAAGGGTGTTGATACAGGGTTAACTGCAGTTCACCCTCTAACAGGTGAAACAGTACCAGTTTGGGCAGCAAACTTTGTACTGATGGACTACGGTTCAGGCGCAGTAATGTCTGTACCAGCTCATGACCAACGTGATTGGGAATTTGCTAAAAAATACGGCCTTGAAATCAAGCAAGTGATCAAAGCTGGTGATTCAGACGATATTACAACAGCGGCCATAACCGACAAAAACACCCTAGTAAATTCTGGTGAATTTGATGGTTTAACATTTGAACAAGCATTTAAAGCGATTTCAGATAAATTAATCGCCAAGGAGAAAGGTCGAGTTACCGTAAATTACCGCTTGCGCGATTGGGGTGTTTCTCGTCAGCGTTATTGGGGTACGCCAATTCCAATGTTGAAGTTAGCTAATGGCGAGTCTGTTCCTGTACCTGCAGATCAGTTACCCGTTGTGTTACCCGAAGACGTAGTAATGGATGGTGTAAATTCTCCGATAAAAAGTAACGAAGAATGGGCTAAAACTACCTACAAAGGTGAAGAGGCCTTTAGAGAAACGGATACATTTGACACCTTCATGGAATCGTCTTGGTATTATGCTCGATACTGTTCGCCAAATGATGACACGCAAATGTTAGATCCAGAGAAAGCAAATTACTGGCTGCCTGTTGATCAATACATAGGTGGTATTGAACACGCAATATTGCATTTATTATACGCTCGTTTTTTCCATAAGCTTTTGCGTGATGCAGGCTTAGTGGAAAGCAGTGAACCATTTAAAAGTCTGTTATGCCAAGGCATGGTATTAGCAGATACTTATTACCGTGAAGCTTCAAATGGTGGTCAAGAATGGATAGCGCCATCTGATGTAATTGTTGAGCGCGATGAAAAAGGTCAAGTCACCTCAGCTATTTGTAAACATGATGGCCAACCTGTGATTTCTGCAGGAATGAGTAAAATGTCGAAATCTAAAAACAATGGCATTGACCCTCAGCAAGTTATCGATCTATATGGTGCTGATACTGTTCGCTTATTTATTATGTTTACCTCGCCACCAGAGCAAACCTTAGAATGGTCTGATTCTGGCGTTGAAGGTGCGCATAGATTTTTAAAACGCGTATGGAAACTTGCTCATGACTTTTATGAGAGTGGCAACGTATCAACGTTAGCAGATATCACGTTAACAAGTAACCATAAAGCACTGCGCCGCGAAGTGCATAAAGCCATTGCAAAAGTTACTGATGATATTGGTCGCAGAAACACCTTCAATACCGCTATTGCCGCAATAATGGAATTGATGAATCATTTAGCAAAAGCCCCTTTAACCAGTGTTGAAGATAGAACTGTGATGCAAGAAGCTGTGCGCGCCGTTGTACTAATGCTAACACCTATTACACCACATATGTGCCATGAGTTGTGGAAAACTATAGGTGATGGTAATCAGGTAGAAGATACATTATGGCCAACAGTTGACGAAGCAGCCCTAGTTGAAGACGAGAAGCTAATTATTGTACAAGTTAATGGTAAAGTTCGAGCAAAAATTACCGTTGCAGCAGACGCAAGTAAAGAGCAAGTTGAGTCTTTAGGCCTGAATGAAGAAAATGTGGCTAAATTTATCGCTGAGCAAACGGTTCGTAAAATTATCTACGTGCCAGGCAAGTTATTAAATATTGTGGCTAACTAATGAAGAATTACAGTCAAATACTCAATAAATTCATTGTAATATTACTTTGCAGTTTATTATTTTCAGGCTGTGGATTTTCACTGCGCGGCGATTACTTTATCGCCGCACAGCTTCAACACTTAAACCTAGGCTCTGTTGATAAATATGGCGAATTAACCCGTTTAGTTAAGCAACATTTATTACTAAACAAAGTTAAAATCACTAATAGCTTCGATAAAACATTACCCGAACTTAAGATTTTAAAAGACACACTTGATCGTCGCACACTTTCTGTATTCCCAAACGGTCAAGTAGCCGAGTATGAACTTATTTATACTGCTAGGTATCAACTACGCTTTGCAAATGAAGACTTTCAAAGTTTTGAAGTTGAATTAAACCGTGACTATCAAGACGACCCCGATTTAGCGCTCGCTAAAAGTAGAGAGTTGGCTTTAATGCTAAGTGAGATGCGACAAGAAGCGGCTAATAAAATTATACGCCATTTAGCGAGTATTCAACGTTAAACGCTATTAAGTTTAAGGAGCAAAAAATACGCTATGCGCATTTATCACAATCAAATTGCAAATACGCTAAATAAAAACTTTGCTCCTATTTGGCTAGTGTTTGGTGATGAGCCTTGGCAAAAAAATGACGCATTAATCCAACTAAAAAGCCATGCACAACAACAAGGTTTCAGTGAGTTAATACGTTTTTATGTTGATGATAAATTTGATTGGAGTTTATTAGAACAAGAATATAGTGCGCTTAGCCTTTTTGCCAGTCAACGTATTATTGAACTTGAATTAAGCACAAATAAAATTGGTGATACTGGTAGTAAAAAACTATTACAGCTTTGTCAGAATATTTCGCCTGACATATTACTCATTTTACATGGTGATAAGCTTGATGCTGCAAATCAAAAAAGAAAATGGTTTAAAGCGCTAGAGGCTAAAGGCGTTTTTCTGCCACTGTATGATATTGAAAGCAAGCAACTACAACAGTGGATCTACAAACAAGCACAGCAGCTAAAACTTAACTTACATCAAGACCTAACACTTATGTTGGCCAAACTGTTTGAAGGTAATTTGCTCGCATTATCGCAAGAACTAACCAAACTTTCGCTTTTATTCGGCCAGCAACAAGTTACCGTTGAAGATGCAGAGAGTATTATAATTAAACAAGCTAAATTTAGCGCTTTTCAGCTAACTGATGCAATGTTGGCAGGTGATACAAGTAAATGCATTACTATGTTAGATCAATTGCAACAAGAAGGTATTGCTGTAGCGCAACTCATATGGCCAATTCATAAAGAAATTTCACAGTTGTTAAACATGCAGGAAGCGCTTACACAAGGTCATTCGATTTCTGAACTCTATAGCCAATATCGAATATGGGAAAAGCGTAAACCTTTATATCAACACGCATTAAAGTATATTAGTGCCAGCAACTTAGCTCACGCACAAGCGCGATTAGCCCAAACAGACTTAATTATTAAAACCAGTGTTGAATTTAATGGTTATTTATTACTGGCAGATGTTATCTGTTCTTTATACCACGGTAGTAGCTTACAAAAACTATCGCTTAATTATGAATATGCATAAATAAAATGGGTAGTAAGGGTATTTCAATTAATACACACGAAATAGGTGTTTTTGGTGGTACATTTGACCCAATTCATAATGGGCATATTCAGTCAGTCACCGAAGGAGCAAGACACTTAAACCTAACAAAGGTTTTATTATTACCTGCTCACATCCCTCCTCATAAGTCTAACGTTATTGCTAGTAGTAAACATAGACTTGCGATGGCTGAAATGGTTTGCCAGCATCACCCATTATTTACCTGTGACGACCGAGAGTTACAAAGGCAAGCGCCATCTTATACAATTGATACACTTATTGAGATCAGTGAATGCTACCCTAAGAACACGCTTTATCTGTTTATAGGAATGGATTCTTTTATTAACTTTACCACTTGGTACCGCTGGCAAGACATACTCAAGCAATGCCATCTTATCGTTAGTGCTCGTCCTAATTATGTTATAACTGATATTAACCAAGAAACTCAGCAATTGCTTAGTCAATCTCAAGTGAATACCCCATCAATGCTAAAAAAACATAAAGCTGGTAAAATATACTTGTTTGAACAGTCTGACTTTTTAGTTTCTTCAACTGAAATTCGCCATCAATTACAACAGACTAACGAGCGTTTAGATAACATTCCAGACTATATTGCACAATATATTAAAGCACATAAACTATACCAATTGACTTAAATAAATTATGTTTTATTTGTCATAAAAACAACACTAGCAATTACAAGCTAATGCATTGATATAAAATGCTTTAAAATTTAACTTCAGGTATTTACCCTTTCAATCTTCAGTAATTTAAAGATTTGTTTCATTTCCTTGAAAAGTGTTAGTTAACCTTCACCATTTTTAATGATATTATGCTAGCAATACAAGTCAAAAAGAGAATACACATTGCAATCTGAAGCTTTAACTGCTTTTGTTGTTGAAAAAATCGAAGACATGAAAGGTCGCGATATCACAACAATTAATATTTCCGAAAAATCCAATTTTGCCGATTTTATGATCATTGCTTCTGGCAATTCAAACCGTCATGTAAAATCGATAGCTCAATCGGTTACGCTTGAATGTCGCGCTGAAGGCACCGAGCCACTTGGTGTTGAAGGAAACGATGTAGGCGAATGGTCACTCGTAGATTTAGGTGATGTAGTCGTTCACATTATGACCGACGAAATGCGAGACCGTTATCAACTAGAACAATTGTGGGAATAATTTAATTCGCTATGCGTTTAACCTTATATGCCGTTGGCAATAAAATGCCAGCTTGGGTGGCTGAAGGATTTAACGAGTATTGCCGACGTTTTCCTCGTGATATGTCATTTGATTTAGTTGAGATACCGCCAGGAAAACGAGGTAAGAACGCAGATATTGCCCGTATTTTAGAAAAAGAAGGTGAATTGACCCTTGCCGCTATTCCTAAAGGCAATAGAATTATTACCCTTGAAGTTGAAGGAAAACCTTGGACTACTCCAGTGTTAGCACAGCAACTCCAGCGCTGGCAACTTGATGGACGTGACGTAGCCCTGCTTGTTGGCGGACCAGAAGGTTTGGCTCCTGCTTGTATTCAAGCATCTGAGCAAAAGTGGTCTTTATCTCCCCTAACCCTACCGCACCCTATGGTAAGAGTCATCGTTGCTGAAAGCTTATACCGAGCTTGGAGTATTAATAACAACCATCCTTATCATAGAGAGTAACGATGGCAAGAAAGCGTGTTTCTATTCGCAATCATACCGCTGAAGCAAATTTATTTGCTCGAAGAGCCTTTTATGCACTAATGGGTGTTATGGCTATGTTATTGATCATGTTTTATAACGTGTTTCAATTAGAGGTAGTCTCTTATGAAAAATATAAAACTCGCTCAAACTCAAATAGAATCAAATTATTACCCGTTGCTCCTAACAGAGGACTCATTTACGACCGTAATGGTGTGCTTTTAGCAGATAACAAACCGGTTTATAGCTTAGAGATTATTCCAGAACAAGTAACAGATCTTGCTAAAACAATTAAAGAAGTCAGCCTTTTATTGGATATTAGCGAAGAACGCCAACAGAAGGTTTTTCAGTCTCTTAAAAGTAAACGTCGGTTTAAGCCTATTGAAATAAAATCTCGCTTAAGCGAGCAACAAGTTGCAATTTTCTCAGTTAATCAGCATAAATTTCCAGGGGTATTTATCGATGCACGCCTTAAGCGTTATTACCCTTTTGGCGACTTAACAACGCACTCGCTTGGTTATGTTGCTCGAATAAATCGCAGAGATGAAATAAAACTAGAAGAGCAAGGTAAAGCTGAAAACTACGCTGCCACGCGAAACATTGGTAAACTAGGGTTAGAGCGCTACTATCAAGATATTCTGCACGGGACCATTGGCAACCAAGAAGTAGAAATTAACAATCAAGGTAGAGTAATCCGCACATTAAGCTTTACCCCACCAGTACCTGGCAAAGATCTTACACTAAGCTTAGATATTGAGTTACAGATGATTGCTAAACGTGCTTTATCTGGAAGACGTGGTGCTATTGTTGCAATAGATCCCCGTGACGGTGGCGTACTCGCCATGTATTCAAACCCTAGTTATAACGGCAATTTATTTGTACATGGAATAAGTTACAAAGATTATAAAAAGCTGACTGGCTCAACCGACCTCCCATTAATTAATCGAGCGGTTCAAGGCTACCCCCCCGCTTCAACTATTAAGCCATTGCTTGCTCTGACAGGTTTAGAAGAAGAAATTATTACCGAACATACAACGATTAATGATAGAGGTGTTTATCAACTACCGGGTATTGAAACTAAACGACGCGACTGGAAAAGATGGGGACACGGCAAAGTTGATTTATCGAAGTCGTTAGAACAATCATGTAATATTTATTACTTCGATTTGTCTTATAAACTTGGTATTACCAAAATAGCACGAATGATGGAAAAATTTGGTTTTGGCGATTACACCGGTATCGACCTCCATGAAGAGAGTCGCGCCATTATGCCAAGTGTTGAGTGGAAACGCGCACGATATAATAAGGCTTGGTACACTGGAGAAACTTTATCCGTTGGTATTGGACAAAGTTATTGGACCGTTACGCCATTACAACTCGCCCAATCGATTTCAATATTAGTAAACAAAGGTCAAATAAAAGTGCCACACTTGTTAAAAGCTACCAGCGAGGTTAGTTTTAGCAATGATGGTGATGGATTACAAAGAGAAGCGATTACCAGTGAGTACCCAGTTGACTTCAAGCCACCTATTATCCTGAAAAATGATCGCAACTGGGAGCTCGTACTTGATGGCATGCATAACACCGTCCAGAAAAAAGGGGCTACTGCTTACACACCTTTTATAGGTGCACGTTATGATGCTGCGGGGAAAACAGGCTCAGCGCAAGTTGCAAATATAGCGCAAGGCGAAAAATATGACGCTGACGCAGTTGAAGAAAGTAAACGAGATAATGCGATGTTCGTTGCCTTTGCCCCTTATGAAAAGCCAGAAATAGTTGTTGCAGTTGCAATTGAAAATGTAGCAAAAGGCGGTGGTGCAAGTAACGCAGCCCCCGTTGCACGACAAATTATGGATCAATACTTCGGCAATCGTGAAATTATTAGTGAAAACAAACACCCATTACACGATGAAATTTATCAGGCTGCAGATAGCAAAAGAACTAGGAAAAGATAGTGCGTTCTACCGGACATGATCAACAAAAACAACGCAGTTTGTGGCAACGCCTGCATATTGATGTACCTTTATTGGCAGGAATTTTAGCCTTAATGGTGCTTGGTTTATTTATTGTATACAGCGCTGGCGGTCAAAGTATAGATATGGCGATCAAACAGGCCAGAAATATGGGAATTGCATTGATAGTGATGTTTGTTGTTGCTCAAATTCCACCATTAGTATACAGAAAATGGGCAGTAACATTTTTTGTTATTGGTATTTTATTATTAATTGGCGTACTTGTATTTGGCCACATAGGTAAAGGAGCAAGGCGTTGGTTAAACTTAGGCGTATTTATGTTTCAACCTTCTGAGGTAATGAAGCTGATTGTGCCAATAATGATTGCTTGGTTTGTTAGTCAACAAGACTTGCCCGTGCGGATCCTTAATATAATTCTCGCCTTTTTATTATTATTAATACCAACACTGCTTATTGCAAAGCAGCCCGACTTGGGTACGTCTTTACTGATTGCCTGCTCAGGCATTTTTGTTATTTTTCTTGCGGGTGCCAGTTGGAAGTTAATTGGTAGCTGCGTTGTATTAGCCTCAGCATTTACACCTATTTTGTGGATGTTTCTAATGAAACCTTATCAAAAGCAGCGGGTGTTAACTTTTTTAAACCCTGAACAAGACCCTCTTGGCTCTGGTTATCATATTATTCAGTCCAAAATAGCAATAGGCTCGGGCGGTTTGTTTGGTAAAGGCTGGCTTCAAGGTACTCAGTCACAACTAGAATTTTTACCCGAACGGCATACTGACTTTATTTTTGCCGTATTTAGTGAAGAGTTTGGCTTGCTTGGTGTTAGCATTTTATTACTCGTGTATTTAGCAATTGTAATGCGTGGCTTGTGGATCGCTGTGCATGCTCAACAGGCGTTTACTAAATTATTAGCAGGTAGCTTAACCTTAACATTTTTTGTTTATGTATTTGTAAATATTGGCATGGTTTCAGGCCTATTACCCGTGGTGGGTGTTCCGCTACCATTAGTCAGTTACGGTGGCACTTCCATGGTGACCTTAATGGCAGCCTTTGGTATATTAATGGCCATTAGTACACACCGACGTTTTCTTGGATAATAGGTAAAGAAATAGTTTATATGATTGTTAAAGCTCTGTTAGTTACATTAGCTGTTATTACTTTACTTTCTAGTTGTAGTCAACAATATGGGCGCTACCAGCAGAAACATGACAGTAGCCCAACCCGTATACCAACCAACCACGAATTAGCAGATGCAACACCGCGTGAAGAAGCAAAAAGCAGAGGGGGTAATAAAAACTATACTGTTCGCGGAAAACACTATCAGGTGTTAAGCCACGCTAAAGGCTTTACCGAAAAAGGGATAGCGTCTTGGTATGGTAATAAGTTTCATGGACATTTAACTTCAAACGGTGAAATTTATAATATGTATGGCATGAGTGCTGCCCATAAACATTTGCCATTACCAAGCTATGTTCAGGTAACCAATCTTAGTAATAATAAATCAGTTATTGTACGGGTAAATGACCGAGGCCCATTTCATCATAATCGAATTATCGACTTATCCTACACTGCCGCTTATAAACTAAATATGTTAAAAACAGGCACCGCAAAAGTACTTATAGAAGCCTTACCCAAAGTTCCTGAAAGTAGCCATACATCAAGTAATACCAAAAGTGACATTAAAGATCATATTCAGGTTTTTGCAACAAAAGATAAAGCTGTGGCTCAAAAAACGGCCTCTACTCTCTCATTGTTATATCAATATCCTGCGTTTTTCGTAGAAAATAATGGCATTTATCGAGTCCAATTAGGCCCAATTAAAAACAGCAACAACCTAAATTCATTAGTACAAAGCTTACGTAAAAATGGCTATTCTGGCGCATTTAAAGTCGCCTTGTAACTTTTTGCCACGATCTGTAACAATTTGCATTATTCTCCCCGTGGTATTCGAAAATAAAACTGGTATACTTTTGCACATATCGTACTTATTTCTTATAACTTAATTTATCATTTCACAGGATTGCTATGCCCTCAACATTGGTCAAAAAATTCCAAAATCATCAAAAGAAACTCATATCATTAGTGGGCGTTTTTACCTTAACTTTTTGCTCAATTTCTTTCGCTTCAACGATTATTCCCCCCCCACCTAAAATTTCAGCTAAAGGTCATATTTTAATAGATTATGAAACGGGGAAAGTCATTGCTGAAGAAAATGCCGATATGTTATTGGCACCTGCAAGTTTAACTAAAATGATGACTAGCTATATTATCGGAAAAGAAATACTCAACGGTAATATCAGCGAAACTGACAAGGTAAGAATCAGCGAAAAAGCCTGGGCCACCGGAAACCCTATTTTTAAAGGTTCATCGTTAATGTTCTTAGAAGTTGGCAAAGAAGTAGAGGTAAGTTTACTTAATAAAGGGATTATTATTTCTTCTGGCAACGATGCTTGTGTAGCAATGGCTGAGCATATTGCTGGCAGTGAAGGGGCATTTACTGACTTAATGAATGCACACGCCGAACAGCTTGGAATGCATAGCAGTTACTTTGAAAATAGTCATGGACTTGACAGTAAGGAGCACAAAACAACGCCACGTGACATGGCAACATTAGCAACAGCTTTAATTCGAGATGTACCTGCTGAATACGCTTTATACAAAGAAAAGTCTTTCAAATATAACAACATCCCTCAGTACAATCGTAACCGTTTATTATGGGATAAAAGTATGAATGTAGATGGTCTGAAAACAGGCCATACATCTCAAGCCGGTTATAGTTTAGTTACCTCTGCCACTAAAGGCGACATGCGCCTAATTAGCGTAGTTATGGGCACTGAAAGTGAACGAGCTCGAAACGTTGAAAGTAAAAAGCTATTAAATTACGGCTTTAGGTTCTTTGAAACCTACACTCCTTATCAAGCAGGCGAAAAATTTGTTACCGATAGAGTGTGGATGGGTGATATCAAGCAAGTTGATTTAGGTATTTTAGAAAGTACTCCTATTACTATACCACGCGGTAACCGCAAAAACTTAAAAGCTAACTTTGAATTATCCCGCCAATTAACTGCACCATTAAGTAAGGGTGAAGTTGTTGGTACTGTTTTCTTGCAACTTGATGGCGAAGATATCGGTAATTATCCTTTAGTCACTTTGCAGGAAGTAAAAGAAGGCGGAATTTTTAGTCGTTTAGTTGACTATGTAAAACTACAGTTTAATTTTTAATATTTGTAAAGCTCAGTGTTAAATCATTACCTTTGTAACTGAACTTTCTTGTTAGTTGATAAAGATCAATGTGCTAGCACTATATTAGTTAGTAAAACTATAAAACTCAGCAATCGCTGAGTTTTTTTATTTAGATAATATAGACAAAGTGTTGCAATAATAACAATCATCCCCATTTTGCATTGTTAACAAAGGTGATAAAATAACCCTATTCGCTATTTCGAGATCTGTGGTGCAAAATGAATACAAAATTTGATGAGTTATTAGAGTTCCCTACGGTATTAAACTTTAAAGTAATGGGTGTAGCCTGTGACGAGCTACCTGACCTAATTATTACTGAATTACAAAAGCATACACCGGGTGATTACTCCCCAAAGATAAAGCCAAGCTCAAAAGGCAATTATCACTCGGTGTCAATCGCTGTAACTGTCACAAGTAAAGATCACATAGAAACCATCTACAAAACATTAACTAAAATAGAAGAAGTGCGCTATGTACTCTAACAGTGCTTTTTTCACAAACCTATAAAGCTAGCTTTTATTCGGATATAATTACATTTACTGTACAACTAGAGACTCAATGTTGAAAAACTCGTTAATTATTCGCCAGCTTGGCGTGTTAGATTACACTACTGTTTGGCGATCAATGCAGCGTTTTACTGACGCAAGAACAGATGAAGTTGACGAACTCTGGCTAGTTGAACACCCGAGTGTATTTACACAAGGCCAGGCTGGCAAAGAAGAACACTTATTAATGCCCGGGGATATACCTGTAGTTAAAGTAGATAGAGGCGGCCAAGTTACCTACCACGGACCAGGACAATTAGTCATATATTTTATGATAAATTTACGTCGTCGAAAAATTGGCGTAAGAGAACTTGTAACGCTTATTGAAAATGCAATAGTAGGCTCGTTAGCTGACTTTGCTATCACCGCTTATGCAAAACCAGACGCACCGGGTGTATACGTTGAAAACAAAAAAGTAGCATCGTTAGGTCTTAGGGTAAGAAAAGGCTGTTCATTTCATGGATTGGCATTAAATGTAAACATGGACTTAGCTCCGTTTTTACGAATTAATCCTTGTGGTTATGCTGGTCTAGAAATGGTACAAACATGTGATTTAGGTGGCCCTGATACTATAGAAAGTGCCAATGAATCTTTAGTTAAGCATTTAGTTGCATTATTAAATGCACAAAACATTAAATATAAAACAGGATTGGATCAAAGTTATGACCACTAAATCATCTCGTATTGCTCCGGGCACAAAATTACGTGACGCTGAAAAAATGGCGCATATTCCAATTAAAGTAGTGCCTTCTGAACGAGAAACTATGCTGCGTAAGCCTGAATGGCTAAGAATTAAGCTACCCAGATCATCAGAGCGTATCGATCAAATAAAAGCATCACTACGTAAACACGACCTACATTCTGTTTGCGAAGAAGCATCATGCCCTAATTTATCTGAATGTTTTAATCACGGCACTGCAACTTTTATGATTTTAGGCGCTATTTGTACCCGTCGTTGTCCATTTTGCGATGTTGGACACGGGCGACCGCTACCTGTCGAAACTGAAGAACCGAGAAAACTCGCTTTAACTCTTAAAGATATGGCGCTTAAATACGTGGTAATTACCTCAGTTGATCGTGACGACTTACGCGATGGCGGCGCACAACAATTTGCAGAGTGTATTAAAGAAATTGACATTCATGCACCTAATACAAAAGTAGAAATACTTGTGCCCGATTTTCGTGGCCGTATGGACCGTGCGCTAGAAATATTAAATCAGCACCCACCACACGTATTTAATCACAATTTAGAAACTGCACCACGCTTGTATACCAAAGCACGTCCCGGTGCTAACTATCAGTGGTCATTAGACTTACTGAAAAAATTTGGCGAGGCTAACCCTAGCGTTCCAACTAAATCCGGCTTAATGGTTGGCTTAGGTGAGACCAACGATGAGATATTAGCCGTCATGCGAGATTTACGTGCTCATGGCGTGACTATGTTAACCATTGGTCAATATTTACAGCCAAGTAAACATCATTTACCAGTTGAGCGATATGTTCACCCTGATGACTTTGATATGTTTCAAAAAGAAGCAATGAAAATGGGGTTTGAACATGCGGCATGCGGACCACTAGTTCGTTCAAGTTATCACGCAGATAAACAAGCCGCAGGTGAAGAAGTTAAATAATACAACGAACTAAAAAATCTTATCAAAAAGCTTGTTTTCTTTATTCTAGAAAAGTATAGTGCGCGCGAAATGGATATTCGGCGCTAAATACACCTTCGCAATAATACCTGATTCATTAATTAAGTGAGATTGGTATAACTATTTAGCGGGTATGTAATATCCATTCTCTCCGTACTTTTCCCATGGGAATATACCTAACATATAAAGGATTTATATAATGAAAACACGTGCAGTATTCTTCGGTTTATCTTTAATTTCTTCGGCTGTATTAGCTAACGACTACAATACTCAAGTTGATCTTGATTATTTAACTGTTGATAGTTTTGACAGCATAAAACTTGAAGGCACATATTACCTTAACAACGTTACTACAAATAATACAGCATGGTCAGAAGCTGCATTTATGGGCCGAAACACAAGTGTTAGCCTATCTTATGCTGACTTTGATGGTGATGCCTCTCAAGTAGTATTAAGTGGTGATTATTACCAAAATGACCTTTTTGTTGGTTTAGATGTATCTTATATCGACATTGATGGCAGTGGCAGTGACACTGGAGTAGTTGGTGAAATTGGTTACTTTATTGATACTAATTGGATGATATCTATATCTGGTGCTGATGAAGAGTTTTCAGACTCTTTAGCGTTAAATACTAAATACATTGCTACATTAAGTAACGGGACATTTATTAACCTAGAAGCATCTTACCTTAATTTAGATAACGACTTTACAGCTTCAGCTGACTACTTTTGGACACCTCAATCAAGTGTAGGCTTAAGCTTATCAACTGAAGAAGGCGTTCACGGCTCAGTGCGTGCTCAGCACTTTTTTACGTCATCTATTTCAGCTCGTGTAGAGTATGTTTCTTTAGAGAATAGCGATGATGGGTTTCTACTTGGTTTAACGGCTCGCTTTTAAATTAATACCAGTTTCATTAATTAAGTGATCTACTTTCTACGCAATGAAAACCGTCAAATACAAGGCGTTTATTTTCATAACTAGTTGTTCAGGGCAATTATGCTCCAGCATTGCCCACATAAGCTACATTCTTGTAGCGATAATTATAAAATAAATAACGCAGTAGTTGACTGTTTTAGCCAGTAGAAATGTTCACATAGTTAGTGAGATTGGTATAAATAATAGTTTGGGAGACAGTTATCTCCCAAACTATCTCGTTCGCTTTTTCCAAACTTTGAAAAAAATTTCACATTATAAGCTATTTAAACACCTCTAGTGTGTGCTTCTCCTTCATTAACAATGTCACTATTGCACCAATTAACGCCACTATTGCCGCATAGTTAAATGCTTGTGTTGCGCCAATACCACCTTGCCAAAGCACGCCTGCAATATAAGCACCTAATGCTCCACCAACACCATAAACACCGCCAATATATATCGCTTGCCCACGGTTTTGCTGATTAGCGGCAAAGTGTTGTTGCAAATACTGAATCGACGCACTGTGATATAGTCCAAAGCTGGCAGCATGCATTAGCTGAACAATGAGAAGTATCCATGCACTCCCAGCAAATGAGCCTGTTAAATACCAACGAATTGCTGAAATAAACATACTAATGCTGATCAGCCAAATAGCGCCAAATAACTGATATAAACGCCCTGCAATAATGAAAATACCTATTTCTGCTATAACCCCAATAGAGATATACAATCCAGCAGCAAATGCAGGGTACTCTAAGTCTCTTAAATATAAAGCAAAAAAACTATTATATGGGCCGAAGCTTGCTTGTAGCAGCAAACCTGCAATAAAAAACATGATAAAGCCTTTAGTTAAAAGCTTATCAATAATACGGCTCGTTTTAACTTGGCTTGAAGCACCTAACCTAGGTTGTTTTACAAAAAGTGTTGATAAGTAAAGACAAATGAGAATAATAAATCCGATAATAGTGAATGTTTCACTACCAAAAGTATCAAGTAACTCTCCACTAATAATCGCTAGTACAATAAAACCAATACTTCCCCATAAACGAACACGAGCGTAAATTTTTGGACTACGTTTAATTGATGTTAGTGTTAATACTTCTAACTGAGGAAGAATTGCGGTCCAAAACAAGCTAAACATGGCAAGAGCAAATGTCATAGGCCAATAAGTTTCGACAAAAAATAGCATCGCGAAACATATACAGGTTAGCAAAGCTCCTAAACGAATAACGGCTAATTGCTTGCCACTTTTGTCTGCAATAATAGCCCACAGCGATGGACCAATGATTTTAGTCGCAGTAAAAATAGCTAGGATTTCTCCAATTTCTATTGAAGAAAAGCCATTACCATCAAGAAAAACAGGTAAAAAAGGTACCACCAAGCCAAGAATACTAAAATACCAAAAGTAGCTAGATGATAATCGAACAAATAAAGGCGAACTCATCGGCCCAGTCTGTTCAAAGTTATTAGCGGCAAATATCTGGCGTTATACACTCTACATCAGCATTTTGAGCTCTATGGCGTAAATAGTGATCAACTAATGTTAAGGCTACCATAGCCTCTGCTATTGGTACTGCTCTAATACCAACACATGGATCGTGTCTACCTTTAGTAATAATATCTGTGGCTTGCCCCGTAATATCGACAGTTTTTCCGCTAACACCAATACTCGATGTTGGTTTTAAAGCAGCATAAGCAATGATATTTTGACCTGAAGATATACCACCTAAAACGCCACCTGAGTGATTTGTTTCAAAGCCACTTGGCGTTAATTCATCACGATGCTCAGAGCCTTTTTGATCAACAACCGCAAATCCATCGCCAATTTCTACACCTTTAACCGCATTAATTCCCATTAATGCATGAGCAATATCTGCATCTAAACGATCAAAAATAGGTTCACCAAGACCAACAGGCACATTTTCAGCAACAACCATAATTTTTGCGCCAATTGAGTCTTTTTCTTTAATAATGCTTCTTAACAACTCGTCTAATGCTTCGAGTTTATTAACGTCAGGAAAGAAAAAAGCATTTTGTTCGACTTGTTGCCAATCAATAGTTTCGGCAACCACGTTACCTATTTGCGTAACACAACCTTTAATTTCAATATTAAACTTTTGTTTTAAATATTTTTTAGCAACAGCGCCCGCAGCTACACGCATTGCTGTTTCACGAGCAGATGAACGCCCACCACCGCGGTAATCACGAATGCCATATTTCTGCCAATACGTGTAATCAGCATGTCCTGGACGAAAAGACTGTGCAATATTGCCATAGTCCTTTGAACGCTGATCGGTATTTTCGATCATTAACCCTATCGGCGTGCCTGTAGTTTTACCTTCAAACACACCTGATAGAATTTTAACTTGGTCGGGTTCACGACGGGCTGTTGTATAGCGAGATGTGCCAGGGCGTCGACGATCTAAGTCAACTTGAAGATCCTCTTCTGAAAGTGAAATACCCGGCGGGCAACCATCTATGATTGCGCCTAAACCAAGCCCATGACTTTCTCCAAAAGTGGTTACTGTAAATAACTTACCAAAAGTGTTTCCTGACATGATTACCCTTTCATTCGTTCGTTAAAAATTTTTGTATTTTGTTCTAGTTGCGCTTTCGAAAGCGCAAATACACCATGGCCGCCACGTTCAAAAGTAATCCACCGAAAATCAACTTCTGGATATAAAGCTTCCACATGTACCTGCGAGTTGCCAACTTCACATACTAACCAGCCATCGTTAGCTAAGTATGTTGCGCTTTGCGCTAGTATCTTTCTTACGATGTCTAAACCATCTTCACCACAGCCCAAGCCCATTTCAGGTTCATGTTGAAACTCTGCAGGCAGGGAGTCAACGTCTTCACTATCAACGTAAGGGGGATTGGTAACAATTAAATCATATTTTTGCCCTTCAAGCCCAGAAAAGACATCAGATTGAATTGGAATAACTTGTTCAGTTAAACCATGATTTTCAATATTTATTTGTGCAACATTTAATGCGTCAATAGATAAGTCTGCTGCATCGACGTCAGCCTCAGGAAAGAAAGTAGCACAAGCTATAGCAATACAACCACTACCGGTACATAAGTCTAATATTTTATTAATGGGTTGATGCTCATCAATAATACTATTAAACCGTTGCTCAATCAGTTCTGCAATTGGAGAGCGCGGCACGAGCACACGTTCATCAACATAAAATGGGAGACCTGCAAAATGAGCCTGATTAATTAAATATGCTGCAGGTATTTCTTCATCAACCCTACGAGAAATTAAGGCCAGTATTTGCTCTTTTTCATGAGTTAATATCTGGCACTGCATAACATGCTCGGTTAGCTCACTTGGTAAATTCAAAGAAAATGTCACTAATGTTATTGCTTCATCCCATGCATTATCTTGTCCGTGACCAAAGTATAAGTCTGCTTGATTAAAGGTACTGGTAGCAAATCGAATAAAGTCACCGATCGTATGAAGCTGAGTTGAAACATCATTAGCATTAAAATGAGACACTTTATCCCCTAAATAAATTTGATTAAAAGACCATTTTACTTGTTATTCACGGTAGATATTTTTAGACTTCACTAATGAAATTTAAAGATGCGTTATCAACTCAAGAAAAACAGCTGTTTAAAGAGGCCATAGGTAAGGTAAAACCTTTGGTGCAGGACACAATACACCCGTCGAAAAGAACCATCAAGCAGAAATCGTCTTTAGGGCAACAAAAACAAGCTAAACAAGTAGCTAGCTTTCATTTTTCAGATGAATTTGAACCCAATTTGGCCAGTAACGGGCCGGTAAAATATGTTAGGGATGATGCGCACAGTTACGAGGCTAAAAATTTAAGACGTGGAGCTTACGTTCCAGACTTGATCTTAGACTTACATGGACTTGACCAATATCAAGCAAAAAAAGAGATCGCAGCATTGTTATTTGCTTGTCAAAAAGAGCATGCACAGTGTGTATGTATTGTTCATGGTTTAGGGGCTCGAATATTAAAAAACAAAGTACCGCACTGGTTAGTGCAGCATCCAGATGTTATTGCTTTTCATCAAGCGCCACTTGAGTGGGGTGGCAACGGGGCGTTATTAGTACTAATTGAACTCCATGATAAATTTACTCGTGATTAACACCTTCAGACGTACTATAGCTTTCATTGTAGGTGTTTACGGATTAACGCTCTTTTATATCAACTATACTTAACTTTGTGAGCTTATATATCACTTGGGCTAATTAAGCTCACCAAACGCCCTTTCATTAAGGTTACATCGTAATCAATATGAGCAATTGCAGCCGTTTGAAATATAGGAGCATTAGACTCTAACGTTAATTCGGCTAATAAATAACTCACTAATGGCATATGAGAAACTATTAATATCGACTCAATAGTAGCGCTAGTTAATAAACCATCAATATAGTCATGTACTTGTTTAGCGTTACCTTCAGGGGTAATAAAATCAACGGTAATAGGTTTTGCAAAAATTTTAGGATGTTTAATAATTTGTTGAGCTGTTTGCTGTGCTCTTACATATGGGCTAACCAGTATGCGCTCTATATCGCCATGTGCTGAATTCAGCCAACTTGCCATTTTTTCGACTTCATCAAAACCATTTTTGGTTAATTTACGGTTAGCATCTGATTCACTAAAAGGGGTTGCTTGCCCATGACGCATGACAAAAAGCTGCATAAAAAACTCGTATATATGAGTGAACTTAAGTAATTGCGGCTATAGTAAAGGATAATGAACAATTGTTATAGCCTAAGATAAGAATATATTAGACTCTTATTATGCCTTAAGGTAGTTTACAACAATTGTAGCAATAACTATTTGGCGAATATGATGATTTCATCATTTTTAGTGGGTACTTTCTTTTGAAAATAAGTCCTAATGATCATAAGCAATATCAGTCGTTAACTTTAGCGAATGGGCTTAGGGTTTTACTTGTTCACAATACAGAGTCCGCTAAATCAGCGGCAGCGCTGGCTGTTAATGTTGGTCACTTCAATGACCCCATTGATCGCCAAGGACTTGCCCATTTTCTGGAGCATATGCTTTTTTTAGGAACTGAAAAATATCCCGATGGAAGTGAATACCAACAATTTATTAGTCAATATGGTGGCTGTAATAACGCGTGGACAGCCACTGAACATACTTGTTTCTTTTTTGATATTCATCATCAACATTTTGAAATTGCTATTGAAAGATTCGGACAATTTTTTACAGCTCCTTTATTGTCACAAGAATTTGTTCAAAAAGAACGTAAAAATATAGACGCAGAGTTTAAACTCAAGCTTAAAGATGAAATTCGGCGTTTGTACGATGTTCATAAAGAGACAGTTAACCCTAAACACCCCTTCGCTAAATTTTCTGTCGGTAATAGCGAAACTCTAGCTGACAGAGAAAACAGCCAACTTCACGATGAAGTAAAAGCCTTTTTTGAAAAATACTACTTAGCAAATGCTATGACCTTGGTACTAGAAGGCCCTCAAGAACTTGAGCAATTAAAAACTTTAGCAATAACCAATTTTAGCCAGATTACTGCAGGTAAAATAAAGCAGCCCGAAATTATGCATCCGCTTTATTTGGCAGAGCATTTGCAAAAAATTATCAAAGTACAACCTGTCAAAAAAGATCAGCAACTTATCATTAGCTTTGCTATGCCTGAAATACACCAGTTTTATCGTAACAAACCCGAAGCTACTTTAATTTATTTGTTAGGTCACGAGGGTAAAGGCAGTATTTTATCACTATTAAAAGAACAAAATTTAGCGTTTGCATTAACTGCAGGCTCCGGTATTCATGGCTCAAACTTCAAAGACTTTAATATTAATATTAGGCTAACCGAACATGGTCAAGCCAATATCAATTTGATTGTATCAGCCATATTTCAATACCTTATACTTATTAACCCTGAAGAAATACCTGAATATTACTACCAAGAAAAAAAGTCGCTTGCCGAAATATCGTTTCAATATCATGAGAAATCAAAGCCAATTGATTCGGTGTGCCAACTTGCGATAAGTATGCAGCATTATAATAATCAAGACATATTATACGGCGATTATGCAATGGACGGACTAGATCGTAACGGCTTATCGTATCTACAAAGTTTTCTAAAGCCAACCAATATGCGACTGATATTAATTGGAGAATATCGTAATTTAGATTGTATGAGCCAGTGGTATCAAGTGCCTTATTCAGTAGCCTCAATCGAAAGTGATTTAATTGACCAGTGGGAGAACGTTACCCCCAATGACAACTTATACTTACCTACGAAAAATCCATATATCGTTTACCAGCCAAAAGTACTTAAGAATGAACAGAGTAATATGTTATTGCCTGAGCTGATCAGTCAAGAAAGTGGCTTATCTTTGTGGTTTAAACAAGATGTTACTTTTAAAGTACCTAAAGGTTATATATACATTAATATTGATAACCCAAAGGTATTAGAGAGCATAGAAAATATTGCCATGACACGGTTATTCGCAGATTTATTTAGCGATGATATTGTTGAGCAGTTTTATAATGCTGAGCTCGCTGGTATTAATTATAGTTTTTTCTCGAACCAAGGTGGTTTAACGGTTCAGCTGTCGGGATTAAGTGAAAAACAGCCAACTCTGTTAAAACATATACTGGCGCGACTACAAGCGTTTAAATGCACTAAGCAGCAATTCGAGTTATTTAAACTGCAATTACTTTCACACTGGGATAATGGTAATAAGAACAAATCTATCTCACAGCTTTTTGCTATTTTAAGTAGCTTATTGCAACCCTCAAACCCCAGCAGTAAGCTGCTTGCAAAGGCCCTGTCAGATATAAGTTTTGAAAGATTTACTACTTTTTATCAAACACTATTTGATCAAGTCGCATTTGAGATATTTATGCATGGGAATTGGCATAAAAAACATGCGTTAGCACTAAAAGAAACGATTATTAAAACATTTACACATAAATTTAACGACATAAACAAAGTAAAAGTACCTGTGCTTGATATTACCAAGCAGAAACATCTACAGTTACCATTAACACTTCCAGAGCATGACAATGCATGCGTTATTTACTTTCCAATGCCAAATAAAAGCCTTGAGATAACAGCAAAAACGATGCTAATTAGTCAATTGTTAGCACCCGACTTTTTTCAAGAAATGCGTACAGAAAAACAATTTGGCTATTTAGTTGGAGTAAGTTTCGTACCAATCAATAAATACCCTGGTTTAGCTTTTTATATTCAGTCACCAAATATCGTCGCTGAGCAACTGCAGTCTGCCATACAAAACTTTATAAATAGAAGCATACAAGTAATTAACGACTTTAGTGAAGATAATTGGCAGCACCTAGTCAGAGGTTTAGCAACTCAATTACAGGAGAGAGATACTAGCTTACGTATAAAAAGCCAAAGGTTTTGGGCATCTATTTGTAACGAAGATTACACTTTCACCAGAAAATCTCAATTAATTCAAACACTACTAGGTGTAACACGCAATGACTTAAAAAATTATATTATTACTCACATCTCTTTGCTAGAAAACACACCAGATTACCTATCATTACTATGCAACAAAGCGCCATTAGATATAAATAATGATAAAAGCACTGACCTTCTTCATGAAAAGTTAATAGAAATTACCACTAATTGCTCAACTAAATATTAAAAGTGCCGATAACAATTTGACTTCAATGTAGGCATCATTTGTAATGGTGCGAATAATAATAATAATTTGAGCGTTAGGGCCACGTGATCTGCGCCTATTTCGTATCCAAGCAAGGTTATATTTGTGTATAGATTTTCAATCAGGCATTGGTTATTCCGTTTCAAAAAAATGCGTTTAGAATCCCATTTACTCATGTTTATACTTTTACTGCCATGTGTAGTTGCAGCAAAAGAAATTACACTGCCATATATCAATACTGAGATTCGCTTCCAAAGTTTAGATACCTACGACGGCCTCTCGCAAAGTTACGCAATTGATATTATACAAGACAAACAAGGCTTTATTTGGATTGCTACGGGTGATGGACTCAATCGCTATGACGGCAATGAATTTGTTCACTACCGCAGTGACGCATTTGATCCCCATACTGTTGCCCATAACTTCATCCGTAACCTTTTTATTGATAATTCAGGCACACTTTGGGTTGGGACTGATGACGGCTTGAGTAGATACAATAATGAATTAGATAATTTTGATAACTTTACTCACGATGAGAATAATGATGAAAGCTTAACCGACAATATAGTGTGGGAGGTATATCAAGACAATAAGGGAATTATCTGGGTAGCAACGGAACTAGGATTACATAAATACAACGCTGGTACTGAAACATTTACCGCAATAAAAGTACGTGGCATCACCGACAAACTTCAAGAAATCAAAACTATATTTCAAGATAAAAAAGGGAATTACTGGCTAGGTACATATGAAAATGGCATTTATATTGTTAGTGAGGACTTTTCATACGCCGTTTCTTTACAAGAAAAAAACAAATGGGATTTGCAAGTTAACACCGACTCATTGCATGAAATAGAAGTTATTGACGATAATTATTGGCTTGCTACTAGTGATGGTGTTTTTGTTATTAACCAAACCTATCAAATAGTTGAACAATATCCATTTAACAACGGTCAAAAAAACAAGGGTCATACAGTTGTTAAAAGCATTGAAAATATCAAGAATACCCATGTTTGGTTAGCAACAAATGATGGGGTAAAGGTCATAAATTTACTTAGTGGGAAGATAAGTAAATACTTCGCTCAAGAAAATGCTTCAACTACGATTTCCCATAATGACATTTTCAGCATCAAAGCAGATAAATCTAATAAAGTTTGGATAGGATCCAGAAATGGAGTAAACATCTTCGACCCAAACGCTAATTTACTAAAAAATAGTACTCAAATAAATCCACAATTGAATGGAGCTGTGGCTTCATTCGTTCAATATAATGACACTATATTATTTTCTAGCGATGATGAACTTTACAGGCTGGATGATAAAAACCAAAATATACTTAAAATACACACTACCTTACAATCACCTATATATAAACTTTTAACAAATGGAAGTTCTCTCCTTATATTGACCGAAAATGATGAACTCTTCACATTAACTGAGGATGGTCAGTTAAAGAAACACAATAACTGGAAAAGCAATCAATTATTAGAGCCTTGGCGTAAATCTTTTTTACTTAATACAGAGCTTTGGTTTATCAACACGAATGGATTACTAAGCAGTTATAACATTGAAACACATACAATTAATGTTAAACAAAAGTTAAAGAACATTAGAGCTTTTGATATAAATATAAGCGATAACAATGATAAAAACAATTTCTGGTTGATGTCTAAGGATGGCTCAATATATAAGTATAATATCCCTAATAATGAAATACGCAAGATACCATTTACTTCACAAAGTAACTTTATTGCTAGTAAAGCTACCATAATAAAAAGTAATGACAGGTGGTTATTACTCGGCTCTGAAAGCCAAGGCGTGTTATTAATTGAAAAAGCTACAGGGGACTCTTACGTTTTTAATAATAAAGATGGGCTTAGTAATAATTTTATTGCTGATATTCAAGTAGATAATAAAAATAACTTTTGGTTTAGTACCAACAAAGGTATTTCAACCTTATCGACTAAAACGAAGAGAGTTCGCACGTTTGAAAGTCCTTTTGATTTAAAAAACAATGAATATTTCAATGGTAGCTCACTTATAACAAAGAATGGAATCGCGTATTTTGGAGGCCTAAAGGGATTTAGGTATTTTAATACCGCTGACTTACAACCCAGCAATCATCAATTCAGCAAGCCGGTACTAACACGATTACTCATTGCAAATCGAGAAGTTAAAGTAAGTAAAAACAATATCTCAACTTCAGAGCAAAGCACAAAAAAATCACTAACCATACCCAAGCAACTTAATAGTTTATCCTTATTAACCTTACAATATATTCACTCTCCTATTACTATAGAGTTCAGCTCCCCTAATGCTGAAATGAAACAAGATATTGCCTACAGATACCGTTTACAGGGTTTAGAAGACGAATGGATAGAGACAAGCGTAAACAAAGCTTATGCAACCTATACTAATTTAAGTGCTGGTAATTATACGTTTGAGCTCCAAGTATACGACTTGCTAAACCCTCAACACTTCAAAAGTAGAACACTTTCAATCGATATTCTTCCACCTTGGTGGTTGTCAAACGGCGCACTGCTTATTTATAGCCTATTGAGCTTATTAGTGATTGCTTATTTAATTCAACAGGTAAGACACAAACGACTGTCTCATTTACAAATAAAGCAAAGTGAAGAGCGCCTTAAGTTGTCACTTTGGGGAAGTGGCGATGAAATGTGGGATTGGAATATTAAAAGTGGAAAAATATACCGTTCTAATATTTGGGGAATTTTAGAATTTCCACAAGACGGCAAACGTAATGTTGGCGGTGATAAAACGAATGTTCATGAGAACGATATGCCAAGAATTCGAGAAGCGTTAGATGAACACTTTAAAGAGAAGACTGAACATTTTGAAGCCACCTACCGTGTTAGAAATAAAGAAAACAATTGGGTTTGGGTGTTAGACAGAGGAAAAGTAGTTGAACGTGACGATAAGGGCCAACCTGCCAGAATGACCGGCACCTTAAAAGATATTAGCCAAATGAAAAAAGCCGATGAGCGCTTAAAGCTTTTTGCAAAGTGTATTGAGAACATTTCAGATGCAGTAATAATTTATGATCGTTTATTTAATATTGTCGACATTAATAAGTCTTTCCAGCGCATTACAAATAAAACTAAGCGCCAAATGATTGGCAAAAGCATGAAGTTTAACCAGTATCCTGAGCACTTTACTCAAAATGTCAAAAAACATTTACTACAAAAAGGTGGTTGGCATGGAGAAATTGAGAGTAAACGTGAGAATGGTGAGGTTTACTTAACTGATTTAAACATTGATATAATTCGTGATGAGAGCGGTAATATATCTCATTTTGTCGGTGTATTTTCAGATATAACAAAGCGTAAAGCAACCGAAGCTGAACTGAGAAAGCTTGCGAATTCTGATACGTTAACTGGCTTACCTAACCGGTCCTACTTTCAAGCAAATCAAATGAGATTAGTTAAATCTGAAATACCTCATGCATTATTAGTGTTTGATCTTGATAACTTTAAAAAAGTTAACGACTCAATGGGGCATGAAGCCGGCGATATATTACTTTGTAAAGTCGCAGAGCGTATTCGCAGCGTTGGACGCAGCAACGACACCGTTTACCGTCTAGGTGGGGATGAATTTAGTATTATTGTTGAAAACACTAACGATATACACACTATAACCTCTATTGCTAAAAAAATTCTTAAAATAATTGCAGAGCCTTTAAAGTTAAGGAATCAAGAGATCGTCTTATTCTCAAGTATTGGTATAGTTCTGTACCCAGAAGATGGCGCTAACCCTCACGAACTGTTAAAAAATGCTGACACTGCCATGTATCATGCTAAAAACGCAGGCGGTAATCGTTATCAGTTTTTTAATGATTCAATGAATAAAAAAGCAGTAAAACGCTTACAAATCGAAAACTTAATTCGTCATGGGTTAAAAGAAGATTATTTTTCAGTGTTCTATCAACCAAAAATTGAAATATCAACAGGCAAAGTGGCCGGTATGGAGGCCTTGGTGCGTTTTGAAACGCCCTCAAAAGGCATTATCAGCCCTGTAGTATTTATTCCCGTTTCGGAAGAAACAGGGCAAATAATCGATATTGGTGAAATTGTATTAAGAAAAGCTTGTCATGCCACCAAAAAATGGGTTGATACAGGGTTGTTTGACGGTCGAATCGCCGTAAACTTATCTGCTGTACAGTTCACCCAGCCAAACCTGGTTGGTATGATCGCAGATATCCTAAAAGAAAGTCGGTTACCTGCTAAATATCTTGAGTTAGAGATCACTGAAGGCACTGTTATGGATTCTCCGCAAGCTGCAATAGAGACTATGCTTCAAATACGTGCGATGGGAATTCATTTATCGTTAGATGACTTTGGCACTGGCTACTCGTCATTAGCTTACTTGAAGAAATTTCCGCTTAACACATTAAAAATTGATAAGGCATTTATTGATGATATTGAAAGCTCAGAGCAAGGTCGTAATATGGTGGCTACTATTGTTACTATTGCTCACAACCTAGGTTTACAGGTTGTAGCGGAGGGCGTTGAAACGAATCAACAGCTAAGCTTTTTATCTGGGTTAAGATGCGAGCAACTTCAAGGCTATTTATACAGTAAACCGTTACCAGAAAAAGATTTTCGTAGTTATTTACTCTCACATCAAATTACTGACAAATCTACGTCGTTCAAATAATCTCACTAATTACGTTTTTTTGACGCTAGCGTTTAAGCTCTCGCTAGCACCTATTTTTAAAGGCCTTAACATATTGGCACACTTCTCGCTTAATGAAGTTGACTTTTAATAATAAGGAAAAATAAAAATGTTAACATCAATTATCTTAGCGCTATCAGTATCAGCAACTCCTGCAACACCGGTAGACTCTCTCGATTTATTACAACAAGAGAATGAGAATATAGCATCATCAGAAGTAGTTGCACGCAAGCATGTCCGTGTTGTACGTAAGCATGTACGTGTTGTACGTAAGCATGTTCGTGTTGAAGATAATAATTCAGCTGTAACAACTTCTTTATAGAGGTTTTTTATGCTAAAAATTATTAAAAAACTTTTTATTGCTGAGCCTAAAGCGAATGCAATAGCAGAAAAAATTGAAATAAACGAAATGCCTGCCAATGTTTGGTGGCGCTAGTTGAATTAAATAATCGCTACAAGGAAGTTAGCGACTATATTATAGAAATCTTCCCAGTCTCTAAAAGCTAAGCTTTTAATATTGAATAATCAAAACCGAATAACCTATTAATTTTCATTCGCTTTTTCATACAAAACATTGGCCATACTAATGGTCCAAAACACAACCCAGCACAAGCCCAGCGTTTCCTTCCTAAACCACTCGACATTGCCTGACAATAAAAAAATACAGAAAATATAAGTGCGATAAGGCTAATACAAAGCAACAACATAAAAACTTTAACCTAAATAGAGTATCAAAAAAACGCGCGCAAATATACGCCATGTAGCTATAATTTTCAAGGTTCAGTAAAAAACTTATCAATTTTTAGTACAAAAAAGAGGCAATAACCTGCCTCTTTTAGGTGAAACTCCGCCGTATTAGCGGCAATAAACTGATGCTTTAGTCGTAAAACTTACTATTTTCTTCAGCCATTTTAATCAGTAACTCACACGGAACAAATCGGTCACCATAGGCTTTAGACCATTGGTTCATTTTACTAACAATTTGAGGAGCGCCTATCGTATCAATATATCTGAAAGGGCCACCTAAGAATGGAGGAAAACCTATACCAAATATAGCACCAATATCTCCGTCCCTAGCGTTACGAATTATGCTCTCATCTAAACATCTCGCTGCTTCATTAAGCATCATATATACACATCTTAATGCTATATCATCCGTTGCAACTGTTTGTGTTTTATTAATGCCAAGTAAAGTATAAACACTCTCATCAACAGTTTTCTTTTTAGTGCTATTATATAAATAAAAGCCTTTTTTAACCTTTTTACCTAAGCGACCGTCAGCTATTAGTTTGTCAAATGCTGGTGGCGGTGAAAACCTATCACCAAGCTCTGCCTGTAGAATAGGGCCAATTTTAGCGCCAATATCTATACCAACTTCATCAAGAAGTTGCATCGGTCCTACAGGGAAACCAAACTTAACCAACGCCTTATCTAAAGCTTCTATTGGGGTGCCATCAAGCAGCATTAGCGCGGCTTCATTCATATAGGGAGCAAGTATACGGTTAACATAAAAACCCGCTTTATCTTTAACCACTATTGGCGTTTTACCTTGTTTTTTAGCTAAAGCAACCGTTGTTGAAATAGTTTCATCTGACGTTTTATCATGAGCAATAATTTCAGCAAGTGGCATTTTATCCACTGGTGAAAAATAATGTAGGCCAATCACATTTTCAGGGCGTTTAGCTTTAGCTGCTATTTGACCTATCGGTAGACTTGAAGTATTGCTGGCAAAAATCGTGTTTTCTTTACAGTTTGCTTCTATGTCTGCAACCATTGATTGCTTTAGTGATAAATCTTCAAAAACCGCTTCAATGACTACATCTGCTGACTTAAAACCTTTATAATCAAGCGCTCCTGTGATCATAGCCATTTGTTTTTGCATTTCACTTTTCAACATAAATCGACGTTTAACTTTTTTATTTAACAAGTCGAATGAATACTTTAACGCGTGATGAATCCCTTGGTGAGAAATATCTTTAATTCTAACCGGTAAATTAGCTTTAGTTGCTGTTACGAAGGCAATACCGCCACCCATTAAACCGCCACCTAAAACACCAACATTCTCAATGACTCTTGGAGCAACACCCTCAATCCCCTGCTCTTTTTTCATATCCGTTGTGGCAAAGAATATTTGACGGAGTTGAGCTGACTCTGGACTCATGACAAGTTGACCAAAGTGATCCGCTTCAGTTTGATAACCTTTGGCTAGTGTTTGTTCCACGCCCACTTTTACACAGTCTATAATTTTTATAGGTGCAGGGTAATTCCCTTTAGTTTTCGCAATAACACTCTTCAGCGCTTGACTGAAAAGCACTTTCCTACCTAAGCTGGTACGCTCGAGCGCTTTACCTACAAAAGAAAGTTTCACCTCTTTATTATTTTGTTGACCTGTTTTCACTTTACCCGATAAGGCAAGCTTTTCAGCCACACTAATCAATACACTGTTAGGGGCTACGTCATCAACCAAGCCAGACTTCAATGCCTGCTTAGCTCGTAATTGTTTACCCGTTAACATCATATCGAGTGCTTTTTGAATACCCACTAATAAAGGTAAGCGTTGTGTACCACCACTACCTGGTAACAAACCTAATTGTACTTCAGGTAAGCCTAGTGCTGTTTTAGCTGAATCACTACAAACACGAGCATGACATGCCATTGCTAGCTCTAAACCGCCACCTAAACAAGCGCCATTAATAGCAGCAACCACAGGTATAGATAAATTAGCAATTTGGTCGAAAATCATTTGTCCTTGGCGAGATAATGCCGTTGCTTCAGCTGCACTTTGGCAATTTGCCAACATGTTAATGTCTGCACCAGCAACAAACGAGTCTGCTTTACCACTTAGTAAGATAACCCCTTTCAAACTAGTATCAGATTTAATTTCCTGTAATACTTCAGCTATTTCGTCAGCAAATTCAGCTTTTAGGGTGTTCATCGACTCGCCATGAACATCCATCACTAAATGGGCTAAACCATTCTCTTGTTTTTTTAGAGTAAATGTATTGTTGCTCATTAGTCTGTCTCCACTATCATTGCTGCACCTAGACCACCTGCTGCACATGCGGTTGTTAACCCTATTCCACCGCCGCGACGGTTCAGTTCATTTAATGTTTGTACAATAAGTCGAGTACCAGTGGCAGCAAACGGATGCCCATAGGCTAATGAACCGCCCATCACATTAAACTTATCCATATCGATTTCACCAATGGCTTTATCACGATTCAAATGAGTTTGAGCAAACTTTTTACTGGCAAACATTTTCATATTTGCTAAAGCCTGAGCAGCAAACGCTTCATGCATTTCAATTAAGTCTAAATCTTTTAATTCTAATCCTGCACGTTTCAATGCTATTGGTGTTGCATAACTAGGACCCATTAACATGTCTTCCCATACATCAATTGCAGCAAATCCGTAACTACGTATATAACCTAATGGTTTATAGCCTAACTCTTTAGCTCGTCCTTCACGCATCATTAATACTGCTGATGCACCATCGGTTAATGCGGTACTGTTAGCCGCAGTCACCGTGCCATGCTTACGGTCAAATACGGGACGTAGTCTGGCATAACTTGCCAGCTCTGAGTTATCTCTATAACAGTTATCTTTGTCTACATAATGATTATAAGGCTCTACATGTGCAGCCATTACTTCACCATCAAGCTTACCTTCATTCCAACTTTTAGTTGCTAGTGTATGAGAACGGTGCGCTAACTCATCTTGTGCTTCGCGGGTTATCCCATGGGTTTTTGCCATTTGTTCCGCAGTTTGCCCCATTGAAAGCCCTGTTGAATATTCAGCTACAGCAGGAGGAACAGGTAAAATATCTTTTAAGCCAAGCTTTCTTATTAACGCAAACTTTTGTCCGAAAGTTTTCGCTTTGCTTAAGTCAAGTAACGTTCGGGCAAACTTTTTAGACACACCAATAGGGGCGACAGAAGATGAGTCTGCTCCACCAGCAACACCAACATCAACCATTCCAGACATTATTGACTCTGCAATGTTTACGGTTGACTGAAAGCTTGTTGCACAAGCTCGAGAAACACTGTAAGCATCGGTGTGTACGTTCATGCCAGTACCTAAAACAATTTCACGCGCAATGTTTGGAGCTTCCGGCATTTGCACCACTTGCCCAAAAACTAACTGTTGAATTATTTGCGGATCAATATCACTGCGCTTAATTAGCTCATTAACGACTATTTTACCTAAGTCTACCGCAGGAATACCATGAAATGCTGTCGCTTGCTTTACAAAAGGCGTACGTAATCCCGCTACAATCGCGATTCGCTCACCATTTGCTGTTTGAAGTTTTACTGTCATTCTATTTCCTTAACAAGAGGTCTGACCTCTGAGTTTATGCTTTAATTCTAACCATTAATATTATTTTTTCAACCTAAGCCTACTTTTTATTTAAACGCAGGTACAAACTAAGACTTAAAATACTGTCAATGATAATTAATTTTTACAATTTAATACTGGCAGTTGTTTTTTATTTGTTGAACCATATATCTAATGACAAGTCGAATAATTCGAATAACAATTTTAACCAAAAGTAACTAATTTATTATGGCTATTGAGCACTTTTCATCATTAAAAGAACATTTATCTGAACAAATTATTGGTCAACACGCTTTAGTAGAAAATTTACTAATCGCTTTATTAGCAAATGGTCACTTAATTGTAGAAGGTCCTCCGGGATTAGCAAAGACACGTGCGGTTAATGCGTTAGCTGAAGGAGTAGAAGCTGATTTTCATCGTATTCAGTTTACACCTGACTTATTACCAGCAGATTTAACCGGTACCGATATATACCGACCTGAAGATGGAACGTTTGTATTTCAATCCGGCCCTTTGTTTAGAAACTTAGTATTGGCAGATGAAATTAACCGTGCCCCAGCAAAAGTACAATCGGCACTTTTAGAAGCCATGGCCGAAGGGCAAATTACGGTTGGACGAAATACTTATAAATTACCTGAACTATTTCTCGTAATGGCAACACAGAACCCAATAGAGCAAGAAGGTACCTATCCGTTACCCGAAGCTCAGCTCGATCGCTTTTTAATGCATATTGAAATAGATTACCCAGATGCTGCCAGCGAATTACAAATTCTGAAGTTAAATAGAGGTGAGGCACTTAACAAACAAAAACAACATTTAAGCCAAATATCACAAAAAGATATTTTTTCTGCCCGCGAACAAGTATTAAATATTCATATGGCACCTGCTATAGAGCAGTATATTGTTGATTTAATAATGGCGACACGCCAACCTGAAAAGTATGATGACAAGTTAAAACAATGGCTAGCTTATGGTGCAAGCCCTAGAGCTACCATCGCACTTGATCGATGCTCTCGTGCAAGAGCTTGGTTACATGGCCGAGACTTTGTTGGGCCTGAAGATGTTCAAGCTGTATTTCATAACGTGTTGCGTCATCGTGTATTATTGACTTATCAAGCAGAAGCAGAGGGTATAAATAGCAATCAATTACTTGATCATATTCTAAGCCTTGTTGCTGTCGCCTAGTTGTGTTTTTTATTGATATATTTATCGAAATAATATGATGTGGTTTAATAAATCTGCGCAAATTGAAAATAATACCATTGCAAATACATTGACCGAGTTAGGTACTAATGGCGTTAATTTGTCGCTTGACGAACTAATGCGATACCAAAGTAAAAGTAGCTTAATCAATATAAAAGCAGTACGAAACCTACAGGGAAAGATGTCTGGTAACTACCTCGCACGCTCCAAAGGACGAGGTATGGAATTTGATGAAGTGCGTCATTACCAAACTGGTGACGACATTAGAGCAATCGACTGGCGTGTTACTGCCCGAACAGGTACAACACACACTAAGCTCTTTCGTGAGGAAATTGAAAGACCAGTGCAAATTATTACCGACCTCAGTCATAGTATGTTGTTTGGTTCAAAGTTATTATTTAAATCTGTACAAGCTGCACACATAGCAGCATTACTTGCATGGCATGCTAAAAGCAAAGGTGACCGCGTTGGTGGGATTGTTTTTAATCAAGCTTTACATACAGAATTAAAACCTCGTAGCCGTCAACAAGGTGTACTTCATTATTTAAATGCACTTATAAAAGTACACAAAGACAGCTTTATGAAACAGCAGTCTGAACACCAGAATACAAACTCAGATCTCTATTTTGAAGAAAACTGCTTGCGAGCTAGGCAAATAGCACTTCCTGGCAGTCTAGTGTACTTTATTACCGATGGGCATAACATTAATAACGAAGCTATTCGCCATTTAGCAAATATATCTAAACACTGTGAATTAGTTATGTGTTTACTTTCAGATCCGCTTGAGCACGAACTTCCAGAATGTAAAAGCCAATTAAATGTGAGTATTACTGATGGCAAAAACCGACAACAACTTACCTTAGGCGATAATAGAACCGCTGAATTTTATCGTTATAAGGCTGAACTCTATAATAAAGAAATAGCGCAAGCACTAACAAAAGCGGGTGCAAGATTAATGCATTTCAGTGCCGGCTGCTCAATTGAAAACCAGTTAAAAGATGGGGTTGCCTCATGGACCCGTTAGCCCAACTTAAAGATATTCATATTCCCGCAGAAGTTCATAACTATCCTGTTGCTTATGGTTGGTGGATTTTACTCGCTGTCATTATTGTTTTAGTGGCTATATGCGTTAGCGCCTTGAAAAAACACAAGCGAAAAGTACAAGCAAAACGCGCTGCAATAAAACATTTATCAGGCCCTATTACCAACAATGATGAAATATTAACAACGCTAAAATGGGCGGCAACACACTATTTTCCAAGAGATGCTATTGCCCAACTTTATGGCAAAGAACTTAATGATTTCATGTTAAAACAGCTCCCTGAAAAATATCACCAGAAATTTAACCAGCTTGCTGAACCAGGACTAAATAGTCGTTATAAAGTTAATGAGAAAGTACTAGATAAAGACTTACTACAAGCCGCACTACTCTGGCTCAAGCATGCGCTTCCTGCTAATAATGGACAAAAAATAGGTGAGGAGATGTCATGATAAGTTTTGGATTTATCTGGGCATTAGTGCTGATCCCTTTACCTCTGCTTATTTACTGGCTACCAGCAAAGTCTTATAAGGAACCTGCTTCACTCAAAATGCCAACATTAGTACCTGGTATTAAAACACAAACAGTAAACAATAGCCGTAGAAAAACACCACTATGGTTATTAGCCATTCTTTGGTTATTAATTGTATTTTCAGCCAGCCAGCCACAGTGGTTGGGCGATGCCATCAGTATACCTACTGAAGGAAGAGAAATGATGCTAGCCGTTGACCTTTCTGGCAGTATGCAAGTTGAAGACATGAACTTAAATGGTAGTACAGTCAACCGACTAGTAATGCTAAAGTCATTATTGGGCGACTTTATCGGAAGGCGTGTGGGTGATCGACTTGGTTTAATACTATTTGCCGATGATGCCTATATGCAAACACCTATGACCTACGATCGTAACACCGTACAGCAAATGTTAGACGAAGCCGTTTTGGGGTTAGTGGGTAAACAAACAGCTATTGGTGATGCAATAGCGCTAGCTGTTAAACGCTTTGATGAAAAAAAAGAATCGAATCGTGTTTTATTATTACTAACCGATGGACAAAATACCGCTGGTAAAATAACGCCCGAACAAGCATTAGAACTTGCTGTTGCTAAAGAGATCACTATTTATACAGTAGGCATAGGGGCTGATGTAATGATTCAAAAGTCACTTTTTGGAGCAAGAAGAGTGAACCCTTCTAGCGATTTAGATGAAGACTCTCTCAAGCGTATGGCTGAACAAACCAATGGCCAGTACTTTCGAGCACGTAGCAGTGAAGACATGAGCCAAATTTATCAACTGCTTGACCAATTAGAGCCAGTAGAACAAGACCAACAGCAAATGCGTCCACTAACTGCATTATTTTATTATCCTTTAGCACTCGCACTTTGCTTGGCTTTTGCTTATATTTTTTGGTTAAGTGCCGCCCAAAAATTTCGTTTTAAAAACCATCAGGAGGATTTAATATGATTGCTGATTTTCATTTTATTCGTCCATGGTGGTTATTGGCTATTATTGTATTGATTATTGCTATACAACTACTAAAGAAATATCGACTTAGTCAATCAGGCTGGCAACAATTACTACCCAAACATTTAGCTAGTGAGCTTATTGATAATAAACAAACTAACAAACAACTGTCTTTAACGCTTCCGTTTATTATCGGTATATTAATAATTACCGCACTAGCAGGTCCTACATGGAAAAAGCTGCCTCAGCCTGTGTATCAAGTTGCTCGTGGCTCTGTTCTTGTTATGGATATGTCTTACTCAATGTATGCCACTGATATTGCACCAAATCGCTTAACGCGCGCCCGTTATAAAGCAATTGACTTACTTGAGCGTTTAAATGAAGGTGAAATTGGATTAATTGCCTATGCCGGTGACGCTTTTGTTATTAGCCCGTTAACTGAAGACATTAATAATATAAACCTATTATTGCCCTCGCTCAGTCCAGACTTAATGCCTGAACTTGGCAGCAACCCTTACGCGGCGCTATCACTTGCTAACGAAATGCTTAACAATGCAGGTCATCTAAGTGGTGATATCTATTGGTTTACCGACGGTATTGATAATGCCGATATTCAAGATATTACGCAATGGTCGAGAAATCATCCACACCGTTTAAATATCCTTGGTATTGGCACCCAAGCAGGCGCTCCAATAAAGTTAACCAACGGCGAACTAATGAAAGACGATAGTGGCGCTATTATTATACCCAAGTTAACCGTATCCGCGCTTCAAGGTGTTGCACAACGAGGCAATGGTAATTTTTCTACACTTGCTACTGACGATAGTGATATAAAGAAGCTTTTACATCAACCTCTTAACCGAGATAAAGAAAAGAAGTCTGATAATACTAAAAATAATGGTGACCAATGGCAGGAATTTGGCCCCTATCTGCTTTTATTGGTTATCCCGCTAATACTTGGCTATTTTAGACGAGGGAGTTTATTAGCTATCATACCTTTTTGCTTTTTCCTCACGCCAACTCAAAAGGCACATGCCAGTCTTTGGAATGATTTATGGAAAACAAAGGATCAACAAGGTCAGCAACACTTCAAGGCACAAGAATATCAGCAAGCTGCTGAAAAGTTTATAGATCCTATGTGGCAAGGTAGTGCAGCATTCAAAGCAGGAAACTATGAAGAGGCGCTAAGTGCTTTCCAAAAAGTTGATACGCCAGCCTCGTTATACAACCAAGGAAATACACACGCTAAACTACAACAGTTTGAACAAGCAATTGACGCTTACAATAAAGTATTAGCACAGCAGCCTAATAATGAAGATGCAAAAGCCAACAAAGCATTGATTGAACAATTAATGAAACAGCAGGAGCAGCAAGAAAAAAATCAAGATCAACAAGACAATGATGATCAAGAAGGTAACGATCAACAAAGTGATCAAAACCAAAAAGATAACGAGCAAGGTAATCAAGCAGATAATTCTGAAAAAGACTCAGCTAAAAATGACAATCAAGCGTCACAAGATAACTCACAAAATGCGGAACAAAATAAAGAAGATCCGCAACAAGCTGATCAAGAACCAAACGCTGCAGACAAATCGGAACAAGAGCAAAAAAACCAGCAGCAAGAAATAAGTCAAAAGCCTGAAAACGAAGAACCGCCTACAGAACAAAAAGCGGCAAACATAGCACAGGCACAACTTGATAAAGAAACTGAACAAAAGCATCAACAGATTTTAAACAAAGTAACTGATGATCCATATATGTTATTACGTAATAAAATGCAGCTTGAGTATCAAAAACGACGTCAAAGTTCAAGCCAATCAGGAGTTAAGAAAAAGTGGTAAAACGTATTTTTTGTCTTTTAAGTTTTCTTATTTGTTTAGAAGCAAACGCGTTGACTGAAGTGATTGCCTCAGTCGATAAAAACCCGGTAATTATGAATGAATCCTTCGTGTTAACCATTACCGCAGATGACGACGTAGACTCGAATGCCCTCGATACCAGTGCATTACTCAATGACTTCGTTGTAGGGCGTACTTCAGTGAGCTCCCAAACAAGTATGGTTAACTTTAACACCTCACGTTTAACAAAGTGGACTACCGTTTTAATTGCTAAAAAAGAAGGCACTTATACGATCCCTGCTTTTAGTATTGAAGGGCAAAAAACAAAGCCAATCACTTTAACCGTAGTATCACCATCAAACTCAACAGTTAGTGGACAACAAGACTTATTTATTACCAATGATATATCTTCTAATGAAGTATTTGTTCAGCAACAACTCACCTTAAAAGTTAAGCTACACTTCTCTGCGGAGCTTAAACGAGGAAGCTTAAGTGAACCATCGTTAGCAGGAGCAAGTATTGCTCAAATCGGTAAAGATATAGAAAATGAAACCATTATAAATGGTCGTCGTTACCGTGTTATTGAACGAACTTATGCAATTAGTCCGCAACAAAGTGGTGAGTTTACCATTAAGTCTCCGGTTTTTTCTGGCGAAGTAATGCAACCCTCTACCCGCCGCAGTAACTTTTTAAGCTTCGCTGAAACAAAGCCAGTCAGTGTCATTGGTGAAGAAATTTCTATTTCAGTAAAACCTATCCCTATAGATTATCAAGGCGTATGGCTCCCCAGTGAGTTAATTGCACTTCATCAAGAATGGCAACCTAGTCCTGAAGACTTTAAAGCAGGAGAGCCAATCACTCGCGTCTTAACACTAACTGCGGCTGGCTTATCGAAAGATCAATTACCCCTGATAGATATGGAAATGCCTGCAGGACTTAAAGTTTATCCAGATCAAGCAGAATTACATACTGGCATTAATAATAATCGCCTTGTTAGCCAAAAAGTAAGAAACTTTGCGATCGTTGCCAGTAAGCCTGGTACTTATCTATTGCCCGAAATTAGTATTCCATGGTGGAATACTAAAACTAACAGAATTGAGCATGCCACAATACCAGCAGAGCGCATTACTATAGCCCCTAACGCAGAAGCAACTTCAAACATTACACCAAGCAAACCTTCTACTGATGCACTAACACCTTTAGCTCAGCCATCACCCACAACAATAATTATTGAGAAATCGCCATGGTTACAATGGTTATTTCTAGGCCTTTGGTTATTAACCTGTGTTGCTTGGTGGATTTCTGCTAAAAGAAATCGTTTGTTAAAAACACCTAAAACATTACCTCGTAAATCTAATGATATCTATCTAGCCTTGCTAGCTGCTGCAAAGAAAAAAGATACAAAAGCAACAATTGAGTTAATCATACCTTGGTATAACCAATTGACTTCAAAACAATTGTCAACACTATCTGACGTTAGCCAACACGTTAATAATATAGAGTTTGAGCAAGCTATCTCAGAATTACAACAATCTGCTTATGGTAAAACACCAAGTGAATACAATAGTGATAAACTATTAAACCTTATACAAACTATTAACAAAAATAATATTTCATCAACTAAACCCACACACACCGAGTTCACCTTGAATCCATAGGCCGAGCTAATAACTACTACTAACTGCTACGCTTAGTATGTTTTAAAAACGCTATGCTATACCATTCCGTATAAAGGGGAGAACACCTTCTTTTACGGATTGGTATTAGTCTGTTTAACTTTGGGTTATAAACGTTTGATGTAATAATACCAATCTCACTAATTATGTGATCATTTCTACTGGTTAAAACAATCAACTACTGCGTTATTTATTTTATAATTAGAACAACTAGTTATGAAAATAAATGCCTTGTATTTGACTGTTTTCACTGCGTATAAAATAGGTCACTTAATTAATGAAACTGGTATAACTTTACATACTCCTGTCAGAGAATATTTAAATTAATAAAAATTAAATCGACGAAGCGAAATTTAAATCAGCTAGCACAGGTCTTTTAATTTATAGCAAGGCAACGCAAAAATTTATGGCCTCAAAACAAACGCGATACGAAGCATTAGTTAATGCGCTACATGGTGATATCTTTCGCTATGCATACTGGCTTACGCATGATAAACACATAGCTGAAGATTTAGTCCAAGAAACTTTTTTAAGAGCATGGAGAGCTCTAGACTCTCTCAAAGATGAACAAGCAGCTAAGTCTTGGTTAATTACTATTCTACGTCGTGAAAATGCAAGAAGGTTTGAACGAAAACGTTTAGATATGAGTGACTATGAAGAATCTGCAATTACTGATACTCAAACACTCGGGCATGAACAAGAGATTGAGAACCATTGGCTAAGAGAAAAAATAGCAAAAATGCCTGAAGAGTATCGAGAACCATTAGTATTACAGGTGATTGGAGGGTTTAGCGGTGAAGAAATTGCCCAACTACTTACGCTTAACAAAAATACCGTTATGACGCGTCTATATAGGGCTCGTATGCAATTAAAAGATGCACTTGAACAAGAACCAGACAGAAGGGGTCAATATAATGGATGATTTGCGATTTAGACGCAGCTTGTTTGCAGATCCAACCAATGATGATGATGAGCAATTAACCGCCCTATCAGCAGACCCTGCAAAAAAGAAACTCGCGCAAGAAGTAAACGCACTGGATGAGAAAATTTTCAGCGCCCTTAATGTGCCAGTACCTGATGGTCTAGCGCAAAAATTACTACTTAAACAAACGCTAGCAAGCCATCAGCATAAAAAGCGAAAGACCCGTATACAATTTGCTTTAGCCGCGTCAGTAATGCTAACCCTTGGTGTAACCTTTAGTTTAATGCAATTTTCCCATGCCTATAAATCGATTAGTGATTATGCACTTGCCCATGTTGCTCACGAGGAAAAATTTTTTAACAACAATGACATCGCCCGAGTAAACTTAGTAAATTTAAATCAAAAAATGGCATCATTTAATGCGACCTTTACTGATGACTTAGGGGAGTTAATTGCAGCTAACTTTTGCAAGTTTGACGGGATTAAAAGTTTACATTTAGTTTTCAAAGGAAAAACCAGCCCTATTACTATATTTGTTGTACCTAATAATGAATATTTAAACTTAAATAACCACTTTGAAAGTGAAACAATGCAAGGGTTGGTAAGTACTTACAAAAATAATAACGTTATTATTGTAGGTAATAAAAGCGAGCCATTGAAAAATTGGCAAGCAAAAATCAATCAAAAAATACGTTGGTCTACTTAAAATTAAAATAAAAAGCCCCGTTATAATAATACTATAACGGGGCTAGTAGCTCAGTACTTATACTTTTTAATGATGCTCTAAAACACGTTCAAAAGTTGCTTCCATTTCCGCATCTGGTTTATAAGTTAATTTACTCACAATAACCACGGTTAAGAATGATAAAATAAACCCAGGCACAATCTCGTATAACGTTGAGCTTAGAGACTGGCCATTAATTGTAAATGGCGCATAAATCCAAAATAAAACGGTTAGCGCTCCAACAATCATTCCAGCTAATGCACCGTTTCTATTCATTTTCTTCCAATGAAGACTTAAAATAACAACAGGTCCAAATGCAGCCCCAAAGCCTGCCCAAGCATTACTAACAAGTGTTAAAATAGAGCTATTCCGATCAAAGGCTAGCATTACAGCAACAACCGCCACTAACAACACCGATAAGCGACCAACGCGTACTAATTGTTTTTCTGAAGCTGACTTATTGAAGAATGCTTGGTAGAAGTCACCTGTTAATGAGCTTGAAGTAACTAATAACTGTGAAGATATTGTACTCATAATTGCAGCTAATATTGCGGCTAATAAAAAGCCGGCAATAAATGGATGAAATAATAACTGGGATAATAAAATAAATATCGTTTCAGCGTCATTAAGTGAAGCCCCAGTTTTTGCAATATAGGCAATACCGACAAAACCAGTAGCTACTGCGCCACAGATAGACACTATCATCCAGCTCATGCCTATTCTTCTTGCTGTTGGTATGTCTTTAATTGAACGAATCGCCATAAACCGCACAATAATATGTGGTTGGCCGAAATAACCTAAGCCCCAAGCCATTGCAGATAAAATACCAATAAAACCAACGCCATTAAATAAGTGAAGTAAGGTAGGATCTATTTGTTCAACACTTTGTTGTACTGCCCCAATTCCGCCTATATCAAATATAGCAACAACCGGTACTAATACTAAGGCGACAAACATAATACAGCCCTGTACAAAATCAGTTAAACTCACTGCTAAAAAGCCACCAAAAAGCGTATAAAGAACAACAACCCCAGCAGTGATATAAAGCCCTAAATTGTAATCTAAGCCAAACGAACTCTCGAAAAGCTTACCGCCAGCAACAACACCTGAAGATGTATAAAGCGTAAAAAAGATAATAATAACAACAGAAGAAACCAGTCGTAACATTCTACTACGATCTTTAAAGCGATTTTCAAAATAGTCAGGCAAAGTAATAGAGTTGTTAGCTACTTCTGTATAAGTTCTTAGCCTTGGCGCTACGATTAAATAATTTAAATAAGCACCGGCTACCAAGCCAACAGCTATCCAAGTACTACTTAAGCCGGTTAAGTACATTGCACCGGGCAATCCCATTAACATCCAACCGCTCATGTCTGAGGCACCAGCAGAAAGCGCGGTAACACCGGGACTTAAGTTTCGACCGCCAAGCATAAATCCTGCAACGTCACTTGTGGATTTGTTATAAGCGTACCAGCCTATACCGAGCATAGTGATAAAATAAAGTGCTAAAGCAATAAATGTAGCAAGGGTCAATGAAACCTCCTAAACAATAACTACAATAACATTATTAGTATTAATAATGTTATTACAGTAAATAAAAGAAATAAGTGTAAACTAAACGCTATAATAATGAAAACTGGCTTTTTACTTAGCCAAGTAAATAGTCATAACAATACCAGTAAAATAGATATATTGATAAGATGAAAGATAAAAATTAATGGAATTAACTCTCTTTTTGAAATATATTAAAAAAGTTAAAATAATCAGGATGCTATATGTATTTTTATGCCGCTCGACAGCCCATTTTAGATCAAAACAAAAACCTTTATGCCTATGAGCTTTTATTTCGCGATAGCATAAACAACGTTTTTCCTAATGTAGATGGTGATGTCGCAACGAGTAAAATGGTTGAGGCTAGCCAGTTTAATGTTGGTGTTAGCGATTTTACTGGTAATAAACCTGCATTTATTAACTTTACCCAAGAAACTATCGCACAAGGTTATCCTACAATGCTAACACCTCAAGAGGTGGTAGTAGAAGTTTTAGAAACAGAGAAACCAGGTAAGCGCTTACTTGCACTCATTAAAGACCTACATGAAAAAGGTTATACCATTGCGCTAGATGATTATCAGCACCAAAGTGTTTGGGCTCATTTCTTTCCATTTATCCATATTATAAAAATATGTTGGCGTGGCACTACACAAGAAGAAATGCAGGTGATCAAGGACGCTATTATAAAGTTCCCTCACATAAAATTACTTGCAGAGAAAGTAGAGACCTATGAAGAATATGATCAAGCTAAAGCATTAGGCTGTGAATTATTTCAAGGTTATTTCTTTGCTAAACCTGAAATGATGAAGACAAAGCAGCTTTCACCTTCACAAATGGCAATGGCTGAGCTTCTTTATGAAACATCAAAACCTGAACTAGACTTAGTTAGTATAACCTCGGTCTTTGAACGTGATGTATCTCTATCCTATAAATTATTGCGCTACGCGAATTCCCCTATATTTAGACGACGAGCTGAAATATCAACAATAAAACAAGCGCTTGTTACGTTAGGCGCGGGGGAATTAAAACGATTTCTAGGATTAATGTTTGCTACAAATATTAATCCTGACAAACCAACCGAGCTTATTAATTTAGCTATGGCTAGAGCAAAATTTTGCGAATTAACCGCAAGTGACCTAAAAACTAAGATAGACACTTCTTCTGCATTTTTAACCGGTTTATTATCAATGATTGATGCGATTCTTGATGAAAGCATAGAGAATGTATTAGAAAAACTCCCTCTTGCTCAAGAAATTAAAGACACTTTACTAACGAAGAAAGGTCCAGTTGCAGCACTTATAACACTTGTAACACTAATAGAACGTGCACAGTGGGATAAAACAGGGATTGTCATAGATAAGTTAGGTATTAAGAAGGAAAGCGTCATTAAACACTATAATGACGCATTAGCATGGGCTGATGAACAATCTCAGCATGTGGAATAAGTGTAAAAAGGTCTCTACCGATTATTAGTATAGACCTTTATTCAAAACCATTCGGGTTACTTGATTGCCAGCGCCATGTATCACTTATCATGGTGTGTATATCACGCTCTGCTCGCCACGATAATAAATTAAAAGCTAATTCTGCATTCGCAAAAACAGTGCCAATATCACCCGTACGGCGTGGTTTAATGTCATAAGGAATGACGCTACCACTGACCGAACGAAAACTTTCAACAATTTCTAATACCGAGGTACCATTACCCGTGCCTAAATTAATAGGCTGACAACCTTTAATGTTATCAATGCTCTCTAACGCTTTAACATGCCCTAGCGCTAAATCAACCACATGAATATAATCTCTAACTCCAGTGCCATCTATGGTGTCATAGTCGTCACCAAATACTTGTAGCTTGGGTAAGCGTCCAATTGCAACCTGAGCAACATAAGGCAACAAATTGTTTGGAATACCATTAGGATTTTCCCCAATAAGCCCAGATGAGTGTGCTCCAATAGGGTTAAAGTAACGCAAACAAGCAATCGACCATTGAGGGTCGCTTTTAGCGAGATCAAACAAGATATGCTCGATCATTAACTTTGTTTGACCATAAGGATTAATTGCCGATGTTGGCATAGTTTCAATTAAAGGCGAGACATTATTTTCACCATAAACCGTTGCTGATGAGCTAAACACTAACTTTTTAACATTGTGCTCTGCCATTACTTGTAACAAGGTAATAGTACCAGCAACATTATTCTGGTAATACATTAGCGGTATGTCGTTAGATTCCCCAACTGCTTTTAAGCCAGCAAAATGAATTACTGAGCTAATTTTATGAGCTGAAAATAATTGCTTCATTGCATCACGGTCGCAAATGTCTGCTTTGATAAAAGTGACTGTCTTACCTGTAATTTGTTTAATGCGATCAAACACTAAAACATTTGCATTAGATAGGTTGTCAACAATAATTATATCGTCGGTTAATGCTAATAATTCCACCACCGTGTGACTACCAATATAACCTGCCCCACCTGTTATTAATACGCTCATAACTATTCGTCCTTTCTCTACAACTTATCAACCGAGTATTAGCAGAAGATGAAACACCCTCTAATAATATAGTTTAACTGTTTCAATGAACTTTGACACTAATTCAGCAGGTAAATAATTAATACCCGCTGCTGCGGCTCGGCCACCCCCTGTTGGAAATTGAATACAAATCGTGTCAGCCCCTTGTTTATCATTTAACGGTGCACGTAAACTAACGCGATAAGTCCCATCGCTATTCTCAGTAAGTACCGCATGAGCTTTATTAGGAGATTGATTAGCCAAATCATTTCCGAGTACACCGCTAACACGCCTTGCCCATGCTTCATCAGGTAAGGTAATAACTTTACACTGCTTTTCATCGGCAAGCGTTTGCGCAAGCTTCACTTTTTGCATGTCTTGGCTATAGGCTTGTTCTAGCGCTGAAAATACAGAGTGTTCATCATCGATTAGCACAAAGGGGTTTTCAAATGCGATTAATAGTTTAAAAAGTTCAGCTGGTGGGTAATGTAAATCATCAATTGAAGCGCCATAACCGTTGTAGTTTATATAGATACCTAAGGCTTTTAGCTTTTCTTGTTGATCTTTACTTAACCCTAGTTGAGTTGCCAGCTCAATAGCCGATGCATTCATATTATCACCAAAAGCCGCAGCAACTGCCCAATAGGCATATTTACCATTAAGGTATTGATTAACCAGCAGGCTAGTGCATGTATTTGCATCAGTATCTATAATGGCTGTTAACTGATCACTTTCAGGAATATCTCCGGGTCTGTGATGGTCAACATACAAGGTAGGGATACCATGAGCTAATATTTTGTTTAAAGCTATAGTATTTTTCTCCATAGAAAGATCTAATACCGTTACAGATGTTGCCTGTTTAACATCGACTTGAGCAACTAACTTAATATCTCGCTTTACTCCCGTTACCAAAATAGAGTCTTTGGGCTCAGCCAAACGCAATTGAACTAATGCGATAATCCCATCTGCGTCACCATTAAACACATCAAAATGCATACCTTAACCTTTAAAAATGAGTTAGCTTATTTCTCTGAACTCGGCTTAAGCAATGTTGCCTACACCCAAATTCAAGTTACTTAATATATTGATGAGCAATTAAATAATGAATAATTTGCTCAGCACACTGCACTATACTTAACTTTTCAGTTTTTATATGAATATCCGGTGTTAATGGCACGTCATAAGTAGAGTCTATTCCTGTAAAGTCTTTAATATCACCTGACCTAGCTTTTTTGTATAACCCTTTAGGGTCACGCTGCTCACACACAGCTATCGGCGTATCAATATAAATTTCTATAAATTCACCCTGTTCAAGCATGTTTTTGGCAACTTTTCGCTCAGCAGCAAACGGAGAAATGAAGGCTGTTGACACTATCATACCGGCATCAATAAATAATTTACCAACTTCGCTAATTCGCCTAATATTTTCAATCCGATCTTGATCACTAAAACCTAAATCACCATTTAAGCCATGGCGAACATTATCACCATCAAGTAGGTAACTATGAAAACCACGCTCAAATAATAAAGTATCAACAGCATTGGCAACAGTTGACTTTCCAGACCCACTTAAACCGGTATACCATAATAAGCATGGGCGTTGTTTTTTAAGGTTAGCGCGTTGTACTTTACTTATTTGATGCGCATGCCACACAGTATTTTCTGTTTTCATATTTATCATCAATTCATTCGATTAAAAGGGAAAAACCATAGGTAATAGTATTAAAACAACTATGGAATAAACAATGGAGACTGGCACTCCAAACTTAACAACATCGGTTAACGTGTAGTTACCTGCATTGTAAACCATTACATTCGTTTGATAGCCATAAGGGCTAATAAAACTACCGCTGGCCGCAAAAGCAACCGCCATTACAAATGGCAAAGGGCTCACCTCAAGCCCTACTGAGATACTATAAGCAATAGGAAACAACAACGCCGCAGCTGCACTGTTTGTCATTACCTCTGTCATTAATAAAGTTAAAATAAAGATAACCACCAAGGTTAAGTAAGCACTTTGCCCTTGTAATAACATTTCAATATTCTTAGCAATTAATGGTGCGACACCACTTGAATCTAACGCTTGCGCTAACGTTAATGCGCCCAGCACTATCATCCATATTTCAAGCGGAAAACGACGTTTGATCTCATTTACCGTTAAGCAGCCCGTAAAAATCAAAATAGCTACATAAAACATTAATGCTTTAAGTAAACCAATTGACGTAAAAACAGAGGTCGCTACTACCGCAATGAAGCCAATAACAGTTAGCCTATCCCGCCATCCTGAAAGCATATTATCGGGCTTATGACCTGATAAAATATAAAAGTTTTTTGATAAGTTAGTGCGCGAACTAAAGTCATTGCCTACCGCTAACACTAAAAAATCTCCCGGCTGAATTATTAAATCACCTAGTTTACCGGATAAGGCAGAGCCTTCACGCTTCACGGCTACTACAGCCGCATCAAAACGCGCCCGAAAACCCGCTTTTTTTAGTGTTTTTCCCACTACTGCCGAGTCTGGTTTTATCAACACCTCGGTTAAATTGTCTCTGAGTAAGCCATCTTTTTCGGCAAATAACGTTAGTCCGTCAAATTGTTGTAATACCAGCACTTTAGAAACATCCCCTGAGAAAATTAGCTTATCCTCAGCTAGCAGCACTTCATCTGGAGCAACGGGTGTTATTAAACGTCCATGTCTAACAAGTTCAACTAAGAATAACGAATCTAGGTTGCGTAAACCATTCTCTTCAACCGTTAAGCCGATTAATTTTGATTCAGTCGATACTTCAGCTTCGACTAAGTAATCTTGGTTTGACATTTTTTCGGTAAGCATCTCAGGTAAACTATTTTGCCTAACAATAATAACGGCTAAACACGCCACCGCTGCACACAAACCAATAGCAGTGAAATCGAAAAAGCCTAAACTCGGATGCCCCTGTTTGATCAGCATAGTATTGACAATTAAGTTAGTAGAGGTACCCACTAACGTTAACGTACCACCGAGTATTGCAGCAAAAGATAAGGGTAATAGCAATTTACCGGGGTTTATTAAACTATTGTTTTTAACGGTAGAAATTAATGCAGCCACCACTGCTGTATTATTCATAAGTGCAGAAGCAAGTGCGGTATAAACTAGCGTTCGTACCGTAGATTTAAATTTGGAACCATTAATCATTACTGCAGATAAACGACGTAAAATACTGGTTCGTTCAAATGAAAATGAAGCAAGCACTAATAAAATTAAGGTGACAAGGCCTGGGTTTACTGCATTTGAAAGAATGTCCTGAGTATCTACAAATGAAAAACCTAAACAAGCAAATAATGCGACAGCAAATACTCGTTCAGGGAATTGTTGAAACTTTACCAACCCAAAGAAGGTTGCAATAAAAATAGCGATAAGCAACCACTGTATTGCTACCATTATTGTTTTCCTTATCAGTAACCCACTAGGGAATAACCTCTAATGCGTATGAAATATTGAGAAATTTAACAGCATTATCAGCACAAGAATACCAACAATGCCGTTTATATTAACTATTCATAGGTGAGACTTTAAGATGAATCATCGTTTTTGTAGGTTGGGCTTTGCCGCTAAGGATGGCGGTAGTAGGGTAATGCAGGAGCAATTACCGATAAGCCCATCTATGACGTTCATTAGCTAACTTACAGCTATTTGACGGCATAAATGCTGACCTACAGTTAACAAAAGTGATGATAACCAATTATTAGATTTATTGACTCTTAACGTCCAAAATATGATTAACTATTAAACAGTTTCTTTATATCGCGAGAGCCCCAATGAGGAAAATGTTTACGCACTAAGGCATTAAACTCTACTTCAAATTCGCTGTAAGCATGTTGTTGCTGCTCGACAATCGCATCGGTGATCATACCAGCCCCTACCGTAATATTACTGAGCCTATCAATAATAATAAAGGCACCAGTCGACTTATTAAATTGATATGAATCAAAATGTAATGTTTCAGCCACTTCAAAGTTAACTGAACCAATTTCATTTAATGCCAACTGAGATGCACTAGAAGTTTCCATGCTGTTGACATCAACACGGTGCTCTATTTCTACCACATGACCTGTGGTCATTTTACTCCCTTGTTTTATGTAGTACTCACGCCCTTTTTCTAATTCGTCTTCATGCATCCATACCACTTGGGCGTTAAACTCTTTTGCCGACGTCGGTAAATAACCTTTTTTAACAATCATCTCTCCACGGCTGATATCTATTTCTGATTCCAACGTAAGCGTGATAGCTTGGCCTTTATCTGCACGTTCAAGCTCACCATCAAAAGTGACAATAGATTTAACCGTACTTTCTTTACCCGATGGTAATGCGACTATTTCATCACCCACCCGAATATGGCCTGAACCAATAGTACCAGCAAAGCCTCTAAAGTTAAGGTTTGGCCTATTTACATATTGTACTTGCAGTCTAAATTCAGTGCTTACTTGATTGGCTTCAATATTAACGGTATTTAATAACTTCATTAACGTTGCACCTGGATACCAATCCATATTGGCGCTTTCTTCAACAACATTATCACCATTCAATGCTGAAATAGGTACAAAACGCACATCTTCGAATTCCATATCGTCAGCAAAACTTCGATAATCTTTTTTAATTTCTTGATAACGATCTTGGCTATAGTTAACCAAATCCATTTTATTAATCGCAATCAAGACATGCTTGATCCCGAGTAAAGAACAAATAAAAGAGTGTCGGCGGGTTTGTACCTGCACACCATAACGAGCATCAATTAAAATAATTGCAAGATCACAAGTTGAAGCCCCTGTTGCCATATTACGGGTATATTGTTCGTGACCAGGGGTATCAGCAATTATAAACTTACGCTTATCGGTTGAGAAGTATCGATAAGCAACATCAATAGTAATACCTTGCTCGCGCTCAGACTGTAAGCCATCAACTAATAAGGCTAAGTCAATCGCTTCACCTGTGGTACCCGACTTCTTACTGTCTTTCTCTATTGCTGCTAATTGATCTTCAAAGATCATTTTTGAATCATGTAACAAACGTCCTATTAAGGTACTTTTACCGTCATCAACGCTGCCACAGGTTAAAAATCTAACCAACTCTTTATTTTCATGCTGTTTTAGGTATGCTTGAATATCATCTGCAATTAAGTCTGATTGGTGACTCATGTTATTTCCTTTGAAACTTGTAACCTATATTTGGGCTTTTAAATGCCTTGAATATTACGTTGAATAAACTTATATCAATCTCACTAACTATGTGATCATTTCTACTGGCTAAAACAGTCAACTACTGCGTTATTTATTTTATAATTATCGCTACATGGATGTAGCTTATGTGGGCAATGCTGGAGCATAATTGCCCTGAACAACTAGTTATGAAAATAAACGCCTTGTATTTGGCTGTTTTTACTGCGTATAAAATAGATCACTGAATTAATGAAACTGGTATTAGAAGTAGCCTTCCATTTTTTTCTTTTCCATTGAGCCTGCCGAGTCATGATCGATAACACGACCTTGACGCTCAGATGTTTTGGTTAACAGCATTTCTTGAATTATTTCCGGTAATGTTTCAGCATCAGACTCAACCGCACCCGTTAATGGGTAGCAACCTAAGGTTCTAAAGCGAACATTTTTCATTTGTACTTGCTCGCCTTCTGCTAACGGAAAACGCTCATCATCAACCATAATCAATGTCCCATCACGCTCAACTACAGGTCGCTTTGCTGAAAGGTATAGAGGTACAATTGGGATGCTTTCTAAATATATATACTGCCAAATATCTAGTTCAGTCCAGTTTGATAACGGAAATACGCGAATACTTTCGCCTTTATTAACTTTGCTATTATAAACGTTCCACAACTCTGGACGTTGGCTTTTAGGATCCCAGCGATGGTTTTTATCTCTAAATGAATATACTCGCTCTTTAGCACGCGACTTTTCTTCATCACGTCGTGCTCCACCAAATGCGGCATCAAAACCATGTTGGTCCAATGCCTGCTTCAAGCCTTGTGTTTTCATAATATCGGTATGTTTAGCACTACCATGTACAAATGGATTAATATCCATCGCTAGCCCTTCGGGATTTTTATGCACTAATAATTCAAAACCATAGTCTTTTGCCATGGCATCGCGAAAGGCGATCATCTCTTTGAACTTCCATGTTGTATCAACATGTAATAACGGAAAAGGAATTTTACCTGGCGCAAAGGCTTTACGGGCTAAATGTAGTAGTACTGCAGAGTCTTTACCGACTGAATAAAGCATTACTGGCTTATCAAACTCAGCTGCTACTTCGCGGATAATATGAATAGATTCTGCTTCTAATTTTTGTAAATGTGTTAATTTCATTACGTTATCACTAGCATGGGTGAAATTTAATGAGGCTATTTTGACACAAATAATTTTATCTTTCCATATAAGAAAAAGACTAGTTATACCAATAAGAAATAAGAGATTGAGTTATAGCGCGATATTTTTATTTACAGAAATTTGCTGATTTAAATTGACTAATCAATGCAGTGGTTGAAGAGGATAATGACACATCTTCGCCACCATCAATTACCGCTAATATTTGTTGTCCCAGTTGTTTACCTAGCTCTACACCCCACTGGTCAAACGAATTAATGTTCCACAAAAAGCCTTGTACTGCGATTTTATGCTCATACAGCGCCAATAAGGCACCAAATGAATAAGGTGTAACTTTATCAAGCAATAACATATTACTTGGAGTATTCCCCTTCATGACCTTATGTGGAGCAAGCTGTTCTGCGTCTTCTTTGTCAAAGTTTTGTTCAATCAATTCTTGCTGAGCTTGCAATAGTGTTTTACCTTTCATCAATGCTTCACTTTGTGCAAAACAATTGGCAACAAGTACTTTATGATGTTCTTTCAAGTCAGATGAGCCTTGCAAAGCCACAATAAAGTCAGTTGGAATTATTTCATTACTTTGATGCATTAATTGCATAAAAGCATGTTGACTATTCGTCCCTTCTTGCCCAAACACAATAGGAGCAGTTGCACAGCTAAGATGATCCCCTTGTTTATTAACAGATTTGCCATTACTTTCCATATCAGTTTGTTGTAGATAACCTGGAAGTGCTCTCATTCCGTGATCATAAGGAAGTATGGCTAAACTTGAATGCCCTAAAACATTTCGGTTCCATAACCCCACTAATGCCATGATCACTGGCATATTCTGCTCAAATTGACTAGTTAAAAAATGCTGATCCATTTCATAAGCACCATTTTTCAATTGAGAGAATTCATTATTGCCAATGGCTAACGCTAAGGGTAAACCAACTGCTGACCACAGTGAAAATCTACCTCCAACCCAGTCCCACATAGGGAGCACATTAGTAGCTGATAAGCCAAATTCAGTTGCTTTTGTAATGTTCGTGCTCACCGCATACCATTGCAATTGCATTAACTCTGAAAAATCAATTAATTCATTATTAGCGTTACTTCGCATCCATTGTTTAACGGCTTGCGCGTTAAGCATAGTTTCTTGGGTAGTAAATGTCTTTGAAATAACGATCACTAAGGTGGTATCTACTGACAACTTAGCAAGCTTTTCATGAACTGCTCCACCATCGATATTAGCAAGTACATGCACTGATAATGACGGGCTACAAAAAGGATTTAACGCTGACAGTGCGACTTTAACCCCGTAAAAAGAGCCACCAATACCAATAACAAGCACATCAGTAAATCGCTTACCTGCGGCCGAAACAGATTTACCTGAGCGGATATTATTAACAATTTGTTCAACCCGCTTTTCGGTCTCAATAACCTCATCTGCTTCGGTTTTTAAAATGGTTTGCTTAACAGAATTAGGTGCGCGTAAAACCGTATGCAATACAGCTCTATTTTCAGTGTTATTAATTTTTTCACCAGCAAACATACGAGTAATATTTTCGGTAAGCTTTTGCTCTTTTGCCCAAGAAAATAAAGTAGCTAGCTCATCATCGTTAATATTTTGTTTTGAGTAATCAAGGAATAAGCTGGCAGCTTTTATAGACATACTTTTTGCACGATCATCATTTGTAAACAATGAAGCTATTGTTCGCTCTTTTGCCTGCAAAGCCATTTGACTAGCGTTTGATAATTCCATTTAAGCCACCATGATAACTAATGCTGTTAAAGCGTTTTTATTAAATTTTTAAGATAGTCGCTAAACTCATCACCTAATTCATGATGACGGAGTGCGTATTCAACGTTAGCTTTCATATAACCCATTTTAGAACCACAGTCGTGAGATTTTCCTGTCATATGAAAAGCCTCAACAGGCTCTAGTTTCATCAAGCTTGCAATAGCATCAGTTAACTGAATCTCATCACCTGCACCCGGTGGTGTAAACTCAAGTAAATCCCAAATAGGTGCAGAAAGTACATAACGACCAACAACCGCTAAGTTAGACGGCGCTTCGTCAATTGCTGGTTTTTCAACAACTTGTGTCATCACTTTAGATTCGCCAGCGTTAAGTGACTCCCCATTACAATCAGCAATACCATAACTACTCACCATTTCGGCAGGTACAGGTTCAACTAAAATTTGGCTTTGCCCCGTTTCTTCAAAACGTTTGAGCATAGCAGCAAGGTTTTCTGTTTTTAAATTTGCACTTGCGTCATCTAAAATCACGTCTGGTAGAACAACTACAAAAGGTTGTTCACCTATTAATGGCCTTGCTTTTAAGACTGCATGACCTAATCCTTTAGCTTCACCCTGACGAACATGCATAATAGTGACATCTTTAGGACAAATAGCTTGTATTTCGTCTAATAATTGGCGCTTTACCCGTTTTTCAAGCGTAGTTTCTAGTTCAAATGACTTATCAAAATGGTTTTCTATTGCATTCTTAGATGAATGAGTAACAAGAACAATTTCTTTAATACCAGCAGCTACACATTCATTCACTATATATTGAATTAATGGTTTATCTACTATTGGCAACATTTCTTTAGGTATGGCTTTAGTTGCTGGTAACATTCTTGTGCCTAATCCAGCGACAGGGATCACAGCTTTTTTTATATTGTTAGTCATTGTTCGTCTCTTTTAATCCATTTAATTTCAAAGTAAGCTGATAGTTTATTTGAGCTTCTTATATAACCGATTAGCTACGCTTAACTTACTTATAGGTTGCTAACATACCACTTCATTGCTTTCGTGATACCTTGTTGAATGCGATACTCAGGTTCATAGCCTAATAGCTTTTTAGCCTTTGAAATATCAGCTTGTGAATGACGAACATCACCTGCTCTAAAATCTCGATAAACAGGAGCTTTATCTACATTGACATTATTTTCCGCCAAAGCAACTTTTAAACTATCAAACAGAATATTTAACGTGGTTCTATCGCCTACAGCAACATTATATACTTGGTTTTTACCCTCGTCATTCGCTAGCGCAGCTAGAATATTAGCTTGCACTGCATTTTCGACAAAACAAAAGTCGCGAGAAGTTTCACCATCTCCATTCACAAAAACATCTTCTTGGTTATACATTGCCGCAGTCCACTTAGGAATAACAGCTGCGTATGCACCATCTGGGTCTTGACGCTTGCCAAACACATTAAAATAACGAAGTCCTATGCTGTTCAAATCATACGTGCGTTTAAAGACATCGGCATAAAGTTCATTAACATATTTAGTAACGGCATAAGGTGACAATGGGTTACCAATATTTTCTTCAATTTTTGGTAATGCCGGATGATCGCCATAAGTTGAACTTGACGCAGCATATACAAAGGTTTTAACCTTGGCTTCTTTAGCTGCTACTAACATATTTAAAAAGCCAGTAACATTAGCTGCATTGGTTGTAATTGGATCAGCAATAGAGCGTGGTACAGAACCTAAGGCAGCTTGATGAAGAATATAGTCAACTCCATTCACTGCTTGCTGACAATCGCTTAACTCACGAATATCACCTTTAATAAAAGTAAAGCTATTCCACTGTTGCTCTGAAACTGTACTTTGTACTTCATCTAAGTTTTTTTGGTGGCCAGTTGCAAAGTTATCTAAACCAATTACTTTTTGGTTAAGTAACAACAAAGTTTCTAGTAGGTTAGAGCCAATAAAGCCCGCACAACCTGTTACTAGCCAAGTATGCTGTGTAGTTTGTAATTGTGCTTGAATTAGATGATATTGACTCATACAACGTCCATTTATTATTGCTTGATAATTACTGGCTAGTTTAACACTGCCTATTTGCTTGGCACAATGGCACCGACAGCTGAAATAAATGAAAATGCCAATAAATTGCTTTATTGGCACTCAATCATTAAGTTTTAATTAGCTGTAAGCTATAAACGGATATCAGCAAGTGCAGGATCAAGCATATATTTTAAATCGTAAATAACATGATCTGCTTTTAAGTAACCTTTAATATCTTCAGCAGTAAGTGCTTTAAACTGGTGATGAGCAACGGCAAAAATTACCGCATCATATTTATTCTTTTCAGGGTGTTTAATTAAATCAACACCATATTCATGTTTGGCTTCATCTGGATTTACCCAAGGGTCATATACATCAACATTTACGTAGTATTCACCCAACTCAGAAAGAATATCAACAACTTTTGTATTACGAACATCAGGGCAATTTTCTTTAAAGGTTAATCCCATAACGAGCACGTTTGCACCATTAATTTGTATTTTACGTTTAATCATTTGCTTAGTTAATTGTGCAACGACATAAGCCCCCATACCATCATTGATACGTCTACCGGCTAAAATAACTTCAGGGTTATACCCAATAGACTGCGCCTTATGTGTTAGATAGTAAGGGTCAACACCAATACAATGACCGCCAACTAGCCCAGGACGAAACGGAAGAAAATTCCATTTAGTCCCCGCCGCTTTTAGTACTTCCTCGGTATCAATACCTAGTTTATTAAAAATTACTGCAAGCTCATTAATTAACGCAATATTTAAGTCTCTTTGTGTGTTCTCTATTACTTTAGCTGCTTCTGCCACTTTAATTGAAGACGCTAAATAAGTCCCCGCCGTGATAATAGAGGCGTACAAGCTATCAATAAATTGAGCAATCTCAGGTGTAGAACCAGACGTTACTTTTAAAATATTGGTAACTCTATGCTCTTTATCACCTGGATTAATTCGTTCTGGGCTATAACCGGCAAAAAAGTCTTTGTTAAAAATCAGACCAGACACTTTTTCTATTTCAGGCAAACACTCATCTTCAGTAGCACCGGGGAAAACGGTTGATTCGTATATAACAATGTCACCTTTGGAAATAACGCTACCAAGCATCTGACTCGCTTTTATTAGCGGAGTTAAATCAGGCTGTTTATGTTGATCAATTGGAGTTGGCACAGTTACGATATAGACATTGCACTCTTTTAGCGCGGCAACTTCTGCTGAATAGCGAATTAATGGCGAGTCTGCCATTTCTTCTTTTGATACCTCTAAGGTAAAATCATTACCTTGATTAAGTTCTTGAACGCGTTGTTTGTTTATATCAAAGCCTAAGGTCGGGTATTTTTTACCAAACTCAACTGCGAGCGGCAAGCCAACATATCCTAAACCAATAACAGCTACTTTAGTATTCTCTAATGTATGAAACATAGTTCGCACTCAATCCTTTTATATTTAACGTATATCTATCTTAGAAACATTTAATAGATCAATCTTACTATTAATTAACAAATGAAGACTAGTAAAAGTTATATAAACCTTGGGGAAAGTTGAATATATCGGCCTTATATTAAATTATAATTCACTTAATTTATGTAAATAAAACTTTCATAGTACCCTGCATATGAAAGCACCAAGAACTTGCACTTATCGATTTTCCTCGGTATAACAAGCGCAGATTTTATTTAATATGCATCATTTCGTGTTACTTTTTATTCAATTCGTTTAAATTTAAAGCAACAAATAATAATTACAAAGTAATGAAGCAATCTGGAAGGAAACTTTATGACAACGCAAACCGAAAAAACATTTTTTGGTCAACCAGCAGGTTTACAAACCTTATTTTTCACCGAAATGTGGGAGCGAATGAGTTACTACGGCATGCGTATGCTGTTAGTGTTATTTATGACCGCAACCCTTCAAGAGGGTGGTTTAGCACTTACCGTTGCCTCGGCTACCGCTATTTATGGTTTATACACCGGCTGTGTATACTTTATGGGCCTACCTGGCGGCTGGATTTCTGATCGACTATTAGGTGGTCAACGCGCAGTTTGGTATGGCGGCCTTATTATTATGTTTGGCCATATTGTGTTAGCAATCCCTAACGACAAAACCTTTTTTGTTGGCTTGATCCTAGTTATTTTAGGAACAGGCTTACTTAAACCAAATATCGCAGCGCTAGTTGGGCAGTTATATTCTGATAAAGATGTACGACGCGATAGTGGCTTTGCCATTTACTATATGGGCATTAATATTGGTTCAATACTTGGTAATCTTATTTGTGGATATTTAATGGAATATCAAGGTTGGCACTGGGCCTTTGGTGCTGCAGCTATTGGTATGGCAATTGGTTTAATTCAATATAAAAGAACACTTCCGAAACTAAATTCTATTGGTGATAAGCCTGAATCTCCACTATCACCAAAAGGTGAAAAAATTAGTTGGTCTATTATCATTGGTGTACTTGGCGCTATTGGTATTATTGCTTATATGGCATTAACTGGTGGTTTAACAATAGATCCTGTTACTGTTGCTGAATATGTAGCGATTAGTTTCACTGCTATATTTGTCGCATATTATGTGGCTATTTACTGGTTTGGTAATTTAACGACTAACGAGAAGAAACGCCTTGGCGCTCTTCTACTAGTGTGTATTGCTTCAGCTTTCTTTTGGTCAGGTTTCGAGCAAGCGGGTTCTTCAATGAATTTATTTGCCAGAGATTACACAGACCGTTTTGTTGGAAGTTTTGAAGTACCAACGGGTTGGTTCCAGTCATTAAACTCAATGTTTATTGTGGTATTGTCACCATTTTTCGCAGCCCTTTGGATTAATATAGGTAAACGCTATGTTACACCTGCTTACGGCATAAAATGTGCTGTTGGTTTAATTATTATGGCTAGTGGCTTTATCCTAATGTTCCTTGCAGCGCAATGGGCAGCATCTGGTTTAAAAGTTGCACCATATTGGTTAATTGCTACATACTTTTTACACACGGTTGGTGAACTATGTTTAAGCCCTGTTGCATTAAGTGCAATTAGTAAGCTTTCTCCACGTCGCTTTGCAGGTCAAATGATGGGGGTATTTGTACTAACTTATTCAATAGGTAACATTATTTCAGGATTGTTAGCGGGTAACTTTGATCCAAATGCTATCGATCAATTACCTCAACTTTACTTACAAATCAGCTTATTTAGTATTGGTATTGGTATAATGATCCTACTCTTTAGCTTAAAAACTCGTTTCTGGGAAAGCTTACAAGACGAAAATGATGAAAAGAAGATTAAACCTGAAGACGTAGTTCCTACAATGCAATAAAAACTAATTATTAGTTATAAAAGCAGTGAAACAATAACTTGTTCACTGCTTTTTTTTTGTTTAAATTAACAAGCAAATATATCGTCAGGGCAAGCTTTGTGAATAAACCATCCTTTTCAACGAATTCAGCCCATGCCGTTCGTGCAAAAATACGCCAGCGCCGAAAAGCATTATCATTTCAAGAGCAGAGCATTGCTAGCGAAGCACTTTTAATACAATTGCGTGAGCTAGTTGATGTTGGGCAGGCTAATAATATTGCAATTTACTTAAGTAATGATGGCGAACTTAATCCTGAATTATTTATACAGTGGTGCTGGCAGCAAGGCATTAATACATATTTACCCGTTCTTCACCCTTTTAGTAAAGGCCAGTTACTGTTTTTGCGCTACCATCAACACAGCCAAATGAAAGCTAATATATATGGCATTCTAGAGCCTAAGCTTAGTGTACTTGATATTATTTCAACGTCAGATCTCGACATTATCTTTACACCTCTGGTTGCCTTTGATGCTGAAGGTAACAGAATGGGTATGGGTGGTGGTTTTTATGATCGAACCTTAAGCAAATGGTACCAGCAATTTCAGAGTGATATTAACGCTAAGCCACGCCCAATTGGTTTAGCTCATGACTGCCAAAAAGTTGAACGTCTAGCGGTTCAAGACTGGGATATTCCACTTGCAAAAATAGTTACCCCTACAGCTATTTATGATTTCACTGTTTAAATAACAAATGCCATACCAATGGGTATATAATACATTCAACTAACACATCAATAACTCTTCAAGGATCTGGTATGACACAAGATGAAATGAAAAAATCAGCCGCAGTAAAAGCGCTAGAATTTGTTAAAGACGATACAATTGTAGGTGTAGGTACAGGCTCTACTGTAAATTACTTTATTGACGCTTTAGCTACAAAAAAAGATCGTATTTCAGGTGCGGTATCAAGCTCTGAAGAGTCTACAAAACGATTAATGGCCTTAGGTATAGAGGTATTTGATTTAAATAATATAGACGCTATTGACGTTTATGTTGATGGTGCCGACGAAATTACCGAACACATGCACATGATCAAAGGCGGTGGTGCAGCGCTCACTCGTGAAAAAATAGTAGCTGCTGTCGCTAAAACGTTTATTTGCATTGCCGATGAGAGCAAACAAGTGCCAATGCTTGGCAAATTTCCATTGCCAGTAGAGGTTATTCCAATGGCACGAAGTTACATAGCAAGAGAGCTTGTAAAGCTTGGCGGAGATCCTGTTTATCGCCAAGGCGTGGTCACAGACAATGGTAATGTAATTCTTGATGTGCATAACTTAGACATAATTAATCCAAAGCAGCTTGAATCAGATATCAATGCATTAGTAGGCGTTGTTACTAATGGCCTTTTTGCGCATCGCTGCGCAGATATTTTGATCCTTGGCACTGCGCTAGGTCCAAAAATCATAAAATAACACTTTAGAGTTTATACACTATATGATAATTTAGGTGGGTAGTTTTAGATATCTAGCCATCTAAAAGAAAAATAACTTAGAGAATGTTAATCATGAGCAATAACTCTTTAGCAAAAGAAAAAATTAAGATTTTATTATTAGAAGGTGTACACCAGAGCGCATTAGAAGAATTAAAGTCCAAGGGTTACACTAACATTGAATACCTTAAAACATCTCTAAGTGAAGAAGAGCTCATTGAAAAGATCGCTTCAGTTCACTTTATTGGTATCAGATCCCGCACCCAATTAACTGAAAAAGTTATTAATCACGCAAAAAAATTAGTTGCTATTGGCTGTTTTTGTATTGGTACTAACCAAGTTGATATTGCCGCTGCACAATCACGTGGTATCCCTGTATTTAATGCGCCATTTTCTAACACTCGCTCCGTCGCGGAGTTAGTTATTGGTGAGTTATTATTGCTCCTTCGCGGTATTCCTGAAAAAAGTGCGCAAGCTCATCGTGGTGTATGGAATAAATCTGCAGCAGGTTCTGTTGAAGCTAGAGGCAAAATACTGGGGATCATTGGTTACGGTCATATTGGTATGCAGTTAGGCATATTAGCTGAAACCTTAGGTATGAAAGTACGCTTTTATGATATTGAAACTAAGTTACCTTTAGGTAATGCCAGTCAAGCAACCTCACTTACTTCTTTACTTCAAGAATCAGATATTATTAGTTTACATGTACCTGAAACTGCACAAACTCAAAACATGATGGGCGCAGCTGAATTTGAAGTTATGAAAGACGGTGTTGTTTTTATTAATGCTTCCCGCGGTACCGTAGTAGATATAGAGGCACTCGCTGATGCCTTAGCAACTAAAAAAGTATCAGGAGCAGCTATTGATGTATTTCCAATAGAGCCTAAGGGTAATGACGAAGAATTTATTTCACCGTTACGAGCATTTGATAACGTTATTCTTACCCCTCATATTGGTGGTAGCACTAAAGAGGCGCAAGAAAATATTGGATTGGAAGTTGCTAGCAAACTTGCAAAGTATTCTGATAATGGTTCCACATTATCCGCGGTGAACTTTCCTGAAGTATCATTACCTGAATATGTTGGCGCACGTCGTTTGTTACATATTCATCATAACCAGCCCGGTATTTTAACAAAAATTAACCAAGCTTTTGCTGAGCACAATATTAATATTGCCGCCCAATACTTACAAACAGATTCAAAGATCGGATACGTAGTAATAGATATTGAAGCAGAAAATAGTGACCTTGCATTAAGAGAATTAAAACAGATCAAAGGAACGATTAAAGCAAGAATATTACATTAATTTTCAATTATATCTGTGCTAGATCGTTAAATTAGCGCTAGCACAGATATAGTTAATCTAACCTAACCAAACAGCTTTTTCATCAATGAAGGGGCTGTTGATCTAATTGGATTACACATTAACGCAGAAAAACCATCAAGACTTGGATAAGCAACCTTGTTATTGGCATAGGTAAAATCCCCGCAAGCAGGATCAAAACGATACTCCTTACCCCATAATTCAATATTTTCTGTTACTTGGTTTATTGCATCAACGACAAAAGCGATTTCTTTATCTGTCATAGTAGGATGAAAAGAAGCTCTAATCCAACCCGGTTTTCCAGCAAAATCACCTAAATCTATTTGCTGCGTTATTTTTGAAGATGTGTCTTGATCAACGTTTAATAAAATGTGCCCGTATGTGCCTGCACAAGAACAGCCACCACGTGTTTGAATACCAAACTTATCATTGAGCAAGCGAACAACAAGGTTATAGTGAGCATCTCTAACATAAAATGAGACTATCGCTAAACGGTCTCGAATTTTGGGCTCTAGCATTACCACCCTGTCATTTTGACTTAGCCTATCCATTACATAATCTGTTATCTCTTGTTCCCTTTTGGCTATATTATTAACTCCCATAGCCTCTTTTACTTTAATGGCTAACGCAGTTCTAATACATTGTAAAAAGCCTGGTGTTCCGCCATCCTCTCTCATTTCTATATTATTAAAAAAACTATGTTTACCCCAAGGGTTAGTCCAAGTTACCGTACCACCACCAGGATGATCTGGTACTCTGTTCTTATACAAAGCTTTATTAAACAGCAAGACTCCTGAGCTACCAGGCCCACCTAGAAATTTATGAGGTGAAAAATATATAGCATCTAACGATTGTTTTGCATTTGTCGGATGCATATCAATATCAACGTAAGGTGCTGAGCAGGCAAAATCGACAAAACATAAGCCACCATGCTCATGCATAATTTCAGCAAGCTGATGATAGGGTGTTTTTATACCGGTAACATTAGAACAAGCAGTAAATGAGCCGATTTTAACCTTACGATCTGCATACTTTATTAATAGTTGTTCGAGGTGTGCGAGAGAAGGTAGTCCATCGTTATTAGGATCTACTATTTCCAAGGTTACATCGCATTCATACCAAGAAGTTTGATTTGAGTGATGCTCCATATGCGTAATAAAAACAACAGGTTTATCTTCATCAGAAAAATGAACTTGCGACTGCATTCTTTCAGGAATACGCAATCCAAGTAAGCGTTGAAACTTATTGATCACACCAGTCATACCCGCATCAGCAGTAATTAAAATATCATTATCACAAGCGTTTACATGCTTTTTAATAACTTTTTGCGCATCGTGATATGCATGTGTCATCGCACAGCCCGTCAAGTTCGTTTCTGTATGAGTATTGGCAACATAAGGCCCAAGAACGTTGGTAATATAATCTTCAACAGGTCGATATAGCCGACCGCTTGCGGTCCAGTCTGCGTAAACTATTTTATGGTCCACACCATTAATGGTATGTGTTAAGTCTTGACCAATAATATGGTGGCGAAATTGTGAAAAATAGTGCTCTAAAGACATAAAATCACTCTGGTTGACAATTATTACAGTGGTTAAATTTTACCAATAATGCAACCATAAGCAATACAAAACCAATCAGAAGAGATATTACGCAAAATATTTCTACTTTTAACATCTTAATAAGATTATTCAACCGATACGCTATTTCTTTAGCGCATTATTGGAAAGTGATTTCAGCTGATTAGTATAAAGACCACAACCTAGCGCGTCTCATTATCTAAGTTTGGACTGTATTTCGGCCTTGTTGCTTTGCGCTGTACAATAATTTATCTACACGAACAAAAAGTTCATTTAACGTGTCACCCAAATGGTATTGCGCAACGCCAAAGCTACAGGTTACCGATAAATCACAACTTATCGGATTACTATTGATAAGAGATTTAAGCTTTTCACAGGCTAACTTAGCTTGCTCAAGATCTAGTTCAGGTAAAATAATGACAAATTCATCCCCACCCCAACGGGCTAAAAGATCAACATCTCTGATGTTAACTGAAATTAGTTCGCTCAGGTGGCATAAAATACGATCTCCTACTTTGTGGCCATGTAGGTCATTAATTTTTTTAAGCGAAATATAACAGAGAAAAAACTAGCCAAATACAGTGGCGCTGGCGCTAAATAAAAATGATTAAATACACCAATCAATTGCTTTAATATCTTTTTTTAAAAGCCATTGATTAGCTTTTGAAAAGTGCTGACAACCAAAAAAACCTCGATAAGCTGATAATGGTGAAGGATGTGGCCCTGTTAAAACGCAGTGTTTATTACGATCAATATGCTTTCCTTTTTTCTGAGCATGACTGCCCCACAAGATAAATACACAACCTGAGTTATTTAAATTAATCGCCTCAATAATAGCGTCTGTAAAGGTTTCCCAGCCAAGCTTCGCATGTGAATTAGCTTGTCCTTTTTTTACAGTTAACACCGTATTTAACAATAAAACACCTTGCTCTGCCCAAGCCGATAAGTTGCCGTGTTCAGGTATGAAAAAACCATCAACATCTTGAGCTAACTCTTTATAAATATTGATTAATGAAGGGGGCACTTTAGTTGGAGGCTGTACTGAAAAAGCAAGTCCATGTGCTTGCGGTTGCCCATTTAATCCCACACCATGATACGGATCTTGCCCAAGTATTACCACTTTAACATCAGGCAAATCTTTATAATTAAACGCAGAAAAAACATGGGCTTGTTCAGGATAAATAGCCTCTCCAATCGCTCTTTGATGAGTTATTTCTGCTTGTAAAGCGATGTAATATGGTTTGGCTTGTTCTTGTTCAAAGGTTGATTGCCATACAGGTGGTAAATTCATTTATTTCCCTGATAAAAAAGAGCAGTTGAGTACTGCTCTTAAAAATTAAAATTTGAAAACTTTATCAATCCAACTGAGGGACTGCATAGCTGTTCATGTAAAACGGTGTTACCTTTAGTTCCCAGCTAATAAGTACGCTCTCATATCTGCAAAATTAACGTCCATATCTTTTGACAATATAGTTTCGCTTGCACAATCAGCTAGCTCTTTAGGTAAACCGATTGGCTGCCCCAACGTACTTTCAACCACATCTTTAAATTTAGCTGGATGAGCAGTACCTAAAAACACGCCAAACTCTTCATCATTTGCGTTGTACTGCAGCGCTTTATATGCAACTGCCGCATGCGGTTCACTTATATAGCCAAGCTTTGCCAATGCTATCATTGTCATTTGTGTTTGCTCTTCATCGATAGATACTGAGCTTACACAACCCTCTTCTACAATACCCGACTTCAACATGTGTTCAACGCGAGGCCAATTGTTAGGATTGCTCACATCCATTGCGTTAGACATTGTTGCAATGGTTTCATTTGGTGACCATTCACCAGTCTGCAAATATCGTGGGACTGTGTCATTAGCATTTGTTGCGGCGATAAAACGTTTAATAGGTAAACCCATCGCTTTAGCAAATAAGCCAGCGGTTAAATTACCAAAGTTGCCACTAGGTACAGAAAAAACAATATTGTCTAATGCTTTATCACCTTTTTGACGATAAAGCTGTGCTATTGCTTCAAAGTAATAACAAATCTGTGCCAATAAGCGGCTGATATTAATTGAATTAGCAGAGTTTAAGCCAATCTCATCTTTAAGTTCGTTGTCATCAAATGCTTGCTTTACGAGAGCTTGACAGTCATCAAAGCTACCATCGATCGCCAATGTTTCTATATTACCACCAAGCGTCGTAAACATTTTTTCTTGTAATAAGCTGATTTTTCCTTTTGGATAAAGAATTACAACTCTAATATTAGCAATGCCATGAAATGCATGAGCAACAGCGGCTCCGGTATCCCCTGATGTAGCAGTTAAAATAGTGATTTTTTTGTCTTTACTAAATTTTTGCAAACATTTAGCCATAAAGCGAGCGCCAAAATCTTTAAATGCGAGTGTAGGCCCATGAAATAACTCTAAAATTGCACGTTTTTCGCTTATTGGTTGAATTTGAGCAGGAAAATTAAAGGCTTCAGTGACTATCGCCAATAACTCGCTTTCAGTTAAATCATCACTCACAAAAGGGTAGAGTACCTTTACACTGCGTTCTATTGAAGGTAATGCAAGTAGTGCTTCAATATCAGCTATCGCGGGAACACTCTCAGGAAAAAACAATCCTTGATTACGCCCTAAACCTTGTTTAACTGCCCCCGCAAAACTCACCACTTCATTATTTTCTTTTAAATTATAAAATTTCACTCTAAAACCCTATTACACTTTATATACGTGGTAACAGTATTAAATTTCTATCAATTTAACACGATTAACTGTTGTGCTATGTGTCGTTTTCAATCACACACGCACCCTGATTATCTACTTTACAAACATGAACAAAACCATAGTTTTTACCATCAGTCTCAGTTTGTAAATAATTTATTTTAAGCCACTTAGCAAACTTATTCGCTTTAGCTTCATCATCAACAACGCAAAATAACGTAGGACCCGAACCAGAAATACCAACGGCTAAACACCCTTGAGAAACTAGATATTGCTTAGCTTCAATAAATTTAGGCAATAAATGTTGACGATACTTTTCAGCAACCACATCTGTTAACACTGAGAATGCTTGAGCTTTATCATTTCGATGACATGCGTCAACAAAAGTAGCCAAGTTCTGCCCAAAAGTAATTAAATCAGCCCTGTTATAATGAGCGGGAAGCACTTCACGAGCAGCTTTAGTTGATACTGAAATGCCTGGATAGGCCATCACATAAAAACAATCATCAAACTGTGGTAAATCTCTGCTAATAATATTAGCGTCAGGCACCATCAGCTGCATGCCTCCTAAATAACAAGGCGCAACATTATCGTAATGTAGGCTTCCACTAATTTGAGCTTCCATTTCGCCCATCATTAATAGCATTTTCTTTTGATTAAAGCCCGTATTATTGAATTGTTGATAAAACTGATTTAATCCTTCAAGTGCTGCAACAACCGAACAGGCACTTGAACCTAAGCCACTACCTACTGGCATTCTCTTATCTAATGTTAAGGCTAACTTTACTGTGTTATGTCCAGCTTGCGCCATCGCTTTATTAAATAAAGTTAAACAGTGCCAGACAATATTATCTTTCACATTTCCTGGTAGCTTATTCGAGAACTCGCCAATAACAGACAAACTGTCTTTATCTGCTTGTACGATAGACACTACATCGCCTAGCAATGTTCCGTCAATAGGTTTTACGCTCAATCCTAATACATCAAACCCTACGCTAACGTTGCCAATTGAGGCTGGAGCAAAAACTGAAATAGACATTAGTGTTGTTGCTCCCAAGCCAATGTTCTTAACAAGTCACCAAAAACCCCCGCAGCTGTCACTTCAGCTCCTGCACCGTAACCTCTTAACACAAAAGGTAATGGTTGATAATAACGACTATGTATAGCAAGAGCATTTTCACCATCTTTAATACTGTATAGAGGGTGACCCACTCCAACTGCTTCTATTGAAACACGACATTTACCATTAATAATATTACCGATATAGCGCAGAACTTTACCTTCATCTTTAGCTGCTTCAACCCGTTGTGCAAAAGCATCATCCAATGTAACTATATTTGCCATAAATTGTGAAACATCGCCACTATCATCAAAGCCTTGAGGTAAAACAGGTTCAATTTCAATATCAGATAATTCTAATTTCATTCCAGCTTCACGCGCCATAATTAATAATTTACGAGCAACATCTAAACCACTAAGGTCGTCACGAGGATCTGGTTCAGTAAAACCATTCTCTTTAGCGATTTTTGTTGCTTGTGATAAACTCATACCTTCGTCTAGTTTGCCAAAAATATAAGAAAGCGAACCTGACAACACCCCTTCAAACTGAACTAACTCATCACCCGCTTTAATTAAACTTTGTAAGGTATCAATTACCGGTAGACCTGCTCCCACCGTTGTTTCATATAAAAAACGACGATTAGTTGTTTGCGCTGCCTTTCTTAATGCTTGGTAGTATTCCCAAGAATCAGTATTCGCTTTTTTATTTGGCGTAACTACATGAAATCCTTCTTGTAAAAAATCAACATAGCTCATCGCTAATATTTCATTCGATGTAGAGTCTACCAAGACGGGATTAATTAAATGATGATCACGAACAAATTGCTTAATATTTTCAGCATTAACTTCAACGGGATCTTTACCCAGAAGACCTTGCCAGTTCTCCAAATCAATACCATCAGCTTCAAAAACCATACCCTTGCTATTTGCTAAGCCATAAACTTTCAAAGATATATTTTGTTCTTTCAATTTTGCTTGTTGACGGAAGATTTGCGCAATAAGTTCACTTCCCACTACACCACAACCTACCAAGAATACATCGATAGTCGGTTTATGAGAGAAGAAGTTCTGATGACTGACTTTCATAGCAGCAGTACATTTACGTTTCTCAATAACCACTGAAATGCTTCGTTCTGAAGAGTCTTGGGCTATGGCAACCACGTTTACACGCGCTTGGGCCAACGAGCTAAAAAACTTCGCCGCAACACCCTGTTGATGGTGCATACCATCTCCGACTAATGAAACAATAGAAAGTTCGTGTTTCAAACCTATTGGTTCAAGCAAGCCATTGAGTAATTCTAGTTCAAACTCTTGCTTCAAACAGCTTTCAGCAATAGCAGCATCAGCAGAATAAATACAAAAGCTAATACAATATTCACTGGAAGATTGGCTAATTAACACTAATGATATATTTTCACGGCTCATCGTTGCAAAAACTCGGCTTGCCATGCCAACCATACCTTTCATACCTGGACCTGAAACGTTAACCATAGTTAAGTTATCAAGATTAGAAATAGCCTTTACTTGTTTTTTCTTATCGTTTTCGTTAGCAATTAAAGTACCTTGGGCTTCTGGGTTGCCAGTGTTTTTAATTAAACAAGGGATATGGTATTGAGCAATTGGGCCAATGGTTTTGGGGTGTAATACACTCGCACCAAAATAAGAGAGCTCCATCGCTTCCTGATACGATAAATAATCAAGTAAAGTTGCATCTTTAATCAAGCGCGGATCTGCATTATATACACCATCTACATCTGTCCATATTTCGCAACATTCTGCTTGTGAACACACAGCTAAAACAGCTGCGGAATAGTCAGAGCCATTACGACCTAAGGTTGTTATGCTACCTTTTTCGCTCGTGCCAATAAAACCGGGCATAAGCGAAACACGATTTAACTCACTGTATTCTTTTTGGAACGCCTCTTTACATAACACTAAATCAGCTAAAGCATTTAAAGAAACATTATTCGTGTAAAGAAACTTTTCTGGTTCGATAATAGAAGCGTTAATTTCATTAGTTTTTAACAAGGAGGTTAAGATTGAAACACTCATACGCTCACCAATACTAATTATAATTGCACGTATATGGTCAGGACAGTATGAGAGCATTACAGCGCCTTGCAAGTAACGCCCTAGTTTGTGTTCCCAAGTAGCCAATAATTCATGTGTTGCTTGTCCAGAGAATGTAGGTATTTTAGTGGATAGATCTTCAACAATAGTGGTTATAGCGCGGTTAAACTGAATTAAGTCACTGCTAAGCTTTACTTCATCTGTAATATTTTCAGCCATTGCAACTAAATGATTCGTTACACCTTGTGGCGCAGAAACCACTACAGCTAGTGGTGAGTCTTTACTTTTTTCTTTGATGATCTTAGCAACCTGGATAAACCTATCTGCAGTTGCTAATGACGATCCACCAAACTTTAATACACGCATTTTTACATCCCCTAAAAACAAAAAAAGTCCGTAACCTTGATGGTCACAGACTTCGATAAAATACTTCTTTTTTATACGTCAGCCAATAACCACCAGTCGTGTGAGAATGGTAGTGGTAATAATAATGGTAATGCGGCTGATAAATAAATTCATGACGATAAAATGCCCGATTTGCTAATTAGTGTCAACCTTTATCTATGACTAAAAAGTTATAATTTATGAATAAAACGGCAGTTGAAGTGAATAATTGAATGTTTATGCACATTCTCTTGTTTCTTTAGCGGTAAAAACCATATTACGGCCTGAGCTTTTAGCTTTATATAATGCAATGTCGGTATTTGAAATCAGATCTTCGTAGCGTTTATCTTCGTTGTTCATAACCGCTACACCTACACTAACGGTTGCTTTAATATGATCTTCTTGAAAAGTGACAGTCATATTTTCAATGGTACTTCGTACCCTTTTTGCAACATCAATAGCGCCAGTTAAATCCGTTTCAGGTAAAATAATAGCAAATTCCTCTCCGCCATATCTGCCAAAAATATCACAAGTGCGTAAAAGTGATTGCACCTGAGTTGCAACATCAATTAACACTTTATCGCCACCTTGATGCCCAAAAGTGTCATTTAACAACTTAAAATAGTCGAGATCAAACATAATTAAGGCCAAGCCATGATCATAGCGTCTAGCTCTTGAGAACTCATTAGCTAAACACTCTTCCCAGTGTTTTCGGTTAAAAACCTGAGTTAAGCCATCAATTCGATTTGATAGAGCAAGTTGCTCTAGCGCACCATTCAACTTTGTTTGATAATGGTAAACGTCGGTAGCATCTTCAATTAAGATACAAATATTCGTTATTTTACCTTCATCAATTACCGGAGAAAATGTACAATTTTGTGCCATAAAGACACTGTCTGTAGTAATAGGTCGGGTGTGAGGTAGTTCAAATAAATGATGTCGTTGCTCCCAAGAGCAGAAAGATTGTGTATTTAGCTGGGTTACACTTGATAACTTTCTTTCAAACCATCGCTGAGGTAATTCAGAAAAAACCTCAAATATATTTTTTCCTAGCACCTCATCTGATTTTTTATTCACATGAATCTGCATAAACCGATTCCACATGACAATATTATAATCAAGATCTAATACTAAAATTCCAGTATTTATTTTATCTGTTATATGTGAACAGTAACTATCAAGTGACATTAAAAAGACGCCAAAATTCTATCGAGTACATCGGTTATATTATTAATTGCAGACTCTGGTATCAGCAAAACCATATCGCAATTAAACGAATAGTCTGTTACTTGGTAAGTAATTTTTACTTTCAGAGCAAGATCCCAATTAAAGGACTGTTGTTCAATGTGTTCAGAAATTGCACCTTTATTAGAAGAAAGTAATCTAGGCGCACTATAAGACATCTGATTTTCAATCTGGCTAGCAAAAACATTCAAAAATGTTGTCGTTAAAATTGAACTTAAATCGATAATTTGCTCTTCAACTGACAATTCACCGGGTTCATACCCTAATAAATCGGCTAACTTATCAGAATCTTTTGGTTGATAAATAAGTAGGGCTTCACCACGAACGCCTTCATAGCCAAAAAAACCCTGGCTAACAACTGCAACTCTATCATCTTCAGAGTTTAATGCCCCAATAATACATTGAGAATCAACCTGTTCAATACTCGGTACTTTTAAATGAACAAACGTATCCAAATAGCGTGCTAGTTGGTCACTCGCTTGCCCCATGGCAACATTTATAATTTCTTGCAGGCAATCTTTTTGATCTTCCGTTAAATTAATATTTTTCATAGAAACCCGTGTTGCTCAAGTTGCGCAATTAATACTTCACTTTTAACCGGTTTTTGAAGAAAAGCTTTAGCACCTAATTCTAATACCTTACTTTGCATTTCAGGTTGAATATCAGCAGAGATAACAAAGACAGAAATATTAATATTATTGTCTTTAATGCCTTGTAAAACCCCTAAGCCATCTAAAATAGGCATTGTTAGATCAAGAAATAATAAGTCAAAGCTCTGGCTTGTTAATAATTCTAGTGCTTCTTGGCCGTTAGTAGCTAACTGTACGTTAGTGGATAATGAATCTGGTAAACTTCTTAGTACTTGCTTACGTGCTAAGTTAGAGTCATCACAAATAAGGATTGACGAGCTCATAAAATGGTAAGTCCTATAATTATTATTTTTATACTGCTAATTTACCTTAAATATTCCCTGGTGTTAATGCACAATTGCTAAAAAGTCCTACTTTATTTGTAGTAGCCCTTCTACAAAGCTTTACAAAAGAATAAAAACTTTACTTTACAACAAATTAGATAAAATATCACAAAAAAGAAACACAAGAGAAACAATAGTAATAATCAATTACAAAGTTAACTGCTATTACACAAGCTAAAAGTGTTTACGCTATAAAACCATTAGTAAAGTATCCAATATCAACAATGATAAAAAGCATGAAGTTAAATATAAGCAAGTTATTTTCACACGATAACTTTTAAATTCCATTATTTCCTCTATTTTTCGGCTGACGATTTAGAGATAATCAATCAATTTCCATGCCAAAAATTAAGTTTTAGATTGAATTTAAAGAGTCCACTGTAGTTTATGCTGATGTTTTTTTAGCCACTGTTTTGCTAATAAATAATTTGGAGAGTATTGCGCAACTAAAGACCAAAATTTAGGACTATGATTTAAATGTTTTAAATGACACAGTTCATGCACAATGACGTAATCAACAACCCATTTAGGGGCCATCATTAACAAATAATTAAATTGAACATTACCTAAACTATTACAACTCCCCCAACGGGCTTTATATTGGCGAATAGTAATGTTTTTGGGTATAAGTAACGTTTGTTTGGCTAAGTTTTCTGTTCGTGGAATTAGGTACTGTTGAGCTTGGCACTTTAACCAGCGCTCTAGTAATTTTTTTAGTCGTTGCCGCATTGGTGCATCAGTTATTAAAGCGGCGGTTGACATCGACTCTGGCGGATATATTTTATTAACTTTAAGGCTAACTTGAAAGCAATCTCCATCAAAATATACATCGTGTTTAATCGCATTTGTCACATTAAGCGGATAAAGATTGCCGTCAAACCACATTTGGCCATTAACGCGTAGTTGGTTTTGGTGTTTTTGTGCTAAGATCTGTTGATTGATTTTTTCTTCAATCCACGCTGATTTATTTTCCAGCAACTTTTCAATATACTGCTCCTTTATCTTTAATGGCGCACGCACAACAACCCTACCTGCAATAACTTGCAAGGAAATAGATGTTCTTCTACTTTTTACTAATTGATATTCCACTTTGATAGAAAAGCTACAAATTAAGCCGCGTCGCTTGCTTTTTTATTTGTGTCTAGATCCTCAACTTTTTTAGCTTTATTATCCGCTTTTACTTTGTTAATCGGCTTTGGTTTCTTTGCTTGTAGGGCAATCAACACCTCTTCTCTATTTTGTGCAAGATAAATACTTAATTCTTCCTGTAATGCTTCAGAAAGTTCGACTGGCGCATGTTGAAACATTTCAGCAAGGTTGTCAGCCATGTCTAACATTTTGTCATATTCATCAGCGGCTTTCTTATCCATAAATGTTTCTACCTCTACACCTTTTCTCATGACGACATATCTAGTTTCTACTGCCATTTTTTTCCCTTAATCTACTATCAGTACAATTAAACACTTTAACGCTGTATGCATACACAGTAATATACGCTTATAACTAATGATTGCAAGTGAAAATAGATTATCTTTACATTGAATATTATTCAATTTTTTAATAAATACAGACATCCTCTGTTAAGTTGCGTACACTAATTACACTCAATTTAATTCGCCGAGCTCAACGAGCTTCACCTAATAGATTTAGGTATGCTTTTTTAGCCGTGGTTTCTGCCTTATGCAGGTAAAGTAAACCGCCAGGGTCACAATGGAAACGTTTTGACCTCCCGACATTTGGAAAGGTGAGATGTTAACAGATACTTATGGACGCAAGTTTAGTTATTTGCGACTTTCAATTACCGATGTATGCAACTTTAGTTGTAACTATTGTTTACCTGATGGCTACCAGTGCAATTCTGATAGAGACTTTCTTACAACCACTGAAATTTCTCGTATTATTACAACATTTGCAGAGCTGGGTACCAAAAAAATCAGAATTACAGGTGGCGAGCCATCATTACGAAAAGACCTTCCTGAGATCATAGCAATTGCTAATCAAACCCCAGGTATTGAAACAGTCGCACTTACCAGTAATGGCTATAAACTATTCGACCACATTAATACATGGCTTGATGCCGGGTTAAGCTCACTCAATATTAGTATCGACAGTTTAGATCCTCGGCTATTTAATAGCATTACTGGGCATAACAAATTGCCTTATATTCTAAAAGGTATCGACAAAGCTTTCACATTGGGCTGCAATAATATCAAAGTAAATAGTGTATTAATGAAATCGTTTAATCATCAGCACATGAGCTACTTTTTCGATTGGCTTAAAGAAACCCCAGTTACAGTAAGGTTTATCGAATTAATGCAAACTGGTGATAATGCGACCTTTTTTAATGAGCAACATGTTTCAGGTCAAAATATTAAAAACGACTTGTTAAAGCAGGGCTGGCAGCTGAAAAAAAGAGCTCAAACTGCAGGACCCGCAGAAGAGTTTTTTCATAATGACTATGCTGGAAGTATCGGCTTAATAATGCCCTATAGTAAAGATTTTTGTAATACCTGTAATCGCCTTCGCATAAGTGCGCTGGGTAAATTGCATTTATGCTTATTTGCCGAACAAGGAATGTCTCTGCGTGATCTGCTCCAACTGGAAGATAATACCGCGCTCAAACGTGAACTTATCAAATTACTTGCTGATAAAAAATCAACGCATTTTTTGCACGACAAACTTGTCGGTGCTACTGAAAATTTAGCGATGCTAGGCGGATAAAAGGTTAAGCTATATGATACAAAGAACGTTAGGTGTTGTACTTGCAGGAGGTCTTTCATCACGAATGAAGCAAGATAAGGCATCCCTGCAAAGAAATCATCAAACAATGCTTGAGTTTAGTCGGTCAACACTAGAAAAATGTGATGTTGATGATATTGTGATCAGTGGTAGTAACTACCAAGTTAAAGACGCTTATATAAATTTAGGCCCTTTAGCTGGTATTTTTAGTGTTATTAAACAATGCCCTGCGAGTGCCTTACTAATTATGCCGGTAGATTTACCATTAATAACCCCTGAAATTTTAATGCAGTTAAAGCTAGTAGGTGAGCTTAGTAATAAAGCCTGCTCATATAAAGACCATCCTTTACCTTTATACCTGCCGGTTAATAGCTTTGTTGAACTTTTTATACAACAAGCGTTAAGTAAAAATTCACTGATTGAAAAAGGGCCATCTATTCGGCAATTATTCAAAGCAATACCCCATCAGGAAATTAACCAACCCGATCAAAGCTGTTTGTTCAATACAAACACACCTGAGCAATGGCAACAAGCACAACGTTTTTTTAGTTTGACCAGTAAATATTAGTTAATAAAAAGCCCTCTTTAGAGGGCTTAAGTCAGCAATATATTTATTTGAATAACCCTGAATGTCGATCAGAAACCGCTTCTCGCCAACCACCTAGCCATTCAGATCTAGCCGTAGTGTTTTGATAGGGGCAATTTTCTTTGTTTCTACCACAAAGGCCTGCTTGGTAGCCATTTGAGTATGCTCTATCTAAACGATCTCGTTTTTGTCTTCTCATTTATAAATCTCCATAACTTACTAATAAGCATAGCTTTATTAAATAATTACACAATCGAACATTCACTAGTTCGATAATTCATTTAAGATCATAATGTAGTGCTTTGCAAGTAGTATAGTCCTGAGAAATGACCAAAATAACGAGAAGTTCATTATTGAATCTATGTGCAAAAACTGTCGAATTATAATTCATTGTAAAAACAGCTTGTTATTAAAAGTGGAACGAAAAACTAGATCTATGAAAGACATTATTGATAATTAATTGGTCTATTATTAATTTTTTAATAAAGGCTTAAGCATTTCTTCAAGGCCATTAAGTTTTATTTCATACATTAATGCTAATTGCTGACCGAGCTTACCTTCTGGAAAACCTTTTCCATGAAACCATACTAAATAGGGTTCGGGTAAATGCAGTAACTTTCGACCAGCATATTTGCCAAATGGCATTACTTGATTAACCGTACTAATAAGTTCTTCTTGCTGTGGAAGCATTATGTTACCTAAATTAAATACAAAGGGGTTAAAACTACGCCAATAATGTTAGGTGCTTATAGTAGGACGTTTTGCTCTTTGAGGCCCAAGTTGGTTACCGCACAAAGCAACACGCCTTAGTCTTTATAAACAATAGCATATGTGCATTTCATAAGTTTTGAACGATAAGTTAAGTTATGGGCTTAATCTCTGAAGTTAGTAAACTGAAATGATTGTTCAAATTCACCATTTTTAACAAGTTGCATTACAGCTTGTAAATCGTCACGTTTTTTACCAGTAACACGCAATTGCTCTCCCTGAATAGCAGCTTGAACTTTTAATTTGCTGTCTTTAATTAGCTTCACTACCTTTTTAGCTACCGGTTGTTCAATCCCTTCTTTAAATGAGACATTAACACTGCAACTTCGCCCAGAAAATTCGTATTTACCAACGGTCATTGCTTTAGCATCAATACTGCGCTTAGTTAATTGCGAGCGTAATATATCGACTATTTGCTTAACCTGAAAGTCACCTTCAGACTTAATGACCACATTGGGGGTTTTCCACTCTAAGCTTGCTTCCACACCACGAAAATCGAATCGTGTCGCTAGCTCACGACTTGCATTATCAGTTGCATTGCGTACTTCTTCTAAATTTATTTCTGACACTATATCCATTGAAGGCATAACAAGACCCTAACCAGTTAAATAAACAAGATTCTAACAAAATATTCATCATTGCTGAACCAAATTATAGTTATTCTTCAAGACCATGGTGCTTTTTCGTTATCATGCTAAAATAACATTCTACTTTCCTAATACCTTTAACAATGAACCGCCATTACCAGTTACTTATCGTTTTAATCGCTCTTACTATCAGTTTAAGTACGTATTTTATTTCAGATGAAATACGTGCAGTTATTTTTAGAGGTACACAAATTGATTCTGTTGGGCATATAATCAGTTTTTTCCTGCTCACATGGTTATTGAATAGCATCGCCAAACTGCCACTGATAAATTGTGTAATAACCATTAGCTTATATGCGGCATTAACAGAGTTTGGGCAGTACTATTTGGGCTTTCGCAATGGTGAAGTTAGCGATTTTTTTGCAGACTTGGTCGGTATTGCATTATTTGCCACACTCAAGTGGGCAGTATTACTATATCGTCAAAATAAACTGACATGAAAATTGTTATCATCGGCCAAGGCGCCATTGGATTACTGTGGTATCGATACTTATCGTTATCCAATAACAACAATGTTCAACTAATATGCTCTAAAAACATTACTCGCCCCCCCAAGAGATTCACTTTTACGAGTTTAGATAATAAGTCTGAGCAAATAGACCTTGTTACAGCGTCACAAGAGTCAATTAAAAGTGCTGATTTAATACTGCTCTGTGTTAAAGCATTTCAGGTTGTTGATGCAATTGATAGTGTAAAATGCACCATTAATCAAAGCGCCGTTATAGCACTATGCCATAACGGTATGGGGGTTGCTGAAAAATTACCACAGCGTATTATAAAAAAACACAATATACTTTCGATGCTGATCACTCATGGAGCAAAAGCTAACGCATCTTTTAATATCACTCATACAGGCAATGGTAAAACTGATATTGGAAGTGTTTATGGCAAGTTAAATAACCATACTAAGGAGCGGATCCTCAAAACGCTCAATAATGCGCTTCCTAATGTTTACTGGCAGCATAGTGTAAAACAACAGCAATGGGAAAAGCTTGCAATTAATTGTGTTATCAACCCAATTACTGCAATAAATAACATTAAAAATGGGCAAGTTAATAATATCGAATATAAACAGGAAATAAGTGAAACAATAGCTGAGTTAGTTACAATTGCTCAGATGGAAGGTGTTAACCTAACGAGTGAATCGCTGATAACAACGGTAAAAAAAGTCGCTTCTCTTACAGCTGAAAACACCTCTTCTATGCTCAGTGATATTTTAGCTGCTCGTAAAACTGAGATCGACAATATCAATGGCTATATTCATCAACTTGGTATTCACCACAAAATCGCAACACCACAAAATACATTTTTTTGGCAACAAGTTAACTCATTAGAAAAAAGGAAGTAGCCGTATAAAAATCTCAGTTCGTGTTAACAATTACTTAATCAACGCAACATTATTAAATACCGCGTTGATTACATGAAAGCGGGCAAGGTTATTTTCGATATACTTTCACATTTGTAAAACCATTATCAATTAAATACAGTGCTTGTAACTTACTCATAACTCCTTTGTCGCAATAAAGTAAATATTGTTTACTGTTATCTAAATCACCAAACTGGGTTGATAATTTATAAAAGGGTATATGCTTAACTTCAATACCATCTATAATTAATGGGTTTTCATCTTCTTCTTCAGGGCTGCGAATATCAACAACAATCTCATTAGCGGTAATTTCACCTACTGTTTCAACAGCTGTTATTTCTGCTTCAGTTTCCTGCCCAATATCACGCACGTCTGACACTCTCATTTGGGCAACAACCCTATCAAGGATTGAAAAATCAAAGTTTTCTTCTTCTTTCTCAACTTTCGATAGAACTGCCTTTACCGTCGGCTTTTTCGAAATAACGCCACAGTACTCAGGAATGGTTTTAGCAAAGTCTTCTGTGCCAATTTCACGAGCAATATCAATAATTTCTTGTTTATCATAAGCAACCAAAGGGCGTAAAATTAAGGTTTCAGTGACTCGGTCAATCACATTTAAATTAGTGAGCGTTTGACTTGATACTTGACCTAAGCTTTCACCCGTTACTAATGATTGAATACCTCTACTTTCAGCAATTTTAGCTGCTGCACGCATCATCATTCGCTTTAAAACAACACCCATTTGACCATTCTCAATTTTCTCTAGAATTTCAGCCACAACAGGCTCAAAATCTACCGCATAAAATTTTGTACGATGAGAAGCACCAAATTTATCCCACAAATAATAACTTACTTGCTTAACACCTACCTCGTGTGCTGAACCACCTAAATTGAAAAAGCAAAAGTGTGTACGTGAGCCTTTCTTAATCATTTGATAGCTAGCGACACCAGAATCAAAACCTCCAGACATTAACGACAGCACATCTTCTTGGGTTGCAATAGGAAAGCCACCTAAACCTTTAAACGTGTTACTAACAACATTTAGTACATTATTTTTAATTTCTAAGCGAACAGTAACATCTGGCTTTCTTAACTGAACTTTTGCACTTTCAACATGCTGGTTTAAACCGCCACCCACATACTGTTCAACATCTAATGACTTAAATTCATGCTTCCCTGTCCGCTTAGCACGAACACAAAACGTTTTATTTTCAATTGTTTTTGCATGAACTGCTAAGGTTTTTTCAAAAATGTCATGTAGATCTGTAAACTCCATTTGCTGCACTTCAAGAAAAGCAGGTACTCCAGGAATACACTTTAACGCTTCAATCAATGCCAAACGATTTTCAGGAGTATTATTTTTAGTGTTAACTTCTATATTATCCCAATTAACTCGTGTCGTTACTTGCTCATCAATACGACGCAGTACATTTTTAACGCTAGACTCAAGGATTTTAGTAAAGCGCTTGCGTACTGGGCGACTTTTAATAGTGATTTCAGCTTGTAATTTTACGATAAACTTCATGGTAATTAAGGGACCTACATAAATTATTGGCGCGAATTATACACAGTTAACACTAAATTTGGTACATGCCAATTGAATTAATGAGCTGAACACATAGTAAATATAAAGGTGTAAAGACAAGGTATTGATCGTAAGAATGGTTATTTTTCGTAACTGCTCCAGTAAATTACATCCATGTAATCACCTTTGCTATAAATCAGTGGCGCGTAATAGGTGCCTTTCAAGCTCGGCTCTACAAAGCTCATTAGAGCCTATAGTCTCAAAAACTCAACAGACCCTAATTACTGGCCTCGTTAGAAATTGAAATAGGCTCAGACACCTTTGCTTTACCTTGATTAATCGCAATTTCAACTCGTCGATTTCGGCGGCGGTTTAGCGCATTACTATTGGGCACTAATGGCCTTGTATCAGCATGACCTACAACTAACATTCGTGTAGCATCAAAATCTTGTACCTTTATTAATTCATGAGCAATTGCAACTGCACGCTTACTCGATAAGTCCCAGTTAGAACTATATAGCTCCGAGTTCATACCTTGGCTATCTGTATTACCCGACACCATTATTTCGCCTGGAATTGTGGTTAATAACTCTCCAATTTTTTGAACAATTGGCTTAAACTTAGGCTGTAAAAATGCTGAACCTGCAGCAAATGAACCATTCTCACGTATTCGAATTATCACTTGTTGTCCCAGAGATTCAAGTTCAATCGCCCCGTCTTGTATTTGCTTTTCCATTTGCTCAGCAATCTTCTTGACCAACTCATTAACTTGCTCTTTAGAAGCTTGTTCAAGTGCATCTTTTGCTTGCTGTTCAGCTTGAGCTGATTGGGAGTCATCAGTACTTTGCGATTGTCCACCTCGTTCTGCGCCACGTTGCTCTTGGCGACCACCCGCCGAGGTTTCATCACCCGCTTGAAACTCCAACATTTGCTGTGTCATTTCAACAGTTTGTTGTTGAATCACTTCAATAGGTGTTGGTTCTGGTTTACCCGGACGAAACTCTTGCGCAATAATACTAGTGCCTTTTGGAATATCTTTTACTTCAATTTTATTTTGTACACCAAACGCAAACTTCATTGAACCTGCAATTTGTTTAAACTTAAGTACATCCATTTCTGAAAAAGACAACAACAACACGAAAAAGCACATTAATAATGACATTAAATCGGCAAACGTTCCCATCCACGCGGGTAGTCCGGGTGGTGGGCATTTACATTCTGGAGGATTAGCCATAATTAATCTCGTTACTCTTCAGTGGTATTCACAACACGTTTACCTTCCGATATATAATTTTTCAATAATCCCTCAATTACTCGTGGGTTTTGCCCATCTTGAATGCCTAATACTGCATCAAGAATTAATTCTTGGTTTAACTTTTCCTCAGCAAGCCTTAGTTTTAGTTTATTCGCAATAGGGATAGCAATTACGTTAGCTAAAAATGCGCCGTATAGTGTGGTTAATAATGCAACGGCCATAGCGGGACCGATCGCTTTTGGATCATCCATATTTGATAACATTGCAACTAAACCAATGAGCGTTCCTATCATCCCCATTGCTGGTGCAACTTCAGCTAAAGCCATTAGCATACCTACACCAGTTTCATGACGTTCAGAGGTTAAATTAATATCTTTTTGTAACGTTCCTTTAACGACATCGGCATCATGCCCATCAACCAGCATATCTACACCTTTTTGCATAAAGGCATTCGATATTTCTGCTTCTTCTAATGCTAAAAAACCACCTTTACGTGCTGCATCTGCCATTTCAACTGACTTTTCAATCAGCTCTTCTGGTTGTTCAATTTTGAACATAAATGCTTTAGCAATAATCTTCCCAATCCCAAAAAACTGACCAAGAGTATAATTTGATAAAACAACAAAGGTAGATCCACAAAAAACAATCAATATAGACTGGGTATCGATAAACATGCTGATATCACCACCCAGCACCATCGCCATTACGATAAAACCAATAGCCCCTAAAATCCCCAGTAGCGTAGCTAAATCCACAAAATGTCTCCCCTATACGCTGTTTTAATAACAACCTTTGTTTTGCTTATACTTTAAATAATACAATAAGGTTTAAATATACGCGACTATATACGAATATAAAATTGATGTTGCTCTTTTATTATCGCCCATATTGTCAATAACTTAACTTATAATTAAGATTATTTTGTATTTTTCATTTTTATCACGCAATAAAGATAACTTAATGTTAGATTGACCAAAGGGCTTAGCTAAGGTAACTTTGCGCTTTAAATCCTTCTTTCCATTTATCTATAGCATCAATCGCAATATTTTGGCACTAAAAACTATGGCACGTAAAAAAATAGAAAACTTAAGCTTTGAAGAGTCTTTGAAAGAACTTGAACTAATTGTTCAAAAATTAGAAGCCGGAGAGCTTAGTTTGGAAGACTCAATGAATTTCTTTGAACGTGGACTTAATTTAAGCCAATTAAGCCAAGAAAAACTTCAAGACGCGGAACAAAAAATTCAAATGTTAATGACAGCAAATGGGCAACAAACCCTAACTGATTTCAACGTTGAAGAGAACGAGTAGTGAGCCAGCTAATCGATATAGAATATTTACAACAGCATATAGATCACTTTCTTACCAGTAAACTCGATCAACTTAATGTAAATAATGACGAATTATTAGCCGCGATGCGTTATGGGCTTCTAATGGGTGGCAAACGCATGCGCCCTTACCTTTCTTACGTCACCGCAATTACACTAAATGTTGAAAGTACAGATGCCGATGCTATTGGCGCTGCAATTGAGTGTATTCATGCCTATTCGTTATTGCATGATGACTTACCTGCAATGGACAATGATGACCTTAGACGAGGAAAGCCAACTTGCCATAAAGCGTTCAATGAAGCGACTGCAATACTTGCAGGAGACAGCCTACAAACATTGGCCTTTGATATCATTGCCAACCATGAATTTTCACCTTACGGTAAGACCAAACAAGTTAAGCTAATTCAACAACTTGCTAATGCAGCTGGATATCAGGGTATGTGCGGCGGTCAAGCAATGGACTTAGCCGCAACAGATAAAACAATTACACTAGCTGAGCTAGAAAAGTTGCATGCGTTGAAAACAGGCGCACTATTAGAAGCTTGTGTGTTGATGGTCGCTGAATGCGCTGAACAAGTGAGTGACGAAGATAAAAATCAGTTGGCAATATTTGCCCGAAGCATAGGTTTAGCCTATCAGGTTCGAGATGATATAATCGATATTACCTCTACCGAAGAAGAGCTAGGTAAACCGTGCGGTTCAGACCTTGCAGCTAATAAAAGTACTTATCCTGCACTACTGGGGTTAAAGGGCGCACAAGAAAAAGCTGAACAGTTATATCAACAAGCACTTCAAGCTTTAGCCCGTTTGCCTTACAATACACAAACTTTGTCGCAATTCGCTACATTTATAATAAAGCGAACCAGTTAACCTGGCTAATATTACTATGACTAAAAACCTTAACGACTTTCCATTGTTGTCTCAAATTGATTCGCCAAAAAATTTACGCGAATTAACCCGTTCTCAATTGCCACAGGCAAGTGATGAACTGCGTCGTTATCTTTTGAGCTCGGTAAGTAAGAGCAGCGGGCATTTTGCATCTGGCTTAGGCACTATTGAATTAACCGTTGCGCTTCACTATGTCTACAACACCCCCTTCGATCAGTTAATTTGGGACGTTGGTCATCAAGCATACCCACACAAAATACTGACGGGTCGCCGCGATCAATTACATACCATTAGACAAAAAGAAGGCTTACACCCCTTTCCTTGGCGTGAGGAAAGTGAATACGACGTGCTTAGTGTTGGCCATTCCAGCACTTCTATTTCTGCAGCATTAGGGCTTGCCGTTGCAGCAGAAAAAGAAGGAAAGAAACGTAAAGTTGTCGCCGTAATTGGTGATGGCGCAATGACGGCAGGTATGGCGTTTGAGGCATTAAACCACGCAGGTGATATTCATAAAGATATGCTGGTTATTTTAAATGATAACGAGATGTCGATCTCAGAAAATGTTGGCGCATTAAATAATCACTTAGCTAGAATGCTATCTGGCAGCTTATATACTGGGATACGTGAAGGAAGTAAGCGCATACTTAAAAATATACCTCCAATTAAAGAATTGGCAAGTCGCGCTGAAGAACATTTAAAAGGTATGGTTGTTCCTAGCACTTTTTTCGAAGAATTAGGTTTTAACTATATCGGCCCTATTGATGGCCATGATGTAAATGGCTTAGTAGATACGATTAGCAATATGCGGAGTTTAAAAGGGCCTCAGTTGCTTCATATTGCCACCAAAAAAGGTAAAGGTTATCAAGCAGCCGAACAAGACCCGATAAAATACCATGCCGTACCAAAATTTAACCCGGAAGAAACTTCCTTGCCACCAAGCAAGCCAAGCCTTCCCACTTATTCCAAAATTTTTGGTGATTGGTTATGCAGAACTGCAGAAAAAGATGAGAAGTTAGTAGCAATAACCCCGGCAATGCGAGAAGGCTCAGGCATGGTTGAATTTAGCCAGCGCTTTCCTGAAAAATACTATGATGTCGCGATTGCAGAGCAGCATGCCGTTACATTTGCTGCAGGCCTAGCCATTGGTGGTTATAGCCCTGTAGTTGCTATTTACTCAAGTTTTTTACAGCGAGGTTACGACCAATTTATTCATGACGTTGCTATTCAAAACTTACCCGTAATGTTTGCTATTGATAGAGCAGGTATTGTCGGTGCAGATGGTCCAACACACCAAGGTTCATTTGACCTAAGCTTTATGCGTTGCATTCCTAATTTAGTTATCATGACCCCTAGCGATGAGCGTGAATGCCAATTAATGTTAACCACCGGACATCAACTCAATCAACCATCGGCTGTAAGATATCCGCGAGGCAACGGTTTAGGTAAAGAGTTACCACAAATTCATGAAACTATAGAAATTGGTAAAGGAAGAATTATCCAGCAAGGTCAGCGTGTCGCAATATTAAGCTTTGGCACAATGTTAAGCCAAGCCCAAAAAGCTGCAACAATATTAGACGCGACACTAGCGGATATGCGTTTCGTTAAACCGTTAGATCACAATTTAATTGACCAACTCTGTGAAGCACATGACACTATCATAACCATAGAAGACAATGCTATTGCTGGAGGAGCTGGTTCTGCAGTTAATGAATATATTTTACAGCAAGCACGTAAAATTAATATTTTAAATATAGGTTTACCTGATCAATTTATTAAACACGGAACTCAAGAAGAAATTCATCATGAACTTGCTTTAGATTGTGAAGGTATTGTGAATAAAATTAATACTTTTTTATCGCTATAGACTGACACCAGACAGCTGATATAACCTTACACTAGTGTTGTAAAATTTCGACACTAGTGATTTTTATAACCGCAATGTATAAACTTTAACTTCTCAGTTTTAAAAAAGGATCTTTAATGCTTAAGCAACAAGCGTTTGCGCTTATATTTACCCTACTAATAATACCTTTCATAAGCAAAGCTGACGGTCTTGCCGATTTAAATCGTGCATTAACTACACTTAAAAGCAATAGTCCTATTAGTGCAACACTGATCGCGACAAATTATTATCAGCAGGGTGAAGGAAAAGAGAAAATTGTACGCACAGGTAAAGCTGAAATAATCTTAAACGATAGCGATAATGGTCTTCAGATTACCTATAGTAAAGAAGTACTCTCAAAGTTAGAGCTTGAGTCAAGTGAGCGCATCAATAATGAAGATGCAGACACACCAACACTCAACGCTATTGATACCAATAGAGCAACTGAACTTAAGTCAACCTTATCAGCTGCTCCAGGTATAGAAAGAACCTTAGCGCAAGCCACATTCTTAAGCGAAGAACAGGTAATCGTTGACGGGAAAACATTGCGACAACTCAACTTTGAATTGCCTGTTAGCTCTATTATCCGTGATAAGCGTACCCGTAAATATGTTAAAAAATTCCAAAGTCAGTACAGTGTTATTATTTCTGATACAGGTGTGCCCTTAACAACAGAATTAACTTTTAATGGTAGAGGGCGTGCATACTTAGTATTAAGTGTTAAAGCAGACGGTTTTGAACGCTCAACTTATCAAATAGTTAATCAACGATTAGTTAAAATAAGCAACGAGGGTGGCTCAAAATTTGATTCCACCTTCGGCTATACAGAGCGTAAAAACAGTGAACGTTTAACCGTTCCTCTCATACAAAAAAAACGTTTGGCTGACGAGCTAGTGGCAATCGCAGAGCAAAGATAAATTTTCATAGTTAAACTCGATTTATAGTAAATTCAAGCTATACTTAAGCTTGTAATCGGTACATTGTTAATGGAATATCAATGAGTACAGCAGTTTTATCATCTATTTTTCTATTTACTTACATATTATTGTCGGGAAACTTCGCCTTTGCCAATGCAAATAATACTGCCCAACAATTCACTCAGATAGATCTTCAACTTAAATGGCGGCATCAATTTCAATTTGCAGGTTACTATATGGCCAAAGAGAAAGGCTATTATAGAAAATACGGCCTAGAGGTTAATTTAATTGAACGTACTACCGGCCCTTCGCCTATCGAAAAACTCAGCTACGGCGATGTAGATTATGCCATAGGAGCTGCTGGTGCTATTGTTTATAGAGCAAATGGCGTTCCTTTAGTTGCTTTAGCGAGCTTTTTTCAGCATTCCCCCTCGTTACTTATTAGCCGTTATCCCAAGCTTTCAGATCTGATTAACAAGAAAGTCATGATAACTAAGGGTTTAATGAATGCTGAAATAATTGCAATGTTTAAAAAGTATCACCTGCATACCAACAAGATGAATATTATTGCAACCCAAGAGTCTCTCACTGAATTTATTAAAGGTAATGTAGATGCTTATAATGTTTACACATCCAATGAGCTATATTCATTAAATAAGAAAGGCGTGGAATTTTATGCATTTCGCCCGAGTGATCATGGTATAAACTTTTATGGAGATGTTTTACTTACCTTAGAAAATACGGTTAATAACAAGCCCGAGGAAGTCGAACATATCACAGAAGCCACCATTGAGGGCTGGCGCTATGCAATTAATAATATAGACGAAACAATAGACATTATTGTTGAGAAATATAATAGCCAAAACAAAACAAAAGCAGAGCTCAAGTTTGAAGCCCAACAACTCATTGAGTTAATGTATGCCGACATTATACCTTTAGGTTACATGAACAGTGAGCGTTGGGAGGCAATTCTGTTAGCGCTACAAGAAGTTGAAATTTTAGACAACCCTCAAGTAGATCTTAATCGTTTTATTTATTCATCAACTTCAAAAGTTTCAGTTTGGCAAGCACTTGTAAACTTTAAAACTCAAGCCTTAGTACTACTTGTTATTTTATTTACTATTGCATTAATTTTTCATAATCGTCGTTTAAAAGTCAAAATTAGAGAGCATACCCAGCAACTTGACCATGAACGAGTTAAAGCAGAAAAAGATGCCAGAACTGACTCGTTAACTCAACTTGGTAATCGACGAAAGTTTATGGAAGGAATTAATCATGACTTATCGATAGCAGCACGAAACAAGCTAGATTTTTCAATTACCTATATTGATATCGACTTTTTTAAAACCATTAACGATACCTATGGTCACGCTGCTGGCGACAAAGTTCTACAAGAACTTGCTGATATTTTAAAGAATAACACCCGCCCTTCAGATAATGTTGCTCGTATTGGCGGAGAAGAGTTTTCAATTACTAGCTTAGGAAAAAATAAAAGCACGGCTGCTGCACTAGCAGAACGTATCAGAAAAAAAGTAGAAGAGCACACTTTCATGCTTGGAGGTGAAGAAGTAAAAATTACCATTAGCCTTGGCGTATCCACATTAACCGACACTCAAACAAGTGATGAATTGTTAAAAAGTACAGATGATGCGCTTTATAAAGCTAAAAACTTAGGCAGAAACCAAGTGCAAGTCGCATAACCTATTCTAAGTTATTACTTAACCTGAGCTCGGGATAATGGATGGGCGCAAAAATCGTAGCATCGGTGTACTTAGCTTACCCCGAACTCAGGTTACTTACCGCGATCAATTTAACATTCATTAGCCATTATTCAGATATGAATAATGGCTTAGCGCTATACCAATTGGCAATACCCCTTATTACTGTTCTTTTACCCATTAATACTGCTAAAATCAAATGATACACGTCATAAGGGTTAGGCGCTCAGTGCTTAAGTAAGGGGTAAATATTAATAATGAATATTGATCAAGAAGTTAAAGACACATTACCTCAATCAAAAATTCTCATTGTAGAAGATCAACCAATGAATGTTGTACTACTACAAAGTATTCTTTCAAGTTATTATCAAGTTAGTGCTGTAGAAAGTGGTGAAGATGCCATCAATGAATGCCGAACGAATATGCCAGATCTTATTTTACTCGACATTCAACTCACGGGTATTAGTGGTGTAGAAGTATGTCAGCATCTTAAAAGCGACCCTAGAACTAAAGATATCCCTATTATTTTTATCACTTCACTCCAAGAGCATGAAGATTTTTTCTGGGAAGCTGGTGGTGTCGACTTTATTCCAAAGCCGATAAGTTATAAAACTGTTTTTAATCGCGTAAAGTCTCATTTAACGCTTAAATTACAACGTGATAAAATAAAAGCGTTAGCGTTCTTAGATAGCTTAACAGGAATTTATAATCGTCGATATTTCGATACACACTTAGCTCAAACTGAACTTATCTCTCAAAGAAATGATGATGATTACGCACTTCTTCTTATTGATATAGATTTTTTTAAACAATTTAATGACACTTATGGGCATATCAATGGAGACATAGCACTTGTAAAAGTTGCAGAAACTATTGTGAGAACGTTGAATCGACCGAGTGACTTTGTAGCACGCTTTGGTGGTGAAGAATTTGCAGTAGTTTTACCTTCGACAAATTTAAATGGTGGGAAGTTGATTGCCGAAAAAATTATTGAAAATATCTTAGCCCTTAATTTAACTCATGGCTCATCTCCCTTTAAACGCTTAACTATAAGTATTGGCCTTACTACATATCGTAATCTAGATAATAATAACAAGATCATTCAACAAGCAGATGAAAATTTATATTCCGCTAAAAGATCAGGGCGCAACCAAGTAACTCATTAAAGTCAATTGCATTCATCAAATGTTAAAAACGCAACGTTATCTTTTAAAAATACGTATAACGTTGCGTTGTTATAAGCGGTAGTTCAACAGCCCTAATGAAACAGGTATTACTCAGAGATATATTCAACCACTTCTAAACCAAAACCCGATAATGAATGATATTTAGTTTGAGAGCTTAATAAACGCATTTTACTTACGCCTAAATTTGCTAATATTTGCGAGCCTACGCCGACATTTCGCGAACCCACATGACGCTTTATTTCTTTAACTTCTTCGCCAGCATCAAGTTTGGCATATTTTTTAACCTGTGCGATCAACTCTTCTGGCGACTCATGCTTACCTAGTAGCACTAAAACACCACCTTCATTACCAATACGCTCTAACGCATTGCCAATTGGCCATTTAGCCACGCTTTCTCGCTGGCTAAATAATAAGTCTCTGAAAGTGTTTTCTAAATGCACTCGCACTAAGGTTGGTTGATCTGCTTTAATGTCACCTTTGGTTAAAGCAAAATGCGCTTTACCGTCTATTGTGTCTTTAAATACGGTTAAATCAAATTCACCAAATGCGGTCGGTAGTTTGCACTGTGAAATTCGTTCTATAGTTGTTTCATTCGCATTACGATATTCAATTAAATCAGCAATAGTACCCATTTTAATATCGTGTTTTTTTGCAATGACTTCAAGGTCAGGGCGACGCGCCATAGTGCCATCTTCGTTGAGTATTTCAACAATAACAGCAGCAGACTCTAAGCCGGCTAAACGCGCAAGATCAACACCAGCTTCAGTGTGTCCTGCTCTATTTAATACACCGCCATCTTTCGCAATTAATGGGAAAATGTGACCTGGTTGAACAATAGAGTGCTGGTTAGCTTCTTTAGAAACTGCTGCAAGTACTGTTGTTGCTCTATCTGCTGCAGAAATACCAGTGGTAACCCCCTCAGCCGCTTCAATGGACACTGTGAAGTTGGTAGTAAACTGAGCATCATTTTTCTCTACCATTAATGGTAAATTCAAACGTTTACACTTTTCAGCCGACATCGGCATACAGATCAAACCACGACCATGAGTTGCCATGAAGTTTATGGCTTCTGGAGTTACTAACTCTGCCGCCATAATGAAGTCCCCTTCATTCTCACGATCTTCATCGTCCATCAAAATAACCATCTTGCCTTGTTTGATGTCTTCAATGATCTCCTGCGGAGTATTTAAATTCATGACAACCTCTTAAAATTTTAAAGTATTATTTAATAAATCCGCTTTTTTTCAATAAAGCTTCTGTAACGTTACTTGACGCTACCGGTGTTTGTTTCTTTAATAATAATCGTTCGATATATCGAGCCATAACATCAACTTCAATATTAACAGGCGTACCAACTTTGTATTGGCTGATCACTGTTTTTTCAGTCGTGTGTGGCACTATCGTTAATCGAAAACTGTCTTCAAGTACAGTGTTTACCGTTAAGCTAACACCATCAACAGTAACTGAGCCTTTCTCGGCAATATAATGCGCGATTTCATCAGACATGTTGATCCAATAGTCAATACTATTACCGCTAGGCGCAATTGACTTTATCGTTGCTACCGCATCTACATGCCCTGATACAATGTGACCACCAAATCGTGTCGTTGGTAACATCGCTTTTTCTAAATTAACTATTTGATTTACCTGATAACTGCCAAAGCCTGTGCGAGTTAGGGTTTCTTTAGAAACATCAGCACTAAAGCTTGACGAGTCAAAAGCAACAACCGTTAAACAAATGCCATTGGTTGCTATTGAGTCACCTAAATTGACATCGCCCATGTCTAATGATTGGGTATCAATAGTGAGTCTTGCGCCATCTGCTGTGATATTGATCTGTTTTATTTTACCTACGGCTTCAATAATTCCAGTAAACATAATTCTTCTCTTTTAAACTAGTGGTTAAATACCGCGGTAATACGAATATCAGGGCCTACCATAGTAATGTCTTTAAACGTTAATTTTTTCGCTTCATCAAGCGTTATTAAACTTGGCATTGACACTAAGCCTTGAGCGTTATCAGCCATTAACTTAGGCGCTTGATATAGTATTAATTCATCTACTAAATTGTGCTCAATAAATGCGCCTGCTAAGGTTTTACCCGCTTCAACTAGCACATTATTCAACCCCCGTTGGCCTAGCAAGGCAATTAGGGCTGGCAAATCAATGTAGCCTGAAGGTTGCATTTTAACTTGTACTTGTTCTACAAAGTGCGGCCATTGATGCACATTTTCAATAGCTGCTCTAATTAATAAAATAGGTGCATGTTCACCCAAGTCGTTAAATAATGCTAAATCTGGTGTTAATCTATTTTTACTATCAATAATAACGCGAACAGGTTGCCTTAATTCTGTATCAGGGTAGCCAAGTTGCGCTGCCTCGAGCGCTGAAAAACGCACTGTCATACGGGCGTTATCTAAAATAATAGAGTCTGCGCCAGCAACTATTGCACAACATTGAGCCCTAAGCTTTTGAACATCTTTTCTCGCTTCAGGTGAGGTAATCCACTGACTTTCGCCGCTTGCCATTGCCGTTTTACCATCCAAACTTGCTGCCAACTTACAGCGAACATACGGCACTTGATGTTTCATCAGCTTAATAAAGCCAACATTAAGTGCCTTAGCATCAAGTTCTAGTAATCCTGACTTGGTTTCAATACCTGCTTGATTGAGCATCGCCAAACCACGGCCACTCACTTGAGGATTAGGATCAACCATTGCGCAAATAACGCTATTTATGCCAGCATCTATCAGTGCTTGTGCACAAGGTGGTGTTCGCCCAAAATGACTACAAGGCTCTAATGTTACATAAGCAGTTGCGCCTTTTGCTTTCATGCCTGCTTGAACAAGTGCATTAACTTCAGCATGACCTTGCCCTGCCTTTACATGAAAACCCTCACCCACAATTTTTCCTGCTTTAACAAGCACGCAACCAACACGGGGATTAGGAGACGTAGTAAAGCGCCCTTTTTTTGCTAAATTAATAGCACGTGTCATAAATTGGTGATCAAGTAATGTAAATTCTGTCAAAAAAAGCCTATGTAAGTTTAGGTTTAGTAATACTCACCGAACGAAAAAAGTGATCACTTTTTTCTTATTCGAATTGGTATTATACCAGTTTCATTAATTAAGTGATCTATTTTATACGCAGTAAAAACAGTCAAATACAAGGCATTTGTTTTCATAACTAGTTGTTCTAATTATAAAATAAATAACGCAGTAGTTGATTGTTTTAACCAGTAGAAATGATCACATAGTTAGTGAGATTGGTATTACTATTTAATCAATAATAATATGTTCTGCATCAGGAAATAACGTAACTAACTTAAACCAGAATTCATCACTACCTTTTCGCCTGTGCCAAATATCAATGGCATGACCACTTTGGTAGAAAAAAGAAATGGCATTTTTCGACTTTTGCAGCTTAGTTACTTTTTTCATTGCAATTGTCGCTGATGCTTTTTTACCAACACGCGTTACTATAAAAGGCTTGATCAATAGTGTATCGTCGATAACTTCAATACCATACTTATTACCTAAGTTACCTTTATAATAATTGTAGATAACTAGGGGTAGCCCTAACAAACCTAGCCACTGTATAAATTCAAAATCCATTGATATTCCTGTTTTACCATTGCGCATAAAGAAGTGACCACTTATTTATACTGAATGGCATTAATCATCATCTAAACGCGCAATTTCTTCGCCAAATTCACGAATATCTTCGAAAGAGCGATAAACAGAAGCAAAGCGAACATACGCTACTTTATCAAGCGTTTTTAATTGCTCCATAATAAAGTTACCTAAGAGCTCACTACTTACCTCTCGCTCCCCCGTTGCTCGCATTTGAGATTTCACTTTATTGATACCTAGTTCAACTTGTTCAATGCTAACTGGTCGCTTTTCAAGTGCTCTAATTAATCCGCTGCGCATTTTGTCTTCATTAAAGGGTTCACGCGAACCATCACGCTTAATAATGCGTGGCATTAATAGCTCTGCAGTTTCAAAAGTAGTAAAGCGTTCGCTACAAGTAATACATTCTCTACGACGACGTATTTGATGACCATCGGCCACTAATCGAGAGTCAATAACTTTTGTTTCGGTAGCTGAACAAAATGGGCAATACATTCCATTCTCTATAAGTAAAAATTCAATAACACTTATTTTAATCTATTTTCGCCGCCAAGTAACGAGCACTATTGCAATACTGTAAATTTTTGGCAATAAAAAAGCTCTAACTGAAATAGTTTGAGCTTTAATTAAGGTAAATTAGCGTTTGCTAAAACTTATCCATAAACAGGAAAACGTGCACAAATTTCTTTTACTTTACCCTGTACAGTAGCAATAACATCTTCGTTGTTAATATCGTCTAAAATATCACAAATCCAGCCTGTTAATTGCTTCGTTTCTTCAACACCAAAACCACGGCGAGTAATTGCAGGTGTACCTAAACGTAAGCCTGAAGTGACAAAAGGAGAGCGTGGGTCATTAGGCACAGAGTTTTTATTTACCGTAATATGTGCACGGCCAAGGGCAGCATCAGCATCTTTACCAGTAATGTCTTTGTCAATTAAATCAAGTAAGAATAAATGGTTTTCAGTACCGTTAGATACCACTTTATAACCACGCTCTTGTAATACTTCAACCATAGCTTTAGCATTTTTCAATACCTGCTGTTGGTACACTTTAAACTCAGGCTGTAATGCTTCTTTAAATGCAACCGCTTTAGCCGCAATAACGTGCATTAATGGGCCACCTTGCCCACCAGGAAATACCGCAGAGTTTAATTTTTTATATATCTCTTCATCATTACACCCTGAAACAATTAAACCGCCACGAGGGCCTGCTAATGTTTTATGAGTAGTTGTAGTAACCACATGAGCATGTGGAACAGGGTTAGGATATAAGCCAGCAGCTACTAAACCTGCTACGTGCGCCATATCAACCATAAAATAAGCGCCAACTTCATCAGCAATTTTACGCATACGAGCCCAGTCAACAATACCTGAGAATGCAGAGAATCCACCAATGATCATTTCTGGTTTATGCTCTTTTGCTAAACGCTCAAGCTCTTCATAGTCAATATCACCTGTTTCTGGGTGTAAACCATACTGAATTGCTTCATAAGACTTACCAGAAAAGTTCACATGTGAGCCATGTGTTAAATGACCGCCATGAGCAAGACTCATACCTAATACTTTACCGCCTGGAGATACTAGCGCTTGAAATACAGCAGAGTTCGCCTGAGAACCAGCGTGTGGCTGTACGTTAGCGTATGTTGCACCAAATAATTCTTTTGCACGCTCAATCGCTAATGTTTCTGCTTTATCAACAAATTCACAACCACCGTAATAACGCTTGCCAGGATAACCTTCTGCATATTTGTTAGTTAGTTGAGAGCCTTGTGCCTCTAGTACACGAGGGCTACAATAGTTTTCTGATGCGATCAATTCAATGTGTTCTTCTTGACGAACAACTTCGTCAGCCATTGATTGCCATAATTCAGCATCAAAATCAGCAATATTCATATCACGAGTAAGCATGTCTTTACCTCAAGTTCACAGTTATTCACTGGAAAAAATGGATTAATTAAAATTGCCGCATATTTTGCCTGAATCAGGTGCTTTTGTACACGATAAAACCTATAGGTTTTAGCTTATTTTGCGATGATTTATATCAAAGCATCAAAAAGGCTAAATATCGACAGTAACCATAAATATGCAGTAGAAAATTTCTTCAACGAGAGTAAGTTCGTCTTAGCTTGAATATATCGAATAAAAAACAAAACATCAAGAACATAGATAAACAAAACATCATCATTTCCGAATTTAAGTTAAAGTAATGGCGCCTTACCTGTAATTTATTCTGATACAAAACCCTTTAACCGTTCCAGCTCAACTCGACGTTTTCGCAGAAAATATTCGCTAACCCACCAAATAGTTGCGATAAAAACATTAACAAATAGTAATGCGGGCAAAATAGGTTTTTCAGCTGCTGTTGTAACTTCGTATAGATACCAATTTGCCACTGGTAAAAAAGGGAGGCAGGAAAACTTCACAAGCTGTGCATACTTTATCGATGATTGGCAGTTTACCACTGCATTAGCAATGGCTTTATCAGGTGCATCTCTTACTTGTCGCCAAGCTTGTAACCGAAATTGTATTACATAGATACAAAAAACAATGGATGTAACACTACCAAACCCTAAATAATAAATAGTGGCCTTTTCCCAGTCACCTGCAATAATCCCCCATATAAAGGAAATAATAACACCTAGCGTTGCGAGTAAATCTCCAGCCAGACAACATTTAGCAAGATAAACTCGGCGTTTAGTATGCTTAATGAGTTGCTTAATATCTGTTTTTTTATAAGCTTGGCTTTGCCAGTCGCTAGACAGCTCATCCCATGATAAGTCGAGTTCTGCTTCGACACTTGATAAATCTTCTGGATTTTTCACTTGTTTATGCTCTATGCCTGTCATCAATTCACCGCCAATTTCTGCTGTAACGCCTGTTTAGCGCGCTGCAAACGTACACCGACTAAATTTGTAGTAATCGACAAAACCTCTGCTATTTCTTGGTAACTCATGCCTTCTAACGCTAATGTGATCACTTGCTGTTGATCTAATGTTAATTTACGAATAGCTATCGCTAGCCGTTGTTGGCGTTGCTGTTTATCTAAGGCTTGATAAGGTGTGGGTTGAACTTCATCTTGCTCGGCCTCAACAGGTATTTCTGATAGTTTTTTCTCGGGTTTAATACGTTTAACGGCTTTGGCAACATGAGTTGCTAAGACATTATGAGCGATTCGAGCGATAAACGTTTTCACTGAACTGTCTTCTCTAAAACTTGGCAACGCACGCCAAATATTTAATGATATTTCTTGAAACAGCTCATCTTGTATAGCTGTATCAGCTTCAAAGCCGTTAATAATATGACGAAGTAATTTTTCATACTCCGTCATCCACTGGTAGAAAGTTGTTTTATAGTTCAAGGAATGACTCTTATTGTTAGTTGCTGTCGTTTGGAAACGATCTTTTTTATTAAACTGTAATTCTAAAGAGTTATTCATATTAAACCCTCATTAACTTAACGACTGAACAACTTTTTCAGACGTTAATTTTTTTGCTAGGGTAAAAACTAATATCGCGGTCAACACAATAGTAACTAACGTTGTTAACGCTAAGTTAGTCCAATCGACAGGCAAGCCTTTAAAAATATCTTCCATTATTAATGACTGCCCTGTTACTGGCACCCAATCAAACCACTTAGGTTTATCGTCTATAAAGGTCATGATAAAAGGTAACATTGCAGGAATAAGCACTACCATAGTCACTGAAGATTGGGCTTCTTTAAAGCTTTTTGCTTGAAATGAAAAAAATAACTGCAGCGCTGAAGCGAAAAAGCAAATTGGGATCAGCATCACAACTATTATAACAACTGCGCTCAAATCTAGGCTGAAGCTAGCGCCAATTTTCGTTAAATCAACAAACCCAATTGAGGCAAAGGTCAATGAAATAGTGAGTAACACACCAATAAAGGCAATGGTGCTAGCGCAGGAAAGTTTAGCAAGCACAATTTTTAATGTGCTAACAGGTTGGCACAATAACATTTCAAGTACATTACGTTCACGCTCACCAGCGCTACTGTCAATAGCGACAGATAACCCAGACATAAATGCAGCCATTAATAAATACAAGCCAAGCATCATTGAAATCATAATAAAGTTACTACTAGGGGACGATGTATCTTGCTCGATTACATTGACAGGTCGTAATAAATTAACGTCGATTCCTCGTACTAACAGCCTTTTATATCCAATAGCCTGAGCATAGTTTTGAATGGTTTCTTTGATACGTCGAAGTGGTGCATTCATTGGTTTTTCACTAAAGTCAGCTTTTAGATATATATCAATTCTTTTACCATCAAGCATATCCTGTGCAAACGTTTCAGGAATAGTGAGTTCTATATTACGTTTATCCCAAAGCTCAGCCTCTTCTGCTGGCACATCACTAAATAACTTAATATTGTCATCTGCAAATGCTTTTATTAGTTTTGGTGCAAACTCGCTCCCCGTTACTTTAACGTAGACAAGCGGTGTTGATGCCATCTCTTTAATCATCATTTTAGACATCGCAAAGATCATAATTGGCGCCATAATCGCCATCATCATTGCCACCATTAAGGCGCGCTTGTCACGAAAAGCTTCTTTTAATTCTTTCTTAAGTAATGCTTTAAACTGGATCATGCTGCGACTCCTTCATCAGAACCAATCAGTTTAACAAATGCGTCTTCTAGCTGAGTTTTACCGGCTAAATCACATAACTCTTGTGGAGTGCCTTGAGCAGCTAACTTACCATTAGCAACAATTATCACTCGGTCACAAAGCGCTGCTACTTCTTGCATTACATGTGATGAAAATAAAATACAATGCCCTTTTGCTTTAAAGCTGCTGAGGTAGTCGCGCAATACACGAGTACTCATTACATCTAAGCCGCGGGTTGGCTCATCAAGTACAAAATTTTGTGGTTGATGAACTAACGCTTGCGCTAAAGTAACTTTCATACGTTGCCCTTGAGAAAAGCCCGCTGTTTTTCGATGTGCTAATGCTTCCATATCAAGGTCTTTTATCACCTGTTCAATCGCATTTTTTTTACCTATACCATGTAATCCATGAATACTAGCAAAGTAATCTATTTGCTCATAAGCGGTTAAGCGCTCATACAAACCAAATTTATCAGGAAAAATACCTAATCTGGCCCTTGCTACTAAAGGCTGTTCAGTTACCGAAATACCATCAATAGTTGCTGAACCTTGGTCAGCATCTAACAAACCATAAAGCGTTCTTAAACAGGTTGTTTTTCCTGCACCATTTGGGCCTAAAATACCGGTAATTTCACCGTCTTTTGCAGTAAATGACAAACCATCTAAGGCGACAACTGTATTCTTTTTCGATTTAAATGTTTTATGTAAATTGTTAACTTCAATCATAATTCTTCCTTAAATACTGCCATTTAAACTAGTCATAAACGATTCACTCGGGATCTTATTTAAACAAGACTCATCTAAAACATTAGGATCTTTTATCGTTAAAAACTCATCAATAATGTTAATCGCACAGGTTGAAGGGCCAGGCGTATGGCCACTATTTTTTAAAATTAAATGCTTACTGTTTGGTAACGATTTATCTGAATATTCTCCATTGCTCGGCGGTGTTACTGGGTCTACATCGCCAGAAATAATCAAGGTAGGTACGTTTGTGGTAACTGGTTGATAAAAAGTTTCATTCAGTCGGTATTGTGGCCATACAGGGCATACGGTTTTCCAAGCTAAATGGCTAGCGTCTTGACCAAAATTATTATCTGCATCTTTACGCCACATTTCATCACTAATACGCGGTACGTCTTCATTACAAACGATATTAAATAATAAACCAACGTACATACCCATGCTGCTGTCTTGCATCGCTGTTAAGCCCGCTAATGGAGCAAAGTTACCTAAAAATGCTTGATGAACGACTAAAGGCACCATGGTTCTCATTTCAACGGTATATAATTGCATTCTTAAAGTCGAAACAAACTTCAAACGACTGATAACAAATTCAGTGGGCGTACCTAGTCTTGGATGTGTGATGGTAGTGGTTATCGGCTTTTCACTTAAGCGTTCCATTACAGTGGCAAACTCTTGCGCTAAATTAGGATAAGCTTGTTTGCATGTCGCCTCTTCCATGCAGTGCTGTATTAACATATTAAATGATCGCGCTGAACTTTGCCCAAAAGTACCAATTGGCACTTCAATAGGGCCAACACTGTCTAGTACTACTGCACTAAGCGAATCAGGGAACATGCGCATGAAGACTAATCCTGCTCGTGTGCCATATGAGCCACCATAAATGGCAATTTTCTCATAACCTAATGCAGCCCTTACTGCATCAAAATCTCGTATGGCATTTTCAGTATTAAACTGACTCAGATCACCTTCAAATTGCGCCAAGCATTGTTTAATATCTTCAACATCTAAATCTTCAGGTATTGAGGCGTAAGGATCAACATCATCAACTTCTTCACACTGCAAAGGGTTTGATTTACCTGTTCCGCGTTGATCAACTAAAATTAAATCACGCGTTTTTCTCACCTGGGTAAAACCCTGACGTAAACTTGCAGCAATTTCAGCCGCTGCCTGTCCAGGTCCACCGGCTAAAAACATTAGAGGCTCTTTATTTTGGGTTTTGTCGATTGCGGGAATAACTGCAAAATTAACACTAATTTGAGTGCCAGCAGGTACTTGATAGTTTTCAGGAACCTGCAAAGTTCCACATTGTACTTTTTGTTTTATGCCATCTATATGGCAATCTTCCAATGCTAATTTATCAGCATTAGCATAAGATTGGCTTGAGCAAAGCAGTAAACTTGCTACAAAAATGCTATTCCAAGGTTTCTTCATTATTATCTTCCTTTAAAAACGTCTCCCCTATAGTCTCAAAGTTAACAAATTTATTACAATAATTTTTAAATTAATGTAAATTAACAAAATAAAAGACAAACTTAGAGATAATAATTTCGCTTAATACGCTGAATTTGCATCAATTTTAATCACACATACACAATAAACGACAAGATCCGTTTTTAATCATTCACAAATCATTAAATTAACGATAGAGTCTATATAGAAGTATTCACGCAGGAGTAGCGCAATGGAAATTAATCAGTGGGTAGATGAGTTATTTGAGGTTTTCGACGTAGACAAAGACGGTGTCATTAACCGCAGAGAGTTTGTTGAATTAATTGATTGTTTATTACAAGACAAAGGCATTCGCATGTGTGAAACAATTTTTCATCGCTTCGACAAAAACCATAGTAACTCAATTTCTAAAGATGAATTAAAACAGATGGTCATAGAGTTAGCGCTTTAATAAGTAACTGTTATTATTACCTAGCATAGCTAGGTATGTTCAAACCAACTTAATGTCCCCAAAACAGTCAGTGTTAAGAGTACATTAAGTGGGTTTGAAGTCAGTACAATAGTCTTTAAGCGCACCAAGGCCTGTAGATAAGTTATTTTGTCCTAAACCTAAGCGAAAAAAATTTCCAGATAAGCCAAACAATTTACTTGGTAAAATTAACACACCATAGTTATTTGCCATATTTGCGCTTAAGACCTCCACTCCTTCACTACCTAAATACTTTACTAGCGCGAGCATCCCTGCTTTAGGCTCAACCCATTCAAAAAGATGATTGTATTCATTAATAAAATGTTTAACCAAATCAATATTTTTTAAAATTAACCGATTATTATTATCGATAATTTCATTACTATGCATTAACGCGCATATCGCTAGTGCTTGGTCAATCGCCGAAATACAAATTGAACCTGTCGCTTTTACGGCAATAAGTTGTGATAACCACGCTTGGTTTTTACTCACTACCCATCCAATTCTGACCCCAGCTAAGCCAAGACTCTTTGACATTACGCCGACAGAGATAGCTTTATCATAACTAAGATAGTCATTAGTTAATGGAAGTTGATAATAATTAGACGCTTGCGCTACTTCATCTGCAATTAAATAGCATTGGTACTTAATCGCTAATGCAAGTAATTGCTTACTCAGATTAGTGTCTATTACACCGCCGGTTGGGTTATGCGGTGAATTTAGTACTAGTAGCTTTGTTTTTGCTGACATCAAGGACTCAACCTCATCAATACTAAACTGCCATGCATTAGCTTGATTAAGCTCAACAATATTAACACTGCAACCCATTTGCTCAGCCATGGATATTAAAGAAGGATAACAGGGGGTAAACACCACTATTTCATCACCTGGTTTTAAAACAGTTTGATAGATAGCAGCTAAAGCTTCCTGCCCACCGCAAAACGTTACTACATCGTCTGGTGATAAACTGTTACTTTTTGACAGAACTGATTGGCTATACTGCTGGTAATAACGACAAATAGCGAGTCTTAATTCTTCGCTACCACGCAATGATGCATACTCAAGATTAATGTTTGTAAAATCGACTGGGGAGAGCTGAACAAGATCTGCTAACGACATGGCTTGTGCACATGAGTGACTCAAGTTTATCGTTATATTGGCAGTTATTGATTGGCTATAAGCAATATGTGTAGGCAAATCAAATGTTGTTAGCTCATTCATTATTCGCCTTTCATCCAAACAGTTACATCAATTGATGTTGTCAAAAATTGTCGTAAGTTAATTTTATTTATCGTTGTTAAGGCTTGTTGATCAATTAATGTAAAGTGCGCTGCAAGCTGATTATGCAGACCATCGAATCCCGTTACATTTTCACCATTAACTTTAACACCACCAAGCCAGCTTTCTTTTGCAGTGTTTAACTCATTAAAACAATAACTACTGGCCACAATGAGTAAACTATGAGGTAAAAGTCGCTCTATCACATTAGCCAATACCTGTTTAGGTTGATAACTATTTTCAAGTACTTGATCAATTACAATAATATTGTAGTCTGTAAACTTCTGCTTGAGGTTACTCGCATCGCCTTGACTAAATAAAATATTATCAACCTGCTTCGAGAGCTTAAAATCAGATAAGTTAATTTGATGATAGTCGACAAGTTCACCTTCATTAACCGTTATGTAGCGCACATCTTTTTGTTGCTGTAATCGCACTGCGTGTTGAATGGTTTGAGCCGAAAAATCAATCGCATCTATTTGCTCAAAACATGGCCCTAATTCAAATGCTAGTCGACCAACGCCACAGCCTAAATTCAGTAATCGTGCTTTAGGTATTCCCACTTTGTCGATCGATTGATTAATTAAAGTAGCTAATTGTGGTGCATAGCGATTAACAAGGTCGTACTCTTGGGCAATTTTTTGGCAAATATCTAACGATGTTTCATAAGGGTTTACTGCAGTTAATGGTACCTCAGCATTTTTTGACACCACGTAACGAAAGCCTGCATGTTGATAAAAGTGACGCCTAAAGGCATAACGAGAAGACTTTATTGCTTCGTTACCGGTAGAGATCCATGATCCGCCTTTAATTAAGTTATGCTTACCATCAAAGGTTGGTGTAGAAAAGTCATCATATAGCGGATGAACAGTAAATTGATTAAAACCATCAATGCTTGACTCAGTCCACTGCCATACATTTCCCAATATGTCATAAACCCCACTGTGTTCAAATTTATCAACAGGGCAAGAGGAAGCAAAATATTCAAGATTAGTATTACCCGGTGCTTGCTGCCAAGTAGTTAAGTCTTGTTCAATTAAATCTCGCATTACCATCCATTCGGCTTCTGTAGGTAACCGAACATTTTGCTGAGTTATTGATGCTTTCCAATTACAAAATGCCTTTGCTTCTAGGTAGTTAATTTCAACAGGCCAATTTAATGGTAATGGCACTTCTTCAAGTAAGTTTCGCTGAAAATATTGATCGCCTTTTTTGCGCCAAAAGCGAGGCATTAATACCTTACTATACGCCAACCATTGTTGTCCTTCTTCCGTCCAACACTTTAAATTTTGGTAACCGCCAGCTTCAATAAAGGTTAGGTATTCTTGGTTTGATACCAAATATTGCCCAACTTGAAAGTCTTCAACTTCTACCGGTAGCTCACCATATTCATTATCCCAGCCGTAAGTTAAATCTTCAGCTTTTTTACCTAAAGAAAATGATTTACCCGCAACAGGTACCAGCTTATTTTTTGGGGCTTTATCAAAATCTTGGCACGCTTGCCATGCACAATCTGGTGTTAAATGAGCGAGATCAAGCATGCGCATAATTACTGAAGAGGTTTCTAAGTGAATTCTCTCGTGCTCACAGCCCATTAATATTACCCATGCTAACGAGTCTTGAGTAATAGGTAACGACAACTCCATAGTATCAATTAGCTGGTTAACTAACGCATACACTTGCTGTCGATAAGCTTTAACCTCCTCCACTGTAGGCCAGTTGTAATGACGGCTGTCTAAATCATCCCAGCTCATTTCATCAACACCTACAGCACAAATAGCTTCAAGCGAGTGATTCACACGTTGCTTAATATATTTACCTAAAATCAACTTATTAATATAAAACGTTGCAGTGTGCCCAAAATAAAAAATTAAAGGGTGACGAAGTGATTCAGGTCTTAGATAATAAGCTTCATCATTATTGATTAACGAAAATAAGCTTTCATAAGTTTGCCACGTATTTTGAAAATATCGCTTTAGTTCTGATTTTTTTTCATCAACACAAGTCCCTGTCAGCCAAGGTGTTTTAGCTTGAGTATTTTTATTCATTAGTTGCCATCTGTCCTAGTGCTAAACACAATTTTTTTATTACAGTACTTATCTAAAATGGTATTTTTAATTTTACTACCAATTTTCTCAGGCAGGCATGCGCTGCCTGCTAACATTATATGTTCAATTTCATTTAAACGCTGTTCAAACCAAAGCGCCTTTTTGAATAAACTATACGCCCCTAACACTCGCCCTTCATCGTACAAGGATAAAGGTAGTGGTTTAGTTAAGGCGTTTAAAGGCGCTACAAACCTATTGTTTTCTTCAAATGCTTTAACGGCATCAACCACATTTAACAAGGTAAAAACCACATTAACGTAGGCATTATATTGCAAACTTGCCGCACCCAATCGATGCTCGATACGTGCAGTTTTTTCCCAGTTAACTTGTTTTACGAGTGGTTCACTTAAATGGTTCACAATTAACACATCTTCACCCAAAGTTTGATTATGTTTACCGTATTTTCGATACAAAGCAATACTGCCTTGATGTCCGCCTGAAATATCAATTGGCGAGCATAATTCATCATTCAAACCATAGTCACTTTTAAGTTTTAATCGCTCAAAGGCATCATGCTCCGGTAAAAATAATAAAGCACAATCAAAGCTGGTATTAATAAAGCATTGTTGCAAATACTCACCTAAAGCAGTGGTTGCGATAAGGTTATTACCATTTGCATCACTAATACTTACATTAATTTGTATAGCATTAGGAATATGAATTGATTTATTCAACCCTTGAAAAATATTTTTACTACCTAGTAACAGCTCTGCTTGATCTCCCCCCCAAATAACAGGGTTTATTAGCACGTGTTCAATTCCTTGTTGCCTAAACAGCCTAGGGAGAATATACATAATTTTAGTTAAGTTATGCGCTTCTTTTAACGGAGATTGCCCTGCAAAAATAGACACAAACTCCCACTGATTTCGCCAGTATTCTGGGACCAGTTCCCCTTCAATACCGAGGGCGGAAATCGCTTTATTTATTTGCGCAAAATCGATTGTTACTGTTTTTTTAGTGTTTGAGCGAACGCAGCCTTCTAATTCAAAATGAATATGGGCCGTAAGCTGCTTCTTACCAAGAAAACATTGGAGAAGTTCAATAGCCTTTATGGCTAAATTGTCTAGTGAGGTATTACTCAAAAAAAGTCCTTCATTGCGCTAACAACCTATTAACGCTAATTCTGCTCGACCCCATCAGCCAAACAATATCAACTCACCTATGAATTAAATTGGTGTATATTAATGCAAAACAATACAATTTTTGCCTTTAGCTTTAGCCTGATAAAGCGCTTTATCAGCTTGAGAGTAGATAATATCGTAACTCTGACTGCTTTCACTAAAACTTGATATACCAATACTGACGGTAAGATGAATAGGATCATTATTTTTATACTGAAATTGAAATTCTGCTATTGCCTTTAATAAGCGCTCAGCTACTTCTTTTGCTTGTTGTTCAGTTGCTCTTGGTAGCACGCATAAAAACTCCTCACCACCTATACGCGACATAACATCGCCGGTACGCAATATTTCTTGCCCTATTTCTGCTATTTTTTGAATAACATAATCCCCTGTAGGGTGGCCATATTTATCGTTTATTTCTTTGAAGTTATCAATGTCTATTAACATTACTGATAAAGCCCCTTTCTGCGCAGACATACCTGCTAAGGTTTTATCCAAGTAATTAAAGATATAGCGACGATTATAAAGCCCTGACAGCGGATCAGTTATGGCTAACAGTTGCATTTTATTATTGTTACGTCGCTGAATAACAATCACAGTAATAATAACCACGATAATCATCAAAAGAAAAATAACAATGTATTGTTGCTGAGTATGTTTATGCTCTAACGACTCTTCTTTTAATGACTCAATTTTATTGCGTTGCAATGCTAACGACTTTTCAACATCTTGTCGTTTAAGCTCCATATCAGCTCTAACTTTGAATAATCGATCGGTCGAGTTTTTTAATAATACCTCGGTATATTTTTGATAATATTCATCTAGCAGCTGATAGCTTAGTTCATATTCTTTTTTAGACTTAGCAATTTGGCTTGCTATTTTCAAGGTTTCAAGTTGCCATGTTGTTCCCATTAAATCAGGCATAGATTCAAATAACCGATTAGCTTTATTTAAGGCATTTTCAGCTTCTTCCACACGGTCAAGCTGTATTAGGCAAATCGCTTTGTTTTTCAAAAGTTCGCTGTTGTAATCAATCACCCCCTTTTTAGCTAACGCTAAATCAATAACCTCTAAAGCTTTATCACAACTCCCCTTTTCAGCAAGCGTCATTCCTAAGCCATATGCCGCATAGAAACTAATTTCTTCATTGGGAGTATAAGTAGAAATTTCACGATAACGTTCAAAGTAGGTAATTGCTAAATCATACTTTTTCCAGTAGCGATAGGTTGTTGCTAGGCCATAAACGGCTTCGGCAATATGCGCTTTGTAACCAAGTTGCTCATAACTTTCAAGAGCTTTACTATAGTACTGAATAGACTTGTCGTAATCGAACATATAGCCATAAATAGCGCCATAGGTTTCATTAATAAAGGCGATTAAAAACTGATCATTTAAGCCATAAGCTTTTACATAAGCTTCTTGCATGTCAGTTAATGACACTTCAAATAACTCAGCAACACCTTGAGTGAATGCATTCTCTAATTTAGCTTGAATATAAGGTGCTTCATAGCCACCTCGTTTAGCTTGCTCAAGCGCACTAGCTAAATATTCAAGCGCTTTATTATATTCACCTTTATTTCGGTATACAACGCCTTGAAATAAGTTAAAGCGGCTTTGTATTAATAAAGGAGTAGTTTCATCAATATAATTAAGGGCATTATTAATGGAAACTTCGAATTCATCGTACAAGTACAATAAGTGTTCGGCTTGTGCTTTACGTAAAAGCCACCATAGGTAAGCGTCTTTATTTAACTTGTCAGGAGTTTGTAGAAGAAGTTGTTGGTACACTTGAAAAGGTTCTTTAAATAGTCCCCGTTCAAAGTCTTTAGAGCTTAAATCATCGCTTGCTATAGCGAATAAAGAAAAGCATAAATAAACTAGCCCTAATAAAAGTACTCTCTTTCTTTTTATTAAACTCATTAAATTCTCACTAAATTATCACTAAGAAAGTGCTAATAGCTTTTTTAACTGTTTTTCATTGTATCCAACAATATATTCATCTGCTACCTTAATCACGGGTATTGACCGAAAGCCTGCTTTCGCCAGCTCCTTTTGTCCGGCAGGTGTTTTTACATTACATAAACGAAAAGTAACGTTATGTTGCGCTAAAAACGCTTTAGCTTTATCACAATGAGAGCAGTTATTACTGCTATAAAGTACGACTTTTTTCAATTGGTATAACTCATAGAATGTTTACTATCTATACTAAGAATAACAATAAACAAAGACAATTTCTGCAAATGATATACTTTATCCGAAAAAAAAAGCCAACATAAATGCTGGCTTTAATAATTTTACGATTAGCGCGTGTTGATCTTTGCTAAAAAGTATTTATTTTTTCTTTTTAGCTGCTTTTGCATTAGGTAAGTCAGTAATAGAGCCTTCAAATATTTCAGCGGCCATACCAATTGACTCATTTAACGTTGGGTGAGCATGAATGGTTAACGCAACATCTTCTGCATCAGCCCCCATTTCAACAGCTAAACAAATTTCGCCAAGCATTTCGCCAGCGTTGATACCTACAATAGCACCACCAAGCACACGACCCGTTTCTTTTTCAAAGATCATCTTAGTTTTACCTTCAGTGCGTGCTGAAGCAATAGCGCGACCAGAAGCAGCCCACGGGAAGTTAGCCACTTCGATATTTAAGCCTTGTTCTTTAGCTTCACGCTCTGTAACACCAACCCAAGCCATTTCTGGATCTGTATATGCAATTGAAGGAATGCAGCGAGGATCAAATACATGTTTTTTACCAGCGATAACTTCAGCAGCTACGTGACCTTCGTGTGCGGCTTTATGAGCTAGCATTGGCTGCCCTACAACATCACCAATAGCAAATATATTACTTACGTTAGTGCGTAATTCGTTAGAAACGTTGATAAAACCACGCTCATCTACATTTACACCTGCTTTATCTGCTGCAACTAAATGGCCATTTGGTTTACGGCCAACAGCAACTAATATTTTGTCATAACGCACTTGCTCAGCTGGTGCTTTTTTACCTTCAAATGTAACGTACAAGCCGTCATCTTTAGCATCAACTGCCACAACTTTAGTAGACAACATAATGTTGAACTTTTTCTTGTTGTAGTTGGTATAAATTTTAACAATATCTTTATCTGCAGCAGGTACTAATTGGTCTGCAAACTCTACCACTGACACATTAGAACCAAGCGCTGAATATACAGTGCCCATTTCTAAGCCAATGATACCGCCACCAAGTACTAGCATTTCACCTGGCACATCTTCCAATTCCAAAGCACCAGTAGAATCAATTACCCGCGGGTCATCTTTAGGAATAAAAGGTAAGTCGATTACAGAAGAACCACATGCAATAATTGCATTGTCGAAAGTAATAGTACTATTACCTTCTGGGCCTTCAACTGCTAAAGTTTTATCTGAGGTAAACTTACCAAAGCCTGTTACTGTTTTTACTTTACGCGCTTTAGCCATGCCATTTAAACCTGTGGTTAATTGGCCAATCACGTCTTCTTTCCAACCACGAATTTTATCTAAATCAATTTTCGGCTTACCAAAAGTAACCCCATGAGATGCCATAGCCGCTGCATCATCAATAACCTTGGCCACATGAAGCAAAGCTTTTGATGGGATACAACCCACGTTTAAACATACGCCACCTAATGTTGCGCGACTTTCTACTAATACTACATCTAGGCCTAAATCAGCCGCACGAAATGCTGCTGAATAACCGCCAGGGCCTGCTCCTAAAACTACTACTTGAGTTTTAATATCGTTACTCATGCTAACCTCAAAATTGCTTGTTGTTTGGTAACTTGTTCCGTTTAGTTTATTTAATCGCAACAAGTAATAATAAATTATTGTATTTCTGGCTCGAAGTGTACTGAAAATCGATGAAAATCGCCATCATTAATCGAGCTTTTTAAAAGCAAAGTAGCAAAATGTGACCAATTGCATTAATCACATTCCTGCTACTTATTTAAGCAGTTCTCATAAACTTTTATAGAATAAGCTTACGAATATCACTCATCACTCCGGCCAAGTGTACGGTAAAGCGAGCTGCAAGCGCACCATCAATAACTCTATGATCATAAGACATCGACAATGGGAGCATTAATTTAGGTTCAAACTCTTTACCATTCCACTTAGGTTTAATCTCAGATTTTGACACACCTAAAATAGCTACTTCTGGTGCATTAACAATAGGCGTAAACGCTGTTCCGCCAATGCCTCCTAAACTAGAAATAGTAAAGCAACCACCTTGCATATCTATTGCTTTGAGCTTACCTTCACGCGCTTTAATGCTGATCTCTAATAGCTCTTTAGACAGTTCATAAATACCTTTTTTATCAACATCTCGAACTACTGGCACAACTAACCCGTTAGGTGTATCTACGGCAACACCAATATGAATATATTTTTTCAACACTAAACTTTCACCGTCTTCATTCAGGCTTGAATTAAACGTAGGAAAAGCTCTAAGTGCATCTGCAGCGGCTTTTAATACAAAAACTAATGGTGTAATTTTAAAACCCAGCTTTTGCTTCTCGCATACTATATTCTGCTCTTTACGAAATGCTTCTACATTAGTAATGTCGGCTTCGTCAAATTGTGTAACATGTGGAATTGTCACCCAATTGCGATGTAAAAATGGACCAGATACCTTCTGTATACGTGATAATGGCTTCGTTTCAATTTCACCAAATTTAGCAAAATCAATAGTTTTAGCACTTACCACTTGTAAACCACCTTCGCCAGCAGCTACGCTACTACCGGCATTAGCTTTAGGGCGAGATAGTTCATATTTAACATAAGACTGCACGTCTTCTTTAAGAATTCTTCCTTTTGGACCTGAGCCTTTAACCAAGGTTAAATCCACACCAAATTCACGCGCTATACGACGAATAGACGGAGATGTATAAATAGTTTTAGACTCTTTAAATGAACCTGCCTGAGGATGATGCGGCACAGGTGCAGACTTTTGCGGAGCCGTAGAAGTACTTTCTGCACTGACTTCAGGTTCAGCCGTTTCTGCCACCGCTTCAGGTTGCTCAATCGCAGCAGGTGCGCCACTGTTAGTTTCAAGTTTAATAACAAGTGAGCCTTGTTTGACCTTGTCTCCCGTAGCAACTAATACTTCTTTAACAATACCGGCATGAGATGAAGGCACATCCATTGTTGCTTTATCAGTTTCTAAAGTGATCAAACCATCTTCAACTGCAATTTCATCACCTACAGCTACTAATACATCAATAACATCAACTTCACCATCAGCCCCAATATCGGGCACAGAAATTTCAATTACTTCGCTATTTCCAGTTGCAACTGGCGCATCTTCTTTAGTTTCAGCTACCTTCTCACTTTCAGCAGGTGCTTGAACTTGCTCAGCTGACTCTTCAGCTTTTTCCTCGGTTGCACTGTTAGCATCAGTTGTTGATCCACCTGCAGCTTTCATTTCGGCAATTAAGTCACCTTCTTTAATCTTGTCGCCAACAGCAACTTTAATTGCAACGAGTTCTCCTGCCATTGGAGCAGGAATATCCATTGAGGCTTTATCGGTTTCAACAGTAACAATACCTTCATCTGCTTCAAGTGTATCGCCAACAGCAAAACAAATTTCAATTACTTCAACTTCATCGCCGCCTACATCAGGGACTAGAATTTGTTGAATATCTGACATGTTAATTCTCCAGTCTCAGTTAAGCGTAAAGTGGATTAAGTTTTTTAGTGTCGATATCAAAGCGTTTAATCGCTTCACTAACAACGCTTCGCTCAATATCACCGCGATTAGCTAATTCAAATAATGACGCTACAACAATATAAGCAGGGTTTACTTCAAAGTGACGACGCAAGTTCTCACGGCTATCACTTCGGCCAAAACCATCAGTGCCTAAGCAACGGTATTCGGTATCAATAAACGCACGAATTTGATCAGAGTAAGCTTTGATATAATCAGTTGCTGCAATCGCAGGTCCCTTCTCTTTAGTAATAACTTGTCCTACATACGCAACCTTTTGTTTAGCTTCAGGGTTTAACATATTCTGACGAGTTACTTCTTGGCCTTCACGAGCCAATTCATTAAACGAGGTGACCGAGTAAACATCACTCGACACTTTATAATCATTCGCTAGAATTTTTGCAGCTTCTCTCACTTGCAGCAATATTGTGCCTGAACCTAATAATTGCACGTTAGCTACTGGCTTTTTCGCTTTAACTGTTTCTAGCTTATAAATACCTTTAATAATTTTATCTGCAATATCTTTATCTTCAGGCATTGCAGGGTGCTGATAGTTTTCATTCATTAATGTTAAGTAATAGAAAATATTTTCATTTTCTTCATACATACGACGCAAGCCGTCACGAATAATCACTGCAACTTCATAGCCGTAAGTTGGGTCATAAGTAATACAATTAGGAATTAAGCCGCCTTGTACATGCGAATGACCATCTTGATGCTGTAAACCTTCTCCGTTAAGTGTTGTTCTACCTGCCGTTGCACCTAGTAAGAAACCACGAGCCTGACTGTCACCCGCTGCCCATGCTAAGTCTCCAACACGTTGAAAACCAAACATTGAATAATAGATATAAAACGGAATAGTGGTTGCGTTACAGGTTGAATAAGACGTTCCCGATGCTACCCATGAAGCCATAGCACCTAATTCATTAATACCCTCTTGTAACACTTGCCCCTTTATATCTTCACGGTAGTAAGCTACTTGATCAGAATCTTGAGGAATATATTTTTGCCCTTCACTGGCATAAATACCTACTTGACGAAATAAACCTTCCATACCAAAAGTACGTGCTTCATCAGGAATAATTGGCACAATGCGCTTACCAATTTTCTTATCTTTTAATAAACTATTAAGTATACGAACAAAGGTCATGGTAGAAGAAACTTCACGATCACCAGAGCCTTTTAATACCGCATCAAACACTTTTAACGGTGGGATTTCTAAACTTTCATCAGCTTGCTTACGTCGCGCAGGTAAAGAGCCACCTAACGCTTCTCGGCGTGCTTTCATATATTTAAATTCAGCACTGTCTTCCGGAAACTTGTAATAAGGGAGATCAGCAATTTTGTCATCGCTAATTGGCATATTAAAACGATCACGGAAATATTTAACTGATTCAACATCCATTTTTTTAACATTATGCGCAATGTTAAGGCCTTCACCTGCTGAGCCTAAACCATAACCTTTAACAGTTTTAGCTAAAATAACGGTCGGACGTCCTTTTGTTTTAATCGCTTTATCATAAGCTGCATACACTTTAATTGGATCATGACCACCACGGTTTAAACGCCAAATATCATCGTCTGACATATTAGCAACCATAGCCGCTGTTTCAGGGTATTTATTAAAGAATTTTTCGCGAGTGTACTTGCCACCTTTCGCTTTACAGTTTTGATATTCACCATCAACGGTTTCATTCATTAACTGCAATAATTTACCTGAAGTATCACGAGCAATTAATGGATCCCAATAACTTCCCCAAATAACCTTAGTTACTTCCCAACCAGCGCCACGGAATGAGCCTTCAAGTTCTTGTATAATTTTACCATTACCACGTACTGGTCCATCTAAGCGCTGTAAATTACAGTTTACAATAAAGGTTAAGTTATCTAGGCCTTCACGCGCAGCTAAACCAATAGCACCTAATGATTCTGGCTCATCAGTTTCGCCGTCTCCAAGAAAGGCATATACTCGTTGCCCCGAGCAGTCTTTAATGCCTCGGTCGGTTAAATACTTTAAGAAGCGTGCCGTATAAATAGCTTGTAATGGGCCAAGACCCATAGATACGGTTGGAAATTGCCAAAAGTCTTGCATCAAGTGTGGATGTGGGTAAGAAGATAACCCTTTTCCATCAACTTCTTGACGGAAATTATTCATTTGTTCTTCAGTAAAACGTCCTTCCATAAAGGCGCGTGCATAAATACCCGGTGAAATATGACCTTGTGCAAAAATAAAGTCGCCACCATCTTCTGGTGATGCAGCTTTAAAGAAATGGTTAAAACCCACATCGTACAACATTGCAGATGAGGCAAAACTACCAATATGACCACCAAGATCTAAATCTTTTTTAGAAGCACGTAATACTAACATTAGCGCGTTCCAACGAATTGCTGCACGAATACGCGCTTCAATGGTTAAGTCGCCCGGCATGTGAGGTTCTTGCCCTGGCGGTATAGTATTCACATAAGCAGTAGTCGCATCGAAAGGTAAATGAGTACCGCTACGACGAGCATGGTCAATTAACTTTTCTAATAAATAATGTGCGCGTTCAGGACCTTCATTTTCCAAAACGGCTTCCATCGACTCTAACCACTCTTGGGTTTCTAATGAATCAATATCAATATTTGGGAGCTCAGACATAATGTTTACTTAGTCTCCATATCTTTAGTTATATATAGTTGCTATAAATTAATTGATAGTTAACTTTAGCTATCAATGCTTATTATTCGCTTACCTGTTAAATTTTATGCATACGGCGCATTGAACGCTGCATGCGACTTTGCTCTTGCGTTATATTCAGCAAGACTTCTTCAATAAATGCGAGATGACGATGACTTGCACCCCACGCTTTTTGCGGTTGACCACTCAAAATAGCAGTCATTAATCTGGTACGGTAATCAGCTATTTTTGCGAATATATCGGGTCGCTGCGCTAAAATGGTTAAGTTTTGTTCAATATTATCAATTAATAATGCCGCCATACTGCGCGCTAAATGCAAAATAACGCCGTTGTGAGAAGCTGCACATATCGCTAAATAAAATTCAAAAACGGCTACCGCTTCTTCTTTGTAGTCATTATCTAACTGGGCGTTACCAATCGCCTCATGCCTTAGTTGTATTTCGTCAAAATCTTCTTGTGTACCGCGCATAGCAGCATAATATGCAGACATACCTTCAATACCATGACGAAATTCAAGGAGATCAAATTGAGATTCATAATTTTGCGACATCAAATTGAAAAGAGGATCGGCAAAGCCAGCTAAAATATTGTCGCAAACAAAAGTGCCACCACCTTGGCGACGGTTAACCAAACCTTTTGCTTCAAGTTTTTGAATGGCTTCACGCAAAGAAGGGCGAGACACATTAAACTGAACAGCCAGCTCTCGTTCCGGTGGTAGCTTTTGACCTGCCACTAAACCACCGTCCAAAATCATCTCTTCAAGCTGCGATAAAATCACATCAGAAAGCTTGGCTTGTTTCAAAGGCTGTTTAATATTTTTTAATGTCATAAGTACTTATAATTACAGAACACAAAATGGCTAACACAAACAACAAAGCAAAGGTAAATTGGTATTACCAATGGTAAATTTGATGTAAAAAATAACAAATTTATATCGTATTGTAAATACAACATAGTTCAAATGGTGGAATTTTCAACAGAAACATTGTGATATATCAACAAAAAGAGAGGTATTGTAGGTCGGCATTTACATAAATGTAGGTCGGCGTTTACGCCGTCAAAAACGCCAATACTATCAATACACTTATCGGTAACTGCTCTTACATCATCCGACTAAACCTATTACTACCGCTATCCTTAGCGATAAAGCCCCTCGACCATAAACAGTTCAGCTAAATAAATGTAGGTCGGCGTTTACGCCGTCAAAAACATCAATATTATCAATGCATTTATCGGTAATTGCTCTTACATCATCCGACTAAACCTACTACTACCGCTATCCTTAGCGGTAAAGCCCCTCGACCATAAACAGTTCAGCTAAATAAATGTAGGTCGGCGTTTACGCCGTCAAAAACGTCAATACTATTAATACACTTATCGGTAATTGCTCTTACATCATCCGACCAAACCTACTACTACCGCTATCCTTAGCGGTAAAGCCCCCCGACCATAAACAGTTCAGCTAAATAAATGTAGGTCGGCGTTTACGCCGTCAAAAACGTAAATATTATCAATGCACTTATCGGTAATTGCTCTTACATCATCCGACCAAACCTACTACTAGCACTGCCCTTAGCGGCAAAGCCGCCCGACCATAAACAGTTCAGCTAAATAAATGTAGGTCGGCGTTTACGCCGTCAAAAACGTCAATACTATTAATGCACTTATCGGCAATTGCTCTTACATCATCCGACCAAACCTACTACTACCGCTACCCTTAGCTGTAAAACCCAATCTACAAAACAAATTAACTCAATACACCTGTCAATATTAGCAGTGCAATAACAGCTAAGCATAATAACAAGGTTCGTTTAGCTAAACGCACTAATAAACAAGGTTCTGCAGTACAATCTCCTTGCTCAATCATAAAGTCTTCTGATGCTTCAGCCACATCGACTAAAAGCACATGAGGTAATTTTTCTATATTAAAAACATCATCTAACCAAACTGGCATAGCTTTAGAAAAATGTCCTACTAGCATATAACAAAAAGCAACAGCTCTTACGGGTAACCAGTCAAGCCAAAAGAGTATTTTTTGACTAAATACACTGATCGCTTGATTATGCGCATGCGGTAATTCAGAGCGCTGAATATCAGCCGCTACATCTTTATTAAGGTCTGAGCCAATATCATCACTTTCAACTGCTGTATTGTTTTGTTCAGTAATTTTAGTCAATAATCGATAAGCTAACGCTCCTGGGGCGCCAAATAAAACAAAAAAGATCATAATCGCAATAAAGTATCGGTAATTTAACCACACTAAACTTTGCCCAAAACCCATATCCATTAAGTTTTTATCTTGTAGCAACTGTAAATGATGAAGCTCACAAGTGGTTGGTTCACCTCTAAATGCAGCTAATAAATATTGTTTGTAACAGTTACGTGTTTGAATACATCCAAAACAAACAATTAAGACTAAGGTAGAAACGATCAAATAGAGCAAGCTATTATCAAGGGCCTCTATAATCAAATAACAAGCAACCACAGGTATAGCGATAAACAACGTATTAGCAATAACTGAGCTTGTTGCTGTTTCACCATCATTATCGCTTGCGCTGCTCTTGCTTGAATTAATCCATGAGATGCGATTAAACAACCTTAGATAATGCTGATAATAAAAATTAAACTGCCATATAGGTGAAGACAAATGACGCTCTGCGCCTAGTGCAATCAATAAGCTGATTAAACTCATAACATTCCCTTAAAAGATATATCAATTAACCTAATTGGTTCAGTAATGACCGGAAGTAACGCCAATCAAAAATATCACCCGGATCAGTTTTTCGCCCTGGTGCAATATCACAATGCCCAACAATATTCTCACAAATATCAGGATAAGTATTCGTTATTACCTTTGTTAATTTACTAAGCTGCTGATACTGTGCATCAGTATAAGGAATTGCATCAGTACCTTCTAGCTCAATGCCAATAGAAAAATCATTGCATTTTTCTCTGTCTTTAAATTGAGAAACACCAGCATGCCACGCGCGATCATTAAACGATACATACTGAATAATTGCCCCGTCACGCTGTATTAAACAATGTGCTGAAACCTTCAGTGTATATATAGAAGAAAAATAAGGGTGCGCACTGCCATCAAGTCGACCTAAGAATAAATCAGTAATATAGCTGCCACCAAACTCGCCTGGGGGCAATGATATATTATGCACCACTAACAACGAGACCTTCTCCTGCTCAGGTCTTGCATCACAATAAGGCGATGCTATTTTTTTAGCTTCACTCAACCAACCATTAACTATGTTAAAACTAGCCGCTAAATTGTTGTGTGTAGACGTGTTTATAGTATTAATCAAAACAATAATTCATTATTTCATCTGATTTATCAGTAAAATCATAATACAATAGACCCAGAACGATAAGCTAGGATCTGTTAATTTTTTATTTTAGTCACTGCTATAAACTGAAATAGCAACATCCTTACTATATAACTATTACTGTTTTTAGCTAAGCACCCTACTTTATCTGTAGTTTTTCAGTGGTTAAAATGTAGCGGTAATCCGTTAACTAAAAAGAGTAATCAACAAATAAGAGAATCATGAGCAATAGTGACCCTACCGCAAAACTTGGTAAATATTTTATCTGGCTCGCATGGATAGTTGTGCTTGCTCTACTCGTTTTTTTCTTTCAGTCGGCACTAGAGCAACAAATAAACCCAAATAGTCGCCCACAATACTCATTGAATGCACAAGGCAATGCTGAAGTAATATTGCAGCAAAATCGCCAAGGTCACTATGTGTCATCTGGCACTATTCACGAAGTTCCTGTTACCTTTTTACTTGATACCGGCGCTACACAAGTGTCTATTCCTGCACATATCGCCGACCAGCTGCACTTAACAACTTCAGGTCAAGGTATTGCAAATACCGCTAACGGCCAAGTACGAATTTACCACACCCGCATAGATCAGCTTAGCATTGGTAATATTTACCTTTATAATGTCGACGCGCATATTAACCCTGGAATGAAGTCTGATGAAATTCTACTGGGTATGAGCGCATTAAAAAGAGTAGAATTTAGCCAAACGGGTAAACAACTAATATTAAGAGAACGTAATTAAATGTTAACGCCATCACATACAACATCTTTTATCAAAGACATCGAACAATCAGTGAATATCGCCTTGTGTGAAGACTTAGGTATATCGTCAATTGGGCAGCTCAATAGCCAACTTGATATAACAGCCGAGTTAATTCCAGAAAACAGTATGGCTGTAGCTACCATTATTACGCGTGAAAACTGCGTAGTGTGTGGCGTTGAATGGGTAAACCAAGTATTTAAAGTGCTAGATAACGCATACCAACAAACTAAACCAACAACTATTACATGGTTTGTTGAAGACGGCGACACCGTAAAAGCGAACACGCCACTTTTTGAAATATCAGGTAATTCACGCATATTACTCACAGGCGAGCGCAGTGCATTAAACTTTTTACAGCTACTTTCAGGTACAGCAACCACCACACAGCATTATGTAGCCTGTTTAGCAAATACAAAAACAAAGTTACTTGATACCCGAAAAACAATACCAGGGCTGCGCAGCGCACAAAAATATGCAGTAAAATGCGGCGGCGGCGTAAATCATAGAATTGGCTTATTCGACGCTTTTTTAATTAAAGAAAACCATATCGCAGCGTGTGGTTCAATAGAGCAAGCAATAACAACGGCTAGAAGTAATCACAGCAATAAAACAGTTGAAGTAGAAGTAGAGTCTATTAACGAGTTAACTCAAGCACTAAATGCCAAGGCCGATATTATAATGCTCGACAATTTTAGCCCAGAGATGATCGAGCAAGCCGTTGAGCTGCGTGAAAAAATTACCCAAGGGCAAGCTAAACTAGAAGCCTCAGGCAATATGACCTTAGCCACTTTAACGCAATATGCTAAAGCAGGTGTCGACTTTATTTCAGTAGGGGCATTAACCAAACACGTTAATGCAATAGACCTTTCAATGCGATTAAAATAAAGCAGTACAATATAAAAATTAAAACAAAAGCAATCTAAGACTTTGTTATCTCAATACAAAGCTCTAGAACTAAGAACCTTTGTTTTTTATTGGATTTTTTAGTAAATGCCGTTATAGTTTATAAGTAACAGGTTAACGAATATGTTATTTTTTAACCAATTACAAAAAAATAAGTGCTTAAATATTAGTGACTTGTAAAATAATTAAAAAAAAAGCGAAACAATATTTTACATTTTAAACGTTTTAGCGCAGTATCTATTTAGCCCCCGTAATTAATAGTATGGATGTACTGATTATGAAAAAAACTTTACAAAACTTAGCAACAGCAAAAACTGGCCAAAAAGGCTTTACACTAATTGAATTGATGATCGTTGTAGCGATTATCGGTATTTTGGCAGCGGTTGCGTTGCCGGCTTATCAAACATATACGAAAAAGGCAACTTTTACAGAAGTTGTTTTAGCTACATCCGCCTATAAGTCTGCAATTGAAGTATGTTTTCAAACTAAATCTGCAGGTTGTGCTACCTTAGGTACTGACGGAATACCACTAGCTGCATCAGCTACAGCTGCTCCGGCAGTATCAGCTTTAACTTGGGATGGTAGTGATTTGGTTGTAACTGCTGCTGCATATGGCGGCTTAGCTGGTACAGAAACATACACCTTAAGTACAGCACAAGCACCTGGTACGGCTCCCGTTTGGACAACAGCTTGTAACCCTACTGACCTTTGTTAAGGAAACCCAAGGGATAAGTGTAAGTTGATTTGCTATACATTAATCCCTTTTCTTACTTAATAGAAAGCTCCTTTAGGGGCTTTTTTATTGCCTGAAAATAATCAAAGTTGGCTCAAGGAGTCAGAGAAAATCAAAGGCGATCAATAGGGATTAGACTCTTACCCATTGTTTTTTTTATTCATTAAAACAGAAACTTTGCCATTTTATTCAATCTTAGGTTACACTAGTTTTATAGAGAACTTAGTTTATTCAAGGCGTTATGAAAGGTCTTCACCAACAATCCAGTTTGCTATCAGCACTGTCAAAGCATAATTTAATTCCTACTGAAATGGTAGACCAGATCAGTGCAGACTTTATTCAGCAAAAAAAACCTTTTGTCCGCTTTTTAGTTGAAGATAAAAACTATAATGCCAATGCCATCGCCACTATATTATCTCAAAGTTTTGGCTACCCGGTAATCGACTTAACTGAATTTGACACCACGTTAGTGCCCGAGGGTGTTCGTAATGAGAAATTGGTGCGTAAACACGGCGCGCTGCCGCTATTTTTACGCGGTAAAGTACTCTTTGTTGCCATGTCAGACCCCACTAATTTAGACGCCTTAGAAGAGATACAATTTAATACTGGCTATACCACAGAACTTATTCTTGCCAGTGAACAAGAATTACATAAGTGCATTGATAAGGTATTAGAAGACGAAAGCAGTGCCCTTGATATTAGTGAGATGGACGCCGATGAACTAGCAGACATTGATGTTCATGAAGATAAAAATGATGATGACTCTACAAGTGCTACGGGTGATAAAGACGATGCCCCGATTGTTGTTTATATTAATAAAATTTTACTTGATGCTATTAAAAAAGGCGCCTCTGATTTACATTTTGAACCCTATGAAAAAAGTTACCGTATTCGCTTTCGCGTTGATGGTATATTAACCGAAGTGGCAAAACCCCCTATTGCTTTAGCCTCTAGAATGGCAGCGCGACTAAAAGTAATGTCTAAACTCGATATTGCCGAGCGACGAGTACCACAAGATGGGCGTATAAAACTGGCGTTATCGCGCAAAAAATCTATCGACTTTCGTGTGAGTACCCTGCCCACTATGTGGGGTGAAAAAATAGTAATGCGTATTCTCGACTCGTCAAGCGCAATGCTTGGTATCGACATGTTAGGTTACGACCCTGAGCAAAAGAAAATATACATGGACGCATTAGCTCAGCCACAAGGAATGATATTAGTGACTGGCCCTACAGGCTCTGGTAAAACGGTATCGCTTTATACTGGCTTAAATATTTTAAACACCCAAGAGCGAAATATATCAACGGCTGAAGATCCAGTAGAAATTAACTTAGAAGGTATTAACCAAGTTCAAATTAATGTAAGAGCAGGTTTAACTTTTCCAAGCGCACTAAGATCTTTTTTACGACAAGATCCCGACATTGTAATGGTAGGTGAAATTCGAGACTTAGAAACGGCCGAAATCGCAATAAAAGCAGCACAAACAGGGCATTTAGTTTTATCAACCTTACATACAAACTCAGCAGCTGAAACCCTAACACGCCTATTAAATATGGGCGTGCCTTCATACAACGTAGCAAGCTCTGTGAGTATTATTATTGCCCAACGCCTTGCTCGTCGCCTTTGTACACAATGTAAAATAGAAGAAAAAATTCCCGCGCAAGAATTAATTAATCAGGGGTTTCCTAAAGACAAGGTCGATGAAGTAAAACTATTTAAAGCGGTAGGCTGTGAACATTGTACTGGAGGCTATAAAGGCCGCGTAGGTATTTATGAAGTAATAAAAATAAGTGGAGAAGTCGCCAGTATTATTATGGAAGGTGGAAACTCACTAGATATTGCTGCACAGTGCCAAAAAGAAGGTTTTAACAATCTGCGTCAATCAGGCATAATCAAAGCTATGCAAGGCATGACAAGTTTAGAAGAAATTAACCGTGTAACGAGTGCGTAAGGGTTAAAAACGTAATAAATATAGTGTAGGTCGTCAAAATAGTAGGTTTAATAATTATCGATGGGCTTATCGGTAATTGCTCCTGCATTACCCTACTACCGCCATCCGTGGCGGCAAAGCCCAACCTACAAAATGGTAGGTGAAAAATAGATAATGTAGGTCGGCATTTATGCCGTCAAAAAAGTAAGCTTAATAATTACCAAAAGGCTAAACCTACGGATACCAGTTTGATACTATAAATGTAGAATAATAACTAACTAGGAAGTGTTATGGCAGTTTCCAAAGCAATGAAAACACCGGCAGTAAAAGCGCTTGACGTTTTTATTTGGCAAGGAGTTAACCGTAAAGGTAAAAAAGTAGGCGGTGAACTTTCTGCTAAAAGTTTGCAGGAGCTTAAAGCCCAGTTAAGAAAACAAGGCGTTACACCGGGTAAAGTTAAAAAGAAAGGAAAACCACTATTTGGCATGGGTGGCGATAAAGCAATTACCCCAATGGATATTGCTTTAATAACACGTCAAATATCAACCATGCTTTCAGCCGGTGTACCTTTAGTACAAACCATTGAAATGATTGGTTCTGGCCATAACAATGGCAATGTACAAAAATTAATGGCCGATATAGGTAATAAACTCTCTTCGGGTATTCCATTATCTGATTGTTTGCGCGAACACCCACGCTATTTTGATGATTTATACTGCGATTTAGTTAGCTCGGGCGAGCAATCAGGCTCGCTTGAAACTATTTACGATCGAATAGCGACTTATAAAGAAAAAGCTGAAATTTTAAAAGCAAAAATTAAAAAGGCGATGACCTATCCTATTGCTGTTCTAGTGGTTGCAGCAATTGTTACCTCGGTCTTACTTATTTTTGTGGTGCCAGTATTTAAAGAAATTTTTGATAGTTTCGGTGCAGAATTACCAGCTTTTACGTTATTAGTACTTGCGATATCAGAGTTTATGCAAGCTTATTGGTATATCGGCTTAGGTGCAATTTTTGCATCTTTCTGGTTATTTAAACGTGCTCATCGTAATAGCCAAAGTTTAAGAGACAGTGTTGACAAACAAATACTAAAGCTCCCTGTAGTTGGAGATTTATTAGAAAAAGCAGCCGTTGCTCGTTACGCCCGTACCTTATCAACTACATTTGCTGCTGGTGTTCCGTTACCCGACGCATTAGAGTCTGCCGCTGGAGCTTCAGGTAATGCAGTGTTTAGAGATGCTATTTTAGAAATACGCGCAGAAGTTACCTCTGGTATGCAAATGAATTTAGCCATGCGTAACTGTGCAATTTTCCCTGATATGGTAATTCAAATGGTTGCTATTGGTGAAGAGTCTGGCTCTGTCGACGATATGCTCTCTAAAGTTGCTACCGTGTATGAGCAACAAGTTGACGATGCAGTAGACTCGTTAACTAGTTTACTCGAGCCCTTAATAATGGCCGTTCTTGGTGTAGTTATTGGCGGATTAATTATAGCGATGTACTTACCCATATTCCAAATTGGTATGGTGGTTTAAAGTCTATTTACAAAACAACAGGTAAAAATAGATAATGTAGGTCGGCATTTATGCCGTCAATACCACTAAGTTTAATGATTATCGATGGGCTGAAGCCCAACCTACAAAACAACAGGTAAAAATAGATAATGTAGGTCGGCATTTATGCCGTCAATACCACTAAGTTTAATGATTATCGATGGGCTGAAGCCCAACCTACAAAACAACAGGTAAAAATAGATAATGTAGGTCGGCATTTATGCCGTCAATACCACTAAGTTTAATGATTATCGATGGGCTGAAGCCCAACCTACAAAACAACAGGTAAAAATAGATAATGTAGGTCGGCATTTATGCCGTCAAATAAATAAAAGTTGGAAATTTTAATGAGCTTATCAATGATTGCTCCTGCATTGCACTACTACCGCTATCCTTGGTGGAAAAGTTCAACTTACAAACCAACCATTTAACATTTAAGGCATTCCTGTGTTTGAAACATTAATTAACACCTTTGATCAAAGTCCAGCCTATTTTTACAGCTTTGTCGCTATTTTATCGTTACTTATCGGTAGCTTCCTTAATGTTGTTATATATCGTTTTCCTAAAATGTTAGAACTTGGATGGTATCAGGAGTGTCGCGAGTTTTTAGCTGACGAAATCAAAGATATTCCGGCAAAAGACGTAAAGCCATTAACACTTTCTAAGCCTAATTCAACCTGCCCTAGTTGTGGACACCCAATTAAGTTTTATGAAAACATTCCAGTACTTAGCTGGTTAATACTTAAAGGTAAGTGTAGCCAGTGTAAAAACGCTATTTCAATTCGTTATCCATTAATTGAAGCCGCCACAGCCTTATTTAGTGTAATAATTGCTTACCAATATGGCGTATCGGAACAAACCTTCTTTTTAATAATATTAACTTGGGGCTTAATCGCTTTAACCATGATCGATTTTGATACTATGCTGTTGCCCGATCAGATAACACTACCATTACTTTGGTTAGGGCTTTTAGTTAATATTAATGGTTTATATATACCATTAGAGCAATCCGTAATTGGTGCTGCAGTCGGTTATATGAGTTTATATAGTATTTTTTGGCTATTTAAATTAATTACGGGTAAAGAAGGCATGGGTTATGGCGACTTTAAACTTGTCGCAGTATTTGGTGCTTGGATGGGATGGCAATTACTTCCTTTGTTAATTTTAATGGCATCGCTTGTTGGTGCAATTGTTGGCTTATCATTAATGGCTTTTAAAGGTCATCAACGAGAGCAGGCGATTCCATTTGGTCCATACCTAGCTGTTGCCGGTTGGATAACCTTACTTTGGGGTGAAGGTATTTGGCAGTGGTATTTAAGCTTTATTATATAAAAACAGACTATAAATTATGGCAAACTATATTGTAGGGCTTAGTGGCGGGATCGGCAGTGGTAAAACAACGGTTTCAAAGCTATTTGAACAACACGGCGTTAGTGTGATAGATGCAGACATAATCGCCCGTGATGTTGTGGTTAAAGGCTCTGAAGCCCTCACTCTCATTATTGAATACTTTGGTGAAAATTTTTTATTGCCAACGGGTGAATTAGACCGTACCAAGCTGAGAACACGCATATTTAGCAATTCTAAAGATAAGTTATGGCTTAATAACTTATTACACCCACTAATTCGAAAGAATATAATACAAGCCCTTGAACAAGCCCCTAGTGATTACTGTTTACTTGTAGCACCGTTACTCTTAGAAAATAACCTTCAACACTTAGTTGATCGCGTGTTAATTGTTGATGTAAGTGAAGAAATACAAATTAAAAGAACACTAACACGAGACAAAAGCAGTGAGGTAGAGATTCGTGCTATTATTAATAGCCAAATTTCACGACATTCTCGGCAACAAGCGGCCGACGATATTATTAATAATAATGATACTGATCTAGCTAAATTAGAAGAAAACGTGCGCCTATTACATCAAAAATACCTAGAAAATAGTAAAATAGCTGAATAAAAAGCTTTTTAGTGAAAGTATTAGCCATTTAGCCCATCCCTCGTTAGTATATTGATGAATTCCATTAGGGTTGTGACCTATGGTCTTTCATTTTGGCATTGTGTTGCATTTAAAAAGATAGCAACTAAGTCCTGAGGTAATGTGCAGTTGGTTAAATGCTTAGCACCGTTAAATTACCACTTAATAGTTGCTCCAATTATAGCAACACATTATGTCAGAGCTGACTACAATTACATCGCGTAGTGTCCGCCTTGTTACCTTAAAGAATACCGATAGCTGAGAGTGAAATGATAGAGCAACAGACCCTAAATAATATCAAAAATATTTTATATGAACATCCTCTTAATGAGCGTATAAGAAGCTACCTTAAACTTGAGCAAATGTTTACTCAGCTAAAAGCAAGTATTACTGTAGATGCAAAGGTTAGCTATCACATATACTTTAACGCAATGTTTTCGATTATTGATACCTTAGAGCGTAACGATATTCGTGGTGATTTAATTAAAGACTTAGAGAAGCTTGAACAAAACTTAGTTATATGGTCTAAATCACCTGAAATTAACGATAGTGCATTACAAGAAAATTTAAAAAATGTAGTAGAGCTCATTTGTCATTTACGGGCAAAAAGCCCGCAGTGGTGCCAAGTTAAAAACGACCAGTTCTTAATGAGTTTGAAGCAACGCTACGCGATACAAGGTGGAAATTGTAGCTTTGACCTACCGCAATTACAGTTTTGGTTAAACCAACCCGGAACAAGTATTGAACAAAGCATGAGTAGTTGGTTGAATCTGTTCAACCAAATAGATAAAGCGCTAGCATTAATTTTAAAGTTTATACGCCAACGCGTGTTATTTGAGCCTATTTCATCCGAGAGTGGTTTTTATCAAGATAGTGGAGAAGGTGTTTTATTACTGCGGATAAGGGTTGCACACAATGCACCTTATTATCCAACAGTAAGCGGTAATAAGTTTAGGTATTCAATACGGTTTATGGCACCATGCGAGCAACTTGGTAAACGATATTATAGCCAATCTACTGATTTTGAATTAGCACGCTGTTAATGAGGGCGAGCAAGTAACTTAATAGACTGAGTTAATACGAGCAGTAATGTAAAGGTTCGTTACAAGTAAATTGGCTTTTACCACCAAAGATGACGGTAGTAGGCTTAGTAGGGTAATGCAAGAGCAATTAGCGATAACTTAATCAATAGTATTGACGTTCTTTGACGGCGTAAACGCCGACCTACATTTGTTTAGCAGATCTATTTTTTTGTAGGTTGGGCTTTGCCGCCACGGATGGCGGTAGCAGGGTAATGCAGGAGCAATTACCGATAAGCCCATAGAAATAATAAATTTAACTTGTCGGATTAAACGCCAAGCTATCTAAAAATATTTAAATGTTATGAGAGTAATATTATGACACTAAAAGTTTCATGTCCAACCTGTAACAATCAGGTTTTATGGTTACCCGAGAGTGAATTCCGCCCTTTTTGTAGTAAAAGATGCCAATTAATTGACTTAGGTGAATGGGCAGATGAAGGGCATAAAATATCTCAACCTATACAAGAAAATGTTGAGTTAAGCGAAGAAATGCTTGATGCGTTAGAAGATCAGTTTATTCAACAAAATAAGTTTTTTGTTGAGCCAGAGTAATACCTTTTAACCGATAGGTTGAGCTTCAGCCCATCAGTAGTTATTTAGCTTATTATAATTGACGGCCTAAACGCCGACCTACATTATATTTACTTTGTAGGTTAGGGTTCAGCCCATCAGTAGTTACTTAGCTTATTATAATTGACGGCGTAAACGCTGACCTACATTATATTTACCTAGTAGGTTGGGCTTCAGCCCATCAGTAGTTATTTAGCTTGTTATAATTGACGGCGTAAACGCCGACCTAAAATATATTTACCTTGTAGGTTGGGCTTCAGCCCATCAGTAGTTATTTAGCTTGTTATAATTGACGGCGTAAACGCCGACCTAAAATATATTTACCTTGTAGGTTGGGCTTCAGCCCATCAGTAGTTATTTAGCTTATTATAATTGACGGCGTAAACGCCGACCTACAATATATTTACCTTGTAGGTTGGGCTTTGCCGCCAAGAGTGCCGATAATAGGCCTAATAGGGTAATGCATGAGCAATTACCGATAAACTATCAGCAACCTTTCAACTTATTAATTATTTCAATATTTGCGGCAGGGAAGTCAAGGGTCGATAATGTTGCGACTTCAAACCAAGCTTCTTGCTGCCCTTCTTGTGCGCTAGGCTCACCTAGATAGTTATCGATGATAAATACTTCTAATAAAACGCTTTTATCAACATAGTCATGCGATATTTCTACTAAAGGTATACATGATAGTACTTCTATACCTATCTCTTCTTTAAGCTCACGAGACAGCGCCTGATATACTGTCTCGTTTGCTTCAACCTTCCCGCCTGGAAATTCCCACTTGCCACCTTGGTGAACATTATCAGCACGCTTTGTTAAAAAAACTTGTTGATCAGCAAGTATGACGCCAACGGCAACATGAACGCGTTTCTTAGTCATTATATTTACCTTTTGATATAAAAATGCCAATCATAAGATTGGCATTAATTACTTCACGTACGGTGGCAAGTTTATGTTAATTTGCCATGACACTGCTTATATTTCTTACCTGAACCACAAGGACATGGCTCGTTACGTCCTACTCTTGCAATACCTTGATCTTGTGTTGATGAGCTTGCTGATTCATGCGTATATTCTTTAGGCGCCTCATCAGCTTTACGATGTTGCTCTTCTACGGCTTCAACATCTGACTCAGCTTTAATCTGTACTTTACTCAACACGCCAATCACATCAAACTTCAAGTTCTCTAATAATTCAGAAAATAGTTCAAATGATTCACGCTTATATTCTTGCTTAGGATTTTTTTGTGCATAACCACGTAGGTGGATACCTTGACGCAAATGATCCATAGCAGCCAAGTGCTCTTTCCAATGAGAATCTAAGCTCTGTAACATCACTGCTTTTTCGAATTGACGTAATACGTCTGCACCCACTTGCTTTTCTTTTTCACGATAAGCTTCAGTCGCAACTTCAAGTATTTTTTCACGCAAGGTTTCTTCGTGTAGCTTACTATCTTCTTTAAGCCATTGTGCAATAGGCATTTCAAGCGCTAATTCGCCTTTAATACGATCTTCTAACCCTGGTATATCCCACATTTCTTCTAATGACTGTGGTGGAATATGCTGATTAATAAGACCCGTCACTACATCTTTACGGATATTGTCGATGATTTCGCTAATATCAGCTTCTTCCATTAATTCATTGCGTTGCTCATAAATTACTTTACGTTGATCATTAGCAACATCATCAAATTCTAATAATTGCTTACGCACATCAAAGTTACGACCTTCCACTTTACGTTGTGCGTTTTCAATGCTTTTGGTGACCCAAGGATGTTCAATTGCTTCACCACGCTCCATGCCAAGTTTACGCATCATATTAGTAATACGCTCAGAAGCAAATATACGCATTAACCCATCTTCCATTGACAAGTAGAAACGAGTTGAACCTGCATCACCTTGGCGACCTGAGCGGCCGCGCAGCTGGTTATCTATACGACGAGATTCATGACGCTCTGTAGCAACAATATGTAAACCACCTAAATCAAGTACTTTTTGGTGTTGCTCTTTCCACTCTTCTTTAACTTTTGCTATTTTTTCTGCTGTAGGATCTTTGATCTTAGCGATCATCGCATCTAAATTACCACCAAGTACAATATCAGTACCACGGCCGGCCATATTAGTTGCAATAGTTACTGAGCCTACTTTGCCAGCGTCTGCAACAATTTCTGCTTCTTGGGCATGAAATTTAGCGTTCAATACTTTGTGTTTTATTTTCGATTTTTTTAAGTAAGCAGAAAGAAATTCTGAAGTTTCAATACTGATAGTACCCACAAGCACAGGCTGACCTCGTTCTACACAGTCTTGAATATCAGCTAAAATTGCTTCGTATTTTTCTTCAGCAGTTAAATAGATTAAATCAGGTAAATCTTTACGGATCATTGGCTGGTTTGTTGGCATAACCACAGTTTCAAGACCGTAAATATGGTTAAATTCAAACGCTTCAGTATCTGCAGTACCTGTCATACCCGACAACTTATTGTATAAACGGAAAAAGTTTTGGAAGGTGATAGATGCAAGCGTTTGGTTTTCATTCTGAATTTTTACACCTTCTTTAGCTTCTACAGCTTGGTGTAATCCTTCTGACCAACGACGGCCTTCCATTGTACGGCCGGTATGTTCATCAACAATAACTATTTCGTCGTCTTTAACAATGTAGTCGACATCTTTTTGAAAAAGCTTGTGTGCACGAAGTGCGGCCATTACATGATGAAGTAAAGTAATATTACTGGCTGAAAATAATGAATCGCCATCTTGAATCAAGCCTTTCTCTTGCATGATTTCTTCAATGCGAATTTGGCCACGTTCGGTTAAGTAAATTTGCTTTGATTTTTCATCAACAGTGAAGTCACCTGTACTTTCTTCACCTTCTTTATCTTCTTCTTCCTGCTGTTCAAGTGTAGGAACAATAAGGTTAATTTGGCGATAAAGCTCTGAGCTATCTTCTGCTTGTCCTGAAATTATTAACGGTGTTCTTGCTTCGTCAATTAAAATTGAGTCAACTTCATCAACTACAGCAAAATTTAATGGTTTTTGAACACGTTCTTCGGGCGAAAAAGCCATGTTGTCACGTAGGTAATCAAAACCAAACTCATTGTTTGTACCATAAGTAACATCAGAGTCGTAAGCAGCTTGTTTATCTGGCTGCGCCATGCCCGCGATATTACAACCAACGGTCATACCTAAAAATTCAAATAAGGGTCTACTCCAGTCTGCATCACGAGAAGCTAAGTAATCGTTAACGGTAATTACATGTACACCTTGACCAGATAATGCGTTTAAATATGAAGGTAATGTTGCGGTGAGGGTTTTACCTTCACCAGTACGCATTTCTGCAATTTTACCATCGTTTAGAACCATACCACCTATCAACTGTACGTCGAAATGGCGCATGCCCAAAACACGCTTACTTGCTTCTCTTACTACAGCAAAGGCTTCAGGTAAAATATCATCTAAGCTTTCTTTTTGACTTATTCTCTCTTTAAACTCTGTTGTTTTTGCTTTTAATTCGTCATCAGAGAGCGCTTCCATTGCAGGCTCTAAGGCATTAATTTTCGTTACTTCTTTGCCCATTTGTTTTAGTAATCTGTCGTTACGACTACCAAACAGCTTTGTCATTATATTTACAAACATCTTTGTTAAACCATATTTAGAAGAAGATCTTCCGTACTAAAATAAAAGTGATCGGCAAGCCGATCACCAAAAAAATGCAATTTACAGGTTATTTGGCTTTACGATAAACGTATTTCACGGGGTCTATATGCTTATTGTTACGCAATATTTCATAATGAACGTGAGGCCCTGTTGAACGCCCCGTACTTCCCATGAGCGCAATAGATTGACCTTTATTAACCACATCACCTACATTGACCAATAATTCTTTATTGTGCCCGTAGCGTGTTTTTATACCCTTACCATGATCAATTTCAATTAACTGCCCATAACCATAACGCTCGCTTGCCCAAGAAACCACACCAGCGGCTGTTGCAATTACATGTGTGTTCTCTTTCCCTGCAAAGTCTACACCCTTGTGCATTGCTGGGCGACCATTAAATGGGTCTTTTCTAACCCCATAATAAGATGAGAGCCAACCTTTTTTAATTGGGCGACCAGATAAATAACTTGTGTTTTCTATATGGTGACCAAAAGTTAAAGATTCAAGTAGTTTTAATTGTTTTTCTTTAAGCTGTAATTCTGTTTCAAGTGCTTGAACGTCACTAAATAATGCTGATGCAGATAATGTTTGGTTTACATGCGATTGGATCATAGGTCCACCACTAGGTGGTAATTCAGAAAAATTAAATTCATTTTCGGGGATATTCGCTTGTTCAGCTAACCTGTCTCCCAAGGCATTGAGTCGTAATACTTGGCTTTGGAGTTCAGCTAACTTTATCGTTAAGGCGGTAACTTGTTGGCTTTTTTCTTTTAGTTCAATATCGTAAGAATCTTTGCTATCAGTAAAGGTGTATAGTGGCGTTTGAGGCTGCGCTTCTGAAGTAAGTAATAAATGAATGATAAAACCAGAAATGAGTGCAAATACGAGCGCTGCTGACATCCAATGGAGTTTATTTAACTTCATTAGAAATCTAACGTTTTTTCCTCGGTATAGTAATGTTAAACTCATAGTTATTATCTAGCGGCTTCACTTTATATAGGGTTAATTATATGGCTCAGAAATCAAAAAAACCAATAGATATGTCAATCTTGTTTTCTGAAACGTCAGGCACTTTGGCACAAATTGCAAAAAAAACCAACTCTTTAAAAATATTAGCTGACATTGTACGACAAAGTTGCCCCGACCTACCAGCAGAAGTATGGCAAATTGCCAATTTCACCCAAAATACTTTAGTAATTGAAGTTAATTCTGCTATTTGGGCACAGCGATTGCAATTTGAACGAGTAAAAATTTGCCAACAACTTTCCCTTGCTACTGATCACTTATTTACGCAAGTGACCATTAAAGTATCACCTTATCGCAGTAAAAAGTGTTATCCAACACCAGTATCAGATGAAAAAATAAAAACACAGTATATTTCATCGGCAACTGCACTACAGTTAAGTGAAGTTGCCGCAAGTGCACCTAAAAGCCTAAAACAAAAATTACTCAAATTAGCTAGTTTGGCTGATAAAAACAGAAGCTAGAACTATTCAAATTGTTATTATTTGACGGCCTAAAGACCGACCTACATTTCATATGAGTATTATTTTGTAGGTTAGGCTTTGCCGCCATGGATGGCGGTAGTAGGGTAATGCAGGAGCAATTACCGATAAGCCCATCAAGCATTATGATAGTTAGTTGTGATTGAAAAGCATAATTTATCTGACGGCATAAATGCCGACCTACATTTCATATGAGTATTATTTTGTAGGTTAGGCTTTGCCGCCATGGATGGCGGTAGTAGGGTAATGCAGGAGCAATTACCGATAAGCCCATCAAGCGTTACGATTAGTTAGTTGTGATTGAAAAACATAATTTATCTGACGGTATAAATGCCGACCTACATTTCATATGAGTATTCTTTTGTAGGTTAGGCTTTGCCGCCATGGATGGCGGTAGTAGGGTAATGCAGGAGCAATTACCGATAAGCCCATCAAGCATTATGATTAGTTAGTTGTGATTGAGAAGTATAATTTATCTGACGGCATAAATGACGACCTACATTTCATATGAGTATTATTTTGTAGGTTGGGCTTCAGCCCATCAAGCGTTACGATTAGTTAGTTGTGATTGAAAAGCATAATTTATCTGACGGCATAAATGCCGACCTACATTTCATATGAGTATTCTTTTGTAGGTTGGGCTTTGCCGCCATGGATGGCGGTAGTAGGGTAATGCAGGAGCAATTACCGATAAGCCCATCAAGCATTATGATTAGTTAGTTGTGATTGAAAAGCATAATTTATCTGACGGCATAAATGCCGACCTACATTTCATATGAGTATTATTTTGTAGGTTAGGCTTTGCCGCCATGGATGGCGGTAGTAGGGTAATGCAGGAGTAATTACCGATAAGCCCATCAAGCATTATGATTAGTTAGTTGTGATTGAGAAGTATAATTTATCTGACGGCATAAATGACGACCTACATTTCATATGAGTATTCTTTTGTAGGTTGGGCTTCAGCCCATCAAGCATTACGATTAGTTAGTTGTGATTGAAAAGCATAATTTATCTGACGGCATAAATGACGACCTACATTTCATATGAGTATTATTTTGTAGGTTGGGCTTCAGCCCATCAAGCGTTACGATTAGTTAGTTGTGATTGAAAAGCATAATTTATCTGACGGCATAAATGCCGACCTACATTTCATATGAGTATTATTTTGTAGGTTGGGCTTCAGCCCATCAAGCGTTACGATTAGTTAGTTGTGATTGAGAAGTATAATTTATCTGACGGCATAAATGCCGACCTACATTTCATTTTAGTATTCTTTTGCAGGTCGTGCTTTGCCGCTAAAGATGGCGGTGGTAAGCTAATGTTAGCGCAATTAGCGATAATACCATCATTACATTTAGTAGTCATGTACTGCAAAATTGCCCATCTACTAGAGTTTCTGTAGTAAATATCTTACAGGCGAAGCTTTTATCAAGAATTTTTTTGCTATAAAAACAAAAAAAGACCTTTAAAGGTCTTTTTCAACATAACAAACGCTTATTAATATGCGCTTGCACCGACTTCTTGAAATTGAATTGGTGCTTTAGCTTCATCTTCATAAGTTACCCATTCCCAAGCATCTGTTTGCTTAAAAACTTCGCGTAATAGTATGTTATTTAACGCATGTCCAGATTTATAGGCGTTTAGCTCACCTAAAATACTTGATCCACACATATATAAATCACCAATTGCATCAAGTATCTTATGCTTAACAAACTCATCGTCATAACGAAGTTCATCTGGATTAAGCATGCGGTATTCGTCTAAAACAATCGCATTTTCTAAGCTTCCACCTAGCGCTAAATTATGAGATCGGAGTAACTCAATATCTTTAACGAATCCAAAAGTTCTGGCACGGCTAATTTCTTTAATAAAAGAACAGCTTGATAAGTCCATACTCATGAATTGGCCAGTTTTGGCTATAACAGGATGATCAAAGTCTATTGCAAAATTTACTCTAAACCCTTCATAAGGTTTTAGCTCTGCCCACTTATCACCCTCTTCTACTCGAATTGTTTTTTTAATACGAATAAAGCGTTTAGCAACATTAGAGGTTTCTATGCCAACTGATTGTAATAAATATACAAAAGGTAATGAGCTGCCATCCATAATTGGAATTTCAGGTGAGTCAACATCAATAATTAAATTATCAATGCCCATCCCTGCTACAGCTGCAAGCAAGTGTTCGACGGTGGAAATCTTCACGCCTTGCCCATTAACTAAACACGTACACATGGTTGTTTCGCCCACAGCTTCTGGGGTCGCTTTAATATCGACAACAGGGTCTAAGTCAACACGGCGAAATACAATACCTGTATTAGGCGCGGCAGGACGGAGAGTCAATTGCACCTTTTCACCTTTGTGTAAACCTACACCGATAGCTGAAACGCTTTCTTTAATTGTACGTTGTTTAATCATAATTAGCCTTAATAAGCTTTCTAGTCACTATACATCCACCAACTGAATTCAGCGGGCGCATAATATAGCAAAAAAGCACTATAAAATCAAAACCTCTGTTATATTGCATCACGCAACAAATTTATTATAACTACTTAGCTTGATTATTAATCAGCTTGCTTACGTAAAAAAGCAGGAATATCTAAGTAATTATCTAAGTCTGCCGCTTGTACTTTTTGTACTTGAGCATTTGCTTCTGGCATTGTTGCTGTCATTGTATTTGGCTCCGCTTGTGGAGACGAAATAAACTCTTGACCAACCGCAATAGGCTCTGAAACTGGTGCTGGATTAACTAAAGTGATATCAGGCTTACGCTCTGCACCAATGCCTGTAGCAACTACTGTTACTCTTAGCTCTTCAGTCATTTCTGGATCAATTACTGCACCTACAACTACCGTTGCGTTTTCAGAAGCAAAAGCTTTAACTGCATTACCCACTTTCTCAAATTCGTCGATGCTGATATCCATTCCTGCAGTAATATTTACTAAAATACCGCGCGCACCTGCTAAATCTACATCTTCAAGTAACGGGCTTGATATTGCTGCTTCTGCCGCTTCTTCAGCGCGGTCTTCACCTGTTGCAGTGCCTGAACCCATCATTGCAGTACCCATTTCAGACATTACTGTTTTAACATCCGCAAAGTCGACATTTATGAGTCCTGGACGTGTAATAAGTTCCGCAATTCCTTGTACTGCACCTAATAAAACATTGTTTGCTGCTTTAAATGCGTCAAGCAAGCTTGTACCTGGACCTAATACTTTTAACAATTTTTCATTAGGAATTGTAATTAATGAGTCTACATTTTTAGATAAAAACTCAATCCCTTGATCCGCATAATTCATGCGTTTTTTACCTTCAAATGGGAATGGTTTTGTTACCACTGCAACGGTTAAAATACCCATTTCTTTGGCAATTTCTGCAACCACTGGCGCTGCACCTGTACCAGTTCCTCCCCCCATGCCAGCAGCAATAAAGATCATATCAGCACCTTCTAGCGTTTGCTTTATTGCTTCGCGATCTTCTTCGGCACTTCTACGGCCAATTTCTGGGTTAGCACCAGCACCTAAACCTTTAGTAACTTCACTACCTAATTGCAAAGTAACATTAGCTGAAGAGTTACGTAAAGCCTGTGAGTCGGTGTTGGCTGTGATAAACTCAACCCCCTCAATTGACTGAAGTACCATGTGCTCAACAGCATTACCGCCGCCACCGCCAACACCAATTACTTTTATTACTGCTTCTTCGTTATGATCTTCCATTAATTCAAACATTTTTTACTCTCCGATTATTATGTTTTGTTCCACCAAAACTACTCTATACCTATCCCAATAACTTTATGCTTATTTCTACTGGTTAAAAACAAGTCACCTAATTAATGAAATTGGTACTACACTTAAATAAATTTTGCCTAAGCAAAATAAATTAAAACTCACCTTTAAACCAAGCCAAAATGCGTGTACCAATACTTACAACACCATCTGTAGCTTTACTTTCTTTTACCTGTGACTCTGACGCTTGCATACCGTAATGTAATAAGCCAACAACGGTGGCGTATGCTGGGTCATTTACATATTCTTTAAGCCCACAAATATCTTTTGGTTGTGCAACTCTAACTGGCATTTGGAAAACTTCTTCAGCAAATTCAACTACGCCTTCCATTTTTGCTGTTCCACCAGTTAGCACATACCCAGCAGCTATTTGGTCTTCGAGTCCGCATTCACGTATTTCTTCTTGTATTAATTCAAATAACTCTTGATACCTTGGTTCAACTACTTCAGCCAATGTATGACGTGACATTGATCTTGCTGGTCGTCCACCTACGCTTGGTACTTCGATATTTTCTTCCATACTAACCATCTGACGTAATGCGCAGGCATACTTAACTTTTATATCTTCGGCATGACTTAATGGCGTTCTAAATATTTTTGCAATATCACTGGTTACTTGGTTCCCTGCAACAGGAATAACCGCGGTATGTCTGAGTGCTCCACCAGTAAATACTGAAATATCCATCGTGCCTGCGCCAATATCAATAACACAAATACCTAGCTCTTTTTCATCATCAGTTAATACCGCATAGCTTGATGCTAATGAAGAAAAAATGAGTTGGTCTGCTTTTAAGTCACAGCGCTCTACACATTTAACAATGTTTTTCGCCATATCATTTGCACAAGTTATAATATGAACTTTCGCTTCCATTCTTACGCCTGACATACCAATAGGGCTTTTTATCCCATCTTGGCAATCAATACTAAATTCTTGCGGTAATACATGTAACATTCTGCGCTCTGCAGAAATTGGCACTGATCGTGCTGTATGAATCACATTATCAACGTCTTCTTGTACTACTTCTTTATCGTTAATTGGCACCATGCCATTTTCGTTCTGACAGCTAATGTGCTTGCCTGAAATACCTAAATAAACAGAGGTTATATGACAATCAGCCATCAATTCAGCTTCATTAATTGCGCGCTGAATTGATTGAATAACTAAATTCAAATCATTTACACCACCTTTATCCATACCTCTAGATGGTTGATTACCTACCCCAACAATGCTCAATTTGTTATCCGCAGTTATTTCACCCACTGCAACTGAGATCTTTGATGTGCCGATATCTAAACCTACAATGAGGTTTCTTTCATTAGCTTTTGCCATTAATGTTAAGCTCTTTTTTCTTCTATTGTATTTGCTAAAAAAGGTTTCCAACCAACTGCTAAACCTGTGTCATAACGTAAGTCAACATAATCAACTTGCTTATTTTCTTCGCTTTGTGCCTTTATTTGCGGATACACATCAATAAATCGCTGTATCCGCTCATTACGCTTTTCTCGTCCTAAATTTAAAACAACGCCGTCATTTAGGGTTAATAACCATGAAAAACGTTCTGACAAAACTAATTCGTCAATACTTAGTTCGCTAAAATCGAGTAGCTTATTTAACTTTTGAAAATTGTCTAGTGCAATTAACTCACTACCTTCTGGTCCAAAAAATGCCGGTAACTTATGTTTAACGCGACTTATATCAGCTTGAAACGCTTTACCGTAATGATTTATTAAAAAATCACCATTCCAAAAGGCAATGGGCGTTTGATCAACTACATAGATTTTTAATTCGTTCGGCCATTTTTTTCTTACTGATACTGAATACACCCATGGTAATTCGGTAACTTGTTGCTGCACTCTATTTACATCTACTTTAAAAAAATTACCTAAGTTTATATTTTCAATTGCCTTTTCTATATCTTTCGGCACCGTATATGACATTTCTCCGCTAATACTTACCGAGGTAACTGGAGCTGATTCGTCCGCTGAAAGGCGCTCTGTAACTAACCAAGAAAACGACAGTAACGAGACAATCACAACGACAAAGAAACCAACACCTAGCCAAAATGACCAGTGCAGTTGTGTACTTTGTACTTCATTAACTGAAGTGTGCGATTGCTTAGCCATAACTACTGTGATTCCTGTTTACTTAATTCAACAATACGTGTTACTAATTCGACAAAATTTAACCCAAACACCTTAGCTGCTTTAGGTACTAATGACGTTTCTGTCATACCTGGCACGGTATTTACTTCGAGTAATTGCCACTGTCCTTGTAAGTTGCGCATCACATCAACACGCCCCCAACCACTTGCACCAGTAGCTTTAAATGCAGCTAATGCCAAGGTTTGTAATTCACTTTCATCTTGCTCTGACAAACCACTTGGGCAATGATACTGAGTTGTTGTCGACTGATATTTCGCCTGATAATCATAAAACTCATTAGGTGTTTCCATACGAATAGCGGGTAGTGCTTGCTCACCTAAAATACTTACTGTGAATTCTGGGCCTTCAATCCAAGACTCCACTAATATTTCATTGTCAAACTCAAAGGCAGCAGTTAATGCGTTATTGAGTTGTTCATTATTACTCGCCTTTGCCATTCCAATGCTTGAACCTTCATTAGCGGGCTTAACCATTACTACACCGCCCAAACGATTTAGTACTTCATGTGCTTGCTTCGCTTGGTATTCATTTTTTTTAACAATAGCAAAACTTGCGGTCGGTAAACTTACCGCTTGCCATATTTGCTTAGAGCGAATTTTATCCATTGACAGTGCTGAGCCCAGCACGGCAGAGCCAGTATATGGAATATTCATATATTCAAGTGCGCCTTGAACACACCCGTCTTCACCGCCACGCCCGTGTAATGCAATAAAGACCCTATCAATATTCTTTTGTGACAAGTCACTCAAGCAATAATCTTTGGTGTCAATTAATTCAACAACAAACCCTGCTTGTGTTAATGCTTTTGCTACCGCAGCGCCAGAGCGCAAAGACACGTCGCGCTCAGCTGAATTACCACCATAAAGTACAGCAATTTTTTCAGATAAGTGGTTATTCATGCTGGCCTCCCGCTTTAAAATCAGGTGTGCCTTTTAACAATGGATGGTCTATTAACTTACGAGCAATAACGCCAATATTGCCAGCACCTTGTGTTATCAGCATATCGCCATCTTGCAATTGTGCATGAATCAGACCAGCTAGTTGTTCCGGATCGCTGACATAAATCGGTTCAATTTGACCACGCTGTCTAATACTGCGAGCTAAACTTTTGCTGTCAGCCCCTGGAATTACAGATTCACCTGCAGAATAAACATCAAGCAGAAACAGACAGTCAACCTCAGATAACACCTCAACGAAATCTTCATATAAATCGCGGGTTCTAGAATAACGGTGTGGTTGAAATACCATAACTAGACGTTTTTCAGGCCAACCACTGCGCATGGCTTTAATCGTTGCCTGTACTTCTCTTGGATGATGACCATAATCATCAACCAACACCATCTCGCCTTTCTCTGTAGATAAGTTAGCAAGTTGTTCGAATCGTCGACCTATGCCAGCAAATTTTGACAATGATTTAACAATAGTTTCATCACTAATGTTTTCATCGGTTGCTACCGCGATACTTGCTAAAGCATTTAAGACATTATGTTGGCCTGGTAAGTTAACACTTAACTCCAGTGTTGAATGTCCTTCGCGACTAACAGTAAAATAACTCATTCCTGCGTCTTGATAATAATGTGTTGCTTTAACATCAGCATCTTCAGAAAAGCCATAAGTGATGACTTGACGCGAAATACGAGGTAAAAGTTCACGCACAATCGGGCTATCTATACAGACAACTGCTAAGCCATAAAATGGTAGGTTGTGTATAAACTCAATATAGGTGTCTTTCAACTTCTCAATGTCACCCTGATACGTCTCCATATGGTCTTCATCAATATTGGTAACCACAGCCACCATCGGATACAAATGCAGAAATGACGCATCGCTTTCATCAGCTTCTGCGATCAAATATTTGCTTGATCCTAAACGCGCATTGGTACCTGCGCTATTGAGTAAACCACCTATCACAAAAGTAGGGTCTAATTGTCCTTGTGCAAACACACTGGCAATTAAGCTAGTTGTTGTTGTTTTTCCGTGAGTACCTGCGATAGCAATACCGTATCTAAAACGCATTAATTCAGCTAGCATTTCAGCACGTCGAACAACAGGAATACGTAGTTTGGCGGCTTCAGCTATTTCAGGATTGTTTTTATCAATTGCCGTAGATACAACAATAACGCTCGCGCCTTTAATATTATTTTGATGATGACCGATTGTTACCTCAGCACCTAAAGTTCGTAACCGCTTAACAACCGCGTTTTCACCAATATCAGAGCCCGTTATTGTATAGCCTTCGTTTAGGAGTACCTCAGCAATACCACCCATTCCTGCACCACCAATACCAACAAAATGTATCGTCGAAACACGACGCATTTCAGGTATTTTAATCGGTTGCATATTACGGTTTATATTACTCATTAACTTACTCTTCTTTGAACTAGTTGTGCACAAGCTTGAGCTACTTTTATCGTTGCATCAGCATGAGCAGCGTTATGTGCGGCCTTTGACATTGATTGCAACACTTTGTCGGAAATAAACAGACTATTAAGCATTTGAGCTAAACTTGTGCCATTAAAATCTCTTTGAGGAATAAGTTTGGCTGCACCAACCCCAACTAAATATGCTGCATTTTGGGTTTGATGATCGTCAACTGCATGGGGTAAAGGCACAAAAATAGCCGGTTTTGCCGCCATCGCTAATTCTGATACCGTAAGTGCGCCTGAACGGCAAACAACTACATCAGCCCAACGATAAGCTTCTGCCATATTCTCAATAAATTCTGTCACTTTAATTTGTTCTTCACTTAATCCATATTGTTGGTAACTTTCTAAAACGCTTTCTTGGTTACCCTTGCCTGTTTGATGCCATACATTTAAGTGTTGTATTTTTATTTGGTTTACAGTTTGTGGCACAACAGTATTTAAAATTTGCGCCCCTAAACTCCCGCCTACCACTAAGACTTTTTTAGTGGTGCTTGGCTCAACTGGAACAACATTTTCAATGGCAATAATGTCGCTACGCAATGGGTTACCGACCACTTCAAATTTATCGCCCTCTTTGAACGCCCCCGGAAAAGCACTTAATACCCTATTTGCAAAAAACGATAAAAAACGATTACTTAAACCCGCTACTGCGTTTTGCTCATGTAATACTAAGGGTTTACCTAATAACCATGCAGCAAATCCGCCAGGTGCACTTGCATACCCGCCCATTCCAAGCACTACGTCAGGTTGAACTTCTCGAATAACACGCATTGACTGAATAACTGACTGCATTAGCTTAAACGGAGTTTTTAACCATTCCTTCCAATTTTTATTGCGTAGGCCCGCGATATTAATAAACGAGATTTTAAAGCCGTGTTCTGGCACTAATGTCGCTTCCATTCGTTTTGCTGTTCCTAACCAGTGAATATTCCAGCCCTGTTGCTGTAAGTGTTGTGCAACAGCAATACCTGGAAAAATGTGACCACCGGTGCCACCAGCCATAATTAATAATGTCGGTGCTTTTACTTCACTCATTTTTCCGCACCTTTTTTACTTCTGTTTTTTCCATGACTAGATGTTGCCTGAATGCTTTGTAAACGTATTTCATGATCAATACGAATTAGCACGACAACAGCTAGTGTCATAATAATCATTGAACTGCCACCGTAGCTTATTAGCGGCATAGTTAACCCTTTTGTAGGCACTATTCCTGAACTAGCACCAACATTAACTGCGGCTTGGAAGCTGATCCAAATAGCTATGGAGTAAGCAAAAAAACCTTCAAAATATTTTTCTTTATTAATGGCCGTACGCCCGAGTAAAAGTGCTTTAATCACTAATGCCATGCTTAATACTAAAATTAAAGCAATACCAACAAATCCAAACTCTTCAGCCACAACAGCCATAACAAAATCTGTATGTGCTTCAGGAAGATATTCTAACTTTTGAATACTATTACCTAGACCTTGACCTAGTAACTCTCCGCGGCCATAAGCCATTAATGACTGTGTTAGCTGGTAACCGCTACCAAAAGGGTCTTTCCATGGGTCTAAAAAACTAGTTACTCGAGCCCAACGATAAGGAGAAAAGTACGCAAGCGCACCAATAGCCGTTAATCCAACACCTGCAACACTGATAAACTGCCACAGTTTTGCACCAGCTAAAAACAACAAGCCGAAGGTAGTTACAAACATAACAATAACTGTACCTAAATCGGGTTGTAGCAATAACAAACTTGCTAATACACCAAACACAACTAATGGCTTGATAAAGCCTTTTACATTCTCCATTACCTCATCACGGCGTCTAACCATGTAAGCGGAGAGGTAACAAAATAAAAACAACTTCGCTGGCTCTGCTGCTTGAATAGTAATAGGCCCTAGCACTATCCAACGGGTTGAGCCATTTACGGTACGCCCAACAAGTAATACTATTAGTAGTAACAACATCGCTAAAAATAACAATTTAAAGCTATGCTTGTGCCAAAAAGCCATAGGAATTTGTAAACTAAGTGCGGCAATAAAAATACTTAGCCCTATGTAAATCATATGACGAATAACAAAATGAAATGGATTATCAAATAAACGCTCAGCGATAGGCATAGAAGAGCTAGCAACCATTACTAAGCCAATCATATACATGCAGATCACAAGCAAAACGTAAGTACGATCAAATGTTGAAACCGTATAATGATTGGGTATCATCCATTGAGGTAACTTAATGTTTGGCCAATTAAAGTGACTAGCGACAGTAATCATTAACTAGCCTCCCTAATGTTAGCGTTAATGGCATTAACAAATGTTTGGCCACGTTCTTCATAGTTACGAAACATATCAATACTGGCACACGCAGGAGATAACAAGACGATATCGCCCTCACAAGCTATCTTCTTTGCATGTTCTACCGCTTCTTGTACGGTATTAACAATTTCTGTTTTTTCGCTTAGTTGTGCTATTTTCGCTCGGTCTTTACCTAATACATATATCTTAGAAACGTGTTCGGCAAACAATGCTTTCAATGGCGAGAAGTCTGCCCCCTTGCCTTCACCACCAGCAATTAAAATAAGCTTTTTACCCGCTAAAGTTGGTGCTAAACCTGTTATCGCGGCTACTGATGCGCCAACATTGGTTGCTTTTGAGTCATTTATCCAGCTGATACCATCGTTAGTATTAACACGCTGACAACGATGAGCTAAACCGTTAAAACTTTGTAAATGAAGTAACATGTCATTGACTGGCCACGACAAGCTTTGCCCTAGTGCCAATACCGCTAGATAATTAACAGCATTATGTAGGCCCGCTAAAGGCAATTGAGATAATGGTACTAACACCTTAGTGCCTTGCATTAAGAAAAACTCACCATGCTCATTTTTTAAACCAAAATCACCTTCTGATGGTTCATCAGTGCCGAAGCTAACTAATTGAGTTGCTTCGTTAATATTGTTAACTCTGGTTAAGTTATCTTGGCGGTTAAATACTGCCACCTGACATTGATTGTATATCTGTGTTTTAATTATCGCGTAATTGGCTAACGTTTTGTGACGGTCAAGGTGGTCATCACTTACATTCAACACACAAGCACCTTGTGCCTTTAAGCTTGATATATGCTCTAACTGAAAACTTGAAAGCTCTAAAATAAAGCTTTCCACATTATTGGTTAATTGACTTAGCACTGGCACACCAATATTACCACCCAAGCCTACATTTTTACCGATAGCTTTGCCTACATGAGCTAATAGTGAAACAACGGTAGACTTACCGTTAGAGCCCGTTACTGCCACCACAGGTTTTTCATTGATTTGACAAAACAGTTCAACATCGCCCATCACTTTACAATTGGTGTTAATGTGTTTAGCAATACCTTGAGCTTCAATGTTGATACCTGGGCTAAGTAAAATAACTTCAGCCTTTTCAATTAAGTCAAAGTGCCATTCACCTTGGTATAAATTACACTGAGGATAATCTTTACTAAACTCAGCTGGATTCAGAGTATTGTCGCGGCTATCAATAACAGCAAAGTTAAGCCCATGCGTTTTTAAAAAACGCATGCAAGAAATACCGGTTAAGCCTGCGCCTAACACAATAATATTCTTGTTTATTAACGTTGCAATTACTTGCTCTAACCTAGTCATTTTATCCTGTTAACGCAATTTAAGCGTTGCTAACCCTATTAATACTAAGACCAATGAAATTATCCAAAACCGCACAATTACTCTCGGTTCTGGCCAACCTTTTAATTCGTAATGGTGATGTATTGGTGCCATTCTAAATATTCGCTGACCGCGTAATTTATAGGAACCTACCTGTAAAATAACGGAGACTGTTTCCATTACAAACACCCCCCCCATAATAAATAACACGAGTTCTTGACGAACTAATACCGCAATAACACCCAACGAAGCACCTAGTGCTAAAGAGCCAACATCGCCCATAAAAACTTGCGCGGGATAAGTGTTAAACCAGAGAAAACCTAAACCAGCTCCAACAATAGCAGTGCAAACTACTACCAGCTCGCTCGTTAGTGGTATATAAGGAATATTGAGATAGCTTGAGAAATTAACGTTACCAGTTACATAAGCAAATACGGCAAAAGCGCCCGCTACCATTATCGTGGGTACAATAGCTAATCCATCTAAGCCATCAGTTAAGTTAACTGCATTACTAGTACCTACAATAACGAAATACGCTAAAAATATATAAAGCATACCTAGTTGTGGCATTACATTTTTTACAAAAGGTAGCACTAAGGCTGTTTCTTGCGGGGATTGAGCACTAGCATATAAGAAAAAAGCCACACCCAAGCCAATAACGGTTTGCCAAAAGTACTTCCAACGTGCAATTAACCCATTAGAGTCTTTACGTACAACTTTGCGGTAGTCATCAACAAAACCAATAATGCCAAAACTCGATACCACAAAAAGTACCACCCAAACATATCTATTGCTCAAATCAGCCCAAAGCAATACGCTGATAACGATTGCAGCTAAAATTAATATTCCGCCCATAGTCGGCGTACCTGACTTTGATAAGTGACTTTCAGGGCCGTCGTCTCTTACTGTTTGTCCGATCTGCATTTTTTGTAATGCTCTGATCAATTTAGGACCAAAAAATAACGCTAAACCTAACGCTGTTAATGTAGAGACTATTGCTCTAAACGTTAAATACGAGAAAACATTAAAAAAGCTATAGTATTGGGTTAAATATTCGCCTAACCAAAGTAACATTAGACTTTCTCCTCTGTTACTGGGTTTTCACACCACTGTATAATATCGTTTACTACATATTCCATGTGAGCACTGCGTGAGCCTTTCACAAGAATTGATACTTGCTGCTCTTCATCGGTAAGCAACGACTTTAATTGTGTCATTAGTGGTGTTCTTTCACTAAAATGATACGCTTTTTTACCTGACTTTTGATTATAACCATCTGATGTACTTTGGCTTAACACACCAAGTGTTAATAAGTCATCCACTTTGCAAGTTGCGGCGTGTTCACCTACTTCTTGATGATACGTGCGCGCATTAGCCCCTAACTCTCCCATATCACCAATAATTAAAATGCGACGACCAGGGTAACTTGCGAGCAACTCTGTAGCGGCTTTTATAGACTCAACATTAGCATTATAAGTATCGTCGATTAGTTTAATATTATTAGGCAAGTGATGAAGGTTTAAACGCCCTTTTACTGGTGCCATTTCAGCTAAGCCTAAGCGAATATCATCTAAACTGGCACCAAACTCTAAGGCAATAGTTGCTGCTGCAACTGCATTACACACGTTATGTTTGCCAGGTACTGTTAATTCGATATAAACATTACCAACATGAGTATTTAACTTGAACGTAGCACAGCCATCTTCATTTAAAATGATATTAGCGCTATAACAGTCAGACTCGTCAACACATGAAAAACGGCGAACATCTTTATCAACTAATCGCCATTGCCATTTGTTGGCATAACGACAGTCTTTGTTGTAAATAGCAACGCCATTAGTTTTCAGGCCTTCAAAAATCTCACCTTTTGCGCGTGCAACACCGCAAAGATCACCAAAGCCTTCCAAATGAGCTGCAGCAATATTGTTAATAATGGCAACATCTGGTTGCACTAATGTAGAAGTATATGCAATTTCACCCATATGGTTGGCACCGAGTTCAATCACGGCATAGTCATGGGCAGTGTCAAGACGCAATAAAGTTAAAGGCACACCAATATCATTATTAAAATTACCCTGTGTGGCCAAAACATTACCTAAACGTGACAAAATTGCGGCGACCATTTCTTTTACCGTTGTTTTGCCGCTACTACCCGTTATACCAACTACTTTTAATGATAACTGAGAACGTACGAATGCACCGAGCATTCCTAATGCTTTATGGGTATCAGCCACAATGATTTGTGGCACATTGACATTACATTGGTGGTCAACAATTAGAGCGCTACAGCCTTTATCAACAACCTGTTCAATAAAACGATGACCATCGAAGTTAGCGCCTTTAAGGGCCAAAAACAGATCGTTTACTAATAATGTTCTGCTGTCGGTGGTAACTTGGTTAATGGTAATATCTTGGCCAATTAATTGCCCGTCTAGCGCATGTGCAATTTCAGATAAGCGTAATGGGATCATATCAAAGTCTCGCTTAAATAAAGTTGTTTAACTAAAGCGCGTTCATCGTATGGCACTTTTTCTGTACCGATAACGACATAGTTCTCATGCCCTTTACCTGCTAACAAGACAACATCGCCCGCTTTAGCTGATTTTATTGTTTGCTCAACGGCTAATTGTCGGTTTAATTCAATTGTAATTTCAGCTGTATTTTTACACCCAGCTAAAATATCGTTAATTATATTTTGAGGCTGTTCAGTACGCGGATTATCATTAGTAAGCACAATCTTATCAGCCATTTGCTGCGCTACCTGCCCCATTAATGGGCGCTTACCTTTATCACGGTCGCCGCCACAGCCAAATACTACCCATAACTGACCTTTGCAGTGCTGACGACAAGCCTGTAATGCATTTTTTAACCCGTCAGGCGTATGTGCATAATCAACCACTGTTGTTGGTGCGTTTTTGTTGAAATAAGCTTCCATACGCCCAGTTATTGGTGTTAATAAAGAAACCGCTGAAGCCACTTCAGTTAATCTCACGTTATTAGCCATAAGTACCGCAATAGCCGCAAGTAAGTTGTCAATATTAAAATCACCCAATAGTGGACTTTGAATTTCAATTTCACCAAGATGCGTGCTTAAGGTAAAGCAAGCGCCTTTCTGGCTGTGGCTAATATCGCTTGCTTTGGCATATGCTACATATTGGGTTATAAGATCGCTACGCCCGTATACAATTACAGGCTGAGACGCTGGCCAATTACTTAGCCACTTTGATGCTTGATTATCATCACCATTGATTATTGCAATTTGATCAGCTTGCTGAGTAAATATTTGATATTTTGTTTCTGCGTAGCTTTCCATAGTGCCGTGATAGTCAAGATGATCACGTGATAAGTTTGAAAACACCGCTATATCGAATAATTCGCCACTCACACGCTTTTGTGCAAGTGCATGTGACGACACTTCCATTGCTACATGCGTTATCTTTTCTTGCTCAAACGACTTTAACCAAGTTACTAGTTCGGTTGAGCCTGGCGTTGTATTTTCAATTTCCGTAAGTGCATCAACCAAACCTGCACCATTAGTACCAATAACTGCACAAGGCTTGTTTAACGTTGAGAGTAATTTAGCGGTAAGTTGGCTTATGCTCGTTTTACCATTAGTACCTGTAATGCCAATAAGTTGAAGCTTACGTTGCGGGTAATTATAAAACTGGCTCGCAAGATCAAATAAATGTTGGTTTAATTGAAAAATATTAATGATTAATATACTACTACCATTTGCTGTAGTGACAGTTTCAATTTCACCATGACCTTGTTCGCTTTCGCACTCTGCAATTATTAGCGCAACATTTTGTGCTAATGCTTGAGGGATAAATTTTCGACCATTAATTTGAGAACCAATAACAGCACAGAAAACATCGCCCATTACAAGTTGGCGACTGTCATTAACCAGTTTGCTTGTTGCATTCAGTACAATTGTTTCGGCAACAGTAATAGCAAAGTGAGTTAAAGCGTTATTAATAGGATGAGAGTTATGCATCAGTTAACTCCCCTTTTTGATTTTTATTCAATACCTCAGTAGTTGAAATGGCGCCTTGGCCTAGTACAACAGTTTGGCTATTAGCATCTGGTGCAATATTCAGTAGTCGCAATGCGCCTTTCATCACTCGGGAGAATACCGGCGCAGCAACTTCACCACCATGGTATAAATCACCACCAGGTTCATTGATAACAACTACAACTGCAATTTCTGGATGTGAAATTGGCCCAATACCAGAAAACAAGCCAACATAATCATTACCATACCCCCCAGCCATCGCTTTAAAAGCGGTACCTGTTTTTCCACCAACGCGATAGCCTTCTACTTTGGCTCGTTTAACATGTTCATCAACCACAGATTCAAGCATGTTAACTACCGCTAAGCTATTTTTCTGTGAAAACACACGTTCGCTGTCTTCAACAGAAATTACATTAGTGTCTTTATCGCGTTTTAATATAGTCAGTGCTGTTTTAATACCGCCATTGGCTAAGGTCGAATAAAACCTAGCAAGTTGTAACGGTGTAGTAGCAACCCCCATTCCATAAGAAAGCGTGGCCAATTCAAACTGTGACCAACGTTGGCGTTGGTGCATAATGCCGCTACTCTCTCCCATCAACTCAATACCTGTTTGCTCGCCAAACCCTGCTTCAAAAAACTTATCAAGAAAAAAATCTTTTGGTAATGATAACGCTAACTTAGACGTTCCCATGTTTGAGCTTTGAATTAATATATCTTCTGGCGACATTTTACCGCGATTAATTGGGTCGCTTATTCTTCTTCCACCAATACGCATCCAACCAGGGCTTGTATCTATCATGCTGTTAGCTTTTACTTCACCAAATTCTAAAGCTGATAATACCGTTAACGGTTTCATCGCTGAGCCGGGCTCGTAGAAATCAGTTATCGCACGGTTTCGTAGCCTATGCACTGCAACACCAGATCGGTTATTGGGGTTGTATGAAGGGCTATTAACTAGCGCTAACACTTCACCTGTATGTACATTAGTAACAACAACAGAACCAGATGTTGCTTTGAACGCTCGAACTGCGCCCTTTAACTCTTTATAAGCAAGAGCTTGTATACGTTGATCAATACTAAGTACTAGATCTTTAGGAGGACTAGATTCAATATCCTCAATTATTTCAACTGGATTGCCTTTAGCATCTTTTCTATAGCGTTTTTTGCCACTTTCACCGGTCAGTAGCTTGTTATAAACACTCTCAATGCCCTCAATACCTTGATCGTCTATATCAGTAAAACCAACAACATGCGCACTTATCTCACCCGTTGGGTAAAAGCGTTTAGACTCTTTTCGCAGAAATATACCAGGAATTTTAAGCTGTTTTATATAAGTAGCCATTGCTGGAGACAGTTGACGTTCTACATAAACAAATCGACGGCGAGGATTTTCAGTAATACGATTCTTTAACTCTATTACATTTTGATCCAGTACATCTGCTAATGCTTGCCAATGTTCAACCATTGCTAAACCATTTTGTTCAATAACGGTTTTCGGATCAGCCCATACTGTTTGAACAGGTACACTAACGGCAAGTTCGTCACCATTGCGGTCAACTATTGCACCTCTATGTACTTCATTTTCAGAAATGCGTAATGAACGTAAGTCGCCCTGCTGTTTCAACATATCAGGCTCTACAACTTGTATATAAGCCGAACGAGCCGCTAAGCTAACATAAATTAACACCACAACAGAAAGCACAACGTAAAAACGCCATGCTACTGTTTTTGGTTTGTAATTTATTGCTTTTTTGCTCACGTTGTTACTCATTTTATTTTAATAATGATTTCAGAATCTACGCTTGGGCGTTTCATTTGAAGTCGATTTTTTGCCTTACTTTCAATTGTGCTGTGTTCAGCTAAGCTGTTTTGCTCAAGTAATAAATTGCGCCACTCAACATCTAATTCATCACGGTCTGTTAACAAGTTTTCCAACTTAACTGTTGTTTGACGATTTAAATGGGTTAAGTAAATAACCGAAAATGCCGACGCAACAACCATCAGCAACAACACATAAACTAAAAAATGACGCTGAATGTCATGCCAGATATCGAATGCTAGCACGACCTTTTTTGTCGCCATTACTTAATCAGCCAACCTTTGTGCGACGCGCATTACAGAACTACGCGAGCGCACGTTATCTTCTACTTCTTGTAGAGACGGTTTTAATTTTCTACCCACTAAACTCAGTTTTTTTCCTTTGTTTAATTCAGCCTCACTCATAGGAAAACCTCTTGGTACTTGCTTACCTTGTGAATGCTTTTTCATAAATTGTTTAACCATGCGGTCTTCAAGCGAATGAAAACTGATCACCACTAAACGTCCACCCTCTTTAAGCACATCTAACGATGCAGCTAGAGCCTTTTCTATTTGCTCTAACTCGCTATTAATATAAATTCTAATGGCTTGAAAAGAGCGGGTAGCAGGGTGTTTTTTTATTTCTCTTTGCGGTGCTGTTTTTTTAATTAACGCAGCCAATTCACCGGTACGAGTTAACGGAAACTCTTCACGAGTATCAACAATGGCATTCGCAATACGCCATGCATGTTTTTCCTCACCAAAAGTTTTTAATACCCAGCTAATATCTTCTACATCTGCCTTTGCTAACCATTGTGCAGCTGTTTGCCCTTTAGTAATGTCCATACGCATATCAAGCGGGCCATCATTCATAAAGCTAAAACCACGTTCAGCTTCATCAAGTTGTGGCGACGAAACTCCTAAATCCATTAAAACACCGTCTACCTGACCTTTTAGGCCAAGCTTTTCAGCAATAGCATCTAGTTCAGCAAACCCTTGGTGCTCAATTGAAAACCGCGCATCATCAGCAAATTTTTCCGCTGCTTTAATTGCACTGAGATCTCTGTCGATGGCAATAAGTCTGCCATGTTCTGAAAGTTGAGAGAGAATTAGTCCCGAATGGCCGCCGCGACCGAAGGTGCAGTCGATATATATACCGTCTGGGTTGATCGAGAGTCCGGTAATTGCTTCGTCAAGCAATACCGAAATGTGAGACTTATCTTTTTGCATTTGAATAAACGCCATTTTTTAATAAAAATTTTTGTTTGTTATAAGGACAGATCAAGTAATCGTTCTGTAAGCTCTATTTCACCTGACTGTATTTTCGCAATGCCTTGCTGCATCTGCTCTTGCCACGCGCTTTCGCTCCAAATTTCAAATTTCTTTAGTTGCCCTACTAGCATAATATTTTTTTCTAAGCTGGCATGTTGTCTTAACGGACCATTAATTAATAAGCGGCCACTCTTATCAATTTCACAGTCTGATGCATTACCTAATAATACTTGCTGTAGTATTCGCTCTTGTGGATTCATACTTGATAACCCACAAAGCTTTAGTTCGATTTCTTCCCATTCAGGAAGTGGGTAAAGGAGTAAACAAGGGTGTTGAATATCAACTGTACAGACCATTTTTCCTTGGCAATCGGCAAATAGCTCCTCGCGGTACCTTGTAGGTATCGTGATTCTATTTTTAGTATCAAGCGTAATTGCGCTAGTGCCTCTGAACATAACCTTATTTTTATAATTGAATCTTTAAGATCCACTATTTCCCACTTTTTTCCACATTGTTACAGTTTAGTGAGTAAAGTGAAGTGATGTCAAGCAATGATTTACTAATTTGAGTAGCGTGATCACTACTAAAATTAAGGCTTTTAAGGAAGTTGATGAAATTGTGGGGTTTTGTGGAAGTCTGTCCCTAAAAATAACGGTTTTTTCGATTTAAATGATTTATTGTTGAAAATTCATACCATAAAAAGTCAAATAATCCCTACTCTGGTCATCTAAGTGCAAAAGCAGTTGTTGATATTCATTTCACTGATATGAGATTGCTTTGGAGCGTGTTGGTCTATGATTTGGCAACCGTTAGTTTGATATTTGTACTAGGCACCACTTTTGCCATTAAGTTAATCTGACCTGAACTCGGGATAATAGATGTACGTTTAACGCGTATAAAAGCCATACTTTGCAATATTTTAGATTATTTCGTCCTCCTGCATTGTCCACATAAGATACATCCATGTAGCGATAATTATAAAATAAATAACGCAGTAGTTGATTGTTTTAACCAGTAGAAATGATCACATAATTAGTGAGATTGGTATAACACAGATACGCATAAAAATCGTAGCTTTGGTGTACTTAGCTTATCTCGAATTCAGGTTATTCTACTCAGTAAAATGCTAACAGTATAGAAATATCAGAAATACGCTCGTGGCCCTTTGGATTTATACCACAAAAATCAACAGGCTCTAGCCAGATTTTAACGTATCAAAATCTACTCTCTGCTGACTTTTGTATTAAACGTTTATTAATATCATCATTCAAATGCTGTTTTGATATATAGGTTCGCCCTTCATTATGAATAATTATCCAGCCTTTTGAAGTCTCTGTTAACCCGGTTATTGCGTTCCAGGCGATAGTTTGTTCATGGTAGAAAGATTTTGTATGAATATTGACTTCGTCGATGGTTAAATCAACATCACCTTTAGCTGCACGACTTAACATTTGTCGCATAACCCACCAAGGCTTTCGATAGTATTGTGCTATGGCCTCAACAACGCCTAAAGAAAATATAAACCAAGCAGCGTATTGGTTTATTTCGCTAAAAAGTACTAGCGCGCCGCCTAGTATTAGTAATATTGCGGCTTTTAAATAAGCTTGATGAAATGCTAATGGCGCAACTGACTGTTCAAAACATTCTTGGTAATAAGGTTTATCTAAAGCAAAACGCTTTTTATATACTGTCATTTTTATTTGTCATTAACGGGTAAGTGCTGTTCAACAATATCTAACACCATTTGGCAATGGTCGTCGCGATCATTTAAAGCACCTATGTAATGATACTCTTCACCACCTGCCTCAATAAAAGTTTCTTTATTTTCGTGGGCGAGTTCTTCAAGCGTTTCTAAGCAGTCAGCGCTGAAAGCAGGGCTAATAATAGCAACATGTTTATTTCCTTGCTGAGCGAGTGTCTCCAATGTTTCGTCGGTGTAGGGTTTTAACCATTCTGCTTTACCAAAACGTGACTGGAAACTCATAATATAATCGCCTTCTTGCCAACCTAATTCTGCTATAAGTAAACGTGTGGTTTTATGACAAAAACAATAATATGGGTCACCTTGATCTAAAAAGAGCTTAGGCATGCCATGATAAGATAATACGAACTTATCTGGCTTACCAAATTGAGCAACATGCTCATTCACACTATTAGCTAATGCTTTTATGTAAAGCGGATGATCATGATAACTACTAATAAAGTGAATTGACGGTATCCAGCGCCACGTTTTAACTGAATTAAATACCGCATCAAAAGTCGACCCGGTAGTTGGTCCAGCATATTGTGGATAAAGCGGTAATACAATTATGTTTTGCACGCCTTGTTGTTGGAAGTTATCTAACGCTTTACTAATACTGGGCTCACCATATCGCATTGCTAAATCCACAACGACTTCGTCTTGATATTTGGCGCTAATTGCTTGATTGACCTTGTTGGTTAAGGCTTTACCGATCACCAGTAAAGGAGAGCCTTCCTCTGTCCAAATAGTCTCGTAGAGCTTAGCTGATTTTTTAGGCCGAATTCGTAAAATAATGCCATGTAAAATCATCAGCCAAATTAATCGAGGAATTTCTACTACACGTGGATCAGATAGAAACTCACGAAGGTATGTGCGTAACGCTTTTGCTGTAGGTGCTTCAGGCGTACCCAAGTTAGTCAGTAAAATTGCTGTTTTTGCTTTTGTTTGATGAATACTTTTAGTACGACCTAAAAACCGTGACATGAATTAACTACCTTTTATAGTCTTATCTACTTTAAATTTTCTTCCCCACGCTAAATAAAGTAACGTGGGGTATATATATTACTTACTCAACGACTTTATCGATCACTAACGAGTGAGTTTTGTCATTCGTTACATCAACATTCGTTATTTCAGCTTTAAAGTCGCCAGATTTAATACCTGCACCGCCATCAAGAGACACTATTGCATATAAGTGTACTGTAGTGGCATCACTCAATTTAGCTTGAGGTGTCATTGCATTAGCGTCTGTTAGTGTTACCTCTACTGGTAAGTCGCTAGTTTTCAGTTTAATCGCAGCAAGCGGCATACGTGGCCCCTGCGTTGGTATTGCATAAATAAAGACTACTTTATCTTCACTCTGTGCTAACTGCTCTTCAAGGCTTGCTGATAAGCTCACGCTAACCGTTACTTTGGTATCGTTTACTGCACTAGTATCAGAAGCAGGGGTTTGGCTTAGCATCATACGATTTTTAGCTTCACCAATTGCTTGTTTAAGCGCTTCTACATTGACATTACTTCTATTATCGTCAACGACTATCTGCCAAAAGCCAATCGCTTCTTGAAAGTTTTGCTCTAAAAAGCTGTTCATTCCTAACAAGATATTAGTTGACGGGTCTTTAGCGTCAATACTTAATGCCTTATCAATAAAACCCTTAACTTCAGCTGTTAGTTTTTGTTGGTCCTTATAATAACTCGCCTGCGCTTTTGCCCCATAGATATCTGCTTTCTCACCTTCAAGTGTCATTACTTTATCAAAAGCTGCTTGTGCTTGGTCAAATTGGCGCGTGCCAACAAGGCCTTGGCCATAGCTATACCATAAGTCGGCATTCTCAGGATCTTTATCCAGTTCTGCTTTTATCTTTTGTAGTTCAACAAATGCAGCTTGTTCTGCACTTAATTGCTCGTTGTCCGCGCTCATTTTTGGTGTGCTTGACACTAATTGGTAGGCACCATGCTGCTGATAATAATATGCACTAAAAGCAACAATAAAAATCGACAAACCTATTGGCCAAAGTATTGATAATCGTTTGGCTTTCGCGTCTATCGTATTTTTTTCAGACTCGTTTTTTTCAATATCTTGTAATAAGCTCTGATCAAGTTCTGCTAATAAATATCCATAGCTTTCTTGATCTATGTTGCCTTGGGAAAAGTCTTTTTCAATTTCAGCTTTATGCTCATGATAAAGCCTAACATTGATTTCATCTCGAAGGCTATTATCAGCTTTTTCAGGCTGCTTTCCTTGTCTGATAAAGTGTAACCATACAACTAATAAAGTAAGCGCAATAAAAATTAAAGCAATTATAAAAAATTCAGGCATGAGTTATTTGTCTTTTAGTATTTGTTCAAGTTTATTTTTTTGGGCAGTTGATAACTGCTGTGGCTGTTTTTTCTTGGCGCTGTTTTTTAATACAAACATTACGATCACTACACCAATAAACAATAAAATAGCCGGACCAAACCATAGAATATACGTTAAAGCAGAGAATTTAGGACGATACAGTACAAATTCACCATAACGCTCCACCATAAAGTCTACAATTTCTCCATCAGACTTATTTAACTGTAACAGTTCATAAACTTCGCGGCGTAAATCTGCAGCAATAGGCGAGTTTGAATCAGCTAAGTTTTGATTTTGACATTTCGGACAACGAAGCTCTTTTACTAATGCGTTATAACGTATTTGAGTCACTTCGTCATCGAAGGTGTAGGTATCAGAAGTAAAAGCCGACACATTAAATGCAAATATAATTGACGCTATAAAAATGACTAAACGATTCATGATCAGCTAATTCCTTGATTTTCTTTTTCAAGTATTTCGATTAACGGCAAAAACTTATCTTTCCATACTTTTGCATCGATAGGACCAACGTGTTTCATACGGATAACGCCAGCTTGGTCAATAACGAAAGTTTCAGGTGCTGCAGTAACCCCTAGTTCAATACCCAACTTTCCAAGATCATCAAAAATTGAGAATATATAAGGGTTTTCGTAATCACTAAGCCACTGCGTTGCATCTGCTCTATCGTCTTTGTAGTTGAGCCCATAAAGTGAAACGCGGCCACCTTTTGCTATATCAACTAGGTATGGATGTTCATATTTACAATATACACACCAAGTACCCCAAACATTTAATAGCACTATCTGACCTTTAAGATCTTGCTCTGTTAATGTAACTTCAGGATTTAGTAATTGTGTTAACTCAAAGCTCGGCATTTTTTTATCAATTAACGCGGAGGGCAATTCCTGTGGGTTAAGCGACAACCCTCTATATAACACTGCTCCTAGCGCAATAAATAAAATTAGAGGAATTAAACGAATCAATTTATTCATGAAGTTTAGCTCTCCGCTTCAATTTTTAAAGTTACTGATGAATTACTCTCTTCAACCGTTGTTGATTTACGTCGACGATAACGTTTGTCAGCCATTGCGAAAAGGCCACCAATACCCATAAATATGGCACCTAGCCAAATCCAACGAACAAACGGTTTGTAGTGAATTCGAATTGCCCATGCGTTATCAGGTAATGGGTCGCCTAAGGCAACATATAAGTCCCTAAACAATCCAGGGTCAATTCCCGCTTCAGTCATTCCCATGGTTTGCACTAAATAGGTACGACGCTCAGGTTTAAGTGTGCTAACGTAATTTTCGTTTAGGTAGACCTCAATTTGTCCTTGGTCAGCAGAGTAGTTAGGGCCTTGTACGGGTTTTATTCCCTTATAAACAAAGTCATATCCAGCAACATTTACGCTATCGTTGATAAACATTTTAACGTTAACTTCTTTCTCATACATCGATACTATGGTTATACCAACAATAGTAACAGCAATGCCCATATGAGCAATTGTCATACCCCATTGGCTTAGCCCAACATTTCGGATGTCGTATCCTTTTGCTTTTTTAGCTTGGTTTCTAAAGTCTTTAATTACCACTAAGCTTACCCAGAAGGCTAAGGTCATTCCCATAGCAACGAGCCAATTAAACTCTCCACCATAAATAACGGGGAATAATAAACCCAGTATTAAACTAATAACCGACGGCTTGCTAATTTGTTTTCTTAGCTCACCTTTTTTAGCTTTTTTCCAGCGGATAAGTGGTCCAATACCCATAATTAAAAATAAACAGCTCATAATAGGAATAAAAACCGCATTAAAATATGGAGGACCAACCGAGATTTTACCTAAGCCAAAAGCATCCACAATAAGTGGATAAATAGTACCAAGTAACACGGTTACTGCTGCTACAACTAAGATAATATTCGCAACCAATAGAGCCGTTTCACGCGAATAAAAAGCAAAGCGGCTAAAGCTAGAAACATTTGACGCGCGAAAAGCATAAAGTATTAGTGAACCACCAACGGCAATAGCAAGTAACATTAAAATAAATGAACCTCGCGTTGGATCTGATGCGAAAGAGTGCACCGAGGTGATCACACCTGAACGAACTAAGAATGTCCCAAGCAAGCTCAAGCTAAATGCAAATATTGCCAGTAAAACGGTCCAGTTTCTAAAAGCCCCCCGTTTTTCAGTAACAGCCAATGAATGTAATAGTGCAGTACCTACTAACCATGGCATAAAAGAGGCGTTTTCAACTGGATCCCAGAACCACCAACCGCCCCAACCAAGTTCGTAGTATGCCCACCAACTACCTAACGCAATACCTAAGGTTAAAAATATCCATGCTGCAGTTACCCAAGGTCTAGCCCAGCGAGCCCATGCAGAGTCTAATTTTCCCGCCATTAAAGCCGCAATAGCAAAAGCAAATGCGACAGAAAAACCAACATAACCCAAATATAGCATTGGCGGATGAATAATTAAGCCAACGTCTTGCAATAACGGGTTTAAGTCACGCCCTTCGCTAGGCACAACTGGCCATAATCTATCGAATGGGTTTGAAGTTAATAATGTAAAAAGCATAAAGCCAACAGCAACCATGCCTAATACCGCTAATACTCGAGCAATAAAAGCGTCATCAATACCTTTGCTGTATTTGCCAACTGCTGCGGTCCAAGCTGTTAAAGAAAATACCCATAGTAATAAAGAACCTTCATGTCCCCCCCAAACCGCACTTATTTTAAAATAATAAGGTAAATGCGAGTTAGAGTGACTAGCGATGTATCGTACTGAAAAGTCATCAATTACGAAACTATAGCCTAGAATAATAATACTGATAGAGGTAAACGCAAACATACCAAAGGTTAGCGGCTTAGCGTATCGCGTAAGTTGTGCATGATTAGTATGCACACCAATGAGGGGAATTATGCTTAAGCAAATAGCAAAAGCGAGTCCAATAACTAAGGCGAAATGCCCTAACTCAGGTATCATAAAGGTCTCCGAATTCTATATAATAACAACATAGAAAACTTTAGTATTAATTTTGCTCTCAAATGAAAAGATATGAGATCGTAAAAAGTGCAGCAATTCTAGCATTGTTTTAATAATTTTTAAGCAATGTAATTATTTCTTACATAATAATCATTAAGGTTATTGATTATTCGCAATAAACGTCTACATAGCAAAGAATAAAGAGGCTTTAGCCAAATTATAATAACAATGCTTGTTGGATATAACTAAGACATTATCCGTTATAATGTGCAATAAACACATAACGAAGCAAAGGTCCTATATAAATATTCAACTAAATTACAATAATTCCTATTATCAAGGCAAAAGTCTTGATAGGCGAATGATAGGATATTTTGTTTTTCTATAGTAGGATCAAGATCAATAAAATTAAGCTTATGTGTTGTAGAATTACCTCATTCATAATCTTTCGCTAATAATTAAAACATAATATTCATGCCAACAACTCCAACAGCGTTATTAACAGCAAAGCAACTAACTTGTATTAGAGAAGAACGTATTTTATTTGAAGCACTTTCTTTTACTATTAATCCTGGTGATATTGTACAAGTTGAAGGGCCAAACGGTGCTGGAAAAACGAGTTTATTGAGGATTTTAGCTGGCCTTTCATCTCCCTATGAAGGTGACGTTTATTTTAAACAACACAAAATTACAAATGTACAAGATACCTATCATCAAAACCTTTTATACTTGGGGCACCTACCTGGTGTTAAAGGTGAAATGACCGCCCAAGAAAACCTTGAATTTAATTTAGCGCTAAGTGGACTTGAAAGTATTTGTGCAGAAGAAACATTAGCCGAGGTTAGTTTATTAGGTTTTGAAGATGCGCTTGCAAGTCACTTAAGTGCTGGTCAGCACCGCAGAATAGCCTTAGCCAAATTATGGCAAAGCACAGCACCTATATGGATTTTAGACGAGCCATTTACTGCTATTGATAAAGTAGGTGTAAAAAAAATAGAACAACTATTTATTGATCATGCAAAACGAGGAGGGTGTGTTATTTTAACCACTCACCAAGACTTATCTTTAGCACCTTCGTTATTTAGAAAAATAACGCTCGAATATCGTTTTTTCTAAATAGGGTATTACCGGCTAACTCATGAATAATTTAACTAACCAAGCACATTTAACAACAAAAAGTTTATCTTATAGCAAGGCATTTTTATTAGTGTTTAAGCGCGACATTACTATCGCCTTACGCCACAAAGACGACATTGTTAACCCCTTATTATTTTTTATTATTGTGATCACACTTTTTCCATTGGGCATAGGTCCAGAGCCAAATACTTTAGCACGAATAGCACCAGGTATTATTTGGGTAGCCGCTTTATTAGCCTCTTTATTATCGCTTGATAGATTGTTTAAATCAGATTACAACGATGGTTCACTAGAACAATTATTATTAAGCCCTAATCCTGTTTTTATTTTAGTACTTGGTAAAATTGCTGCACACTGGTTGTTAACTGGTGTACCGCTTATTATTGTAGCGCCTTTACTTGCTGTATTATTACATTTAGATGAAAACAGCTATGGTGCTTTATTTTTAACTTTATTAATTGGAACACCAATATTAAGTTTCATTGGTGCGATTGGCGTAGCATTAACAGTGGGCATAAAAAAAGGCGGGGTTTTGTTAAGTTTATTGATCTTACCTTTATATATTCCTGTACTGATATTTGCTACCAGTGCGATCGATACCGCTGCAATGAACTTACCCTATAGCGGTCAACTTGCTATAATTGGAGCATTACTTATTGGTTCCTTAACTCTAGCACCATTAGCAGTATCTGCTGCATTAAAAGTGAGTACAAACTAACATGTGGAAATGGCTACATCCTTATGCAAACCCTGAAGTGTCATATCACTTTACAGGTAAATTAATTCCTTGGTTTAAGCTGCTAACAACTGTGCTTATGTGCATAGGATTAGTATGGGTTTTACTTTTTGTACCTGCAGATTATCAACAAGGTGATAGTTTTAGAATTTTTTATATTCACGTACCTACCGCTATTCTTTCTTTAAGCATATACACAACCATGGCTGTAATTGCTTTTTGTGGCTTAGTATGGCAATTAAAATTAGCTGATGCGTCAGTTGCTGCCATTGCTCCTGTTGGCGCAGTATTTACCGCTATAGCCTTAATTACAGGAGCTGCATGGGGAAGACCTACCTGGGGAACATGGTGGATTTGGGATGCGCGTTTAACTTCAGAACTTATATTACTCTTTTTATACCTTGGTGTTATCGCTCTGCATAGCTCGTTTAGTGATAAAAACCAAGGGGGTAAAGCAGCCAGTATATTAACATTAGTTGGTGTGGTTAATATCCCAATTATTAAATACTCTGTTGAGTGGTGGAATACGCTTCATCAAGGACAAACGGTGACCAAGCTTGGCGCACCATCAATGTCTTCAGAAATGTATTGGCCATTTGTGGTGTGCTTTTTTGGCTTTGTTTTTTTTGTTGGTTGGATAGTATCGATACGCTTTCGTACTGAAGTATTAGCGCGCAACGCAATGCGACCTTGGGTTAAAGAATTAGTTGAACAAAGAGAGTCTAAATAATGCAATTTACTAATATAAATGACTTTATTGCGATGGGAAATCATGGATTTTATGTTTGGTTATCTTTTGGGATCACTTTTGCTTTATTAATTGGTTTAATCTATTCAAGCAAACAAAAAGATAAACAAGTTAAACAAAACATACTAAAACGCCAACTACGCGAACAAAAATTAAAGCAAGCTGCTAAAATGCAGCAACAATCTGTATCTACTCGTAAATCTGAAGAGGTTATATCATGAATCCACGTCGTAAAAAGCGACTGACTATCGTTATTGCTGTTATTGCCGCTATTGGTGTGATCACAGGCTTAGTACTTTATGCATTAAGTCAAAACATTGATCTATTCTATACCCCTAGTGAAATTGTCAACGGTAAAGATGATTCAGGTATAAAGCCAATTATAGGCCAACGTATTCGTGTTGGTGGCTTAGTTGTGCCAGGCAGTGTTAAACGTGATCCAAATAACTTAAAAGTACAATTTGACCTCACTAACAAAGGTGAAACTGTCACTATTAAGTTTGATGGTATTTTGCCTGACTTATTCCGCGAAGGCCAAGGTATTATTGCCAATGGCACCTTAACAGAGCCTAAATTACTGACAGCAAGTGAAGTACTTGCTAAGCATGATGAGAACTACATGCCTAAGGAAATTGCAGACTCTTTAGGTGAAGGTCATGAAATGCCAACATATAGCGAAGAACAATTAAATAACGGTTAAAACCTGGGTTTCAGTCTGTTGATTATGGCAGTTAATACCAACCTACAATATAACTTTAATTTTGTAGGTTGGCCTTTGCCGCCAAGGATGGCGGTAGTAGGGTGATTTAGGAGCAATTACCGATAAGGCCATCAACGATACTCAAACTTACTTCTTTTGTCGGCATAAATACCGACCTACAACCCACTCCCGCTTTGTAGGTTGGCTTTGAGGCCATCATCTTACTTTATTAAAAGATAAAAACCTAGATGCAAGATCTAGGGTCGATCAACTTAGATCGTTCAACACGCCCTAGTGAGATATTTTACTTTTAAAGTTATTTATTGTCGCTAACATCTACTTATTTTATAACCGTTAACCTTGTTTAACTGCTAATGTTTGTTAAGTTATTTCCAAGACTTCATTTTATGGCCCTTAACGGCATAAAATAGTATAAATATATAGCAAGGTAACATAACAACATAAGCCCCTTGTTGACCTAGCGATGTACCACTTGCTAACCCCCAAAACAATGGCCCAAACGCACCACCTGCAATTCCCATAATTAGTAATGCTGAACCCGTGCTAGTCAGTAGTCCTAAACCAGACAATGCTAAAGGCCATACAGCAGGCCATACAATTGCATTAGCTAAACCTAAGAAAGCGATAAGTATCAAGGTATCAGGTAGTTGTGCACCACCAAAAGGTACCAACAATGCATTAGCGATAACAAATGAAGTACTATCGCCAAAAATAATTAACACTGTGAGTAAAATACCCAAAATAGCTGAGATGGTTAATGCTGTAGGTTGAGAGATAAACCGAGGAATAGTAATAATGCCTAAAGTATAACCAAGCACCATGCAGATCATAGTATACGAGGTCATTACTGCATAGTTTTCAATACCTAAGGAAAGAGCAAAAGTACCAATGGTATCACCAGCGATAACCTCTACAGCAACATAAAAAAATAATGCGATAACACCCAAAAACAAACTTGGAACAGATAAGGCGGCTTTAAGTTGTCCTTCACCTCTGCTTTCTTTATCTTCTTGAATTAACTCTGGCAATGGTGATTTTTTTACCGCTAAAGCTAATAAACCAATAAATACCGCCATACCTAAATAGGGTAAAACTAACCCATTTGCCATTTCATCAATCTTTACTTGAGTAAGCTCTGTGCCAACGGTGCCAGTAAAATTACTCAGAATTAGTGCAGTAAATACCATAGGTGCTACCACACCAGCGCCTTTATTTAAAATGCCCATAACACTTACACGAGCGGCTGCAGATTCTTCAGGTCCAATGCGAACAACATAAGGGTTAACCGCAGTTTGTAATAATGTTTGGCCTGTCCCCATAATCAATTGCGCTAACAAAAACAAAGCAAAAATTTGAGTTTTAGCCGCAGGAATAAATAGTAACCCTGCAACCATCATTACGCCCATCCCAAGTGCCATACCATTTTTATAGCCTACTTTACGAATAACCCAAGCTGATGGTAATGCGGTAAATGTGACGGCAATATAAAATGAAAAAATAATTAATGATGCCTGAAATGGCGATAATTGTAGTATTTGTTTTAAATAAGGCATTAACGAACCGTTTAACCAGGTTGCAAAACCCAAAATAAAAAAGAGTACAGCAACTATGGCCATCGGCAGTACGCTGCTATGCTTTTTCTCGTTTGTTATTGTCATGTTCATTACTTCCCCATCTATTGCTTTATTGTTATATTTTTATATAGTAATTTTATTAGCTTAAGTATTGAGTGAGCTTAGCGATACTAAGCTGAATATACGACCTGCCCCGCTATCCATGTTGACTTTACGGTTAATTTATCGTCAAGCACAACAAAATCTGCTTGCTTGCCTGTAGTTAATGTTCCTCGTACTGCATCCTGACCTATATAACTTGCAGGATACAAGCTTGCCATTCTAATTGCTTCATCCAAACTGACCTTAACTTCAAAGTGAGTATTAGCAACAGCAGTTGCCATATCTAATGCCGAACCTGCTAACTCCCCTGTTGTTGATGTTAGTTTGCCATCATTTAAGTAAACAGTGCGATCAAAGAACGCAAATTCTGTGTCGGTTGTTCCCACTGGTGGCATTGCATCTGTCACTAAAAATATCGTCCCTGCAGGTTTAGTTTTTAGTGCTAAGTTTACGCTTGCATAATCGACATGGTGACCATCAATAATAATGCCACAGCTTGCACTGTCATTTAACAACGCACAACCAGTAACACCTGGCTCACGTCCTTGAATCGGCGACATTGCATTAAATAAATGCGTAAAACCATCGGCACCTGCATCTACTGCTGCTTGAGCTGTTTTATAATCAGCATTGGTATGGCCTAAACATACTTTAATGCCCAGTTTGAGCATACGTTTAATATCATCAGTAGAAACTGTTTCAGGTGCCAAAGTTACAATTATTTCCCCTATGTCTTTCCTAGATAAAACTTGCCATTCTTCATCAGAAATTGGGCGGATGAAGTCAGCTGTATGTGCACCTTTTTTGGCAATAGAAAGGTGTGGACCTTCGAAGTGAATACCAATAATACCTGGTACTTTAGCCGCTATAGCTTCAGCCATTGCATCAGCGGCCTGCTTCATCACCTCTATTTTATCGGTGATTAGCGTTGGTAACATTGCCGTTGTACCAAATTGTGAATGGGAGGTGATGATGCGTTTAATTTTATCTAACGAGGGAGAGTCGTTAAATAATGCACCACCACCACCATTAACTTGTAGATCAATATATCCTGGTACAGTTAACCCTTCTAACACATAGTCAATATTTGTAATGTCGTTATCAATAGCTGTTATTACGCCATTATCAATAGTTAATACTTGATGTTCAGTAAATTGATGACCATCAAATAATCGTGTTGCATGAAGTCTTAACTGTTTCATTATAGTGTCCGTGTTACTTTTTTAAGCCCTTTAGGCTCATCTGGATTAAAACCACGCGATACAGCTACAGCAGCAACGTCAATATAAAAGCGTTGTAAAACCAATAAAGGCGCTAAACGTGGATGTACTTCTTTGTCTGTTTGTCTTAGGTGCATAAGCGTAGCGCCGCGTTGTTCTACTTCATCTATTTGTGCTTGATGAGAGGGAGCGCTTTCATCTTCTACTGCACAGTTTAAAATAGCGAGTCCTTGCTCAACTAAAGTTACTGGCCCATGTAAAAACTCTGCACTACTGAATGCTTCCGCGTGAATACTTGTTACTTCTTTTAATTTAAGTGCCATTTCCTTAGCGACACCGAAGCCTAAACCTCGCGCTAGCACGACCATATTTTTAACACCATCAATAGCTTTTGCAGTTAATTGACTTTCTGAATCAATAATTGCCTGCAAAGCTGAAGGAAGTGTATTTAATGCTTCAATTAACGTTTTATTTTCTGTCCAATAAGCGGTTAATTGTAATAGTGCAGATAGCGTTGCTAAATAACTTTTAGTTGCTGCAACTGACACTTCAGCCCCCGCTTTAAGCGGTAATATTTGGTCAACAATATCTTTAAGTGGTGAACTTTCGTCATTAACTAAAGCAATACAATAGGCTCCAGCTTTTTTTGCCATTTCAGCTTGGGCAATAATATCAGGGCTTCGACCTGATTGGGAAATTACAATGACAAGCGCTTGCGATAGTTTAAGTTGTTTGCCATACACGCTAGATACTGAGGGAGCGGCGGCAAAGGTTGGTATCCCCGCTTCAATTTCAATAAGATATTTAGCAAATACTCCTGCATGATCAGAAGAACCCCGGCCAATCATCATCACCATTTTAGGGTCTACATCTCGTAATGTAGCACCTATTTTTTGCACGAGTTCTTTATTTGCTAAAAGCTGCGCTTTGATAATTTCAGGCGCTTGCTTAGCTTCTTTCTCCATAATTGTTTGTGACATATTTACCTTCTAATTCAAAATATAAGTACCAATACAATCAAACAAAGCTTTAATTTAACCTTTAAAGAAAAATATCGCTAATACCTTTCCTCGTTAGCGAACTATGTTTATTGTAACGATTGCAAATTCTTTCCTGTTAAGTGCAATAGCTGATCAGTTATCAACTTATACTTTAAACACAAAATGACAACGCTGTCACCAATTAATATACAAACGATAAAAAATACTGTAATTCTTTAAAATTTAATAATTTTTACATGGCGTTTAGCAAAAAATAATTCTATCCAACGAGTAGATAATATTATTCAAGCCACAATAAATAAGTAGTTGCTGAACTTTCGATAAAAACATACTCTATAACACTTCAGCGTCACAGTAGAACATGAAAACACACGAATAACTCTCTAAGGCTATAAAAATAGATGAAAGCGACAATTAATGACGTTGCCAAACAAGCTGGTGTATCAATAAAAACAGTTTCAAGAGTCATGAATAATGAGCCTTCGGTCAGACAACCCACACGAGAAAAAGTGATGGCGGTGGTTGAGGCGCTTAACTATCAACCTAATCTAGCGGCCAGAAACTTAGCGGGCAGTAAAGCGTTTAGTATTGCTTTTATTTACGACAATCCAAATGCTTACTATATTATTGATATGCAAAACGGTATTTTACAAGCGTGCAAGAAGCAAGGCTTTGAACTACTTATTCACCCTTGTAGTGCTAAATCAAGTAATTTGCTTGAAGTAGTTACCAATATGATAAAACACTCTCGTATTGCAGGCTTGATCCTAACCCCTCCCTTTTCAGAAAACCCTGAGTTTGTTAAACATCTACTTACATTAGATGTTGATGTAGTTCGTATTATTTCAGGTAATGAAAAGCCTGATGACCTTGCACCTTGCATTATGGTTAATGATTTTGAAGCATCAGTGAGTATTACCCAACATCTAATTGATTTAGGGCACAAAGATATTGCTTTTATTGCAGGTGAAGCTGAGCATAAATCAACAGTTGAAAGGTTAAAAGGCTATAAGCAAGCACTGGCTGATAATAATATAGAAATTGATGAACAGCTAATTATTCAAGGGACATACTCGTTTGAATCAGGTGTTGATGGTGCCAAGCAGCTACTTACTTCGGTTCGAAAGCCGAGTGCCATTTTTTCTTGTAATGATGAGATAGCCGCGGGTGCATTATTTGTTTCTCGCTTAATGGGCATAGCAATCCCTGAAGCGCTGTCAATTACAGGTTTTGAAAATAGTCCATTCTCGCGGCAAACATGGCCTAGGTTAACCACCGCAGATCAACCGACATCTGAAATTGCAGAAAATGCCGCAAACCTGTTAATTGCTACTTGCCGTAAGCTCTCTGTAAACCATATCACGAGAAGTTACACACCACAGCTTGTTGTTAGAGACTCTACCAGCAAAGTAATACCAGGTTAATTCACTGTATATTATTGCTAAACAGCGCTGAGTATAGGGTAATACCAGTTTCATTAATTAAGTGATCTATTTTATACGCAGTGAAAACAGTCAAATACAAGGCATTTATTTTCATAACTACTTGTTCTAATTATAAAATAAATAACACAGGAGTTGATTGTTTTAACCAGTAGAAATGCTCACATAGTTAGTGAGATTGGTATATTATTTAAATTAACGATATAAAGTCACTATAAACAAAAAGCTAAGCACGTCAATGTCACGATTTTTACGCGTATCTACGTTGCCTGCATGGACGTAGGTACTTGATTTTTGTCTGGAACTAAAAAACCGTTAATTTGCTACTAATAGCTCGCTATTAGGTTCGCAAACTTGCCTTGATTCACTCAACACTTATAACATTGATATATAACTACATAAGCAACACGTTCGTTCTATAATAAGTAATTAAAAAATATAACTTTATTGGTGTTACTCGTACATCCGTTATCCAGAACTCAGGTTAAATAGCCTATCTGCGTAAATTTACTCTTCGAAGTAGGTACCCCAACCGTCATAATCTACGTTATTAATTTTAGCTAATTCAAACATAGTTTTAGTCTCGTCATTAATAATATCAATATCAAGCGGTTGCTCGGTAATAATATCAAATGCAAAAACTTTTTCGCCAGTTTCAAGTTCTGCTTCCTCTGGCTCTTCTATTTCTAAACCCATTTTAAATGCTGCTATTGCAGCTTTTTCTAGTAGGTCAAAATCTGGGCTTGAAAAGTGATGTTCAATAGTATGATGAACTTCTTCGTTAGTGCCGTCTTCAATTAACGCATTAATTAACTCTTCAGTATGCTCAAACCATTGTGCTAAATCTTCATCATTCATAACCAATCTCTTTAATCTGTTTTATGCGCTTGTGCACTAATTTCTTTGATTTTAGCAGCCATTAACTGATGGGTTTGATTAGCTACCGCTCTAATTTTTTCATTGTTAACCTCATCTAAATAAATTGGTGGTAAGTATTCAATAATAAGCTTACCGTTATTCCATCTATTTAAATGAATTTTATCATGTAAATCACTAGCACAAATAGGGACTATTGGCACACCTGCTTGTAAGGCTGTTCGAAATGCTCCTGTTTTAAAAGGTAACAAGCCTCTACCATTGCTGCGAGTGCCTTCTGGAAACAACCAAACTGACAACTGTTTTTCACGTATTTTTGCGGCAGTTAGTGCAATTGTGTTCATTGCTTTATTCTTATTGTTACGATCAATCAAAATATTACCAGTTAACCAATACATTTGACCAAAAAATGGGATCCATTTTAAACTTTTTTTACCTACACTTACCGTTCCTGGTCTAACAGCATTACTAACAGTAAAAATATCGTAACTACTTTGATGGTTACAAATATATACAACTGGCGACAAATGCTTAACTGACTCTGGAACACGAACCTCTACGGTTAAACCAAGTATCTTTGACACTTTCCCCATAACTTTAGCTGTATGAAAAACATTGTTTCGGTGAAAAGGTCTAAGCAAACTATAGCAACACGAAGCTATTGAAATAATAACGATGGCTAATGCCATTAAAATAATACGAACTAAGGCTAACAACGCGAGTTCCTAACGAAAAATAAGAGCGCAAGTATACATCAATGTTCTTAATGCTAAAACATTCCTCGTAAAAAACACTTAATGTATTAATAGCTTTAGTTTTAAATTATCAATCAACGTTAACTATTTTCGTTTAACACCAAATTAATCAGAGCGTGTTAAACTTTAAAGTATGAATTAAACATGATTTAATTTGGGCGTAGCAAGTAAAGTGTCGTTATTCTACACAAATGAGCTAGACAGCGCTTTTTTGGTTTTTTCCAACGCGTTTACAATTACTTATAGGGAATAATCCCATTACGTAAGTTCAGCCTTGTATAAACACCAAACAAATCGCTGCAAAAGAGTACAACAAAGAACAACACGCCCTAATAAAACATCTAAAATTAATTACTTAGGATTTTTAAGCAATAGTTTTCAACATTTTATTAAACATTAATATTTTATTAGCTATAGTTAATATGAATCTAATATTTTGTGGAGGGGTAATATGCGCTGTTTTTTCATTATTTTGTTGTTAGCATACCCTGTTGTGTCACAAGCTTGGAACGACTCAGCTAACAAACCTAAATCTATAAAAGCCACTAGCTTTTCACAGCAATTGGGGCTAGCTGCCATTTCAATTCCAGAGCAAGTTACAGCTCAGCATGAAACAATTATATTAAGTTATTACGATACGAATGACGATCATTTCCAAAGTAACACCAGTTACAAACGAGCGGGTCATTGGTTCTATCAAAATAAAAAAGCTAATGTTTGGTTGGGGCGACTAATTTCAAACAACGTTGAATTTCCTGAACAGTTAGGTAATACCTTAGGCTCTGGGCCTCAAGGTTTAAATGCTGCATTTAATTATGGCCGTTTTAGCATGGAAACGGCTTTAATTACCGACAATAGCAATATTAAAGATAGCGGTAAGTTTTATCTTCAAGGAGCTTACACACTTATTGAAAAGTCTTCTTTTAATATTGCTATAACGGCAAAGGTAGAAACATTAAGTGAGCATAACGTAAACTATTACTTTGGTAATAAAACACCATTAGAACAAAGCCACTCTCTAATCGACTATCAAGCAAAAAATACTACACTAGGTGTAGTAGGCACTTACGAACTTTCTTCTAAATGGACAGTCATTGGCGCTTTTACTTCAACAATGCTTGATAAAGACATTATGCAGAGCCCACTTGTCAGCGACAACAACCTTAACATGGCATTAATTGGCACTAGTTACTCTTTTTAAGCAAGTCTAGGATCTGTTTTATTTACACCAAGTTGTGTGTTAACTCTTTCATAAAAACGTTTTAGATCGCTATACTTTTCCCAATTGTATAGCGATCTAAAAGCTAACCAGTCAAGTAAGCAAAACAAGCAAATAGCGACATAATTCCATTGTGTAAACTCACCATTTTCAACGGATTTATTTAAATAATTCATTACTTGTTCTACTCGTTCGCGTTGTAAATTAAAAAATAAACTGTCTTGGTTAACATCCACGCCTGAGCGTGTAAGTTGTAACATTGAAACCATTGAGTCGTTGGCCGCATCAATTAACGTGAGCAAGTTTTCTTGTTGCCAAGTAAGTGATGGTTGCTGATATTTTTCAGCTAAATACCGATAAATAACACGTGAGTCATAAATACATAGCTCATTATCAATTAAGGCAGGAATTTTTTGTGCAGGGTTACTTGCAGTAAGTAGTGCTCGGTCTTCTTGATTAAAAATATCTAAGTTAATAAATTCAACTGCTGTATCTTCCAACGACAGCTTAATTAAATACAGTCTGATCCGGCGAACATAAGGCGAACTAGTCGAGCCGTAAAGTTTCATAAAAAAAGTCTCTTCAATTACATTGAAGAGACTTTACCTAGGGGTTTAATTAACTTTCAAATTAAAATAATGCTTCATCAATTGCAAACATTGGCTCTGGGCCAGCATTTATTGTGGCGATTAACGAGTGTCTACGAGGTAATAAACGAGCGAAGTAATATCTAGCCGTTAGTACTTTACTTTGATAAAAATCATCATCAGAAGGTTGTTTTGCTAAAGCTACCTGAGCCATTTTTGCCCACACATAAGCCATTGCCGTATAACCAAACAAATGGAGGTAGTCATTTGCTGCACATCCTAGCTCTTCAACATTAGTTTGTGCTTTCACTAATACCTGCTCTGTAATGTTCTCAAGATCATTTAAAGCTTCGGTTAATGGCACGATAAACTCTTGCATTTCATCACTAGAAGTTTGTGCAATATACTGCTTCACTTCCTCAGTAAATACTTTCAGCATGGCTCCTTTTGAACCTGCAATTTTTCGTGCGAGTAGATCCATCGCTTGAATGCCGTTAGTTCCTTCATAAATTTGTGCGATTCGAGTATCTCGAACAAGTTGCTCTTGACCCCATTCGCGAATATAGCCATGACCACCAAAAACTTGCTGGCCTGCTACTGCACTTTCAAAGCCTAAGTCAGTAAAAAATGCTTTAGCAATTGGTGTCATTAGCGCTACCAGCTGATCAGCTTTAGTTTGTGCTTCACCTTCGCCAAATGTGGCAATATCAAGCTGCATTGCGATATACGCAGAAAGCGCACGTGAGCCTTCATTTTTAGCTTTCATATCAAGCAACATTCTACGCACATCGCCGTGAACCATAATTGAGTCTGCGGCTTTATCTGGTGATTTCACCCCTGATAACGAACGGCTTTGTATACGGTCTTTAGCGTATTCTAATGCGTTTTGATATGAACGTTCAGCTGCGCCTAAACCTTGAATGCCAACACCAACACGTTCAAAGTTCATCATAGTGAACATGCAGGCCAAGCCTTTGTTTAATTCACCTACCAGAAAGCCTTTTGCGCCATCAAAGTTAATGACACACGTTGCAGAGGCATGTATACCCATTTTATGCTCAATTGAGCCACAAGAAACATTATTGAACTCACCAAGCGAACCGTCATCATTTACTTGATGTTTAGGCACTAAAAATAATGAAATACCTCTAGGGCCTGCAGGTGCGTCTGGCAACTTTGCCAGCACTAAATGAAGAATATTTTCGGTTAAGTCATGCTCACCACCGGTAATAAATATTTTATTACCTGTTACTAAATAACTGCCATCATCTTGGGGCTCAGCTTTAGTTCTGATCATACCTAGGTCGGTACCAGCATGCGCTTCAGTTAAACACATACTTGCCGCCCAGTCACCAGCATACATACGCGTTAAATAGCGCTGTTTTAACTCTTCGTTGCCATGTTTTGCAACAGAAAGCGCTGCACCAGCAGTTAAACCTGGGTACAAACTAAATGAAATATCAGCAGAGCAAAGCATCTCTTCGTGAAACGCGGTGATCATTTTCGGCATGCCCATGCCGCCATAGTTTGGATCACCGCCAAGTGCTGTCCAGCCACCTTCAGCGTATGTTTTGAATGCTTCTTTATAACCTGGCGCTGTTGTTACCTTGCCATTGTCAAAGCTGACACCTATTTCATCTCCTTGTCGAGAAATTGGTGCAATGACCTGCTCCGCGATTTTGGAACACTCTTGTAGTATTGCATCTGCCGTTTCTACATCAACGTGCTCTGAAAGATTAGGCAAATTTTGCCATAAACTTCCAACATTAAAAACATCGTGTAGTAAGAAATTCATATCTTTTAACGGAACTCGATATTCGGCCATAAAACTCTCCAACTTGAAATAGTATTAAACAACTAATTTAAACAACCGTTTGAATATAGCGAAATATACACAAAAGTAAAGGATTAATATTAGCAGCTATTCCTTCTTTTGCTTATAAGGCTTTAACAACTGAAAAACCATAAAGCCAACAATACTCAGTACAATTGCAATTTCATAGCGTTGATAAGCCACTGAAACACCAAGCGCCCCGGTTAACCAAATACTAGCCGCTGTGGCAGTACCATGTACGTTATTTGAATCTTTTACGATAGAGCCTCCACCTATAAAGCCAATCCCCGTTATAATGCCATACATTACTCTAGCCTGCGCATCGGGTTCTTCATACACTTGCATAGCAACTAAAATAAATGCGCAACAAGAAATACCAACCAGCGGAAAGGTACGTAAACCGGCTCCGGCAGAATCACTTTCTCGATTAATGGCTAAAGGTAATGACAACATAAAAGTAATTCCCAATTGATATAGATGAAACCATATCAACCTAAGGTCTAAACCCAAAAAATTATCCACTATTTACTCCTTAGTACACCTTACTAAAGTTAAAAGTAATATTTCATCTGCTTTTTCAAATGCGAGGGATCGATGAACTGAAATATCAATAGGTCCTAATTATCACCATATTAACAACCTATATAGTGATTTTTTTCTAGATTCACTTCTTTATTAGGCTCCTTACAATGCTTAGTGTTAAGCATCCTAAACATCGCCGCTTAAGTAAATTACAGCGAGTAATACTACTTTACTGTTATTTACCCAATAAAATCAGCAACTTTTTATTATATCAGCACTAATAGATGTGATTAACACAGTTAAATTAATCACATCTTTATGAGATGAGCAAATAAGGTGCCAATTTCCTTATAAATAACAGTATGAAGCTGATATACAGCCATTTTCAAGATGAAAGTAGTGTGGTTCTGCGTTGATTACTCGTGAACTCTTGTCTGCACAACTATCGGCACCTTTTTTGCAATGTACTGAGGTTAATAGCTGTGTAGACAAATAAAAATCACCAGTCTAGGTAAATTTTTCACTAAAATGAGTAAAAATTACAATTTTATTCGCTACTACTTATCTAATGAATAATGCTTGGTAATTAAAGCAGTTAGTTGCGTCAGCACTGATAAATAAACTTAGCTATCACTAATTATAAAATATGGGGCTTGTGATCCTATGTTCAAATGGCAGCTTAAAAGGAGTTCACATGATTAAAAGAATCAGTATATTAATAATTCAAGGTCTTTTAGCCCTATTACCCATATCTTTAACACTCTATTTCCTTATTTGGTTAATCACCTCATTTGAGAGTATTCTCACTCCGTTAATTCCGCCTGAATATTACTTTCCTGGTATGGGATTAATCGCAGGGTTACTTGTTATGTTACTCGTTGGTATGGCAGTTAATGCTTATATCGTAAAAGCGTTGATTAAGTGGGGGGATAACATAATAAAACGAATCCCCGTAGTTAAAACAATATATGGCGGTATTCAAGACGCAGTTAATCTGATCAATATTGGCCAGCGCCAAAAAATGCAAAGTGTTGTATCTGTGCAACTGACCGAGAAGATACATTTGATTGGTTTTATTACAACACATGACGGCGATAAAAATATTTTTAATGATAAAGACAAGGTTGGTGTTTATATCCCGTTAAGTTATCAAATTGGCGGTTACACTCTTTACATTGATAAAGAGTCTATTACACCATTAGACATTGATGTTGAGTCCGCGATGAGAATTGCACTAACGGGTAAACAAGCACCGAATTAAGCTTAATCACTTCACATAAAAATATAAAAAACAGTGATATTTAAAACAATAATTAGCTCTACTAGGATATTGATCAAATGAATATAAAAATAGCACCACTTCTCGAAAAAGCGCGTACTAATTTTTGGTTAATTCCTAGCGTTATGATTTTTATGACTCTTTGTTTCGCTGTGTTAGCTGTATATATAGACGTAACCATCACAATTAAAAACTACCCTTCGCTGTCTTTACTATACAGCACTGATATAAACGCTATGCGGTCTCTGCTTGGCACTATTTCAGCTGCGATGGTAACAGTAACCAGTATTGCTTTTTCTATCACTATTGTAACCTTAACGCTTGCTTCATCTCAGTTTGGGCCAAGGTTGATGCGAAACTTCATGATGGATACCAGTACACAATTTGTTTTAGGCATGTTTATTTCAACCTTTCTTTTTTGTGTTTTTATTTTCTGTGCGATCAGTTTTAATACGCCTTATACGTTTAAACCCGGTGTAAGCTGGCTAATGGCACTAGGTATGACTTGCACAAGTGTTTGCGTGCTTATATATTTCATTCACCATGTTGCTAAGTCAATTCAAGCCGATGTTGTTATCGATAATGTTTATTGTGAGCTCAAAAAAAATATCGATAAAATATTTCCTTCTAGTGAACACCAAGAACAAGTAGAAACCTTAGATAGTGAAAATAGTCACACTAAATTTGAAGATGATACTTATCATGAAATTAAAGCATCTACAGATGGTTATGTTCAATTAATTGATCAAGAGAAATTACTTAAGCTAGCAGTTGAGGTGAATATTGTTATTAACTTACATATATCCCCTGGAGACTTTGTCGTAAGTACTTCGGTTATTGGAGTGATATACAGTGATAACGAAATTGAACCAGCACTTTTTAATAAGATAGAACAACATATAGTGTTAGGATCATGTCGAACACCTGTACAGGATCCAAAGTTTGCAATTCATCAATTAGTCGAAATCGCACTTAGAGCACTTTCTCCTGGAATAAATGACCCTTACACAGCGATAACATGCATCGATAAACTTGGCTCTGTACTTTGTAGTCTGACCCGAACTTACTTTCCATCGCCCTATACTTATGACTCATCAGGTAAGTTAAGATTAATTACTAACGAATTATCATTTACCGATATTGCAAATGCGGCATTTAATCAAATACGCTTTGAGTCTAGTAATAATATCACCATCAGTATTCAACTATTAACCACTTTAAAAGCAATTGCACAACAAAACCCAAATAATGAACAACGCGCATTTATTCAATTACAAACACGGATGCTTGTTGCACAGCAAGCAAGTTTAGCTATTAATAAACACGAACGAAATACAATTTTGTCACATGCTAAACAGGTACTTTCTTTAACGAATGCAACTATTTGCTGAACCATTTTAATAAAAGATTTTTGCAGATAAGAAAAGCAGCGTTATAATAAAACCATGAAATTAAATGGTATTTATTATATTAGCGCGCTATTACTCTCTATGCTGTTTACGGTAGGTTCTGCTGCTGAACAGTTGTCATTTAGTAAATTAAAGCGAGGCGATAACTATTTATTTAAATATCGTTGGCTAGATATCAATCAAGAAAAACAATCTATTGAGTTTTTACTCCCCAGAAAAAATTTATTCTCTCGTTTTCGTACTTTTAAAAACTACAAGCCTAAAATGGCTAATGAATTTGTAAAGCTTTCACTTAAGAAGTATTGGCGTGATAACCCAATCGATAATATTCAAGCGACATTCTCAGAGCAAAGTGGCGGTTTGCATGTTGAAATTACAGGCGACAGTAATTCAGAAGTAAACAAAGCTTATCAGCAAATTGCCAAACTTGAGCAGCAGTTTACTCAGGAATATCTAGATAAAAATTTTTACCACCTCTTTACCATGAATAATAAAAGCGGTGTTAAGCCAAACCACGTTAAAATAGCGAATGAATCGGTTGATGACTTACAATCACTTAAGCCTGTTATTCTTGAAAAGGTTACCGTTAAAAACATTCGAAAGGTTACCAATTTTATTCTAGGCTTTGTTCAAAGCATTCCCTATGAAACATTACAGTCAAGAGCTACCTCTTCTGGCGCTGGTTTTAATACGCCGTTGCGCTTGTTATGGGAAAACAAAGGAGACTGCGACAGTAAAGTCACTTTAACTGTTGCCATGCTAAGAGCGTTAATGCCACGAATTAAAATAGCATTAATTTTTATTGATAATCACGCGATATTCGGGATAGATGTGCCCGCACAAGGCAACGAAACAACGGTGTTATTTGAAGGTACAACATACTTACTCGCAGATCCAACTGGACCAAGACTAATGAATGTAGGTCAATTAAGCAGTGACACTAAAAATACGATATTAAGTGGGCATTATAGTATTGAATTACTAAAAGAGTAGGCATTAGGTTTTGTCAAAAAATGACAAAATACTATTGAGCAAAAGGTCCGCTTTTACAGGCTTGGCAATATGCATATTCATACCGGCATCAAAACTTTGCTTTCTATCTTCTTCTTGCGCATGTGCTGTCATAGCTATAATAGGTAGGTCGGCATATTTAGGGTTTTTTCGTATTGCATGAGCAGTTGTTAATCCGTCCATTACCGGCATTTGAATATCCATTAAAATAACATCAACCTGCTGTGCTTGGGATAATAAATCAAGCGCAATTTGTCCATTATCAGCAATAATTACTTCAGCTTGCATGCTTACTAATAACTCTTTAGCAACTAATTGATTGACTAAATTATCTTCAACTAGCATTACTGTTATGCCTGACAAGTCTGCTTTTGGCTCAGGTGCTATGCTTTCACTATCGGTAAGTTTAGGTATAAAAGCACGTACGTCATTATTATTAACACCATTTCTAAGTTCATCAAAAACATGCAATAAACAATAGCGATATATAGGCTGCTCGCAAACTGTATAAGGTAATTGATATTTATCGAACCATGAAAGCGCGCTACTATTAGGTACCTTATATGAATTTTGGCACAATACGAAAAGGCTTACATTAACGTTACTATTGGTAATGAGTGCTGTGATCTGGTCGAATTTTTGGGTATCTAGTAATGCTGTGTCAATAAAAATCACTAAAGGTAAAGACGTAGCTAGTTTCGGGTGTTTTACAATATCTGCTAATTGTTCTACTTTCAGGAATGAATGATGATTAAGTGCTAAGTTAGTAGGAAAACAGTCTGGCAGTTCAGTTGCCACACTAACAAATGCATGTTCTGTCTCAAGTGCTAATCTATTAGTAGATTGTGTGTCGATACTAAGTGGTAACACAAAGCTAAATTCAGCCCCTTGGTTAATATCACTATTAATAGTTATATCACCACCTAATAAATCAACTATTTCTCGACAAATAGAAAGGCCTAAGCCTGAACCGCCGTATTGACGGGTCATAGATTCATCCGCTTGGCGAAATGCATCAAATAAATAAGTTTGCTTCTCTTTTGCTATACCAATACCTGTATCTTTTACTGAAAACTTCACTAGCGCTGTTTTGTCTTCTTGTGCTGTATTTTCGATAACTACTTGTATTTTTCCTTTAGCGGTAAATTTAACTGCGTTATTGAGTAAGTTTGATAATACTTGTACTAAACGCATCTCATCGGTCATTACTTGCTGAGGAACATTGTGTTTAATATCAACATTTACTGTTAAGTCTTTATGCAAAGCCGTACCGATATTAAGTTTAATTGCTTGGTTAACGATACGGTCAACACTGCTACTTGCTTTGACAATGGTCATATTACCCGATTCAATTTTTGCTAAATCTAGTAATTCATCTACCAAATGTAATAAAGACATTGAGGCGACTTCAGCATTATCTAAGTGAATTTTTTGGCCACTCGTTAACCCAGATTGGGTCAGCAAGAAGTGCATGCCTTGAATCGCATTAATTGGTGTTCTAATTTCATGGCTCATATTGGCAAGAAATTGACTTTTAGCAAGGTTAGCTTTCTCAGCTTGTACTTTTGCTTGTTCTAACGCTGATGTAATAGCTGTTCTTTCAGTAACATCCCTGATGATTACAATAGTCCCCAGTAACACTTTTTCGCTGTTGTAAAACTGCTCAATTAATACTTCATAAGTATTTTCTAGTGTTTCAATTACGTTAATTGTGCCTCTACCATTGATATTAGAATGTTGCTTACTGTTTAATAACTGGCCTAACTCATTTGGTAATAGCTCTCCTGCATTTCCACCCAATATTTTACTTTCGCTAACACCAACTAGTTTTTCAAAGGCTAAGTTACAACCAATAACCCTATGATTAAGGTCATTAAAAATTAAGAAATCAGGTATCGCATCCATAACAGAGCGTAAAATGGCATAGTCATGTTGATGCTGTTCACTTTTCTCTCTCAAAGCTTGTGTTTTTTCATTTACACGAAGATCTAACACTTTGTTTTGGTCTTTTAGCTGTTGTAATAAACTTCTATTTTGACTAAAAATATCTTCAACTAACTGAAACCAATGTGCCCAACCCTTTGGCGGTTTAACTTTACCATGGTCACCTTTAGCGCTATGTTCTATGTGCGATATAAATTGCTGAGTTGGTTTAATAAATGTTCTGCGCGTAACAAAATAAATTATTGTTAGCAGCACTAACAAGGCGAAGATTGATAGAAATAAACTATTGATAAATTGACCTGTTACTTTTTGCACTACATCAGCATAAGGTTGGTATTTTACGATGACCCAGTCGTTAACGGGTACTCTAATATGCTGAACAAAGTAATGCCCTACTTTTATACCTTTACTGCTTTCAAAAAATTGTTGGTACGCCAAGTTAGTTAATGCTGAAGGTAAGTTAGGGTGTTTGTTCTTGTTAGAATTAGCATTAATTTTGTTATTTCCTAACGTTTTATGTACTAAAACATTATCATTTTTATCAATAATAGCTAAACCATGATCCGGAAAATCAATAGAGGTTAGTTTCTCATGAATTTTACCTAAACTTATATCAATAACAACTGCGCCAGCAACTTTATCACCACGAAAAACTGCAGCTCCTAGCGCTGTACTTAGGCCTTTATTTGCTGCATCGTCATAGGGGATTGACCAATAGAATTTTTTTTCACGCTTTACCGCCTGCTTAATACTCTGCATATGAGGGTTAACTGTAGTGCGAGCAGAGTACTGCCATGTATCTCTATTTATCCAAGGGTATAAACTAATAAACTTTGAAAAAGAAACATAGTAAAACCAATTTGCTTCAGTGTTCGACTTCTCTGCACTTATAAAAGCGGGCGCCAAAGCATGTGCCATAATCAACTCTTGCTTTACTTCAGGTGTTAATGACGATAATTGTCCTACCCCTGTAATATTTACATTTAAAGGCTGACGGTAATTAATCACATCATGTTCAGCTCTTTTTAGATAAAAGCGCTCTTTGTCTTGCACTAATGTTGGCAGGGTTGCTGCTAGCTCAGTGGGGTTGTCTAAATAATAATTAGCAAAATCGCGCATACCTGCAAGTGCATTCACTGACTGAGATAACACATTATTTAAAAAGAGCATCTCTTTATTAAGTTGCAGGTATTGATTTTCTTTATATAGATCAAGCTCTTCTGTGTATTTCATCCAAGCTAGAACAAACGCTGTTAAAACCAAAACAAAAAACACCAAAATAATAGAGGTGTGATAACTAGAAACTAATTGATTTTTTGACTTAATATTTAACATACAACTTAAATAAACTCATAAATTACTTACTACAATATGACACTTCAAAGATCAAAAATATATTCTAAAAGAAACTTTCATTGCACAGCTTTAATCCTTAAGGGGAATAGATTCTATTAAAGGTTTTAACTGTTCACACTGTTTATTAAAATATATATCGATTTGTGTTTCAAAAAAATAAGACGATGAAAATTGCAATCTATTTTTTTCAGCTAATTCATTAAACGCTATATTATCAATCATCGCATAATCAACTTTGCCCGACAAAACCATATCAATGGCTTCTACAACCGACTCTACATAGTTAATAGAAATATTTTCACTTTTTAATCTATTAATAAAATCTGATTTATCGCTTGATCTTAACAAACTAATAGAGTGTGATTTCAGTTCTGAGATAGACTGCCAAAAAAACTCAACTGGCTGGTGTAAACGCGCTAAGCCAATTCGCACATTTTCTTCACTTAATGTATACCTTATTATATTTTCGCTAGGCGGTGGCGGATAAAAGCTAGCGCACCAACGCCCTGAGTAAACAAGTTTATTAGCTCTAGCTGGAGGATAAAATAAAGGCACCCAAGAAAAATTTGAAGTTAATTTATTTTTGTTTAGCAGTTCAATCGATGTGCCATAATTCTTTTTTGATAATGTTAGAAATGGAGGATACTCTACTGCAATAACGTCAACCTTAGTTTGTGCAAACAAATTGACGCTATATAACATAGAAATAAGAATGATAGATATTCTGGTTATTAGCATAGTCCTTCTCGCTTAATAAATGATATTAGGCTCTATTGAATTTTCGTTTACAGTGGAATATAAAATGAAAGTTCAACAGGCCATTGACTATCATACGTAAATTCTGCGAAATTAGGAGCGTTTTTTTATCACTAGTGCCAACAGTCTGCAGTAGAATCTTTAATCAAATTACAACACCCTATAATTAAAGAATAAAAGGCTGTAACACCCAACCAATTTAATCAACTAGCATCTCCTCAGGGTTAATCAATTTATGCAATATAGGGCTTGTCGTTGTATAAAGCGTTGCAACGCGTTTAGATGTATCCATAGATTGTTTTATAGCAAATGCCGCTAATGCCGCCTCATGAAAACCACTCAGTATTAGCTTTCTTTTCCCTGGGTAATAATTAATATCTCCAACCGCATAAATACCAGGAACTGACGTTTGAAACTTCTCTGTATCAACACAAACTTGATGATGATTCATGGCTAAATGCCAGTTTGCTATTGGTCCAATTTTAGGTGACAAACCAAAAAACACTAATAAGTGATCAAGCTCAACAGTGCGTTTAATACCCGACGATTGAACTATGATCTTACTCAGCAATCCGTCCTCTTGCTGATAATCGACAACTTGACCGCTTAAAAACTGCATTTCATAGTTATCACACAACTGCTCCATTTTAACTACACTCGCTTTAGCCGCCCTAAAGTTACTACTTCTATGGATTAACAATACGCTTTTTGCAATAGGCTGTAGCGTCAACGCCCAGTCAAATGCACTATCGCCACCACCTAAAATTACAACATTTTTGTTTGCGAATCGGTTTTTATCTTTAACGCTATAAAAAAGCTGTTTATTTTCAAAAACTTCAACACCTTTTACTTTTAGGCGCACTGGTTCAAATGCACCACTACCAGCAGCAATAATAACGGCTCGACATTCAACCACCACAGACTTATCTGTTTTAACATAAAACAAATCGTCTCTTACTTTCTCAATATCAATCACTTTTTGTGACAGTAAATACTCTGGCTTAAAAGGTGATGCTTGTTTTGCTAAGTCATTAACAATTGATTGGGCTGAAGCCATAGGAATTGCAGGAATATCATAAATAGGTTTTTCCGGATACAACTGCGAACACTGACCACCAATTTCTGGAACACTATCAATTACAATCGCCTTAAGCCCTTGTAAACCTAATTCAAATACTTGAAATAGCCCAACCGGCCCAGCACCAATAATAACAACGTCTGTTGCTCGTTTATTCATATTTTTTCTTCCTTAATCAATTACTAAATCTAACAAACATAAGATACATTTAATATGTACTTTATGTTATACCTACTATATGATGCATGTCAAATGTATATTAAAGATAAGTAATTATGATTATCATTAAAAAATGATTAGGATCTGTTGATCTTTCAGTTTATAGCTCTGTTGCATTTGAAAAAGATGACAGTCGAGGCACTTAATGTAATGTTTGGTTGTTCCAAATGCACATTAAGTAACAAAGAGTGACGCTTTTTCAAGGCAACCCAAAGGGCTATGACTATTTTTCAACCTAACATCGTTAAAAGTGGTTAAAGTACGACTGCACGGATGCAGAAGGTAGAGCGACGCAGGATGCCAAAGCCGAGAATGACTACATTGCACCATTTTCGCCTTGTTATCTTAAAAAATAGTCTATAGCAGAGGCTAAAATGAAAGATCAACAGACCCTAACCTTTTAACAGAATTAAAGGTCAATGCAGGTACAAAGTTCGAAACACAAAGGCTATTAATTAGTTATTCTCTGCATGACTACCAAGAATCAAACTTAGAAAACTATCTGTCAGGTGGTTGTCTTAACAATATTTATTAAACTAAGATCAAGATGGCTTAATCGCTAACGTTAAAGCCAGCCTACTTGATCAAATAAACGAGATACAGGAAGCATAATGCAACTCACCCGTCATACTGATTACGGTATTAGAATTTTAATGTATTTAGCACTATTACCCGCTAACGAGCGCGCGAGTATTGATGCTATAAGCGAGATCTATAACATTTCAAGAAATAACGTGAACAAAATAGTACATCAACTCGGTAAAGCCAAGGTTATAGAAACCAGACGAGGTAAAGGCGGTGGTTTTTATTTGAGCAAGGCCCCCAAGCACATAAATATTGGCGATATTGTAATGTTACTTGAGAGTACATTAGAGGTGGTTGACTGCCAAAAACAGCAATGTTTAGTATTACCTTCATGTAAGTTTAAACAAATACTTAACAGTGCAACTAATGCATTTCTTGAGGTACTAAAAGAGTACACGTTAGCCGATTTAGTCAAGGATTCAAAAAGTGATTTAACCACTATTTTAAAAATATCTGTCTAAGTTCGCACTAAGTTATTTTATAAGCCTATTCAAGATAAGAACCTGTTAAGTGCAGTCGCCAGCAAGCATTTCTATCGTTAAATTGGTTTTATTGTCACCAATTGCCTTCATCCCTTTTACTGGTTTTGAATACCCACACAACCAAGAGATTGGACTTAACGGGCTTCCTTCTACTACCGCAGGCCTAAAGGTTAGTATTTTTCCTTGTAGCGGCTGCGGAACTTTATTACCCAACGTAATATGAAAAGCGCCATTAACCACCTCTACTCGGGTAATTTTGTTAGAAATTAGCTTATCAGGTAAAGGTAAACCTACCTCTTTATTATTAATTGGAAAACTTAAGTGCTCACCATAATATTCAGTTATCGGCTGTCTGATATTACCTGCATAAGAGTATGCCTCAACCACATGTGCTTTAATGGTGTAGGTTTGATATTGCGGTAATGCTACTGCAGCCAAGATACTAATAATAGATACCACTATCATTAATTCAATTAGTGTAAATCCTTTTACCTTATTCAGTGATTTTTTCATTAACTTTGTCATTGGATAATAGCTCCGAGCTTAAAGATTGGGTCATAAACTTGTAAAATATAAAAGGCAATGGCTAACGTCAAAACCGTATAAAATATGGTAAGCATTCGTTTAGCTTGCTGTTGTATTATCATTTCTAGTTGTTCTGAGTGATGTGCAAATAGTGAACTAAGCTCTACAGATTCATCAAGCCCCATGTTGTTCACAGCATTTAGTTGGTCGCTAAAGTCATCATCAGCGCTATTTTTACTAAACGAGCATTTAATAATTTTGTTTAACTTAATAATTTCGTTCAGCGCTTTTTGGGGAATAAAGAACGTTATTTTATTACTTGGTAGTTTAATAATAAACTTGTCTATGTTTTTAACGTATTTTCGAAATAAAAATGTAGCGATTAAAGTAAACGCTGCAGATATTAACCCTAGGCCCCAAACAAATGGCATTAATTCAAAAGTATTGCTGCCAATACTTGGATATTGTTGAACAAGGCTAGAAAAAACAGGGAAGACAAACGCCTTATAAATAGAAATAAAAACAATAAAAACGACGGAAATAGCTTCTAAATAACCTAATTTGGCCATGATAGATTTATATACTTTTGACGAGGTTAAACTTTCAGCGAGATCAATCGAAGATAGAATGGTTAATGCCCTTTGAGCATCTTCCCTACTAGAAAGATTCAATACTTTATCAAATAATTCTTTTTGTATGCTGGTTAAATCGTTTTTAGCATATAAAGTCGTTAAATTAGACTGTTCAAATAACTGACTGGTTTGATTAAGTGTTTGGCCTTCATTAATTTTTTGAAGAAAAAACCTGCATTTGAAGTGAAATTGCTTCCAACTCATAAGTCCCTGCTATTTTATTTATATTCCACCCATAAACTTTACATTCAATAGCATTTTATATCAATTATACCAGTTTCATTAATTATGTGATCTATTTTATACGCAGTAAAAACAGTCAAATACAAGGCATTTATTTTCATAACTAGTTGTTCTAATTATAAAATAAATAACGTAGTAGTTGATTGTTTTAGCCAGTAGAAATGATCACATAGTTAGTGAGATTGGTATTACCTGCGCTAAGTTGTTAGCTGACAACACAAACCTATGAAAGCGACAGATATATACCCGCTCCACTCAAAAGACTAGGTTATTATTGTTTCAAACTTTTCAATATTTCACATTCACCTACACTATCATTTGGGCAAGACACAGCTAGAGAGTGTAAGGTTTTTTCGAGTAAGGTAAGTTCATTAATGGTTTTTCGGACATTATCTAATTGTTGCTCGATCATTAAATCTACTTCTTTGCAGGAAGAACTATTATCCGATTGAGCACTAATTAACATTTTAATTTGCTCAAGGGGTATTTGCAGTTCGCGACATCGTCGAATAAAAATCAAACGCTCTACATCTGCCTCGGTGTAATCTCTATAACCATTAGCGCAACGCTTAGCTTTTGGCAATAGACCAACATCTTCATAATAACGAATTGTTTTACTAACAACGCGAGTTAATTTAGCCAGCTGACTTATTTTCAAAATACTTGACCTTCCACTTACAGTAACGTTTATGATGACTTAAATCGATAACCTATTCAACTTAAGTAATATCTACTATGCCAAACTGTTGTGCCACTGAAGCAAAAAATACTAGCCAGAGAAAGTTATTATGGATAGTACTGATACTAAACCTCACCATGTTTATCGTCGAGTTTATTGCAGGTTGGTTGGCAAACTCTAGCGGGTTACTTGCTGACTCGTTAGATATGCTCGCAGATGCTGCAGTTTATTCACTGAGCTTATATGCCGTTGGCAAAAGCCTACTTTATAAAGGTCGTGCAGCATTAACCAATGGTTACTTACAATTATCACTTGGCTTACTGGTGTTAGTTGATGTGGCAAGACGAATATGGTTTGGCAGCGAACCTCAATCTGAGTTAATGTTTTCCGTGGGTTTTATCGCCCTTATTGTTAATATTACTTGCTTTGTTTTATTATTTAAATTTAGACAAGGCGACGTTAATTTAAAAGCCAGTTGGATTTGCTCCCGCAATGATATGCTTGCCAATATTGGGGTATTGTTATCAGCGTTTTTAGTTGCACGATTAAACACCGCTTGGCCAGATTGGGCTATAGGCAGCATTATTGCCGTTATTGTGATCCATTCAAGCGTATCAATCATTAAAGAGGCAACAGCGTCAATTAAAAAAGCACAATAATCCAAGTTATATAAATAAAAGCCCTAACCCAACTAGGGCCTAATAAATACTAACGCTATACATTAACTTTAGCTCAGGCTACACAGTGTTCATAACTCACTGTGCACTTATAAATTTTCTTCCGCAAAGGCAGCTAATTTACTACGTACAACACCATTAAGATTAACAGTAGTACTTCCAGGAAAGTCTTTAAAACGCTCAACAATATAAGTTAACCCTGATGTTAAAGCGTTTAAATAATTACTGTCAATTTGTGCTAAGTTGCCTGAACAAACAATTTTAGTCCCTTCGCCGCAGCGAGTAATAATTGTTTTTAACTGAGATGCCGTTAAGTTTTGACACTCATCAAGCAATACAAAAGCATTTTGAATACTTCTACCGCGCATAAAATTAACCGACTTAAACTGAATGTTCGCTTTGTCCATTATATAGTTCAAGATGCCTTTCATGTTTTCGTCTTGCTTATGCAGTACTTCTAAAGAATCTGTTATTGCAGCTAGCCAAGGCGCCATTTTTTCTTCTTCCGTACCGGGTAAAAAGCCTATTGATTCGGCAATCTCAGGTGTGCTTCTAGTAACAATAATTTTATCATAAAGCCCTCTTTCAACCACTTGTTCAAGGGCCGATGCTAATGCTAATAAGGTTTTAAGGTATTATAAATTAAAAATAGACACACCGACCGACCGATTAAATGCTATTATTTACGTTCATTTATCTAAAAGTCGATATAAATTTTAAGGTATACCTAAATTAGCCCCATGAAAAACTATAAAAATAAAAGCATCCTCAACATCGACAATACAATTTTCCAAAGCTTAGCCCCAAAAAGCAGCTTTTTACAACATTGTTTAATCAGCTCAAAATGGGATGATGAAAACGAAAAAACCTCATCTCTTGCGCATTACAATTTACGATTAGCGATATCAAAGTTACTGCAACTGATAAATACTGACGAAGAAGAGCACCAAGCATTAATCCATTTATTAGTGAGTAAACCAGAGACTATAACCATCAAAGATCTTATCCAAGGTTACAAGTCAGTTGAGCTAGCATTAGTAAACAGCTTTCCTTTGAGCAGAGCCAAAAGCTACAGCACCGCAGTCAGAAACTTTTTCAATTCATTCAGTGCCCCCATAGAAAATGGATTTAATGCGACAGAATTAGCATATGAAACACTATTATCAACAAATGTAGACTTTAAAAAAAATCCTAACATCGATCTTTTTACCATTGATGTAAAAAATAAGATTAAGTTTACCGTTATTGATCCCGACACTTTGCCAAATCTATTTGTTAAAGACTCGGTTTTACACGATCTTCTGATCAATTTAGAAAACGCTTCAAAAGAACAGCCCTTTGAATACTCCGTCATCGCAGGCTTCAAAAAGTTGTTACGCGAAATTGATCAGTGGCCTGAAAATTCTGAAATAAAGATTTTGCTTAACAAGCCATTAAAAAAATTAACACCAACAGGAGTTAACGAGGCGCTAATCGATTTTGAGAAAAACTTACATAAGGCTTTACCAAATAGAAAGTTGAATCAGCTAAGTACACTGTTTAGACAGAAGCTCTTTGATCATGGACTAACTGCTCCTGAACTAAATAAAGCGAAAGACCTTTTCAAAACCAACTTTAACAGCTCAGGTCAGTTAAAGTTTAAGCCACTGTTTAAAATACAATGTAAAAACTATGAGCACATTGTTGATTCATTCCAACTACCATCCATCCTGCCGTTGGAAGGTGTAGGCGAGAATTGTTTTAATCAGCTCGAAAAAATATCAGAAACCAGCGCTGTCGATACGGGCAACGTAACTGACCTAATAGAAATCTTGATGCTGATTCAGCAAGAGGGATATAGTGACGCGAGATTATTATTAGCTAAAAAGCCCGAAGACTTGATTGCTTATAATGTTTCCAAAGGCTTAATAGAACTAGAGTCATTAATCACCGAACATTTCCCAAATAAGAAGCAAGAAAAGCTGCAACTCATTCGTGACTTTCTCAACCTATGCGAAACCCCAACTAAAAGTGGAAGGTTACTAAAAGATTTTGAGATTGATTCGACTATTAATCCAAAAGACAAAATTAACACTATGGCTTTTCAAGGTTATTCCAAAGCTAACGGTAAAAAGTATGATGTCACTGTAAAGTTTAACCTTACTAAGTTAGCGCCATTGTTAAAGCCAAATAGCGTTCTGGTTACAGCATTGAACAACCTACAAACTCACACAGCGACCACGCCAATGCCTGCCCCATCGTTATCTGATATAGAGCGAACTTTGGGCTATGTCATAGATACCTCATTAGAGTCGGCACAAATCAAGCATATCCTTACCAGCCCCTTGTCTGAATTAGAACAGCGAGATTTCAGGTTGGGTTTTGCTCAACTTGAAGACATCATCGATGAGCAGGATATACAATTAAAGGCTCCTAGAAGCCAAGGTCTACGCACATTCTTAAGTAATCACGCGGGTAAAATCAACGGCCTGATTGATATAAAAAACTGTGGTTTTAATTCTCGGTTTAGTGCTTCTGACGAAATGAATGCTCAAAAGCTAATTGAGCCTGTTGATGAAAATGGTGATGTTTTACCCAGCCCTATTCAAAATCAACAACAATCGCTATCAGAGTTAAGAAAAAATGTACAAGCGTACTTTGAAAAGCCAATTAACCAGATACTAAATGCGTGTAAGAAAGAAGTTGAATGTTATAAACAGCTTGTATCTACTTTTAACACTTATACGGAAAAAGACGAAAATGGGGTTCACATCAAAGATATCCCAGAAGACGTTACTGCTCTAGTTAAAGATAATCAGGTTGACGAAGGTCGGTTTATTTTAAAGTCACAAGTGAGTGCCATTAGAAAAGAATTTACAACTGAAGTTGTGATGGGAGCTTACCTTCGGCACCAACTATCCATTGGCACATCAGACTCAACTTACTGCTCTCAAAAATCTGAGTTAATCCCAACTTATGTGAAACACTGGTTTCCCAACTCAAGTACAGGTATGAGAGATTTTTTTTGGTCAGGCATATTTTTGCCAAAAAATGTTCTTCTTATGTGCTTTATTAGATTAGTTATCAGAACCACTTGGAATAAAGATGTAATAGCTACGTTGACTCGTGCAAATTTGCCGGAGCAAATACCAGAAGGGCCTTTTGTACTTGCTGGCTTCAAAGAAAAAGTAGGTAAAGAGACTACGCCTGTTACGATTGAGCCACATGAAAAAGAAATTCGTGAGGTGATCAGCTTTCTTATCCAGCATCATGACAACATGGTACGAATGGGCTTTCACCCAGAAAGTATTTGGGATACTCCGGGTTCGACAAAGCTAAATTTCCTATCGGCAGGTGTTATCGACAGGCTACGTGATCACTACACCCTACCGTATTTTCGGATGGAGTTATTAGCCAAACATCAAATGAATCTTAGAAAAGGTATCGACGGTAGCTTGGTTAATTCACAACGAGAGCGGAATCATGCAACCAGTAGAGTAACTTCTGCTTATCTAACGCACCCTATCGCCGTGATTGAATATGAAGCCAACAATGCAGATTTTCAGCGAAAATTTGAGACAACCGTTCAGTTTAGACATAAAGAAGCATCAATAGAGAAATACGGCTTAGATCGTAGCAACATTGACGAGGATTTGATCGTAGCACCAGCGGATCATAAAGAAGAATTGCCAGATTGGTTCATTTTAGCAGACGGTTCATCTTGCACAGATATCTTCGCTGCTGTTGATAAATCTAAGCAAGATAGCATTTGTAAAGGTCGAAAATGCCATTCAGGAGAAGGTTGCGAGTTCAATCGCGTTGAACTGGGGGTTGATGAATTTGTACGAACCCTGCGACATCAAGCTTATTACATAGCACGTGGTGAGGTGCTGTTGGCAAAGCATGGTAGAGAATATTTTGATGAGTATATTGCACCAGACATGCGATTTACGTTTGGTTTAGTGAAGTATGTAGAGCTATCCAATCCTCTAATGTTCAAAGACGCTAAAGGGAGATTAGAAAATGAACAGTAATCTTAAGTACCAATTCTTAGAAGATATTAAGCCAGAAGACATACTGGAAGAGCATGACGATCTACTTTTAGAAAATGCAAAACTGTTGCAAGTTACAGATGAAAAACTCGCTATTGAAGGTACAGTGTTACATTATCATGCAAAGATAACTGGTGCTAAAGCCAATGAAACGGTATTGCAAAAAGGATCTGTAGATCTGCGTGATATATGGATTCCCGGTGCTGCGGGGTGGCAGCACCCAGTGCCTATTTTGGTTTACCCTGACTATGCCAAGGCACTTGTTGAAATCATCGATATCTATGCAAACAGAGCTAAACATACGCCGACATTTGTAAAAACTGGGGTAATGTCGCAAGTTAACGTTGCAGCGCAATTCATTGAATATATGTGCTTACATGGTCATCTCGTACTAAATGGAGTAAATCAAAAGCAAATCGATAAGATGAAAGTAACGCTCAAAGAAGGTGGTATTCCAGCAACACTAGCCTTGCATGAACGAGTTAATTCATTTGTCGATTTGTTAATCGAGAATGACGAACTAGAGCCATTTTTAATCAAAGACGGTAATAACGAAAACTCTAAAGTAACGAGTATAAGAGTACCTAAGATTGCCCAATGTATCGGTGCGGTTAGTCTTGAAAATCAAGTTCCAACTAGTGTTTACCAAAAAGTAACAGAACACCTAAAATCAAAGGGAGTTAAAGTCGGTGCTCGTTTAGCATCCAAAGGCGCACCTGCACCTTCTCAACCAGCCGTTAAATCTTTAAATAACTGGTTTGGTACTTGGAATAGGTTTGCAAAACTAGATAATGAAGATCGGATGCAGTTTATTCCTTTTCCTAACCCTAACCAGCTTTCTAAAAAACTAGGTAAAGTAGCTGGTCGCACGAAAAATTTGGATTTAGAGCATGTTGTTGATCTATTGGGCGGTTCACACCTTTGGGTATATGAATACTCCTCAAAAATAATCTCTTTGGTGAATGAGATTACCAGCTTAAAAAACCAATATCTTGATGAAGGGCTTCGTCATCGAACACTGACTGAAGGTAGATTTCCTGAGTTTTTAGTTAGCTCTAAAAAAGTTAAGGAGCTTGAAAAACTGCTAGGCATTGAAATCCATAAATCGAGTTTAACCGCTTCAGATAAAGACTCTAAGGCGTTCTCTGTAACCGAGGTAATCACGTTATTGATGACCGCATGTTATGTCATATTGCAGACTTACAACGCAAGAAGACAAGCCGAAATCCAGCACCCTCTTATTGGTATTACGGAAGAGTTCTTCCGCTGCAAAGATAAAAAATTCAATTGGTATCAGGCATGCTTTTATAACGAAAAAAATGGTGAGCGCCGTTGGTACACAACTAATAACGGTAGCACTAAAGCAATTCAATGTTTAATCAAATTGAAAAAAGCATGGGCCGCTGTTGATGTTGACGGTTTATTTAATGTGCCAACTTTTCGAATTGATGAACAAGGTAACTTCAAACACTATAAATATCATTTTAATAAGGGTAAAGATTCAAAGATCACTGGCAACGCCTTCTTAAAAATGATGCTAGGTGATGCTGAAGTGGACATGTCAAGCCACCCATTCAGACGTATCTACGCTGTTATTTACCATTATCAGTATAAAAACGCAGACTTACTGGCATTATGTCACCAGCTAGGACATGTTGATCCCGAAGAAACAACTGTTTATGTGACGGAGCCTGCCGCTAGAGAAACGCATGAGCAACTTCATCATAAAACCAAGCTGACTCGAAATGAGAAAGCTGAATCAACCGTTGCGATAAAAGAAGAAAATAAGGCTCTAGATAAAATCATTGCTGAAGTAGGTGTTGAAACAACGGCAAAAGATATTCTGACTCTACTTATGGGCACCGAAGAAATGGCAGGTAAATATACTTCTTATTTGAAAAAGGTTTACCGCGTTTTACAAAAGAGTGTCAGGTTCAACAACTATACCAAAGACAAGTACGGTAAAGGCTTTAGCGAATTACCTGACGAAGAAAAAAGTAATGAAATGGCTCAAGTGCTGGATGCTAGAGGCCACAAACACAAACCTAAACCACATGCTACTTGCCATAAAAAAGAGGGAGAAGCTAAAAAGCATAAGGCACCTTGTGAACCATCTGTGTGTAAAGGCTGTGCATACCAAGAAGTAAAACGAACCCAGCTTGATATTATGAAAGAAGACTTAATCGCGCTAAAGGCAGTCCAAGCTGATTATTTGACGCTCCCTGTTGAACGTATGCGAGCTAAGGAACAAAGCGCTAATTTAGAGATTTTAATTGAAAGCCATGAACGCACAATGAAAAGAAGTAAGAGTATTTTCCAAGGGGAGCAACCTAATGGCTAAGACAAATCAAACCCAAGACCCTCAACAAAAAGAAGCCTTTGAGCGCATTGAGAGAAAAGTAGAAATACTTGAAAAGTGGGCAGCCAATGGAATCCCCTTTGTACTTGTTAATGGCAATAGACAGATTGATGACAAGGGAAAGTACGTTCTTGAATTCTTCCCTACCAGCCCTACAGGACTTAGAAAGTGGAATGGTAAACAAAATAGCAAAGATGTTGTTAAGCAATATGATATTCCGCCATATACAACATCTGCAAAGTCTCTGGATGCAATACCAACGGGCTTAAAACTCAGAATTTATGGCGACGATAATAAACTTAACCTTTGGGAGAGGCTGAAATTTAAGGCCAAGCTGCAAAGCAACGCTAAAGAAAAGAATGCTCTGCAAGAGCTAGAGGAAGAGCTAAAAATATCTGAAGCTAATCATCAGGGATTAGCGTATGAATTAATTGAACTTCGAGTGACTAACAAACACTTGGAAGAAGAAAACAGCACGTTAGAAAACCAGATTGAAAGTGTCCGGTTGTCTATAAAATCACAGCTTGATCTAAAGAAAAAACAACTTAAGCAGTCTGATCTAAAGAACAAGCAACTTAGCATCGAAAATGCAAAGCTAAAAAAGCTTTTAGATGAACATGGTATCGACTACGAAATTGCTGACGAGAGCACCTCTATTATTGATTTTCCGGGGAAGTAAATCATGGTGAATAAGCGCAGAAAATCTTCTCAGGATATCGGTAAACAGAATGCTAAAAAGATAGCAGATTGGGTAAAAACTTCGCCTGTTATCCCTTTGTATCAAGGTAGGGTAAACAAGACTCAAATTTTCAAGATGCATAATGTGCCTAAATCAACGCTTGATACGAATGAAGATCTACAAAAATTATTTGATCCTGATGGTCCAATAGAAAAGCTAGTTCAAAAACAAAAAGTGCTTGAGGTTGAGGTGCCTGATGATGTTGAAGAAGAAAGTTCCGCAAAAGAAAATATAGAAAATATGCTCTCCAATAGTGAGCTTGAATTGAAACTTAAGGCATTGGAGACCCAGCTTAACTCAATTCAAATAGATCTGGCTTCAGAAGAGTTTTTGTTGGCGACAGGTCGGTATATTCCAAAGCTTTACTTGGATGATGGTGACGTGTGATGCAAATAAGCAATATATCATTTCACGAAGATGTTAAGCAATTAACAGGCGTAGTCACTTTAGTTCGGCACCATACACAAGATAAACGTGGTATTTCATCTATATTTTTATTAAAGATTGCACGTGAAAAAATAGTCGTTAAGGCTGAATTCGGTACGATCACTTCAATCCCACAAACAGGGGAAATCTGGAGGGTGACTGGTGATTATTTCTTTGATAAAGAATATGGCTCACAGTTCATTGTTGATGAGGCTATAAAGCAGCACCCCAGCGCAGATATTTCAACAGATGTTCTTTGTGATTTTCTTATCTACAACGCTCATTTTGTCGGTATAAATAGCTATTGGACCAAGAAACTTAAGGTCGCTTTTGGTGAAGATTTAATTGCAGTTTTACAAAGTTACTCAGCTAAAAAGTTATCTAACTGTAAAAAGCTAAAAATCTCACCAGTTATGGCTCAAAATCTTTGTGATGGTTGGGCTAAGGCTGTTGGTGAAACTGAATTAAATCTATTTTTTGAACGACACAATTTACCAGTTGAGTATGTTGAAACGACTCGTCAGCTATTAGGACATGACGCAAGTAGCCTGATAAAAAAGAATCCATATCTGCTCTATCCTATAACCTCTGTAAATGCTGCAAAGCGGACATGGAAATCACTAGACAAAAAATTAAGAGCTAATTTTGATATCAATTTAAACGACAAGCGTAGAGCGATTTCGTTTATTGAATCAATACTGTATTCGTCATTCAGTAATAACGGTGATATGGCACTGCCTGCTAATGAAGTCAAAGCTGAGCTGAATGAGGCTGGTATTGTATTTGATTTAAATGAAATTGAAAAAAGCGCTTTTCAAACGCTTTGTTTCAACAAACAAAATAACACTATCCAAATCTTAGGTCATCAGGCGATTGAGAAGGCAATTAACACATTGCTTCACAAGCGTTTATCTATGACAAAGCAGCTATTTGATACAAATTCGTTGGCGTTTGACGAAACGTTGTCAATATTAGATCACAACAATGTTGTACTGAATCCTCTTCAGTTACAGGCATTAGGTAATGCCTTTAATCAACCAGTTTCTTTTATTGTCGGGGAAGCTGGAACAGGAAAGTCTTTGCTATCCCAGATCATCATTGATATATGCCTTAATAACGGTATTAACGTTTGGAAAGTTAACTCAGTTGTTTGTAATGGAGACGCTTTACTGCCTAATTTAAAGGGAGAGTCAATTAATCGCTTCATTTCACAGGCAAAAAAGCGAAACCTAAAAGGCGCATTGTCTGGGGCACTTATCCTGATAGAAAATTCAAATTCGGTTGATATGTTAACACTGTATAAACTTTTAAAGGTTATTCCTCTTAACGCTCACATTTGCTTTATTGGTGATAAATTTAAATTACCTCCTATAGGTCCGGGATCGTTTTTCAAACAGGCTGTTGAATTAAAAGATGAAGCCCTAACAGAGTTAATTGAAGTGAAAGGTGCCGAGTCCCAGTCTGATATCCAACGGCTGTATAGCTCTTTAATTGGTGGCGCTGCATCATCAGTATTTGATGCTATTCCTGCATTTGACGTGTCAGAAGAGCAAAGCCTAAGTATTTACCATACTGAAGATAAATATCACGAGATGCTTAGTACCATTACGACCAATATTTGGTTCGAATTGGCTTCAATGTTAAGTGATGTACCTAAGATCATTTGTTCTAACCCACAATTGTGCGATGACATAAATTCTCAGGTTCAGCGGATTCGTTTTGACCGGAAAAAAGTAGCAAAGCTAGAAATTGGTGAATCTGTTTTCTACGCAGGGGAACCTATTATTTTTGCTAAACCTAATAAATTTATTGATGTATCGGTTGGTACGTTGGCAAACATAGTAGAAGTTTACGAAAAGCCTGTCGTTGCATATGGGCGTGACTGTTGGATGAAAATAGAGATTGGCGGTGATTGTATCGATTTGTCTATAGAAGATATTGAAAGCATTGCTCTTTGTTATGCAATTACGGCGCACAAGGTTCAGGGTAATCAATTTAATCATTCCTTGGTTATTTTGGATAATTTCTATTTGATTGATAAATCATGGCTTTACACATGTATAAACGCATCTAAAGAGTCGATGTTATTTATCGGCAAGAGGAGTCAATTAATCAACACGGTTGATGCCACAGAGTTTAGCGCTAAAAGACATTGTGGTGTTCCGCTTAAACTGGAGGTTTCAGATGAGTAACGGTATTACTGAAACAAAGGTACGCTATGATCGTCGAGATCATTATGTTTACCAAGATATAAGCGGAGAGGTTCTTTGGGCACCGACAGATTTTATCATTGAGCTGGATAGAGATCCTAAAACTAAGCGTACTTATCGAAAGGCTATCAGACGATTATTTAAATTCTTAAACTCTGGCAAACATAAACTAAGCTGGCTTGAAATGAACGACTCACGGATGAGGGAATTTAGGGCATTCTGTTTAAATGAAACAACGGCAGATTCACGCTACAGAGGTAATGAAAACGTTGCCAAGCAAACTGTCAACAGTGATTTTTTGATGCCAATCTATAACTTTTATCATTGGGTACAAAAGCAAGGTACATATCACCCAAATATTCTTGGTTTTGATCCGGCCAATAAGTTTTCATATCAGATAACATCATCATTACTTTTGAAGGAAATTGCCGTATCTAGAAATGAAAAGCCAAATAATAATTCACTTTATCCAGAATTATATAGAGATTGTGATACCAGAAGTCGAAACAGAAAAGATGCAAGTGAGTATGAGCTAGAAGAACTAAATAATTACATAGTTAATGAATATCAGGGCTATGAGCGAGCGTCACTACTCTTAATTGCGCAGATCATGAATGAAACGGGTAGCCGCCCAATTTCTGTTAGTAGCTATCGTAGACTTCAATTTTCTAAAGAAATCATCGAAAGAGAATTCTTCCTCAACAAGCAAGATAGTTTATCAATTGTTCCAAAGCTGGCTAAGCAAGGAAATACCATGCCAGTGAGCTTTAGATTCTCTACGGTACTCGCTGTCAGGAATTTTATTGAGAATGATTTAGAAGAGTTTCTCACCAACATTGATACTGTCAACTACGATGGTCATTTGTTCATAGACCCCAACAACTATAAACCATTAACGGCGGAAAATATCAGCAAGGTCTTCAGTGAAATCACCACAGAACTTGGCTGGCCTAAAGGTAAATCGATATACTCATTACGCCATAAATTTTCAGGCGATAGCCTTGATAAGCATTTGGACGCTGCAATAGAGCTAGGCTTTAGTGCCAATGAAACCGCAATTGCACTTCAGATGGAAAAAGAGATGACCCATCGTAGCTCCGGCTCTCTAGAAGACTATATTTCGAGTCGTAAAAGAACGATGCAACAAACTGAATCTTTTAAGAAGTCATTAAAAATTAGTGAGCTAGAATCAGATAAAACTCGCCTTGAGTTAGAAAGGCAAAAAGCGATAGAAAGCGCAGAGCAAAAAGATGCAGAGAATCAGGCACTGTTATTAGAAATTCAAAAGCTACAAAGCCAACTAAAAGATGGCGATATTAATTAGTAAATATCTGAACCGGGGATCTCAAGATCTCCTAGATCACCAACCTGCGAATAAAAAGGATGAGTTTCAAATGTATATATTTTATCATCGGACTCGTTATCTTTCGAAACGGCATAGTCAAAGCTTGTAGTATCGGATTCTAATGAGTCGAGAACGTCACTAAGTTTTGGGTACTTGAATTCAAGTTTCTTATTCATCGTAAACCTCTATAGTTCGCCCTGAGTAGTTATAGTATAGAGTGAGGGTCATAGACTCTCCAGTTCAAATGCTAAGAAGTGGTGCTTACGATTGAGTTTTTGAAAAAGTAACCTATGAGAGGTTACTTTTGATAGGAGTACAAAATAGTAACCGTTGAAAGGTTATTATTTGGCGGCAAACAAAACCTATAGTAGATTTCAATTCTAGTTTTGGAGTTTTTTTGAATACGCAAGCTTAAGGCTATAATCAGTGAAAATAAAAAAGCCACACACGCTCAAGCAAGCTTTAGCAAATATGAAGCTCGAAAACTTGTCTCCATCTCCTGAAGTTAGTGTACTTCTGCAACAAGCATTAGTGGATGAGAACATTGACACAGAAGACATAATAAGCCTATTACGTGCTGCGCACCGTACTGATGAAGTACGTTAGTATACTGAATATTAATCGTCACGGTTAGCAATTACATAACCGTGACTGATAACATTCAATAGATAAAGTAATAATTGAGATAATTATTTCTTCTACATTAAGGTCAATTTTGAATACTGGTATAATGGCACTTATTGATTGAAGAGTCTGTTTATGAAAACCATAGGTAAGCTTGCCAAAGAACTTAAAATTAGCGTTGAAACCATCCGTTTCTATGAGCGCCAAGGTTTAATAGAACAGCCACCAAAACCAGAATCGGGTTATCGAAAGTATGACGAAACTCATGCCAGTCAACTCAAGTTTATCCTCAAAGCTAAAGCATTAGGATTTACGCTAAAAGAGATAGAATCACTGATGTCTTTAAGCAGTAATTGCGCTGAAGTTGAATCATTGGGATTACAAAAACTTCAACTTATACGAGATAAGATCAATGACTTACAACGGTTAGAGAAAGTAATTCAAGATATGACTGATTCTTGCAAGGCCAATCAAGACCCTCAATCCTGCCCGGTAATAAATTCACTTAAATAGCTATTGACCCCGTACTTATGTACGGAGTTTATACTACCTTAAAAATTGAGGTAAATAGTTATGATCAATAAAATTCTAGATAAAGTAGGTTCTGGTGGCGTTTGGCTAGCCGCCCTTAGCTGCACAGCATGTTTTCCTGCGCTCGGCTCATTGGCATCTGCTCTTGGATTAGGTTTTCTTTCACATTTTGAAGGGATAGCGGTTAACACCTTATTGCCATTATTTGCTTCACTAGCGTTGTTAGTTAATTTCTATAATTGGTATCAACATCGAGATTCATTGAGAGGAGTTTTAAGTGTCATTGGTCCAATTGCTGTATTGTTAACCCTGTACCCTTTGTGGCAATACAATTGGAGCACTTATCTATTTTATTTTGGGATCATCTGGATGGTCGTAATGTCTATTTTAGATATTGTTAAGCCCATTAAGGAAGCTGTATGCAAGGTATAGTGTTAGAATCGAAGATAACCTGTCCAGAGTGCGGTTTCAGTAAGGTTGAGACTATGCCTACAAATGCTTGCCAGTGGTACTACGAATGCGAAAGCTGTAAAACGTTGCTTAAACCGTTAAAAGGCGATTGTTGCGTTTATTGCTCTTATGGAACAGTTAAGTGCCCACCAATTCAAGAGGGCAGTGATTGTTGCTCAGGTAAGTAGCCTAGTATTCGGTGGTTCTGTGTCAACCAAGTAACATCTTAAATGCGATTGCAATTAACACTAAACCACCAAAAAGTTCTGCTTTAGATTCAAGCCATACGCCACTTTTTTCGCCGATATTCACTCCAATCCAGCTAAACGCAAACGTCGTGATGCCTATTATCAAGCAGGCTAAGAGTATATCTACTTCAAGCAAAGTGATTGCATAACCTGCGGCCATAGCATCAATACTAGTAGCAATGGCGAGAACAAGTAGCACCCGATGAGTAACTTTCGCAATATCTTCTTCAATTCCTTCGGATAGGGACTCATAAATCATTTTGCCACCGATAAATAATAGCAAGATAAAAGCTATCCAAGGTGCATAATCTTCAATCCAAGATGATAACCCTTTGCCGCTGTAATAGCCTAGAATAGGCATGAATCCTTGGAAAAAACCAAAGTAAGCAGCGGCTTTTAAAAAAAGCTTTTCAGCATTCACTACTTTTTTGGAACCTAAGCCTATGGATACTGCAAACGCGTCCATACTGAGTGCTATAGCTAATACAAATACTTCAAACAAAACGATTAAACCTGAATAAACTTGTTCTGAGATCACCTAACATATAATTCTTTACCCAACTGAAGTTAAACACCTAAGGTTTGCTGACAATCGCTCTATTACCGAAGCCTTATTTTTACACCAAATTTCAGCCAGATATTCAGTAACAGTGCCAACACTTGAGGGAAACAGAATATTCCCCGCCACTTTGGCAAAAGGTCCATCAGTTTCAAGTAAAACCCTATCTTGAGGTATCCACGATATTACTTTTTTGCCTCTAGCTGAGTTAATCATAGCTGGGCCAATAGAGAAGAAACAGCCTAACTCGACGGCTTCTAAAACTTGCTTCCTTGTTCCTAAAAACCAATGAAGAATGGAAGTACCAGCATTGGAGTGTAACTTAAGTTGTTCAAGTACTTGATCAGTCGCGTTAAGACTATGGATAGTTAGTATTTTGTCATCAAAGCCTTCACATTTCTTCAAAATATGTGTGAAAACCTCTAATTGATCATCCAAATAATCAGCGTAACCTTTTGAGCCATCCAGTCCAATTTCTCCAATATATCTAGTTCTATCAACTAGCTTATCGAATAGTGCTAATTCATTTTTTCTTAAATGAGCAAGTTGAGGGTGCAGCCCCAAAGCTGTTTTACAGTGCTTTATGTCACTTGTTAACTGAACAGTACCTTCAAAAGCTGAAGGTACTGTTGTTACTGATAGCACATAATAATTACTGCTTTTTATGTCGTTCAATACTTCTTGGTGATCAGGGTATAAGTCAACGTGGCAATGAAGATCCATCATGACGATTTATCCGCTTGGAGAAATAATTCAACCTCTGCCAATCCTCGCTTAATAGTTGATTCTAGTTTTTCTCGTATATCTTTATCTTGTGGTATTGGTCCTGACTTTCGAAGCCAAGAGCGATAATTATCAGTCTGTTTCAAACGAATAATGGCCGTTTGAACCGCTTGCAGATCATCACGAGTATCTTTTTCTTTGATAAGCCCTCTCAACCGCTTTGTCTTGTATGGCGCATCTTGTGTAAAACCTGCATGGAAAACTGACGTTCTTCGAATAAGACAAGGTACACAATGCCCACACTGTTTATGTTCTCTGTGCCAATGACTGCATGAAACACTCAGAGGAACTGCTTTTTCAATTGCGTCTTGATCAACACATTCCGCTAACATTTCACCTTTAGTTTTGAATTGATAGGGGTTTACAAATTTGACATGAAACCCAGTGTCTCTAAGCAAAGATTCAAGCCTGCTTAGAAAATTAGGATGAGTAGTTCTAGTACTATGGCTACCAATCCGTCTTCTGGTAAGCGGTGGATTTATAGAAATATAGCCATTCTCAGGGACGACAATAGTTTCAATACTGCTATCGCAATTAGCATTTCTTAAGGCTGATATACCAAGTACCGCCATAGCTAGGAAGTTGAAACTTCTTCCCCTCATGCTAATGTCAGTTTTACCTTCTAAATGCTTGATAATATGAGGAGACATTGAATAGGACAATTCGCCGAATGGCGGGGATAATAAATGCTTAATATCTTCCTGTTTCGCACCATCACCACGATAAGCGTGGCTAACTAAAAGAGGCTTTAAATCTGACTCTCCGTTTAAAATGTCAATTGCACCAACTGCGCTATCAAGACCACCAGAAAAAAGGCAAACAGAGTTGAGTCCAATTAGTGATTTTGCCTTGGTTTTCGCTTGTTCACTATTCTTAGGAGCTGGCATTGCCATAGTTGTTTTTTCAAACGTAAACTGCCATTGATCGCCTGTAAGAAAGTTGAGCAAAGAACTTAGTTCAGGCTCTACAAAATTCCACATATCCTCATCGGTAACAGGAACATGCAAATGCATTTTCCTAGCCCATGCATTTTCTGCATTATCCCTCAATTCAAACGTATCAGCGGCGGTAACGGCAGTTGCAATTGTTATCAGATCTATTGCATCAGCATCTACATTCAATCCTAAATCACGAACTGTTTGTAGTAATTGTTTTGACACTAAGCTGTGCTTAGTGATGTCATTTTGATGCGTATGGAACATCTGGACAGGATGACAATCGTCAGAAAAATCAGGCAAGTTAGCTGGGTCATGGTTAAAATAAAAGTTAGTCATCAAAGCTCTCCCATTCATCAACCGTCATAGCAATAGCATCGGCTTGAATTTTAGTAATATTTTCTTTGCTAATAGTACTGGGGTTGCCATTAGTTACTTTGTCTAACTGCTCTTGTGTGATCACTTTTATTAATTCCCTTAATTCAACTTCCATTTGATGATGCTTGCTTGCAGGCTCAACGTGAAACCAAGCTCTGCCCATTCCTTCTACAACATCTTGAAATATAAGATCTGTTAAATAACAGCCTATGGCTTCTTGGATAACTTCGTCGGTAAAACTGTTAGGATCAAATTCTTCAATATCGGGTAGCGCTTCTTCTAACGCGTAATCTAACGCAACTCTAACAGCATCCGAATCGGCATTATCAGGTGCTAAATGACTAGCAATTTTGTCAATTGCTTGGTCAGTCGATAACCCAGTTAAATCACCTAATGACAAGCTTTGATTATTAATCGTTACGGTGTCGCCACGCATGACACCAAGCAATCCAGAACCAGCAGTTATGCCACTTGCTAGTCTCCGACTGGTGCTTTTACCTCCGCCAGAGCCTTTTCTAGAGTAACTTTTTAATGAACGCCTTAGATCCGAAGTTGATCCACCTGTTTGAGCGTACTTACCAAATGCTCTTCTGGCACTGGCAAACCTATTTGGAGGCGGCGTTACTGTTGGCGAATCACCAATTTCTTGTTGAACCTTGTCATTGTCAATATCGTTGCTATTGTCATTCTGATCTCCAGCTTGATTATTGTCAGAGCCTATTTGATCATCCCCATCAGTACCTGATGCAGGTTCAACTGTGACGGGATCTCCTTGCTCTGCCCACGATGGAATTAACGGACTCTTGTTATTCGGTCCTGTTGACGATGCGGACGTACCCATATTACTTAGTTCCCTCTAGTTCTTTTAAAATTGGATTAAGCCACCTTTGGCGGGGCAAGCTTTTTAAAAATGTAAGAAGACTTAAGCAACATTTATCATCCTGCTTGGCAAGTAGCACCGCTCCATAAATGCCTGTAGGTCTTTCGGTCCAATCACCAATCAACTTAAAGTTTTCAATCAAACCATCCATGACTGACATGTATTCTTCCTTCGGAGTTGTGGTAATCGCAGTAGAGTTAACGCCACTAACCCTTACCTTTTGCTTCATTAATTCTTCTACGAGTTTTTGAGCAGCTCCCGACATTACCGCATTAACAGCGCCCATTGGAATGCTTTCTCGACTCAGGTACGCCGCCGGAGTCAAATCCATCTCAGTAAACATTGGAGGTAATTTTGACCATTTATCAATAAAAGCTAGGTCGAGTTTCCACTCTTCAGGTAACTTAATTTCGTCAAATTCGACTTCTGAATTTTCGAGATCTGCTAATACTTTTGGATATCCGTTTTCCTTATCAATTAATTCATAAAGCTTGTTGGTAGCCTGAGTACCTAAGCACCTCTCAAAAATCACCAGCTTAGTGATGGTTTTTTCATCTAGCTGCATTCCTCGACGGTGAGCTGTTTTCTTTCTCATCTTAACTTGATTGAGTAATCGTTTTACTATGCGAGGGTTGCCGTTAATGTTTGTAGATTCAGCCAATAATGGAGCTAACTGTTCAGCAACTACAAATTTACTTCTGAGTTCGGAATGCTTTTCAATCTCGTGATCTTGAAGTAGCTCATCAACGGTAATTTGTGGTTGTTTCCACGACAGCCTTAATGACTCTTCAAGGGCACATCTTATCGTTTCTAATTGCGCATCGGTAACGCCGTGGTCTTGAGCAGTAAGCATCATTAAATATGCCCTAATCTCAAGGACACCGGGTCTTGGTACATGCACAGGAATTTGAATAAGCTTGTCTAAATAATCAGTTTGATGTCGTTGAGATGCACCTTTGTGATACTCAGGCACTGCCAAGCGGATCATGTCCTCATCGGCAGCAATAACAAATGCAGTATTGGGTAAAAATAGAAATAACCTGATCGCCTCAAGGGTCGATATAGCATTAAATGGAGAGCAGCGATCTAAATTATCGACATAGACAATAAGTGGCTTATCAAACTCCTTTAACAGATCAGAATATGCCTTTCGGAATTCTTTAATTTCTTTAGGAGGTGAGAATGATTTCTTATCTTTGATCAAACCTTTGTTTTTCTTCGCGACATCCTTAGCGCCATCGACAGCACCTTTTACATCACCAATATCCAATTCACCATCGTCGCCACCACTGAATAGCCCCATAAACTTCTGTATGCCACCCATAGTTGGTATACCAGCTAATGCCGCACCGCCATCCATTAGTATCCCCATCAGCCTGATCTTATCTATACGTCCAGCAAACTCTTTTGCTTTTGCACTTAGATTTTTATCATCTGCTGCTTTTTTAACTAAAGTGGATGCAATTGTTTCTAGTAACGCCGCTTTAGCATCATCGTATCCTTGGAAAGTCCATGCATCGAAATGTACTTGGATATATTCTTGTTCATCACTTTCCAGAGATGCTTTGGTAAGTTCAAGAATCGTCGATTTTCCTGCGCCCCAATCACCAAAGACACCGATGCTAATAGGCATTAATTCCTTTTCAGTTATAAGATCTTTAATCGACTCAGCCGTTTCATTAAAATTTAAGAAGTCAATTTTTGATTCTTTATCAGACCACATAACATCTCCTTTTATTTATTATTTTTCTGTTCCATTCTTTCAATAGTTCGATGAACCGTAGGGCGGCTAACAGAATATTTCTTCGCTAATGCAGAAATCGATTCACCAGATAATTTATCTTTATATAGTTCTTTCGCTTCTTTGTCTGACAATGCAGGCAATCTGCCCATGTGTTTGCCTTTAGCTTTTGCTTCTTCGCGACCTTCTGCGGTTCTAGCTTTTATAAGATCCCGCTCAAGTTGAGCGAATACTCCACATAGGTTGATCATGGCGGTGGCAAACGGATTATCATTTTTGGTATTGAGAGAACCGTCAATAATATTTAAACAAGCACCTTTTTTGTGGATACTTTCAATTGCCTCAAGAATAGATTTTAACGACCGTCCCAAACGGTCGAGGCGAGTAACAATAACTTCATCACCTTCCCTGATAAAGTCGATGAGTTCCTTAAGCTTTTCTTCATTTCGAATCGAAGCACCAGACTGTTTGCCTTGGAATATTTTTTCACAGCCCTGAACGTCCAACTTGGACAGTTGAACATTCAAATCTTGTTCTTTAGTTGAAACTCTTGCAAAACCAACTTTCATATGTACGAAACCTGTAACTTTCGTACACCTTAACAATTAAATGAACGAAAGTCCATTAAATACATTTCGTACATGAACGAAATAAAATATCATTTTTAGTTCACTTTCATTGGACTTATGGTAGATGTTTGGCTTTTTATGTTTACGGAGAATGTGATTATGACCACACCAATGATTATAGCGATATCCGCAACATTAAAAATTCCTGTCCTAAAAGTACCAATACCCAAATTCATAAAATCCACTACAACACCGCCGTATTGCAAACGGTCATATAAGTTACTTACACCGCCAGATAGAATAAAAGTTAATCCAGCTAAATAATTCGGATGAGATCTTAAATTCGAAATGAGATGAATAGCTAAGCCAACTAAAAACACAACTACTAAGCCACTAAAAATCAGATACCTAAGCTCCTTTGGCAAGCCACTTCCTAAACTTAAAAAGGCTCCTGAATTTTCGGCATAGCTCAGTCGGAATACGTCGTAAAAATAATTATGTGTATCTTTCTCTGACAAGAATTCAATCGCCAAAAACTTTGTATATTGATCTAAAGAGATGACCAATATCGTCAAAAACAATAAATACAGTAATTTAAAATAAAGTTTCATACGTTTCACTTATACTGCCGCCCCAAAGAACAAATGACTTCAGTAAAGGCATCCACTTCTGAGTCCGCCTCATGACTTTTTCTGCTATGCTCCACATCCTCATGATAGATGATCATAGTGCACCTATAATTATGTTCTTCTAGCTTTTCAAAATTTACAACAACATGACTTTTCTTCTTGATTTGATTATCTATAAATCCTCGAAGCAAGCTTCGAAAGACTTCTATATTTGCTTTGGGGTAGTCTACATTGATTGTAATCATGTCAAACTCCAAGTCGTTATCAATTTAAATTTAAAACATCCTTGAGTGCCTTTAAAAAAGAGATTCTTTCACAGCCATCTATGGCAATACTAGTCCTACTCAACTCTCCAAATAAAAACAATCTGGCTATAATGTGAAAGCTCTCCGTCAACGGCTCATAAGAGCAAATGATTTCTAACTTAGTTGACTTACTATACAAACGATTCTTTAAGTTTCTTGCCAACTTTCGCAGCTCGTCGAGCTGACGACTTTTGTATTTTGTAACTATTACTAACATCAGAACTCCCCTGCATTGATTAGAATGCAAGGGAGTTTTGAGCAGAACAAAGCACTATGCAGCATTTTGATCAAGTGTGTTAACTGTTTCACTTATCAATTTAAAACTGACAGGCATATTAAGGTTAACGTTTAAATGAAGTGCTCTAGCGATATCGGAAGCTGATATCAATCCTCTGATTGTTGAGCCTTCATTATTTCTCACCAAAATATGTTGATCATTGGAACTTGCTAAGAACTGGATTAATGAACGTAAGCTCGCACTTTCAAGTGCTCGCCAATCAAGAGAATTCTGCACTGATTTAGTTTTCATGAAATCACTGACTCGAAGGTCTGCCCTTGAATCGCCAGATGCAACTTTTTTGATGATCTCTTGATTGTTTAAATCATTAAAACTTAACGTTCCAATAAACTGATCATTTTCGTCCAGTACCAACTTCAATTTTACGTGAGCCTTTTTCATTAAATATTCAGCTTCAACCGCTTTAGTATTGCTATCAATCACTAACGGTCTATTTTTTTGAAAATCAGTTACTATTTCAATTGCCTTACTTTGCAGAGACACTTGAGTTTGCTGAGTAGGCCATTCGATTTGTGACACGCGATCACATTTGTTTAAAGATAATTGAGTCATGTCTTTGTACCTTAATAAATTATTAAATTTGGGAAAAGCTCCCGTTTTGTTTAAGAGTACAAAGTTTTTGGTGGTGCTCTAATTGAGTAATGGCTTAACGCTATTTCTAGATGTGAAATAAAGAAAGTAAAGGGTTCAAAGCTTGCTTGCTTGGTTTTATGGGTAATGCTTTGCGACGATAAATACTTTTTCTCTGACTCTTCATTATCGATTGACTCGGAATCATTCGAAGTACAAACATTAATTGAGCTATCTAATTGCTGAAATTGCTGACCATAGCTAGCGCCTTGCGACCCTGTAAAGGTCGCAAGCACAAAATAGGTAAAAAATAAGCAACTAGAAATTAATTTCATTTATAGTCCTAATTGGTCACAAATCAACATACAAGAAATCGTAACCAAACCAAATAAAAATACTACACAGCACTAATGTTATAAGCATAGCTGGAGTACCTTTTTTTAGCCACAATCCCGGTGAAATGGCGTAATCAGGATTCCCAGTTTCTCTCGCTAATCGTTCAGAAATGGTGACTATGTAAACATTAGCTGTAGAACCAATATGGGAACCATTACCTCCCATTCCAACTCCCATAGCTAGTGCCCACCACATTACGCTAACATTCACGCCTTCGTTTTGTAAAGTTAGAAGAACTGGGATCATAGCGGCGGTAAAAGGAATATTATCAATCAGCGCAGACAGTATTGCTGCAACCCACAATAAAACCAATGCGGCAATAACAGGATGTTCTAGTATTAATGGCTTAAACATCGCGCCAAAGTGGTGTAGTAATCCAGAATGCTCGACGCCGCCTATAACGATAAATAATGAAATAAAAAACATTAAAAGTGGCGTTTCAATATGCTGAGTAACTTTTTCTAGGTCAATTGAACGCGTTATAAAAAGTAAAATAGTTAAAGACGCTGCCGCGACCATCCAAGGCTCCCAGCCAATATGATGATGAAAAACAAATAACACCACCATAAAACAAAGTACACCAATCGACTTATACCAAAGCTTTTTATTTTTATACTCTAGTTCTTGCTCAACAACGTTAGTCACAGCTTGCCCTAATTCTTTGCCAAACAAGAATTTCATCGAAAGTAGAATGCCGATCCAAGCCAGTAACACTGGAGGCCCCATGTGAATAATGAACGTATTGAAGTCAATACCAGCCGCTGAACCGATCATTAAGTTTGGCGGATCGCCCACTAAGGTTGCTACGCCACCTGTGTCTGATAACAAAGCCGCCGCTAGTAAATAAGGAATGGGGGATACATTCATATTTCGGCAAATAAGGATAATAAGTGGCCCAAAGATAATAACCGTTGTCACATTATCAAGAATCAATGACAACAGGGTCACTGCTGTGCCAAGCAGGACAATTAATTTGAATTGAGAGCCATTACTTAATTTAGCTAGATAAGAAGCCAAATGCTCAAAACCGCCTGTCGTCATCATTATCGAAACAATGATCATCATAATCGCTAGTAAAAATACTACGTTCCAATCAATGGCTTCTAGGGCAAGTTCTGGAGAGTAAAACCCAAGTACTTGCCCCGCAATAATAATGGCTCCAGCACCAGCCATTGCAAACTTAGCTCTATGTATGCCATGAAAGTGTTCAGTAAAAATACCGAAGAATGTTAAAAACAAAATCGCAGCCGAAACCACCATTGGGATAGATAAATCGAGCACCGTAATTTCTCCTATAAGCTTCAGTGCAAATCACAATGACAAAATACCATTGAAATATAATTTGATGTAAGTTTTATTATAATGACATTGTAACTATATTGTAATTTTATTTTTATTTTCAACCCTTGATAAGTAACTTTGTTAGCTTCTACTAATGAGAAAACGTTATAATCAAATGATAATAACCATTAACGAGTGACAGACATGGAAAACAGAACTGCTAGATTGACGATTTTAATAGACCCTAAAAAGAAAAAAGCTTTAGAAGAGCTTTGTGTGCTAGAAGATATGAATTCATCTCAAAAAGTAAGGCAGCTTATTCGTGAATATATTCAATCTAAGCTTGGTGATGATTGGCGTGAAAAAGTGCTTTCGGAATAAAACAGAGAATTGGGAGTTATTAGGTTGCAATGACTAGCGAATTAGGATTCACCAAAACACGAGGATTAAAACGTGTTTTTTTAGCTTTTGGTAACTCAGTCAGGGCATTGAAGTGGCTGGTAAAAAATGAAGCTGCTTTTAGGCAAGAATTATTGCTATTAATAGCCTGTATTCCCATAACGTTTGTTTTTGAGATTACCGCCTCTGAGCGCTTAATATTGCTGACATCTGTGGTGTTTATTATTTTTACTGAAATAGTAAACACCGCAATTGAAACCGTTGTTGATAGAGTCGGAACAGAAATCCATCCGCTGTCAGGCTTAGCGAAAGATTTGGGATCTGCTGCTGTCATGATTAGCTTTATCATGGCGGTTTTAATTTGGTTAGTAGTTTTGATTTGATATTTTCTCCTTAAGGTTACCTTAAGGTATTAGCGCTATAAATTGATTTAAACATTTTGGAGAAACTCTATGAAATCTCAATTAATATGCTCTTTAATTTTATCTTTACTAGCATTTGGTGCTTTGGCTAATCCAAATGCTGCTAAACAGAAGTCAGCCGCTTGCGTTGCGTGTCATGGTGCTACAGGAGTTTCCACGATTCCTATGTACCCTAATTTAGCGGGTCAAAAGGCTGCATACCTTGAAAAACAACTTAAAGCCTTCAAAAGTGGCGATAGAACAGATCCAACAATGAACGCAATGGCAAAAAACTTATCTGATGCAGATATAAAGTTACTTGCCGAATATTTTTCAAAGATGAAGCGTTAAGTCTTCCTGAATTTTCATCCAATAAGTAACAGAGTAATCCTATGATCTCCAAGGTACATATATTATGGTTTTCAACTTTTTCAATTTTGACTTCTATAATCTCGATGTACCGCTTTTATATCCTAAATAAAAGAAAGCTACCTGCAACAACTACCTTTAGTTTAGTGATGAGTATTGCTGTTGGGGTAATAACTGCTTTCTTTTGCTTCCTTGTTTTTATTAATAAAGGCGAGGTTGCTATGTATTTGTTAACTTTTTCATTTAGTTTTATCACGATCCCCTCATTTTTATCGCTCCTATATTGGCTACTCCCTAAATGATTTAATAAGAAGAGGTAGCTTAAGCTTTTCTTAAGGTTTGTCGGTTAGTTTTACTGCTAAATAGACATCAGTAGTAGAATATCTGTGATAAACCAACTTAAATTACTCACAACACAATTAATCATTTTTAGCCTATTTATATTGGCAACATTAAGTATATTTAGGCTCGGCTTTACTCTTTGGCAACTAGAGCATTTTACTACTTACCAAGATATAGCCATGACTCTTACTAATGGTTTCAGGATTGACTTAAGCAGTATCGGCTACTTGCTTATATTGCCCGTGCTTATTCATAGCGTTTCACAACACCTTCCAAGATTTAATAAGCACTTTCGTATTATTTTTATGGCCTACTTCGCAATTATTCTTACTTCTATTTTTTTACTCGAATTGGCAACCCCACCCTTTATAAACGAATATGGGTTACGACCAAATCGGCTATTTATTGAATACCTCATATACCCAAAGGAGGTGGCTAGCATGTTAGTCAGCGGACATTGGGATGAGCTTATTATTGTTACTATTTCACTAATATTAATTTCGAAATTTATTATTTTCCCTATTGCTAAAAAACTTGCCAATGGTTTTACCCTAGAAACAAAGCTTTCATCATTATCAAAAGTATCTGCCTCTATTTTATTCATATTACTATCCGCAATATTTGCTAGAGGAACATTTGACCATCGCCCAATAAACCCTTCTTTTGTTTATTTCTCTACAGATCCGTTAGTCAACTCACTTACCTTAAATTCTAGCTACAGTGTAGCCCATGCCATTAAAGCAATCGGAAATGAAAAAAGTGCAGCAAAAATATATGGCAAAATGGATGAAGATAAAGTGATTTCAATCGTGAGAAATGAAACGGGCCTAAAGAGCGAAAATTTCTACAACGAAAGTAAACCGACTCAAGCCATTCGTCAGCCTACTTATCACGGTAAGCCGAAAAACCTAGTCATAATCTTAGAAGAAAGTTTGGGCGCACAATATGTGTCAGAACTGGACGGGCTTGAACTAACACCTAACATCGATAAGTTATATAACGAAGGCTGGGGATTTAAACAACTATACGCCACTGGTACACGCTCGGTAAGAGGTGTTGAAGCCGTTATCACTGGCTTTACCCCAACACCAGCACGTGCTGTGGTTAAACTAGACAAGTCACAAAAGAATTTCTTTACCATTGCCAATCTACTTAAAGATAACGGCTATAACACTCAATTTATTTATGGCGGAGAAAGCCACTTTGACAATATGAAGAGCTTTTTCTTAGGTAATGGATTTACCGATATAGTCGATTTTGACGATATTGAAGAGACTGCTTTTGTCGGTTCATGGGGAGCAAGTGATGAAGATCTTTTCAAACAAACAGATAAAGAATTGTTAAAACTCCATAAACAGGGAAAGCCATTTTTTAGTTTTATTTTTAGCTCCAGTAATCATGATCCGTTTGAGATTCCGCAAGATGTTATTTCTCCCATTAATTACTCGAAGGAACAACTTTTAAAATACGATGGTAAAGAGTTGCTAAGACATAAAGCTATTCAATATGCTGATTATGCTTTAGGTGAGTTTATAAGTAAGGCGAAGTCACAACCCTATTGGCAAGATACCGTTTTTTTAATTGTGGCTGATCACGATGCGAGAGTTATGGGAAAAAACTTGGTGCCCATTAACAACTTTCATATACCTGCCGTAATCTTAAATAGTACACACTTGCCAGCAAAAGACGACCGAATCGTCAGCCAAATTGATTTGGCTCCCACAGTATTATCTTTAATCGGGGTTGCAAACGACTCGCCAATGATAGGGCAAGATTTAACCAACGAGAATATTCATCAACGTGCGATGATGCAATATGCAAGTAATTTCGCATATCTAACAGAGGCAGGGGCCACGATCTTACGTCCCAATAAACCTGCCTTAGGGTTCAGTTATGATCCAACCTCAATGTCATTGCAGCCTAGACAAAGTTCTGTTCAAGAAAACGAAACAGCACTTGCACACGCACTTTGGGGTAGCGTGGCTTTCAAAAACAATTGGTTCTCTTATAATAATTAACCAATCAATGTTGATTTGGTACATTTGCCCTATGCTTATTAATCACATGCCCGATGAAAAATCTTTAAATAATCATTAACATTAATAGTGGGGTAAGAAAACAATAGGTCAAGCAACCTATTAACCATTGCATGTACCCCAAAAGGAGAAATGTAATGAATAAAACTAAAGTACTTACTTATGTGTGGCCTAGAAGCATCAGGCTTTTTCATTGGATAAATGTCATCACAATTAGCTTACTAATAGTGATTGGCTTAATTATCTTTAATAGTAAAACACTTGGTGTAACGGTAGACGCCAAAATATTACTTAAAACCATACATATTTCGATTGGTTATATTTTTGCCATCAACCTAATTATTCGGCTTGTCATAGGCTTTATAGGCACATCGAATGAAAAGTGGTCACGTACTCTGCCATTTATGAAAGGGTATAAAAAAGAACTCACAGAGTTCAGGAGATCTCCAAAACAGGCTTACACAGGCCATAACCCGCTAGGTAAGCTCATGGTGCTAGCCTTGCTGATTGCAATGATAATTCAAATGGCGACGGGATTAATATTAGCAGGGACTGACATCTACTATCCTCCATTAGGGCAACACTTCGCTAAAAGCATTGCAGTTAACGAAACTCAACTTGACGCAATCAAACCTTATTCAAAGGTTAATGTTGATGATGAACGTTATAAGCAACTTAGAGAATTTCGTTCTCCTATTATTACAACTCATTTATACGCATTTTATGCCTTATTAGTACTAATTCCATTGCATATTCTGGGTGTTTTGGTGAGCGACGAGAAAAGTCTGGGTTGGTTTCTGCAATGATTAATGGGTATAAGTTTTTACCGAAAGATTCGGGTAATAGTTAAGCTTAATTTAAGCTTTTTGGTTTAGGCAGCGCTATATCGATGTCAGACTTTCAAATTATTGCAATAATTACTCATTCATATTTAAAAAAGGACGCATAAAAACAAAAGCTAAAAGTGGGATAATTAATGTATCAGCGACAAGCTTCACTGCAAGTGAATCTCCAATAAGTAGATCGATAAGTATGCCAGCAAAGGTTCCAAATATTACTGTTAACTCAAATAACATTTCATGCTTTATGTAAGCTTGTTTTAACGTCATTGCTCTATTTTTGTATCGTACTTTACATAATAAAAGTGAGGAAAATACAGCCACCATCATAGCAAATATGATTACGCTTAAATGCACAATTTCATCCTCGTTTAAAATTCATACTCTAATGCCAACCTAAAGCTGTGATCTTTACCTGATTGAGATATTTCAGAAATAAAGCCAGCTTCCCACTTCACTTGCTTTTGTCTATCGATTCTATAAATGCCCATAAATGCTGGCCCTATCCCAAAGAACTCCTCTCCGCTGTATATTTCAATTGCAGGTTGTAATTCCGGCATCCAGCGGTAGCGATATTTTAATCGGAACTCGGTTTCAAACTCTTCTTCTAGGTTTTCACCCCATTCGTAAACGACAAACGCATTCATTGTTAAGCTAGTTTGGCCAAATTCTTTCTCAAAAAGCACACCTGTTGTAAATTCCCAATCATCTGATTGATGCAATTTTTCAAGCTCAAATAGCATTCCCCAGTCAGCCCATTGTTCCCCTTGCTCGGTTACCATCCAACGCAGTTCTACCTCATAGGCTTGTAGTCCAAAGTCTTCAGTTTCCGTTTTTTCACCAACCAAATAAGCTTCTAGCATTAAAGACTCATTTAAAGATTTACCAAACGCTACCCTTTGACCAAGTAAGTTTCCATCGTCAGTTTGTCTTGACAACAAACGCCATTCAAATTCCGTTTCATTTGGCAGCACATAAGGGTGATAAACTTTATCGACGACAATACCGTCAGCCAATACTTGTGAACAAAATAATAAGGCGAAGATCGACAATATTCTCATTTTTCGTTCCTCACAATAGGTGTATTTGTAGGATTTAGCTTCTTAGCTGGCAAAATTATTACCATCAATGTAATCACTACACTGGCGAAATAAGTCACTACATATTCTGCCGTTGGTGCGGCCTTATAGCCAATTAATGTATTGAGTAAATAACCATACTCTGATGCATCAGCAACAAAGTTTGAGATGTCCCATAACGTACTGCTAGTGCTTACCAAATCGATTTGCTGGAGAAGGTAAACATTTTGAGTTGCAAAACCTGCCAGATATAACACCCAAAAAAAGTGCTTCAGACAGCTAATATTTGCTAACGAGCTTCTTAAAAAAATAGTAAGCAAAATACTAAAGCTTAAGCAGATTCCAAGCCCAAAGAATCCACCAATGAACATGCTTATAAATGTTTGGTTACTAGAAACCATTGCTGAGAGATAGATAAAAAATTCGCATAGATTTGCGGCTGTAAATAAAGTGATCGCCACTATGAGTAAATATCTTAAAACAGCATTCAGTGTTGATTGTTTACTTAGTAATGGAGTTACTGCTAATAAACTTATGTAAACTATGCTATTGGTCAAGCAGTAAAATACTTCGATACCATCACCATTAAATAACTCGCCAATATTTTCAATTTGAGTATATATAAGTAGAACCGAAAAAATTATCCCTCCTGCATAAAAACTCAAATCTAATTTACTTGCTTTGATATCAGGAATTATCCCAACAATGAAAGACAGCAATACAAAAATTGGTAAAATATCTTTAATAAAAAGAAGCACAGTATTAATTAACATTGCTATCCTCCACAATAACAATCCCTCTTGCAGTTTTTGGGAAGTATTCACCAAAGTATTCATATCGACCAGCAGGTAATGGGCCAATAAAAATACGCCCTTTCTTGTTTGGGAAAATTACTTTTTCCCTGTTTAGATCAAAGCTATCGAACTCTTCTATTGAATCATCTTCGTTATGAATGATTAGCTTTACTTTCGTATTAGCAGGAATAGTAATTTGTGAAGGTGTAAACACATGGTCTTTCAGGGTTATATGGAACTCCAAAGGTTTAGACCACACACTAAATGCAGCCCAAAGAGAAACAGAAAGTACAATTATTTTTGTCAATCTAGCCTGCATCGATATTCCCAATATCTAAATGTGGCAATACGATATCAACTCTTAAACCGCCAAGTGATGAACGCCCTAAAGTGACATTTCCTTTATGCAAAGCAACGATATGACTGACTATCGATAGCCCCAAACCACTTCCTGTTTGCTCATGATGTTTGACCCGATAAAACCGTTGCATAACTTTATCTAACTGATCTTCATGAATACCGGGGCCAGAGTCTTCAACTGATATTGTAATATTATCCCGATTTCTAGTTGCTGATATTAGAATTTCAGCACCTATACCGCTGTACTTGATGGCATTTTTTATCAAGTTGTCAAATAGCGTTTCCAATGAAAATTTATCAGCGAAAATGCTCATTGAAGTCGCATTTAATGAAACTGACTGGCCTTGTGAGTCGATTTTACTGAAATTACTCGCAATGACTTCTTGGAGGAGGTTGCTAATATTAAATTGTGTTTTCTTTGCGTCAAAGTTCTCAGGTGTAGTCCGGTTAAGAGCGATCACTTGTTCAATGACATGTGCCATTCTTTCGGTATTAGCTGTTAGGTCATCAATATTTTGCTCTTTAATACTTTCTGCTTCAAATGCTATTTTAAGGTTGTGAGCATTGAGTTTTAGCACACTAATAGGCGTTCTTAGTTCATGTGCTGCATTACTGGCTAGACTTTTTTCCCGCTCAAATGCGGCATTAAGCCTCTCTAGTAAACCATTGATGGTATTTTGAATTGGCTCTAAATCTGTTGTATTTGCTTCGATATTTATAGGTGTTAAATCTGATGCATCTTTCTGCATAACGCTTTCTGAAAGTGTTCTAATGGGTGACAAAGCCTTATTAACAGCAGAGTATACAATTAAGCCAATAATAGGAATAACAATGACAATAGGTAAAACAGCCTCTAGTAAAACCTCTTCAATTGACTCAATTCGCTGCGGCATCGGTTGTGCAACAATAACATGTGAGTGCTCGTCAAGTAGAGAGAAATAGCGCCAGTGGTTACCCAAAAAACTTCTATAACCAAATTCCTCAGTTGAGTTCGCTATTTTTTGACTAGGGGCATTTTTACTTTTAACTATGAGCTTATCTGCTTTCCAAATTTGAAAAGCAAATGATGAATGTGTATCAACGTCAAAATCACTTGGCGCTATTGGGCTATTTTTCAAGGTAAAAGCAATTGAGCGCATTTCGCCATCGAATACAAAGTTTAGCTTTTGGTTACTCGCTTTAAAGCCTTGCAACGCGGCACTAAATGTTGCTAGTACAATTGAAGATAAAATAACAATTAACAAATAGCGTTTAATTGTCATCTAATTTTTGCTCACTACGTAGCCGACACCTCGAACCGTTTTTATAAATTCCGGCGGTAATTTTTTTCTCACGTTACTGATGTGAACTTCAATGGTATTGGAGGCAACTTCTTCCCCCCATTCGTAAAGCTTATTTTCTAACTGCTCTTTAGATTGTATACGACCAATATTTTCCATTAATGATTTGACGATCATATACTCTCGACGCGAAAAACCTATAGGCTGTTGGTTAACTTCCAGCGTGTGAGATTGCGTATCAAGTGATACTGCCTTATGTGAGATAATCGAAGAGGAATTCGTCCCAGCTCGGCGCTCAATGACTCTTAATCGTGCCAATAACTCTGGCATACTAAATGGTTTAGCTAAGTAATCATCAGCCCCTAAATCTAACCCTTTGACCTTGCTTTCAACACCATCTCTGGCTGTTAAAATCAATACAGGTGTTACTTTTCTAGATGTTTTCAAAGACTTGAGCACGTCAAGACCATCAATGTCGGGCAAGCCAAGATCAAGCACTACGCAATCATAAGGATTTGTTTTATTTGCTGTTACGGCATCGGAGCCATTTGAGACATGATCGATACTATAACCTTCATGTCTCAAAGACTCTTTTAATCCGTTAGCTAATTGATTATCGTCTTCGACTAACAGTACTCTCATCAAACCTCTTTTTCTTTTAAATAAGCCATATCTCTATGCTTTTGCTATCTTTTCAGTTTTTTGTTCACTTTAGCAAGCAATAGTTCAATTTCTTCATGGCGATATTTATCAGCTAATGGCCTAGTGCCACGTGGCGGTGCTTGCTTTGCCTTCTCTAGATAAACTAGCGCTTGCTTATAGTCTCTTTCATCATATAAGTATTCGCCATAAAAATAATTTGGGTCGATCCCGTCTGGGTTGATAGCCAATGCCTTATTTAACATTACTTTAGCGCCATCATCATCACCAAAACCGATAGGCCAGCCGGGTACTTTATGATAAAGCGTACCTAAACTAGTATAGGCTGATCCCATCAGTGCTTGATCATCTATTTCAAGAGCCTTTTCTAATGACTTCTTCGCCGCTTTTGCCAAAGAAAGCGCCCCTAAACCACCTTTTGCCCCAGCATAGCTGGACTCAACGATGCCTTTCCATACCCATGCTTCGGCTTTTTCAGGGTAATTAAAAGTAAGTTGCTCTGCTTCTAAATTCAGTTTTTCGAATACTTCCTCTTGTTCTTTACCATCATACTCATAATTGACAGATGCCCACGATTGCTGCAATTTTAACAATGCATCATCAAATTCATTTGGAGTATCAGCCATTACAGTTGCTGAAAAGTAAATCGCACTTAGTGCTAAAAAATGTTTAATGTACTTCATTATTGCTCTCCTCTTGCGAAGGTAAGAATTTCTTTCGTTTGTTTAATAATCGATTTATCAACAACTTCAGGTAAAACGCCATTGATTCGGGCGAAAAACTTTTCAGGCCAACCAACTGTTTTACGAGCACTTTTACTGTTTATAAGCGTTAACAACTCTTGCGCGACAAATTCTGGAGTGTCGGAATTATTACCCAGTTCACTGTTCATTCGCTGAACGCTTGTTGAATTGATTGAGGTGTTCGTCGCCCGTGGAGCAAAATAACACACCCTATGATCGCTATTAGCTAACTCTCGCATTAACGCTTCTGTAAAGCCTCTCAAGCCAAATTTACTGGCGCAATAAAGTGAATACCCCGGATATCCAATAGCCCCATAAGCAGAGCCGACATTAACTATCGTGCTACTTTCCTTTACACGACACAGAAATAGGCGAGTAAAATCTATTGTTGCGATCAAGTTTGTACTGATGAGCGATTCGATATCATCACCATGTATCTCGTCAAAACTTTTAAACTGAGAAATACCAGCATTGTTAATCAACATGGTTGGTTGATGTGCTAGATCTGCAAACGCCTCGTCAATAAGTACACGGCGCACCTCTGCATCATTTAAATCACCACAAATAATATGATGATTTCCTTTTAATGACTTTTGCAATGTCTCAAGCTTCAATTCATTTCTACCATGTAAAATTAACTGAAAGCCTTGAGCATCAAACAACTGAGCTATCGCTTGACCAATGCCTCCAGTAGCACCAGTGAGAAGACAAATATGTTTAGGCTGCATGAGCCTTCTCCTCACTAATAAGCTTTTCCGGATTGTCTAAACTTCTAAAAATATTGGCGTATAAGACATAGAATCGTTTTGCACTTTCGACAATAATATCTTGTTCATCTTTATCGGTTATCTTATCCATCAAATTTTCAAAAAATTTGACATGCTCTATATCAAGTGCACCATGCGACCTTAAGTATGAAAAAGCACTTTGTGGTAATTGAAGTTTGCCTGTAATAACCTCAGCAGCGTTGTCCGCTAAAGCAATACTCGTTCCTTCAAGTACATGAACCATACCGAAGAACATAAGTGGTGATATTCGATTTATTGCGTCATAGGCATAAGAAACCATCAACTCCGTGTTAAAATTCGGCTTGCTGTGACGAACTATTCCTTTATCAAATCCACATGCGGCAATATCGTTTAAAATCCACTCTTGGTGACCTAGTTCCTCTTCAATATATTCCGCAACCGCTTCTCTTAACCACTCCTTTGACTCTGGCAACTTCGCGCCGACATTCATCAATAGTGGTACGGTATGTTTTACATGATGATACGCTTGACTTAAAAACTTCACATAATCTTCTACTGATATTTCACCTTCAAAGCAGCGCTTGATAATTGGTGAAGAATTAAGATAATTGCGCTCATTAGCGGTTTCTGTTTGTAATCTTTCAAATAATTTCATGGTTAATTTCCTTCTCACTGCTTTGGCGATACAACGCCGCTATTTCTTGGGAAAAGTTGTTTAAGATTTGATTTCGTTTAGGGCGGCCATTCGATGTTAGCTGCCCATTTTCTAATGAAAGAGGTTGTTCCAGAATATAAAAGTGCTTAATACGTGCATAATCTGGAAGTGATTGGTTTACTGTGTCAATAACTGTGGCTAGAAATTCACTTGTAAGCTCACGATTTATTGGATAAATAAGAGTGACGAGTGATGGTTGTGCATCGCCAAATACCACGACTTGAGAAAATGCATTCGTCGCCAATAATTCAGATTCCACCCACTCTGGTGAAATATTTCGGCCAAATGAATTGATCAACAGATTGGATTTGCGTCCTTTAATTTCGATACGTCCGTTAGTAATTGATGCTATATCACCAGTTTTAACGCTTTGTTGATACCAAGTTTCAGGCAACCCTAAGTATCCTAGAAATACATTGCCCTCAACCACTAATTCGCCGTCAATAATCTCTACTGATAAATGAGGTAGCGCTTCACCTGCTGAAAAGTCATTGATTGCTTCACTGCTATTTAAAGCCACTACCGACGCACATTCTGATAAGCCGTAACCTTGGAAAACAGGAAATCCAATTTTAGCGGCTTTAGCTAGAAGCGAAGGAGCAACTCTGCTACCGCCTAATGCCATAAACTTAAACGAATTGGGTAGCTGCCAACCACTGCTATTGGCATGTAATAGAAACTGGAGTAATTCAGGTACTAAGATAATTGTTTCTGGTTTAACACTTGAAATTGCATTTAACAAAGCATTAGGTGAAGTAACCGAGGAACCGTTAAAGCCTCTTTCGTTATCGGAATAAATACAAATTGTGCCTCCAGCCATCAGAGGAGCATAGATACCCGCAATATTTTCAAGCAATGTAGAAAATGACAGTAAACAAAAGTGCTTTGGCTGTTTTATACCTATTCTTTCAACAAGTGAATTCGCAACTTTAAATTGATTTTCAACACTTAAACATACTCCCTTAGGTTGCCCAGTTGAGCCAGAAGTAAAGGTCACTTTGCTGGTGCCTTTAGGCATATTGCTTTTGTTCGAGCGCTTAAATTTTGAGAACTGGTAGACGGGAAAAATAAACGTTTCCCATAACGTTGAATTGTCTTTAGGTTGAATAATTACGTCAGGTTCAACACGTGCAATGACACTATCAATCTGAGATTTTGAAAAAAATGGCGGGACAGGAATAAACACTACACCTGCTTTTTGGCACGCTAAGTCGATATACACCCACTCAGGTACATTGTCACTTTCCAGAACTAAGACATTGACGTTATGATCAACTAACCAATTATGAACGCTTTCAACTTGCTTGGATAATTCTTCATAGCTAACGGTATTGCTTTGTGTTTCGATAGCAACACTATTAGGGTCATTTTGAAATATCGCTTTCAATATCATAATTTACCTACCATTTTTAAACAGGTAGTTTCTATTTTTCCGGCAAGACGATGAAACAACTTTTTGTAGAACTTGTTTTCTTCAATTAGGGCCATAACCGCTTCTAGTGATACCGACACTACTTGCGGATTTGTTTGATAGTAAGTGCCCCAATTATCAGTACTTTCTTGTAAATAACTTTCTTTAGCATCGGCTAACTTATAAAACTCAACGCCTGATTTAGTCAGCAAATCAAGTACATGCTCAGTACCACACAAAATAAGTGCTTTCTTGCCTAACAAATATGAAGTGGCTGCCGTCACCATGAATAACGGAATAGTGAATCGATTAGAATTGCTGTACAAACTGCCAATTTCAACAAGCTGCTCAACAACAACTTCAGGTAAGTGGCCTTTAACACACTCAATGATTGGCTTATCAAGGTATTGCTGAGCAAAGAAAGTATCTTTACCCCCTCTCATACCTAAGGCGGCTTTTAAGTTTTTATCCTCAATATAAAGCAACGCTGGCATGGTGACAGATATATCAGCGTTAAAAGCTTTTTTGTAACCATCACGAATAAAAGTTGATATTTCTTCCCTTTTTTTAGCATTGCTAAAAAAACAGACATCCATGTCGAAGGGAACACGATCCTTGCTTTTTTGAGGAGCGAGTATTGATGAAGTCTGAGCTAAATTTTGCATTTGGAAATCTCTTTCAACTGCTAATAGCTTGACTATAAATAGGCTTCCTTAAGATAAACTTAAGAAACAAAAATTTTTGGTTTTAAACTCTCTCTTGTTTAATCCAAATTTTTTAGTTGCTCTCTAATTTCTAGTATACGCTCAGGTGAATACGGACCAGCCCTCATAACTTTAAGTTCAGCAGTCGAAACTTTAAACAATTTATACTTAGTATCAATCACATAGCAACTTCCATTATGGGTCAGAACTTCTAGTTCCCCTTCAACCATAGTTGTAGTCACAACTTGAGAAGAAACTATTTGTTCGAAAGGGCGAAATCTAAATGTTTCATCACCTATAACAACACCAGATAAAAACTCCCCAAGAAATGATTGTTCAAAGTTTTTATTGTCATAGACTGAGACTATATAGGCATCCTTTAAAAATGTTTTACCCATTTGTTACTCCCTACTAATAGCCAGCAGGGAGCATTTCTCTCAGCTCTAATAACTCATTAGGAGAGTACATACACTCATGCATTAAATTGAATTCAAATACATTTACATCAAACTCTTTGGGTTCAGCATCTAAGGTATAAAAATCCGCACCAAAAGTTCTATATTCAAGACCGTTTACTTCCATGACTTTCGTGGTGAACAAAGCCTCACCTTTTTTACCGTTCTTACTATCCTCAGCAAAAGTAGCGTAAAGCACCTGTTCAACCTTATCTTTTAAGTCAGATTTAATTGAGATGAGTGTTGCGTTAGTTAGTTTTACTCTTGGTCTCATGCTTGTGCTTCCTTCTTATCTTCTAGGCAAAACGGGCGAAAAAAACTAAGGTACTTAACTCCATTAACTTTTATTAAATTGTTGTCAGCATCAAAATGTGACAGAACGCTAGCCTGATACAACGAAATATATTTTTCATAATCGATGGTGTTAAAAAAATTGATATCGACACGGCGTGCATGGAAAACAAGAGCTTGCTGATCGACACGAACAATGAACTTCTGATCGCCATCTAGATTTTTGACTCGTAGACATAAATCAGGTTTGTGCCAATCAGATACAAAGGAAGGAATCAGTGGGAAACCATATACCAAATAGCGCATACCTTCGATTTTGAAGGTTGTTGGATTGAACTGAGCCTTATTTACTTTACCGCTACTGAATAATTCAAGTGTCAACACCAGCCAGTGCTCATGCTTAGAAAATGTATTGCCTTCAGAAATACAGCCTTCGAACTCACCATCATGGTTTACATGATTGATGTACATGTATTTTTTAATGTTATCCAAGGAAAGCTTTTCAAACGGAAACTTTGAAGCTATGAGCCTGAAATAACAACCATGAACTTTTAAATCTGCATATTGAACTATCAACGGATCATCAAAGGCATCAAAGTATGGTCGCCACTCTAAGCGGAAGTCTGCTCCTGTATTTACAATAAACTTGGCATCTTCAGGCAACCCTAAAACTTGGTATATCACAGAAACTAACTCTAATGTATTGATATCTACCAGCATTAGGCTTTCGATACGGTTTGCCATTGACTCAATTTCTTTATGAAGCGACTCAATAATTTCTTGATCATCATATTCGTTGATCATTAAGTATTTTAGGGAATCGTGCTTTAGAATTGAGTCTAGCTTTTTCTGTTCAAATACCTCGGTGAGACAATTATGGGTATCAGAAAAATGAGGGCTGTTATAAACACCTCTAGCCCACAAACCTTGGGCGTAAAGATCAGGAAACTCTAATAACTCAGCAAACTCTTTTGCTTGTTTGTTAAGCTTATTCTTTAATTGATAAAGTGAGATCATTTAGTTCTCCAAACAACTTCTCAATAAACAATGGCCTACCAACACATTGCTTTATTTATTGTTCAAATAACCAAATTTTTTCGGATGCTCCGCTTCACTGTTCACGTTCTTCAGGCGAAAAACATGTGTAGGCGTAGGCTGTCCGTTCAGCCTTCATCTTATAATATAGCCAAAAAGCAAAATTACAACTTACGTATTTGTACAAATTTATGTAGATATTTTGAGTTTGAACTCTGAAAAGCTAAGCCCAAATAGGGATACGACCATTTCTTCATTTATATTGGAGCCGGGAAATTTTTTTTCAAAATTTCCGATGATGCTACCTAAGTGGCTGGCTAATATTTTTACTAAAAATATTTCCGAGTTGGGTGAGAGGGCAGACAATGCTATCAATGGGTTGTCAAAAGATTCAGCTTTTATTTTTACTAATAAATCGCTGTAACTGTCACAGCCATACAGACAAATAGCCACCCCTTCTTGGGCTTGTCCAAGGGTAATTGATAACTTTTTTGACAACCTCTTTGCCTGACGCTTTACATTACTTATAAGCGCTTCTGATTCAAAAGACATACGCACACCAAAACATAATAACTAAGGTCCACAGCACCTAAGTCATTACATCTTCAATGTATGATTAATCTTTAAAACCAGAGTAAATCCATTTCGTCCGCATGTGTGGAAACTGGCTTCTCTGAAAAGCCACTGCAAAAAGCAGTGGCTATTGTCGCAATATTATAAAGAAATGTGAATTGTAGTTTAATATCTACATGTTCTTTTCAGTGAATTCAGCCAAGCTACTACGCTCTACTTCATCAAAAATCAGCACTGATCCTTTTTCATAATGACGGTATACATTAACAGCCGCACTTGCACCAGAAGATGCGGGTGTGACAAACTTATCGTCAATCTGGGCTAGGTTGCCAAGTACTATAGTACGGCAGTTCTTTCCTCCTCGACTCAACATCCCTTTGATCTGAGCACGTGTCATGTTTTGAGCTTCATCAATGATTAAAACAGCATCGTCTATTGAACGGCCTCGAAAGTAAGCCATGCTAGTAAATTCTATATTGGCTTTTTCGATCACATGTTCAACAGTAGCATGAATATTTCCTTCATGATTATCACCCGAGTGCATCGAGATAAGTGCATCTGTAATGCCAGCTAGAAGAGGCATTGATTTTTCTGTTAAATCCCCCGGAAGGAATCCGGGATCGTCGTCCATGAAGTCTCTGGAGCGCACCACAACGATTTTTTTGTACTTTTTCAACTCCAATACTTGATGCAGCGCCGAAGCAACTGCCAAAAAAGTTTTTCCGGAGCCAGCAGGACCAAGGATGATATTTAAGTCATAGTAAGGGTCTGTTAATTGGCTTAAAGCTACCGCCTGACGCTGATTTTTAGGCAATATGCCCCATACTTTTTCTTGCTTACGCGGCAATAACTTCGTGAAAACTTCAGTGTCTGTTACCTCTGAAATCCGGCCAATGTGTCCGGCTTCATCGTACCAATACATGTTTGGCTGAACTTCATCATTGAACAAGCTTATTGGAAATGTATAAACCTCTCCTGAGACTTTGAAATCTTTATCTGATTCAATTCGATCAAAAAGATCACCTTCAAAAGCCTGTACTCCTGTATATAACAAATCTATATCTGCGATTTGATTATCAACGGATACATCTTCGGCCATAACACCAACAGTTCGAGCTTTTAGTCGCATATTAATGTCGCGGCTAACGATGGTAACGTCTTTATCTAACTCTTTCTGAAGATGCAGTGCATAGTTAATTATTCTGTTGTCAGCATCGCTACCAATCGTGTGCTTTAACTCTTTTGCCATGTCCAATTGAGTATCAATACCAATGAACAACTTGCCTCTTTTAGCTGTTTCAGTAGAAGGCAATGGAATACCTGCTTCCATTTCTTCTGCACTGTGCCCGTTTATAATGTCTTCAAGCATACGGATACATACACGAGCATCAGCACTTACCGATTTATTAGTTCTCTCTTTTAAGTTATCTAATTCTTCTAAAACCGTTAGACAGATGTATACATCTTCACTGTAAGCGAGCAATGACTTTGGATCATGAACTAGTGCCGATGTATCTAATACTCTTGGATTTCTATTTTCACTTGGATTATTCATTTTAGTTCTCCTTTGAGAACGATTTTCATTAATTAGCATTTTAGATTTACCTTAGCTTTATTATTTTTGTTTGTGCCTTCTTGCAGGTTAAATCCGTTATTTATATTTATTGATTAATGGTTCTATTCTTTAAGTCAAACTTAATGACATGTTAGAGAGATTAGATCTTAGCCTGTTATAAATACTCAATTTTTTCAGTAAGAATAAGGTCTGTAGATAGGTCTGCACAAATATTGAAAAAAAGCTTGCAGTAATACCTGTTTTACCACTACCTGCGGGGCCTGTTAATATAACTAAATCTATGGTTGGGTCTAATAGCGCATCCATTGCCATGCCTTGATATATATTTTTAGGAGTTATTCCCCAAGCATTTTTTGATAATAAACGCTCTCGACTTAAATCTACAAATGAAAGCCGTTCATCATCGTAACCGGTTATTTTCCCTGCAAAGTGCTCACCATCATCAATTAAATATTCGTTCATGTAGACAGAAGGTAAAATATCGCGCTTGACATAATGTGTGGTATTTCGGCCTTCTGTTTCACTTTCACAGTCTTTAACTTTGTCCCAAAAGTCACCATCAAATTTATGATACCCCTTGGTTAAAAATTGAATATCAGAAATTAGCTGATCAGTTCGATAATCTTCAACATGCTTTAACCCTGCACCTCTAGCTTTTAGACGCATGTTAATATCTTTTGTTACAAGAACAACTTTATTGTTGGTGTGTGTGTTTTGAATATGAACAGCGGTATTAATAATGCGGTTATCGTTCTGATTATAAGATAAATTACCCACTACGTGTTCTAAGGCAAAGTCATTAAAAATAGACAAACAACCACTGGCATTATTTTCGCTACTATTGGGTAAAGAAACCCCAGCTAACACTTGTTCAGGTGTGGCATTAGCTAATGCATCCTCTAATGCACGAATTGCTACACGTGCATCTCGACTAACGTCTCTTTTTCTATCTTTTATTGAGTCTAGCTCTTCTAATACTGTCATTGGCACTATTACGTCGTGCTCTTTAAATGAGAGGAAGGCGAACGGTTCATGGAGTAAAATATTGGTGTCTAAGATATAAAGCGTTTTTTCTTCATTCATATTATCTTTTTTCATAAGTATCACCCAAATTCAATAGTGAAAGCTGGTTAGCATAGCTCACAAAGAAGCAATTAACTCTGACAGTTTAACCACAAACAGGCAAGCAGATTTGATAGAACTTCAAATGAATGAATAAGGATGGCTTCAACAAAATACTATAAAGAATGAATGTTAAACTCTAAGAATCCGGCTTATACTTGGCTAACCAGCCCACTTAGAGGTGGAGTAACCGCCAGAGTAATTCTGAACGCCCTTGAGCTAACTTATATTACATTGTTAACACCAAGCAACTTTGTCATAGTCGCTAGTTAACAAGGGAGCTGCCTGTTATTTACTTTACAATTAAATTGTATCCCGTAACAGAGAGTTTCCCTAGATGATTAATTAAAGGCAAGATGTCTATCTAGCACAAGAGCAACCAAACTTCCCATTTGATGTTTTCCATTCATCGTAACGTTCTAGTGGGCAAGCTACTTTAATAGCACCACACCTTTCTTTACTATAACCAATGGCACTTCCTGAAATAGCTTCCGCTGCAAATATTTTTAGTTGATTAGAAGTACAACCAAACAACAAAACACTAGCGACAATTATTAGTATGGCTTTCATATATTACAATCCCTACAATATAAAATTAAATCTCTATATTAAAAGTGGTAATTTAAACCTATAGACGCAAAATTAGTATTGGGAGCAATATTCCACTCTGCTTTTAATTCAACACCTTTGGTCATAAAATAAGAAACACCTGTTCCAAAAACCAGTCCTGTTGAGGAATCATCAAAGTTAAATTCCTTTTCTAATTGGCTAGGAATTTCACTACTTTGATAGAAGTACCAAGTTTACCTATTATGTTAATATCCCCGACAGGGTAGTTCACAATTGCAGAAACAGATAGAGCTCCTGAATCCATAGGAAATTTATAATCAAGTGTATTTATATTGTTGCTACCTAAATCTAAATAACTTAATTCTAATTTATACATTGAGGTAAAGTTATAGCCTAAATGTACATCATATCCTGAATTGTATTCTGAGTCATTTAGCCAATCTGTTTCAGCGCTTAGATAAGAGGCCCCAACAAAGAAATTTTGTGAATTATTTGCTGCTGCATTAGTTGAAAATATAGTCAACAGTACAAGTATTATTATTTGTTTCATTAATCATTCCTTTATTTTTTAATGTGATAATAACTAAAAATTACCGCACTCAAGGTTATATATTTTATTTTGTTCATTCGTAAAGCTAATTTAAACCACCGCAAGTTGAACATGGTACACCTCCTACATATAACGTTACTCCAAGAGGGACAGATTTACTAAATGTACCATCAGAAATGCTGGCTATTACTTCATACTCTCCATCATATGGAGGGGAAAATGAGTGAGAACCAGAAGAAACGTATTCGGTATATACCAGCGAGGGTGAGTATGAAAAATTAACATATGTTATAGCTATAACTGCCCCAACTCCTTCTCTTGCTGCTTTTGAATATTCATCAATGCTACCAATGACTGTTGTAGATATAGTTTGACACCTGATAGGCTCGAACTACTGATTGTTGGCGAATTATGCACCCATACCTTTTTATATGAACATGCAGTACTTAAAACAGCTGAAATATGAGATAATCCACGTGATGTAAGGGTTATATGTTTATAAGCATTTCCTTCAATATTTGCTTTATCAGTTGCCACAAAGTTATTATCAGAATAGAAGTCAATATCCTCAAATGATGCAGTCCAATTCGTATCACCAGCAAATTGTCGTGATGAATTTGTTAGTACATAATCCGGCCCCTGAGCTTCTATGTTGGCAGTCCCACTTGTCCACTCTCGCCCTTCATCGCACCAACTAAAAGGTACTGAAGCTGCAAAGGCATTATTTGAAAGAGATAAGATAAATATTAATAAACTTGAGTAAGTTTTAAATTTCATTGTTTAATTCCTTTTCAATGTAATTTTTTTATAGATGTGAATACTTTTTAATATTTAATATAGATAGTTAATTGTTTCTACATTAACATGAAAGCATAAATAGGTACTTTATGAAAGTCTTATAAAGTCCATGCATAGCCCTATCAATATGTTGTGTAACGATCAACCTAAATACCTTGTTTTTGTATTTCTTATGAAACCTTACGCAACAATTATTGTTAAGTTATGCTCCTCTATTTCATAGAATACGAAAATATAACTACAACTAAACAATGATTGCAACCTAACTTATGAAGAGTTAATTAAACTGATTGATAAGCTTAGTATTAACGTTATTTACTATTTAACCTGAGTTCGGGATAAGCTAAGTACAGCAAAGCTAAGATTTTCGCGCGTATCTGCGTATAATTTGCTACTAATAGCCAGCTATTAGATACACAAATCAGCCTTAATTCACACAAAACTTTTAGCATTGGTTGAGTTACAATGCACCTAGTACTTATAAAAAGTCACCTAAAACACTGTAAAACATTGTTTTAAATGTTTTTTATGCACATCCATTATCCCGAACTCAGGTTATTTAACAAAGCTTCATATTGTTTATTTATTTCATTGAGCACATTATTTTCTTTAATCGTTTTAAGACCTTGATTAAACAAGGTAATGAGGTTTTTTCCTTGAGGGTGACTTTTAGCAACGATAAAAAAAAGCGGCTCGTGTTGAACAGAGATGGGCAACACCTTTAGGTGAGTGTATCGGTTTTCATGCAATACCTGATTATATTGATTGACTAACACTATGTCAGCCCAACCATTATTAGCTTTATTTAAGCAGTCTCTAGTAGTAGGCGCATGGGTAATATTTTGTGGTGAAAGTATAGTAAAAAAGTCGCTTGCAGAGCTGTAACCATAAGGCAAACAAAAGCTATACTTTTGTAACTCTTCTACCGTAGTTGCAGTAACTTTTTCATTGGCAATAATTTCTATTGGCACATAGTTTATTGGCTCTGAATAATAAAAGTCATTATTTCTATCTTTTGTCTCCACAAAGGGAAAAGCACCATAGTGAATGTTAGCTTTAGTACTATTTAAAGCGCGAGACCAAGGAAGCTCGTCAATACTAATAACAATATTTAATTGCTTAAAAACGGCTTTAATCACTGACGCAGACCAACCTCCATTGGGTAATTTTTTATCAATAAATGGTGAGTAGCGGCTCCCTGTGGCGAGAGAAACAGAGGAAATTAAAACGGCTTTTTCGGTTATCTGGACTTGCTTAGCATGTGATAAGTTTGCCAGTAACATTACTATTAATGCTAAAACTATTGATAAGCTACGAACAGTAAATGTTGTAAAAGCCTTCGAAAATTCACTCATACTTACTTGCTCCGTATACTAGTAATTAGACCTACCACCCTATAAAGGTAACTCATTTAAAAAAATTTTTATCTAAAATATCACCTTTTACAGATTTATTTAATGATCACAACTATGATTAACGTTACCATAGCGCCCTTTTTTCGCCCTAACCGCAATTGGGCCAAATAACTAGTTTTGGAGTTTATTTTTTATGTCGTTTTACCCTGGTCAACGTTGGATTAGTGATGGAGAGTCAGATCAAGGATTAGGTACTGTAACCACAGTTGAAGGTCGCTTTGTTACAATCATGTTTACCGCTACTGGCGATATTAGAAAATATGCGATCGAAAATGCACCCTTAACACGCGTGATCTTTAATGAAGGTGATAAAATTCCTAGCCATGATGGTTGGAGCTTAACCGTAGAAAAAATTGAAGAAGACGCGCTAGTGACTTACCACGGCATTCGTTCAGACAATGGTGAGCAAACAAGTTTAAAAGAAGTGATGATAGATCACTTTATCAAATTTAATAAACCCCACGACAGACTGCTTAACGGACAAGTCGATCGTCTAGATTGGTATCGATTACGTAAAGACAGCTTACAGCATCAATTTAACCAACAGCAATCCGACCTTAGCGGCCTTATAGGTGGGCGTGTAAGCTTAATTCCACATCAGTTACACATTGCTGAAGAAGTAGGCACTCGATTTGCGCCAAGGGTTTTACTTGCTGACGAAGTAGGTTTAGGCAAAACAATAGAGGCTGGTTTAATTATTCATCAGCAATTAGTAACAGGCCGCGCACAACGAATTTTAATTATTGTACCCGAATCATTAATGCACCAGTGGCTAGTAGAAATGCTTCGTCGCTTTAACTTAAAGTTTAGTATTTTTGATGAAAGTAGATGTCAAGAAAGTGACCAAGAGAACCCCTTTAGTTCAGAGCAATTAGTGTTAGTAAATTTGGCTTTTATTACCGACAACCCTCAATGGTATGAGGCGTTAATAGCTGAAGAATGGGATTTAACGGTAGTAGATGAAGCCCACCACTTAAATTGGCAAGTCGACAATGTCAGTACTGAGTATTTATGTATTGAACAACTCGCGCAAACAATTCCTGGGGTATTACTGTTAACAGCAACTCCCGACCAATTAGGTCATGAAAGTCACTTTGCTCGTCTGCGCTTGCTCGATCCTGATCGTTTTTTTGATTATCAAAAATTCCTTGAAGAAGAGCAAAACTATACTGAGGTTGCCAATGCTGCAAATGCTCTTGTCAGTAAAGAGGCGCTTACCAACATACAAGAAAACACGCTAAAAACACTGTTAAGCGAAAGCAACATTAGTGACTTGCTTGTTCAGCTTACCTCAGCCGAACAACAAGATGATGCACGACAACAATTGCTGAGCCAACTGTTAGATCGCCATGGTACTGGTCGTATATTATTTAGAAATAGTCGTAATACCATTAAAGGTTTTCCCAAAAGACAACTTAACGCACACCCTTTAGTTTTACCTGCTGAATATCAAGAAAAAATTGAAGATTTTCTATTAAGTGGAGAAGCAATAGCCACGAATAACAAAGCTAAATATATTTATACGCCTGAAATTTTATATGCTCTTGATAGCCATGAAAACTGGTATGAAATTGACCCTCGTGTAAATTATTTAATCGAGCTATTAAAGTCGTTAAATAGAGAAAAAGTCCTGGTTATTTGTGCACATGCACAAACCGCAATTGATTTAGAAGCTGCTTTAAGAACCAAAGAAGGGATGCGTGCAGCGGTATTTCACGAAGGTTTATCTATTTTTGAACGTGACCGTGCAGCTGCATACTTTGCTCAAGATGAAGACAGCGCTCAGGTATTGCTATGCTCTGAAATTGGTAGTGAAGGGCGTAACTTTCAATTTGCGCACCACTTAGTATTATTTGATCTACCAAGCAACCCTGATCTGTTAGAGCAACGTATTGGCCGATTAGACCGAATAGGTCAGACCGACACAATAAAAATACATGTACCTTATTTTGAAGATTCCGCACAACAAACATTATTTGATTGGTATCAGCAAAGCTTAGATGCTTTTGAAAACACCTGTATTACTGGCCGAGCGGTTTACGAAGCTTATAATGAACAGTTATTTGAACTCGCACTTGCTGCTGATCCTCAATCAGCTGAAAAATTACAATTAATTGACAGTTGTAAAGCGTTACACCTGTCGATAAAAAAAGAGCTTGAAAGCGGTCGAGATAAACTACTTGAGCTAAACTCTTCTGGACAAGGCAGAGCCACACAACTGGTTAAGCGTATAAATGCTCAAGATAGTGGCATTCAATTACCTCAATATATGTTCCAAGTATTCGATGTATTTGGTATTGCACAAGATGACAAATCTGACAATGCTATTGCATTACAACCTACTGAACATATGATTTGCGCTAACTTTCCATACTTACCGGAAGACGGCACTACGGTTACATTTAATAGAGATACGGCATTAGCGTGTGAAGATTATCATTTACTAACTTGGGATCATCCCATGGTAAAGGGTGCCATGGATCTTGTCTTGTCAGATGAAACGGGTAATTCAACGATAGGTTTACTGAAAAACCCAGCACTACCAGCGGGTACCTTTTTCTTAGAGTGCTTATTTACCGTTGAAGCAATGGCGCCAAGCAAGCTACAACTTGGCCGTTATTTACCCATTACGCCGCTAAGAGTATTAGTTGATAAATCGGGTAACAATTTAGCTGATAAAGTAAGTGAAAACGTACTTGACCAACAATTGTCACCTGTGAAAAAACAAATAGCCCTTCAACTGGTTAAAGCATTGAAAGATCAAATAACACCATTAGTTGGTAAAGCTGAAACTCATGCCCAGCAACTCGTAGAAGCAATTCAAACGAAAGCCTTAACAACCATGACAGAGAAGCTTGAGCAAGAACATCAACGCTTAACCGCATTAAAAGCGATAAACCCAAGTGTTCGCCAAGAAGAACTCGACTTTATCAATTTACAGCAAAAAGAACTTAGCCATTACATTATGCACGCACAGCTAAAATTTGAAGCTGTACGCCTAATTGTGGTGAGTAACTAAATGCTATTTTCACCCAATAGAGCACTCTAATGGCAGCAAACCCTGATTTTATTTATCAGCCACCAATGTCGCCATATCTTGATATTATTTATCAAGATGATGACATCGTTGTACTGAATAAAGGCAGCGGTTTGCTAACCGTGCCTGGCCGGTTAGCAGAGCATCAAGACTGCTTACAAAACAGAGTACAGTCTGTATTGCCTACAGCTACCATTGTTCACCGATTAGACATGGCAACTTCAGGCATTATAATTATGGCGCTGAACAAACCTGCTCATGTTGAAATTAGTCGTCAATTTGAAAAACGTTTAACAGAAAAAAGCTATATTGCTAGAGTTTATGGCAATATTTCCCAGCAAACTGGCACAGTAGACAAAGCACTAATTTGTGATTGGCCAAATAGGCCAATGCAGAAAGTTGATGAAATTAATGGCAAGAAAGCGCTAACGCACTACGCCGTTATTGACTATCAAGAAAACAGTACACTAGTTCGCTTAACGCCTATTACTGGGCGCTCACATCAATTAAGAGTACATATGTTATCAATTGGCCATCCTATTTTAGGTGACAGACTGTACGCTCATGAACAAGCTCTAGCAATGAGTACACGTTTACAGCTTCATGCAAATGTTTTAACGTTGGCGCATCCGAAAACGCAAGAAAAATTAACCTTTAAGGTTAACTGCCCTTTTATTTAACCTTGGTATAAACTCAATGTATCGCTTAAAGCCAGTGTTAAGTTATATTGTACTTTGCCGATAATACAGTAGTGTTTTTAAATAAGGCCTAACATGTTTCAACGTTGCGTGACCCCTATCAAATTATTTCTGCTATTTTTTCTTTTTGTTGTGCCAAGCGTTACTGTTTCAGCTCAACAAGAGAATGAAGTTGCTCTAGAGCAAAAAACTACAACAGAACAACAATCAGCCAAGGCTAATGCCGATGAAAAAAAACCTGGCAATGCAGCTAACGATCAAACCGAAAACGCTAATGAGCAATTAACAAACGAAAAGCGAAAAATTGTCGCCCCCATTAATTTTCTAAAACAACAACAAGAAGACCTTAAACATTATCTTGAGCCCGACATAGTAAAACCAATACTCGTAGGTATGAAAGAGCATGTCACCTTACTTGAAATAAATAAAACAAGCCTGGCTAAAGGGGTTCTGATTTTATTACCAGACTGGCAAAAAAATGCGACGGGCTCTAAGGCGATTAACTTTTTACGTCAACAATTACCCAAGCAAGGTTGGACCACAATTACTATTCAACCACCTGCAAAACCAAGCAACTACCCTTCGCACGCAATTGAACGTGAAAAGCGTATTGAAAACAATAAAAAAGCATTAATTGATTACCAAGATGACTTAGCATTATTGCTTAAGCAAATACACCAACAGGCCAAAGAATACCCTGGTGTTATTATCGTTATATCAGAAGGTAGTAACGGCGCGTTATTAACTAATATTTATCAACAGGAAGTTACAGAGCTCCCCACCGCACTTATTTTACTCAGTAGCTTTTTGCCAACAATAGAAGACAACAAAACCGTAGCTTTCAATATAACTCAATTACCTATCCCAGTGCTCGACCTAACGCTTTTTCGCGATAACATTAATGTTAAAAGCGCGGCACAGTTAAGGGCAGATGCGGTAAAACAAGAAATGAAGGCTTATTATCGGCAAAAACAGCTACATAACATTACCCCAAGTAGCTATCCTAAGGCATTATTAATTAAAGAAATAAATGGTTGGCTAGCATCTTTAGGTTGGTAAAGTGGCACTTACGGTATTGGCTACAATAACCTTATACCCGCTTCACTAATTAAGTACTCTGATTTATAGGTAGGCAAAACAGTCAGATATAAAAAAGTTACTTTCAACTTTACGCCTTATTTTATTTAAATAAAGTGACGAACAAGGCGCTTAATTGAAATTATACCAATTGAAATTAGCTTTTTTTAGTAATCAATTCATACGCTGACTGAATATCTTGCGCTTTTTGATTTGCCATTTCCATCATTTCTGGCGGTAAGCCTTTTGCAACAAGCTTGTCGGGGTGATGTTGTGCCATTTGTTTACGGTAGGCTTTCTTGATAACTTGCGGGCTATCATCAGCATTAACGCCAAGTAATTTATAGGCATTTTCAAGCTGCTGTTTACTGCCGCCTTGACTAACATTACCTCTATTTTGATTAAATTTAGCGCCAGCGATGATCATTTCAAGTAATTGATCTAATTGGCTAACTGAAAAACCTAACTGTTTTGCTATATGATGTAAAACGGCTCGTTCTTCATCACCGAGTTGACCATCTGCAAAAGCCACTTGGATCTGAATTTCAAGAAACATTAACATTAAATCTTGTCGGTTATAGCAATTTCTTTTTAACGTTTTTAATTGTTGGTCAATTGGAAAACCAGCCATTTTACCTTCACTAAAGGCATCTTGAGCTTGCTGCCTTAAAGTGGCATCTAAGCCTAATTTATCCATGTATGCATTGGCAAAAGCAATTTCATGCTCAGATACTCTACCATCTGCTTTTGCAATATAACCCATGATGGCGAAGGTGCTATAAAAAAATACTTGTTGACGCTGACCTTCATTTTTTTGATTAAGTGCATCAAAATCGAATGATAATCCTTTATCAAATTTATGACCAAGCCACGCGCCTAGCAATGCACCAAATATATTTTTACTGAGCATTAAGCCGAATAAAAAACCAAATATTTTACCCCAGATTCGCATTTTACTTGTTTGCTCCTAAATATGTATTTACTTGTTCTAAGCGCTCTTTTGTACCTACATCGATCCAAAAACTGTTTAATATGCAGCCTTTAATTACCCCTTTTTCTGCACACTCTTTTAATTTAGGCCCTAATTTCAACACCATTTTGTTTGTACTATCCGCATTACTTTGCTTAAGTTGATAAAAAAGAGCCGCTTTATATAACGCGATACCACTGAATGTATAGCTTGTTTTTTCGTTTGTAAAAACAGGTGAGATGGTTTTTTCTGCTAACACAAAATCCCCATCTGGGTTATGTGCTGGATTAGGCACCAACCATAAATGAGCAAGTTCATCGCCCGTTAATGTGGGCAAAGGGTTAAGGTCATAATCAAAATATATATCACCGTTAATGACTAAGAATGTTTCTTGATCTTTATTTATCGCATCGGGTTCTATAAGTAAGGGGAGTGCTTTTATAATACCACCAGCAGTTTCAAGCGCATGGGGTTTTTCCCAACTATAACTAATGTTTACTCCCCAGCGACTACCATCACCAAGTTCATTAACTATAGTTTCGCCTAACCATGCCAAGTTAATGACAATATCTTTAATTCCTGCCGCAGCAAGCTTTATAATATGGTATTCAATTAACGCGATACCGTTGACTTTTATTAATGGCTTGGGCGTATGATCGGTTAAAGGACGAAGTCTTTCCCCTCGACCCGCTGCCATAATCATTGCTTTCATTAATTAATGCCTTTAGGGGAAATCCCCGCGAGTTTTGGCAATACTTTTTGACTCACTAAGTCAGCTAGAAATTTTAAAGAATCATACTCTTTGCTAACCTCTACAATATACGAAAGTGTTAATGGTATGTCTTTTAGATAACCTGGTTTATTATCTCGATGATATAATCTTGCGAAGATGCCACTCGCTTTTAAATGACGCTGTATTCCCATTAAATCAAACCAAGTACGCCATTGTTCAGCTGAAATTCCCGTTAAATTATACTTTGTAGCTTGTAAATTAATATAATAATTAAATAGCTCATGAACTTTTTCGTTTGGCCATTTTAAGTAACAATCGCGCAACAAAGATACAATATCATAGGTAATTGGCCCATGAACAGCATCTTGAAAATCAATTACAGCAAGTTTTTTATCTGCCGTTTGCATAATATTACGACTATGAAAATCTCTATGCACTGTCACTTTAGGTTGAGTTAAAGCGCTTGCTGTTAACACATCGAAGCATTGCTTCAGTTTTTGCGCTTCTACTTCAGATAGCTCAATTGATAAATGGGTACTGAGTAACCACTCAACAAAAATTGATAACTCCGTTTGTATGAAGCTTTCATCAAAAACAGGAAAATTATCGCACTGTAGTGACGATATTCTAGGTAGAAGATCAATTGCTTGCTGATAATAAACGTGCATATTATCTAGATTAACAATATCACCCAATAACGTATCACCAAGATCTGATAAACAAAAAAAGCCCTTACCTTCATTTTGAACAACAATTTCAGGCACTTGAATATCGGCTTGCATTAATAAATGCTGAACCTTAGTAAACGCTACGTTGTTGCACCATTTTTGGGGGGAATCTACCGCTATATAAGACTGCTCTTTATGATTAAAACGAAAATACCGCCTAAAGCCAGCATCTCCGTTCATTGTTAATAAGTGTATTTTGTCAGCTGAAAACACATCACTGAGCCAAGCAATTAACTGAGATTGACGAACATCATTGATCAAACCAGTACTCCATAATTATTTTTCACAATATACCCAATTAATTGAACAAAGAAAATTGCTATATTATTTCAGAATTTAACGGTAAAATATGCAATCTTTCTATGTACTTTTTTCCAAAACCTTATTTATCGGATATTAAATGCTATTTTTTCGTTATACTCTTTCGCTGTTAGCTTTACTTTTTTTAAGTCAATCTACGGCCCAAGAAGCAAAAGCACTTAATAACACCCTAGCAACATGCCCGGTACCTATTTATCCCATTATTGATACTCGCAAGCCTGATGATAAAAATAATGCCCTCACTATTTTTTCACAAAACTCACAAATAATAAAAAATAAACGGGCAACATTTACAGGTGGTGTCACCTTAATGGATAACGATCACGCTATCAACGCTAGTGAAATAGAAATTAACCGAGAAACTGAAGAAATTTCTGCCCTTGGTAATATTCACTTTCAGAACCAAGGCGTGAACGTCTTTGCATCGCAATTAATTGCAAGTGAGAAAAACCAAGAAACACAATTACTTAATAGTGCCTATCAATTAACTGGTAACCCTGGTCACGGTAGTGCCGCCAGTATTTATGTTAATTTAGATGGTACCATGAGCCTTATCGACTCAAGTTTTACCACCTGTTACGGCGAAGTGCCTGACTGGCAGATTCAAGCCAGTGAAATAAATATTTCAGCGGAAGAAAATTTAGGCGAGGCCTACCATGCCCGTGTAAAACTGTTTAATGTGCCAGTGCTGTATATTCCGTATATTTCATTTCCGGTAACTAATGAGCGAAAATCTGGTTTTCTTTACCCAAGTATAAAGTCATCGAACAAATCAGGACTGGTGATTGAAGCCCCTTATTATCTTAACTTAGCTGAGAATATGGATGCTACCGTTACCCCCCGTCTTATATCAAAACGCGGACTACAACTGTTAACCGAGTTTCGTTATTTGTCAGGTGAGCAGTCTGGTGAAATAAACTTAGAATATTTAAATAAAGATAACAATTTAAAGATTAACCAAGACCCTCGCTATCTAGCACGCTTTGAACATGTAGGAACCTTTTCAGAACGTTATAGAGCGTATGTTGACTACACCACTATTAGTGATGATAACTACCTTGTTGATATTGATACCGAGCAGTACAATGCCAATGATGCCTACTTGTACCAAATAGGTGAATTAGCCTATTTTGGTGAAACTTGGCAAGCAAAAATGCAATTTCAAGATTTCGAGGTATTAGGTGATCACAAAGCAAGCTATAAAACCTTGCCTCAGATTGAAATTAAGAGCACAACTGCCTTACCATTTTTAAATGGTCAATTTGATGTTTATTCAGAATTAACCAGTTTTAGATCGAGTGACCGAAGTATTCCAGAAGCCGAGCGGTATCATATTGAAGCTGGAGCACTGTTTCCGTTATCAACACCTGCTTGGTTTTTAACGTCTGAATTAAAATTGTTACAAACACATTACCAACAAAAACGTATTCCAATAAATAGTAATCTTAAAGAAAGCGTAAGCCGAACGTTACCAAAAGTACGTTTTCATGGTGGTATCAACCTTGAGCGAAATATCTCTTTATTTAATAAAGGTTTTTTACAAACCTTAGAGCCCCAATTACAGTACCTTTATGTCCCTAATAAAGACCAAAGCAATATTGGCGTGTATGATACTGCTGTTCTACAAGATGATTTCGGCGGTTTATTCCGCGATAAACGTTTTAGTGGTTTAGACAGAATAGCACAAGCCAACCAATATTCGTGGGGGGTAACGAGTCGGTTATTTTCCGAAAGCAACGACGAAATATTCAGACTAAGCCTCGGTCGAATTGTTTATCTCAATGAAGACAATCTAACTACGGGCAACAATGTTGAAGCTGATGAATCAGCATTAGCGACTGAATTTTTTTGGCAATTTAGTCGTAAATGGCAATTTAGTAGTGACATACAATACAACACTAAAACCAATACCACTAACAAGAGTCAGAGCAGTTTAGATTACCAATATTCAAATAATCAAACAATTCAATTGAACCATCGCTACTCAAGTAATGTCTCAGGAAAGAACCTTGAACAAGTTTCTGTACTAACAAGCTATAAACTGAATAAAGATTGGCAATTAGTTGCCCGTGTAACAGAAGACTTACAAAACAAACGTAGCCTTGAAAGCTACTTAGGATTACAGTATGAAAGTTGTTGTTGGGCAATTCGCCTAGCTTATCATCGCCATATTAACTCTAACATTGACGAACAAGACTTTATTAATGAAAACCGCGATGAATTTGACAGTGGTTTTATGTTACAGTTCGTCATTAAAGGATTGGGCGGGGGTAAAACTACCGTGAATACAGAAGACATGTTTAACGCGAGTATCTTTGGCTACAAGCGTCCTTACTTTCTCAATAATTAGATAAAGAAAATTTACCTACATGAAAAATAAATTAAAATTAATTAGCTACGCATTTTTACTTTGTACTAGCACAATAAGTTATGCCCAAGAAGTGGTTGTTGATAAAGTAGCAGCGATTGTTAATACAGGGGTTGTTCTTGAATCTGAAGTTAACGATTTAATCAACACAGTTAAAGCGCAATCAGCAAAAAGTAATCAAGACTTACCGTCTGATAACGCTTTGCGTGTTCAAGTAATGGACAAGCTTATAAACGATACACTTGTAATGCAAATTGGTGAGCGCATGGGCGTGCAGGTAAGTGATGCTCAACTTGATACCACACTCACTAATATGGCCCAAGAGAATAACTTAACTTTAGAGCAGTTTAGAGCTTCAGTTGAAAAAGACGGCGTAGAATATGAAAAGTTTCGCGAGTCTATTCGTACTGAGTTAATCACAGGTGAAGTTAAGCGAAATAGCGTTCGCCGCAGAATTTACATTTCACCACAAGAAGTGACTAACCTATTAAGTGCAATGAAAGAACAGACAAACAACAATGTCGAGTATCATTTAGGTCATATTTTAATTGAATTTCCACCAGAGCCAAAACAAGCAGATATGAATGAGGCTAAAGACCGAGCTGAGAAAGTTATTCAATTACTTAAAAATGGTAGCGATTTTGCAAAAATAGCTATTGCTTCATCAGGTGGAGACAGAGCACTAGAAGGCGGAGACTGGGGCTGGAAAAGCATTAATGAAATGCCAACATTATTTTCTGAAATCATAGAAGGCAAAGATAAAGGCGCTATTATTGGCCCTATTCGTACCGGTTTAGGTTTTAGTATTGTTAAAGTAAAAGACATTCGTGGCCGCCAAGTGGTTGAAGTTGAAGAAGTGAGAGCTCGCCATATTCTAATAAAACCCTCTATTATTTTGAGTGAAGCAAAAGCAGAAGCAATACTGCAAGAATTTATGGATAAAATTCTTGCCGGTGAAGCAGATTTTGAAGAGCTTGCTAAAGAGCATTCTGAAGGTCCAACTTCTGTTAAAGGTGGCGATTTAGGCTGGGCAGATCCAAGCATATACGATCCAGCATTCAAAGATGCATTAGCCCGCTTATCAGTTGATGAGATGCATAAACCCTTTAGATCTTCATTTGGTTGGCATTTAACTCAGTTAACTGGTCGTCGCACACTAGATGCAACACAGCAAATGAACGAAAATAAAGCTTACCAAATGTTATATCAACGTAAGTTTGGTATGGAAAGCACTCGTTGGATCAAAGAATTGCGAGATGAAGCCTATATTGAAGTTTTTGAGTCGAGCAAATAGTTATGACTAAACGTATTGCAATTACTCCCGGTGAACCTGCAGGTATTGGGCCTGATCTTGTAATCGCAATAGCACAGCAAGAGTGGCCTGTGCAAATTGTAGTGGTTGCTTCTCCCTCGCTCTTAATGGAGCGAGCAAAGCAATTATGCCTACCACTAACACTAACTAAATATGATCCAAGTGCGCCAGCAAAACCTCAATTAGCCGGCACGCTTACTATATTGGCTTCTGAATTAAATGTGCCTTGTATTCCAGGGCAATTAAATCCAGAAAATGGTCATTATGTAGTAGAAACGCTTCGCTTAGCTTGTGACGGTAATATATCAGGTGAGTTCGACGCCGTAGTTACAGGCCCTGTTCATAAAGGTCTGATCAATCAAGCAGGTATTGCCTTTAGTGGCCATACTGAATATTTCGCCCATCAGGCAAACTGCTCTGATGTTGTAATGATGCTTGCTACTGAAGGTTTACGTGTTGCGCTAGTTACGACACATATTCCCCTTGCTTATGTTTCAAAAGCAATTACACGTGAGCGCTTACAAAAAGTTACTCGAATATTAAATAAAGACCTTATTGAGAAGTTTGGTATTAAAACACCCCAAATTTATGTCTGTGGTATTAACCCTCATGCGGGTGAAGATGGACATTTAGGCCGCGAAGAAATTGAAGTTGTGATCCCTGCACTAGATGAGCTAAGAGCCGAAGGTATAAATTTAATTGGTCCTTTACCTGCAGACACAATTTTTCAAGAAAAGTATCTATCACAAGCCGATGCAATTTTAACTATGTTTCACGATCAAGGCTTGCCTGTATTAAAATACAAAGGTTTTGGCTCATCTGTAAATATCACCTTAGGGCTTCCTTTTATAAGAACCTCTGTTGACCACGGCACTGCCTTAGAGCTTGCTGGTACAATGAATGCCGATCCCGGTAGTTTTTATCAAGCAATTAATACCGCTATTGACTTAGCTAACAACCAAAATTAAGCATTAAACAATGAAAAAAAATGTCCACTTAGGTCATCAAGCAAAAAAAAGATTTGGTCAAAACTTTCTTAATAACGATGCGATAATTAGTAAAATAGTTGACGCTATCAATCCAGAGCCAGGTGAAAACTTAATAGAAATTGGTCCTGGCCTTGGTGCTTTAACAGAGCCAGTTGTTGATCGAGCTGGTGCATTATCGGTAGTTGAGTTAGACAGAGACCTTGCTCACAGGTTAAAACACCATCCTTTTTTAGCACCAAAACTTACTATTTACGAGCAAGATGCTCTTAAATTCAACTTTTCTGAATTAGCAACTCCCGAACGCCCTTTACGTATTTTTGGTAACCTACCCTATAATATTTCAACGCCTTTAATTTTTCATTTACTCACTTTTAAAGCCCAAGTTAAAGATATGCACTTCATGTTACAAAAAGAAGTGGTTCAGCGTATGGCTTCAGGTCCAGACTGTAAATCTTATGGGCGTTTATCGGTAATGACACAATATCAGTGTCAAGTTATACCTGTAATGGAGATAGGTCCTGAAGCATTTACCCCTGCGCCAAAGGTAGATTCAGCCATAGTTAGGTTAATTCCGCACACTGAAATAAAAAATCCGGTAAAAAATTTGAGTGATTTAAACCGCGTTTGTTTAGCTGCATTCAACCAACGACGTAAAACTATACGAAACAGTTTTAAAAAGTTAATTAGCTCAGAGCAATTAGAATTACTAAATATTGATCCTAGCATTCGCCCTGAAAATTTATCGTTAGACGACTTTATTAAACTCGCTAACTACATAACTGACAACCCACCAGCTGAGTAATATGACCCCCTCAACTTTAAATACACTTGCAAATAAAATTGAAGTTAGCGTAAAGAGCCAATTTGTTACCCAAATAATTGATAATAACAAGCCACTCTTTGTCTTCAGCTATACCATTACTATTAACAACCAAAGCGAACAAGCCGTTAAACTAATGTCTCGCTATTGGCTTATTACCGACGGTGAAGGTGAAGAAGTTGAAGTTTCAGGTGATGGTGTTATTGGCGAGCAGCCATTAATAGCTGCAGGAGCGAGTTACCAGTATAGCAGTGGCTGCCATTTAAGTACGCCATTTGGTACGATGCAAGGTTACTATATGATGCAAACAGCTAACAATCAAAGTATCAAAGTCACTATACCACTATTCCAATTAGCCCAACCTTACTGTGTTAATTAATTTATGGCCACTTACTTTGTTGGTGACATACAAGGGTGTTTTCAAGAATTAATAGCACTTCTTGGCAAGGTTAATTTTAATCCCCACAATGACCAACTGTGGGTTGCCGGTGACATGGTTGCAAGAGGTCCAGATTCACTCGCTACCATCGAATTTTTAATGTCTTTAGGCGATAGTGTTAAAGCAGTACTGGGAAATCATGACCTACACTTATTAGCTGTTATAGCGGGGCATAAAAAAGTAAAAGAACAAGATAAACTAGCGCCACTGCTTGCTAGCCCAAACTTAAATAAAATAACTAACTGGCTTGCGCAAACACCGCTACTTAGAAAGCTCCCCAACGAATGTGTATACATGTCTCATGCCGGTATAAGCCCACAATGGAGCATTAAGGTGGCAGAAGAACAGGCACTACTTGCACAACAAAAACTTTCAAGTGCAGAGCGTGATATATGGCTAAATAAAATGTATGGCGAGCAGCCAAATTCATGGGGGAATGCTGTTACTGACGAGCAAAGGTTTCGCTACACAATTAACGCATTTACTCGTATGCGCTATTGCTACTTAGATGGCTCTCTTGAGTTTAACTGTAAAGAACCACCAGAGCAGGCACCTTCAGATTTAGTACCTTGGTTTCAGTTAGCTAAACCATTAGATGATTGCCATTGGCTTTTTGGTCATTGGGCGGCATTACAAGGAAAATGTTCACACAAAAATGCATACGCACTTGATACTGGCTGTGTTTGGGGAGAGCATTTAACTTTGCTTCATTGGGAAAATAGGGAAATAACAACCCAAGCAGCGATAAAAAACGTTGTAACCAACAAATAAATACAATGATTTATAAAGATTAGGGATGATATATTACTCGTTATGATTTAAAGTTAATATCATGAAATAAGAATATACTCATGTTGTATATTCACTAACGTACAAATAAAGGTGAGCTTAATGAACCTAACGGTAGCAATGAAAATTATTGGCGGCTTTGCCATTATTTCAATATTACTTGTGGTATCAAGTACCATGTCATACTTCAACCTAAATACAATCCAAAAAGCGACATTGACCCAGAGTGAATTGGCGATACCAACCTTAAAAGGAAGTAACCTCTTAGCAAACGATTTATTTGCAATAGGCGGGTTAACCCTCAGAGCGTTTTATCAAACTGATTTAAAAGCGCTAAACCAAAACCAAGAAACCTACAAAGAGCTTCAATCAAGCTTTACCTCTGGTTTAAAGAACTTGAAAGCTGTAGTACAAACCGAAAAGCAACTTATCAATAACCTACAGCAAGTTGATGGCGTATATGATTCATTAGAAAAAAACATAGCGTTAGTTTTCGAAAACAGAACAAACAGTATCAATGGCAGATTAAACCTTATTGAAGCTATATATACCCTTGAAGAAAAAGCTGATGATGCTGCTACTCTGATGTTAGATTTAGCCGATCACAAGCTAGCTAGTACAAAGCTTCAACGCGCTTTGTCATTAGGTGAATCAGTTGAAACAGCCTTTAATAGTTTGGTATCTACCAGTTTTGAATACCGTGATAGCTTAAATGCCTCATCTGTAGAGTTAATTGAAAGCGAAATAAGCCGAGTTCACAACGAAGTAAACCTTGCTTCAAAAGAAATTATTAATGAGCTGACCACAAATGGTGCAGAAGATATTGCCGAAGAGTTTGGTGATATTATGAGCCAGATAGAAACAGCAATTACGAGCAACAGTGGTATCTACCAACTGAAAAAAATGCAATTAGCTGCTCTAGCCAATGCAGAATCTAGTTTAGCAGCTTCAGATGCAGATATTGAACAAGCCAAAGCTATTCTGACTAAACAAGTAGATATGGCTAACCTAACAACGAAAGAAACTAGTGAGTTAGTGGAAAACCAAGTAACCAACGGTACCACCCAAACAATTATCATTTTAATTATTTCAATTAGTTTAGCTATCATCATTGCCTGGGTAACCTTAATTAGTATTACACGCCCATTAACACGTGTTAATGAAATGCTTAATGTGGTTGCTTCTGGTGACTTATCAAGAAAGCTAGATGAAAGTGGTAACGATGAGTTTGCTACTCTATCACATAATATTAACTCGCTAATTGATAGTTTACGTACGCTAATTCACGGCATTGTTAGTCGCTCTAGTCAACTTGCTACCGCTGCAGAACAAACATCAGCGGTTACAGCACAAAGTACCACGGCTATTGAAGAGCAAAGACTTCAAGTAGAGCAAGCAGCTTCAGCTACCACTGAAATGAGTAGTACAGCACAAAGCGTATTATCAGGCGCTAATGATGCACTAGGTGAAATTAAACAAGCAGACGACGAAGCAGAACGCGTAAAAGTTATCTCAGAACGTAACAAAGCAACTATTGAGCTACTTGCACGTGAAGTAGACGCTGCCTCTGTTGTAATTAATAAGCTTGAGCAAGACAGCGCGTCAATTGGCAGTATTTTAGATGTTATTCGCGGTATTGCTGAACAAACCAACTTACTTGCATTGAACGCAGCAATTGAAGCGGCACGAGCAGGAGAGCAAGGACGTGGTTTTGCTGTAGTTGCTGATGAAGTTAGAACTCTTGCAAGTAGAACACAAGAGTCTACACAAGAAATTCATAACATGATCGAAGTATTGCAAAGTGGTGCACAAAAAGCTGTAGCTGTAATGGAAACAGGTAAGAAACAAGCCGCAGATTGTGTTACTCAAAGCGATGAAGCTAATGCTGCATTAGAAACTATTACTCATGCAGTTCATGAAGCATTTGATCGTAGCTCTCAAATAGCAACAGCAGCTGAAGAACAAAGTGTTGTAGCGCATGAAATTAGTGAGAACTTGGAATCAATTGTTGCAATCGCAGAACAAACTACTGCAGGCTCTAAACAAACAGCTGAGTCAAGTAGCGAAGTTGCTCGTTTAGCAGAAGAGCTACAATCATCAGTTAGAGAGTTTAAACTTTAATAATAATGGGTGCTAGGTTCTGAAACCTAGCACCTAATCTTATTTAGTAGGGTAATGCAGGAGCAATTACCGATAAGGCCATCAACTATACTCAAGCTTACTTCTTTTGACGGCGTAAACACCGACCTACAAGCTTACTTCTTTTGACGGCGTAAACACCGACCTACAAGCTATTCTCATTACTCTCACTGTGTAGGTTGGCCTTCAGGCCATCAAGCTGTAATTCAGACTTACTTTATTTTAACGATTCAATTTCTGCTAACGCCTGAGTAAATTCTGACAATTCCATTTCTAAGCACTCTTGATCATTATCTTGCCAATCTATACCAACAATAACGCCGTCTTCATTTAAGTCTTCTATCCAAAATTCAAACCAATCAGATAAGCTGATCTCACATGGAGTATAGCTTTCCCATTCATCAATACAGTGTGTTTGAGCAAGCGCTTTACTTGACCATAACGGCATTACTTCAGTATTTTCAAAATTAATTGAGTCTAGTACAACCCAGTCTTCACTCGCTTTATCTTGTAGCGCCCATAACACTTGTGATGCTTTACAAGCACTTAAAAACGTATTAAGTGTTGAATTTGTTTCGCTCATAATTAATTAGTCTCTTTAATTGATATCTTACTAGAACTAGGGTTATTCAATCTTCATCTACCCTAATAATTTAACACTAATGTGCCATAGCCATAATGCATGGACTAAGCTGTGACTCAGATAGTACCCTTTAAAATATTGATGTTACCAACACTCGTTCAACCTAGTGCTGGTTAACTTTTTATAATCCTCGTTGCCACTCTTGACGCAAAGCAACTTGGCTAGGTGACGTTATGGCCGCATTAACTTGTGCCAACAACCTTAATTTATCCTGCCCTAAAATGCCTTTTAATACTAAATAATTTGAAGCGTGATCAGAACGAAATATGGTTTTGTCGAGTGACAAATGTTCGAGTAACGTTTTCATCTCTTGAAACAACTCTTGCTGATTCAGCGCAAAAAAATCTCCATTAAAACCTTGCTCAAAACGCTCCTGGCCCAAAGGAAACGAAACGACCAGTGTAGACAAAAAATCTGGTTGGCATATATTCATCAATTTAGCTGAATTAATAGCATGTTGCTGTGAGTACTTTGAGCCACCCAAGCCATTTAATATCATCACTGAGCTTTTAAGACCTGCTGCTTTAACCTTATTTAGCGCGGCTACCGAGCTTGCAAATGTTTCACCTTTATTAATAAATTGAAGAACCTCGTCATCACCACTTTCACAGCCCACATACAACAACTTCAAGCCGAGCGCTTTCAATTGCGTAAGTTGCTCAACGGTTTTATTGCTTAGGTTTCGTGGCAAACAGTAACTAGACACACGTGTTACCTGAGGAAAGTACTGTTTAATAAGCAACAAGATTGCTTTTAACCGCTCAAATGGCAGCATCATAGCATCACCATCAGCTAAAAATATCCGCCCAACGGAGATGTTAGACGATGCCACTTTAAGCATCTCTTGTTCAATGAGCTCTATTTTTTTTGGACGAAATTTTTTTTGTTCGCTAGTATACATTTCACAAAAAGTGCACTTATTCCAAGAGCAACCATTAGTGACTTGTAAGATTAAGCTTTTCCACTCGCTTGGAGGTCGAAATACAGGCTCTATATAAGTTAAAGGATACATAAAATACCAGCTACTAAAAGGTTATTGAAAAGAGCATAAATTACACACGATGATAAACACAAAAGTCGAGATCATACTTATTCTTTTCATCAGCTTGACGATACTCACTACTCACTTTCTTCCATTGTTGCTCGGTATCGTATTCAGGAAACTGAGTGTCACCATCAATTACAGCATTTATATGAGTAATGTATAAACGATCAGCTGCTTCTATGCAATGCTGATAAATTGCTCCACCACCGATCACCATAACTTCATCAACATCTCCAGCAGCCGATATCGCCATATCAACTGACGATACGACTTCAACACCACCAGCTTGGTAATTCGCATCTCGTGATATCACTATATTCTGTCTACCTGGTAATGGACGGCCAATGGACTCAAAGGTTTTACGCCCCATCACTACAGGCTTACCTAGTGTTGTCTTTTTAAAATAAGCTAGATCAGCAGGCAAATGCCATGGCATATCGTTGTCTTTACCAATAATACGATTATCAGCATGAGCGACAATCATTGAAAGGATAGTCATAAAACCTACCGTAATAAACAAAATTAGTTAATGACATAGTGTAAGTGATAACGGCAAGTTCTTAAACAAAAAAGGCGCGGTATTAATACCACGCCCTTCATAATTAAGTATAACTTAAACTATCTACGATATTCTACTTCTACATCATAGTCGTCTTCATCCCAGTCTTCATCGTCGTCGAGATCATCTTCAAGACCACTAACTGCGTCTTGATGATAAGTGTCCCATTTGAATTCAACAGTTTTATCTTCAGGGCTTACTTCATCTTCTACCGCAGGTAATGTTTCAATAAAGTCCATTACTTGGGTACATAGAGTATCAGTCCCCATTTTATTAAAGGCTGAAATGCTCAGAACCGGGCCTTGCCAATCGAGTGCTTCAATTATTCTGTCAGTAATTTCTTTCGCTTCATCTTCAAACATTAAATCAAGCTTATTAAATACTAACCAACGTGGTTTTTCAGCTAACTTACTTGAGTGCTGTTCGAGCTCACTAATTATTGTTTTTGCATTTTCAGCAGGATCTGAGCCATCTACAGGCATAATATCAACAATATGTAGTAAAATACGGCAACGTTCTAAATGTTTTAGAAATTGCGTTCCTAAACCAGCTCCGTCTGCAGCACCCTCAATAAGCCCAGGAATATCCGCAATAACAAAACTACGTTCTGCACTTAACCTTACTACTCCAAGGTTTGGTACTAGTGTGGTAAATGGATAATCAGCCACTTTAGGCTTCGCTGCTGACACACTGCGAATTAACGTAGACTTTCCTGCATTTGGTAAACCAAGTAAACCAACATCAGCTAGCAATAGAAGTTCTAATTTAATATTACGAATTTCACCAGGTGTACCATTCGTTTTTTGGCGAGGCGCTCGGTTAGTACTACTTTTGAAGCGTGTATTTCCTAAACCATGCCAGCCACCCTTGGCAACCAAAAGCTTCTGTTCGTGTTTAGTTAAATCGCCTAACTGCTCATCGGTATCAATATCAACTGCACGTGTTCCAACCGGTACTTTAAGAAACAAATCGTCAGCACCTTTACCTGTACAGTCACGGCTTTTACCATTTTCACCACGTTTTGCACGATGAAAACGTTCAAATTGATAATCAATTAACGTGTTTAGGTTTTCATCGGCAATAAGGTACACATCGCCGCCATCGCCGCCGTCACCACCATTAGGACCGCCAAATTCTATGTATTTTTCTTTACGAAAACTAACACAGCCGTTGCCACCGTCTCCAGCCTCAACCCTAATTTCTACTTCATCAACAAATTTCATGGTGTTTTAAAAAACTCCAAAATAATTACTATGCTCGTATTATAAGCGATTTTTACCGCTAACAATAATAATCCATAGTTAAATTTTACTTAATACGCGAATTATACCAATTGAGTTAGATAATTGCTCGCTCAGTGAAGATTATCTAGGGCGTGTTGATATTATTATGATCAAGCCAAAAAAAAAGCCCCGCTATAACGCAGGGCTTTTCAAATGAGTTAAGTATTATTATTCAGAAACAATACTTACGAATTTGCGGTTTTTAGCGCCTTTAACGTCAAACTGAACTTTGCCGTCAGTTAAAGCAAATAAAGTGTGGTCTTTACCGATACCCATATTGTTACCCGCGTGGAATTTAGTACCACGTTGACGAACAATAATGTTACCTGCTAGTACTGATTCACCACCAAAACGCTTAACACCTAAACGTTTGCTTTCTGAATCACGACCGTTTTTGGTACTACCTGCTGCCTTCTTATGTGCCATTTTGAATCGCTCCTAAATTAGCCGTTAATACCAGTAATTTTCACTTCAGTGAACCATTGGCGATGGCCCGCTTGCTTACGTGAATGCTTACGACGTTTGAATTTAACAATCTTAACTTTATCAGCGCGACCTTGGTTTACAACCTCAGCCACAACCTTACCACCAGCAATGTAAGGCGCGCCTACATTGATGTTATCGCCATCGGCGATCATTAATACGTTATCGAATTCTACTGAAGCACCAACTTCTAGTTCAATTTTTTCTAGACGAACCATTTGGCCTTCAGTTACACGATGCTGTTTACCACCGCTTTGGAATACCGCGTACATAGCTACTCCGAACTGCGTTCATTTATTAAACGCATAAATTTAAAAATATAGGGCGCGAATTCTACTCGATGGATAAATGGATGGCAAGTAGAATTAACATTTATTATTTAATATTTGAAACATTTAATAGAAACCTTCTTTATCAATGAAAATGGTGTAAACTTTGCACCAAGTTTTTCGCATCGTTCACTCGTATATTTCATCGTTAGGTTTTATGAATATCAAAGACATTCAATCTCTTGCGCAGCAAGATATGACATTGGTCAATGACCTTATTTACTCGCAATTACAATCAGATGTTGCATTGATAAACCAACTAGGCATTTATATTGTTAATGCAGGTGGAAAGCGCATGCGTCCAATGCTTACTATTTTAGCAGCTAGAGCACTTGGCTACAAAGGTAATCAGCATATTGATCTAGCCGCAATTATAGAGTTTATCCATACGGCTACGCTTTTACATGATGATGTAGTCGATGAATCAGATATGCGTCGTGGTCGTGAAACAGCCAATGCATTATTTGGTAATAGTGCAAGTGTTTTGGTTGGTGACTTTCTTTACACTCGCTCATTTCAAATGATGACGAAACTACAAAATATGCGCGTAATGGATATTTTGTCTGATGTGACTAATGTTGTAGCGGAAGGCGAAGTATTACAACTAATGAACTGTAATGACGCCAGCACCACCGAAGAAAGCTATATGCAGGTTATTTATTGTAAAACCGCTAAATTATTTGAAGCTGCCACACAATTAGCGGCCGTAATAGGCAATCACGACACCAAAACTGAACAAGCGATGATTGACTACGGTAAATACCTTGGTACAGCATTTCAGCTCGTAGACGACATTATGGACTACACTGCAGATGCTCAAGCAATGGGTAAAAATGTTGGAGATGACTTAGCCGAAGGTAAACCAACATTACCCCTTATCTTTGCAATGCAGCATGGTAATGCTGAGCAGGCACAGCTGATTAAAGACGCTATTGAGAAATGTAATGGTATGGATAACCTTGAAGCGATACTAAAAGCAATGGATGAAACAGGCTCGCTACGTTATGCTCAAAAAATTGCAGAGCAAGAAGCCGATAAGGCGATTAATGCGATAGACTTTTTACCTGAATCGCAATACAAGCAAGCGCTTATTTCACTAGCGCATATTGCCGCTAATAGAAGTGCTTAACTTATAAAAAAGCAGCGCCACATAAGCTGCTTTTATAATAGTTAACTCAGTGATAATCAAAATAATGGTTGCTCATCGCGGTAAACTAGCTAATTGGTTACCATTTTACTGATTTGCTTCGCACGCTCTTCATCTGACATATCTGATGGTGGAGGCGTTAAAAGGCCTATTTGACATGCAGGACGCATGGCTAATTCATCAAGCCATCGTTTTAAATGCGTTAATCCATCAATACTAATACCGCCCCATTCATAGCTACGCGCCCATGGCCAAGTAGCTATATCAGCTATGCTGTACTCACTTCCTGCTATATAGCTATTTTTACTAAGTTGAGTATCTAACACTTCAAGTAACCTTCTCGCTTCTTTTTGATAACGCTCAATGGCTGCAGGGATCTTAGTAGGAAAGTAGCGGTAGAACACATTTGCTTGCCCCATCATAGGGCCAACACCGCTCATTTGAAACATTAACCACTGTATAACTTGTGAATATTTTTTGGGATCAGCAGGAATAAATTGACCAGTTTTTTCTGCCAAGTACATTAATATGGCCCCTGATTCAAACACAACAAAATCATCATTATCACGATCGATAATTGCAGGTATGCGGCCATTAGGGTTTATTGCCAAAAAGTCAGGCTTTTTTTGATCTGCTTGATTAAAGTCAAGATGATGGACGTTATATTCAAGCCCCATTTCTTCAAGCGCAATAGATATTTTTTGCCCGTTAGGTGTTGCTGCTGTGTACAGTTCGATCATGAATAACCTCTAATTTAAGTCAAAACTACGATATTTATGTTTAGAAAAACGCTATTTATAACGCTTTAAGCTCTTCCAATAAGTCATGTATTTCTGCTTTCAATTCTTTATCAATTATTTTGTTACTACTAGTTTTAGCTTTTTCTAAATCTTCAATAGCCCCTGCATTATCGCCTAGCTCAACTTTTAACGTAGCCATTGAAAAGCCAATTGATGAACGAAAGTCTTTATCATTAATGGTTTCAGCTTTAACTAAGGCTTGTTGATAAATGGTGATCGCTAATGCCAAGTCATCGGTAAAGTCGGCTAGTGTTTCCCATTGTACAGGGTGGTCTTTGTCGGTGTTTTCATGTGTTTCACAAAGTAGTTTCAGCTCTGTATAACAGCGATCAAATTCTTGTTGATTATCGGCTTGAACAGCTGCTAATAAATCATCAGTATGGGCAAGCACTTGTTTGTATATTTTGGTATTCAAAACATCACCTGTAGTGAAATAAATCATTAACAATGATTATAAGCTTTTTAACAAAACTAATACCAGTTTCATTAATTAAGTGATCTATTTTATACACAGTGAAAACAGTCAAATACAAGGCATTTATTTTCATAACTAGTTGTTCAGGACAATAATGCTCCTGCATTGTCCACATAAGCTACATCCATGTAGCGATAATTATAAAATAAATAACGCAGTAGTTGATTGTTTTAACCAGTATAAATGATCACATAGTTAGTGAGATTGGTATAAACAGGAGGATTAGTTAAATATCGTCACCTTCAGTTGCAAGTTGCACACTGAAAATGACGATATTACTATTGACTCTAAGCTCGAGTTATTTAAACAACTAATTTTCTTTGCTCTGCTAGCCCCATGGCAAGTACAAATGGGTCTTCTTTTTGCTGGCTAATAAAATCAGACTTAGTATTCATTTCTAGCCATTGATGCTTTATTAAGTTTTGTGCTACAGAGCCCCCCAAAGTAGCACCAGGACCTAGTATAATTAATTTATCCGGTGCAAACTCTTTTAGTGCCACTTCAACGGCCTTACTAAAGTCATACATTTTAGTTACCTGGGTATCTAAGGTGTAATCATAGAGCTTTTTGGTATCGGTTGAATACGGTTGCCAAATATTACCTAAGCCATCGATGAGTGGAATTTTAGGCGCAGTAAACTTATCGGCGCTTAACATTGATTTAGCTTGTTTTGAGATGTCATCCATCAAAGGGGTATGAAAAGCAGCATGGTTGAATAAGTTCATTGGATAACGGTCTTGCACTAGGGGTAAGCTTTGCTCTAGTGCTTTTAAACCCGCTTTATTGCCACCGAAAACTAGGTAGCCACCTAAGTTGATCGATAGATAAACTTCATTCTCCTGTACTTGATTAACCTCTGCCATTTTTGCCATTACGCTTTGGTGAGTATTGTGATTAATAACCCAGTTTTCATCAACAATGGGATATATTAATTGGCCCCCGATCACACCATTACTCATCATTGAGCCCATGGTATTAATGAGCTCTATCGAATTTTCAGGGTTTAAAGCACTAGCAACTGCAAGTGCAATGTACCACCCCATTGAGTTACCAGTTACCGCAACAATGTCGTATTTATCCAAATCAATGGAGTGATAGTCTGCCAATGCACAACCATAAATTATGGCGGAAGCATTTTCGCCAGCGGTATGTTTACGCAGTTGGTAGCTTGCTTGGCCATCTAATTCACTGATCAATGGCTGTTTTTGCGATTTTCTATAGTTATCGATAACTGAAATGATTTCAGTTTTATCACTATGAAAACGGCTTAAATAGCCTAACTCTTCTTTATTGTAGGTGCCTCGGCCTGGGCAAATAACAACAGCCGTTTGTTTTTTACTCATTTGCCACCTTTATTGTTTGTGATACTTGTTTGGTTATTGTTGCCATTGCTCTCAATCATTTGGGAGACTTTATCAACAATATCTTGGCAAGAAGGTAACACTTCATAGGCAGCGCTACCTAAAGGAATAAAGCTGTCTTGGGCACAAATACGCTCTATAGGCTTAGAGCTAAGTTTCGCTTCAATTAATAGCGCCATTAAGGCTTCGCTAATTGAACCTGTTTTGCGGCACTCATCAACAATGAGTACTTGCTGACATTGAGATACTTCGTCAATAATTCCTTGTTGATCAAGTGGTGCTAACCAGCGCAAATCAACTACCCTGCAGTGGATGTGTTTATCTGCAAGTATTTTCTCAGCTTGCCGTGATAAAAAGTACCCATTGCCATAGGTTAAAATACAGACTTCTTTACCTTTACCGTATGTACTCACCTGCATATTAACAGGCGGTGCATCGTGCTCTGGTTCAGGGTAAGCAAAGGTCCATAAGCCATCGCCTTCTTCATGTAAGTCTTTCGCCATATACAGTGCAATAGGTTCAAGAAACACAACAACTTTTTGCTGCTCTTTTGCTAACCGTACCGAAGCACGAAGCATTTCAACTGCATCTTTACCGTTAGACGGGCAAGCCAGTACGATACCAGGAATATCTCTAAATACCGCAAACGAATTGTCATTATGAAAGTGACCGCCAAAACCTTTTTGATATGCTAAGCCAGCAATTCTAATCACCATTGGATTAGTAAATTGTTGATTAGAGAAAAAAGATAATGTGGCGGCTTCACCACGAATTTGATCTTCAGCATTATGCACGTAAGCAAGAAATTGAATTTCAGGAATTGGTATAAATCCATTATGGGCAAGCCCAATGGCGCCGCCAAGAATCGACTGCTCATCAAGTAAAGTGTTTAACACTCGGTTTTGTCCAAAACGCTCATGTAATTTTGCTGTAACGTTATAAACACCACCTTTACGAGCAATATCTTCACCTAACATAACAATATCGTTATGCTCTGCCATTAAATCCATTAACGTCCAATTGATAAGCTTTGCTAAATGTTGCTTTTTACTTAAATTATGTTTTTCATGAGCAAAGTAACTTAAACGTTTTTCTTGGGTTAAGTTATTAGAGTTCTTGCTCATTCCAGCTTCAATACCTGCAGGTAGTAAACTTGCCATCACTTCTTCAGAGGTGGTTAATTTGGGTTTTGTAATTACACGCTCTGCTATATTTTCAATTCGTTGCGCTGTTTTTTGATAAATATCAACAATTTTCTTTGCATCTAAAATGTTATGTTCAAGCAAGATAGCTGCGCTATGTAATAGAGGGTCTTGTTGCTCTATTTTGTCTATTTCAGATTGTTTACGATAGACAAACTCAGCATCAGAGCCTGCATGACCCAATAAACGAATTAGTTTTATATGTAAAAATACTGGGCAACGCTTAGTGCGAGCAATATGAGCAGCTTTTAAGGTTGTTTGATAAGTATCAATCAGGTTTAAACCATCACAGGTTAAATAAACAAGCCCTGCTCTGTTTTTGTAATTGGCTTCCACCCACCCCTTTGGTGTTGAAGTTGAAATACCAATACCATTGTCTTCACACACAAACACAATTGGCATAGGTATCGACTGATAACTTGCCCACGCCGCACTGTTTATCGCGCCTTGTGCAGTAGAATGGTTTTGAGACGCGTCACCAAAGCTACAAACAATAATACTATCGTTCGCAAGTTCACCTTCAAAAGCGAGACGTTTGGCTAAATCAATACTAAATGCAGCCCCCATCGCTTTAGGTAAATGTGAGGCTATGGTACTAGTCTGTGGGGGGATAAATAATGATTTACTGCCTAAAACCTTATGTCGCCCGCCAGAAATAGGGTCGTCTTTAGAGGCCGAAAAAGAGAGTAGCATATCGTAAATTGGTGTTTGACCTGGTGCTTTCTTACTGCGTTGGATAACAAAAGCACCACTACGATAATGTAAAAACGCCATATCATCTAAGCGAAATGCTTTAGCGCAAGCTGCATTACCTTCATGGCCTGAACTTCCTATGGTGTAGAAGCTTTGTCCTTGCTTTTGCATTACTCTAGAATGTAAATCTAAGTGTCTACTTATAACTTGCGTTTCAAATAAATCAATGAGGTCAGCATGAGTTAAGCCAACGCTTTTTGGTGGTTGGTGCTGACTCAAAGTAGGTAAGTCACCTGCTAGCACTTTACTTATAAAGGCGTCTTTTAATAATTGATTACGATCAGACATTATCACTCCATTTACTGAGCTTATTAGAAGCCATTACCCCCATAAAAGAGGTAACGGCTAGATAGAAATTGCTGCATCAGCAAAAATTAAAAGAATGCTTGAATACCCGTTTGTGCTCGCCCTAAAATAAGCGCATGCACATCATGGGTACCTTCATAAGTATTGACCGCTTCTAAGTTCATCATATGGCGAATAATATGGAACTCGTCACTAATACCATTACCGCCGTGCATATCTCGTGCTGTACGCGCGATTTCTAATGCTTTACCGCATGAGTTACGCTTTACGAGAGAAATAGCTTCTGGCGCTAGTGTGCCCGCATCCATTAAACGCCCCACTTGTAAGCAAGCAAATAAACCTGTTGTTATTTCAGTTTGCATGTCTGCAAGCTTCTTTTGAACAAGCTGAGTTGCAGCAAGTGGTCTGCCAAACTGCTCTCTATCTAACGTATATTGACGCGCACCATGCCAACAGAACTCAGCAGCGCCTAATGCTCCCCAGGCTATACCGTAACGAGCTTTATTTAAACAGCCAAAAGGTCCAGACAAACCTTTAGCATGGGGTAACATATTCTCATCAGGCACAAATACGTTATCCATTACCACTTCGCCGGTAATTGATGCGCGTAAAGAAAATTTACCTTCAATTTTTGGTGCTGATAATCCTTCCATGCCTTTTTCTAGAATAAAACCTTTGATCACACCCTCTAGTTTTGCCCATATAATAAAAATATCAGCGATAGGAGAGTTAGTGATCCACATTTTATTGCCTGTTATGCGATAGCCACCGTCAACTTTAGTCGCCTTGGTAGCTAAACTGGCTGGATCAGAACCTGAATTTGGTTCAGTTAAACCAAAGCAGCCAATGTATTCTGCACTTGCAAGCTTTGGTAAATACCTCATTTTCTGCTCTTCACTGCCATAGGCGTGAATAGGATGCATAACCAATGACGATTGCACACTCATGGCACTACGATAGCCACTATCAACACGCTCTACTTCGCGAGCTACTAAGCCATAAGTCACATAGTTCACACCAGCACAGCCGTACTTTTCTTCAATAGTACAACCAAGCAAGCCTAACGCGCCTAACTCTTTCATTATTTCTACGTCAAACACTTCATTTCTATTCGCCTCCAGCACTCGAGGCATCAATTTTTCTTGGCAGTATTGATGAGCACTATCACGGATCATACGCTCATCTTCAGACAACAATGAATCAAGTAATAAAGGATCTTGCCAATTAAAGCTTGGGCGAGTAGATGTAGAGCTAGACATAGTAATTTCCTAATCAGTTAACGTTATATTTATCTTAAACTAAGAGTAATCAAAGCACAGACAAAGTTAAAATATTATTTTTCTTTACCTGATATAGCTTTTAACTATAATGAGTTATTCCATCAATTAAAATGTGTGCTATGGATCTACGTTCATTAAAATATTTTGTCGCTGTAGTTGAACAGCAAAGCTTTAGTGGCGCAGCAAAAGCTTGTTTTATTGCCCAACCTTCAATATCGGCTGCAATTAGTCAATTAGAGCTGGAGCTAAAACAGACCTTATTTATACGACATACTCGCGGTGTAAAAATCACTGAGCAAGGCGAGAAACTTTACCCCTTAGCCACCAAGTTGCTTGGTCAAGCAGATGCAATTAAGCAAAGTTTTATCCGTAAGCAAGATAAAACGACATTCTTATTGGGTGTAACTCGTGGTTTAGGGGTAAAAAGAATGAGTGCGCTGTTAAAAGACTTTACTGCTTCTCAACCTACAATGGAGTTAACCCTGGTTCCCCATCAAGAAGATGCTAATGCGAGAATTGTATTAAAAGAGGAGTTAAGGGGTGACGAAAAATACTTAAGTTTATGGCAAGAGGATTATGTATTAGCACTACCGAGTAATCACCCGTTGTCGTTGATAGATAAAATTTCTATTAGCCATCTTCATCAAATAGCAGCAATAGAACGTTCTCCTTGTTTAGCATGGCAAGCACTAAATGAAACATTGGCCTTATCTGGTATTGAATTAGACATACGAGCAAAAATCCAAACAATAGATTATGCAATAGGACTAGTAAAAGCAGGCTTGGGTTGTGCTTTAGTTCCTGTTCACCCTGAAGTTTTAGAACACAAAGATATTGTATTAAAGCCTATTGAAGGCATAAAACTCACTAGAGAAATTGTTTTAGCTTATGAGGAAGAGTCTAATATTGTTAATTCACTCACTATTATTGCTCAGCAACATCAACACACCGAATAATTCATTTATTGTAAATTAAAAGCAAAGTCATTAACGTAGAAGTGTGACCAAACACGCCCTAATAACTTTCAAATTAATAAGGACTGCTATGAGTACCGATAACCGACGTAACTTTTTAAAATCGATGGCGGCATTAACAGCTGCGGGAATGGCCGCTGGCTGCGCTAGCTCACAACCCCATAGTTACTCAGCTAGACAAGGAAGTAATGTTGCAGGGCTCATCACAGCAAAAATGGATATTGTCCGTGTTGGATTTATTGGTGTAGGCGAACGCGGTTATGGCCATGTTAAACATTTTTGCCACCTAGACGGCGTTGAAATTAAAGCAATATGTGATACAAATGAAAAAGTATTAAATCGGTCCATGGTCTATATTGATGAACAAGGCTTGATTAAACCAACTATTTATAGCAAAAGTGATTTAGCCTATAAAGACATGCTAGCTCGCCAAGATATTGATATTATTATCATTTCAACGCCATGGCGATGGCATACCCCCATGGCAGTAGACACAATGGAAAGTGGTAAGCATGCCTTTGTTGAAGTACCAGCGGCAACAACCATTGAAGAATGCTGGCAGTTAGTTAACACCGCAGAGCGCACGCAAAAAAATTGCATGATGATGGAAAATGTTTGCTATGGTCGCGACGAGTTAATGGTTTTAAATATGGTGCGCCAAGGTATTTTTGGTGAACTATTACATGGCGAAGCAGCTTATATCCACGAGTTGCGCTGGCAAATGAAAGAACTCACTGAAAAAACGGGTTCGTGGCGAACACATTGGCACACTAAAACCAATGGTAATTTATATCCAACTCATGGTTTAGGTCCTGTTTCGCAGTACATGAATATTAACAGAGGTGATCGCTTCGACTACTTAACCTCAACAAGTTCGCCTGCAATGGGTCGAAAAGCATACGCTCAAAGAGAGTTTCCAGCTGATCATGAGAGAAATCAATTAAATTATATTGCCGGCGACATGAATACCACGATGATCAAAACAGCAAAAGGCAGAAGTATTATGGTGCAACACGACACTACAACACCTCGGCCTTATTCTCGTCATAATCACATTCAAGGTACTAATGGTGCTTTTTCAGGTTTCCCCAATAGAATAGCACTTGAAAAAACACCCGTTGCAATAAATAAGGTATATCAAGAACAATTAGCTGTGGCCCACCAACAATGGCTGTCTAAGGGCAAAAAAGGACGAGAGCCTACACTTCAAAGCTTTCATCAGTGGGATTATAATATGGATGCATGGCAACAACAGTTTGATCATCCATTATGGCTCCGTATGGGGGAAGAAGCACAACGTAACGGTGGTCACGGCGGAATGGACTTTTTGATGTTATGGCGCATGGTTTACTGTTTGCGTAATGGTGAAGCGTTAGATCAAGACGTCTATGATGCTGCGGCTTGGTCTGCTGTTATGCCGTTAAGTGCCGACTCGGTTCGCGACAGAAGTAATAGTAAAGATATACCTGACTTTACCCGTGGCCATTGGCAAACCAATAAACCCTTGGCTATCATCACTTAAGAAATAAGAAAATCCATTGAAAACGTTAATTATACTAGCAGCTGGCAACGGTACTCGCTTCGGTGGCCCAAAACAACTTACAGGCTTTGGGCCTTTAAACCGCCCTTTGATGGCTTACAATATCGATAATGCCTACACTGCAGGTTACCGAAATTTTATTATTGTTTGTCAGCATCAACATCTAAATAAAATAGAGGCTCTGGCGTTTTACCGTAAATATCCAGATAGCCAATATCATACCGTTATACAAAGTAACCAGCACTTACCTAATGGAGTGTCAATTCCGATTGAGCGAACAAAACCTCTTGGTACAGCGCATGCTCTTTGGTGTTGCCACCAATTAATTAACGAAAACTTTACTGTAATTAACGCTGATGATTATTACGGCGCACATGCATTTGAGTTGCTGTTTAATGCTAACAAAAAAAATAATAAGCAGCATTATCTAGTTGGTTACCCAATAAGCAATACGCTCTCTGAACACGGAGGTGTAAATAGAGGCTTATGTAACATTTCAACAAACAATCAATTAGTCAATATTGCTGAGGTTACCAACATTCGTCAACTCGACACCAATATTATTGGTAATACGACTCAAGATACATCGATAAAAATTAGTAACTTAGCTTTAGTTTCAATGAACTGTTGGTCATTTCACCCAAGTATTGTTTCAGTATTAGCCAATTTAATTACACAGTCGTTAACACTATCAAGCAACACTAATGAATGCTTTTTACCCGATGCAGCCATGCAAGCACTAGCACAAAAAAAAGCATGTGTAGAAGTACTTACTTCACATGATGAATGGTTTGGCGTAACATATGCCGCTGATTCAGATCTTGTCGATAAAAAACTCGCAATATTAACAGGTAAAGGGCTATTTCATTAGTTAATAATGAAGTTCGAACATGCGTATGAGCAAAGCAGTAGAGCGCACCGCGATAAATAAAGTACTTCCTCATTATCATTGTTCACTCAACAATAGTACCGTCGCGCCTTTAGGTAATGGCTTAATTAATAGTACTTTTTTAGTGCGCTCTATCAATGGTAATTTTGTTTTACAAAAAATTAACCCATACGTCTTTAGCAAACCCGCTGAAGTCATTAATAATGCCGAGCTTATTAACAATCACTTACTAAGCAAACAAGCACAAGGTCAATATCAATTAACACCAATGCGGCAAATTAAAAACAACCTAGAAAGTGTATTTTCTTTGGTGGAAAATGAGTATTGGCGAGCAATAGAGTACATCCCTAATTGTTATACGGTTGAAGTTGTAGAGACACCAGAGCAGGCTCAACAAGTTGCCAATGCTTTTGCTAAATTTACCTACGCACTAGGTGATTTTCCAGCACATGAACTCACAACAATCATACCAAATTTTCACAGCTTGAATCACCGGTTATTACAATTACAAACTGCAGTAGAGAAAAACTCTTGTGACCGTTTAACGCTTTGCTCTGAATTAGTTGCTTTTTGTTTTGCGCAGCATCAATTTATTGAACAAGTCGCGACGCTTGAGCACAACCTACCACTACGCGTGACCCATAATGACACTAAAATTAATAACCTATTGTTTAGTGCCAATAACAACAAACCAATAGCCGTAATTGATTTAGACACCTGCATGCCAGGTTTTATCATGCATGATTTTGGCGATATGGTTAGAACCTGCTGTTCAAACTTACCAGAAGACGGCACAAACCTTGAAAAGATGCAGGTACGAGAAGATATCCTCTCAGCGTTAGCCCAAGGTTATTTAGGTGAATTAGATACTAAAATTAGCGTATTAGAAAAACAAAGTTTAGTGATTGGTGCTCAACTTCTGCCTTTTATGATAGGTATTAGGTTTTTAACTGACTTTATAGACGGAGATAAGTATTTTCATACCGATTATAAGAGCCATAATTTAGATCGTGCTAAAAACCAAATCAAACTGTACTCATCACTACAGGAAATACAGCCTAAAATTCAGGAGATGATTGTAAACTTTACACAATAGCAATTTCCTCCTTTATAAACTTTAAATTACTTATAACATAGACTTATTAGTATATGTTGCCTTTTCAAAGTCTTGCACATTCATTGCAATATTGTGAACATGAGGGAACATTTCAGCAAGCTTTTGCACAATACATCTAGAGAGTTCAGTCTTTTGCTCAGTTGAACGACCTTCCATAATATGAGAAAACACATGGATAAAGTCTTCTTTTTTATTGCCGACAAGATATGTTTTATAAGGGTTTATACCAATTGAAATAACTATTTGACCAATTCAGAGCATCGTCAGGGAAGTTAGAACAAAGCAAATTGGTGCAGGTGTAGTATTCTCCATCCAATCAATTTGTAAAGTTATCACTTTTCTGACGAGCTCCCAAGGGCGAGTTTAAAAGGCTTATACGCAGCGTTACTGATTTTGATAAGGTCCACATGGAAGTGGGATAGTAGGGTAACGCAGGAGCAGTTACCGAGAATAACCATTATCTGTGATCAGTGCCTTGCCTTTAAGCCTTTTAATTCTCGCTGAATGAGCAAATATTTTTTTCAATTGGTATTCTCACTTTTATGTCATTTTCATCAAATAACCCCGTTAAATAGGCAGAGCTATGTATTTGTTCGTTAATAACGTTTTCTTTATGGGAAGACAAAATACTTTCTGAGCAATCTATAATAAAATGTGGCATGCGTTCTCCTTATTAGCGACTCTAAATCGGTTACATAGTCATATGACTATGTGATACCAATTGAAAAAATGTCTCCTTCAATTGGTATTAACCTCAGCTTTGGTGATGTTACAGCATTTAGCATAAAGACGTGACAATTTAGAATGGCATAGTCGTCATTAGAACAAATTAAATTTTAGAATTTATATCACACCATTCGTTAAATATTTGTTAGATTAGTCACTATCGTTAGCATTAGTAAACAATGGACTATGTCAATTCTTGTATTAGAACAGTTTTTTCCTTATCAACTTACGCATTTACAAGCACTTGTAACCGATAATATCGCTCAGATTTATACAGGCCAGTTTGATCTTTCTCCACAACAATGGCGTGTATTGGCAGTTCTGGGAAATAACGAATTACTTACGGCAAAAGAAATAAGTGTGCGCGCCAACTTAGAGAAAATGCCAACAAGTAGAGCCATAAGTGGATTACTTACACAAAAGCTTCTGGTTAAAAGCGTACACGACGGTGATAAGCGCTGTTCACTCCTGAATTTAACCAAGAAAGGTCAAGATCTTTATCAACAACTTGTGCCATTAGCCCTAAAACGTGAGCAAGAGCTGCTGTCTGTACTCAATGAGAAAGAACAAGCACAAATCCAGCTAATATTTAAAAAACTTGCCAAACAAGCGAAACAACTTAAAAGCAATTAACAAGCGAGTGAAAAATAGAACAGTATGGTTTTAATTAACCGTTATAAATTGCTCATAACAACGCTTTATTTCTTGAGACTTCAAGTAGTGGTCACTGCGAAGCTCTAGTTCATGTTCATCAATCAATTTACTGTGCCAAAGCGCTTGTAATTCGCTTAGCTTATTAGCTTCATAAATAAAAAAACCTAAACGGTTTTGTGGTAACACCTTTTCTCTTGGCGTTTCTGGTTTTATTTTAAGCTGTAACGCTAAAGCACGGAGAATAGGCTCAGGCAGTTGCCAATACTTTGCAATTTCAAATGACAACCGTTGACCGTATCGTTCAACTAATAATTGAAAAGCCAATGTATTAGGTTGTTCATCAGGGCTTACATGGCTGAAAGCTTCGATCATAATTTGAAAAATAACCATCACACCTAAGTTACACACTAGTCCAACGAAGTATGCGGTATTAGCTTGTTCTTTAATATCGCTATCTGCAACAGCGGCTTGGGCTATGGCACCACACTGCAAACAATGCTGCCATATTTTGTCACCAAACTGCTTGTAATATACATTAGGGCTAGGCACAAATCGCTTTAAATAACTGTATATAACGCCTTGCAATAAACCTTTACTTCCCATTGCCATAAAAGCTGACTTTAAGTCAGTTACAGGTTTTGAACTTCGCTGAAAACCTGCACTATTTGCTAGTGTTATCACCTCTGTAGCCATACTAGGCTCTTGGCTGATAGTTTTGATGAGAATATTAACGTCAAAGTCTGGTTTATTAATTTCACTCATTAGTAGTGTTATTGAAAGTGGTAACACGGGTAATGCATTAAATATCGGTTGCGGTGATTCTCTGGGGTAAACTAATAACGCTTCAATCTTATTACTGACAAATTCACTCAAAGGATCTAATATTTTTTGTTGGTTCACATCCCCAAATAAATAGGAAAAAAACTGCTCCCTCTGTGCGTCAGTGATCTCTGCTTTTTTAATGACTGATGAAGTGATTAACGTGTTATTTTCAGCATTGGTATTTAACTGCTTTTGAATATCATCCACAGTTTTTTTAGCTAACCCAACTTCATCAGCACGGCTAGCTTCGAAATAATGATAATTCGCTTCTACTTTTTTAGTCGTCAATGAAGGAAATAAACTTTTGATCAGCTTAGCAAACACTCTTTAGCCCTTACTATTAATGATATTTTCTACCAGAGTTAAACCCGACTCCTTACATTTAGCTAATTCAACATCACTGGATGCACTAGGCGTAATACTATTGCCCCACTTTATTAAATGAGCACTCCAAGTTAATCCGCCACCAAAAGCTGGCATCAATAAAGTATCTCCTGGCTGAACCCTGCCCTCTTCAACAGCTTCAACAAGTGCAACCATGATGGTAGCCGCCGACATGTTGCCGTATTTTTCAATATTAACAAAAACCTTGTCTTTATCCATTTTCAGTTTTTTAACTAACGTATCAATAATACGTAAATTAGCTTGGTGAGGCACGACTAGATTAATATTTTCAGCTAAGACTCCTGACTTTTCTAGCACCTTATCGCAAGCTTGTGCCATACCTGACACTGCTTTTTTAAAGATTTCTTGCCCTATAAACGCCCAGTTAGATTCACCAAAATATTTCTGCTGATTAGCATATTTCATACCCCAACCGTGCACAGATAAAATATCACGTGCTTCACCATAGCAACCTAACGACTCAGCTAATACCCCGGTTTTTTCATCACAACTTTCTAAATATAGCGCTGCTGCTCCATCACCAAATAGCACGGCAACATCGCGATTAGTCCAGTCCATAATAGGCGAGATACATTCGGCGCCAATAACAAGTGCTGAAGAAACAACACCGCTGCGGATCATAGAATTAGCAACGGTTAAACTATACATACCGCCAGTACAAGCCGTGCTTACGTCAATACATGCAGCTTTTTCTGCCCCTAGTAAACGTTGTACATTCGACGCTGCATTAGGACAAATTTCATCAAAAGTGGTGCTACCAAACACAATTAGATCTACGTCTTGTGGTGTTTTTCCTGCTGCCGCTAAAGCGCGCTGACATGCAACATAAGCTAACTCACTAACATTTACATGTGAAATCCGACGTTCTTTCATACCGGTACGTGAGGTGATCCATTCGTCACTGGTTTCTAAAAATGTCGCCAGATCATCATTGGTTAATACGGCAGGCGGTAAACACTTTCCCCAACCGCTAATATTGGCATATGTCATGGATAACCTTAATATTGTTTGTGCTGCAACGATTACAGCATAGTTGCTTTATATTTTATAGAATAAAGTGGTCGATGGGTAAAGTCTACAGATAGTACCAGTTCAAATGCTACATTTATCAATGACGATAGAAAGGTTCCTTTCTCAAGATATAAAGATCAACGAGTTGATCTTTATATTTCATTCATTCTCTAAGGTCCTCATTCTTTTATTTTAATTACATTCGCATGCCAATATTGCCAAATCATATGATTTTCATCTTCAACTAAATACTTGGGTTTCAGATAGTTTTTATAAGTATATCGATATAGCTGACGTGGCTTCCGTTGCTCTTGATCAGATGCAGATGCGGTGAATTGGGCTTTGTGTGTACTCAACCATTGCACAAATTCCTTACTATATTCCTCACCTGCCACGTCTAATAACTTTTTATAGCCATCAAAATAATCTGTCTTTAAAAAGTGTGCCATTTTTCTATATTGATTAGGGTGATGCTCAACCATAAAACGCACAGCTAAATAAGACCATTGATAAACCCTTTCTGTGCCATCTTTATATTCTGTACTAAATACTTCGCTAAGCGTTGGCCAATGGCTTTCGTCTTTTTCCGCCACTATTTTAAAAGCCGCCTCATTGGCGTCCACTTTTGAAACGTATTCTGCTAAGCCTTCAGTCCACCACACTAAATGACTTGGAAAGTGGTTAAAGGTATCATATTTAACAAACCGGCCATCAAGATAATGAACATACTCATGGTTTAAATTCCAAACGCCAAACTCAGGCCTGATCCAAAAGTGCTCAAAACTATAAAACGTTGCAATATTATTTGGGTTTTGAGGTGTACCCTCAATATACATACCACCATTATCGGTATTTATATCGAAAGTGAGCTGACCATATAAATTATATTGCGCCGCATCATCAAAAATAACCACTCTCAATTTATCATTAAAATCGTTGGCAACGGGCTGGCGATGAGTTGCTAATGTTTGATGGAAAAAATCTTCTTGAGATAGTAAAGTTTCACAGCTGGTCTCAAGCTCTTCCTGTGACATCGACTGCGCTAAAATATAAAGGCTTGAAGAGCATGTATGTTTGATAGGCAATGCTTCTTCAAGTGTTGGTAAGTAGCATTTACCTTTAAGCGCTTTTTCTTCACAAGCAGATTTACCGCGAAAGCTACTCACCAAATATGGCACACTATACTGCTGTTTAACTTGTGTTAATGGGGTTGTACTATCACTCTTAAGTGCTTGCCATACTTGAGCATCGAGTTGTTTCATTTTTTCTGTGTATGATAGTGATAACTTACCTTTATCAATCAATATTTGCTCGTCAAGCGAATACGCATAATAGGCGTTCCAATATTGTTTATTATATAAATTATAGATATTAGCCAAAGCCCAAGAAGCATTACTTTTAGGCCAGTTATCACCCTTTCTGATTGCATTAGGCGCAGAAATAAAATTTACTAGCGCACTTTCCAAATCACCGTTACCTTGCACTGCAGCAGTGAAAGCTGCTTCATTTTTACGCCTAGCTTCATAAGGCAGAATTGCCGCTGCGCGTAAAATTTCCCACATGGCATAATCTACGCTTACATCATCGATTAATGCATCGGTGCTATATAAATTAATTAGCTGTGATAATACTGTGATGTGATCGGTAACTAACGGTTGCATCGACTCAAGAAAATACAATCGATATAACGCAACGGCATAATTTTCATGTAAGCGAGCAGCGCTAGGAGTTATTTGGTAAAAGCTAGGCATTGCGGTTAACGCAATCAAGGCATTATTAAGTGATACTTCACTGCCTGCTTGCCAATTATTTTCAGGGCCAAAACTGCTAAATATACGTAAGTAATAACTTAGTTTATCAAGGCGTTGATTGTTTATATCTGCTGCAACCGCTAATTCTTCTATGCTCTTTGCTACTTTCTTTAATAAGCCCTTTTCGTAATGATTAAACGTTTCACTCCACAGCATATTATTGTCAGTACCCAGTAAGTTAACAATAAGAGGATCACTTAATGTAGATATAGTCTGTGGTGTGTTTGTATTAGGTAACATAACCGAAGATTGGCTACATGATAATGATAAGAAAATTAGTGTAAGTGACAGTAAACTAGCGATAGTTTTTATAAAACGAGGCTTATTCATCTACGGCTCTCAAGCATAAAAAACCAATATTGTATACAATATAAATAACTTGTACAAGTATACCGCGATGAGTTAAAAGTACAAAAAAAAGCGAATAATCAATTTATTCGCTTTAGTTGGGACACTTACTGATAGAAAATACGACTACTAAGACAGTCTATTTTTAAAGTCATGATAGTCAAAGGTTTTAATCAATTTAAGTTGATCTGTAGTAGAATTCCATACCGCTAATGCCGGTAACTTTGTCCCATTAAATGTTGATGTTTTCACCATAGTATAATGTGCCATGTCGCTGAATATTAAACGCTGCCCAACGGTTAATGGCGCTTGAAAACTATAATCATTAATTACATCACCTGCTAAACAAGTTAACCCACCTAAGCGATAGGTATACGCGTACTCTTGAGCATCACCTGCACCAATAATATCTGGCCGGTAAGGCATTTCTAAGGTGTCAGGCATATGACATGTAGCTGATGTGTCTAAGATAGCTTGGTTTAGTTGATTAAAAGTTAAATCAAGTACTTCACAAACAAGCACACCACTACCTATGGCAATTGCCTCACCTGGTTCTAAATAAACTTGTACTTGGTATTTTTCGCTGAATTGGCGAATCCTTTCAACCAGCCCATCGATATTATAACCTGGTGCGGTAATATGATGACCACCACCAAAGTTTATCCACTGCATTTGCGCTAACAAATGACCAAATTTTGTTTCAACCGCATCTAAAGTGCGAGATAAGGGTTCGAATGCTTGTTCGCATAAGGTATGAAAATGTAAACCACTGATGCCTTCAAGCATAGACTCGTCTAACTGATCTAAGGTAATACCTAAGCGAGATCCCGGTGCGCAAGGGTCATAAATGGCCACGGCCCCTTCTGAGTGTTCAGGGTTAATACGTAGACCAAACTGCAATTGGGGTCTTAGTTGTTTAGCTTGTTGTATTTGTACCTGAAAACGCTGCCACTGATTACAGCTATTAAAGACAATGTGATCAGCGAAAGTTAATAACTCTTCTATATCACTTTGACTATAAGCGGCAGAGAACACATGCACTTCACCTGGATAAAACTCTTGCCCTAAGCGCGCTTCATGCAAACCGCTAGCACAAGTACCACTTAAATACTGCGAGGTTTTATCGCCAAAATGCCACATTGAAAATGCTTTAAGTGCCGCTAATATTTTAGCGCCACTGGCATTTGCAACCTGCTGTAAAATAGCTAAATTACGCTCAATCGCCACTTCATCTACCACAAAGCATGGTGAAGGAACACGCGATAAGTCTAGCTTAGTAAAGTCAGTAAACTGCATCGTATTATCTCGACTATTAGCGAAACTACTGGTCTAAATTAAAGTCAGTTAGCTCAACCACTTTCCATGGCAAACCGTACTTATTCATAGCGTCCATAAATGGGTCTGGATCAAATTGCTCTATGTTCCAAACACCCGGTTTTACCCAGTTACCATTTAATATATTCATCGCACCTATCATTGCAGGTACGCCAGTTGTGTATGAAATAGCTTGTGATTGTACTTCTTGATAACATGCTTGATGATCACAAATGTTATAAATATAAACAATACGCTCTTTACTACCTTTTACACCACGTACTACACATCCAATACAGGTTCTGCCTTTAGTGCGAGGTCCTAAACTTGAAGGATCTGGCAACAACTTAGCTAAAAATTGGATAGGCACAATTTTTTGCCCTTGATATTCGACTTCTTCTATACCTGTCATGCCGACATTACCTAACACTTCAAGGTGATTGAGGTAGTTATCTGAAAAGCTCATCCAAAATTGTGCACGTTTTAACGTTGGATAGTGCTTAGATAACGATTCCAACTCTTCGTGGTACATACGATAAATATTGAAAGTACCCACTTCTTCAGGACAAGTAAACTCAGCTTTTTTCGACATTGCTGGCGTTGTAACAAACTCTCCATTTTCCCAATGGCGACATTCAGCCGTAACTTCACGAATATTAATTTCTGGATTAAAGTTAGTGGCAAATGGATAACCGTGATCACCACCGTTAACATCAATAATATCTAATTCATGAATTTCATCAAAATAATGCTTAGCTAAATAAGCCGTAAACACATTAGTCGCACCAGGATCAAAACCGCTACCTAATAGCGCTGTTAAACCTGCTTTTTCAAACTTTTCGTGATATGCCCACTGCCATTTATATTCAAATTTAGCAGTATCTAGGGGTTCATAATTGGCAGTATCCATATAATGCACACCGGCTTCTAAACAAGCATCCATAATGGTTAAGTCTTGATACGGAAGAGCTACATTGATCACTAATGACGGTTTCTCTGCATTAATCAGTTTAACTAACTCAGGTACATTATCCGCGTCAATCTGTGCAGTTTTAATTGGTCGGTTAACTTGTTCCGCTATTGCCTTACATTTTGATTCTGTACGGCTAGCAAGTACAATTTCCGAGAATATTTCAGGTAACTGTGCACATTTATGCGTTACCACGCCTCCGACGCCACCAGCGCCAATAATTAATACCTTTGACATTTGCCTATCTCCTGTCGAGTAAGGTTAAAGTGATATAAATAAACTAAGTTAAAGTGTAAATTTTTGGAGCGCGATAATATACAACATTGCCAACTTTAGGAAGAAAGATTTTTAATTCTTGTGCAATTAACAACCATGTTGTTTCGATACCCCACTAAGTACTTGTTATATAGATATTAGTTTCTACAATAGTTTGTCATAACCTAGTTAACCTGAGTTCGGGATAATGGATGTGCATAAAAACACTTAACATAATAGTTTACAGTGCTTTAGGTGACTTTTTATAAGTACTAGGTGCATTGTAACTCAACCAATGCTAAAAGTTTTGTGTGAATCAAGGCTGATTTGTGTATCTAATAGCTGGCTATTAGTAGCAAATTATACGCAGATACGCGCGAAAATCTTAGCTTTGGTGTACTTAGCTTATCCCGAACTCAGGTTAGTTATTACTGTATCAATTTCATTTGTAATAAAACCAAGCAAATTATTGGGTAATTCCCAGCAATTAAAGCTAATTATTCACTTGATAACCTTCGTAGTTTTTGCAGTTAAAGTCTAGTGGTTTTAAAGAGGCTGCTAGCCTTTTAGGTATGCCTTTATCGTCACCAAGTCGCAGCATTCTTAACTTGAATCAAACCTCCACTAAAATTACTTAATCGAGACACACATCAAGTATAACTTACACATACTGGCTGACAATATTTTAAGCGTACTTATAATTTGTATGATAAATCAAATGTACTAGGGCGTATTTTTTAGCTTATTAGCAATTGAGCGACATAGGGACAAAACCACATACTCTTCAAACTCATCAGCAGGTTCAAAAGAACGCTCATGCGCAATACAAAGAGATTCCAAATGATGAATTAAAGACGCTATATTTTCTTCTTGTAACGCACTGTTTGATGAGTCTAATTCATCTGATAAAGATAATAATTGGTTCCAAAAAATATTATTCATTTATTCTCAACTAAAGATAAGTCGAAGGGCATAGCCTTCATGCTTTATCAAAACTTAAACCTGATTATACCCAAACCACCTCAAGATGCGAGTTTCAGTTGGAATTAAAAGCGATTTAGGCAAGGCATTGATTGCAAGTAATAGTGGCTCTATTGTTAAAATGAATAACGCGGTATAAATCGCTTTAAACCAACCTTTTAGGCGTTTCACAGGTACTTACTCTCATCGTTGTTACTTCTTTAAAAGGGACTGCCATTTTTGCAAAGTAACGCCTTGATATTAAGTACCTGTGAAATGCTGAATTCGGCCACTTGTGGTGGCTTGGGTATATACCTATTCAATTTCAATATGCACAATGTAAATGCCACAAACTTATACTCAATTAATGTAATTAATCACTTATGACTAAATGGTTTTTATCCAACTGCCTTGCACATATTCAACTTCAAACCTTGCCCATTTGCGAAAGTTACGCTGGCTACACTCATCTATAACACCCTTGTCTTTACCAAAAACCACTTTATATGTAACTGTAGAGTTGCTTATGTTAATAATTTCTCTAATATTCCAGCCCTCGCCAAGCGCGCCATTGCTATAAAAGCAGGCTTGTTTAAGGGGTAATTTTTTATAGGTATTATTGGTGTTGGCATGCGTCATTGCCCTATCAAAAATAATTGCAAGCTCTTCAGTACTTACATCAACAAACGAATCAGACTGTAATAATGCAGCACTTAAGTCTTCATGGCTTAACACGCTTGGAGATTGACTTTTAACATGACGAAAATTTAAATGTGCTGGATAACGCCGCCACGAAAACAAACCATTGAAGAGCACAGCAACACCAATCAGTATTATGACATTTTGTAATAAGGGTTCGATTAAAAAGTTAAAGCCTAAAGCATGAACAGTATCTCCACCTTGCGTACAAAACAATGCTGTAGCCCCTCCTGGTGGATGCAGACACCTTAAGAAATACATAACTAGCACAGCCCCACCAACGGCAACTGAACTAGCAATTAATGACTCTGGAATATATTGATAGCTTAAAATACCAATAATTGCTGAGGTAAAGTGACCGCCAAATACACTCCAAGGCTGTGATAATGCCCCGTGAGGAAGTGCATAAATAAGGGTAGCAGTTGCACCCATAGAGGCGATCAGTAAAAGTGACTCATTGCTATCAAAATATTGCAAAGTAACCAACTGACACAGCAATATGCCTAACATTGCACCAATACCAGAAATAACTTTCTCTGTTTTAGATGTGCTGTTTGCTTCAATCCCTAGGTATTTTAATGTTTCTGATAAAAAATAATACATTTGGGTTTTATCAAACAGCTTCATTGTAGATTACACTTTAATTGGTTGTTGGGTCATCCTTTGATTGAGAAACTAAAATCATTACATAGGATAATTTAAACGATAATCCGGTGAGCAAAATAGTAAAATGCCAGAACATCGTCCAAGGAAAAGAAAGGATGATATCTGAAATAAATAATAAGTACACTGCTGTTAAAACAAACAAAAATGAAACAACCATTAAACTCAGGCCAAAACGATATAAATTCACTGGTAATACTCAGGTAGTTAATTTAGGCGCACAGGGTAATTACATTTTAAATTCATGTATAATGAATATTAATGATAGTTAAGTGCAATAATTATAATGTAAAAGGTTAAATTAAAATGGATATAGAACTCGCTAAAACCTTTTTAGCCATTATGAGGTCAGGTACTTTTATTGAAGCTTCCAATAGACTTAATGTTACCCAAACAACCATAACAGCAAGAATAAAAACACTAGAAAGTAACTTGGATTGTCAGCTATTTATTCGTAACAGAGCAGGAGCAAAATTAACAAAAGAAGGAGAAGTATTCGCAAGTTATGCTAATAGTTTAGTGCAAACATGGGAGCAAGCTAAAGCGCACCTAACCCTACCAAAAGGTAAAGTAGATGCAATTCGTATTGGCACGGAAAGCAGTTTATGGAACCCATTGCTGTTAGATTGGATAACCGCAGTTAATTATAATGCTCCAGAAATTCATATTAGCACTGAAGTGACAGAAGTAGAGCAACTAATTGATTTATTAGATAAAAACAAATTAGATATTATATTGCTTCATCAGCCTTGTTATTATTCTGGTTTCACCGTTGAGCAAATTGTTGAAGAAAAACTTATTCACGTACAGGTATCTGAAAAGCAAACGCCTGACTTATTTATTGATTGGGGAAATGAGTTTAGAAGAGATTACGACGCTGCACTGCCCAACAAAAGACAAGCTTCATTAAGTTTTAACTTAGGTCCATTAGCATTAAAATTCATGCTCAAAAATGGTGGAAATGGCTACTTTAGAACACGCGTTATTGCTGATCACATAGCCTCAGGTAAACTCCAAAAAGTAAAAGGCTCGCCAGAATTTTCTTACCCAATTTATATTACATATCGTACCGAAAAAAGTTCGGCTACTTTGGAGAAAACATTAACATGTTTAAAACAAAGCTTAGCATTAAATACCCAATGGCAAGTTTAATATTATTTTGAACTTAATAGGTAAAAATTAGTATAAAAAAACAACTCACTAATAGCGATGAACATCGCTCGATACAATAATTTATTAAATATAACGTTTACTGCACCTTACTAAATTTTAATCACTTGCCCGCGAAGCGGCGCAAATTTAGCTAATACCTTATTTTGTGTAGGGTAGTTAATACCGGCTTCTTCCATTGCTTCAACTAGCAACTCTACTACTCGATTAAAGTCAGCTTCGTTGATATTCATACCGGTATGTATATCAACCATATTGTCGCCTTCATATTGGCATGGACCACCTGAAACATCACATAGGTGGCTAATAAAACCTTGTTTAAAATGGCTAACGCTAGACTTAGCGAAATAGGGGAATATTTGTTTATCTTGACCTAGTTTTTTAACAAAAATACTAACTAAACGTTCAATACCTTGTTGTTGGCCTAGTGCTTGGTATAAATTATTTTGCTCCGCATTTTCTGTGTGACTGCTGCATGCAAACAGTAAACAAGTTAACGAAGTAATTACGCTAAAGCGGATAAGGTTAGCTATTAATTTAGTCGTTATTTTAATCATTAATAATACCCCGTTAATGAAATATACCAACCGTCTTGGTTGGGGAGTGCGGCAATAGTGTCGAGGTCAACATAGGCCATTGTTACACTGATGTTTTTATTAGGGAACCATGCAATAAAAAGGTCTCGCCAGCGACTTTCATTTAATCCTAAATTATCAGGCTTTTGGCGATATTCAACGCCAACAGCTAAATGTTTATTTAACAATATCGCACCTGACAACTCTGCTTGAAGACCTCCGTTTCCATTAGGGCCACCAAAGCCTAGTAGTCCCATTTCATTTGCTTCGGTATACCTTAAGGTAGCATTCCACAACAGGTTATAGCCAGCTAAAGCGCCTAGGTGTAATTTGCTCGCGGCTAAATAAAGATCTATTCCTTTATTGTCATGTGCGCCTAGCGCATATGCAATTGCGTCTGTGTTTAGTGTTTTATATTGAATACCCAAAGATACTTGCGGCCAATTACTATAGACTAAATCGCCATATAAACGCAGTTTTGCGCCAACAACTTGCTGAGAAAGTGAGGTAGACAGAGGATCAACATCAAAATTTTGCTCTGCAAATGATAATTCTAATCGATCATAAAAATTAACTTGAGCACCACAAGTATCTAATTGAAAGTCTTGTACTGTCGCTCTGGTACAAAATGCCGAAAAGGCTAATTCGTCTTCTGTTGCATAACCTGCTAACTGAGCCCATGGCACTAGTCCCCCCCCAGCAGAGCCCTCAACCTGGGACACGCCAGGTGTTGCTAAAATTTTACCATTAGCCAAACACATTGTGGGTAGCAGGAGTAAGCTAATGCTAATGTAGTTAAATAAGCGATTCATAATTATCATACCATTGAATAAGTTTGTCGGCGGTGAGTGGTCGAGACAAGTAGTAACCCTGCGCATAATCACAATTAAATGATGTTAATAACGCCAAGCTTTCTTTGTTTTCAACACCCTCAGCCACAACACGTAAACCTAATTTATGACCGAGCAAAATGGTTGATGAAACAATATCTTGATCTTTTTCACACTGATCTAATGTTAAAATAAAGCATTTATCAATTTTCAGTTCATCAACAGGTAAAGTTTTCAATTTTGCTAGCGACGACTGGCCAATACCATAATCATCCACTGAAATTTCAAACCCTAGCGTTTTTAAATAAGTAAGCCTAGTTGCTACAAGCCCTTCATTTTCAGCTAAATCTCGTTCGGTTAGCTCTAGCGTAATTTGCGTTGTTTCTATTTGATATTTCCTCACCGTATCAAGTAAATAGTCAACAAACTGCTCATGTTGTATATCTTGAGCCGATAAGTTTATTGATACCTGAAAATGATAACCGGCTTTATTCCACTGTGCTATTTGTTGAATTACATGCAATATTACCCAGCGGGTTAATGTCACAATTAGCCCTGCTTTTTCAGCTAACCCAACAAACATTTCAGGGTTTACAAAATCCCCTTCTTTATTAATCCAACGGATCAGCGCTTCAAGTTTGTCAATTTCCCCTGTTTTAAAGTTGAGTTTCGGCTGATAATTCATAAACAAAGGGCTATTGTCGCTTTCAAGTGCAGACTCTAGCTCATCAATTAAGCGTATCTTGTAGAGATATGCTTCATCTTCGCCTTGTTGATAGTAGCGAACGAACACTTGTTCTTCGTCAGCAGCTGCAACTGCCATGCTTGAACGTCTCATTAATCGTTCAGCTTCTACACCGTGTTCAACAGAATTAGCTACACCAAAGTATAATGATAAATTAATTTTCACGTCACCAAGCCAATAAGGTCGCTCAAGCTCAAGTTGCAATAATTGAATAAAGCTTTCAACATTATCGACTGACGACATCGGTATAGATAATAAAAACTCGTCTGAATTAGTTCTCGCCGCAAGCATATAGGCTGATACTTGACTATCTAGCTTTCCAATAAAAACCTGCAAGCGATCAGCTATTTCTTTTAATATTGCATCACCATTAGCAACGCCTACAGTATCATTTAACACCTTAAACGCTTTAATATTAAAAGTGACTAAAGCTAAATTGATGTCATTGCGCAAATAGCCTTCTATTTGGGTTAATATCGTATGGCGATTGAATAAGCCCGTTAATAAGTCTCGCTCTGCTTGATATTTTATTTCAGCTTCACGATGCTCAATAGCACTCCCCATAACTGAAAACCCCTGATAAAGTTCACTAAATTCTCTTGGTAAACTTTTTGTCAGTTTAGGCACATCTAAATTACCACTACCTATTTTTTTAGTTAGTTTCATAAGTATGGTTAACGGCGTTGAAATACCTCTTGATAAAATTCTAGAAAAACCAATGGCAATCACAATAACAACAATTGCAATAGCCAAAATAGAGGAAATAAGTCGATTAAAATCTTGGTGAATTTCAACTAACGATGCCGAAAGTACAACAGACACCTCACTTGAGCCGCCAAATGCAATCGTTTGATGAAAGTAGTCGGATGTAGATAAAAGTAAGCTTTCTGACTGAAGGTTATTTTCAAGTAATGGCTGATTAGCAATATCGCTTTCATCAAAGCTCGATTGTACAATAGTATCGTTTTTGATCAGAGTAAGCTCAAGCGACACTAACTCTTTAAGCTGTGTTAAAACCAGTTGATCAAATTCAAAGCCAATAACAACATAAGCTATAGCTCTTGGGGCTTTAACAGGCACTACAATGACTTGAAATACTTTATCATCAATACTCAAAATTTGTGCGTAAACACCTTGAAGCGGTAATATTTGGATACTATTTTCAACATCGGTTTTAGCAAATTGATCAGCTGTCCCCGTAGTCAGCAGTTTGCCTTCTAAATCCAATAACATCATTAAATCGGCTTTAATGCGTTTACCATGATTTATCAGTACGCTATCAATAGTATTTTTATCTCTTGTAGCCACCGCTTGTTTAAAGCCAAAATCTGCGGCTAATACACTCGCAGCGGTAATTAAAACTTGTTCTTTTGAAGATAAGTTTTGGTTCAGTACATTTTGAGCAAAGTACATTTGTCGCTCAATTTGGCTTTCAGCATAATCTGCGATTCTAAACCAGTAACTAGCCGTAAGCAGGATTACCGTCATCAAAATTAAACTTGTTGATAACCAGGTAATTTGTGACTTTAAACTGAACCTAGTAAGCATGTGAGAACTGATCCTCAAAAGTATCTCTGGGCATTGGTGCATTTACATTAAAAGTTATAGTTACACGACCATTTACTAGGGTTAAATCAGCACTATTATAACTTTTACGGTAATCTACGCCTTTACTTGAATTTGGGTGCCAAACTTTTAGCTGCTCAATTTGCGAGAATACTTGGTTTATTTGAATAAGCCCATTGTTATCTGTTTTAGCAACCTGCTTTTCATTAGATACATAAATATAGCCTACCATGGCATCGTGAATATTACAGCCTAAAACAACGATCCCCTCTTCTGGAAACAGCAACGGGCTTTTGGGTTTACCTGCATACAGCTTTAATTCAAACGTTTTAGCTGCTGAAAAAGAATATACATGGTGACGTAAATCGTCACTATTAGGAAAGCTCACTAAACTGTTTTTAGGTATCACTAACACTTCAGGCACAAACGATTTATTTATCTGGTCTATTACATAAGTGGGTATAGTTTGAGTGTTACTTAATTGATTAGCAGACTCGACATTAGCTTCGGTAGTTTCTTTTTTTAGTAGAACCTCAACTACCGCATTAGCTAAAGGTTGTTGGTCTTGGTCAATAACATTAATAACTAGTTGAGGAGCCGCATGTACACATGCAAAAAGGCTGAATATAAAAGAAGCGATGAAGTAAGTAATTGTTATCCTATAAATAAGCGTTATCATGGCTACCTTTATCTTTAAATTTACTTTATTAAAGCATACAGTTAGCCCTCTCTAGTGTCCAATAGTTTATAATTTTGTAACATCTACACTTTATACAAGCTTGTATGGTTTGCATTTAGTTAAGTCTTAGGCATACAAGTAACTTGTTGCATTAATAAACTCACTTAGTATTATTCTGTAATCAACACAAATAGAGACTCTTCAAATATGATTGATTGGATCATAGCTCAATTTAATATTTATCCTGATAGCACACTTATCTATGGCACTTACAATAGCGGTATGGTTGTACTATCACTATTTATTGCTATTTTATCTTCATTTATGGCATTGCAACTGGCTAGCCAATCAACCGAAAAAATTTCAAATCAACGCAAACACATCACACTTTTAATAGGCAGCTTTGCGCTTGGTGGTGGTATTTGGTCAATGCACTTTATTGGTATGCTAGCATTCGATTTATGTACAGTAGTAGAGTACAACTTTTCACTCACTTTGCTTTCCTTAATACCCAGTGTAGGCGCCTCATGGGTTGCTTTAAATCATTTACAGCAAAAAAACACAGGCATTACCTCTTTATTTATTGAAGGCGTACTCGTAGGTTCTGGCATCGGCGCAATGCACTACACAGGTATGGCATCTATGCAAATGGCGCCATTACTACGCTACGATTTAAGTATCTTTATTTTGTCGATTGTCGTAGCTGTTTCGCTTGCAATGTTATCGCTATGGACTCGCGAAGGTCTTCTTAGAGTATGGAAAAAACAAAAAGAATGGCAAGCCAATTTAATTGCCAGTGTAGTCATGGGATTTGCCATTGCTGGTATGCATTATACCGGTATGGCTGCGTCGCGTTTTGTTATGCCGCCGGGGCTTGAATTAAGTGCACAGGACAGTGAGATTTCTTTCTATCTAGCGCTGATTGTTTCGGTAACAACCATTGTTATTATGGCCTTAGTGCTAGGCATAAATTTAATTTATAAATATAGAGATATTTCCCGCCAAGCAAGCATTAATGCACATAGGCTACGTGCGATGATGGACACCGCTGTTGATGCAATAATTACTATTAATAGCGACGGTATTATTGAAAATGTCAATAAAGCAACACAACACATGCTGGGCTGGACAGCAGAAGAGCTTATTGGTAACAACGTAAAAATGTTAATGCCAGAGCCTGATAGCAAAGGGCATGACAGTTATATTCAACAATTTATCCTAACCGAAGACGCAAAAGTAATTGGCAAAAGCCGTGAAGTACAAGCGCTTCATAAAGATGGTTCATTAATCGCAATTAGGCTTGCTGTTGGCCATGTTAAATTTGCTAACAATCACTTTTTTGTTGGCTTTATGTCTGATATTCGCCAAAGAATAAAAATGGAAAAAGCATTACAATCAAATGAGGCAAAATTTAGATCATTAATTAGTAACATCCCCGGAATTGCTTATCGCTGTTTAAATGAATATAACTGGCCACTATTATTTATAAGTGACGCGGTAGAAGATATCACTGGTTATCCTGCTAGCGACTTTTTGGCGCCAAACAAGAAGCGGGACCTTTCAGACTTATTTCACCCTGATGATAAAGAAGAGATACTTAATACCCCGTTAAACGACGGCATTTTTAGTCTTGAATACCGTATTATTAATAAATCTGGGGAAACTCGCTGGGTAATGGAATATGGTAATCATGTTAAAGATAAAGACAGTGGTGAAATTTGGTTAGACGGTTTTATTATGGATATTACCGAACGAAGAAATATGGAACAAGAACTTAGAGAAGCTAAAGACAAAGCAGAGCTAGCTGCAGAATCAAGAGCCGCATTTATGGCAAATATGAGCCATGAAATTCGCACACCAATGAACGCCATAATTGGTTTTAGCGACATATTACTTGAAAGCCAGCTGACATCAGACCAATTCAAGCACATGGGCACAATTAATAATGCAGCAAAATCACTTTTACATCTATTAAATGACATTCTCGATAGCGCTAAGCTCGATAAAGGTAAGCTTGATCTTGAATTACGCAGATTTTCACTTGTTGAAGAAATAGATGCCGTTGTTTCAACGCTATGGTTACAAGCCCGCAATAAAAACCTTGAACTTAACGCTAACGTTTCACATAAACTGAGTAAGTTTTATTTAGGAAGCCCTGAACGTATCCGTCAAATACTTACTAACTTGATTGGTAATGCGATTAAGTTTACTGAAAACGGAAGCGTAACTATTGCGGTATTTCCTATTACCGATGGTCGTGTTAGGTTTGAAATTGCAGATTCTGGTATAGGTATGACTTCGCAGCAAATTTCCTCTATTTTTGATGCGTTTACGCAAGCAGATTCATCAATGAGCAGGCGTTTTGGCGGCACTGGATTAGGTACAACAATTAGCAAACAACTTGTTGAGCTAATGAATGGCGACATTAATGCAACAAGTACACTAGGAAAAGGCACAACCTTTACTTTTGAAATACCATTACCTTGTGCAGAGCAACGCGACGAAACCGCAGTTATTGAACAAGTTAAGTTGCCTCCGCTAAAAATACTTGTGGTCGATGATATTCAACAAAATATTGACTTACTGAGTATACTTCTTGAGCGAGATGGTCACTGTGTTGTAACGGCAAGAGATGGCCAGCAAGCCCTCGTAAGAATGGCCGATTGTACTGAAATTGATATTGTATTAATGGATATACAAATGCCTATTTTAGATGGATTAAATGCTACCATTGAGCGAAGAAAATATGAAAAATCTAACAATTTAGCACAATTACCTATTATTGCATTAACAGCTAGCGTGTTACTAGACGATAAACTCGCAGCTGAAAAATCTGGTATGCAAGGATTTGCCAATAAACCGATTGACTACGCACGACTAACCCATGAAATTGGTCGAGTTCTTGATATTGAAGTTTCTTCACTGCCTTTAGCTGAGCACCAACAAAGGCTTGATGTACTGCTAGATGAAACTAAAGGCGTTGCCTTATGGGGTGGACTTGATGAGTATTATCAACAAGTTGAATCTTTTATTACTAGCCAAAATGATAAATTTGAAAAATTAAATGATGAAATTTCTGATAAAAATTGGACTACAGTAATTTCTATTGCTCATGCATTAAAAGGAACAACCGGTAATTTAGCCTTAATACGTCTACATCGTTTACTCACACAGCTTGAATCTGTTGTGAGTAGTCATCCAGAACAATGTAGCGAAATATATCCAAAAATTGCAACGGCTTTACAACAACTCAATGAAAAAATAGTAAGCTGGTCTGAACGTAAGCTTCACACAGGTACAAAAGAGGCGATAGATAATACTTCGCTTTTAGCGCTTTTAAATGCTTTGACTGAGAAAGCAAAAGACAACGAGGTAGAAGAAGAGTTGCTAACAACGTTAATGGAATATAAAGACTCACAACATTCTGCCGATATAAATCAAATATATAACGCATTTAATGATTTTGAGTTTGAATCTGCATCAACGCATATTATAACGCTGATTCAGCACATCGAAAATACTTAGGGGTAGTGTGATGAATAACCAACAAGCAACCATTTTAATTGTCGACGACGAACCCGTAAACCTACGTGTTTTAAAACAAGTACTGCAGGAAGAGTACCGTTTGATTTTTGCTAAAAGTGGCGCTGAAGCCTTGCGCTTAGCCCAGAGTAAAAAACCAAATCTCATTTTATTAGATATTATGATGCCAGACATCACAGGTTTAGACGTATGCCAGCAATTAAAAGCAGAACCAACCACAGCTAAGATCCCCGTAATATTTGTAACAGCGCTAAATGATCATACAGACGAAGCACAAGGATTAGAAGTGGGCGCTGTAGACTACATTACCAAGCCTGTTTCGTCAGCAGTGGTAAAAGCTAGGGTTGCAACCCACTTATCGCTAGTACAGGCAGATGAACTTAGGCGTACTAGGTTACAAATCATACAGCGGCTTGGGCATGCTTCTGAATATAAAGATAATGAAACAGGTATGCACGTGATGCGCATGAGTCATTATTCAAAAGTAATTGCGCTTGCTTATGGCTTTTCAGAAGATCGAGCCGACAACCTACTTCATGCCGCACCTATGCATGACTTAGGAAAGATAGGTATCCCCGACAGCATAATGCTCAAACCAGGTAAGCTTACCGACGAAGAGTTTGAAATTATGAAAACGCACCCTGAAATTGGAGCAAGTATATTAGGTGAAGACGATTCAGATCTTATTACTTTAGCTAAAGTTGTGGCACTAACACACCACGAAAAATGGAATGGTAAAGGTTACCCTAATGGCTTAATTGGTGAGGAAATTCCTATTGAAGGACGAATAGTTGCAATTGCAGATGTTTTTGATGCACTTACCAGTGTAAGACCATATAAAGATGCTTGGCCCGTTGAAAAAGCAATGGGTTTTATTAAAGAACAAAGTGGGCAACATTTTGATCCTGACCTTGTTGTCTTGTTTGAACAAGAGCTCGATAAAATTTTAACCATTAAAGACCGTTGGAAAGACACATAATTCCCTGATAAGAAAACACATCATCTAGCTAAATCAAAGCAAAAGTAACGAATAATAATATTTAAAAGTCGAGATACTAGGGCGTGTTGATCTTTCGAGTACAAATTTTGTACGAATTTAACATGATTTAATTGAGGCGTAGCGAATCAAGTGTCGTTATTCTACATAAATGAGCTAGACAGCTTCCGCGTCCTGCTCACGCTAAGTACCTACTTCCGTGTAAGCAACGAAAAGTAAATCATGTTTAAACGTATCCGTAGGACAGCGCCTCTTTGGTATTTCTACGGCGTTTTCACTTATTTATGGGGAACAACCCCATTACATAAGTTCAGCCTTGTATAATCACCCAATAAATCGCTGCAAAAATGTACAGCAAAGATCAACACGCCCTAAAGTAAAATCATCTATAGCTAATAAAAAATTTAACCTTGTGCTACTTGTTCTCTGCTAACTTAGATTGTTAACCAATTAACCCGTATTCAATCGCCCTTAACACCGCTCGGGTGCGATCTTTCACTCCCATTTTAGCTAAAATAACTGAGACTTGATTTTTTACTGTTCCTTCAGATTTGCACATTGTTTCAGCAATTTCTCTATTATTATAACCAGAAGCTATTAGACGTAAGATTTCACTTTCTTTTTCAGTTAGTTTTTCCAATAAGTTATAGTCTGAATTATCTAAGTTAGGCATATTTTTTAAGCCTTGAAGTAAACGCTCTGTAATTGCAGGCTGTATCATTTTTTTCCCACTAACTACTTGCTGTATAGCTGTAACAAGTACTTCTAAAGAAACATCTTTTAGCAGATAACCATAGGCGCCTGAACTAATAGCCTCATTAATCAGCGCTTTATCATCAAAAGTAGTTAAAATAAGTACGGGAATATCACATTCATTTATACTCATTTGTCTTAATGTATCAATGCCATTTAGGACAGGCATTTGAATATCCATCAAAATAATATCCAATTCATGTTTGTCAATCAGGGCTAATGCAGTTTTGCCATCTGAGGCCTCTGCGACAACAGTCACTTGTCCAGATAACTCAAGTAAGCTTTTTATTCCATCTCTTATCAACTTCTGATCTTCTACTAACATAGCCTTTATCATACAGCTGACTCCGGTATTAGTAGTAAAATATTAAAGCCACTTAAACTTCCATTGAAAGTAAAATTACCTTTAAAATCAGACACTCTCTCGTGCATTCCTCGTAAACCATTTCCAACCTCTATGGGTGTGCTAACATAACCATTATCAGAAATATGCATACCAATAGCACTCTTTTCTTTGAACACTTTGATAAACATAGTTGTTGCGCTGCTATGCTTTAAACAGTTGGTAACAGCTTCTTGAGCACATCGCATGAATAAAGTGGCAAGAGAAACATCTTGAATAAGTACAGAGTCATCAACATCAATATTTATTTCGATCTGATCTACTTGGTTTTTAAGAGAGAGTAATGATTTGAATATATCTATATCAGACTTTTCTCGAATTTCACAAACAGCATCTCTAACATCACCTAGCAAAAGTTTAGCAAGGCTATAACATTGAATTACTTTAGCTTTGGCATCTCCATCAGATAAGCGCTCTGCAACCTGAAGATTAATGGTCAGTGCTGTTAAATGATGCCCTAATAAATCATGAATATTACGCGCTATACGAATCCTTTCACTTTGTTTACTGGCCTCGGCTAACAATGATTGGCTAATACTCAGCTCACGATTAAGCCTTTGTGCAGCCTCACGGGCTTGCTTTTCTTTATTAGCTATATTTACCATGATCAATGCAAAAACATTGAATGTCCAAAATAGAGTAGCAGTAAGTACTGCATATTCTTCACCCCAATATATGCCATATAGTGCCCACACAGCAAGTGACCATATGGGCGACCATATAAGACACTTTTGAAACGACAATAATAGTGGTAATTGAACACTCCATAACGTCAGTAATATTGCAGTGTAAGCGTAAGGGACTATGTAAAAAATGACTAGGACTAGAAAATATTGACCTGCAACCAAAAGCCAACGAGTTTTGATACTAAGTAACAAATGATTGTCACTTATTACTTGTTGCCAAGCGATCATAAAGCAAACAAAACATGTTGCGGTTAAAAACAACATCCATATTGGATATTTATCATGACTATACATCAAGACAATTGCAGAACTTGCCACAATGATAGCTGTTAACCATGCAAACCAAACTTCAACATCTATATTGTTTTTACAGCTGGCCATTACGCTATGATACCTTCCGGTTTGTCTATCTTACTTAACCTGAGCTAAGGTTACTTAAAAAATAATCGTTGTTAGCCTCATACTTAGTAAAGCTGATGACTTATAGTTAATTTTCAAACTATATTTATGAAAAAACAGCGAGCCAAGTAATACCGTTTCCCAACCCGTGTGCAACACTAGGTACAATAATGCTATCACTTTTACATCTTAACCAATGGAAAAAAACTCCTACTGCTGCATAAATCATCACTAAAATAACAATAATTTGGAGCTCTCCTTGTAAATAAAAATTCCATAAGCGAACTGAATGTAAGGGCGCAACTATAAATAAAATGGTGGTTATTCCAACGGCCCAATACCTTGAAATAAAAGACAACAGACTAGTATAAAGTATTCCCCGGTATACTAACTCTTGGCCAACCCCAACAAAAAATCCTGTCAGTAACCAGATAATTATAGTGGTAAAAGGAGCGTTAATACTCTCGCTAATCTGATTTTTTTCCAAAATACTAAACAGCAACACTGTAATAACCGATGAATATATTAGTAAAGTAAGGTTGCGCTTATCTAAAGTTAATAAGTCCCTGAAATATTTATTAATACATAACAATAAGATCAGCACTAATGTTAATTCAATTAACACCCTTGTAGGTTGTGAAAAATACCAATGCGTAGGGTGAAGCAACCAAGGATCTGGTTGGATTAACATTCGTATTGGTACTTCAACAATAATAACGAATACCCATATCAGTAAAACAGTTCTTGTAGAGTGGCCTAATTTATAACTTATCATTATCGACCTATACCTTTTTTCAACGTTTTCAAGGTTCGATGTAACTCTCGGTCACTACTCTGGTAAGCTAGATGATAATATTTTTCTTTCATAGTTTGTTTGTTTAATAAGCTATAAAGTTGCGCTAGCCTCAAATAAGCCCATGAAACAGGAGGGATATCATTTTTATATTATGTATTTTTATATAGATCTGTAACATTTCAGCGCCCTCTTCAATATATAAATTACTCAAAACAGCGTTTCGACCCAATTGATACATCGCATTTAAGTAATGAGAAGAAGCTTCATGCGTTTGTATTGCTGCTTTAAAAGCCTCATATGCTTGCTCATACATTTTATTTTGTTGAGATAGCAAGCCAGAGCGAAAATGAAATTCGGCATCATCTGGATATTTTTTTCTTGCGCTCATAAGATAAGCTTTCAATTTTTTATTTTGCTCTGTAGCCATTAGAAATTTTACTTTAGCTTTAGCGCCTTGCATCTCATCTACCGTTGATATTGCAGCCACTTGCTCGTGAGCAAGGTTGACATCACCGCCAGCAATAGATGGAGCACCTAAATAGAAGTTCAATAACCCAAGCTTATAACGTATTTCACTAGGCTCAAGTTTCACTGCTTTTCTTAAACAAGACAGAGACTTTTTAGCGTAACTTAATGCATAAATTATTGTATTTTCTGCTTGCTTGCCCATAATTCGGCCGCAAACGAAATTGACCTCTGCATCTTCTGGTGCTTCTTCAAGCGCCTTGACAATAATATCTTCAGCTTTATCTAAATCACGGTCAAGATAATATAAGGATTTTTTTAACAAAGGAGCACTGACTAGAGCTTCGGTTGCTTGTAGCTTAAATACAGCGCTAAAACAACAAATACAAATAAACAGTAAACGGTAAATCATAGGTCTATCCAATTAATCTTATGGAGGACTATGATCATTAAAAATTAATTGAGGTGATAGTGACGAAAGTCACTATTTTTAATTTACATATTGTAAATTAATCGTATTTTCTTATGTTATTAATTATCAATGTAATACGTTTTGAGAGAATCAAGACAGGTACACCTAAAAGCGTGACATTGACCTATATAGCTTATCCAGAACTGTAGCTAAATAGTGAATAGTCACTTTAAGATTAACCCCACTTGTAAGTGCTTTAAAAACTAGCTGTTGTTCAAATTATGCAAAAAAACAACTCAAATATTTTTGCTATACTGATATTTGACTTTCAATTTAGCAGCGAAATCAAGTACTAATTTTAACTTAAACATTGAGATATTGTTAATGAGCAATAAACTAAGACATATTTTAGTTATAAGCATGCTTTTATTTGCACCTACTTCTGCATTTGCCAGTTTTTCATACAATGATGTTAAACAGTTACCCAAATTGCCTGGGTCAGTATCTGAGCTTACATACGAACAAAGACATCAGTGGTTACAAGATCAAATAAAAAAACAAACTAGCCCTGTGGAGCTTTATTTGTTAAGGCGAGAGCAAGCTTTTAACCACTTTAATCATAAACAAATACAAACTGGCATTCGAACCTGCAAAGAGGTTGAGCCGCTTACGGATGACTTTCATTTCCGCGAAGTGTGCATTAAATATGTTTATCCTGAATATGAAGAATTCATACCAAGATCACTGCAGTTAGTACACGATGCAAAACAAAACAATGATGTATTATCTGCGGTAAGAGTATTAATGAATATTGCGTGGCGCCAGTCAAATTTTGGTGATATTGCCGGGTCATATGCAAGTTATGAAACCGCGCTTTCTATAGCACCAGCTGACGATAGCCCACTGCTCACCACTATAATGTTAGATACAGCCAGTAACTATATTGTTCATGGGAACGATAAATACATTCAAAAAGGCATTCAGTTATTACAGAGAGTTAGAGAAGACAATGTTAAAGCATTGAAAACAGCAACTGATGATAACTATATTGCTTGGCATAAAGAAAATATTCAATTGGCAGATTACAACACAGGTATTTCCTACCTTCTTCATTTACAGCAATATAATAAAGCGCTCATTTATTTAGATAAAGTAAATTCCTCAGAAAATAAGTTTATAATTGGCTCGCTGGTTTTTTCTGCATATGCAGCAGCAAAGAGCAAGCAGTTTGATAGATCCAAAAACTACATGGTTCAATTAGGTGGGCGTAAAAAAAATAATCCTGTAGCAGATCGCTATTTGTCTTGTTACTTAGAATTGTCTTAATATCAATGGAATAAAAAACATTCGTTAAACAGTTGCTTTAACTTAGCTCCTAAAACAACCATTGAAGTTGAACTTGATATTTATAAGAGTCTAACTGATATTAAGGACCCAAAAATACAATTTGAAGGTTTAAAAAAGTTTAAACAGCTGTTTGTTTCTAAACTTGAGCCGCAGCTCAAAAGCAGAGGTTCAAGTGCCGCTTCAAATACCGAGTTAAAAAGGCTACAAAAAGAATCAGAGCTAAAAACAATTGTATTAAAACAAAAAGAAGAGTTACAAAAAGAAAGAGATAATACTCACGCCAGTCGGCAAAGATTGTTTATTGCATCTTTTGTGGTTCTAGTTTGCTTTGTTTTACTGATCCTATCTCAGTGGCGTCAAAAAAAGAAATTAGCAGAGCAATATCAAAGAATGAGTATAAGGGATTCACTGACAAATTTGGGTAATCGGCGATATTTAGAGCAAAATATTGAACGCGAATTAGCTTACATTGAAAGGGAGAGACGAGCTGATAAAGATATTTCTTTAGGGATTTATATTTTTGATATTGATCATTTTAAAAAGGTTAATGATAACTATGGTCATCAGGCTGGAGATGAAGTGTTAGTTGAAATTAGCCGAAGAATTAACCAAACAATTCGTGATTCCGACTTGTTTATTCGTTGGGGTGGGGAAGAGTTTGTTTATATAGCACGGTTGAATAAAGAAAGTGAAATATACTTATTGGCCGATAGAATCTTAAATTCTATCAATCAAGAGCTTTTTGAAATATCGAATTTTGAACCCATTAAAGTAACCTGCACGATTGGCGTAGTTAAGTACCCATTTATTAATACGACCAATCAAAGTATGTGGTCAAAGTTAATTAGCTTAGCTGATGCCGCACTTTATTATGGAAAAATAAAGTCTCGTAATTGCTGGGTAGTTATCAATAATGAAAGTGTAGAGTCTGAATTACAAGTGGATAAGCTCTTAACTCAATCTCTTGAAGAGTCTCTTCAGTGCCCTAAAATGAATAAAAGTATAACGATAAAAACCTCCTTTGATTAACTTTTCATTATTCAACTTATTTGAAGGGAACAACGCCAATAACACAAGCTCAGCCTTGTATAAATACCGAATAAGCTACTGAAAAAACATACAGAAAAGTTCAACACTCCTTAATGAAACTGGTATAACACCAGTTTCATTAATTAAGTGTTCTACTTTTTTATACGCAGGAAAAATAGTCAAATACAAGGCGTTTATTTTTATAACTAGTTGTTCAGGATAAATATAAGATAAACAACGCAGTGGTTGATTGTTTTAGCCAGTAGAAATAGTCAAATAGCTAGTGAGATTAATTTAATACACTTAAACCGAAAACGGGTACGCTATAGCAGGGTGATGCTCGTAACCTTCTACCTGAAAGTCGTCCATAGTTACCCATGTTTCTAGGTCATTTAATGACTTGATTTTAGGGTTTATAATTAACTTAGGTGAAGCAAAAGGTTCACGTTTTAATTGTACATCGCGCATTAATGTTAATTGGTCTTCATAGATATGCGCATTAACAATTTTATGATACGCCTGCCCAGGTTTGTTACCAGTAATTTGTGCGACTAATGCCAGTAAAACAAACACTTGAACTTGGTTAAAATTAAGCCCAAGCGGTACATCGCATGAACGCTGATAGCTGGTTAAATAAAGCGTATCGCCTAATAAAGAAAAAGTATGTGTATGCATACATGGGCGCAAACAGCCCATGTGAAACTCACCTGGATTGTAAAAAGACAATATTTCACCACGGTCATCAATGCCATTTGATAAGTCATCAACCAGTTTTTTAAGTTGATCAACAAAACCGCCATCGGGCTTAGTCCAACGTCGCCCTTGAACACCGTAAACACGACCCATATCGTCTTCACCTTTACGATGAGGGTTAGTTAACCACGCCTGATTGTCGTTAGCATTAGCATTCCATGTGTTACAACCTATCGCACGAAAGTCTGCCGCGTTATCATAGCCACGTATGTAGCCAAGCAATTCTGCAATAGCAGCTTTCCAATAACTTTTACGCGTGGTGATCATAGGAAATTCATTCGCCGCAACATCATAATTTAATTCAGCATTGATAACGGTTAAGCAGCGTTTGCCAGTGCGTTTATTTTCAACCCAAGTGCCTTCGTCAATAATACGCTGACATAATGCTAAATATTGTTTCATAATTGATTTCTCTTACGTGTCACTTCTAATGTATTGTCGCGTTAATTGCGCTATTTGAATATCATTTTTATTGCTACAACAATCAAAAAAGCAGCAAACATTTTTTTTAAGGTTCTCACGGGTAATTTACCTGCTAATTTAACCCCTAACGGTGCAAATAATGATGAGGTTGTTACCACCCCTAATAAGGCAGGCAAATAAATGTAGCCTAAGCTCCATTCAGGTAAATTTTCTTGATCAATACCTGTGATAATAAACCCCATTGCACCAAATGTGGCAACGACAAAACCACATATTGTAGCAGTACCTATCGCATGGCGGATAGACATTGAAAAATAAGTTAATACGGGTACCAAAATAGCACCACCAGAAATGCCCATTAAACTGGCAATGGTTCCTGTAGACAAGCCAATTGCCTCAATAATCTTATCACTTGGCATAGGCTTAACTTTAACAACACGAATTGATAACAGCATATATGTTGCTAGTAAAATAACAGCAAATGCAAAAATTATTGTTAACGTGGCGCTAGAAAGTGCATCGGCAATGTATGCACCAATAAGTGCGCCTAATGCAATTGTCGCCATTAATTTACGAGCAATAGCCCAAGGAATATTAGCGTTTTTATGGTGTGCCCAAGCAGCTGAAATAGTAGTGAACATAATACAAGCCAACGAAGTGGCTAGTGAAATAGGCATAACAAGTTCAGCCTGAATGCCTAAGCTAGGCAGTAAATATACTAATGCTGGCACGATAACTAATCCGCCACCAATACCCAGTAAACCTGCTAGGAATCCAGCAGTACATCCAAGCAACATACAAAATATTAACGTGCTAACTATCATGACTACATACCCGCGCGAACAAATCCGCCCAAGCCAAGTTGCTCTAACTGTTCATTTAAATAATTATGCACTTGCTTAGCATTTGAAAAGGTAAGTGCATGAGATAATATAATTTTAGCTCGTTTGAATTCAACATGCCGTATCACCCATTTTATCCGCAAAATATTATGCGGGTTCATACTCAGCTTGTCGTAGCCCATTGCCATTAATAATAATGCACCAGCAGGCTCACTTGCTAATTCTCCACATAAGCTCAATGGCACTAGATACTGGTTCGCTTGCTCAGCAATCATATTTAACGCTCTTAAAACCGATGGATGATACGAACTATACAAGTTAGACACTCGTGCATTATTACGGTCAACCGCTAACAAATATTGGGTTAAATCGTTGCTGCCCACGGAGAAAAAATCGACTTTTTCAGCGAGTTCTTTAAGTTGAAAAATACTGCTTGGCACTTCAATCATTATGCCTACTTTAGGCTTTACTATGGGCGTGTCATTTGTTTCTTCAAGCTCTAAGCTCAATTCATAATAAGCTTGGTTGATTAGTCGAGAAGCTTCTTCAACTTCTGAAACACTGGAAATCATCGGTAACATTATTTCTAAATTACCGTGACCAACATTAGCACGCATCATCGCTCGCACTTGCACCAAAAATATTTCAGGATGATCTAACGTAATTCTAATACCACGCCAGCCCAAAAATGGATTATCTTCATTTATGGGAAAATAAGGTAGCGACTTATCGCCACCAACATCAAGTGTCCGCATAGTTACAGACTGCTTAGGAAAAGCAGCTAATACATTTTGGTAAAGTAGAGTTTGCTCTTGTTCCGATGGGAAAAAACTGCGATCCATAAACGGAATTTCTGTTCGATATAAGCCAATTCCTACAGCGCCACTGTCTTTAGAATGTTCAAAGCCTTGTGATAAACCCGCATTAAGTTGTAACTCTATAGCTTTACCATCAGGGGTAATACTAGGTAGGTCTTTAACACTAAAAACCTTTTCAAACAGCTCTCCTTCTTCAACAATTAAATGCTGATATTCTCGAATTAAGGCGTCGTTAGGTGCTATAAACAACTCGCCATTGTAGCCATCAACAATGGCTACTTGCTTATCTAATTTACCTACGGGTACTCGCTCTAACCCCATAATAGCAGGTACGCCTAATGCTCTGGCTAAAATAGCGGCATGCGAGTTATTTGAGCCAGTAAAAGAGACGATAGCTTTAAGCCCTTGATGTTGAAAGTCTGCAACCATTGAAGCGCTAACATCGTTAGCCAGTAAAATAAACTCTTCAGGAGAAGCTTGTTGTTGTGCATCAAGCGACTGAAGGTTGAGTAAAAGTCGATTCCCTAAATCTCTAATATCTGAAGCTCGCTCGCGCAAATAACTATCTTCTAGGCTCTCAAATTGTAAAATATAATTATCAACAACTAACTTTAGTGCACTTTCTGCACTCCAGTTTTTGTCAATTTTTTTCTTAATTTCTCCACCTAAATTTGCCGAATCGAGCAACTGTTTGTACATTTCAAATATGTCTAAACTATTATCGGTTATTATCTCTCCTAACTGAGATGACATTGTTTGAAAGTCTAACAGTGTTTTTTTAATTGCCTGCTCAAGTCTTTGTTGTTCATAAGGAATGTTTTGACATTTTTCAATGGCAATAGTATTTAAGTCTGCCACGAGTTGCACTACCATTATAGGCGCCATAGCAACACCAGCAGCACCAGCGACACCCATTAATGGTTTTAACCATTGACCATTTTGTTTAGGTTTTGAGATTAAGCCCGAAGCCTCTGCATTTGACAATGAAGTAGCAAGCTGTGCAGCAAGAGTAACCAGAAAAGCTTCTTCGGTTTCATTAAAGTTTCTGGTCGCTTTTTGTTGAATAGTTAGTACCCCAATCACTTTACGTTGATGAATTATGGGCGTACCTAAAAAAGCATTTAGCGCTTCTTCCATCACTTCAGGCACATGAAAAAAGTGAGGGTGTGTTTTAGCATTAGCTATATTTAAAGGTTCTTCTCGTTGGCCTACTAAGCCAACAAGACCTTCATTAAAGTTAATTGTTGTTTGCCCAAGAGAGGCTTTAGCCAATCCGTCTGAAGCCATTAAGATGTAATGTTGATGATGATAGTCAGCAAGATAAATTGAACAACAATCCGTATTCATTGCTAACTTAATTCGAGTTACCATACGGCGCAAAGCATTTTCTAGCTCACTATCTTGGCTAAACTCCAAAATTATTCGACGTAAGGTTGTTAGCATAAGTTTCCTTGAAGTTTTGCTCGAAGTAAAAAGATATTAATACGTTAATCTATGATCATTTAATGAGACTAAATGAGAGTAATACGGCAATTTTCTGCTAGCACTTTGGTGTTAGATATTAATACTTATAAAGAAAGTCCACTTTACTTACACTATACCAAGAGGATTAATTATAGCTCGCAACTTAGCGAGCTATAATTTTACCCATAGAAATTAGATTACTTTCTGGGTAAGTATTACAACATAGTAATAATCAATTTTTACGTTTACGACGTTCTGGACGATAATAAGGCATAGTGTGAGGAGCAAATTCTTTCATCACTTTGCGATAAACGTCTCGTTTAAAAGAAACAACCTGTCGTACTGGATACCAGTAACTAACCCAACGCCAATCGTCAAATTCTGGACGGTCAGAGTGAATTAAATCAAACGCAGACTCATTTGCGGTTAATTTAAGCAAAAACCATTTTTGTTTCTGCCCAATACAAACGGGCTTACTGTCATGCCTTATTAACCGTTTTGGTAATTTGTATCTTAGCCAATGTTTAGTCGATGCAACAACTGTCACATGCTCAGGTTTTAAGCCAACTTCTTCATGTAACTCCCTATACATAGTTTGTTCGGCTGATTCACCATCATCTACACCACCCTGTGGGTATTGCCATGAGTGCTGACCATTACGTCTGGCCCAAAATACTTGTCCCCTGTCATTGATTATTACTATGCCGACATTGGCTCGATAGCCATCGGCATCTATCACAGGAACCCCTAGTAAATTTTAGTTATGAATTGATTCTTCCATAAACGGGGCTTTTGAGCAAATAATAATTGCTCCGAATGAGTGTAATAAAAAAGAATTAATTTTCAATCTATTGGATACAGCCTATATTCTACAACAACAAGCTTAAGCGTTTTTACTTTATAGATACAAGGTAACGAACAATACTTGCAACATGATGTTGCCCTCAGGATAATAAGCCATGGTGAATCAATCGGTTTATCCAATTAATTTAATAATTTCAGCGACCCAAAAAACAATTATGATATCTATCAGTGCTCCAGAAAACGAACAAATACTTTTAAAAAGGGCGCAGGCACTTTCTGGCTTAACCTTAGGCGAAATAGCTGCACAGGTGGGTATTAAAGTACCTAAAAACCTCACTAAAGAAAAAGGATGGATAGGACTACTGTTAGAGCATGTGCTTGGTGCTAGCGCTGGCTCTAAACCTGAACCAGACTTTCCAGAGTTAGGGATAGAATTAAAATCTCTACCTATTAACCACCTAGGCAAACCCCTTGAAACCACCTTTGTTTGTGTTGCCCCCTTAATAGGTTTAACTGGGGTTGTTTGGCAAAATAGTCACCTGAAAAATAAGTTAGCTCGTGTGCTTTGGGTACCTGTTATTTCTGAACGACATATTCCTGTAGCAGAAAGAATCGTTGCAACACCTTTTATTTGGTCACCTTCCGTAGAGCAAGAACAGCAATTAGCTCAAGACTGGCAAGAGTTAACAGATATGATTGTTTTAGGAAAAGTTGAACAGATTAATGGTAAACATGGTGATATTTTACAGTTAAGACCCAAAGCGGCTAATGCCAGTGCAAAAACAAAAGCGTTTAATCATAAAGGAGAGCCCTTTTTAACCTTGCCTCGTGGCTTTTATTTAAAAACAGCCTTCACCCAACAGTTAATTCATCAACACCTTATCGTGGAGTAACATTGCTATTAGCACTAACAGAAACGGTTTGTTCAAGTGTTATACTTTCATGGCCTGCAATTGTTAACCACTTTGTATTAGCAGCCTCCAAACAAACAAACTCATTTTCTCCCTCTTTATGTATATCAGTCATAGATTCAGCAATTTTACGGCCAGGGTTCCATAAAACCCATTGCTCACACTGGGTTGATTTAACCTCTATCGTTCGTTGCCAACCTATATCTTTAATCTGTTGAACACTTTGATTATGATAAATTCGATCAAGTGGGCCAACACAATTAGTTAACGTATCTTTTTGATCATTCAACAAAGAAACTTTATCGTCAAATAACACATTATTTAACGCCTGTATTGACGTATTTTTAGGAGAGCTTACGTTAAAATAACTGTGTAATGCACTGGTAAACTTTACCGATTGAACAGATAAATTTTCAATCGTAAGCTGCTGAGTAAAGTCAGTTGAAAATGAGATTTTCTGTACTAATTTAAATGCATGTGGCCAAAATGGAGATACGTTTTCACCTGCAGTTGAAAAAACTAATACAACTTCATTTTCTGTTAATTTAATATCGTCTAAGTGCCATTGTATTTGACGGGCAAAACCATGATTACCCGCATCTTTATATGCACCAAACCATGGCCAACAAATGGGTATGCCTCCTCTTATTGCTTTTCCAGGTTGATAAATACTGCGATCACTTAGCCAGAAAACAGGCAATTGATCTACAGGCTGCCAGTTTAGCACTTGTCCACCATATAAACTTATGCTTGCCGCACATAAGCGATGTTTTATTTCAAGAATATCAATACCATTAGCTTTCTGGTATTGAGAAATTTTACCAAAATCATTAGTGAGTAATGTGATATAACTCATTTACAAAGCACTTAATATTAATTATGTATGATCAGTGTAATGGAGTAATAGCGTGTAATAAAGGCTAAAAGAATTCATTAACTCTTTCAGTGAGAGAAACAAAAAAGCCAAGGTTACCCTTGGCTTAAAGTTAACTGATGAAATATAAACTATTTAGTGTATGCGCGCGGCATATTACTAGGTGTGGTATAGCGATCACGCAGTGCATCTTGACGGCTACGCGTACTTACTTCCTCACCGTTAATCCACATTTTATCAACCTGAGTACTTATTTCAAAAGGATCTGCCGTCCATAAAACAACATCTGCTTTTTTACCCACGGCTATACGACCCGCGTTAAATGAAAACACATCAGCAATGTTAGCTGTAATAGCAGCTAAGGCATCTTCTTGGGCTAAACCATTAGCAACAGCAATACCCGTATCAAAACGCAATTGGTACAAGTTATGAGTATCACCACTGATAGTTAGTAACACTTTAACACCAGCTTCTTTAAGCTTTGCAGCGTTATCCAATGACGAATGAAGTGAATCAAAACTGCTAGGTAAGTTACTAATGCTGCTTACAATAACAGGAACTTCTGCTTCGGCAAGCTGTTTAGCAACAAGCACGGCATCAGCCCCTCCTGAGACAACAATGTTTACACCAAATTCTTTTTTGATATTAATCAATTCAAGTAAATCTGTCGCACGATCAGCGTATGCAACTAACGGAGTTTCACCTGCAAGTAATGCATTAATCACTTTTTCGTCGCGCTTAGGCTCTTTCGCTTTATCATCTTTTTTGCTTTTGGCTTTTTTCGCTTTTGCTAAGTCATCTTTAGCATCTTCCAAGGTAACCCGTAATTTCTGAAGTGCTAGTACACGCGAACCTCGGCTTTGTGAGCCTAAATCAATGATAACAGCAGTATTTTTTTCAATAACACTGTCGAAGCTACCTGATAAATCAGCAACAAATGCTTGTCCTTTAAACATGTCATCACCACCACTAGGCGCTACAACGTTAGAAGTAATTCCGCCTTTTCTGCTGTATGGTATTAGCGTTGATCTAGGGTTAAAAGCAATACTTGGATCAAAAGTAATATCAGCCTTTTTATCACCAGCATCTCTAGTACGAGATACCGCAGACACTTCTACCAAACCTAGTTGGTTCATTACTCCAATAAAACCAGGTGTTAGTATTTTCCCTTCGGCATCAATGACAGTATCTGCACTAACACTTTCAGGGTTAATGGCAGTAATAACACCATTATCCATAACAACTGTCGCATTAGTTAATACGCCTTGGTCAGTTACGGTGTGAACTGTAGCATTTGTAATAGCAACACTTTGAGCAAAAGCTGATGAAGCAGCCGCCAACGCTAGCGCAACAAGAGAAGATTTAAATATTGTTAAATTTTTCATGGTTATTCCTCTATTCCTGACCTAGCATAAAATCGCTTTTCGCTTGATATTTTTCATCATTTCTATCATAAACCTTGGCGCCATCAACAAAGACTTGCTCAGCCTGTGCATAAATACTGAATGGGCTTTTATTCCAGATAACAACATCGGCACGTTTACCAGCAGTTAAACTGCCCGTATCTTCAAGACCTAAAGACTTAGCTGCATTACTTGTGATCCAAGTAATCGCATGTTCTGGTTTAATTTCAAAACCATTATCATTTGCGCGATACATTACCTTAGCAGCTTCTTGGTTCAGGCGTTGAATAGTAGTGGCAGAGTCAGAGTGCACAATAGCGCATGAGTTTTTAGCAGCATCGACAATGGCAACATTTTCTTGAACCATATCAAAGGCCTCCATTTTAAAGCCCCACCAATCTGGCCACATTGCCGCACAATTACCATTTTCAGCTAAAAGATCAGCAATTTTATAACCTTCAATTGCATGGTGGAATGTTCCTGAGTCGTAATTAAACTCTTTACCCAAATCAATCATCATCGCCATTTCTTCAGCTTTATAGCAATGATTATGAATTTTAATTTCGCCTTCTAATACACTTTTTAAAGTGTCTAGCTCAATATCACGTGCAGGTGCTTCTGGATTTTTACCCGCAGCATAATCAGACTCATATTTATCCCAAGCACGTTTATATTCAGTTGCTTCAGCCCATGCCATACGATAGCCAGCCATATTTCCCATACGAGTAGATGGTGATACTTTCTTGCCACCATAAACACGCTTAGGGTTTTCACCGCAAGCCATTTTTAAGCCGTAAGGGGCGTCTGGGAACTTCATTCCTTGCATAGTATGGCTTGGCACATTACGCAAAGTTACGCCACGACCGCCAAATAAGTTTGCCGAACCAGGTAAAATTTGTAATGTAGTAACCCCACCTGCTCTTGCAGCTTGGAAACCAGGATCTTGTGGCCAAATACCGTGCTCTGCCCATACTTCAGAAGTATTAGGCTGTGTGGCTTCATTGCCATCTGAATGAGATTCAACTGAAGGGCTAGGATAAACGCCTAAATGTGAATGAACATCAATCACACCTGGTGTAACCCATTTACCTTGGGCATTAATTTCTAAGGCATTCGCATCAGATAAGTTTTGGCCTACTTGAACAATTTTACCGTTATTCATTAATACGTCAGCATTATCAATACGCTCGCCTGTACCCGTTAACACGGTAGCATTTTTAATTAAGGTAACTTGCGACGGTAATACTTTGTATGCACTTGGATAAGGATTTTTATTAATGACAACTTTTTCATCTTGCGCTTCAGTTTGCAAACAACCGGTTAATGCAACTGACACCGCCGCCACTAATAATGACGGTAAATATTTATTCATAGTAGTTTTCCCTTATAGCTTATCGAATGGGTGCGATAAATAGAAATAGCGTTATAAATTTTTAGGATTCAACAATATTACGAATAACCGCACTGAGCAATAGATTAAGGCTTTTCAATCGGTGTTCTGCGACAGGTTGACCAATAATTAGGACAAATAGCAGACATGATAATCAACATAGCTGTTGTAACGAATTGCTAAAAATGATGGTTAAAGATACTTTTGAAATTTTTTGCGACGAAACCACAATAAAATGGCTACAATTGTCGCATAGATAATGGGTTGTACCACATCTGATTTAACCGACATATAAAAGTGAACACTCGCCAAAATAATGGCTAAATACACCCAGTTATGTAACTTCTGCCACGACTTACCCATTTTACGCTTCACACGAGCTGTTGACGTTAACGTCAGTGACAACAAAATAACTATCGCAGCCATACCCAAAGTCATGTAAGGCCTCTCAATAATTTCGGTAATAAATAAACGCCAATCAAATTGAACCTCAAAAGCCAGAAAGCTCAGCAAATGCATCAGCGCATAAACAAAGCTATAAACCCCTAACATCCGTCGGTAATTGATGAGCGAAGTAAACTTAAATAGGCGTATAACGGGTGTAATACTCAAACTAATAATTAATAAATTTAATGCACCAATACCGGTAAAATGTAACACTGCTTCAACTGGGTCAGCACCAAGACCATCATTAAGGGCAAGCCAGTATTCATTCACCAGTAACAATATACAAATACAATGAATAACGGCTTTCACAACGATAATTTTTTGCCGTAACTGACTTTGCATTAATAATTAGCCCGAAGATCCATACCTTTATATAAATGAGCAACTTGCTCACCATAACCATTAAACATTTGGGTATCAATACGATTTCGCGCCAGCAGGCCTCCAGTGGTTATTCTGCGTTCACTAGCTTGACTCCATCTTGGATGATCAACCCCAGGGTTTACATTGGCATAAAAGCCATATTCATTGGCCGCTAATTGATTCCAGGTAGTCGGAGGTTGTTTATCTAATAAGGTAATGCCAACAATTGATTTAATACTTTTAAAGCCATATTTCCAAGGCACTACAAGGCGAATAGGTGCACCATTTTGTGGAGGTAATGTTTTGCCATATAAACCTACAGCCATTAATGTCAGTGGGTTTTCAGCTTCATCAATACGTAACCCCTCTACATAAGGGTAGTTTATACCACCACCAAGCCTTCGACTTGCTTGACCCGGCATTTGCTCTGGGTCTTCAAGAGTTTCAAAGGCAACATATTTTGCCGATGATAAAGGCTTAGCTTTAGCGAGCAGTGTTGACAATTGAAATCCAACCCAAGGAATTACCATCGACCACGCTTCAACACAACGTAATCGATAAATACGTTCTTCAAGGGCAAATAAGCGTGTTAAATCGTCGTAGTCTAGGATTATTTTATTTTCAACTTGCCCAGATATAGTTAATTGCCATGGGTTTGTTTGAAACGACTGTGCATTATTAACTGGGTCGCTTTTAGATGCACCAAACTCATAAAAGTTATTATGACTAATCACTTTACTTTCTGGGGTTAGAATTTGTTGTTTATCGCTTTGTGGCAGATAGGTTAATGGCTCTGTAATAAATGTTTTTTTGGCTGATTTAGAGAACCAATCTAACGAATGGGCAGGTGTAGACATTAATGCCCCTGCGCCTAAAAACCCCATGTTTTTTAATAAAGTACGACGCTGACGATAAACTGATTCGTCGGTAACATCGTTTGCGGTAAGTTGCCAGCTTTTGGGGATTTTTATACGCATAATATTAGCCTATTAAGTTTGGTGTATTTACCCAAACCACCTCAAGATACGAGTTACAGTTGGAATTGAGCTGGCTTGGGTATAGATTACAGACCTGACAATCGACTAATATTATTCACTATGCTGTAAATTTTATGATTTAGTTTCAGCAAATTGTGTTAAATATTCAACAATATCAGAAGACTCGTAAAGCCAAGTATCTGTACCCTCTTTATTGGCAATACGTAAGCAGGGCACTTTGCGTTTACCGCCAAACTTAATTAATTCATCTTGATAAGCAAGTTGCTGGTTAATATTTCTTAATTCAATATTAAAACCGTTACGTTTCATCGCTCTGCGAACCTTTACACAAAAGGGGCAAGCGGGCAACTGATATAAACTTAAATGAGCAAGTTTTTGGTCAAGTTCAGCTTGTTGCTCTGTGCTTAATTTAGGTGAAGACGGTGAAAAAATAAAATTTAATACTAAAATAACGCGCCCTACAATCCAGCGAATAATAAACATAAATAGAAATCCAAAATTAAATTACGCTGTTTAATACAGCAAAAAGTTGTTAAAAATAATGTATTGATTACCACATTAAATCATCAGGGATCTGATAATCTGCGTAAGGGTCACTTTCATCGACTTGCTCTGCTTCTGTTTTATCATTTTTAACCAAAATAATAGTACTATCGAGCGTCGAAATTTTTTCTGCAGTCTCACGAGTAACAACATAAGTCATATTATCTAAGCCACACAGCGCTAAACGCCCATTAACCAGAGCTTTATGGGTTACGTCATCTACATATAGTTTTTTAACAACGCCATGAAAGTTATAGTTATAAACTGACTCGCCCTGTGGCGCTTTAAATTGATGACTCGTTAAAATTTGTAATATGCGTTGCTGTAGCTCTTTTTGCGCAAGCTGTTTTTTCTTTTCTTCGTTTAATGCGTTGTCTTTTTCTTGCTTTGCTAATCTTGTTTTTTCAAGATCTTGCTTAACTTGTTCTTGCAAACTAACTTCCACATTTGCTCCACTGCGCTTTTGCTTATTTTTTTTACGCTTATCAGCATTAGCTTGACGCGCTTTTTGCTTAGTGGTTAAGCCTGCTTTTAATAATTGTTCTTGAAGTGATGCCATGGTAATCCTAATTAACAGACCCAAACATTGATAATGGGCGCTATTCTAACAACTAAATGGAAATTTAAAAACTTGATTCAGTTAATTTTTAAGTTTAAAGCTACAACAAAAATCAAGGGGCGTAGACCTTAATAACAAACTATAACCTTTACTAACGCGAATAAAGTGCCCTTAGCGCAGTTAATTGTTCTGGAGTATCAAGATCAACAAATGCTTGTGGAAAATGAACCGCGTTTATGCGGGAAAAATGTGCTGATATTATAGCTTTTGCTCCCTTATCCCCCGCTAACAAGCACAATTGATGGTAATATCGCTGATTAAAAATAACGGGTGGAGAAACCTGTGAAGGTAAGATCTTCCCTTGGTTTATTGAGTTACTTGGTAGATTGCTAGCAACAGTAATAATGTCTTCAGAAAAATTATGCGAGGCAATAAATTCTTGCACATTAGTTGCATTCAATTGCCATTGATCACCCAGTATAAAAATCAAGTTTTCATACTGAGATTGTAATGCTTTGGTCGCACAAGCTATAGAAATACCAAGCCCTTCTGTCCAATATTTATTTTCTAAAACATTAACTTTCGGCAGTGATTTTAGCGCAGCACTTACTTGCTCGACCTGATAACCGACTACACAATAGATAGGTAAATTAAGTAGTAATAATTCATGGCATTGCTTGGTTATTAACGCTTGCCCTTGAATACTGACTAAGTGTTTATTTTGCCCTAATCGACTAGAGCATCCTGCTGCCAAAACAACAATAGCAAGAGGTTTCATGAGATTACCTTTGGTAAATGTAAGGGAAACAGTTTTGTTTACGTTTTTCGTTTTGGCTAAAGTGTAGTTGTATTTGTGCAGCAATTGACAAGGCTATCGCTTGCGGGCCTCTCCCGCCTAGATCTAATCCGATAGGCCCATATAATCGCCCCTCAATTTCAGACTCTGTTAACGTTAGAGGTGTAATTAATTTGTCGCGGCGGCCTTTAGGCCCTAATACACCAATATAAGAAAGTGATGACTGCCAAGCTTTATCAACTATAACGCTATCCGACTCAAGGTTATGTGTCATAACAACTGCGCCATCAAAGCCATCAAAATCATGTACACTAATATGCTCTGCACGAATTTTTTTTCGTTGGCAGCCCAAAAAGCAAGGCTGATCTAGATATTGCTGACGATGATCCCATACTTCTACTTGCCAACCCATTTGTAATAACAATTGAGCAACTGGCTCTGCATCAGGTCCTGCACCGCAAATAACAACTGAAATTGGTGGAATAATTGGTACTACAAGTATGTGGCTATCATGTAGAGATTTTGCGTTTAGCTTATGTAAAAAGTCATCAAGCTCACTTGAGCCAGCAGTAGTGTTAGTAAAGTATGCTTCTGCTGGTTTTAGGGTATTTATTATTTGGCAATAAGCCCCTAGTTGTCTTGTTTTAGCGGCCGATATAACCTTAGCAAAGTCTAGATGATTATTTTCTGGCGTTAATGGCTGTAATAAAATATCGATTGCGCCATCACACCCTAAGCCTAAGCCCCATAACAACTCACTATCCGCTTTTAAATCGTATTGAATAATAAGAGATTGGTTATCATTAAGCGCCTGCTGCGCGTGTAAACAGATATCTGCTTCTAAACAACCACCGCTAAGCAACCCAATACAGTTTCCATTTGCTGAAATCAGCATCATGGTGCCGGTTTTACGATAAGTAGAGCCCTTAGTCGCACAAATAGTTGCAAGCACATAACGTTCATTAACATTAAAATAATGAATAAATTGCAGCCAGTTTTCTTGCATTATTGTACTCGATAGTTCCAGTCTAATTTAGATAATCAGCTAGCTGAAATAGCCAGCGCTAAGGTATTCCAAGGTAAAATAGCACATTGCTTTCTGATGGGAAATTTTCTAACTGCAAGTAGCGGCTGTAATTCAGGTTCAAAGTTAGCGTGGTGATCGTTTACAGAGTTTATATTATTGATAACGTTATCAATAGTAACTTGAGTTTTTGCTAACGAATAATTAATCAAGTACTGACACATCATTGATGCTGACGCACGGCAAATAGCACAACTATCACCTGAAAAACCAAGCGCAGTAATAATACCTTTATTGACTTGAACTTGAATAACAATTTCATCTCCACATGCCGCATTAACACCATCAGCGCTGAGACTTACATCAAACTTAAGTTCATACCCTACTGGCGATTTATGATGATTTAGCAAAGCCTGTTGGTATAGCATTGCGGTATCGTTAGTTAACTGTTGTGATTCAACCATTATATTACTCGATCAATAGTAATTTGTGTGTTTGAGCCAAACCATCTATCAGCCGATCTATATCAGAGCGTTCATTATATAAGCCTAAAGATACACGAACACTGGTATTAATTCCTAATGCTTTGTGTAAGGGTTGCGCGCAATGGTGTCCGGCTCGCACTGCAATGTTTTTACTATCAAGCATACTAGCAACGTCATGACTATGTACTTTATCAAGTTGAAAACTCGTAAGATAAGGCGTTGCTTGTGTATCTAAGTGAGTGGTTATAAAGCTATTGGGTACAACAGGCTTTATCACGTTAAGTTGAGATAAACTCTTTTGCATATAACCACTTAACGTCTTTAAATAATGAGTAATATCTGGCCAGCCAATATCGTCTAAATAATTAATGGCTTCAACTAGTCCAATAATACCAATTACGTTATGCGACCCGGCCTCTAACTTTAACGGCCCTGATAAGTAACGGCTCGACTCATAAGTAACATTATCTATAACGCCACCCCCAACCTGATAAGGCTGCATTTGGTCTATTACGTTTATACGGCAATATAAAACGCCACATCCGGTTGGCCCATAAATTTTATGTCCAGAAAAAACATAAAAGTCACAACCAATAGCCTCCACATTAATACCACCATGACAAACGGCTTGTGCGCCATCAATAACAGTAATAATATTTCTTTGTCGACCAAACTGACAAATGTTTTGGACAGGGTTTATCTTACCTATAACATTTGAACTATGGCTAATAGAAATTAAAGCCGTATGGCTATCTACCAAAGCTTTTAACTGAGCAATATCAATAACACCGTATTGATCAAGCGGAGCAACTCTTAATGAAGCCCCCGTTTGTTGACATAACCGTTGCCAAGGCAATAAATTAGCGTGATGCTCTGCAGCACTAATAATAATATTGCTATCAGAGGTTAATCTAGAGGCAATATAGCTATAAGCAATTAAGTTGATACTTTCTGTCGTGCCAGAAGTAAAGACAATAGTGTTTTGATCAGATGCACCAATAAATTCTGCAATACGCTCACGCGCTTTTTCAACTTGAGCCGTAACATTCGCACTTAATTGATATAAGCCTTTATGGCTATTAGCGTGTAAGTGACATTGATAGTAATGCATTGCATCGGCCACTCGCTTAGGTGTTAAGCAAGTGGCTGCGCTATCTAAATAACAAAGTTCTTGATATGTAGTAAAAACAGGAAAGTCTTGCTTCCAAGGGCTAACAATTGCCATATACTGATAATTTCATTCACAAAGGTATGAGTAAACTAACAGGCAAAATCACTTAAAACAACAGCAATAAGAAGTGTGCTATAGCAATAGCACTTCTAACTGCCATTTGAAAAGCAAGCAGATTATTTTACTAAGCGAATTGTCTGCTGAGTTTCAACTTTTTCTTCAGGTGCTTCAAAGTCTTCGTAAGAATCTAACTTATCAATGTGTGCATCTTTAACTGAAGATTCACCGTTATGATAACGATGATAAGAAAAACCTTTTAATCCTAATTGTTTTGAAAACTTAAGAAAGGTTAAAAAGTCTTCTTTACTTATTCCTTCGTCTTCTTTTGTTAGTAAGCCGTCAACATACATATTTTCGCCGTTGATATTACAATTAGCAATTGCAGAATATGGTTTACCGTATTCATCTACTTTTAACGCCCTAACCATTTTTAATTCAAATATCCAATTATCGATTTGAACATAACGAGGTGTTGTATCACTCATAATTTTTATAATCCGCGGAGTACCATTCTAAACTATCGGTCTTGGCACTTATTTATTTTCACAATAGCTTTTCCTTCAACTATGCACTGAATTGTTATATTTATATCAAAGGAAATTATTTCAAATAAGGCTAAAAATGAAAACAAATAATCTACTTATATTGAGCTATTTTTCTACATCGCAATATTTGAATTTTGATAAAAAGGTTCAAATATTGTTATTTTAAAATCTAACAATGACTTCAATTATTACACAAAAAGCCTTTTAAACCACCTATTAACTGCTTAATTTAACAACAATTCAACAAATATTAAACTTAGTGGCGCTTTTATTTCTCTCACCCCGCCTTCTAGTAACATTTTACTGATTGTTTCAACAGCAAAACTAGGCTAATCTTCAAAGATATTTTACAACAAAAACAGATAGATGATGTCACTTAAACGAATAGCTCTTACCGTGCTTTTTATCACTAGCCTTATTGTTGCTATCATTACTACTTGGATTTACAGTCAATTAGACGGTTCCCTGCCATTACTTGAAGGTAAAACAAACGTTTATGGGCTAAAAGCAGACGTTAATATTGCTAGAGACGCACAAGGCATTGCAACAATTACAGCTAATAATAGAGAAGATCTTGCTACTGCGACCGGCTTCATCCATGCACAAGAACGTTTTTTTCAAATGGATTTACTTAGAAAAAACTCCGCTGGAGAATTATCAAGTTTATTCGGCGATATGACACTAGCTTACGACAAGTCTAATCGCTTACATAATTTTAGAAAACGCGCTATTGATATTATTAATCACCTACCCAACGAGCAACTCTCATTATTAAAAGCCTATGCTAAAGGCGTAAATTCAGGGTTAGATGCACTTAAATCTCCTCCTTTTGAGTATTTGTTATTACAACAAACGCCAGCGCAGTGGCGGGAAGAGGATTCAGTACTAGTTATTATGAGTATGTATCTCGACTTGCAAGAGGCTAAAGGCAAGCGCGAACAAAGCTTAGCTACCTTATATCAATCATTAGGTAGCGAAGTGTTTTCATTTTTAACCCCCAAAGGTAGCCAGTGGGATGCCACTATCGATAATACTGATAATAGCAATGATTTTTCTCCGAACAAATTACCTAAGTCACCATGGCCAAATGTAACCTCAACGTCAAACAATGCTAATTCAACGTATAACTCAACCACTTTAGCCGACTACCAAACAGAACAAATGCCAGGCTCTAACAATTGGGCAGTAGCAGGTAATATTAGCCAAACAGGCAGTGCTATTGTTGCCAACGATATGCATTTAGGCCTAAGTGTGCCTAACACTTGGTTTAGAGCATCATTTAGTTACCCCTATAAGGATAAGCAAATTAACATTACTGGACTAACACTACCTGGAACACCGCTAATGGTTACGGGAAGTAATGGGCATATTGCTTGGGGGTTTACCAATAGCTATGGTGACTGGAGCGATGTTATTGCGCTTGAAACAAATGCGGATAAAAGCAAATATTTAACACCAGAAGGCTATAAAGCGTTTACCTATCAACGTCACATGATCGCTGTTAAAGGCAAAGAACCTACTAAATTTATTTCAAAAGAAACTATTTGGGGGCCTGTTATTAGTGCAAAGGACGCTGATAACTTACTTGCTTATCGCTGGGTAGCTCACGACCGTCAAGCCGTTAACTTTTACGCACAAGCTTTAGAATATACCCATACAGCAGAACACGCATTAGAAGTTGCTGCTAAGTCAGGAATTCCTCAGCAAAATTTTGTTGTTGGTGATAGTGCGGGCAATATTGGCTGGACGATTATGGGCGCTATTCCTAAAAAGTCCACTGACTTTGGTGACTTACCACATTCATGGGCCAATGGTGATTACTCTTGGCAAGGATATCTGTTACCACAGGCATACCCTAAGGTATTAAACCCAAGCACTGATCGTTTGTGGACCGCTAATTCACGTGTAGTTGGCGGGAAAATGTATGAAGTAATTGGCAACGGTGGTTATGCACTGGGTGCGCGTAGTCACCAAATAAAACAACGACTTTTTGAAAAACAACGCTTTAATGAAGAAGATTTACTTGCTATTGCATTAGACGATGACGCTTTGTTTTTAAAGCGCTGGCGTAACTTTATTTTGGCAACAGTACTAACAGATGAAACACTAGAAAAGTTCCCCAACCTGACACTAGCAAAAAACATCATTGAATCGGAGAGTACGCTAAAAGCTTCTGTCGATTCAGTTGCCTACCGTATCGTGCGAAACTTTCGAATAACACTGAGAAATAAATTATTTAGCGAATTAAATGATACACTTTCTTCAACAACAGAAAGCTTTGACTTCTCAGTGCTAGCACATCAAATTGAAACGCCTTTGTGGCAATTAATTACCCAAAAACCAACTAACTATACCGCGTTACCTGCAAGTAATTGGCAACAGCTCTTTGTTGATTCATTTAAAGAAGTAATCAATAAAATGACTGAAAACCAATCGTTAGATGAAGCAACCTGGGGCCAACAAAATGTTAGTAACATTACTCACCCATTAAGTAATGGCGTACCTTTAATTGGTTATTGGTTAGATATGCCAGAAGTGGCATTACCTGGCGATAGTTATATGCCAAGAGTACAAGGCCGTGCGTTTGGTGCATCACAACGCATGGTTGTATCTCCAGGACATGAGTCTTCGGGGATAATGCAAATGCCAACAAGTCAATCGAGTCATCCATGGAGTCCTTTTTACAAAAAAGGACATAGCGACTGGCAAAAAGGGACAGCTTCACCTTTTTTACCGGGTAAAACTCAATACAACTTAACATTAGTAAGTTACTAAGGAAAAACTATGTCAATATTAATTTGGTGCTTGTTTATTACAATATTACTGCCAATTCTCAGTAAAGGGCCGGTTGCTTATGCGCAAAATAAATTAGGGAGATATGACAACAATAACCCTAGAGCTCAACAAGCAACACTCACAGGTTTTGGCGCAAGAGCTTTAGCTGCACATCAAAACGCTTTTGAGTCGTTAATTCTGTTTGCACCAGCACTGTTACTTGCAATAGCAACCAATAATACCGGTAGCCTGATAGAACAACTTGCTATAACTCATGTTATTGCGCGCTTGTGCTATCACATTTTATACCTACTTAACTGGGGAACTTTGCGTTCACTAGTGTGGTTTATCGGCTTTGGCACCACGCTGGCTATAGTTATACAATGTTTACCTATTTAAAGCTTAAGTAAACTTCGGCTTAATAGTTAATAGTTAATAGCTAATTTCTACTTAAGTTATTTAGATTATAGATAAATAAACACTTGAACTAAACCAAGACCCTAGATAGAGTAAGGTAATGAACGACAGAATATTTACTTTTCTCTTTACTCTCTTCTTTTTTCCTTAGTTTACTAAGGGAGAGTTTCTTGTCGAATAAATTTTTTAAAGACGAAACCTCCAATTGGAGGTTTTTTTATGTTGTGTAGCAAGTGATAAAGTAGGAATATAAACGTGAACGAAGAACTAGACTTAACTAAAATACGAGAAAAAATAACCCAGTTAGATCAAAACTTATTAAGTTTATTTGCACAACGTCGTTCGCTCACCCTCAATGTTGCTAAAAGTAAGGCACATCAAGTTCGACCAGTAAGAGATCAACAACGTGAACAAGAACTGCTTATTCGCCTTATAAAACAAGGTAAAACATTAGGTTTAGATGCACATTACGTTACCAGTATTTTTCAGACAATTATTGAAGACTCTGTGTTAAATCAACAAGCATACTTACAAACACTTGCTAATCCTAATATTGAAATGCCAACAGTAAGCGTTGCTTTTTTAGGTGACAAAGGTTCCTATAGCTACCTTGCAAGCCATCGTTATTTTTCACGAAGAGCTGAAAAAATCATTGAATTTGGATGTCAAAGTTTTGCAGAAATAATGACACAAGTTGAGTCTGGCCACGTTGACTATGGCATGTTACCAATTGAAAACACTAGTTCTGGCAGTATTAACGAAGTTTATGATGTATTACAGCACACCAACCTTTCCATTGTTGGCGAAATTACACAGCCTATTGAACACTGCCTGTTAACCGCAGTAAATACCCGTTTAGATAAGATAAAAACGATATACGCGCATGGGCAACCATTTACCCAATGTAGTAATTTCTTAGATAAACAACACAATATTCGTATTGAATATTGTGAAAGCACTGCCGATGCAATGGCACAAGCTTATGAACTACAAAGCGATGAAGTTGCTGTAATTGGCAGTGAAGAAGGCGGAAAACTATACAAATTACACGCCTTGGAAAAATCAATAGCAAACCAAAGTGAAAACCATAGCCGTTTTATTTTAGTTGCCAGAAAAGCTATTGACGTAGCTGAGCAAATACCTGCAAAAACAGCTATTGTGTTAGCAACTGGTCAAAAGCCTGGGGCGTTAGTGGAATGCTTAATAGTACTTAAAGATAAAGGCATAAATATGTGTAAGTTAGAGTCTCGCCCTATTCAAGGAAGACCTTGGGAAGAAATGTTTTATATTGATGTTGAAGCCAACATTAAAAGCATTGCTTTACAAGAAGCTATCGCAGAAATTACACCACAAACTAACTTTATCAAAGTGTTAGGCTGCTACCCAATCGAGCATATTAATCCAACAAGCGTTCCTAGTAGTGCTTTCAACACTTAAATATAAGGTTTTCTCATGCCTGATAAAGCAAAATCATTAAAATCAGGCTAAGATAACCTTATTATTCATTCACTCGTTAACTTAGGTTTTTTAAATATGAAGATTCTCGCTACATTTTTAGTTGTTGTACTTATCCTATTAGGCGGTTCACTATGGTTTTTAGCTAACGGCTCACTCAACGACTTTGTTAAAACACAAATTGAAAGTGTGGGTTTAAATATTACAGAGCAACAAGTAAAAGTAAGCTCCGTAGATATAGCATTAACAGAAGGTTCGGGCACAATTAAAGGTTTAAAAATCCCTAACCCATCAGGATACGACTATCCTAATGCGTTTACCTTAGCGGAAACCACACTTGATATAAACCTATCAAGTCTCACTAAAACCCCTATCGTTATAGATGCTGTTATTATTAAAGCACCACAAGCGTTTGTACAACTAAAAGAAAATGGCGACTCGAATATTCAAGATCTGTTAGATATTATTAATAAGAATATTGGCACAAGCACTCAAAAAGATAAAACAGCTTCAACAGGAGCTGAGCCTAAGATATCGGTGTCTAAAGTTATTCTCGAAAATACAAACCTCACCGTTGACTTAACGGCTTTTGGCAATAAAGCACATCAAGTTACCTTACCTAATATTAATCTAACAAATATTGGTGGTCCAGAAGGCCTTCCAGCAAGTGAACTTGGCTCTGACATTGTAAAAGAAGCCTTATCAATGATCTGGAAAGAAGCTAAAAAAGAGCAAAAAAACATTCTTAAAGATAAATTAAAAGACAAGTTAACAGAAAAGCTCAACGACGAAGAATTACAAAACAAAGTTAAAGACAAAGCTAAAAAAGAATTAGGTAAGTTATTTGGTAATTAAACTTGATAAGTAAAAGAATAATCATCATCAGTGATGTGCATTACTGATGGTGGTTAACCTACTTATTAAAGTTCGTATGTTAATGCTTCCAACAATACTGTGATAGATCATTAAACCCTAATAAAAGTATTTTTTAGCTTGAAAACATCACTAACCATAGTAATCTAGACTGCTAAAATCAGTAAAAGGATACCAAAACATGCCCAAGCAACACCTTCTTTCGGCATTTATTATTTGTTTAAGCTTACTAAGTGCAAAATCATCAGCAACTGATTTTGAAATAACCCCATTGATAGGGCAAATGAGTAGCTCTGATCTAGAACAAAATACCGGTAATAATTCGCTATCGCTTTCAAGTGGCACAAATATAGGCTTAGGTATTGCGTGGCAAGATACGCCGACAGGTCAAGGGCAAGTATTAATCAACTTTGTTAATCACGACTTTACTAGTGATGTTAACCAAGAAAAACAATCACTTGATATACTATACACCCACTTTAATGGTATTGCTCAGTTTCGCCAGCAAAACTACCTTACTACCTTGTCTATAGGTTTAGGGGGGGCGTACTTCAAAAGTGATTACGACGAAGAATTATATGGCTCAGCCACCATTGCCATCGGTACCCAATATAAAATTAATGATAACTTTTCTTTTGTTACCGAGCTTAGAGGCTATGCGACATTAGTTGATCCTGACGACACTTTATTTTGTCAAGCTGAGCAATGTCATGCCAAATTTGAAAGCAGTGTATTTATGGAAGCTAATATTTCTGTGGGTATTTCATACAAGTTTTAAACCTAATTCACTAATTTAGCTTAAAGGTTTAAGCACTAGTTAATTTAAGAAGAGTGTTCTAAAGCATGTCAACTGTACAATATATTTACGTAACAGACACCACTGGCCAGTATACTTATGTTAATGATAATTTTTGTCAGCTAACACAATACAATGAGAGTGAGCTACTCAGCATGCGCAGTAGTTCGCTAACTCATAACGATATGCCAACTTACGTACTTAAAGAGTTACAAGAAACGCTAAATAAAGGCTATTCTTGGCAAGGATTGTTACGAATTACTGACACGACAGGTGCCAGTCAGTGGCTTGATGCCTTTATCACCCCTCAGTACCAACAGGGTAAAATAATTGGTTACCAAACCATCTGCCAATTAGCTACTGAACCTCGAATAAAACAAGCACAAAAAATTTACCAAGGCCTGAATGACAATAACTCGTGGACCACATTTGAGCTAACCAAAAATCATAAATTTATCTTTTTAGTGCTACTGACGCTCGTTTCACAAAGTATTATTTTTTATAAACTTGGCATCGTTGCTTCCATTATTGCAGCACTTAGCGCAATGGCCCCCATACTAATCTTTTGGCAAGACATAATTCCTACGGCTATTAGGGCACAACAATTACAAAAAGTGTACGATTCTATCTCTCGAAAAGTATACTTTGGTACTGGTACTGCAAGTGTTTTCGACTTTAACTTCTCAATGATCAAAACCAAACTTAAAGCCATTTTAGAACGCACTTTAGATGCCGCTACACCAATAAAAAGTGTGCTAGCAAAAGTATTATCAGGCATTGAGCTTACTCGTAATAATTTACACCAACAAAAAGACAAAGTTGAGTTACTAGGTCATGCAATGGAACAGATGCAAGCCTCCACGTCTGAAATTGCAAACAGTACAGTTTCTGTTGCACATGAATTAGACGACACCTATCAACAGTGTGAGCTTGCCAAAAGTGGCATAATTGATACAACCAGTAAAATTAAACACTTAGCCCTTGCTGTAGAAAGTGCTTCAGCCTCCGCTGGTAATTTAACCGACTCTGCCAACAGTGTTGGCGAATTGATGGAAGACATTCAATCAATTGCTGATCAAACAAACTTACTTGCTTTAAATGCCGCAATAGAAGCGGCTCGCGCTGGTGAACAGGGCCGAGGGTTTGCCGTTGTTGCTGATGAAGTAAGGAGCTTATCTTCACGTACTCAAGATTCTGCTAAGCAAATTCATGAACGACTCTCACTAATGTTAGCCACTATTGAAGACTGGGTTAGTTTGATGAAAAAAAATAAAGAAGAAGCAGAGCTCTGTGTCGCCACTGCTGACTCGTCAAATATAAAAATAGCCCAAGTGGTCGAACAATTAGAAAAAGTGAACAGTGCAGCTAATCAAATAGCAAGCTCTGCAGAGGAGCAAAGTGTCATCTCTGATGAAATGAACAATCATATTTTAGCTGTTAAACAAACTATCGAACAAACATGGTCACAAACAGATATTGTTGCAGAGCAAATGGCAACCTTAGAACACTCTGTTGACGAAATAGCCAATGTTGCTAGTACCTTTATTCCACATAAATAATACCTAGCCATTAAATGGAGTTAAAAATGAAAAAACTTATCCTACTACTTTTATGTTGTTTCACCATTGTTGCATGCGCTCCAGAAGTTGGCACTAAAGCATGGTGTGAGCAATTAAAAGAGAAACCAAAGGGTGATTGGACAGCTACAGAAGCAAAAGACTACGCTAAACATTGTTTGTTTAAGTGATTGAGTAAAGTTTTTTGTTATCAACTTTATTTTTTGCTAAATAACCTGAGCTCGGGATAATGGATGCGCGCAAAAAAAAGAAAAAGTAATGTTTTACAATGCTTTAAATTATTTTTTTTCACAAGTTCTATGTGCACTTTTACTACCAATGCTAAAAGTTTTGTGTGGTTCAAGGCTGATTTGTGTACCTAATAGCCGGCTATTAGTAGCAAATTAACGGTTTTTTTAGTTCCAGACAAAAACCAAGTACCTACGTCCATGCAGGCAACGCAGATACGCATAAAAATCGTAGCTTTGGTGTACTTAGCTTATCCCGAATTCAGGTTAAATATTTAGTATTAATACAGCAATAAAAAACGGCTAGCTTGCCGTTTTAATTAAATTATCAATATCGGTCACTAAACTACCGGTTGGTCGCTCTACAATTCGCCCTAATTCTTTATTATTTAAGTAAACAATAAATGTTGGTGTAAACTTAATTTCGGCTTGTAAGGCTCGTCCTAGCGGCTCAGATTTTAGGTAGTCTAAACCGATTAAGTTCACTTTTACTTGTTTATTTACCGCTTTAAGTAATCGCGGAACTTCACGAACGCTGTCATGACACCAACTGCCAAAAAACACATCTATCGTTACTGTATTTGGCCAAGCGGCTACTTGTTTCATTTCAGCTTCAGATACACTAAACGCTTCAAACTCTTGGCTAAAGTCTGTGTAAGTGGATAATAATTGTTCTGAGTTAATATTACCAATAGCCATTGTTGGCTTATTGGCACTTTGCTTTTCAACACTGGCAAAGCTATTAGTAGTAAAACTCAAGGCGATAAGAAATACTTTTATCCGATTGTTTAAGAACATAATTAACCCATTTCAGGCAAGTGAAATTTTATTGATTTTACAAGAAATCTAACGCTAGCAAAAGCGGTAATATTTAATCTCTTTTAAGCTCGGTAGCTTTTAACAACATGCCCTTACTTTCTTGCAAAAATAACTCGGCATAGTCGCCAAACCAATCAGCCACTTGATTAAACATAGTAACAAATGCTGCTTTGTCAGACATTTCTACATCTTCAAGCAACTCTAAAAAACGATAAGCAAAACGTTTCATCATTGCGACATTGTCTTTATCTGCAAAAATAATATCAGTGTAAAGTATTGGATCTTGTGCAAATAAACGGCCCACCATAATTAATTCTAATCGATAAATGGGTGAGCTCATTTCAACAAGCTGCGCAATATCAGCGCCTTCTGTCATTAAATGATACCCGTAGGCTATTGTTGAAAAATGTCGCATTACTTGCACCATAGACATTGCTTGGTCATGCGCTGTTGCATCAACTGAATACGTTTTGGCTCCCCATACTCTAAATTGTTCTAACAACCATTGATATTTATCAGCACCGCGCCCGTCACACACTATAATGGTTTGTTTAATGAGTCCTGATACATCAGGACCGAACATTGGATGCAAGCCTAATACTGGCCCGCTATGAATATTAAGCATTTCATATAAGGGTGACTCTTTAACACTAGTGATATCAGCTAAAATACACTCTTTCGGCAAATTGTTAAGTTTGTTAATAATTTGAGAGGTTAAGCGTATTGGCACAGCAACAATCACTAAACTCGCTTCATTTAGAATAGTATCGCTATTTTGCCAATCATCTTGCTCTAAAATTGCCACTTGGTAATTAGAACGCTGAAAAAGATCAACAAACACGTGCCCTAATTGACCTGCTCCCCCTACAACAACTACTTTGTTACAATCAGTATTTACACACCGATAGCCACTTGCGTCTTGGCTAACATATGAATCTCGCATTAATCGGCGTAAAACATCTTCAATTAAGTCGGGGCACAAGCCAACAGTTTTCGCTTGTTCCCTTCTTTTAGTTAATAGTTCGGTTTCACGTTCTGGTGCGAATATCGGCATACCAACTTTGGACTTTAGCTCACCGACCTTGGTAGTAACTATTCTTCGTTTAGCCAGTAGTTGTACCAACTGGCTGTCAATATCATCAATTTGCTCTCTCAAGGCTGAAAGCTTTTGTGCTACCTGCTTTGTATCCATATAGTGCTCTAAATTTTAATAAGTTAATTTAGCAGTTAATAATACGTTGCTTAAGTGCCGTTGCTAGTTTTTTACTTGCATTGTCGATCAAGGCTTCTGTTTCAGCAAAGTTAATACAAGCATCTGTTACTGACACACCATACTTTAATTCATTTCTTGGCAAATCTGCACTTTGATTACCTGCATTTAGATGACTTTCAAGCATAATGCCAATGATCGATTTATTACCACTGCATATTTGCTCAAAAACATTATCAGCCACAAGCGGTTGACGGCGGTAGTCTTTATTAGAGTTCCCATGCGAACAATCAACAACAATACCTGGTACTAACCCTTGTTTTGAAAGCGAGTCTTCACACAAAGTAACACTCTTGGCATCATAGTTTGGTTTCGAGCCTCCTCGAAGTATTACATGCCCATCAGGGTTACCAGATGTTTTTATTAGCGCAACTTGTCCTTTACGGTTAATACCCATAAAACGATGCGAAGACGCTGCAGACTGTAATGCATTTATTGCAACATCTAAGCTCCCATTTGTACCATTTTTGAAGCCAATCGGCATAGATAATCCGCTAGCCATTTCACGGTGTGTTTGTGACTCTGTTGTACGAGCTCCTATTGCAGACCAACTAAATAGCTCTGCTAAATATTGTGGGCTAATAGGGTCTAAAGCTTCAGTGGCTAATGGCAAGCCGAGCTCTGTTAAATAAAGCAATAACTCTCGTGCAATTTTTAAACCTGCCTCTACATCAAACGTTCCATCCATATGAGGATCATTGATAAGTCCCTTCCAGCCAACGGTGGTGCGTGGCTTTTCAAAATATACACGCATTACAATGTATAAACTGTCTTGGTATTTATCATGTAGTACTTTCAGCTTTTTAGCATATTCTTTTGCCGCATCTAAGTCATGCACAGAACAAGGACCTGCAATCACTAATAGTCTGTGATCTTTTTTATGAATAATATTAGAAATGACTTCACGTGCTGACTCAACAAAAGCTCTTCCTTTAGCGGGTAAAGGTAATGCTTCTCTTAGCTCATTTGGTGTAATTAACACCTCTTCAGCATTAACATGAATATCGTTTAACGTACTCTTATGAGCAGGTGATTGTGAGTGTTGTTGTGACATAATGTGTTCCAATTTTTACAGCGAGTTTTAATTAAATATAGATGAATAAAGCTAAAAGCGGGGCTTAGCTAAAGAAAGGATAATAAAAATAATATTGATAATTTTGCTTAAACATGAAGCTCTTCTTTTGTACACTTTTGTTTACTTACTTTGTAATGAATATCTTACACGCTATTTAGCTACTTGCAAAGTACTTAACCTCTGTTCGAGTTAGCGGGGTTGATAATCACCTGATTTTTATGACAATAAATTAATTAAAAATTATTATTTATGACTTTAACCCTTTTGATACAGCCTCTAGATGGAATTAAAGCGCTTATCAAAATGTTTTTACAAACCAATGTTTTGTTATTGAGGATAAAAAGAGCGCAGATACCGCTTAAATAACATTATTGAGTAAAGCAACTTAACCCAGACTGCGTGTGCTTAAGTTATAAAAATAAAAAGCGTCAAAAGACGCTTTTAAAGTTTACTTTATTAGGGCATGTAGCTTAACGATGAACTATCCTATTAGCGATTAAATTATCGACAACAGTCGGATCTGCCAAGGTAGAAGTGTCTCCTAATGTACCAAGATCATTTTCAGCAATTTTACGTAAAATACGACGCATTATTTTGCCTGAACGTGTTTTAGGTAAACCTGGCGCATACTGAATATAGTCAGGCTTTGCAAAGCGGCCAAGTTCATTAGCGACAAACTCTGTTAGCTCTTTAAGTAATGCGTCTGATTCAGTTGCATTCCCCATTAAGGTGACATAAGCATAAACACCTTGCCCTTTTATTTCATGCGGATAACCAACTACTGCAGCTTCAGCAATAGCAGGATGTAATACTAAGGCGCTTTCTATTTCAGCTGTTCCCAAACGGTGTCCAGACACATTTAACACATCATCTACACGTCCTGTAATCCAATAAAAGCCATCTTCATCTCTACGTGCACCATCACCAGTAAAGTAATTACCAGGGTATTGGCTCAAATAAGTTTCATAAAAGCGCTCATGATTACCATATACACTTCTTAGTTGCCCTGGCCAGCTGCCAGTCATTACGAGTAACCCTTCGCATTCACCTTCTAGTGTATTGCCGTCTTTATCAAATATAGCCGGCTTAACACCAAAAAATGGTTTACCAGCAGCACCTGGTTTCATATCCACAGCACCTGGTAACGACGTAATTAAAATGCCGCCAGTTTCTGTTTGCCACCACGTATCAACAATTGGGCATTTTGATTTACCCACCACTTCGTAATACCAATGCCACGCTTCTGGGTTGATTGGTTCACCAACGGTGCCTAAAAGGCGTAAAGATGACAGTTTAGATTTGGTTACAAATTCATCACCTACACTCATAAGTGCGCGAATAGCTGTTGGCGCAGTATAAAATACGTTAACTTTATGCTTATCGCAGACTTGCCAAAAACGTCCGGCATCTGGGTAAGTAGGTACGCCTTCAAAGACGAGTGTCGTTGCCCCATTAGCTAATGGACCGTAAAAGATATAAGAGTGACCTGTGATCCAACCAGCATCAGCGGTACACCAATAGATTTCACCCTCTTTATAATCAAATACATATTTATGGGTCATTGCGGCATAAAGTAAATAACCACCACAGGTATGTAATACACCTTTAGGTGTACCAGTAGAGCCAGATGTATACAGGATAAATAGTGGGTCTTCAGCGTCCATTATTTCGGGTTCACACACAGCGGGTAAATTAGCGACCGACTCTTGATATTTAATATCAATCTTATCATTCCAAGCCACATCGCCGCCTGTACGCTCAACAACAATTACCGTGTGTACATTGTCGCAGTCTGCTACAGCAGCATCAACATTCGCTTTTAGCGGAATCACACGCCCGCCTCTTAAGCTTTCATCTGAGGTGATAACAACTTGGCAATCAGCATCTATCACACGAGAACGAATTGCTTCAGTAGAAAAACCGCCAAACACAACAGAATGAACAGCACCAATTCGAGCACAAGCGAGCATTGCATAACCAATTTCAACGATCATTGGCATATAAATACAAACGCGATCACCTTTTTTTACACCCCTCGCTCTTAACAAGTTAGCAAAGCGACAAACATTATCATGTAGTTCTTGATAAGTGACTTTCTTATCGTCATTAGGATCATCTCCTTCCCATATTATTGCTACATCATTTGCTTTTGTCGGTAAGTGACGGTCAATACAGTTATAGCTAACATTTAATTTTCCGCCGGAAAACCATTTTATGTCTGCATTTTTTAAATCACCTTCGCTTACTGCGTCCCATGGCTGATACCAATCAAGAAATTTATCGGCTTGTTCGGCCCAAAAAGCATCTGGCTGCTCAATAGATTGCTTATACATAGTTTCATAGGTTTCGGCATCAATATGAGTGTGAGCTTTTGATTGTGCTAACACCGGATAACAACTTTTTAGTTCTCTCATGTGAAGTCCTTCAATTTCAACTTGTTATAATCTGTAATTATTTATAATGGTTAAAACAATATATGCTTAAAGCATGAGATTGCTAAAACTCATTCAATTGGTTATGCCAATATCATATAGCAACTAAAATCATTCGCCTACTCAACTAAAGTCGAATAGCATTGCATTATTGGGTATGAGATCGCTTAAAGTTGTTTTAGATTTGCATTAGCAAAAAGCAATGACAACGCTGTCAAAGAAATGTATTCACACATCGACTTACTTTATAACTACCCGTTCAGTGTGTTAAATTGTACATGTTTACGATTATTGCACTTTGTGTCGCAAAGTTGATGTAATGTGTTACTCGCTATAACTATGCTAAAGATGATTAACTAGTGCATTTATATAGAGAGGCTATAGTTGGTTGACTGTGCCGTGATTTAACAGTGTTTAACTTGTATATAATTTCTATCACAATGCTCAACACACTCTAGGGCGTGTTGAACTTTCGAGTACAAATTTTGTACGAATTAAACATGATTTAATTGAGGCGTAGCGAATAAAGTGTAGTATTCTACATAAATGAGCTAGACAGCTTCCGCGTCCTGCTCACGCTAAGTACCTACTTCCGTGTAAGCAACGAAAAGTAAATCATGTTTAAACGTATCCGTAAGACAGCGCCTCTTTGGTTTTTCTACGGCGTTTTCACTTATTTATGGGGAACAACCCCATTACATAAGTTCAGCCTTGTATAAACACCAAATAAATCGCTGCAAAAATGTACAGCAAAGATCAACGCGCCCTAGTATTTAGTTAGCTAAATTATTGAATTCAGGTAAAATAGGTATCAATAACACTTAAATCCTAGCTTCATTTAATAATATAACCTAACTTTCATTAACTCAGGTTAAAAAGCTTCGCAATATTTATCGATAATGTGGGCTATAGAAACTAGCAAACTATTCTGTAATACCAATGTTTTAAAATAGACTTTTCATGTATCAAGGTATTAAATACAATGAATAATCTGTTGAAATAACCACAATATTTTTTAGACAATTGAAAAATATGTTCTATCTTTTAGTTAGATACACTTTTTAGAATCAGAATTATGAATTTCTTAAACAAATTATCGATAACCAAGAAAATTTATTTAATCCCTATTATTGGGTCAATAAGCTTTATTTTCTACCTTTCTTTGTCAACTATAACCGCGAATCAAAACGTACAGATGCTCTCGAAAGCAAAAGACGTTCAGTTTCCTGTTGTTCAATATTCAAAAGAGGTTTCGGTTTCAATTGTGCGCATCTCTGAAATGTTGAGCGGTGCTGTTACTACTGGAGAAGCAGATACCATTGATACAGCAAATAAACTGGCGAGCCACATTAATGAACTCATTGATAAGATTGGCGCCATCTCTCCAGAGTTTAGCAATGATAAACAAACAATGAAAAGCCAATTTGATAACTATTATAGCCAAGCAAAAACCTTATCACTTGGAATGATAGACGGCACAATAAACTATGAAAAGCTCCCTGAGATGGGAAAAGAAATGAGCGATGCTTTCGATCTGGTCTCCGCTACTGTTGATCAATTCAATAAGAAAAACGTAGAAATTTTTGAGAGCGATATTTCTTATGCGAATGAATCTGCAGAGGATTTGGTCAACACTGGCTATGTAATGGGTTTTATTACTATTGCTTTACTCTTTGGTGCTGCAATTCCGATTATTGCAGGTATCACATCCTCTTTAAACAATGTAATAAACTCTCTGCGTGATCTGGCTGATGGTGAAGGTGACTTAACCATCAGATTAGAATCTAAAACAAATGATGAAGTGGGCGAACTTGTCATTTACTTCAACCGCTTTATTGAGAAACTACAAGTTACCATTAAAAAAGTGGTAGATATTGCCCTACCTTTGTCAACAATGGCGTCAACAGTTAGTGTTACAGCTGAGCAAACTAACACGATTACCATGACACAACAGCAAGGTGCCCAAAATGCAAAAGACGCTGTAGAAAATTTAAATATTAGTGTTCACAGTGTTGCTGACAATGCCGCACAGGCAGCATCAGCTTCTACTGAAACATCAAAAATCTCTAGCCACGGAGCAGAAGTGGTTGAAAGAACGGTATCAACTATTCATCAACTTGCGGCAACTGTTGAAAAGTCTTCAGACGTTATCGACCAATTAGATAATGATGCAAATCAGGTAGGTGTAATTTTAGATGTAATCAGAGGTATTGCCGAACAAACAAATTTACTTGCATTAAACGCCGCGATAGAAGCTGCACGTGCAGGTGAACAAGGTCGAGGCTTTGCTGTTGTAGCAGATGAAGTTAGAACACTAGCATCTAGAACCCAAGATTCAACGATAGAAATTCAAACAACAATTGAAAAACTGCAAGCGGCGGCTAAAGAAGCTGTAAATGCCATGAGTAGTGGTAAAGAGTTAGCTGAGAACAGCGTTGAACAAGTGAGTGCAGCCGGGATATCTTTAAAAGAAATTACCAGTTCCGTTGCTCAAATTAATTCAATGACAGCCGATATTGCAAGCGCTACGGAAGCACAGTCAGATTCAGCTAAACAGATTGTGACACATGTTGATGACATCAGCTCAAGCACAGCTAAAACGCATCAAGCATCAAAAGAGTTAGCGAGTGTCAGCGGCGATTTAGCCCATCTAGCAAACGATTTAGAAGTTATTGCTAAAGGCTTTAAGGTCTAACGTTATTAATCAACTGTCAAAACTAACGACTATTACCCTAATAAGCCCAAATTATGCGCTAAAAAAGACACCGAATTTTAGGAGAATAAAATGAACAAATTATTAAAACATACGCTCGTTGTACTGTCGCTTACTTCTTTTTACGCCTCAGCTGTAACTATAATCGTTCATCCATCAAATAATGCAAGTTTAGACGAAAGTGCTTTAAAAAAAGTATTCTTAGGAAAAAGTAAAACCTTTCCTGATGGAGCACAAGCTGTACCAGTAGACTTATCGGGTGGACAGGCGAGAACAGATTTTGTTGAGAATGTACTGGGTAAGTCTGAAAGTCAAATAAAAGCATATTGGTCTAAACTGATCTTCACTGGTAAAGGACAAGCACCAAAAGCGTTAGATAATGAAGCTGAAGTTATTAAGCTGGTCAGCCAAGATCCAAATGCAATTGGTTATGTGAGCGACGCGGCGGTAACTGATGCCGTTAAAGTACTCGCTAAGTATTAATAAATTTCACTAACTATGTGATCATTTCTACTGACTAAAACAATCAACTGCTGCGTTATTTATTTTATTAGTATCGCTATATGGATCTAGCTTATGTGGACAATACAGCAACTTAATTGCCCTGAATAACTAGTTATAAAATATATGTCTTGTATTTGACTGTTTTCACTGCGTATAAAGTAGATCACATAATTAATGAAACGGTTAAAACTACAGCTCGAGTAAGTATTTTCATACTTTAAGAAAAGTTATACAGTCAACAACAAAAAAGCCTGAATAATTGCTTATTCAGGCTTTTTTTATAATCTTTCTTTACGAAATATTGAGCGGATAATAAATTATCTTTTCGCCAATTTTTCTTTGATACGTGCAGATTTACCTGAACGCTCACGAAGATAGTATAATTTCGCTTGACGAACATCACCGCGACGTTTCACTTCAATTGAGTCAACAATTGGGCTATGTGTCTGGAATACACGTTCAACACCTACACCATTCGAAATTTTACGAACAGTGAACGCTGAATTAATGCCACGGTTTTTAACAGCAATAACAACACCTTCATATGCTTGAAGACGTGATTTTTCACCTTCTGTTACTTTAACCTGTACTACAACAGTATCGCCTGGAGCGAATGCTGGTATATTAGTTTTTAATTGCTCTTGTTCGAGCATTTCAATAATTTTACTCATATTTACCTTCTTCCTAGGTGTCACAGTTATTAACAGTACTCTGCTTCGCTTTTATTAAAGCTAGCATTTTTTCCTGTTCTACTGTCAGAGCTAGGTCAGTTAAAAGTTCTGGCCGTCTAGTCCACGTTCTTTCTAGTGACTGATATTGGCGCCATTGCCTAATTTGTTCATGATCACCACTTAGTAACACTTTAGGAACTGATTTAACATCCCCTGCTGAAGTATCAAGTACTTCTGGCCTTGTATAATGAGGACAATCTAATAAGCCATCAGAAAATGAATCCTGCTCAGCAGATAAATTGTGACCTAATACACCTGGCACAAAGCGTGCTACGGCATCAATTACATTCATAGCAGGTAATTCCCCACCACTTAACACGTAATCTCCGACAGACCATTCTTCGTCAATATCTGACTCAATTAGTCTCTCATCTATACCTTCATAACGTCCTGCTATAAATATCAGTCGGTCATGCTGTGCTAATTCATGTACACCAGCTTGGTCCAATTTCCGTCCTTGAGGTGATAAATAGATAACCTTAGCATTTCCACCACTATCTACTGCAGCTTGTTTCGCTGCAACAATGGCATCACGTAACGGTTGAACCATCATCAACATCCCTGGACCACCACCGTAAGGTCGGTCGTCAACAGTGCGATGTCGGTCATGGGTAAAGTCTCTTGGATTCCACTTATGAAATTCAATTAACCCATTACGAATTGCTCGGCCTGTCACCCCATACTCAGTAATAGCATCAAACATTTCTGGGAATAAACTAATAACGCCTATCCACAGCTTGCTTTTTTCAACGCTGTTACTCACAAGTTAGAAACCTGGATCCCAGTCAACACAAATTTGTTTGTTTTCAATGCTTACCGATTGTACAACTTGCTCAAAAAGGTACGGTATTAAACGCTCTTTTTTACCAAAGCCATCATTTCGGTTTGCTTTCACAACCAGTACATCATTAGCGCCTGTCTCTAATAAATCAGAAACAGTCCCCAGGTCGTAACCTGAAGAAGTTATAACTTGCATTCCCATTAAGTCTCGCCAATAAAACTCACCTTCCGGTAAGTCTGGCAAAGCAGTTTCTTTGACTAGAATTTCTGAGCCAACCAACGCTTGCGCTTGATCTCTGTCATCAATTCCACCCACTTTCACTATGAGTCCGTTGCTATGTTTACGCCAATCAGTAATTTCTACTAATTGTGTATTATTTCCTAATTTTAATGACCAAGGAAAATAGTCAAGTATGGCTTCTTGTTCATCGGTGAATGAATGTATCTTCAACCAACCTTTAATACCGTAGACTGCACCTACTTTACCAAGGATAATTTCTTTAACTTCTTCCACAATGACTCCTAAAACCTACCAAAGTTAATTTAAGCTGCTGCTTGAGCGTCTTTAACTAATTTGGCCACACGTTCAGATACAGTTGCACCTTGACCAACCCAATGGTTGACACGGTCTAAGTCTAAACGGATTTTTTCCGATTGACCTTGTGCTGAAGGGTTGAAAAAACCAACTTTCTCGATGAAACGACCATCGCGAGAGTTACGGCTATCTGCAACAACAACCTGAAAGAATGGACGCTTCTTTGCGCCGCCACGAGCTAAACGAATGGTAACCATATCGTCCTCTATATAATTTAAGTGTTAAACAAAATTTCCAGACACTTTCTGAAACCACAGGTAACAGAAAAGCTCGCGTATTCTACGCTTTTTCAAACGAAATGCAAGTATTACTCGGTACTATGAATAAAAAATATGCAAGAATAAACGTGAGGGAAATTCGACGTAAAGGTAAGGTAGCACAACTGCATGCTGCACTACCATTAATATACCGCTCAACTATTTTAAGGTAATGTTCAAAGTAATGACATTTACACCTTTAAAAGAGTTAAGCACCTTATGGTATTAATTTAAAAATATTTACAGTAATTAACGACCAAACATACCGCCGCCTGGTCCTCCCATTCCGCCAGGAGGCATCATTCCTTTCATAGACCGCATCATTTTTTGCATACCGCCTTTGCCAGACATTTTTTTCATCATTTTTTGCATTTGGGTAAATTGTTTTAATAATTTATTTACATCTTGTATTTGTGTTCCCGAACCAGCAGCAATTCTACGCTTACGAGAACCTTTGATTACTTCAGGTCGTTGACGTTCACCTGGGGTCATAGAGTTAATAATAGCTTCCATTTGAACGGTGACTTTATCGCCCATTTGATCTTTTACTTTATCTGAAATATTGCCCATCCCCGGAAGCTTATCCATCATTCCCATCATGCCACCCATGCTTTTCATTTGCACAAGCTGCTCTCTAAAGTCTTCTAAATCAAAACCTTTACCGCTCTTTACTTTCTTTGCGAGTTGCTCTGCTTTTTTACGATCAACTTTTTGCTCAACTTCTTCAATAAGTGATAATACATCACCCATGCCAAGAATACGCGAAGCGATACGGTCAGGATGGAACGGTTCAAGCGCTTCTATTTTCTCCCCAACCCCCATAAATTTAATTGGCTTACCAGTTATATGTCGGATAGACAGTGCTGCACCACCTCTGGCATCACCATCAGTTTTTGTTAAAATAATACCGGTTAAAGGCAGAGCATCATTAAACGCTTTTGCCGTGTTCGCAGCATCTTGCCCTGTCATGGCATCAACAGTAAACAAGGTTTCAACAGGATTAATTGCCGCATGCAGTTGCTGTATTTCACCCATCATGTCAGCATCAACATGAAGGCGACCCGCGGTATCAACAATTAACACATCAAAAAATTGCTTTTTCGCATGATCTATCGCTGCAGTTACAATATCGATTGGCTTTTGTGATATATCACTTGGAAAGAACTCAACATCAACCTCTTTTGCTAATGTTTCGAGCTGTTTGATAGCCGCTGGGCGATATACGTCGGCACTAACAACCAATACCTTTTTCTTCTCTCGTTCTTTTAGGTATTTAGATAGCTTGGCAACAGAGGTCGTTTTACCTGCACCTTGTAAACCAGCCATTAACACTACCGCTGGAGGTGTAGCTTTTAAGTCTAACGCTTCGTTGACTTCACCCATCGCTATTTCAAGTTCTTTTTGAACTATTTTAACGAATACCTGACCGGGAGTAAGACTTTTAGAAACATCTTGTCCCACTGCACTTTCTTTAACCTTCGCAATAAATTCACGAATTACAGGTAAAGCTACGTCCGCCTCAAGCAAAGCCATGCGGACTTCACGTAAAGTTTCTTTAATATTATCATCAGTTAATCGGCCACGGCCGCTGATATTTTTAAGCGTTTTGGTTAAACGATCGGAAAGATTCTCAAACATGAATAACTCTGCGGTTGATTACAAAAATAAAACAGCACCCTATTATACGCGCACTATAAATAAGCGAAAGGGTAAATTTTCGAGTGCCTATTGGTTTACTTTCTCAAACCGCTGGTTCAAGGGCAAGTTAATTTAAGCACCTTGTATGATATATGGGTATATATTTACCTATTACAACTAAAACCCAGAATGTCAAAAATCTATTAATTACTGACCAGGCTTAAGTAATTATCTTTGAGATCAAACTAAACATTGTGCTAATTAACCTGAACTCGGGTTAATGAATGTTGATTTTCTCACATAAAACATTATTTTTTAATAGTTTAATTTTATTCACTGTTTAAAAAGCTAACCTTTATTTCTCAATATTAATAGTTTTGTGAATATCAAGGCGAATTTTTTGATCCAATAGCGGGCTATTGGCAACAAATTCAACGTAGCTAGGCTAAAAAATAGCTTACTGAGTAACTTTGCTTATCCCGAATTCAGGTTAATTAATAATAAAACGCTAGCCTAGTGACTTTATTCTGATAAAATCAGGCAGTATTTTATAATTACCTTATTGTATAGCGGAGAATTTAGTGGAGCTTTTTAGTATCAGTGCGATAATTGCAGCGTGTGGTTACTTTATATGTGTTGCATTATTAGTCACTCGCCTCTTTCATACTAAAGGCCCAAACCTCATTTTAATTTTATCTGTTGCTGGTGTGTCGATTTTGGCGCATATGATCTCGAGCAACCAACTGATTTTTAGCCAAGCTCAAATTAATTTCGCGCTGCCGAATGTTATCTCTTTAGTAAGCTTAGTTATATGTTTAACCGTTAGCGTATTGGCCTTACGTTATAAAGTAAATTTACTCTTACCAGTCGCTTATTGTTTCGCTGGAATATGGCAAATAGCGATGATTTTCATTCCTCATCATAGCCAAACACCGCTTATGCCTGGGCAGTCTATTTTATTTACGCACATCACATTAGCGCTTATTGCATACTGCGTTCTTGTTATTGCAACCTTATATGCATTTCAAGTGGCCTATATAAATTGGAAATTAAAAAGCAAAAACTTACTAGCTGTTAATCACCTGCCTCCACTGATGCAAGTTGAAGGACAATTATTTATTATTCTTGCAATAGGTACGTTTTGTTTATTTGCAAGCCAAATTCTAGGCATTGTTTTTATTGAAAACTTTATTCGCAAAGATAATGCACATAAAACCGTATTATCGATAATAGCGCTCACATTTTATGCTTGGATTTTATGGGGACACTTTAAAAAAGGCTGGCGTGGGCACCGAGTACTTGTTTTAACAATAATTGCCACAACATTGTTAACATTGGCATATTTTGGCAGTCGATTTGTCAAAGAGTTTCTCTTATACTAGCTTTTAGGGTATAAAGAGATTATCGAGTGTATTAGTACATTGATTAGGTAAAATTAGGAACCCCTGTTTGGAAACCATATCAACCAATATGTTGTTTGTCATTTTAGGCATACTCATATTCATTTCGGCCTATTTCTCAAGTTCTGAAACAGGCATGATGTCACTTAATCGCTACAAATTAAGGCATTTAGAGAAAGAAAAACACAAAGGCGCACGCCGTGTAAGTAAGCTGTTAAGACAACCTGATAAACTTATTGGGATAATTCTTATCGGAAATAACTTAGTTAATATTTTTGCATCAATTATTGCAGGAATTATCGCTGAGCGCTTATATGGAGATGCAGGGATATTTTATGCAGGGTTAATACTAACATTAGTAATTCTTGTTTTTGCTGAGATCACACCAAAAACTTTAGCTGCACTCTACCCAGAAAAAATAGCCTACCCAAGCTCAATAATTTTAACCGTATTACTTAAGGTACTATATCCGCTAGTTGTTGCCGTTAATTGGATAACTAATGGCCTATTAATGCTATTAGGAATTAGCCATGAACAACGCGAACAGCACAGCTTAAGCTCTGAAGAGTTGAGGACGGTGGTTAACGAAGCGGGCGTAATGCTACCAGAGCGTGATCAAAGCATGCTAGTTGGAATTCTTGACCTTGAAAACGTTACTGTTGAAGACATTATGGTGCCTCGCAGTGAATTGGTTGGCATTGATATTAATGAAGACTGGCGAAAAATTCAAAAACAATTAACACAAGCTACTCATACCCGAGTTTTACTTTATCGAGACACTATAGATGACGTTGTCGGCTATGTGCACATGCGCGATGCTTTAAAACTTTTATCTAAAAATCAATTTACTAAAGCAACCTTATTAAGGGCGGTTAGAGAGCTCTACTTTATTCCCGAAGGTACACCGCTAAATGTACAACTACTTAAATTCCAGCATGCAAAAGAACGTTTAGGGCTAGTTATCGATGAATATGGCGATATTCAAGGTTTAGTTACATTGGAAGATATCTTAGAAGAAATTGTAGGTGATTTTACCACTACAATGGCACCAACAACCTCTGATGAGGTAACAAAACAACCCGATAACAGCTACCTTGTTGATGGTAGTGCTACAGTAAGAGATGTTAATAAAGAAATGAATTGGCACTTTCCTACTAGCGGACCAAAAACCTTAAACGGGCTTATCCTTGAGCATTTAGAAGATATACCTGAGGCTAATTTAAGTGTGCGTATAGCGGGTTATCCTGTCGAAATAATTGACGTTACCGACAACATGATCAAAACAGTTCGAGTCATTCCTGAATACTATGATAAAAGCCATCGCGATAATTAAAGCTTATTACGTTCGCTATTTATTCAAGTTTAAAAAGTCAAAAATTTCAACCTGGGGTAACTATGATGCTTATGTGGATAATTAACACTTCTTACAAAAGTATTAACAAAGTTACCCACAGGCTATGATCGATAATTTAATTTTCCACAATTTCTGTGGATAACAAAGTCAAGACCAATCAGGTAAAGCATTCTAATTTTGCAAACTATATTTATCAAAAAAACACGTTTTTTTTATCATTTTTTTAAACTATATGTGCCATGCGACTTAGCGCTGAATTACGCTAAAAATCGCGTTTTTGGCAAGAAATATGCAGATAGAATTGAAGTAAAATAAAAATTGAGATGAGTAATGCGCTGTATAAAAAACATAAGAAAATTTGGTATATTTTTTGATACTTTTATATTTCTGCATATTCTTTCAGACTAGGTAACAAAACAACTTAATTTGCCACTAAATGAGCTTTAAGCAAGTAGCTTTGAAAAAGTTATCCAAAGAACAAGCGCCATATCCAGCTTTTGTTTAAATCGGCTTCACAACGCTTTAGTTGAACACTATATTTACGTGCTCTATTGTCTACTGTACGAGCTACTTTTACTAACCAAGCTTTTTTCTTATAAGTTTTTCGCTTAAACCCGCCCCAACCTTCATGATAATTAAGGTATTGGTTATAACCGTCCCATTTAGAAATTTTATTAATTTGCTGTGTCTTAAATATAAACCAGCCCATAAAATCTATTGCATCTTCAAAGTCATCTCGGTCTGCACCTGAATTGCCTGTTTCTTTGATATAGTCATTCCACGTCATTGTTTTAGCTTGTGAATAACCATAGGCAGTGCTCACCCTTCCCCATGGAATAAAGCCTAATAGGTAGTCTCTAGGAGGCAAAGCATTCGATTTAAAGGAGCTTTCTTGATACATCATACTCATTGGCACATGAATAGGTACGCCCCAACGATCGCGCACATCTTTAGCGGCAAAGTACCAGCTTCTATGTTCTTTAAATATTTCGCATAAATTTTCAGCGTTTTTTGGCGGAGAGGTCGCACAGCTAGATAATCCTATAACGAGAATACTCGCTAAAAATACCACTTTTTTATTTAGCATGTTTTTATTAAGCCCAGAAACCACTTCATTGAAGGCTTAATCATGCCAGAAATCAGTAAATTATGCAGTATTGAAATTAATTTTAATTAATTTTAATTAATTTGAACTTATTTAGTTTACATTCGTCTTACTTTATAAGACATATTTTATGATTTCCCTTGAGCTTTAAAGCACGTAACTACGTGCTTTTTTTTTACCTGTTTTTAGAAATATTCAGCCAGACCTTAGAGCGTGTTGAACTTTACTGTGCATTTTTGCAGCGATTAATTTGGTGTTTATACAAGGTTGAACTTATGTAATACCAATTAAATCACGTTTAAATCGTAGCTTTGGTGTACTTAGCTTATCCCGAATTCAGATTAATTATTATTAAAGAAGTGGAACTAAATGAAATATCCATACTCTTAACTTACGAGAGATTTAATTTCCTTAGTGTTTCATGTTTTTAGCGCATTTTAATAATGCGCTTTTTTTTGGGCGTTTAAAAATATTTATTTTTTTTTGAACTAAATGAGATGTATGAAGTCATACTTTATGAGAGGCTTAATTTCCCTTAGTGTTTCATGTTTTTATAGCGCATTTTAATAATGCGCTTTTTTTTATTTGGAACTTTTAAAATTCAAACTTGTCTTACTTGTCTTATTAACGAGAGCAAATTAACTTCCTTGGACTGTTTTCTATTCTTATAGCGCGTTTTCTTACGCGCTTTTTTTTATCTAAAATTCAAACAGATTGCTTTATTTACATTACAGGTAAGCAACACCTGTAAAAAATAAATAATTTAACAAGCTATTTAAGCATCACTTTCCAAAGTAGCCTTTAAGAAAATCATCGAAGCTTACTTTATCGCTTTCTTCAATTTCTTTCTGTTTATCAAATGACAATTGAGCTTGCTCGATAAAGTAATCATGCGAGTAGAACTGATAATCACGGGCTTGTAAATAATCTTTATACTCTTGGGCCTTATCTAGTGCTAACTTACTTAAACTTCCCTCTTCTTTCGTTAAGTAATTTAACAATATTGCTGAAGGCGTTAAGTTAGGATTAATAATTTTAGCCTGTTCTACGGCTAATGCTTTTGAGTACTTCTGTGTAGTATGAGCTTTATCTAACAAAGCTGCTGCTGAAGCCATCTCTGTAAATAAACTTTGCCCCCATTCGGTTATTGACTTTTCAACGCCCTCATCATTTAAGCGTAATTCAGGGTCTCTACCCCGAACAACCACTTCATCCATATTTTTATCTAAGACCTCTTGCTGTGCTGCATCTAATGTGTCGCTTGGGCGAAGTGCACAGTAAGCCAAAAACACTTCCAAAAATAGCATTTGCTGTAGGTCTATTCCTGTAGGAGAGAATGGATTTACATCTAATGCACGTACTTCAACATATTCTACACCACGATTTAACAGCGCTTGTGAAGGTTTTTCACCAGATTTAGCCACCTGTTTGGGGCGAATTGGAGCATAAAGTTCGTTTTCAATTTGCAAAACATTAGCATTTAATTGCTGATATTTACCATTAACCTTTACTCCGATTGCAGCAAATTTATCTGAAGACATGTTGATAGCCTCTTGAACACCTTTTACATACCCATGTAGATCGTTATAACAAATATGCAATGAAGACTGCTCACTATTGGTATAACCCAAATCACTCATGCGAAGCGATGTTGCATGTTCAAGATATACATAGCCTTTAGACGATTTTTTGAAAGGTAAGTCAGTTTTCTTATTTTTTAAGAATGATGGACAAAGTGCTGGAGAGCTACCGTATAAATAAGGTATAAGCCAACAAAAACGTTTGTAATTACGAAGTAATGCAAAGTATTTGTCTGAAACATAGGTTTGTAAATGTTGTTCATTTTGTTCAAATGATTGATATTTTAGCCAAAAATCTTGTGAGAATGAAAAGTTAAAATGAATACCAGCAATTACCTGCATCATACTACCATAACGATTTTTTAAGCCTTGGCGATAAATCGTTTTCATTTTGCCTATATTCGACTCACCGAAATAAGCAAGTTCGATATTGTTTTCACAATCAACAAAACACGGCATGCTCATGGGCCATAATAATTCACCGTTTATCTCGCCAAAGGTAAATTTTTGAATATCTTCAAGCTGTGCAATTGTACGCTCTGGCAAGTGGCTCACCGGCGTAATAAATTCTAGTAATGTTTCCGCATAATCAGTAGTAATATTAGGATGGGTTAACGTTGAACCCAACGCCTTATAATGACCTTTATCTGACAGTTTACCTTGTGGCAACACTCTTAGGGCTTCACGTTCAATACCATAACCAGAATTAGTTAAAGCAGCGATGTTATCATCCAACTCGAAAGCTGAAAGTAGTTCAGTATATGATAGAGACAAAATATTCCCTTTAGCGTTACGCTTTTGTAAGTACCCTAGATTTAAGGGTTAAAAATTACATTTCAATGGCGGTATACCGCAAAATATATGAAATTGTAGATTAACTGTTGTTCAGACCGTATTTTTTAATTTTTTAGTTCAACTTGTGGTTATAATTTTTGGGTATGTGTTTTAACACATTTATTCGTTTAACGAAAAGCTGTGATAAAATGCGGATAACCTTTTAGCAATGCCTTATAACTAATGTCAGTTAATAATAGCTCAATAACAATAGAAGTGATCAATAATAACACTGATTTTGTTGTGATTGATAAACCTGAAGGTGTTAATTTTCATGATGAAACAGATCTAGGTCAAGGATTGTTTAATCAAGTAAAGCAACAACTAAATCTTGAAGTGCTTTATCCTGTTCATAGATTAGATAAAATGACATCAGGTCTCATTATTTTTGCTAAAACCTTGGCATGTGCTCAATGGTTTCAACAACAGTTTGAGCAGCACACAATCGAGAAGTATTATTTAGCACTTAGTGACCAAAAGCCCGTTAAAAAACAAGGTTTAATTAAAGGCGACATGGTGAAATCACGCCGTGGTATGTGGAAGTTAACACGTAGTCAAAATAACCCCGCGATTACACAATTTTTTAGTTATACTCTAGCGTCTAAAACCCGCTTATTTATTCTCAAACCGCATACGGGTAAAACCCATCAAATTAGAGTTGCACTCAATAGTATTGGCGCTCCGATCATCGGCGACAGTTATTACCATTCAAACGAACGTTCAGATCGCGGCTATTTACATGCCTACGCTATAAGGTTTAGTTATTGTGGTCAACGCTACCATTTTATGTCTAGTCCACAAAGCGGTGAGTTATTTACTCAACAAGCACTCGTTCAACTATTAATGGATATGGGAAAACCTTGGGCGCTTAACTGGCCTAAAATAAGAACTAGACCCTAAGCTTTAGGGTCCAGAGTTTTGTGTCTTATAAGGAATGAATAAACACTATTGCAATAGCAGTAGGACAAACAAACTTAGTATACCAAGGCCAAATTTTCCAGAAGAAGCTTGACCCTACATGTTCATTTCCTTGCTGAATTTCTTGTAATATTTCATTGCGATGCCAAATCCAACCAACAAAAATACAACAAAGCATTGCAATAATTGGCTGTCCATATTGAGTAGCTAATATTGCCACGAAATCTAACATCACACCGATATTGCTTATAATCGCAAGACTGATCAGAAAGATAATTATGCCGACAAACGTTGTTGCTTTTTTACGCTCGACATCATGGCGCTCTACAATGTATGACACAGGGCCTTCAAGCATTGATATAGAAGAAGTAAGGGCAGCAATAGACATTAGAACGAAAAATGCGAAACCAACAAATAAGCCACCTGAACCCATCGTATTAAATAGTGCAGGTAAGACAGTAAATACTAACCCTGAGCCAGATATTAAACTACCGTCTTCAGCAAATATTGCAACGCCTTGCGCCTGAGCAACATACATAGCAGGTATAATTAACAAGCCCGCTAGAAAAGCGATAGATACATCAATTAAGGTAACTTGAGCACCCAAAGTTACTAAATTTTCCTTTTTAGAAATATAAGAGCCATAAATAACCATCACACTGGTGCCTAATGATAATGAAAAGAACGCCTGTCCTAATGCGCTAATCAATAAACCAGGTTCTAATACTCTTGAAATGTCAGGGCTAAGATAAGCAAGCAAGCCTTCATCGGCACCTTCTAAGGTAAAAACATAGGCAATTAACAATATTAATAACGTAATTAACATTGGCATTAAACGTTTTGACCATTTTTCTATACCATCTTCAACGCCTCGACGTATGATAAAAATGGTTAAAAACATAAATAGACCAGTAAATAAAATATTACGTGGTAAAGATTGAGTGATCACCCATTCAGCACCGCTGTTAATACCTGTAATTGTTAAAACAGGTTCAATCGCATAAGACATCATCCAACCTGCAATGATGCCATAAAAGCTTAATATTAATGCGGCACAAACAATACCTGAAAAACCGACAAAGAAAGCAAAGCGCTTATGAAACAGGGTGCGTGACATTTTTTGTAACGATGTGACCGCATTCGCTTGACCATAGCGGCCAATCAATAACTCAGCCATAAAAGCAGGATACGCTAACGTAAATGCTAGAAACAAATACACTAAAACAAATGCCGCACCGCCATTACTTGCCGTTTGCGTAGGGAAGCCCCAAATATTCCCCAAACCCACTGCAGAACCCGCTGCAGCCATAATAAATCCTAAACGAGAGCTAAACTCTCCTCTTGAAACAGCCATTACATCCATCTTTATTATTATAAATTCGCTTTAATCTACTCAAACTAGAAGCAAAAAAACAGTGTTTTGTGCTAACTCGCCACTTTTATAAGTTAAAAGATTGCGGATTTTGTAAAGATGCTGTTACCTAACACCTTTAACAATTTAATTTCAGAGTGCTTGAATAGAGATTAAGTTAAGTATTATCAACAATTAAAACGAATAAATATGTGTATATTGAGAATAATCGATGACGACTTTTGCTTTATGAGTAAAGTAACTTCACCTGCGGTATTTTGTCGCAGTTTTAATGTTTCTCATTTGAATTTGGATAAGCTATGCAATAATACACTAGCAGTTTAATTAATGCTCTAAGTAGGTTAACTGCTCAACTCCACCCTTATAATGTTTTGTGTTATTTTGTGCCTGTTATATTTTTTGTGTAACAGGCTTTTTTTGTAATTTACGCTGTAGCGTTCTACGGTGCATAGATAACTGACGAGCGGTGGCTGAAATATTACCTTTGTTAACTTTTAACACCTGTTGAATATGCTGCCATTCCACTTGCTCTGCCGATAAAATAGTTTCGTCAATAGTATGAGTTTCGATAGGTAAAGAGCTACCATCAAGTAAAGTAGACAAAAGCGTTTGTGTATCAACTGGCTTAGCCAAATAATTATCAGCGCCGAGTTTAATAGCATCCACCGCTGTTGCAATACTGGCAAATCCTGTCAACAACACAATTTTAGCACTAGGTAACAAGCTGCGGATCGGTTTAATTAATGCTAAACCACTTTCATTTTCAAGCTTCATATCTAATAAAACATATTGTGGAATATGTCGGTGGCACGCTAATAAGGCATCACTTACATTAAAGCAGTTATAAACCTCAAAACCATGTTGTTCCAAGCGTCTTTTCATTGTTTTTGCTAATGCCACATCATCTTCTACTATTAATAATTTTTTCATTTTCCCTCCTACTTTACACAGCATGATAATTACCTTTAAGGTAAAACCAAAGGTAAACTAACGGTGGCAATTGCACCTTTTTCACCATGGTTAGTTAATATCAACTCTCCTCCTAATCTTTCAAAACTGGAATGACTTAAAAGTACTGCCATGCCGAACCCTTGCTCACTAACAATTGGCTGAACACCAAGCTGAGCGAGCTTTTCTTGGCTGAAGCCTTTGCCAAAATCTCTTATCTCTAAGTATAAATTACTATCATCATGATGAGTTTTAATTTCTATATGCTGGCTGTAATTGGCTTGTGTCGCTCTAATTGCATTATTTACAATGTTAATAATTGCAGGTAATAAAGAACTATTCGCCTGGACCTTTTTATCATCACCCTCATCACACTCCAACGTAGTTAAAAGTAACTCAGGATGATTTAATGCAATATAATCTTTGATGTCTGAAGAGATTTTTGTCGCCGAAATTAAATATGTATTCTGCTCCTTAATATCAAACACCATCTGTCTGAAAGTATTTAAACTATCAGTACAGCGCTGCAGCTCTGTCTGCAAGTCATTGATCAACTCTGATGAAGGATTATCCTCTTTTAACTCGTCAACTATCATACATGCTGTTGATATTGGTGTTGCCAGCTGATGTGTTACTTGCGCAGATGCCACCCCTAAAGAAATGATTTTTTCTTGCTTAAGCTGTTCTTCTCGATATTGAGCAATGGCTTTATCTTTCACACGGTTATTAATCGCCATTCTGCCTACCACCAATGCAACTACCAATGCAGAGAACAAAAAGTTTATCCACATAGCAATAAAATGCCCTTCCATGTTGCCATGCATAACGCTCATTGGCATTAACCATAACTGTACCGAGTAACTAGCAATCGCCAAAAAGGCAACAAAAAACAAACGAGGAGCAGATAGTGTTACAGCTGATATGGCAATAGGTATTAGTAGTAAAGAGACAAAGGCATTAGTCGCTCCGCCACTAAAGCTTAATAACGCAGAAAGAAAAACAATATCTGCAATAACTTGCCATGAAAGCGCCTGCTTAGTGACATGTTGTTTTTTTCTGAAGTACCAATAACTAATAAAAGTGAAAACTATCTCACAAAAAATAACGACCATCAGCTCAAACCATGGCAAATGATAATGCAGCGCAAAGTGAACAAATAAAAGCAATATTATTTGAATTATTATAGCGATGGTACGTAACGACAGCACCATAAAAATAGGAGTTAATTTAGAGGAATGTAACGGCATATAGTTTAGTGGCATCTTGCTTATTACTTGTTGTTTGAAATAACAGTGTATTAATTTAATAACAAAAATAATATGACTTAAAACATAGAAACAAAAGAAAGTTAAAACTTAATAGACACTATTACACAAGCAAAATACAATACAACAATCTGTTACACCCAATGAATAGCAACTGACAAGGATCGAAAATGAAAACTGAACAAATCACACTAGGTGCAGGTTGTTTTTGGTGTGTTGAAACAATATTTGCACGTTTAAAAGGTGTAAACAAAGTAATTAGTGGTTACGCTGATGGTGATATAGAAGATCCAACATACGAGCAGGTTTGTACAGGAACAACCAATCATGCAGAAGTAGTGCAAATAAGCTATGACCCACACGTTATTTCTTTTGAGAAATTACTTACTGTCTTTTTTGCTATTCATGACCCAACCACATTAAATCGCCAAGGTGGTGACATAGGAACACAATACCGCTCAACCGTAATTTTTCATACTGATGAGCAGCGTGCTGCAACAATAAACAAAATAGAAGCGCTAGAACAGAGTGGTGAGTTTGAACAAAAAATTGTAACCACTGTGGTACCTTTTTCACATTTTTATAGTGCTGAAAGTTATCACCAAGATTACTTTACTAATAACACCGATAACCAATATTGCCAGTTAGTTGTTGCCAAAAAAGTACAAAAATTCCTTAGCAACTTTTCACACTTATTAAAAGATGAAAAATAACTTTAAACCCTAGGGCTCTAGGGTTTAAGCTCTAATACATCATTGAAAATAATTTACGTCGATATTTTGAAGCTAGCGGATCACCTTCTGGTAATGCTTTAAGTACATCGAGTAATAAATGTTTACTTTCACCTTCATCTGCATTTTTTTGCACAAGTGAAAAAAGAATCACCAAGGCTTCTTCATTTCGATTTACCTGGCTGTATTGTGTAGCCAGTTGCTTCTGCAATTCTATGTTATCGGGAGTTTTTGCTAACTGCTCTTCTAATGCTTTTATTTCTGGCGAGTCTGCGGCTTGCATTGCTAATTCAAGCTTTGCAAGTACTGCTTGATAGTCACTGTCTTGATCTATCATTTTAATACTCGCGATTAACGACTCTGCTTCATCTAGTTTTCCCACCAAGATCGAACATTCAGCGAGTATTAACTTAATATCTGCACGATCATTCGCTAACTGATAGGCTTTGTGAGCATTAGTGTATGCTTCATTAATTTGCTCTTGAGCGAGCAGTTCCTTTGCTTCTTTAAATAAAGTATCTTCAGCCTTAGGTAGATATTTTTCTAAAAAAGCGTCAATAGTTTCATCTGTCTGCGGGCCAGAAAGTCCATCTATGGGTTGGCCATCTTGCACTAAAACCGCCGTTGGTAAAGATTGTAAACCAAATTGAGCCGCTATTTGCTGCTGCGTTAAACAGTCAACAGTTGTTAATAAAATAGTATCTGAATATTGTGCAAGTTTTTGGGTAAGTTTATCCCTTAACTCTACACTTTCAGGCACTTGTTCAGCCCAAAAGTCAACTAAAACTAACGTGGTTTTAGATCGTTCAAGTATTACATCTTGAAAATTTTCTAACGTTATTGCTATTGGATAATCTGTCACTGTTGTTTCCACTTTTTTGTCTTCACGATTACCTGATCCTGTCATCTTTAGCAGATCAAATATATGCTTAAGTAATATTGATTTTGGGACTATTACTACTTATGCAAGGGTTTGTGTACTTTAATTAAATTTTTATTTTTAGAACTAATAAGGCTATAGTTGGTTTATCTTTATAATAAGTTTAAAAAAGTGTGCCAAATTTAGGTTATAGGGCTATCGAGTACTCAGTTTATAGCAGAGAATAAAATAAAAAAGAAACAGCCCCTAGAAAATAAATTATATTGTGAGGAAAAGTGCGAAAGACGTTGAAAGTATTATTACTAATATCGAGTAGTTTAATTCCAATATTTACTTATGCCGTACAACCAACAACGGTAAAGTATTGTGTAGATCCCGACTGGGCACCTTACGAGTCAATTGTAGACCAAAAACATGTTGGTATATCTAAAGTTTTTGTTGATTTAATCGCGGCAAAGTCGCAGATAAACTTTATTTTAGTGCCAACCACATCTTGGGGGCAAACGTTAAAGTATACCCAAACAGGTCAGTGCGATTTAATCCCCTTATTAAACGCTAGTGCAGAACGTGAAAAGTTTCTTTCATTCAGTGATGAATATTTCAGAGCACCCAACGCAATCTATGCACATTTTAACAAGCCTATAATAGGGAGCTTGTCTGGATTAACAAATCAAACTGTCGCTGTTGTCTCAAACTACCGTCTACATCATTACCTAAAAAACAATTACCCTAATATTAATATTGTTGCAGTTAAAACAGGCCTGGTTGGATTAAAAAAAATAGATAACAAAGAAGTAGACTACTTTGTGGGCTCCTTTCATGCGGCAAATCGAATTATTGAAGAAAATAATTTCAGTGATATTAGAATTGCAGGAATAACAAATTTGGAAGACTATTTTCGAATTGGTGTTAGTAAAGGTAACGAACATTTATTACCCATATTCAATAGTGCTATTAAACAAATTACACCTGAAGAGCGTAAAGGGATTTCAAGTTATTTAAGGTCGATTAAAGTTATTAAGTCACCAGACTATACTCATTTAATGCAAGCTGGTTTAGTGTTTATAATTATCTTAATTGTACTTAGCATCAGATACTTTCAATCAACTAAATACGCCAGAATGCTTGCAGAAAAAAATAACGTACTTGAAAAACTGCACAGCGAGCTTGATCACAAAAATAAACAATTAACAGACCTTGCGATGAAAGATCCGTTAACCGGTTTATATAACAGAACTCACCTGTCCACGATCATTGATCAACAAATTAAATTAATCTCACGCTATCAAACAAACGTATGCATGTTAATGATAGATATAGACGACTTTAAGCTTATAAATGATAACAACGGGCACATAGTCGGCGATGATATTTTAAAACGTATTTCAGCAATACTGTGCAAATTAGCAAGAGAGACAGATATTATTTCGCGTTGGGGTGGTGAAGAGTTCGTGGTTATTTGTCCTGAAACCACATTAACATCAGCACTGCAACTAGCTGAGCGTTTTCAAAAGGCAATGGCGTCTATAACTATTGAAGACATTGATGGCATTACCTGTAGTATTGGCATTGCAGAACTTGAAAAAAACATTACCGCCAAAGAGTGGTTTAAAAGGGCTGATAAGGCCATGTACCAAGCTAAAAGCAGTGGAAAAAATTGTATTCAGTTAGTTGAACTAACTGAATACTAACTGTTTAACTAACTTGCTTTAATAGCTCTCTTGCAATGATCACTTTTTGTATTTCGCTTGTCCCTTCGTAAATAGAAGTGACACGTACATCGCGCGAATAACGTTCCAGCGGATATTCTTTAATATAACCAGCACCGCCCATTAATTGTAAAGCGTCGTAACAAGCTTTATTCGCTTTTTCACTAGCGAAAAGCTTTGCCATTGATGCTGCCATTCCAAACGGTTGACCTAGATCTTTAGTGTAAGCAGCCTGCATAAGTAACAAACGTGCGGCTTCTAATTCTGTATAGCGCTCAGCTAACATCCACTGTAAACCTTGAAAATTAGCCAGTGGTTTACCAAATTGTTTACGTTCTAATAAATGTTGACGTGCAAAGTCCATCGCGGCTTTACCAATACCTAAAGCTAAAGATCCAATACCTATGCGCCCGCCTGCAAGCTCGCCAACAGCTACTGAAAATCCTTTATTTTCTAAGCCCATAAGCGCTGATGATGGTATACGACAGTTTTCAAAGTGTACTTCATTTGTTGGCGATGCTTTTTGACCCATTTTCTCTTCAGCTTTAGCAACCGTAATGCCAGGGGTATTAGCTTCAACTAAGAAACAAGAGATTCCTTTGCCTTTAGGTGCATTTGAGTCGGTAACAGCCCAAACTACAAATAAGTCAGCAAAGCTCGCACTAGTAATATAAAGCTTACTACCATTTAAAATATAGTTATCACCGTCTTTTATTGCGGTAGTTTGCATACCTGCGGGATCAGAGCCTGCATTATTTTCAGTTAAACAAAAACCACCTGCTTTATATTCGCCACCACACAGTTTAGGTAAATATGTGTGTTTTTGCTCTTCATTACCAACCGCTTGTATCACTTCAGCCACCATATTAGTCACAGAAGTGGTTACAGCGGTAGATGCACATGCTTTAGCAATTTCAGTAATCGCTAAACTAAATGCAATAGTGCCTGCTTCAACGCCGCCATATTCCGCTTTAATGTTCAGCCCCATAAAGCCTAGCTCAGTTAATTTAGCTAAATTACATAAAAACAAAGACTGATCTTGGTGTTCATCTAACTGTGCTGCAACAGGCGCAAGCTCGCTTTCTGCAAACTTACGTGCCATATCTTGAATCATCATTTGTTCTTCAGATAACGAAAGATCCATAATTTCTAACTCACCGTGGTTAATTTAATAGGAGAAAAGCATATACCTGAGCATCTTTACGATTTGTAGGTACAAAAATTATTATTTTACACGAAATATATTGTCTTGGTGCCTATAGCAAAAAGAATGCGCTCAACAGCGCATTCTTTTTTGTAAAGTAATCATACCAAGATACAAATTACCCAAGTACGAACCACAACAAACCAGCACCAAGTAAAAGACGATAAATAACAAATGGCATCATGCCAAGTTTATTAACTAAAATAAGAAAATAATGAATACAGGCATAAGCACTAATAAAAGCTAAAACACTGCCAATTCCCATAGCTTGCCAATCGACAGTATCAGTACTTGTGATTAGTTTTACCGATAAGTAACTACCCGCCATTGCAATAGCGGGAATAGATAATAAGAAAGAAAACCTCGCTGCATTTTCACGGCTGAGTCCAAGCATTAATCCAAATGTCATTGTAATACCCGAACGCGATGTTCCTGGTATTAAAGCAATTGCTTGTGCCAAACCTATAATCATTGCACCTTTTAAGCCTAACGCTTCTATATTCACATTTTGCTTTGCTTTCAAATCAGCAAAGCCAAGTAATGCACCAAAAATTAGCGTGGTGGCAGCAATAACTAACGCTGAACGTAAATGCTCTTCAATTATATCTTTACCTAAAAGTCCAAAAAGACCAGCTGGTATTGTTGCTAATAAAATCCACCAAGCTAATCTGCCATCAAAGCTATTAGTCCCTTTATTAGGCCCTACACCTAATGTGCCAAACCAAGCAACAGCCATGCAACCAACTTCTTTTCTAAAATAAAGCACGACCGCTAACAAAGTACCAACATGTACAGCCACATCAAATGCTAAACCTTGATCTTGCCACCCGAGAACAGCAGAAGGCAAAATTAAATGTGCAGAACTTGAAATAGGAAGGAATTCTGTAAGCCCTTGAATAAGGGATAATATAATAATTTCTAAAGTGCTCAAAGCTTAACCTCACCTGTTAAAGGTTCCCAAGTAAAAGGAACTTTTTCTATTTGTTGTGAATCTTTATCAAATGCTTGCCACAAATCATTAAAACGTTGTTGTTTTTCAGGATGAATTAAATTGCCTGCGATTTCAGCTAAAGGGCACAATACAAAAGCATTGGTTAGAATTTCATGTCGAGGAAGTTGAACAGGCTCTGCTAATACTATGTCGTCAAACAATAAAATATCTAAATCTAAGGTGCGCGAGCTTAATTTTTGTGCGTTATTTGGCCGGCCAAATTGAAACTCAATCTCGCGCAATTTTTTAGATGTTTCACTAATACTTTGAGCTGTTTGAATACCGATAACCATATTAAAAAAACTGTCGCCGACAAAACCAACAGCTTGGCATTCGTACAAAGAAGATAATATTAATTCACCATAAGCATGGTGAAGGGCATTTAAACCATTCGCTACATTAGCTTCTTTATTAACATTAGAACCGAGCGATATATACACTTGCGCCATTATGATTGTTGGCCTCGCTCTATTTCAACACCAACTGTTACTGCATTATGCACAGCTCCTGGTTTACCTATTTTTAACTTTAACCAGGGGATATTATATTGTGTTAATAAATAATGAGCCATTCGCTCTGCTAATGTTTCAATTAAATCTACTGGAGTTTTATTAGCATATTCTGCAATTTTTTCTGATATTTCAGCATAGTCTAATGTTTTTGCTAACTCATCATTCTCAGCAGCAAGTGCAGTATTCCACCCCATGGTTAGATCGATTACTAAGGTTTGTTTAATTTCTTTTTCCCAAGGATAAAAACCAATGGTTGTTTGAATACTTAATCCTTGAATAAACACTTTGTCCATGACAACTCTCACTCGAGATAACAACTAAAAAGTAAAATTTACCGCAAAAATAACAAAACAGTAAAAAATAACGAAATAAATGGCGAGTTTACCTGCCAAAGAGTAGAAAAACTAGCAAAGTAAGGGATAGAATAGAGAAACTTCAAAGTTTTGTTTAACTGGCGGGGAAAATTGAAAAAAGACAATGGCGTTTACTTTCATGGATAGAAACTAGTTATGTTGCTGTTAACAGTTGTTCTAATTATTTTTGCCTACTTATTAGGCTCTATTTCTAGTGCCATTTTAATTTGCCGAATACTTAACTTACCCGACCCTCGCACCCAAGGTTCGAATAACCCTGGTGCAACTAATGTTTTACGCATAAGTAATAAACGTACTGCGATAGCCGTTTTAACATTCGATGTATTAAAAGGGACTATACCCGTTTGGGGAGCCTACTTTTTTGGACTTGAACCTATATCTCTTGGTCTCATTGCACTTGCTGCATGTTTAGGGCATATGTACCCTATATTTTTTCAATTTAAAGGGGGCAAAGCAGTTGCAACAGCCTTCGGTGTGTTACTGCCAATAGGCTTAGATTTAGCAGGTCTGCTTATTTTTACTTGGTATTTTGTTGCAAAAATAACACGCTATTCAAGTTTAGCCGCTATTGTAACGGTGAGTTTAGCGCCTGTTTATACTTGGTTATTAAAACCACTTTATACCTACCCTGTTATTATGCTCTCTGTATTAATAATTTTAAGGCACAGAGCTAACTTGTGGCGACTAATTAGAGGCATAGAGCCTAAAATATCAACCAAAAAATCAATTTAAATAGCCGCTAGTGTATCTAAAGGCCAACGAGGTGTTGCTTTAAAAGACAAATCGGCAAAAACACCTGCCTTTAACCGCTGCATACCCGCGTAAGCGATCATTGCTCCGTTATCAGTACAAAATTCAGGACGAGGGTAATAAACTTTCCCACCTAATTTCGCCGTAATTTGCTCAAGCTTATTTCGTAATTCGGTATTAGCACTTACACCACCGGCTATAACTAAGCGTTTAAGTTCACACTGAAGTAGTGCCCTTTTACACTTGATCGCCAACGTATCAACAACGGCTTCTTGAAACGCATAAGCAACATCAGCATGTGTTTGCTCATCCATCTCTTCTTTACGAATAGTATTTGCCGCAAATGTTTTTAAGCCACTGAAGCTAAAGTCTAACCCTGGTCTATCTGTCATAGGTCGAGGGAATTTGAACCGGCCTTTAGTTCCTTGCTCTGCCATTTTAGCTAAGGCAGGGCCTCCAGGGTAATCTAAGCCTAATAGTTTAGCGGTTTTATCAAATGCTTCACCTGCAGCATCATCTACAGACTCGCCAAGTAGTTCATAACGACCAATGCCATCAACACGAACCAGCATAGTGTGACCACCAGAAACCAGTAATGCAACAAAAGGAAATTCAGGTACATCCTCTTCTAACATGGGCGCAAGTAGATGTCCTTCCATGTGATGCACTGGAACTGCAGGTAAATTCCAACCATACGCTAAACTGCGACCAATAGAACAACCAACAAGTAATGCTCCTACTAACCCTGGCCCGGCAGTATAAGCGACGCCGTCTAAATCTTTAGCTGTTAAACCAGCATCCGCCAACACTTCTTTAATCAATGGGATAGTTTTACGCACATGATCTCGTGATGCTAATTCTGGCACAACGCCGCCGTAGTCAGCATGTACCGCTATTTGACTATATAAACGATGAACTAAAATCCCTTCATTTTCATCATAAATGGCAATACCAGTTTCATCGCAAGATGTTTCAATTCCTAAAATTCGCATATTAAGTAATAACTACGGCTATATAATATAAGTTACGGTGATTTTACCTAGCATTTCACAATTAAACTAGTGTACTTCTATTTAAAACTTTACAACTCTATGTCATTAGCATTAGAATATGGCACCAATTTTTGATAGAGCGGGTGCACGTAAGACTAATTTAAGTCGAAGCGATCACCGATTTATATAGATATAAACTAAGGTAAGAGGCAACATGCCAGTAATTAAAGTTAGAGAAAACGAACCATTTGACGTAGCATTACGTCGTTTTAAACGTTCATGTGAAAAAGCAGGTATCCTTTCAGAAGTCCGTCGTCGTGAGTCTTATGAAAAGCCAACTTGGGAACGTAAGCGTAAGAAAGCAGCCGCAGTTAAACGCGCAGCTAAAAAAGTTTCTCGTGAGAATGCACGCCGCATTCGCATGTACTAAGCCAACCTTAGTTTAGAACTATCAATTTGAGTACCTACAAGTGACTTTACTTGAACAACTCAAAAATGAAATGAAAAATGCCATGCGAGCTAAAGACAAATTACGTCTTGGCGTTATCCGCATGGCATTATCTGCTGTAAAACAAGCCGAAATTGATCATAACACCGAAGCAACTAACGACAATGTAATTGTTATTTTAACCAAAATGGTTAAACAACGTAGAGAGTCGATAAAAATGTTTTCTGAAGGTGGTCGTGACGACATGGCAGAAATTGAAAAAGCAGAAGTAGTTGTTTTAGAAGACTTTCTACCACAACCTCTTTCCCAAGAAGAAATTAACACACTTATTAGCAAGGCAATTACTGAATCTGAGGCTACATCAATGGCTGAAATCGGCAAAGTAATGGCAATTTTAAAACCAGCCATGCAAGGTAAAGCTGATTTAGGTGCAGTAAGCGCGCAAGTTAGAACCGCCTTACAATAGTAACTAAAAAATAATTTCAAAAAGCCGCGTATTCGCTGAATACGCGGCTTTTTAATACACTAATTAGTATTATTTCAACAAAGATCTAATTAGCGATTGAGTTCAAGATCTAGTCGGGTGTAAACTATGCTCCCGATAATACTTTTGTGGAGGTTTTGCAGTTAATGGCCGGTATGATCCCTCGACAATTTATTGATGACCTACTCGCTCGCGCAGATATTGTTGAGCTAATAGATTCACGTGTACCATTAAAAAAGGCAGGTAAAAATTACCAAGCTTGCTGCCCTTTTCATACCGAAAAATCACCCTCTTTTACTGTTAGCCAAGATAAACAGTTTTATCACTGTTTTGGCTGTGGCGAGCATGGTAACGCTATTTCATTCTTAATGGAGTTCGACCGCCTAGAGTTTCCTGACGCAGTAGAAGAATTAGCCTCTCATTACAGTATGGAAGTACCCCGAGAGCAACAAAACCAAAGTCCAGCCCAGCTTAAACAACAACAACAAGCGTATTTACAAAAACAAGACGATTACGAGTTAATGGCGAACATTAGCCGGTTTTATCAACAGCAGCTAAAAGTGGCTACAGATAAAGACGTGGCGATTAACTACCTAAAAGGTAGAGGCTTAAGCGGCGAAATATGTAAACGTTTTGGTATTGGCTACATTAGTGATAGTTGGGACGGCGTAATGAAAAATTTTGGTGGTACTGCTAGTACCAACCAACAACTAATCGATTTAGGTATGGCAATTGAAGGCGACAAAAATAGGCCGTACGACCGTTTTCGTGGCCGTATAATGTTCCCTATAAGTGATAAGCGTGGTCGCGTAATTGGTTTCGGTGGGCGTGTGATCAACGATGGCACGCCTAAGTATTTAAACTCTCCTGAAACTCGCATATATCATAAAGGACAAGAACTTTACGGGCTTTATGAAGCAAAACAAGCCAATAAAAACTTACAACGATTAGTTGTAGTTGAAGGCTATATGGATGTTGTTGCTCTTGCACAACATGGCGTTGATTATGCTGTTGCATCACTTGGTACAGCAACAACACCTGAGCAGTTACAAACACTTTTTAGAACTGTAAAAGAAGTTATTTGTTGCTATGACGGTGACCGAGCAGGTCGCGAAGCCGCATGGCGCGCAATGGACAATGCACTACCGCTTATTCAAGATGGTTATTCACTTAAATTTGTCTTTTTGCCCGATGGTGAAGACCCAGACTCTTTAATTCGTCAGAAAGGCCAACAAGCATTCGAACAAATAATTGACGAAGCGACACCGTTATCTCAATTTATTTTTGACCATTTGCTAGCACAAGTAAATCTTCAAACAGCCGAAGGCAAAGGCGCATTAATTGAGTCTTTTCAGCCCTATTTAACCAAATTGCCTGCAAGCACACTAAAAGATTCAATATTAACCCAATTGGCAAACCACTTCGGACACAGCAATGAACAACAACTAGCAAAATTAACAAAATCTTTTGCGAATCAGTCGGCAACAAAGCCTAAAATAAAGCAGCAAAAAGTTACCCCAGTACGTTTAGCTATTGCATTATTACTTGAGTATCCCCATATAGTAAGATCATTACCTGAGCCATCTGTACTACAGCATTTAGATATACCTGGTATTCCTTTATTAAATCAAATAATTAGTATTTGTTTAGAATATCAAAATATCAATAGCGCTCAGCTAATTGAACACTTTAGATCGACAGAAGAAGGTAATCAGCTCGCCAAACTCATGTGTTGGCAGCATCATGTGGTTAAAGAAGCCGCAGAAGGTGTCTTTTTAGACAGCATTGAAAAAATATTAGACAGTTTTGTAGAACAAAGAACAGAACTATTATTACAAAAAGCGCGAACAGGCGAAATGAATACGCAAGAAAAGCAAGAGTTACAAGCACTATTAAATGCGTAAATGCATTAATATTACCTGACTATAAACTTAGCTGCTATAATTTAAGCGCTGGTAATTAAACAAGCATTTTGCTATAATTTTCAGCTTTACTGTTCGTAATTTGATAGCCATAAAAGGTGGACAATCGTCAATGGATCAAGCCCCACAATCTAGACTTAAAGAGCTTATAACCAAAGGTAAAGAGCAAGGTTACTTAACGTTTGCCGAGGTTAATGATCATCTCCCGCAGGATATTATTGATTCTGATCAGGTTGAAGATATCATTCGCATGATTAACGACATGGGTATTCAGGTGTTTGAAAATGCACCGGATAGCGACACGTTAATGATGAGCGAAGCTAATACCGACGAAGATGCCGCAGAAGCAGCCGCGCAAGCACTGGCTACGGTTGAAAGTGAAATAGGTCGTACTACAGATCCTGTCCGCATGTATATGCGTGAAATGGGTACGGTAGAACTATTAACCCGTAAAGGGGAAATAGTTATTGCCAAGCGTATCGAAGAAGGGATCAAAGAAGTTCAACGCTCAGTTTCAGAGTATCCACCAGCAATTAACTTCTTGTTAGAGCAGTGGGACAACTTCGAAGCAGAAGAAGGCCGATTAAGCGATATAATCGTAGGCTTTTTAGACCCCGATGCTGAAGAAGAAGAAATTCCAGTAGCGGCAACGCATATCGGATCTGAATTATCACAAGAAGAACTTGATGATGAAGATGAAGATAAAGAAGATGAAGACGAAGAAGAAATTGATACAGGTCCAGATCCTGAGCTAGCACGAGAAAAGTTTACCTTATTACGCGCCGCTTACGAGAAAGCTAACGCTGTAATTGCTGACAAAGGCCGTGATCATAAAAACGCACAAATAGCGATTGATGAATTGGCTGAAGTTTTTAAAGAGTTCAGACTAGTACCTAAATTGTTTGATCGCCTAGTTAAAAATATGCGTGCAGTTATGGATCGTTTACGTGTTCAAGAACGTTTGATAATGAAACATTGTGTTGTTGGCGCAGGTATGCCAAAAACAACGTTCATTAAAATATTTCCTGGTAATGAAACGTCTAAAAACTGGTTTGAAGAGCAAAAAGCTGCTGGTGAACCTTATTCAGCCAAGCTAGCCGATGTTGAGCAAGACGTAGAGCGTTGTATTTATAAACTCAACCAACTTGAAGAAGAAACCTTCTTAAACGTACATGGCATAAAAGACATAAACCGTCGCATGTCAATTGGTGAAGCAAAAGCTCGCCGTGCGAAAAAAGAAATGGTGGAAGCTAACTTACGTTTAGTTATTTCAATTGCTAAAAAATACACCAACCGTGGTTTACAATTCTTAGACTTGATCCAAGAAGGTAACATCGGTTTGATGAAAGCTGTTGATAAGTTTGAATACCGTCGTGGATATAAGTTCTCAACTTATGCAACATGGTGGATCCGTCAAGCAATAACACGCTCAATTGCTGACCAAGCACGTACTATTCGTATTCCTGTACATATGATTGAAACGATTAACAAACTTAATCGCATTTCTCGTCAAATGTTACAAGAAATGGGTCGTGAGCCAACGCCAGAAGAATTAGCAGAACGTATGATCATGCCTGAAGATAAAATTCGTAAGGTATTGAAAATAGCGAAAGAGCCAATTTCAATGGAAACACCTATTGGTGACGATGAAGATTCACACTTAGGTGACTTTATTGAAGATGGCAGCGGTGAATTACCTGTTGACTCAGCAACAGCTGAAAACTTAAAGCATGCTACACACGAAGTATTAGCAGGTCTTACTGCTCGTGAGGCTAAAGTACTAAGAATGCGATTTGGTATTGATATGAATACCGATCACACGCTAGAAGAAGTAGGCAAGCAGTTTGACGTTACTCGTGAACGTATTCGTCAAATTGAAGCTAAAGCGTTACGTAAATTACGTCACCCATCACGCTCTGAACAGCTGAAAAGCTTCTTAGATGGTGAGTAAGCTTATTCTATAGCATAAATAAAAAGCTCCTTAACGGAGCTTTTTTGATCTAAAGGAAAGAACAGTACTAAATTCATTATTTTCCAGATGATAACTTTTAACAAATAACAGCTATAAAGCTAATGAACCCCACTAACTGCCTAACATTTAAGCTATCAGTATTATTTTAATGACTTTTTAAACTTCTGATAGTGACAACAATTTAAAAAATGCTTATACTGCACGCCGTTTTGTAGAGATCATCAACACGACGCAGAAAATATGGCCCCTTAGCTCAGTTGGTTAGAGCATCCGACTCATAATCGGCAGGTCCCCTGTTCAAGTCAGGGAGGGGCCACCATTTCCGCTTATTACGTGGGTTAGATGGTAATTAAACACTCACATTCCTCAGTTTACCAAATAAGTCGCCAATCCCAACCATGCTCAGCTTGGACCACCTAAAATTTCCTAATATATAGTGATAAAGTCGCCACGTTTGATTAGGGCTCGCTCCTAGTAACGAAATTCGTGTAATTATTCAGTAAATATAAAATTGGATTAAATCCTGAAATTATCAGGGATTGTTAGTCTCTCACAGCGTGCTCAAAACACTGATAACCAATCACGACATGATCTAATACCTCAATATCAAAGTACTTAGCCGCTTGTTTAATATTATGTGTAAATTGAAAACCACAGCTTGGTTTGGGATTTCCCGATGGGTGGTTATGCGATGGGTGGTTATGCACCAGTATTATCGTTGGCGAATTAATTATAATAGCTGAACGTAAAACCTCTGCTGGTCTGAGTGATACAGCCTTTACCGTGCCTATAGCAACAGTTTCATAGTTTATAATGGTGTGTTGGTTAGTTAAGTTAACCACAATAAAGTGTTCTTTAGTTTCTAAAGATAGAAATTTAAACACTTGATAAACCTTTTCAGGGCTATCAAGTGTTTAATTTAAAATATCACTTGCTACTTCTTTAAAGTTATAGCAAATACTGAGTTCTCGTAGTATTGCCATTACTTAGTTTGAATTTTATTAGTGGTTTTGATTTTTGCAGGACCTTTCACTTTTTTAAGTTCATTATCAAGAATCCCCTCTTTAGCAGCATCAGTGATCGTATCAATAACAGCTAATAAATTTTCTTTACTACCTACTTCAATTGCAGGCTTTCCTTTCTCAATTTCTAGTGATTTTAAGATATTTCGAAACAACCAATATTTGTTTAAAAACACCAACAACCGATTTACTTAAGTATGTTGACTATCTAAAGGTAACTTCATAACCCAACGCTTTATAACCTTTTTCTCTTTTTGAAACCATGCGTTTTAATGTTAGGAAGTTATCTAAGTAATCATAAACTTGAACAGATTGCTTGTTGTTCCACTCTCGTCCAATACGTCCAACATATTGAGCGAGGATTCCTTTCCAAGCAATAGGTAACGTTATAAACAAGGTATCAAAATAAGGCATATCAAAACCTTCACCAACATATTTACCAGTCGCCAAAATAACTTGCTTCTCATTTGCTAGACCTTTGTTAGTTTCAAGCATTGCAATGCGTTCTTTCCGCTGTTTAGTAGATATACCGCCATGTAGCTCTACAACCGACATGCCAGTTTTTGTAAGCATTTCTGATAAAATTTCAATATGTTTTTTTCTTTCAGTCAAAACCATCACTGAGCGTTTATCTGTAACAGCAGCAACTATATCATTTACTATACGCTGATTTCGTTCTTGGCATTCTACTAAGTGTTTATAGACTTGAGAAATATGAGGTTTAGATTCAGGTTGTTGCCACTCTTCAGGGAAGTTTGTTGATGTTTCAGCAACGATAACTTGCGGGTTTAACATTACGGTAGATTTAATGCCTTTACATACAATGTTATCTAATTGGAACATCATCAACTTTTCCAAGCCATCTTGTCGTTTTGGTGTAGCGGTAAACCCGTGAATAAACTTAGCATGACAAGATTTGATTAAACTTTCATAATTTGATGCTAGTAAATGATGGCATTCATCAACGATGATCTGACCGTATTTTTCAATATATGGCTTGATATCTATGCCATTACGGCTAACCATGCTTTGATAAGTAGCAACATCAATCTGATAAGTTAGTTTCTCTTTACCACCGAATAACGAACCAACTTCAACATCTTTTATAAACACTTTGATACGCTCTAGCCATTGATCTGCTAACTGGCGACTATGAACCAAAATTAATGTATTAACTTTGCGTTTAGCAATCAACGCGAGTGCCGTTACAGTTTTTCCAAATCCTGTAGACGCTTCAAGTATACCAACAGTCGAGTTTAATAACGCATTAACCGCTTTCTTTTGCTGGCTCTTTAACTTACCTGTAAATTTGATCTTGAGCAGTTTGTCTCCAACAAAACGTTTATCATCTTGAGTTACCGAGATATTTTGTTCTGATAATTTAGATTCCACATTTTGCAAACTACCACGAGGAAGGGTTAAATACTTTCCTTCAATATGAGCCGCACAGATATATCTAGGAATACCAATCGTTGATATTCTTAATGCGTGTCGTTTGAAAAATTCGGGGTTAGAAAATACAGCTAAATGTTTCAACCTTGATGTTAATTTTCCGGGCAGCTTGTCAATTGGAATATAAAGTTGGTCAGCAATGACAAGTGTTATTTCTTCGGGGCAATTGGTAATTGAGTCACTATCAATGTGAGACAGTTTCTTCCATGGCGTGTCTGTTAATTCGTCGCTTGTTTTGTCATCAAACAATGATACTTTATCAAGTAAGTCATTAAGTTGTTTACTATCAATTTTTTTTATTGAAGCAAGCTTTGCCCATTGATCTTTATACGCTGTTCCAGAGCTATCAATGAAAATACTATTCCCTTGCTTTCTTGGTATTAGTTGCAATGGTAAAGCGATCAAGTTACCAAAACCACCTTTTGGCATTACATCTTGGTTTGGAAATAAACGATCAAAACAGGTGAACGACAAAGCAGGATACATTTCCATTGCATTGGTTAATAAGGCATTACCTAGTTTTCTTGCTTTTGATGCTTCAACAGGTTGAGCAAAGAAAATCCATACATGACCACCATTACCGCTTCGAGGTCTTTCAATGATGTGTTGTATTTGATAACACTCGCATGCTTCAGAGAAAGCTCGGATTGATTCAGCCCAATCTTCTTTGTCAAAATCAGCTGCTAATATGTGAGTTGAATTATCTTCTAGAAGTGGATAAATACCAATTGTTTGATTCCCTTTAAGATGATCGAATATAGACTGTTGATCATATTGCTTAAAGTTTTGATTTGAACATTCAGTGCAACTTACGCGAGGTTTATTACAAATCTTAGGCTTCCATTCATTCCAACAGGCTGGAGAATAACCGCTTCTTCTATTTTTAGACTCCCATCTAAATGGGTAGACATCACTTCTACCTTTAAAATAGGAAATGAATAAATCGATTTTGGCTTCTGGCGATACATGTTGGTTGAAGTGTTTAGCAAGCTCACTTTCTTGCTCTGCTAAGATAGTATTTCGCTCATTTATCAGTAATTCTTTCTCTTTAACAAGCTGCTGAAGTCTACTATCTATTTGCGATAACCTTTCAGGTAGTGGGCTAGACAAATTGATTACTCAAAAGCTGTTGCTAGGTTTTCAGCTCTTAATATTCGCATAATATCGACACAGTCGTTCGAAATTATGTAATAAATAGCATGTTTGCCATAAACACTGCGCCGATATCCTGAACGTATATAGTCCACGGCTTGATAATAAAGTGGATTTTCAGCAATGGCCTGAAATTTAATGATTAAGCCATCAACATATGATTTGGCTTTTGACAAACCAAAGTTATCAATACCATATTCGAAAAGCTGTTCGAAATCCTTATCAGCAGCACTACTTAATTTATAGTTCGCCATTAGCTTGCTTTTGTGCAATTACTGCATTAACAATATCTTCTGCTGAACGAGAACTAAAGCCACTTTGTTCGGCCTTAATAAGTTCTTTTCTAATAACATCAATTTCATTAGAACGTGCTTGTTCTTTTCTAATCAAATCACGTAACAACTCACTATCGCTTGCATAGTTTCCTGTAGCAAGTTGCGATTGTAACCACAACTCTTGCTGAGCAGTTACAGTGATACTTTTCTTTACCATAGCCATAATAGACACCTCGTAAGGATATGTTCCTACTTTATACTACCACATATAAGTTTAGTACGGAATATTGGTAATTCATATAGATGTTACTATTCAAATAGAAGGCGATAAGAATATCGGTAAGGTAGTGGTCTTGACCAACTTAAAGGCTGAAAAATAGTTGGGGTGACAGTCTCGCCAATGGGGCCTCATAATCGGCGGGTCCCCTGTTCAAGTCAGGGAGGGTAATTATCTCGAACCCCCTTTAAACCTAACAAATATATATAATACCTACCTGTACAGTTCTGATACAATCTTGCGAAATCTTAAGTTTTAAGTAACACGGACCTAATGTTACTAACTTTGGTGTTATACCAATCTCACTAATTATGTGAACATTTCTACTGGTTAAAACAATCAACTACTGCGTTATTTACTTTATAATTAGAACAACTAGTTATGAAAATAAATGCCTTGTATTTGACTGTTTTCACTGCGTATAAAATAGATCACTTAAGTAATGAAACTGGTATTACTAAAATGGCTAGAACAACAAAACCTCTAACACAAAACCTCTAACAAATACGGAAATAAAACAAGCTGATACCAATTCGTTTAGGACTTTCCCTTCAGCAAGACTGTTAAGTTCTAAAATTAGTTAAAGTTGAGATTTCATTTAACATATTTACAAATTATTTTTACTTTTTATCAGGAACGTATGTCCTTATTGATTTTTCTGTGATAATTTAAAAATTGTCATTATATTTAACTCGTGTAATGTCATCTTTATTAGAAGAACTCTGTTCTAACTTATATCTACAAAATAAAATTATTTAAGGATAAATAATGCACAAACACACAAACACACAAACACACATATTCTGTGTAAAATATTCACCTTTTCAACGCTTTTCTTACTAATATTACAATTTACTTTAAGTTCGAAAACATACGCAGATACGACTGAAATCATTCAAATAACTGCATCACAATGGGGAACTCATACAGGGTCTTGGACGGTAACTTGCGAAGGTTCCGGCTGTAAAAGTGCTGCAGACAACGTACAAAGTACGATTGATAACATGTTACAAAATGCCGCAGAAGAGTATGTTGAACAAGAAGAGGTACAAGGGTTATTTTGTACAGAATTGAGTGGCGAAAGACCTGATCATTGTCAGTCAATGTTTGGTGGTAATATGCATTGGCCATTCACTGGAGATTCAAGCGCATTATGGAATATCCCCTCAGCAACAAACGGTTGTGGGACTGGAAGTGCTTTAGAATGGGCGTTAGCAAAATACACCAAAGGAACTGGCGGCTTTTCCGGCAACTTAAATGAACCTTCTGATGGATATTCATTTGAAAGCGCATGTAACACCCACGATTTATGTTATAGCGGCTCTTCTGGCCAAATAGGTTGTGATGTGGCTTTTCATGATACACTAACTGGAATATGCGGTTCAAATTACGACTGTGAAAAATTTGCAGATGCATATGGCAGTGCTGTCAAAATATTTGGTGAAGACCCCTACGAAAACGCTGGTAAGACTCAAGAATGTAGAGAGTTTAAAAATGACATGAAAGAAAATTGCAGTGATGTAAGCGGCATAAGTGGCACTTAATCATTGGTATTTGGAGTAAATAATGAAAATATTAATTACCTTTTTAGCCATATTGGCATGCATTCTTGTTGGGCTAACGTATTTCAAAACAAATGACCAACCAGTATCTAATAACATGATCGAAGAAACTATTGAAACTAAGCGTTTGCAACCTGAAAGTAGTTTATCTCAACAACTACCTGAAAAAACTACTGATTCAGGCATTTCAGATGAAATATCAACGCAGCAAACAGTGAATTCTTTTGCTCAATTATTAGAAAAGCTAACCCCATATGAGCAAGAAAAATATTTAACACTCAATAAACAATTATTTGGTGCATTAGAATTTACAGATAATAATACTTACGAGATCTGGCTCAAGCAAGGTTTTCCATCGGTTAGAGAGATTAACTATTTATCACAATATGACAGGAAGGATTTAGGGCTAACTCTATTTAATAGCGCTAGTTCATATCCTATATTTACCGACGAACCTTCATTAAACTTACCAGCATTAAGTGCTATCAACTTAATTGAAACCATTGCAGAACTAGAGACAGTAGTCAGGTACTATTTTCCTGAATACCAACAAGGCGAGCCATTCCCTGTTACAAGTAAGTGGCCTAATGGTGAGCGCCCTGAACAGGTAAATGAGGTATTAAGGTCAATAATTACATCTTATGCAAGTGTAAGAGAGCATACGGCAATTCAATATCTCGCTCGTGCAAGATATGAGCAATTAAGTTTTGGAATGGGTGAAGGCCAGAGTAATGCTACAACAGTTTTAACTAAGTTAGCCAAAGCGGATAAAAAACTTGGAGGCAATAACAACTTATCTAACTATGTTGCACACCACTACCCTGAACATATTGAAGAATATGAAAAACTACGTAATGAAAAGGATATCAACTAGTTTGATATATTATTATTTAAATGACGTTATTAATCTAAATACCAAATCAAAATGCCATGATAATGTTATCATGGCATTTATGTTAATAGTCCGAGTTTATAATTGATGAGCCACTATGCTCTGTTTCCGTTATTAATATTTACATTGTCATTGGGGCCCATCATCATAGAACCTTCAATACTGGACCACCAATCATTGATATTATGATCTACATATTCTTGACCTAATAATGAACTGCTGTTTTTATGAACTGGTTTAATTGAGCTGGACACTTTAATAACGGACAATGTTCCAATATTGAGGTGTAAAATGACAAAACGAAAAAATAAAACGTATTCAACAGAGTTCAAGCAAGAAGCAGTCGCTTTAGTTACCGAGCAAGGTTACACCGTTACAGAGGCCGCGGCTTCTTTAGGTATAACCACAAAGTTGATTTATAACTGGAAAGCCAAGTTCGAAGAGCAGCAAGCTGATAAGGTGTTAAGTGAAGATGAACGAGCCGAGTTAAAGCGGCTACGAAAAGAAGTTAAAAATCTTAAAATGGAGAAAGAAATTTTAAAAAAGGCCAGCGCCTTCTTTGCGAGAGAAATGAAGTAAAGTATAAATTCATTAATGCTCACAGTCCGGCTTATCCCGTGCTACCGCTTTGTGCTGCAATGCAAGTAAGTCGTTCAGGTTATTATGCTTGGCTTAAGCGACCTGGAAAACTCATTACCGCTGAAACGCTGCAGTTATATAGGAAAGCTAAAACTTTTTTTAAGCGCAGTAGGAATAGTTTAGGCTATCGAGAGCTTCGAAAAAAGTTACGCAAAGAAGGCTTTAACATTGGCACATATAAAACACGAAAGCTTATGGAAAAGCTTAATCTAGTTGTTAAGCAACGTGTTGCTTACAAAGTGACAACCAAACGAAAGCATTCAGATACGGTTGCAGATAACTTACTTAACCAGAACTTTGACCCAGAAGGCCCCAATCAAGTGTGGGCTGGTGATATCACTTACCTTAAAACGGGTGAAGGCTGGATGTATCTAGCGGTAGTCATGGATTTATACTCTCGTCGAATTGTTGGCTGGCATATTGATACACGTATGACGACAGGCTTAGTGATGAAGGCCATGATTAAAGCTTATAACATAAGAAAACCACCTAAGGGCTTAGTGTTTCACTCTGACCGAGGTTCACAATATACGAGCAAGCGGTATCGTAAGTTACTGAATCAACTTGGTGTTCGATCTAGTATGGGCGATGTTGGTGCTTGTTGGGATAATGCTGTTGTTGAGCGTTTCTTTGGTAGTCTAAAGTACGGTTGGTTATTAAAAGTGGCTCAACCTACACGTGAACACATGAAAAAAGGTGTGACTGAATACATGAGGTATTACAACCTAGAAAGGTTGCATTCAGCAAATGGTGATCAGTCACCAGTACAGTATGAAAATTCTTTAAGAAAAGTGTCCGCCTGGAGTTGACCAGAACAAAGTGCATCGATTATATAATGTTGTTAATAATTATATCCACGACAAATTGTCACGTTTTTGCAATTAATATTCAGTAGCACACTTGCCTTATTTAAAAGATTTTCGGAAAATTTATTGGTAAAAACATCAAAAATGACAGATACTTAGCCTAGCTAATCAACGAATTGAGGTAACCAGTAACGCGTGAAAATAGTGTCGTTAATGCAAGATGAAAACTTGTCGTTTAAAGTTAATCAGCAGTTGCTTCCTCAAGAAACGCAGCAACTCGATTTATATTTTTCTATACCTGACGAAATGGGTATTAATGCCCTTACTTTACCTGAAGATACTTATTTTTATAGTAGTATTAAAAGCTACTTAGCTTATTTCTCCCAAGAGGTGCACTTACCGCTGGTACGCAGTCGTTTTATTAGCCAAAAAAAAGGGGAAGAAAGTGATTACCGTACTAATTTAAATTTATTCTCCTATCAGTTCAGGCTTGCCTTAGACAATGATTTAAAACAAGCATTACAAGAAGAAGATGTTGACGTTTTTTATCAAGCCGCTACCGATTTGCTTGAACAAACAGAAGGTTTACTTAAAAAATTAAGGCGTTATACGCCACCCGATCAAAAGCTGAGTTCATATTTTGAAAATGTAGACAACTATTTAAGTTGGTACACTGAACAGTCTTTTTTAAGTTTACTTGCTAATAGCCCAAAAAGTAGCGACCAAACTGTTGTGCGCGACAAAATATTTGATTTATGTCGCAGTGAGAATAAATACCGTCAAGACAACAACTACAACTCACAAATTACTTTAGACGACCCTAATCGCATTACAAACAAAATGCGACTTCTACAAAGATTAAGTGAATTTGGCGTAGTATTTAAAAGAGAAACATCTAACCTGAACAATCACTTAAAGCGATTTGTTAGAGGTGGGGTAACAACTGTTATCATGGGGTTTATGATGGCTATCGTGCTTAACTCTCGAACAGTTTATACTGAAGTTACATTGTTACTCATATTATTTTTAGGGCTTTTATACGGCTTGCGTGAAGTATTTCGCGATGACCTTATGCGTATTATCTGGCGGTGGATAGAGAAAGGTAGGCCTAAATGGCTTCATGTTTTTACCGACAGTTTAAGTAAGGCAAAAATGGCCCAGCAAACTATTTGGTTGGAATATATTAAAGAAAGTGACCTGCCCGAGAAAGTAGATGCATTATTTCAAAAGCGTCGGCAACAGAATAAACAATCAGCTCAGTTATTGCACTTTCGTTGTGAATCCAGAGTGTTTGCTAAAGAGTTTATGCCTGGATTTGGTGAGATTCAAAATCAACTATTTTTTAATATGACGCCTTTTGTGCGTTTTTTAAAAAAAGGTGAGGGGCGCTTATATTCATTCGAAGGGGGTAAAATATCTAACCAAGGCGTTGAACGCCGCTATCAAATGAATTTAATTCTGGTACAAACAAACAAGCATGAAAAAACATTTTATTCACGTTATAAAATTACCATTAACCGCTCTAAAATAGTCAATATTGAAGAAATGGAAAATGAACAAAATTTTGAACAAAGCGAATAACGGTTTGGCTTGGTTATTTAACCTTAGCTCGGGTTAAGAGATAAGTTAATGCCCTGAAATTGCTAGACTTGTGGTTGTAGCCACTCACTAGTTTGATAGTTTTTCTTAATTCAAGGCAAATTCATTAAGAATAGTTACTCTATTGTTTATGAATTTAACACAGAAGTAAGGAAAAATAGCTGCTAGAGAGCTATTTATTATCCCGAGTTGAGGTTATTTACATTTTTGCCTTTTAAATTAGATCAACTACCTATGAATTCACTAAAGCCCTTCAAAAATACATTGCTCTGCTCATAAACTATCGTTATTTGACCATAATTAATGTCGAATTTTTTTACACATATGTTCAAAGAGAAAAGTAAAATCATGTTAAACCCTTGCTTTTATTAAACTTATTAACAGCGGCTTAAATATTGCATTTACATTAAGTTAACAGTTTATCAAAGATAAATGTTATTAAAACCAACAATAATATAAAGAGAACATTAGATGAGTAAAACTAAACTATCAGCAATATCAGGAGCTGTTTTAGCCGCTTCGATGTTGATGTCTCAAGCAAATGCAACAACTATCGCCCTTGATTATGACCCCGCTCAGTTTGCTGATGCCCGAGGTCAAAAAGCATTAGCGGGCTTTCAGCAAGCTGCAAAATTTTGGGAAACACTATTTTCTGATAATATCACGGTAAATTTAGGTATTGGATTTAGCGCGTTACCGCCAAACGTAATTGGCTCTACAAGTTCAAGTGCAGATGTTTATTACTATCAAGATGTCGCCGTTGCATTATTTAATGATCAACAATCTATCGCTGATAACATGGCTGTAAGTAGCTTACCATGCGATGACCAAAGTGTCGGGGCTTGTGCTATTCGCTTTTTAGATCAAGAAAACCCTAGCGCTCCATTTTCTCCTGAATTAGATGCTGATGGCACAGGCGACAACTTTGCTTTGGCTGTGAACCAAGCTAATGCTAAAGCTTTAGGATTAGGTGTAGGGCTAGGTGGATGGTCAGCACTAGATGCTGAAGTTAACTTTAGTAGTGAGTTTGCTTTCGATTTTGATAGAACAGACGGTATTGATTTAGACAAAATGGATTTTGTTGGTGTAGCTATTCATGAAATTGGTCATGCCCTTGGTTTTGTTAGTGGCGTTGATACTTATGATTTCGTTTATAACTCTGGCAACATTGACCCAGAACTAGACTTAGATGGCTACGCTATGGCATCGGTTTTAGATTTATTTCGTTTTTCTGAAGCAAGTGTACAAGCCGGTACGGGGGTAAGAGACTGGACTCCTGGTTCTGATGCTTATTTTTCTCTTGATAACGGCACTACAAACTTTGCTCCATTCTCTACCGGTTCATTTGGTGGAGACGGCAGACAAGCGAGCCATTTTAAAGATAACTTAGGTATTGGCATAATGGACCCAACGTTTTCTTTTGGTGAGTTTGGTGACATTAGCTTTTTAGATATACTCGCTTTTGATGCTATTGGTTGGGATATAAATACCGCTGCTGTTCCAGAGCCAGCTACTATCGCAATATTTGGTTTAGCACTTGCTGGTTTAGCGTCACGTCGTCGCTCTATAAATGTTAAATAAATTATAAGTCAAAATTGAAATATAAAAGACGCTTCTTAGCGTCTTTTTTTATAAATGATTTTAACCTGAACTCGGGATAATGGATGTACGTTTAAAGCATATAATACCAATCTCACTAACTATGTGATCATTTCTACGGGCTAAAAATAGATCACTTAATTAATGAAACTGCTATAAAAGTCATTCTTTGCAATATTTTAGATTATTTCTAATTTGGTACTAGGTGCAAGTTTACTACCAATGCTATAAGTTTGGTGTGAATCAAGGCTAATTTGTGTACCTAATAGTCGCAAATTAGCTAGTAGCAAATTAACGGTTTTTTAGTTCCAGACAAAAACCAAGTACCTACGTCCATGCAGGCAACGCAGATACGCATAAATGTCGTAGCTTTGGTGTACTTAGCTTATCCCGAATTCAGGTTAATTATATTAGAAAGTATCTCGACACTTTTACCTTTTCTCTCGTTTGAAAGAAAGCACACCTATTTTACCTTCAGCCCCAGCGGCAAGAAATACCATGCTATCGCTTGCTAAAGTATAAAAACCTTGATCGCCTACTTTACTTTGCTTGTGGTCAAAAGCATGCCAAGACTCACCTGCATTATACGAAATATCATTACCTGTTTTTCCTGTAGCTAAGCAAATATTTCCTTGACAGCTCATAGCTGTTCTTAGTCCTCTTTCCCCTGTATTAACCTGATGCCACTGTCCATCAGTAAAAGTAGCCATATTGGGATACTTTACTGAACGCTGCAAGTAGTCACCACCTAAAACAAAAACCTGATGTTTATGATTTAATGCTATGCCATAACCACCAGAGGTTTGTGTTTGGTTATATAAAGGTACTGTTTGTCTTTGCCATGTTTGACCGTAATCGTCACTGACATAAACCGACGCTGAAAAGCCGCCTGTAGTGATCCATGCTTTACCTTGTTTACCAACAATAAGAGTATTTCCACTCGCAGCGAAAGCAGCTTCTTTATCAAGTATTTTCGGTAAGTTATTCTGAGGTATGCGTTGCCAAGTGCTGCCTCCGTCTTCGGTATATTTAAACACATAATAACCATCGACAGGATCGCCTAATAACAAGCCTTTATTACTATCCCAAAAAGCGATTGAGTCAAAAAAACCTTGTTCATCAGTATTTTGATATAACAAATTCCAGCTATTACCACCGTCAGTTGTTTTATAAAGCACTGATTGTGCGCCGTTACCAACCCCCATCACTACCGCAGTGTTTTTATCAAACAATGCAATGTCTCGAAAATCAGTGTTCACAATTGCTTTTACTGATTTATCTTGCCATGTTTTACCGCCATTTTGGCTAACAAAAACACTATTATTTGAGCCTGTTACCCATAAAGATCTACCATTGATAGCGCTTCCCCTAAATGAAAGCTTTTCATCTATTTGTATTTGTTGCCACTGAGGTAGATCAACCATAGTGGTTGCACTTGCAGTAACACTTAACAGTACAACGAAATACATCGCTGCTATACGCTTGATCGGTAGTTTTTTATTCAAGGTCAGTCTCTTTAATTGTGGAAATTCGCTTACTATTAGATATTTACGCTCAAAGTACAAGTCTGCCTAGGCTTTTTTAATAAATTGAGCCCAAGACATCAGTAGTGTACGAAAGTCATCAATTCCACAACTTGCCGTGCTACTTTCATCAATATTAAGCTCGTCAGATGCAAGTTCAGGCACTTCATTAGTGGTATCCATTAAACTGTTAGCACTCACCTCAACATCATTTTTTGTAATAACTAAGGTATATTCTTGCCCTATCAAAAGTACTTCTTGCTGCTCAGCAGACAGCACTTGATCAATTCCTTGCAATACTTTCGATAATTGCTTAATACTTTGACCAACTTCAACCTCAAGCCATGGCCCAAGTACTTGATGTTCGTACGAAAAGGTAGCCGTGGCATTTCCCGTAACTGTATCGTGTCTAAATTCATATTCCATAGAGATCTCAATGCGAGTGATAAGTTTGCGCTAAATATATTAATTATAGCTGAAAGCTTTATATTTCACCGATCTTACATCAAGTGAACTATCTGCTAAAATATTCGTCTATAGAAGTGTTGTTCTATTGACCTTTCATTTTAGTCTCTTCTATAAAATATTTTTTGATAACAAAGGGCGCAAGTGTTTAAAAAAACGCATATTACTATACTTCTATCACTACTACTTCATGTGGCGATAATTATGCTATTAAATAACAGTCAAACGAAGGCTATTGTAAATAAAAGCACTCAGCCTATCTCTATCAAAAGTTATATTTATCAACCTATCCCCCCTAAAGTTGAAGAAAGATTAGAAATAAAACCAAAGCCCACCAAACCAAAAGCATCAATAACAAAGCACGACTTAACCAAGCCAAGCCTTGATGCTGAGCCTTTGCCACCAAAAGGTTCATCAGCTTTACTTGAAACTAAAAAAGAAAGTGAAAAATTGATATCAGAACAGAAAAGTGTAGCTGCGAATACTACACCGCCAAATACACAAAATTTTAGTTATAACGCTTTACAACAATTACGAGATAAACTTAAACAGCAAAACATCCAACAATTTCAAAAAGAACTCGCACAACCTAATACCGGTTCAATTATGCATGGTGCGCCATCGTTAGTGCCTCATTCTGCTATTGCAGTATCTGATGAAGTAAAAACAAAGCAAGCCACTACAACCATGAGCGCAGATAAGAGCATTATAAAAGGGGACGATGGTAAGTGTTTACTAGTAGAAGACCTATCTGTAGTTGGAATGGAAGGGATTACCGCAGTAAGTGGTTTCGCCTGTGGAGAAACAAAGTTTGATAAAAGTTTTCGTGAGCATATGAGAGAGCTACAAAAAAAATTAGGTAAAAGGTAATTATATAAATAGGTATAAACAAATGATCACCTCTTTATGCAGAGTATAATCATTAACAGTATGAAAACTATTTTTCAAACGATTCAATTTGAAACAGTTTGCTATAAAGACTATTAACTTGCATAGATATTAGCTTTTAATACCTACCATAGTCTTACATCTTGAACAAAGGCTAGCACAAGAATAGACTAAGACCATATTCTTTCTGGCAACAATTACTGTCACAACTCATCAATTAATAATAGGTAGAAAAACAAAATGGTTGACTGCTGCAGCGCTCCCGGCTTAATGCCACTTCACCAAGCAAAAGAAACATTATTATCCAACATTAACGCTGTTACTGAAGTCGAATTAATTTCTTTAGATAATTGTGATTCACGTATTTGCGCAGAAAATATTGTGTCACCCATTAATGTGCCAGCACACAATAATTCAGCAATGGATGGCTATGCCTTTTGTTTTGACTTTAGTTTAAAAAGCCACATACCCGAAGGTAGTAAGTTTGAACTTGTCGGGGTTGCAATGGCCGGACAACCATTTATGGGTAAATTACTACCAGGGCAATGTATTCGTATAATGACAGGTGCTGTTGTGCCAAGTTCGGCTTCCACCGTTGAAATGCAAGAAAACATTACCATAGTTGATAATAGTATTATTACCAAGCAGGCAATCCCCAGTAAAAATCATATTCGTTTAGCTGGTGATGACATTGCAACCGGTGCAGAAGTATTTAAGCAAGGGCACAAATTTACTAGCATTGACGTTGGATTACTCGCTTCGCTAGGGGTTAGTAGGGTAAAAGTATGGCGCAAGCCTATTATTGCTGTATTTTCAACCGGCGATGAACTTAAGTCTCCCTCAGATACCCTGTCTTTGGGCGATATTTATGAGAGTAACCGTCGTGTGTTAATTGCTATGTTAAAACGTTTAAATGTTGAGGTACTAGATTTAGGAATTATCGCAGATGACAAAGTCAAAATACGCCAAGCATTTAGCACCGCAAATGATAAAGCCGACGCAGTGGTTAGCTCAGGTGGAGTATCAGTTGGTGATGCAGACTATACCAAAGAAGTACTTGATGAATTAGGTAATATCGAGTTTTGGAAGATAGCGATGAAACCAGGTAAACCCTTTGCTTTTGGTAAGCTTGCCAATAGCGTATTTTTTGGTTTACCGGGCAACCCTGTATCAGCCACGGTCACATTTCATCAGCTAGCGATACCTGCAATAAAGAAAATGTCTGGGCAGCTGCCAGATAAACCACTGAGACTTAAAGCTAAAACTACAGCGAAAATTAAAAAACGCCCTGGTCGAATAGACTTTCAGCGCGGCCAAGCTTTTAGCAACGATGAAAACGAGTTAATGGTTAAGCCTCTAAATCATCAAGGCTCTGGAGCCTTATCTTCAATGAGCCAAGCTAATTGCTATATAATTTTACCACAAGAGCATGGCGGTTGTTCCGAGGGGAGCTTGGTTGAAATTGAACTTTTTGACAGTATTATCAGCTAATATAATCAATTAATTATAGGAATTACCCCTCAATATAAATACTTAAATTTTGCTCTTTTAGTTAAAGCAAAATTTAAGTATTTAATGATAATAACGCACGTTGCCAGTCTTTCTTATCGTTCATACTTAGTAATTTATCAAGTTCAGTAGAATTTACCTGCGTGCTATTAATAATATTTAAATAACGTTTTATCGAGCGATCTTCTTTAGATAGCGCAACCACTTTAGCAAATTCTCTATTCTCAGCGCTGTTTGGTAAATATAAAGGCAGTTGATAATTACTGTAAGTTACTGCACAACGCATCGCGTTACCAAAGCTAAGTAAGTCTTCCATTATTCTTTTATCAAGAAACGGCATATCTATTGGCATAACCAGTAAAGTGTTTGCTACTTTTGCTGACTTTGTTTTCATTAATGCGCTATGAATACCAGCCATCGGGCCTGCATTTTCATAAATATCATGCAAACATCCTTCTTCATTACGACATACCAGCACTTCTTTAACACCAAGTGACTCGAGTAGGCGAGTATTACGATCGAGAAGTGTTTCATCACCTAACCGCAAGAGTGCTTTATCTTCTCCCATCAGTGAAGATGGTCCACCGGCTAAAATAACACCATATATCTTTGGTTTCCTTCTTCTCATGCTCCCCCCCTTACATTGATCAAATTGTTATAAGTTATCTTTCAGACTGAAAACCACTTAGTAAAACTAAGTGGTTTTATTAGATACTTTTAAGCTAAGCCGCTTTAATAGCTATTTAGTTAAAAAGCAAACGTTGCCATTGCCCAAAGTTTATTTGTATCAGTGCCTAATTCGTCTGCATCGTATGCTGCAAATTTTAGTAAACCAGAAACGTGCTTACTAAAAGAATAGGCTGCAACTAGGTCTAGCTCAGATCCATAGCTTGCCCCGCCAGAATTAGCTGAAAAATCATGATATGTGGCAGCGAGTTTTACGCCGTTAACCGTGGTGGCAGCTGTTACATACAAATCTTCAATGCCTGTTCCAGGCGTGCCTAAAAATTTATCTGCGAAACCTTGGAATTTATGCAGCGTAGCCAGTGGCGTAGAAAAACCAACGCCATTATCGCTGCCTAACACTTCATAACCTGCAGTTAATACAATTGGGCCTGCTTTTCCTGAAAGCTCAGCTTTATAATAATCTGCGGTAAAGTCTTTAGGGTTATCGTAGCCATCTGATTGAGTGGCATAACTTAAATTTGCTGTTACTTTGCCAAAATTACCTGTGTAGTCGATTCCATAGGTATTACTTGAATTACCTAGCGATACTTCATTATCAAGTAAATAAGCAAATGCATTAAATTTATGCGCTTCATTTGCTTTAAACTCAGCATTGACTAAATGAAAGCTACCGTGCCAATCAGCTACTTGTGCTCCATCGTTAGGGCCAAAAATTCGATTGACGTTAAATACATAGCTATAGTCGAACGATACATCGTCAGAAACATTGTAAATAAAGCGTGCAGCATCGTAAGTTTGTTCATTTTGACGCCAAGCGACACCACCAACAAAACGCTGATTGTTATGAGTTATGCGTTGACGGCCACCAACAAACGTTAAGCTTTCACCTGTATATTTAACATTTGCTTGATTTAGGTCGGTACCTTCAGGATCTGCAATAACAGGATATTGTGTTTTTCCGTTCGCAGTAGAATTGTAATCGTCGACAAAAATAGCTGTTACGTTGTCAACTTCTACATTAAAGGTAAGGTTATTAATTGGCCCCGATTTCCACGTTAACCGGCTTTTAAGTGTAGATGCGATAGCGTCTTTATCGATACCATCTTGATCAACACTCTCTAAACGGTAACGAAGATTAACATTAACTGTTGAGTCTTTAACGGCCTTAGCTATATCATCAATCGTACTAGCCTGTGCTTGACCACTTAGTGCCAAGCTTATAGCGCCAGTAAGCAATGCTAACTTTAAGGGTGAATGAGATTTAACAATAGTTTTCATGATAACTCTCCCATAGAGTTTTATTTTATAACTAGCAAAACTTGCTAGTACTTGAAACTTATGGGCACCTTACGCCTGTAAAAACGCTTCTGTTTTGACTTAAATCAACTAATACAAAGTGTTTTCTATTAACTTTAGCTGACTTAATTCAGATCAAATTTTCATCAATTTACATCGGGTGATGTCACGCCAATTAATTAGGCAGCAATGTTCTTTCTGCTACAACATTTTTGACGAAGAGGATCAACTCGCATTAGTATAAAATAACAGGGTAAGATGATTGTTAGCACAACAAATCAAACACCTCTAAGTCTATTTACTATATAATGACGACTAAATTTACACAGTACACTTCACATTAAAATGAAAGTATTATCTACTGCACAACTGATGCGTTATAGCCGACATATTATGCTAAAAGACATGGATATAGACGGCCAAGAAAAGCTGTGGAACAGCAAAGTTGTCATAATTGGCATGGGAGGTTTAGGTTGTGCTGCTTCACAGTATTTAGCCGCTTCAGGTGTTGGTGAGTTAACATTAATTGATGACGACACTGTAGATACCACAAACTTTCAGCGCCAAATATTGCACCATGAAACTAGTATTGGTGTAAATAAATGTGTTTCAGCAAAAAGTACTTTATCCGCCATTAATAGCGAAATTACTATCAACACTATTGAGCAACGCCTATCCGGCAAAAGTTTAGCTAATATAATCAACAGCCATGACCTTGTGCTTGATTGCTGCGATAATTTGGCTACAAGGAATGAGCTAAACTTACATTGTTATCAGCTTCAAAAAACACTTATTTCTGGGGCTGCCATACGTATGGAAGGACAAGTTGCAGTTTATGATATGCAACCCAAAAGCCCTTGCTATCAGTGTTTAAGTCAACACTTTGGTGAGCAGGTACTTACTTGTTCTGAAGCTGGCGTTTTATCTCCTGTTGTTGGCATAATTGGTAATATTCAAGCCTGTGAAGCGATAAAGGTTTTATCTGGAATAGGTAAGCCGTTACTGGGAAAATTAATGCTGCTTGATGCTAGTGATATGAGTGTGAATACCTTTATTATTCCTAAATCACCACAGTGTGAAGTCTGTGGTGACTAAGTCGCTACAACAATAGGGTTTAAATGACCACGCTTGAAATACCTGCAATTTGATGCCAATAACCATTCGTGTGGGTATTAGCTCTAGCAATTACTTGCTGTTGCTTTAATCTAGTTAACACTTTAAAAGCTTCATTGCTTTCAGGGCTCACTCTAAATATATCAACTACCCCATGCATTTGTGCTTGTTCTGCGCTTAAGTTATAACAGTCGCCCGACATAGTTTGAATGCCATTAAGAACAAAAAGATCTTCCCCTTCTTGGCTTTTAGTTAACCGCCCTTGGGGGTAATTTATACAACAATATTGACATTCGTCCTTTGTTCTATTTTCTGAACGTGCAGTAAAGCAACGTGCTGAATACGCTAACGGCAAATGACCATAACCGACAACTTCAATGTCAAACTTATCTCGAATATTTATATTGTCACAGTGGTTTACTATTGCTTGTAACTTATCTTTCGACATTTCCACAGGAATACACCAACGAGTCATACCTTGTTCACTTAACAGTTTAAGTGTTTGATGGTTATAGATATTTAATGCGCTACCAGCAACAAAAGGCACTTTAGCTTGAGACAATAATTGTACTGCCGCCATGTCATTTGCTTCCACTAAAAAGTCACCATTGTCGCAATAACGTTTAAGCTCATTTATCTCTGATGGTGCTTCAAGTAATACCATGGTCGACAAAACAACTTGTTTACCGGTTGTCGATAATTCTTTAGCAATAGCTAAATAATCTTTTGATCTAAGTTCTCGACGCTTTGAACAGACAGTCTCGCCTAGATAAATGATGTCTGCGTCACTTACTCCAGCCTGTTGATAAAAATCAATCATGGTATCTTTTGGCCAAAAATATAACACTGGCCCTAATGCGTATTTCATTAAAATTCCTCTGGTTATAGCCATTTCATTAGTGTGTAGTTTTATATCGCATAGAAAAGTAAATCAGCTAAAGTTGGCAATAATTAAAATAAAGTGCTATTTACTGCCACTTCTTATGGTAAGCACCTAATGTAGTTTGAGCGCCCTCAGAAATGGCCGCTAGTTCTTGCTCCCATTGAGGCTCAATTGTGAATTCAGTATTATTGGTACAGCGGTCTATCGCCTGTCGCCAAGTACTAGTAACCGATTTAACATAGGCATTACTTCGCTGACGACCTTCTATTTTTACTGCGGCAATTCCCATGGCCATTAACTCAGGTAGAAGCGACATTGAATTTAAGCTTGTAGGCTCTTCAAGCACATGGTATTTGTCGTCGCCAACTTCAAAGCGCCCTTTACATAGTGTTGGGTATCCTGCTGCTTCATCTGGTTGATATACATCAATCAAAATATCGTTTAAGCGTGATTCAAGCCCATTTGGTGTTTCTTGCCAGCGCACATGTTTAGCAGGTGAGCAAACACCGTTCATATTAGGCGACTCACCAGTTAAATAAGATGACAAATGACAGCGCCCTTCTGCCATAATGCATAAGCTACCAAAAGCAAAAACCTCTAACTCTACTGAAGTTGTTCGTGCAAGTTGTTTGACTTGGTGAATTGAAAGTACACGCGGTAGCACCACCCTTTTTACGTTAAAGTTTTGCTGGTAATAGTTAATGGCCTCGCTGTTGGTAGCAGAAGCTTGTACCGACAAGTGCAACTCAAGATCTGGATACGTTTGAGAGGCGTAAGCCAATACTGAAAGATCAGAAATAATCAAAGCATCAACGTCTAAAGAAGCAGCTAAATCTACTGTTTTTTGCCAACACTGCCAGTTGTCTGCGTCGGCAAAAGTATTAATAGCTAAGTGTAGTTTTTTGCCACTCGCTTTAACTAACCCTACTGCTTGTTCAAGCTTTTTATCAGTGAAGTTTAGCCCAGCAAAATGCCGTGCATTGGTTGCATTTTTAAGGCCAATATATATTGCATCTGCGCCATTCTCTAGTGCTGTTTTTAATGAAGATAAGTTACCTGCTGGACAAAGTAATTCCACAACCATTCCTTTATGCTTAATATAGTGCTGGCTATGGTAGTTAAATTGTTAGGCACCTTTATTGATCCTGCTCAATGCCAATAGTTAATATTCAGTAGAGAATACTGACCATCTATTTCTGAAAAATGAAACTCACACATGACCTCTCACTTGTCTAATATTATTTTGCCAACGTCAAATTCTATCAAAGAAAAGCTAGAAACGGCTTTTAAGCAAGGGCTAGAGCTTGCGCCTAAAAATAGCTTGATCCCTTTTTCATTTTTACCACATTCAATACAAGAGAAAGTGTTAACTTGGGCACTTAATTACTTATTTAAAGTTGAGTTAGAGAGTGATGATTTAGACTTTCTTATAGGCAAGTGGTTAAAGATAGTGATTACTGATGCTAAGTACCACTGCTATATCACGATTACCCACTCAGACGCGAACCGTCAATGCCAAGTTACATTAATTCACAATCAAGACATTGACGTTACTTTTGAAGCTGATAGCGTAAGTTTACTCAAACTGTTTGGACAAACAGTCGATCCAGATACGTTATTTTTTCAACGAAAGCTTCTAATCACTGGTGATACAGAATTAGGCTTAGAAATAAAGAATTTTTTAGACGATGTAGACAGGGAGTCATTTCCCATAATAGTCAGGCAATTATTACTTAAATATAAAATATTAAGCACATAGCCTATCCTATAATTAAGTATCTAGCAGACAAAAAAAAGCATTGCCGAAGCAATGCTTTTTCAATTATTTAATACCTACTACGCAGGTTGTTGTAAAATTACAGTATCTGCTTTTTGCTTATAACTATCCATTTTATGGAAGTTTAAGTAGCGATAAGTATCTGCTGCTGTCGCATCAATTTGCTTAGCATAGTTCATATACTCTTCAACAGTTGGTAATTTACCTAATATTGCACCAACACCCGCTAATTCAGCCGAGGTTAAATATACATTAGCACCTGCACCTAATCGGTTAGGGAAGTTACGAGTTGAGGTTGATAATACTGTCGATTTATCAGCTACACGCGCTTGGTTACCCATACAGAGTGAACAGCCTGGCGTTTCTAAACGAGCACCCGCTTTACCGTAAATACTGTAGTAACCTTCCGCAGTTAATTGATCTCTGTCCATTTTTGTTGGCGGAGCAACCCACAAACGTGTTGGCAATACGCCGTTGAACTTCTCAATTAATTTACCTGCAGCACGGAAGTGACCAATGTTAGTCATACATGAACCAATAAAGACTTCATCAATTGCTGTGCCTGACACTTCTGATAATAGTTTTGCATCATCAGGGTCATTAGGACAACAAACAATTGGCTCTTTAATATCAGCTAGATCTATTTCAATAACATGCGCATATTCTGCATCGGCATCTGCTTCCATTAACGAAGGATTAGCTAGCCACTCTTTCATTGCTTTTATGCGGCGTTCAATAGTACGTACATCACCATAGCCTTCGCTGATCATCCACTTAAGCATAACAATGTTTGATTGTAAGTATTCTGAAACTGCTTCTTCTTCAACTTTAATTGCACAACCAGCAGCTGAACGTTCAGCTGATGCATCAGACAATTCAAACATTTGCTCAATGGTTAAGCCTTTTAAGCCTTCAATCTCTAGCACTCGGCCAGAAAACTCGTTAACTTTTCCTGCTTTTTCTACTGTTAGCAAACCATTTTTAATACCGTAGTATGGGATTGCATGAACTAAGTCACGTAGAGTAATACCTGGTTGCATCTCACCTTTAAAACGGACTAAAACTGACTCTGGCATATCAAGTGGCATAACACCTGTTGCGGCTGCAAAAGCAACTAAGCCAGATCCCGCAGGAAATGAAATACCTAATGGGAAACGAGTATGAGAGTCACCGCCTGTACCAACAGTATCAGGTAATAACATACGGTTTAACCACGAATGAATAATACCATCACCTGGGCGAAGTGAAACACCGCCACGGTTCATAATAAAGTCAGGTAGTGTGTGATGTGTAATTACATCAACAGGCTTAGGGTAAGCAGAAGTATGACAGAAAGACTGCATAGTTAAGTCTGCAGAAAAACCTAAACAAGCTAAATCTTTTAATTCATCACGTGTCATTGGGCCCGTTGTATCTTGAGAGCCAACCGTAGTCATTTTTGGTTCACAATATTGACCAGGGCGAACACCATCAACACCACATGCTTTACCTACCATTTTTTGAGCAAGGGTAAAGCCTTTTGTTGATGCCGCAGGATCAACTGGTGTAGCAAATAAATCAGTAACAGGTAAGCCTAATGCTTCACGGGCACGACCTGTTAAACCACGACCAATAATTAATGGAATACGTCCACCTGCGCGAACTTCATCTAACAATACAGCACTTAGCTTAAAGGTAGAGATAACTTCGCCAGCGGCATTTTTAACAACACCTTCATATGGGTAAATGTCGATTACGTCACCCATATTCATTTTTTGTACATCTAATTCAATTGGTAAAGCACCTGAGTCTTCCATAGTGTTATAGAAAATAGGCGCAATTTTACCACCTAAACAAACACCGCCACTACGCTTGTTTGGAATACAAGGAATGTCGTCACCCATAAACCATAAAACAGAGTTAGTTGCTGATTTACGCGAAGAGCCTGTACCCACAACATCGCCAACATAAGCGAGTGGAATACCATCTTCTTGTAATGCTTCTATTTGCTTAATTGGACCAACCACACCATCTTCATCAGGCGTAATTCCTTCACGCTCAATTTTAAGCATAGCTTTAGCATGTAAAGGAATATCAGGGCGTGACCATGCATCTGGTGCAGGTGACAAGTCATCAGTATTGGTTTCACCAGTTACTTTAAATACTTTAACCGTAATTTTTTCAGCTACTTTTTCTTTTGAAGTAAACCATTCAGCATTCGCCCATGACTCCATAACTTGCTTAGCGGCAGCATTACCTGCTTCAGCCTTTTCTTGAACGTCATGGAACGCATCAAACATTAATAAAGTGTGAGATAAACCCTTAGCTGCAATTGACGATAATGCACTATCATCTAAAAGGTCGATCATTGGCTGGATGTTATAGCCACCTAACATAGTACCAAGAAGTTCAGTTGCTTTTTCTGCGTTTAAAATGGGTGACGTTGCCTCACTTTTAGCTATGGCAGCTAAAAATCCAGCTTTTACATAAGCGGCATCATCAACGCCTGCAGGAACACGATTGGTTAATAAATCAAGTAAAAACTCCTCTTCACCTGCTGGTGGGTTTTTAATTAATTCAACTAATGCTGCGGTTTGTTCTGCGTCTAAAGCTTTAGGTACAATACCTTCAGCTGCACGTTCTGCAACGTGTTTGCGATATTCTTGAAGCACGGCGTTCACCCCTGTAATAGAAATAGTGACGTAAAGTAAACTTACTTAACATCGACTTTGATTAGAAAAATTTGCCTAATTATACGTTATGCTTGGAAACATTTAAATCAAACTAATAATCATGAAATCTATAGTTATTATAACCTAAATGAATAGAGCTTTAAAATCAGCACATTAAAAACAACCAACTGGTTAAGCAGTTAACAGATAATTTAAAGCTTTATACCTTAATAAGTAAAGGTAGCTTAATTTTTAACACACTCAACGTTGGCAGAAAGCGATGGAGGGATCCAGTTAGGTCGGGCTTGTTTGTCATCATATGTTTCAACCCCATCAAGTATTTCTATAGAGTAGCCATAACCTTGGCAAAGTTGATATGCATGCCTAACAATGAAAGTCGCCAGTTGAGCAAAATGAGTATCGTTATGCCTAAGTACTTTAATAGAGTAACTGGTGTCATTAAGCTTTGTTTGCTCAAAACGAACTTGGTGATCAAAGTCCCATTCACTCACATCTTGAGTGTTTTTAAACTGTGCGCAGCCGATAAGTGATAAACCTAAAACAAATAAAATTAAACGCATATACAACCTTTCAATTTATACAAGTATTATAATTATAGCCCAACTCAGACATTTTATAATATTGAATGGAGTTCTTGGAGTTCTGAGTTCTGAGTTCTGGGACATCCATATATTTTACTGAGCCTGATGCTTTTTTAATCATCAGGCCTTTATTATTATATTCAAAGTCTGTCACCATTTTTACAGTTAAAGCCATACTCTCTGGTGTGGCAATGAAGCCTATTTCGGTTTTAAGTGGTTGAGGATACTTGTTTGATAAGTGCTTGCGTCATGTTAAACACCACTTTGCTGTAGATTATTTAGCCATAGTAAAACAGTGCGACTTAATCAATAATGTTGGGTGTCCTAATATTTTGCTCTAATATTTTGCTGGATGATAAATCCGTTCTTTGTAGTAATATAATCGTAATTACGATCCGGTTTATTCATTGGTTTTGGGGAGTTTAAATAGCACCTTCCTATGCTGGGTGTTTGAAATTACTATCCTAGTAATTGATTAATGGTTTCGATACTCAAGAACATTTTAGCAATGTCTTCTTTGCTACCGCTATCTAATCGAATAAATCCTAGTGAAATATAGAAATCTGTCGCTTTAGGAGCTGCATCTAAGTAAAGTCCATAAATGCCAATTTCTTTTGCGGCTCTATGTACTCTATGCAGTGCATCAGACATCATTTTTTTACCAATACCACAACCTTGAAGCTTTTTATCTACACCTAACATGATAAGTCTTACGCAAGGTATATCTCTTGGTAAACTGCCCTCTGATAATCTTTCCATATCAAAAGCTGATAGTTTATATGAGCTTAATGTGTAAAAGGCAGAAAAGCAGTCTTCATTTTCTTGATCTAACAAGGTATATGCTTGAGAAAACTTTTTACTTACCTGCTTTTTAAGTGAAGAATGAACAAACTTGTTAATAACCTTATTTCCGCAATCAAATTTCTTTTGCTGAAAATACGTTTTACTTACATCATATTGCTCCAGAACAAATCTATTATCGCTCACCAAACGTCCCCGCTGAAAGTAAGTCCTTTAACCCTTCAGTCGGTGCACTAGGTTTTGATAAAGCATTAAACAATGCTTCTTGTTCCACTGTCTGTAAATGCAATTGCTCAATAACTTCTTTCGCAGCTTTTAATGCTGGCTCGATGATAAAGCTTGTCATATCAACACCTCGTAAAAGAGCCGCTTGTGCTAATAACTCTTTATTTTGCAGTGTTGTTTTCAAATCCAATCGAGCATCTTTCTTTAATACTAAAGCAACCATAATCTAACTCCATACGGCTTTTGTACGTATCATTACGATAACAATAGCATATAGCACAAACAACCTCAATACACGTATATTGTACGTATGGTTCATTAGGGTTCAAGGAAACCTCCTTACTTAACGCACAAGGGTGGGTTTTATTGTAAACCTCTGTGAGTTTTGAGCGTGAAACAACGGTTTTAAGTTGATGACTTTAAAAGTTCTAATAAAAGTTCTGGGACATCCATTAAAAGTTCTGGGACATCCATAAAAGTTCTGGGACATCCATAAGTTCTAATAAAAGTTCTGAAAAAGTTCTGGGACATCCATATATTTTATAATAGACAATACTTTATATAAATAGCTCCGCCAATCAAAGACGATGATATAAACTTTGCTTACCTATAAATTTATTAAGCTAACCTAGCTTGTAAAGAAACAAAACAGGCAATTTTACCCACACGAATATCAGCGAGGCGCTGTTTAGGAGTTGGTATTTATTTAGTTTGGTGGTTTCAGTGGAATATTAACGCTTGCTGTCGATGTCCACCCACCCATCGCCTACCTGTGTGGGCAGCAAAAGTATTAAGCTCTGCTAGCGAGCCAACTGCTTGATGATATTTTTTACCAAAATGCTCGGCAAGCATTAACCAATCGTCACTATCGATACCTAAAGCCGTTAACAATGGGCAAACTTTTTCATTAATCTTACCGCGCTTATCTTCTCTGATAATTTTTCCTGTTTCTTCTACTAGCGTTAAATAATCAAGCAAGGAGAACGCTATTCCTTTAGGTGAGCTTTTATGCTCGTTACCAATAAAGCCTAGCAAAGGTTTAGCAGTAAATGGCAAGGTCTCTTTATTATCAACATCGCTGGCTTTGTCATGAATACGTTCAAAAATAGAGGTATATTGTGCTGTTTGTACCGTATCTGCCATTTTCGCTCTTATCGGATTTAAGTCCACATAGGCCATGCAAGCAAGTACGGCTTTTTCATCAAGCAGCGCTTGTGATTTAAACCGCCCTTCCCAGAATCTGCCTTTGCAGTTATCTTCATTATTAGCTTTGCGGGCAATATACTCATTAAGGTTACGCATTAGCCAAGATAAATCACTTAGACGGCTTCGCCATTGCTTGATAATCTCTTGGGCTGTATCAATTTCAGCTTGGCAGCTACATTGCCCTTTTTGTAATCGCTCAACTAATGGGTGGCTATGATAAAGCTGCTGCCAGCGCTGACAAACCTCTTCGTCACTCCAAGCCAGAGCTTCATTTTCATCAACATACACAACAAGATGATAATGGTTCGACATAACGGCATAAGCCGCTACATCAATAGCAAAAACAGACGTTAAAAATCGAATACGGTTAACCATCCATTGTCTGCGGTGTTCAAAGCTTTGATTAGTGTGACTATCTTCGCCACATAAATAAGCTCGACGTACACAGCGAGAGATTAAGTGATAATAACGAGTATCTTCAAGGGATACTTGCTTGCTACGTGCTTGAGTCATGTTAAACACCACTTTACTGTAGATTATTTAACCATAGTAAAGAGAAGTGAATAAATCAATAATGTTGGGTGTCCTATTATTCTTTTTATACCTTCTTCAAGGCATACTTCTAGCAACTTTTTATTATATTCATCTTCCGTCAGACTTTGCTCGTTACCTCTATAGCCTGTATAACTAGCAGGGTTAACTTGCAAAGCACATTTCCAAAATTTAGCTTTACTGAATGTATCGACCATAGGAAATCCTTATCTCGTTATTTTAATTGTTAGTTCTATCATTTTTACCAAACGTTTTTGTACAGAAAATATTATAAATATAAAAATAAAAAAGCCCCGACTAGCGCTGTCTTTCCTACACAAATCCCTCGATAAAAATCGAGGGATTTTTTTATGAACTTATTGTACAGAACGTGATCTGATCCATTTATTCAGTGATGAGGTGGATTTCTATGTTTACAACAAGTTCAGAGCAATGGGCAGAAGAAACATTTTTACATGCAAAATTGGGCGATACCCGCAGAGCTAAACGACTTGTTGTGTTAGCCTCTAATCTTTCCAACAAGTTAGGGCAATCACTCGTGCAATCATCTACGTCCACAGCCGATATTGAAGCGGCCTATCGTTTTACTCGTAATAAAGCTATTGATGCTCAAGCTATAGCTGAGGCTGGCTTTAAGGCAACAGCAGCAAAAGTTAAAGATTATGATTGCCTACTTGCTTTAGAAGACACCACATCACTTGAATTTAAACATCAAACGATTCGCGATGAAATGGGGCATACCACTTCGAATAAGCGTTCGCGTGGCATGCATGCTCATTCCGTATTGCTATTTGCCCCTGAGCAGCAGCATGTTGTTGGTCTGATTGAGCAAAAACGATGGACACGAGACGTCAGTTTGTACGGCCAAAATAATCGCCATGCCAGCCGAGCGTACGAAGACAAAGAAAGCTATAAGTGGGAGCAAGCATCAGAAGCGATGACTCCCCGTCTAGGTTCAACAATGAATAAGGTAATTTCAGTGTGTGATAGAGAGTCAGATATTATTGAATACCTGACTTATAAAACAGCGAGGCAGCAACGTTTTGTCGTGCGCTCAATGCAGAGTCGTTGCATTGAACAAAGTGAAAATAAACTTTATCAATATAGTGAGTCGTTAAAATCAGCAGGTCAACGTATTGTTTCGGTGAGGCAAAAAGGCGGACGCAAAGCGCGGGAGGCTTCTTGTCAAATACGTTATGCCAAAGTTGATGTAAAAATGCCAGCGAATAAAAAAGGCGCTTCGGTATCTCTCTATTATGTGGGTTGTCAGGAAGAAAACAATGACCAAGGATTAAGTTGGCACCTGTTAACATCTGAGCCTGTGACGTGCAAAGAGGAAGCCGAAAAAGTATTGACCTACTATGAAAAACGCTGGTTAATTGAAGAGTTCCACAAAGCGTGGAAAAGCGGCGGTACTCAAGTAGAAGATTTACGTATGCAAAGTAAAGACAATTTAGAAAAGGTGATTGTGATATTAGCGTTTATTGCCGCACGCCTTCATCAACTTCGTTACCTTGGCCTTAATAAGAAAGAAGCAGAAAAGCATAGTTGTGAAACGGTTTTAAGTCCGTTAGCGTGGAAGTTGCTATGGACAAAACGAGAAAAATCAAAACCACCGACAACGGCACCAAGCCTTTATTGGGCTTACATTAACCTTGGGAAGTTAGCGGGTTGGCACGATTCAAAACGTAATGGCCGTGTCGGGTGGGAGCGATTATGGGAAGGATGGTTTAAATTGCAAACCATCCTTGAAGGCTATGAATTAGCCCAATCTCTTGATCTGAAAATGTGATCAAGAGACAGCGACTAGCGAGGCTTTGGATTCAAATAGGACGACATTACTCTCGTTTAAAAAAATTCAAATTTAACTTCCCATTTTTTCTAAAAATGTCAGTGTCAGAAGACTCCCCTTCTTCAATACTTTTTTTGATCCCCGAATAAGCGACTAAAAAAGCAATAACTAAAGAAGTCATTACAACCCCAATATACCCTAGCAAAACATTTGTAAGTTTCAGCTTCTCATCAGCACTAATGCCCACACTTAAAATAAATAAAGCTGACAACACCGCAAGGGTGAACCAGAACATGTACCTAAGCCCTTTAAGAAAAGCTGCATTAGATGTAGTTTTATTCATTAATTATTTTCCTTGATTTCATAATTGATTTTGTTCGCTGCAACACCCTCAGCAGTTTGAACTAATCCTTGACCAGTTTCAGTAATGGTTTTGTCTAATGCTTTCCTTCCAGTATCAACAGTAGGAGTTTTCATACCAGCTATTTTACTGATGACACCGAGTTTTCCTTTTGTCGCAGAAACTGTTGCTTTACCCGGTCCAGCGACAGCATTTAAAGCAGTTTCACCAGCGTTAGCGAAAGAACCTTCCGTATTTCCAGTTAATCCATCAGAGATCAAACTAGCAGTAGCTTGAGAAGTTGCATCTATTGTTGTGTTAGCTCCAACAGCTAAAGCTTTTTGACCGTAAGATAACCCTTTGCTGGCAATACTTAAACCTCCTGAAACAGTTCCCGCTACTCCCATTGCACCAACTTTCGTCCAGTTTGTTACACTACCTTCCGTGGCGATTTGACTAAACGCTTCAACAGCAGCCCCTACAACACCACCAACAATAAAGTTTAACCATTTACCAGATGGATCGTTATGATTTATCGGATCATTCCCAACATAAGCATAGAGATTCATCTGGTCTTCATAACCCACGGAATAAGTTCTGGGACATCCATATATTTTATAATAGACAATACTTTATATAAATAGCTCCGCCAATCAAAGACGATGATATAAACTTTGCTTACCTATTAATAAGTTCTGGGACATCCATATATTTTATAATAGACAATACTTTATATAAATAGCTCCGCCAATCAAAGACGATGATATAAACTTTGCTTACCTATAAATTTATTAAGCTAACCTAGCTTGTAAAGAAACAAAACAGTCAATTTTACCCACACGAATATCAGCGAGACGCTGCTTAGGAGTTGGTATTTATTTAGTTTGGTGGTTTCAGTGGAATATTAACGCTTGCTGTCGATGTCCACCCACCCATCGCCTACCTGTGTGGGCAGCAAAAGTATTAAGCTCTGCTAGCGAGCCAACTGCTTGATGATATTTTTTACCAAAATGCTCGGCAAGCATTAACCAATCGTCACTATCGATACCTAAAGCCGTTAACAATGGGCAAAATTTTTCATTAATCTTACCGCGCTTATCTTCTCTGATAATTTTTCCTGTTTCTTCGATTAGCGTTAAATAATCAAGCAAGGAGAACGCTATTCCTTTAGCTGAGCTTTTATGCTCGTTACCAATAAAGCCTAGCAAAGGTTTAGCAGTAAATGGCAAGGTCTCTTTATTATCAACATCGCTGGCTTTGTCATGAATACGTTCAAAAATAGAGGTATATTGTGCTGTTTGTACCGTATCTGCCATTTTCGCTCTTATCGGGTTTAAGTCCACATAGGCCATGCAAGCAAGTACAGCTTTTTCATCAAGCAGCGCTTGTGATTTAAACCGCCCTTCCCAGAATCTGCCTTTGCAGTTATCTTCATTATTAGCTTTGCGGGCAATATACTCATTAAGGTTACGCATTAGCCAAGATAAATCACTTAGACGGCTTCGCCATTGCTTGATAATCTCTTGGGCTGTATCAATTTCAGCTTGGCAGCTACTCGTGCCTTTTTGTAAGCGTTCAACCAGTGGGTGGTTATGGTAAAGCTGCTGCCAGCGCTGACAAACCTCTTCGTCACTCCAAGCCAGAGCTTCATTTTCATCAACATACACAACAAGATGATAATGGTTCGACATAACGGCATAAGCCGCTACATCAATGGCAAAAACTAATAAGTTCTGGGACATCCATATATTTTATAATAGACAATACTTTATATAAATAGCTCCGCCAATCAAAGACGATGATATAAACTTTGCTTACCTATAAATTTATTAAGCTAACCTAGCTTGTAAAGAAACAAAACAGTCAATTTTACCCACACGAATATCAGCGAGACGCTGCTTAGGAGTTGGTATTTATTTAGTTTGGTGGTTTCAGTGGAATATTAACGCTTGCTGTCGATGTCCACCCACCCATCGCCTACCTGTGTGGGCAGCAAAAGTATTAAGCTCTGCTAGCGAGCCAACTGCTTGATGATATTTTTTACCAAAATGCTCGGCAAGCATTAACCAATCGTCACTATCGATACCTAAAGCCGTTAACAATGGGCAAAATTTTTCATTAATCTTACCGCGCTTATCTTCTCTGATAATTTTTCCTGTTTCTTCGATTAGCGTTAAATAATCAAGCAAGGAGAACGCTATTCCTTTAGCTGAGCTTTTATGCTCGTTACCAATAAAGCCTAGCAAAGGTTTAGCAGTAAATGGCAAGGTCTCTTTATTATCAACATCGCTGGCTTTGTCATGAATACGTTCAAAAATAGAGGTATATTGTGCTGTTTGTACCGTATCTGCCATTTTCGCTCTTATCGGGTTTAAGTCCACATAGGCCATGCAAGCAAGTACAGCTTTTTCATCAAGCAGCGCTTGTGATTTAAACCGCCCTTCCCAGAATCTGCCTTTGCAGTTATCTTCATTATTAGCTTTGCGGGCAATATACTCATTAAGGTTACGCATTAGCCAAGATAAATCACTTAGACGGCTTCGCCATTGCTTGATAATCTCTTGGGCTGTATCAATTTCAGCTTGGCAGCTACTCGTGCCTTTTTGTAAGCGTTCAACCAGTGGGTGGTTATGGTAAAGCTGCTGCCAGCGCTGACAAACCTCTTCGTCACTCCAAGCCAGAGCTTCATTTTCATCAACATACACAACAAGATGATAATGGTTCGACATAACGGCATAAGCCGCTACATCAATGGCAAAAACTAATAAGTTCTGGGACATCCATATATTTTATAATAGACAATACTTTATATAAATAGCTCCGCCAATCAAAGACGATGATATAAACTTTGCTTACCTATAAATTTATTAAGCTAACCTAGCTTGTAAAGAAACAAAACAGTCAATTTTACCCACACGAATATCAGCGAGACGCTGCTTAGGAGTTGGTATTTATTTAGTTTGGTGGTTTCAGTGGAATATTAACGCTTGCTGTCGATGTCCACCCACCCATCGCCTACCTGTGTGGGCAGCAAAAGTATTAAGCTCTGCTAGCGAGCCAACTGCTTGATGATATTTTTTACCAAAATGCTCGGCAAGCATTAACCAATCGTCACTATCGATACCTAAAGCCGTTAACAATGGGCAAAATTTTTCATTAATCTTACCGCGCTTATCTTCTCTGATAATTTTTCCTGTTTCTTCGATTAGCGTTAAATAATCAAGCAAGGAGAACGCTATTCCTTTAGCTGAGCTTTTATGCTCGTTACCAATAAAGCCTAGCAAAGGTTTAGCAGTAAATGGCAAGGTCTCTTTATTATCAACATCGCTGGCTTTGTCATGAATACGTTCAAAAATAGAGGTATATTGTGCTGTTTGTACCGTATCTGCCATTTTCGCTCTTATCGGGTTTAAGTCCACATAGGCCATGCAAGCAAGTACAGCTTTTTCATCAAGCAGCGCTTGTGATTTAAACCGCCCTTCCCAGAATCTGCCTTTGCAGTTATCTTCATTATTAGCTTTGCGGGCAATATACTCATTAAGGTTACGCATTAGCCAAGATAAATCACTTAGACGGCTTCGCCATTGCTTGATAATCTCTTGGGCTGTATCAATTTCAGCTTGGCAGCTACTCGTGCCTTTTTGTAAGCGTTCAACCAGTGGGTGGTTATGGTAAAGCTGCTGCCAGCGCTGACAAACCTCTTCGTCACTCCAAGCCAGAGCTTCATTTTCATCAACATACACAACAAGATGATAATGGTTCGACATAACGGCATAAGCCGCTACATCAATGGCAAAAACAGACGTTAAAAATCGAATGCGGTCAACCATCCATTGTCTGCGGTGTTCAAAGCTTTGATTAGTGTGACTATCTTCGCCACATAAATAAGCTCGACGTACACAGCGAGAGATTAAGTGATAATAACGAGTATCTTCAAGGGATACTTGTTTGCTACGTGCTTGAGTCATGTTAAACACCACTTTACTGTAGATTATTTAACCATAGTAAAGAGAAGTGAATAAATCAATAATGTTGGGTGTCCTATTATTTACGCTTCCTATTATTTACGCTTTATTTACGTCCTCCCTGAGGGCGAGGCTTTGGATTCAAAGCACACAATCTAATTTAAAGTGCGTATGGCTTGTAGTCTTGAAATTCCCATGTTCCAATAAGGTTTAACTTCGTACCAATATCTTTCCAGTTATTACCACTACATGTCTCACAAAAATCTATTATTTTAGCCTTTATGATATCAACATCGTATTCGGAAACGATCATCATTTGAAAACCGAAAATCACCTTTTCATCTATAATTTGTGATTTTAGCCAATGTAAAGTACAAACCTGAATATCAAACGATTCTTCACCATCTGCATCATCTGGTCCAATCATTGCCCTAATATATATGCAAAAGTTATCTTCATCATCAGGCCAAAAAGAATCTAGCTCAAAATCAATCCCATTTAAATTTTTTAATTTTGCTTTCATCACTTAATCAACTATGTCTAAATGTCCATTCCCTACAGGCTTAGTACCTGCAACTGTTTTTCTTTCAAAGTTAGCTTGTACCCCAGTTGTAGCCTGCGAGCTATTAGGTTTAGCTGTCGGAGGTCTATAGACTTTTAATCCATCTTTGCTGACGATAGATGAACCATCTTTAGATATTCTACTTCCTTCACCAACCCACGCTTGACCTAGTTTTTCTGATTCTGCCTTTGTCGCGCTACCTAAACCAAAATTTCCCTCTCCTTTTGCTGCTTCTCGCAATATTCCCATTTCCTTTGCAGTTTGAGTTGCAACTTTTGAAGCTCTAAGAAGTTGAACCCCCTTAGCAAAGGCTCCTACAATAGCACCGCCACCAAAAGAAAGCACATCCTCTGCGGCAGAGGCAGCAAATCCAGCCCCGTCTCCGTTATATCCATCAGCTAACGCTCCCATAACCATTTCACCATCAAAACCATTTCCTTGTAGGAATTGACCAGTTTCATAAATTAAGCCACCAAATGCAGTTAATGCATTCTGACCATCAGGATCTATATATTTGTATGGATTATTGTTCGCGTAAGCATAGCGGTTAAAGTTATGTACATTCGTAAAACCCTGTGGATCATTCGAATAAAACCGCCCGATAACTGGATCATAGTATCGTGCCTGCATATAAAATAATCGGAAATACGATCCAGACTACTTTCTTGTGGAAAAACAAGCGGTTCGCTTATGGAGAGAGCAATTCGTCCTTGGCTGCTTTTAAAAGATCATCCCATCCATCAGGAGGATGACCAGACTTTAACATCTTTTCGAATACTTTGTAAGCATCTGTTTTGCTACCGTAGGCACGTTTATTCTTCTCGTCATTGACCCAAGCATAAACAATGACTTTTGATTCTAGGTGATAACGAAAAAACAAACGGTACTGCTGGAAGAACTTTGCCCGAAACCAGTGTTTGTTTTCATCACCTAATGTGCTTCCTTGGCGAAATTCAGCACTGGTAGGGTCATGTGGTATTAATTCAAAGATTAGCCTTTGAATAGCGGCTAATCGTTTCGTGGCGTTCTTTTTAAGGTAACCTTTTGGATCTTTATCACGTAAAGTCTCAACTTGTGATTTCAGATTAAGGTACTGCTCTTTAAACAATGAATGAGTGTAAAGTGTCCAACCATTTACGATCATTGGTATCGTTTTTTGCAAACTTACTCGTCCTCATCCAATAACGGAGCATCTAAATCAATTTCAACACCTTCAACCAACGCATCAACGCTTTCTCGCATACTTGCTGATAACGGCTCTAGTCTTTCAGGATGAGCCTTCATATCACGCGCTATGAATGATAAAAACTCGCCAAGTACAGGGTCGCTTTCTTGCGCTGCTGCACGCGAGATAACAACGCTGCCATCAGACTGTATCGCGTATTTAATTTTGTCTTTCTTGCCTAAGTGCAACGCCTGACGTACAGGACTAGGCACCGTAGTTTGAAAACGGTCTGTCAATGTTGATTCAGTTTCTAAAGCAACTTGTGCCATAACAACCTCTATCTTTTACTTGTTTCAGTTATTTTGATTTTAGTATGAATGAAGAGGTAATGCAAACGCATTACCTCTTTTTAGTGAGCTAGAAAATGCTCAAGTTGCTTAACGCTGAAGGATGGGACTTGCCATAGACCTCAGCAAGCTTAGTGCGTGAAACATGGGTATAAATTTGTGTGGTGGAAATGTCAGCGTGACCTAACATTTCTTGTACATTACGCAAATCAGCACCATTATCAAGCATTGTCGTAGCAGTAGCGTGGCGGAACAAATAACAAGAGCCAGCACGTTTGATACCCGCCAACATAACATAGCGAGACACCATATCTGACAGCTTATTAGGTTTAAATCGTTTTCCATTATTCGCCAAAAATAATGCGCTACCTGAGCTGATGAATGAAATACGTGGTCTGATTTTACTCAAATAAAACGCAATCCATTCACAGCCGCGTGTGCTGATCGGCACAATACGTTCACGGTCACCTTTGCCTTTACGAACACGCACTTGTTGCTCATTTAAATCAACATCATCAATGTCTAAATTAGCAAGCTCTGTACGACGAATACCTGTCGCAAAGAAGGTTTCCATGATGGCTCTGTCACGCATACCAGTGAAGCCAAACACTAATGATTGATCAAGAATTTTCGAGATCTCAGTTTGTGTAAAAATGGCTTTAGGCAGTGGGCGACCTAACTTGGGCAGCTCAATATTTTCCAGCGTATTTGAACTGAGTAAATCCTTAACATATAGTTTTTCAACAAATGTTTTCACATAAGTCAGGTAGCCACGTTTACTGGCAACCGTCATAGGTTTGCCATCCAAGGGCTTGCGATACTGGTTGAGGTAAAGCATGTAGTCATCCATCAAATCTAAATCAATTTGGTCGATGTCATATACTCCCTTGGTTGCACACCACGCATTGAATTTATCCAATCCGGCAGCTTTATTCACAATGGTATCTGGCGAATCACCCTTTGCCTCACAAAGCTTTAGGTAATAAGGAATGTTGTCGCTGATCCGCTTAGTGACAGGCTTTTCCATAAATGACCTCCTTTACAAATGCCAACCCTTCATGAACATAGCCATCGAGCTTAGGTTTTTCCCAGTAAACAACTTCCTGTTGCCAATGGCGAATTCGCTTGCCAAAACGATAACCAACAGCAGAAATGATTTGTCCACGCTCATCCAATTTCGGGAACACTGCACAGCCTCTAAACAGTTCACTGCCAGAGGAGCGTATTAAGCCAACCGTTTGCATAGTGCCACGCATGGCACCACCTGATAAGGAACGAGCTTTAGGAACTTCAGTACCTAAGGTTCTGTCGCAAATACCAGCGTAACTATGATCTCGTAATTCGTCTGGTATACGGGAGGACTCCAGAACAAATTGTTGATACTGCTCGTTGGCTTCAAAGCACTCATGATAATAATCAAACATTTGCTGAATATAGATGTCTTCTAAATTCAACTGCCCCAATACCTGCATATAAGATGGTTGTTGTATATTACTCATTTGCGACCTCCATTAACTCCAAGCTTTCTGCGAATTGAACCACCTTGTTTGCGGTCGATGTGATGAGCATTGTGAACAATGCGATCAAGTACCGAGTCAGCAATAGTGGGGTCCCCAAAAGCTTCATACCAACTCGACATTGGATACTGAGAAGTAATGATCAGTGAACCTTTTTGATCACGCGATTCAATGAACTCAAATAACAAATGTCTTTGAGCAGCATTTAACGGAGCAACGCCCCAGTCATCAATTACAATGACTGAACCACGGTTGAGCTTTTTACAATACTGCGTAAATCGCTCTTCTTTATCCGCTGCCGTTAAAAGCAACAGCAGCTCGTTATATCGGAAAAAGAGAACACTTATACCTGCCATGATAACTTTATTGGCAAGTGCGCAAGCTAAATGTGTTTTTCCAGATCCTGTAGGGCCAGTAAAAACAACATGTTGATTGTTTTGAAGCCAATGTAACTCCGCCAAGTTTTCGACTTTGGCAGGATCTAAACCGGGATGTAGTTTATAATCGATCATGCCAATGACCGCATTAGGCCAACGCAATTTGGCCTGTCGCTGAAGCGTTTTAATGCGTTTATTTAGCGTTGATGACTCCTCCTCTGTGAGAAGATGGTCAAGTCGAGCTAAAAAGCTCTTGTTATCGAAAGCGCTGGAAGAAAACTGGACTTCCAACGCAGCCATAACACCTGTTAATTTGAGCTTCTCGCATTTATCAATCACTTTATCTCTAAGCTTCATGAGAACCTCCGTAGTACGCGCTACCACGCACATTTTCATGGGCTGCGATATATGCAGGTAGATTTTTGATACCGTCCTGCTCAACTTGAGCACGCACAACCAACTCCACATCCGAAACACTTAACATGTCATGTTGAAGCGCATACTCGCATGCATCGTTAAGCACATTGCTGCCTTTTTTATCGCTGAGTTTCATCAGCGCTCGACAACGTTTGCCTATAGCGCGAGAGCGTGGGTTATTTACCTTGGAGTACCAAAGTTCAACCATCTGGTTCACATGTGAACCAGATTCAACAGCCCATGCCAGATTTTTATCCATGTCATTACTTTCAAGATCGGCAAGGTGATCTGGGTGCATATGTTCTTCAAGGATGGTAGCGCCCATCGGCTCATCCGAAAGCTCATGCTCGGCAACAAGCTTGTGCATATGTATCACGCGAAGGTGCGTTAACGTAACGTAAACTTCAACCGTTTCACCATGAATCACCCAAGGCACAGAGTACTCATGCTTACGATATTTAACGGTATATTCAGTCGATACCTGTTGCACCATTTTCTCTACGATCATGTCAAAATCGGTATGAGGCAGAGGATTCAAGACACCTTTTTCATTTTTGTAAAAGAGATCATTGCGTGAGAAATCTAAGCCTTGAAAATTCAGATTATTCAACACTTCTACTTCTTTGCTAAGGTGTTGATTGACTTCTTTAAGGCTAAAGAAATCCCAATCCTGATTCATCGGAATGAGAATGCGTTGAGTAACAAATTTAACGCCAAGTTCAGCAAGTGCCTTATCCTGTGGACGGCCTACACGACAAGAATCCATTAGGCAGTTGTAGTGATCACCAAAAGCACTCACATTCTCAACAAAAGTGGGAATGAGACCCGGTTGTGAAACCAGTGCTTTTGCATTATCCATAACAACCACTTCGGTTGCACCACCGTAGTAAATAAACATACGACGCATAGATTCAATCCAATCAGCCGTGGTTTCACCGGGAGTGGCAAAGGCAAAGATCTTTTGACTAGAGCCTAGCACTGCAACAAAGACTTTAACCCATATCTTTTCACCGTTTGCGTTATAGCGAACTTTGGTGCCAGCGTAATCTATATAAACGACTTCACCCGCTGCATGGAGCTGTTTCATTGAAAGTTTGCAACGTTTCAAGGTTTTCTTGAGGGTGCGGCAAAAGTGTGAATAGCTCATTGCCGACATCGGATCTTCTGCATAATACTCAAGGTACAGAACTGTTATCGACTTACGCTTTCCTTTTTCTTTAGTACGCTCTTCCACAATATATTGAATTTTCGGCACACGCTTTTTTGCGTTCTTCAAGATATCAGGAAACATCAGCTTAATAAGCGCCTCATCATTGAGCTGTTCAGCCAGTAGGTGATCAACATCGTACTTTTCACAGCGCTTGTTAACTCTCACCATCGAAGAAGGTGATGCATTGGCAAAATCTGCTTGTTTACGAATAGTAATGTCAGGCAGCACGAATTTTGCGCGGATCGCTGCCCGGATTTGAGTTGGTTTTAACATGTGTTATTACCCTTATTTATCGAAAATAAAGGCACAGAGGGGCCAACAAGAAAATAACCAAACTTTCTTGACATGTGGCCCACTTACAACGACACTAATAACATCATCTATGCAAAAGATGTTTTTCAGAAGCCCTAGAGTTGCCGCTCATTATTGGGCTTCTGTCGTTTCTGCGCCAGAAAAATTGTTTACTACTTATACTGCTTAGTTTATTCAGCTAACTAGACATCTTTTTTCTCCTCGTTAAATGCTTGCTCTGCCAAAAATTGTGCAACGTCTTTTATTAAGGCGAATTTGCCGCGACGATGTGGCATTTCAAATGTGTGTACAGGAAAAACACCTCGCAATATCGCCTGCTTAACCGCATCCACCGAGCGATAATTTAATGCCCGATGTAACTGCTTCAGCGTTAGAATCGAAGACCCATGAAGTTTCAATAAATCTGCTTCAAGGGCTTTTGCCAGTTCCTGTTTTTCGGTCTCACTCAAGTTAAGTCACTCTCCTTTTGGAAATTAGCGGAACTTTTAGCGTAGAATGAGATTCAAGCCAGATCTACTTCGGGCAAGAACAAGCAATCGTTCTAGGTTTAATGTGCGGTAACTAGTTGATAGGTAATAAATAATTGATTTGATAAATTTTGATGAAGCTTATGAATTCTGACGAAAACCCATATACTTATACCAAAAATAAATACAAAAAAAGTTTAAACAGCCTGTCTATTAGGCAGTATAAAAAGTTAAGTACGCCATTAAAGCGGGTATACACGCAGGTTAAGTTTAAGAGTTATTTATCCAAGCAAGGCTACCATTCTATTGCAGAATTCATCAGGCACCTGCATACAATTGAACGACATCATTTTTCTGAACCGACAAAAATAGACAATGATATAACCCATTTAGAATTTGAAACGGGGTATTGGTACAAATTGGCAAAGGGACAGTCAATTCAAAAGCCATCTAAGATTTTCCAAATAAACGATGCGGTTGGCTTTTATGAACTGTTTCGGCGTTTTTCAAGGTAGTTGTCGCCTGAGTTATTAAGCTGCTTCTTTTTTGCTCTCTGGATTTAACTCCACTTCACTGATTTCATCCCAGTTTCTGGTGCCCTTTGACCAACGGTTAGGGTTATTTTCTTGCGCTTTGCTATATAGCTCACGACGTTTTGCCAATATCGCTTTGTCTTCACCTCTATGGCGTTGAGTTGGTGTTACAAACTTGATGCGACTGTGTCTGTGCTCATTGTTGTACCATTGAGCGAAGCCTCTTACCCAAGCTCTTGCATCTCCAAGACTTTTAAAGCCTTCGCTTGGCCAGCGGTGATTATATTTGACCGTACGAAATAGTGATTCCGAGTACGGGTTATCATTACTGACTCCTGGCCGACTACGAGAGCCTATCACGCCCATATCCAGCATTTTGGCTTGCATCGTTAGGCACTTCATCGGGCTACCGTTATCTGAGTGCAATACCACGTTTTGTTTAACGCACTTTTCAGCCCAGAGCGTGCGCTCTAGCAATTCAGCAGCACGTTCGCCAGACTCACTGTCATGAACTTCCCAGCCGACGACTTTACGGCTGAAGATATCGATTATCATGTAAAGATAAAAGAACCGGCCAATGACTGTTGACGGGCAGTAGCTAATATCCCAAGTCCACACTTGGTTTGGCGCTGTTGCTCTAAATCCCTTAGGTTTAGCTCGGCTACCTTTAGGTTTTGCTTTACCCCGATGGGTGAGCTGGTTATTGGCTTTCAATACGCGATAAAAGCTCGACTCCGACGCTAAATATTGTCCGCTATCTGCTAACATGGGTACTATCTGGCTTGGTCCTATATTCACGTACTCTTCTTGGTTGCAGGTGTCGAGTATTGCTTGACGTTCTTGCTCTGTGAGTTTATTGCTCGGCTCTAACCTATCCGCTATAGGCCTTTTATCACCAATAATTTCACCACTTTCCTGCCAACGTTGTAAGGTGCGTATAGACATGCCAACCTCTTCACAAGCTTTATTTTTTCTAGCACCTGAGATAACAGCCTCATTAATCAAAGATGCGTAATACTGCCTATCTGTGAGTGAGGTTAACTGTCCTCGTCTTCCCCCCAGTAGGCATTTAACTTTTTTCTCAGCACCAATAATGCGGCTGTTTCAGCAAGCGCAGCTTCTTTACGCTTTAGCTCTTTTTCTAACTCTTTGATTCGTTTTCGATCAACTTTTCGCTCTTGAATTAATTGTTTACGCTGTTGAGCTTGAGTCTGATTACCAGCAATACAGCTTTGCTTCCACTCTTTAATTTTCTCAGGGTAAAGGCCTTTCTCACGGCAATACTCGCTTAACTCTATTTCACTTAATGTGGCCGTTTCTAAAACGATTGAGAACTTTTGCTCTGGTGACCAACCATTTGAGTTATTACTATCTGTCAAACTAGAACCTGCTTTTAAATACTTATCTCGCCATGAATACAAAGTAGATAAGTTGATACTTTCTAGCTTTGCGAATTGACGTAATGATAAGCCACTTTCAATCAGCTTTCTAATAACCGCTTTCTTGTGATCTTCTGGATAATGTTTCACTCATTACTAACTTACCGCTCCCTGTTGAACTTTTATGAAAAACTGAGGCGACAACTATCCTGACACAGGGGGGTTTGGGCGCGTACATCCTTTCTGGAATTTATTAAACCGAAAAGCCAGAGTGCAAAATTGTGCATTCCAATTGCCTGATGAAATGAAAAAACGGATTTTTAAAACCCATCATTTTCCTAACGGCTTATCGACAGAAAGGTTCATCGACAACCTAAAGCAAATAAACCCCGCGCAACTCAACAATCTTTATGCCACCAAATCAATTGATTCACTGCTTGCCTTGATGGTGATGTGTGTTGCTCATCAATATCGCGGGGGAAGAAAAGCCAGTCGAAAAGTGGAGAAATACTTTTACGCTCAGTTTCTCTATTTGATGGTATTTAAATATGACATTAAGTTGACACTTGAGCTTTACGTTTATATTTTCTTTTTGCTTGAATCCAATTCGTTGTTCAAAACGAGCAATACAAATAAACCGCTAGATGTTGACCAGTTGTTCACCGACCAAGCATTTGTTAAATCATTAATCAAATCGACTGAATCACTTAGTAATAAAGAACAAGAAGAAAAGCTCAGTCAAAAGATCATGACTTACTTAAATAAGCAGAAAACTCATCCTTATTTTCATGCCTACGGCAAATAACCAAAACTGCCGATTTGAGCCGTGATTAATTTAATAATTATTATTTTTGTTTCATTCCTATGCAATTCTTGTTTCAGGGGGACTAACGTCCTCGTATCATCAAGATGAAATTAGGTGTGTCTTTTTAAGGTAATATATAATTGTAAATTCTCATCCGAATGGCACACCAAATACCACCGTTTGGAACAACAAAAATTATTAAGCCGAAACACGATCAGCATGACCTTGGAACAAGGCTCAATTTCGCCACCAACCGCTTAATTAATATTTGTAAAATTAATGGCTAACAAATATCTATTTGTCTGATCATGACCATAGCAGCAGTCTATCGTCAACGCCAATTTTAGAGTGAAAAAGTCGATATTAGATCCATGCTTTCAGTATGTTTTTAACTGAAATTTATCTATGATCATCTTAAATTCTTATGAGGGTTAGGTCATGAGTACAACGGTTAAAGATTGGTACATCGTTTCTGTTTTTGATGATGAGGAATTGATCGGCAAAATCCTTTGGGGCACTTGCGAAGAAGATGAGACCTACCGATTTTCACCGGGCAGCTATATCAGTACTTCAAAGGTTGAAAAGATTTTTCCAAACAAAAGATTAATTATTACAGCGAGTGGCAGTTGCTATAAATTGATTGGCGAGGGCCAAAAATCTCAAGTGCAATTAAAAGACTTCCAACTCCTTCGGCACGGGTTTTCGCCTGAGCAAATCACCCAATTGAATTTGGAACCAAACGACTATTTTCATTGACCCAAAAAACAAAACCAGCTACCGCTGGCTTTGGATTGAGAGCAAGATTATTGTTTATTGATTCCTAGCCCCGACTAGCGAGGCTTTGGATTCACTTTATAGCTATTATTTGATTGAAACTAAGATTGAAATAGCCAATGCAGGTAAAAAAAGCAACAGCCTTAAACCTAGATTTTTAGATTCAGGAGATAGTTCCCTATCTAAATACGGCACTGACATCGGTTTACCTATTATAAAAGGGTGTACATAATACAAACCGAAAGAATAAGCTATCAAGTTCAATATCCAATTTTCAATTCCGACTCTTTCAACGATGAATATTCCCGAAATTACAAACCAAAAATAGAACCCAAGTATTATTATTTTGCTTTTCATCTAATTTCCACTGTTATGATTTAATGTTTGGTTTAACAATATACTTGTAGCGACAGCCCTTTGATCTCTAGATGTCTGAGTGCCCATTTTACCTGCTTTCATGCCAACCTTTAACATTTCACCAGACGCTAAAGGCGCTAAGGTTATTAAACCTCCTTTGATGTCGCCCTGTAAAAATTGATCAAAGGCTATTACTCCGTCAATAGCACCTGATGCCAATGCACAATAAATAGAGCAAGGTGAAAGAGAAGCTGCTGTTAATGACAATGAAACATTGTTAGCAGTTTCATAAACATCTTTTCTTTCTATAGAATTTATTGACTCTAATGTATCATCGGCTACTTTTTCTGCCGTACCTACTAATGCTTGAGCTGAATCTTCTACTCTATCTTGAGACTTTTTCCATCCTTCAGTCCACTTAGAGAAAGAGCCTAAGATATCAACGCCCCCACAGCCTCTCGATTCATCTTTAAACTTTCCACATAATCCAGTTGGGTCAATCATATTAATCGGATCATTCCCCACATAGGCATACATATTCATGCCATCGCCATAACCAATCGGATCGGTTTGCATGAATCGACCTAGTTTTGGATGATAAATCCGTGCTTTGTAGTAATAAAGCTCGGTGCCGGGTAATAGTATTTGCCCAGTGTACCTAAAGCGTGATGCGCTTTGGTTTATCGGCTCGCCATAAGGGCCATATTGATGGCTTGCTGTTATATTACCTGCGCTATTAGTTTCTGCAATAATAGAGCCACGCTCGTCGGCCAGTAGATAATGTTTATTAGCGGTGCCAGCCCCTTGATACCAAACTACCGGGTCGTCTGCTGCAATACCATGAACATAACGATTAATTAAGGTACCACTAGCAATAATGTTGGGTGTCCTAACTTTTTACTACATCAATAGCAAAAACAGACGTTAAAAATCGAATACGGTTAACCATCCATTGTCTGCGGTGTTCAAAGCTTTGATTAGTGTGACTATCTTCGCCACATAAATAAGCTCGACGTACACAGCGAGAGATTAAGTGATAATAACGAGTATCTTCAAGGGATACTTGCTTGCTACGTGCTTGAGTCATGTTAAACACCACTTTACTGTAGATTATTTAACCATAGTAAAGAGAAGTGAATAAATCAATAATGTTGGGTGTCCTATTATTTTTTCAATGGCAAAAACAGACGTTAAAAATCGAATGCGGTCAACCATCCATTGTCTGCGGTGTTCAAAGCTTTGATTAGTGTGACTATCTTCGCCACATAAATAAGCTCGACGTACACAGCGAGAGATTAAGTGATAATAACGAGTATCTTCAAGGGATACTTGCTTGCTACGTGCTTGAGTCATGTTAAACACCACTTTACTGTAGATTATTTAACCATAGTAAAGAGAAGTGAATAAATCAATTATGTTGGGTGTCCTATTATTTTTAGATTTCTATGGAAAAATTTTCAGATTGCTCTCCGGTTGAGTTAATATGAAAATCTGTTATTTCAGGCTCTATATCTCGGTCTGATAAAGATTTATCTAAAAGAAGTCGCAATGCGTAGATTAAGTTTGTTTTACCTACGTCATTAGCCCCAATAATTAAAGTCTTTTCATTAAAATTAATTTCAGAATCAACAAAATTTCTAAAGCCACTAACTTTAACTGTTTGAATAATCATTATTCTTTCATCCCTGTTATTATTTTTATTCTTTATATCTAATTTACACCATACATTTTCTATTAAGAAGCTATTAGCACTGTTTTATTTCAGCTCTAGCCTTTAGAAACCCAAATACTCCACTTTAAGTGCTACTAATACTTTCAATGCCAGAAAAATAAAGCCCCGACGAGCGAGGCTTTGGATTCAAAAAATGCTGTCCATGAATATTAAAACGGCTCTGCCCCCTTTTATTTCTTAATATTATTTTTTCCGTATTTTGAGATACTCTTTCGGTAAGAAATATATGAGATAAATATCAAAAAGAATGAACAGACTACCGAAAATCCTACCCCTCGAATTAAACCATTTTCAATTGAAATTACACCGCCACAGATAAATGACAAGATCAAATACACTATTATTTGGACTTTATATAATCTAAAAAAACTCATCTTTCACCCTTATTATAAATTATCTTTCACTTTTTTATCGACTACAGAAATTCCTACATCAACAGCTTTATTCAACCCTCCTGTTGTCGCAGAGGTTGTCTGCCCGGCAGTATTCCCAATCATCGCACTTCTAGTAGTACCAGAGACTTGTGATGCAATCCCGCCTGCATTGGACATACTGTCTAACTTACCAGCGAATGAATTACCAACTTTACCACCTACTAAACCACCCGCAGCACCACTTACAGTGCTTATGGCCGCTTTAGTCACTGAGATTGAATCTCCATTTGCTAGGTCTTGCCCCATAGAACCCGTACCACTCGCTATAGCACTCACAGCTGTTGTCTGTTTAACGGCTTTACTGGCAGTTATTGTGCCTTTTATAGCACTCATTGCTGCCTTCCCAGCAAAACCACCAGTAACAGCGCCTACAGCACCAGCGATTAACACATCACTTGCATCAAAGTTACCTGTAGCTGCCTGAGCAATTAATTCAATACCAGCCCCAATGAGAAAACCAGGAACAAGAAACTTACCTGTAGGGTCAGTCGCATTAACAGGATCATTACCCACATAGGCATACATATTCATGCCATCATCGTAGCCAATCGGGTCAGTCTGTAAGAATCGACCTAACTTTGGATGATAAATCCGTGCTTTGTAGTAATAAAGCTCGGTGCCGGGTAATAATATTTGCCCTGTGTACCTAAAACGTGAATCACTTTGGTTTATCGGCTCGCCATAAGGGCCATATTGATGGCTTGCTGTTATATTACCTGCACTATTGGTTTCTGCAATAATAGAGCCGCGCTCATCGGCCAGTAGATAATGCTTATTAGCGGTGCCAGCCCCTTGATACCAAACTACCGGGTCGTCTGCTGCAATGCCATGAACATAAGATTAATTAAGGTACCACTAGCAATAATGTTGGGTGTCCTAACTTTTAACTTTTACTAATTTTTATCCACTTCAATAGTACCGCAAACTGTCTGTAAACTTTTAGCATCTGTGTACTCTCTAGTAATACTGAAAAATACATTGTGCTTGGTATCTTTGATTAAAAATTCATCAGAGGATGGAGAACTGTATAAGTAACAGTTCTTTAGAATTTCTTTTTCAAATACGATAAGATTTTTTTTTTCAAGTTCATCGAAATCAAACTTTCCTTCTAAAAATACGACTATAGGAGTATTTTTATTAAGTGATCTTGAGACAAGCAAGTAACTACTACTTTCATTATCATTTTCTATAAAGTAAAAATCACTACTAATTTTTAAGTTTATATCTTCTCCTTTAAACTCAGTTCCATTTTTGACATAAAAATAAATTGAAGGTGCATCATCAAGGTAGAAATAGCTCGCAAAAAGTATACCGAAGACTAAAACCACAATAATTTTGTTCTTTATCATTTTTGCTTATCCTGCTCTTTTAATTTTAATGACTCAATTCTCCCAGAAACTTCTACAACTCCGTTGACTTTAATATCTCTAACAGATGTGGGACCCAATCCTGTCATTGTTGTGTGTGGCACAGCATCAGAGGCAGATTTAGCAAAATCTTTTGCAGCGTCAGCAAATTCTTGAGTTGCTTTACCCATTTCTTTACCTTTTTTATTGATTTCTTCTGCCGTTATATTTTCTCCTCTAGCTTTCGCACTAAGAGCTTCATAATATTGGCTGGCTTTCTCACCTCTTCGTGTATTTCTTACTTTTTGACCGTCATCAACAACCTTTTTTCCTTTATCAACATATTTATAGGCACCATACACTGTCAAGCTGACACCAACCACGCAAGCTACAGGACCAGCTAAGCATGTAGCTAAAGCACCTTCACCACTAGGATCAACTAAATTAACAGGATCATTCCCCACATAAGCATACATGTTCATACCATCATCGTAACCAATAGGGTCAGTTTGCAAGAATCTGCCTAACTTTGGATGATAAATCCGTGCTTTGTAGTAATAAAGCTCGGTGCCGGGTAATAATATTTGCCCTGTGTACCTAAAACGTGAATCACTTTGGTTTATCGGCTCGCCATAAGGGCCATATTGATGGCTTGCTGTTATATTACCTGCACTATTGGTTTCTGCAATAATAGAGCCGCGCTCGTCGGCCAGTAGATAATGCTTATTAGCGGTGCCAGCACCTTTATACCAAACTACTGGGTCGTCTGCTGCAATGCCATGAACGTAGCGATTAATTAAGGTACCACTAGCAATAATGTTGGGTGTCCTAACTTTTCTCCATACAACTAGTCCTAATTTGTAGTTATTATTGTTTGTGGAGATTAAAGCCCCGACTATTGAGGGTCACTTCACTAGCGAGGCTTTGGATTCAAATGAACCTACTCACCACCAGAAGACCCACTGTCAGAGTCGAAAACTTCCGAGTTAGCGGTACTATGATTTTTTTTCTTTTTAGAAGAGAAAAAGAATACCAGTGATATTAGAATAAAAATCCCGGAACCTAGTGTATAGCTAAATTTGGCCTGTATAAAAAACGCTACAAGCAAAAAAATTGTACCTAATAAAGTATTCACAATTTAAATTTCCTATTTATCTATGTTCAAACCAACAGAATCGGGGATGAACTCCTCAAACCTTTCATCCCATGGTAAGTAGCAACAGTCTTGAATGTCATTAAAATAAATCTCAGCAGTTTTTGAAGGAGATGATAAATCTTCCAGTTCAATAATTACCATATTGCTAACTATATCCCATTCTAGAAGCCTCACCCCAAGCTTAGGAAGACCGCTAAAAAACACTTCAACACCTTGTTCTGTATATTGAACTTTAACCGCTTGCTGTTTTTTTTTAAAAATTATAGAGCCAAGCTTCCAGTTTTTATTCTGATTTGAATCATAAACACTTACTCCGTTTAGCTTTTGACTCTTTTCTATCAGCTCTTTAACCCAACTCAACATTAACCTTCTTTTTTTTAACAAAAAGATTTGGTTAATTATAAAAATTAGCAGAATAAAGCTAATTACTCCGCTAACCCACGAATCGAATATAGTTATAACGATTCCAGCAACAATTAAACAGGCAAGTAACAACATGATTAATCTAAAAACCATGTTAAATTGTATTCTTTTATGCATTTATTTGCCTCTTGGTTTTTGTAGCATTGAAGATAATTTTACTTGATCTGTATTAGGAGCACCCTTTTCTATTCTATTTCGAATACTCCTTCCGCCACTCAATTTTTTCTTACCAATATCTATGTCTTCACCAGTTGCAATAGCTGCTGCGGCAGAAACAGCTACAGCTATAATTTCTTCTTTCACGGCAGATATTGTAAGTTCTGCGGTTTTTTCAGCAATAACTACTGTCGAAGCGACTGCCGAAACAATTTCAAAACCTGTAGCCATTGCGTCAGCTACTTTATCTAATTCCTGATTAGTTTCAGTATTGGCAGCTTCATAATCACCATCATTCTCAATTAGCTTGGTATCCATTATGACTTTTTCGATTTCAACACCTGTCTTACCAGTAGGGTCAAGCATATTAACAGGATCATTCCCCACATAAGCATACATGTTCATACCATCATCGTAACCAATAGGGTCAGTTTGCAAGAATCTGCCTAACTTTGGATGATAAATCCGTGCTTTGTAGTAATAAAGCTCGGTGCCGGGTAATAGTATTTGCCCAGTGTACCTAAAACGTGAATCACTTTGGTTTATCGGCTCGCCATAAGGGCCATATTGATGGCTTGCTGTTATATTACCTACTCTATTGGTTTCTGCAATAATAGAGCCGCGCTCATCGGCCAGTAGATAATGCTTATTAGCGGTGCCAGCCCCTTGATACCAAACTACCGGGTCGTCTGCTGCAATGCCATGAACATAACGATTAATTAAGGTACCACTAGCAATAATGTTGGGTGTCCTAACTTTTTCACCGTGTTTATAAAATCAATCTACTCTGCCCCTATTGATTAAAGAACGATTTATAGCCTAGCTATATTTTCCTATGATTATGGGCGTCACAAAAGCTATAGTGGCCAATATAAATCCAGAAATTAACAAAACTCGACATAAGGTTGCGTCTTTATTTAAATTTGAATCATCTAAAGCTTTATATTCTTTACGTAATAAGAACATAATAAATTTATTTGAATTTATAATGTTATTATTTTTCACAAACCCAATTTCACCTAAGGACCTCCATATTTCAGGGTGTCTTTTCTCCAAGTGAGATAAAGTTTTTTTAAATAAAGCGTAATACCATATAGTTAAAGGAAATAGACTCAATGCTGTCGCCACCCATATTATTTTCATCATTTAAAATCCTACTTTTTACCGTTTCCACCAATTCTGGTACCAACACCCGCAACTTTAGAATTCACACTAAACCCAGTAACAGGTCCCGCATGAACTGTAACCCCAATTGAAGGAGTCCATTGAACTGATACTCCGCCACCTAACCCTGCACCGCCCATAATTGTAGTGCTTGAAGTTGGCCCAGTAGCTGTTGAATCAGGTTTAATAATTGTGACATTAGCTGTTAATCCAACAGAAGCGCCGTAGGCTGTACCGGTTAGACCAGCTTCAACCTTAAGCCCGTCCCCTTGCATTGTCTGAGAGTCAACTTCAGCAGACGCCGTAGCACCTAAACCGACTCCTGCAGACCCTTGTGAAGAAACGGATACTCTATCACTTAAACCGCTTGCAGCATCTGATATAGCCGAAACCCCATCGTTAACAACTGTATCTATTTTATTAGCCACTTCCGTCACTTTAGCCATTGCTGCATCTGTATTCCCTTTAAAACCGAAGTCTTCTGATGCCATACCTGTTGGATCAGTCCCATTAACAGGGTCATTCCCAACATAAGCATACCAGTTCATACCATCTTCATAACCAATGGGGTCGGTTTGCATGAAACGACCTAGTTTTGGATGATAAATCCGTGCTTTGTAGTAATAAAGCTCGGTGCCGGGTAATAGTATTTGCCCAGTGTACCTAAAGCGTGATGCGCTTTGGTTTATCGGCTCGCCATAAGGGCCATATTGATGGCTTGCTGTTATATTACCTGCGCTATTAGTTTCTGCAATAATAGAGCCACGCTCGTCGGCCAGTAGATAATGCTTATTAGCGATACCAGCCCCTTGATACCAAACTACCGGATCGTCTGCTGCAATGCCATGAACATAACGATTAATTAAGGTACCACTAGCAATAATGTTGGGTGTCCTAACTTTTAAACTATGAACATAACGATTAATTAAGGTACCACTAGCAATAATGTTGGGTGTCCTAACTTTTAAACTTTCTAGCAATAATGTTGGGTGTCCTAACTTTTTTTGCAGATGAAAGATTTTGAACTTCTTCGGCACGGATTTTCGCCAGAGCAAATCACCCAATTGAATTTGGCACCAAACGACTATTTTCATTGACCCCAAAAAACAAAACCAGCTTCCGCTGGCTTTGGATTGAGAGCAAATCATATTGATCTCGATTGTTGAATCCTAGCCCCGACTAGCGCTGTCTCTTGATCACATTTTCAGATCAAGAGATTGGGCTAATTCATAGCCTTCAAGGATGGTTTGCAATTTAAACCATCCTTCCCATAATCGCTCCCACCCGACACGGCCATTACGTTTTGAATCGTGCCAACCCGCTAACTTCCCAAGGTTAATGTAAGCCCAATAAAGGCTTGGTGCCGTTGTCGGTGGTTTTGATTTTTCTCGTTTTGTCCATAGCAACTTCCACGCTAACGGACTTAAAACCGTTTCACAACTATGCTTTTCTGCTTCTTTCTTATTAAGGCCAAGGTAACGAAGTTGATGAAGGCGTGCGGCAATAAACGCTAATATCACAATCACCTTTTCTAAATTGTCTTTACTTTGCATACGTAAATCTTCTACTTGAGTACCGCCGCTTTTCCACGCTTTGTGGAACTCTTCAATTAACCAGCGTTTTTCATAGTAGGTCAATACTTTTTCGGCTTCCTCTTTGCACGTCACAGGCTCAGATGTTAACAGGTGCCAACTTAATCCTTGGTCATTGTTTTCTTCCTGACAACCCACATAATAGAGAGATACCGAAGCGCCTTTTTTATTCGCTGGCATTTTTACATCAACTTTGGCATAACGTATTTGACAAGAAGCCTCCCGCGCTTTGCGTCCGCCTTTTTGCCTCACCGAAACAATACGTTGACCTGCTGATTTTAACGACTCACTATATTGATAAAGTTTATTTTCACTTTGTTCAATGCAACGACTCTGCATTGAGCGCACGACAAAACGTTGCTGCCTCGCTGTTTTATAAGTCAGGTATTCAATAATATCTGACTCTCTATCACACACTGAAATTACCTTATTCATTGTTGAACCTAGACGGGGAGTCATCGCTTCTGATGCTTGCTCCCACTTATAGCTTTCTTTGTCTTCGTACGCTCGGCTGGCATGGCGATTATTTTGGCCGTACAAACTGACGTCTCGTGTCCATCGTTTTTGCTCAATCAGACCAACAACATGCTGCTGCTCAGGGGCAAATAGCAATACGGAATGAGCATGCATGCCACGCGAACGCTTATTCGAAGTGGTATGCCCCATTTCATCGCGAATCGTTTGATGTTTAAATTCAAGTGATGTGGTGTCTTCTAAAGCAAGTAGGCAATCATAATCTTTAACTTTTGCTGCTGTTGCCTTAAAGCCAGCCTCAGCTATAGCTTGAGCATCAATAGCTTTATTACGAGTAAAACGATAGGCCGCTTCAATATCGGCTGTGGACGTAGATGATTGCACGAGTGATTGCCCTAACTTGTTGGAAAGATTAGAGGCTAACACAACAAGTCGTTTAGCTCTGCGGGTATCGCCCAATTTTGCATGTAAAAATGTTTCTTCTGCCCATTGCTCTGAACTTGTTGTAAACATAGAAATCCACCTCATCACTGAATAAATGGATCAGATCACGTTCTGTACAATAAGTTCATAAAAAAATCCCTCGATTTTTATCGAGGGATTTGTGTAGGAAAGACAGCGACTAGCGAGGCTTTGGATTCAAAAAGGTTACATTGTATTTAATCACTTTTCTTCAATTTAACCAGAGAGATAATCGAAAACACAATGACCAATATTATAAACACCCCAACAATTAGTGGATTTGTTAACATATTTATATAGAAATCTATACTAAACAAAAAATCCACACCATTGTTCCCGCTTAAAATATTGACAAAAACCGCAAAGGCCACGTAAACCAGAAGCAACAAGGTCCCGTTCTTAAAACCTTTTTTTAAGCTTTCTACATATAGGTTCATTTAATTTATTCCAATATTTTTTAATATTTACTTTAATGTAAGAATGCAAATCTAGTTACAATTATCACCAATACAAGTATTCGATGCAGCCTGATTTATTGATTCTTGAGTTCCTGTAACTATAGCTTCGGCAGTTACCTTACCTCCAGCTAAAGTACCTGCTGGCCCTAAAGAGCTAGAACTTGTTAATGCCTTAACAGCTTTCTCACCAGCAACACCACCAATTACAGTTCCTCCAGCACTTACTCCGGCTGCTTTTGCAACACCTTGATCAATGGGATCGCCATTAGCGACATTTTCAACCATTTGTGTAGCGGCACCACCAACTGCCGCTACACCAGACGATGGAATCAATACAGTTGCGGCAGCTTCAGCTCCCTGTAGTCCAATTTTAGCAACGGCTGCTCCCGCTAATCCGCCTGTTGCCCCAACCGCAGCGCCAGTTAGAGTTGCTGCGCCCACTGTTGACCAATTTATCTTTTTATCTCCTGTAAACGCTTGTACAGCAATAGAAGATACTGCGCCGAAAGCACCACCAATTAATGCGCCAAATATACCAAATTCACCTGTTGGGTCTGCCATATTAACAGGATCATTCCCCACATAAGCATACCAGTTCATCCCATCCTTATAGCCAATAGGATCGGTCTGCATAAAACGACCTAACTTTGGATGATAAATCCGTGCTTTGTAGTAATAAAGCTCGGTGCCGGGTAATAGTATTTGCCCAGTGTACCTAAAGCGTGATGCGCTTTGGTTTATCGGCTCGCCATAAGGGCCATATTGATGGCTAGCTGTTATATTACCTGCACTATTGGTTTCTGCAATAATAGAGCCGCGCTCGTCGGCCAGTAGGTAATGTTTATTAGCGGTGCCAGCCCCTTGATACCAAACTACGGGGTCGTCTGCTGCAGTGCCATGAACATAACGATTAATTAAGGTACCACTAGCAATAATATTGGGTGTCCTAACTTTTTACAATATCTAGGGTACCATCACCATTAGCGTCATTAACTGTTAACCCAAAGTCATCGCTGTTCCACTCTTTATTGAGCAGCTTAGCTTTTAATTTTTTTGACTTTTTGAGCTTACCTTTTTTATTAGCAAATGAAACGTAATGTGTGATCCCTTTTTTTCGACTTGAGGCAATAATATCGTCTTTTCCATCACCGTTTATGTCAGCAATACGTACTTTGGTTTTGGCTTTATTCTTCCATTTAAAATGATTTTTTTTAGATTGAACCAACTCAAAATTAACACCTTCTTTACCATGAAATACTTTATGGTGTTTACTATTATCAGAAATAGCAAGTAGGTCTAAGTATTCATCTCCATTGAAATTACCTGCATAAAAAGAAAAGTTACCAATGTCGAATACAGAAAGTTCATTGTTGGAATAGAGCTTAATAGGGTCGGCAAAATTTAAACCATTAACTGACCCTGCAACCAAGAATGCGTTGTTATATTCTTTAAAGGCAATTAATAAGTCACTAAAGCCATCGTTGGTATAATCGGCAACAACAATCTCTACTAATTCAGCAACGACGGTTTGATTATTTATATGACTTGTAAGTATGAGTTGATTAACTGAAGAATATTTTAGTCCACCTTCAGTCCCCAGGACTAGCTTAGGTGCTAATGTCTCTTCTAACGGGAGTAATAAAACATCACTAACTTGATCACCATTAAAGTCGCCAAAGTAGGAAATATAGGTTTCATCATCCCATTTAACCGCTTCTTGTGAATATGCTGAGAAAGTAAAAATTAATATAAAAAGAAAAAATACTTTACCTAGGAATTGCTTTTTATTCATCCTAAACCTATAAAATCGTAGGGATAAAAAGCATAAAAGGCCTCATGCCATTTCATTAGTAAACTTCATCCCTGAATAACTTGCGACAGGAGTGTATTGTAAGTGTTACTAAATGTAAATCTTTTGTTTCAATTACGGAGGCATGCTTTTTCTATATTGCAAAAATTTTAGTAAAGTCTGGGAATTCATATAGTAGTAATACAGTCAAAAAAACATATATGCATTGGTGTTTTCTATTTACTTGATAAAATACTGCACCATTTGGTTTCAACCCAACTATAAAATTGAACAAAAGACCCAGTAACAGACATTGATTAGGGCAAATCTAAAAATTTCTATTTAATTACTCTACAGCCTCTTATTATAAAGGGCTGTAAATTTATAATTTTGAAAGCAGCAAAATTAAAAACAGAAAAAGCACGTGCTAAACGCTTACGAGATGCCAATAAAGCATTAGCAACAAAAGCTCATTAATGTTGTAAAAACTTATTGTTTTATTATGGGTTTTAGCTAAAAAACAACAAGGCCAGTTACAAACGTAACTGGCTTTTTACTATTTTCACCTTGAGCGCTAGGCTCACTTGATAATTGCTTGTTGGGCTAACAGTTGGTTATCAGCTAACGCTTCTTCGAGCTCAGCTTGTGTAGCTAATAATTTAGCGATTGTGTTATTTTTTTCTGTTATTGCTTGTTTTTCTCTCTCTTGAGCACGTTTTAGCTGGGCTTGGGTATTAGTAAGCGTTGTCATTAACGCTTTTATATCATCGTTTTCCTGTGCAAGTTGATCGCCTCTAACGAGTAATTCTTCATCGTCGACACTCATCACTAATTGCTGTGATTTAAAAACAATATAATTATAACCTAAACGTATCACTAGAAATAACAGTGCCAAAAATAGCACAAGCATGTATTGATTTTCTTCAACTGATTGATAAGCCGCCATAAGTCGATCAATAACATCGCCTGTTTGGCTAAAAAATGCTGTAAAAATTTGGTTATGCCATATTAACCACGTAAAAACATATAATAGGATAAAACTAGGGGCTGGTTTTTGCTGCTGACTAAAGTTTAAAAAAGATGATAGTAGTTTCTTATTGATCACGTAATACTTCCCTTTAAAAAATACACTTTAATTATAATTGCATCAGGCATTCTGAAGTTGCACCTTGCATGGCATGCTTATGCATATACACATAAAAAAGCGCTGCTCATAGTAACTGAGCAACGCCTTTTCAACAATAATTAAGTATACTTAAGCTGAATTAAAATATGTAGCTAACACTTAATCTGTAGTTCACACCATCTGAAATATAATTTAACGCTGATTGGTATTTTTTATCAAACAAGTTTGCAACTTTAGCATTTATCGTAACGTTGTTTGTTACTTGGTAAACCGCAGTAATATCTGCTAACCAGTAACTGCTTAATTTAACATTGCCCGCGCCATAAACAGCTTCTTCACTTTCGCCGCGGTAACTTAAAACCGTACCTAATTGCCAGTCTTCTAATTGGTAGTTAATCGCGTAGTTAGCATTCCACTCTGGACGGCGAGCAAGTTTAACATTTTGTGAGACATTTTTAGCATCAACATAAGCAAGACCTAAGCTGTGACTAAAGTTACCTAAGTTTAAGGTAACATTAGCATCAGCACCTTTCATGGTTGCTTTTTCTATATTTTCACTACGATATGCTGCGCTATTCCACGCAATAAGATCATCAACATCAGTATCAAATACACTTAACTCAAATGTGTAATTAGATGCTTGATTACGTAATAAAATCTCGTGAGTTAACGAATGCTCTGGTGCTAACTCGGGGTTACCTGAACCAGGCCAGTACAAGTCGTTAAATGTAGGCGCTTTAAAGCCTGTTCCACGGTTAAAGCTTATTAGCCAATTATTCGCTAATTGGTAGCCAACCGAAAGGTTATAGGTAGTTTTATTACCCAAATTTTCGATATCGTCATATCGTGTAGCTGCTTCAAATAACCAATCATTTTCTTGATGATTTAATTGTAAAAATACCGCTTGTACCTCACGCGACTTTTGATCATATTGTTGATGACCTTCGTCCCAAGCACTCAGATCATAATTCGCAGATACTTCTTCTTGGTACCAATCAACACCAGCTGTAAGGCCGGTTAGTTTTGCTAAGCTATAATGACCCACTAACGATGCTTGGTCTCGTTTAGTTGTTAGAGCTTCAGCGTCACGTTCTTTAATCCCATTACCAAACCTTGCTCCTTGGTCTTGGCTTTTAGCTAATGAAAACGCTAATGAAAAGTCTTGTGTGCGATACAAGCTTCCCGCTTTAATATGATAATTATCAGCGTTTTGCTCGTTTAAACTAGGAAAACCGCCATAAGCGCTGTCAAATTCGCTAAACGTTTTTTCATATCGACCAACAAGGTTCACTGAAAACTCATTAGATAGCACGCTTTTACCAATTAATGAAATTGACTCTCGCTTATAGCCGTCATCATCTGGTTCATCAATATCATAAGGATTATCTGGATCGGTTGTGTATGCATTAAAACCATCTGATTTTTCAGTAGAGACGTTAACAGTGTAGTTATGGTCCTCATTACCTAAGCCTAACGATGCAGAAGCTTGGTAATAATCATTACTACCAAAGCCAGCTGAAACATAGCCGTTGCCCTGCTGGTATTGTTTAGTAAAGATTTGAATTACACCACCAATAGCGTCAGAGCCCCAAAGTGCAGCTCTAGGACCTTTAACCACTTCAATACGATCTATTTGCTGTACTGAAATAGCAGAAAGATTAGTAGCTCCTGTTGTAGCCGAGTTTACGCGAACGCCGTCTATAATAACTAAGGTATGATTGCTATTAGTACCACGGGTAAAAATTGATGATATTTGCCCTGAGTCACCTTGATTGGCAACATATATACCTGCAACACGCTTTAAAATATCACCCACACTTGTTACTTGCATCGCTTCTATTTCATATTGTGTAATAACAACGTTTGACGATAATGCAGAAAAGCGATCTTGTTGACTACGATTTGCAGTCACTAAAACGTGTTCTTCTACATCGACGTTTTTATCTAGTTGCGAATTTATTTGTGTACCTTGATTAGCTTTGGCAATAAATGTTGTTGATGTTGCTAAAGTTAATGACGCTATTATAGACGCCGACAATAATGATTTTTTCATAATCTCCTCGCTACTAATACCACCCGTATTAGTAAAACAAAATGAAGAGTTTAGGTCGGTCTCCGGACTTATTAATGATATTTCACATCACTAATTTACCGTTGCGGGGGCAGTATAAGAGTTTCACTTATTTCCCTAATTGCTTAGATTAGCTTTTATATTAGTAAAGCTTCAAAGCACCTAAACTCGTAATATCCTAACTTTCCAAAGTGGAAAAATAGGCCAGTTAGCTTACGCCACAAACGTTTAACCACTCACTCTACGGCTATCAATTTGTTGGCATAATAAAGTTAATTCATCTAATACGCGTGATGACATGCGATGCATTTTATCGGCATTAGGAGTTAAAAATGCGTTATTTTTAACCGCAGGAATAGTTGGCCATTGCTGCCAATTAACCGTATCGGCATTATTGTGCCCACTACCTGTTGGCTGAATAATGATTTCAGGTGCACTTAGCACTACTTGCTCCACACTGACTTGTGGATAGTCTGTTGCACTATCGATAAACGGGTTACTTGCTTTACAAATGTCTAATTGTTGCTGAAGCCACGAGTGATTTGCCACCGTAGTTAATGGGCGTGACCACAGCTCATAAAAAATAGTTATTGGTTGTTTATCTTTATACTGAGCTTTAATTTTTGCTAATCTTGTTGAGAAAGCTTGACCAATTTTTTTACCCTGTTCTTCTTTACCAACAAGCATAGCGAAGGTGGCAATTTCCTTACCAACATCTTCTAGTAAGGTTGGGTTTGAATAAACTATATTAACGCCCATTTTTTTAAGCCTGGCCAAATCATCACTTGGATTTCCCGTACGCCATGCAATAACTATGTCAGGGGCTAGCGATAATATTTGTTCGATACTTAATTTAGTATAATTTCCAACGCGAGGGATAGCTTTCGCCTGTTCGGGAAAGTCAGCATAATCTGTCGTACCAATAATTAGATCACCCGCGCCAATCTCGAATAACATTTCAACAATATGAGGGGCTAATGCAATAATTTTAGGTTTTGATTGCGGCTGTTCTATTTCATCAGCTATTACCTGTGTAGTTGATAACAGAGCAAAACTAAGCGATATCAACAAACCTTTAACAGCTTTTTTAATATACAAATCCATAAGCGTTACCAGTCAATGCCTTTTTGTACTTGTATGCCGTTATCAAATGCGTGTTTAATTGATTGCACCTCAGAAACAGTGTCTGCCATTTCAATTAAACGACGGTGACAAGCGCGACCAGTAACAATAACGTGTTGCCCTTCTGGACGATTAGCAAGGGTTTCAAGTACTTCATCAATATCTAAATAACGATAAGTCAGCATGTAAGTTAATTCATCTAACATTACAGTGTTAATTGTTTTATCTGATAATAACTTTTTCGCTTCTTGCCACACTAATTCTGCAGCCGCTATATCTGTTTCTTTATTTTGAGTTTCCCACGTAAACCCCGTTTTCATCACATAAAAAGGTACGCCATGACTTTCTAATAAATTACGCTCACCGCACTCCCAAGTACCTTTAATAAACTGACAAACAGCTGCTTTTAAGCCATGCCCAACCGAGCGTGTTACCATGCCAAAACCTGAGGTAGATTTGCCTTTACCATTACCGGTGATCACTAAAAGTAAGCCTTTATCGTTAGTCGCATTAGCGATGCGTTCATCTACTTTTTCTTTTAGTTTTTGCTGTCTTTGTTGATGTTTCTGTGCTTTATCTATTTCAGTCATAATCATCTCAATGTTGTGATTGTAATTTCAATTGCTAATGCGAATAGGGCACTGCTATATTTTTTATAAAAACTTGCCCCTGCGAAAGCGTTAAGTGCGTCAAGCTACCATAAGGAATACTATAGCGTTGATACCACCCTACTTGGTGTATATTTTCTTTTAAAATATTCGCTAGAATCATACGAATAACGCCACCATGGCAAACAATTAACGAATTATTTTCAACGGCCTGATCAGGTATTTTCTGCGCTTGAATTTTGTTACAAATATGTCGCCATGCCTTTTCAACTCGTTGATAGAAAGCGCTAATGGGTTCGGCCTGCGGCAGTGTATTTTCGCTTGGCGCTTGCCAAAATTTTTCTAGCATTTGCCACTGTAGTTTATTTTGATATATTTCATCAAAGTCTACACCATCAAATATGCCAAAGTTCATTTCTTGTAGGCCATCAATTAAGTTAACATCGTTTAAAAGCTCTGAGCTATCGGCTTGAATATTCAATGAATAAATACATCGAGCAAGAGATTTACAACGCTTTAAAGGTGAGCTAAAAACATGTTCAAATGCTAACTTTCCGCTGTTAAGATCGTGGCTTATTGCCAGATTAACTTCGGGCAATACATCTACATCAGTAACGCCATATAGCGCAGCTTTCCCTGATACTTTCCCATGACGTAATAAGTAAATATTGTGTGTCATTAAAACTCCACCAACGAACTGAGTAGAGGAAGTTTTTCACTCAAATAAGCCTGATATACCGCTAATAAAGTAAGATAAATTAATAACTCACTCATTTGCTGCCCCGCTCCTAAACAGTCACCCGTAAAGCCTCCAATGCGTTTTATTAACCAATGCCTAAAGAAAAAGCGAAATAAGACTAAAACAGCAACTAAACTTATTAAAAAGGTAAAAAACCAAGGCTCATTAATTAACATTAACAACGTTAATAAACCACTAGCAATAACAAAAAGTAATTCAGTGGCACTTTGCTGACTTGCTAAAGGTTTGCTTTTACTTTCACTGTCATCAGTTACGTAGTTGGTATTCACAATAATTGTCGCAGCTAAAGCGCGCGAAACAGTGTAAGCAATAAGTAAACTAGGAATAAAAAGCTGATGCTCGGCAAGTGCTAGTAATAAAACAAACTTTAGTAACAACGAAAGTACCAAAGAAACGGTTCCATAAGTGCCAATACGACTGTCTTTCATAATAGATAAGCGTCGTTCAACCGTTAACCCTCCACCAATACCGTCTGCCATATCGGCTAAACCATCCTCATGAAATGCACCGGTAAATAGTAAAGAAGCAATAACAATTAAAACCACAGTAACATCAAGCGGTAAAATGGCATTAAAGATAACGTAAAGAACACAAAGCAACAGTGCTAACAAAAAGCCTACTAATGGAAAGTAACGATTAGACTTATTCATTAATGCTTCTGAATAAGGTGTTGACTGCGGCACAGGGAAGCGGGTAAAAAACATCACTGACAAACAAAAAAGCTGCCATTCGCCGATACTGCGTTTGATAAGCCCATTTAAGGAAGGGAAGGTCACACCGTCACCCCTGCACTTTCAAAGCTTGCCATATCATTATAAAAACTCACTGCTGCAGTTAGCAAAGGCAATGCTAGTGCTGCGCCCGTTCCTTCACCTAATCTCAGCGCTAAATTAAGTAAAGGTTTGGCGTCTAATTGAGCTAATATTAATTGATGGGCTTGTTCATCAGACTGATGGGAAAATATTAAATAATCTTTGGTATGAGTGTGCATACTTACTGCAATTAATGCCGCCACACTAACAATAAAGCCATCAATTAATACCGGTGTTTGCGCTTGTGCGCTTGCTAAAATAGCCCCAACCATTTGTACTATTTCGAATCCACCCACTTCAGCCATAACTTGCTGTGGCGACAATTTAGTAATGGGTAACACATGCTCTTTCGCATGTTTATTAGTGACTCGTGTTATCGCTTGCTTGACCAATTGTTGCTTAAGCAATAGTTGGTCAGAGGTAATACCTGTGCCTTGTCCGACACAAATTTCAGACGGAGTATCTAACAACAAAGCCATAATAGCAGATGCTGAACTAGTGTTGGCTATCCCCATTTCGCCTAGCATTAAGAGATTGCACCCTTGTAATATTTCTTGCAATGCGATTGAGGCACCATAGGCTAAGCCTTGGTTGACCTGTGTAAGTGTCATGGCTGGCTCTTTTGTAAAATCATTAGTGCCTGCAGCTATACGTTGTGAAAAAAATGTTTTACATGCACCTATTTCATCAGTGGTGAGCGCTTCAATAATACCTGCATCAATAATTTTTAATGTAATATTATTAATTCGACAAAAACAATTTATTGCTGCACCACCTGCAAGAAAATTTAATACCATCTGCCGTGTTACTGAGCTAGGCGCAATACTAACACCATGTTTTGCAATACCATGATCGCCAGCAAACACCAGTATGGTAGGTTGATGAAGTGAAATTTTATCAACTACCCTTTGTAAAGGCTGACTTTGAATTAAACCAAGTTGTATCGCTAAGCTTTCTAATTGTCCTAATGAACCCAACGGTTTGGTTTTATTATCAACAGTATTTTTTAGTTCAGGTAAGTAGCTAAGGTCAAGTGGTGAAATAGTAAAATTTATCATTACATTTTTCTCATCAACATCAGAAAAAACACACTACCAATAACCGAGGTTATCACACCAATTGGAATTTCTTGGCCAGGTACAATGGTGCGTGCAAATACGTCGATCCAAATTAAAAAACAGCCTCCAACTATGCCTGCCCCAATGAGCAGTTTAGCGGTGGTTAACCCAATAAAAGGGCGTACAATATGAGGGATCATTAAGCCAACAAAACCAATACCCCCACAGTATGAAACAATAACAGCGGTCATTGCTGCACAAAGCACTAAGCTAAGTAATCTTAACCTGTCAACATTAACCCCTAGGGTTTTAGCGCTTTCGTCACTCAGTAATAATGCGTCTAACTGCCGAGAAAATATCAACGCCACAGTTAAACACACCGCAATTACGGGGAAAGCCCATTGCAGCGCACTATAGTCGGCACGTGATAAGCTTCCCATTAACCAAAAAATTACGCGATTACTCGCAAACGCCTCGCCAAAATAAAGAATAAAGCTAGTAATAGCACTCAGTAAAAAAGAGACGGCAACGCCTGCTAACAATAAGTGTTCTATTTTGCGCCAATTGCTTTGCATTAAAACAATCATAACGATACCTACTGAGAGCATTGCCCCAATAAAAGCAGCCAAAGGTAAAGTAAATATTTGATATTCTTGTGGTAAATACCCTGAAAGTGTTGCCCCTAAACCTGCGCCAGCAACAATGCCAAATAAATAAGGGTCAGCCAACGGGTTGCGAGTTACGTTTTGCATTAATGCCCCCGCTGCTGCAAGTGCAAAACCAGCTAAAAACCCCATAAGCACGCGAGGAAATCGGATATCAATTAAAATAGTGCTATAAATTGATTTTTCACATTCACCAATTAAGCAATAACCTAGCGCTTTAAATCCAACTTCAGCCGTACCAAACCCCATAGCTAGCACTATTGTAAGCGTTACCATAATTGCCAATAATAGACTTACTGACAGTGTTGAAAGCTTAGTTTTCATTTAGTCCACCTGCTAATGTAACTAAATGAGGATGTTCAGTATCATGATGTAAGCCCGCAAAAGTAATGCGTGGCGCTTGTGTAAATGGGTTAGTGTCAACAACACAGTTCAATTTAAAGACTTGCTGCAAACACTCGCTAGTTAATACCTTTTCAGGGGTGTTAATGGCCTTTAACTTACCATCAGACATCAGCAATAGTCTGTCACAATATTGCGCAGCTAAGTTAAGGTCGTGCACAGTGATCACCAATGAAAGTTTTAATTTTTTAACCAGCGATAAAATTTGGTGTTGATAAAACACATCAAGATGATTGGTTGGCTCGTCCATTATTAATATGTCTGAGCGCTGCACAATGGCTCGAGCAATTAAACAGCGTTGCTGTTCGCCCCCTGACAACGTTTTAAATACTTGTTCAGCTTTAGTGTGTAAATCTACTTTTTGTAAAGCATGCTCAATGAGCTTTAGATCTTCGCTGTTATCACGATCGAACAAGCCTTTGTGTGGTAGTAAGCCCATGTGAACAACGTCAAAAACGGTGAGATCAAAAATAGAATCATGATGCTGACCGACAACCGCAATTTTTTGCGCAATATAATTACGGCTCACTTCACAAATATTTTTACCCTGTAAACGAACCTCCCCTTTTTCAACTATATATTCACGATATAAACATTTTAATAGTGAGGTTTTTCCTGCGCCATTAGGACCAACAATACCTAGCGTTTCACCTTTTTTTAGTGAAAAGCTGATTTGTTCAACAATAACTTTATTACCAACTTGCCACGATAAGTTATTTGCTTCTAGCACTACAGACATGTTGCATCTCAATAATAAAATGAGGTACGAGGCAGAAAGGAGATATTGGAAAGGTAGCTAATTATTATCAAGTACTAACAATATTAGCTAAGAGTCTTTTAATACATCCCCATGTTACCCGCACGGTTTCGTTACTTTGTATATAATTTATGGCAGGTTTCCTGACTTATAGAGATACCCCAAGCTTACCCTTCCCGGTGTGATACCAGTGGTGTTGTTAACTCAGCTCTAATTACAGTTGCGGGAACAGTTGTGGAGTAATAATTATTTACGCACCACATTCCCTTTTAAGCCCTAATAATTTAATACATATTCTTATTAAATTAGGCACCATAAAACGCGCGCAGTTTAGCACAAAGCACTAAACAAAACACTAAAATGTCATATAATTTAAACTTGTTATGAGTAATTAAACAGTAAGAGATAACAAAGTTTGATATGGTGTAGTTATTGCTTATTATTAACTTATCTTAACAAATACAGGTTTTTGACGCTTATGGCAACATCACAGCTTTACAATATAATGACCCCAAATTTTTCGAGCGAGTTCAAATGTGTTGGTGCTGAATGCACAGATACTTGTTGTCGCAGCTGGGAAATTAACGTTGATAAAAAAGCATTTAAAAACCTGAAAAAAAATGAAAACGTTATTATTCGTCAATTAGCGAATGAGCATTTGTCACTTGCTCGTGAATCGACTAACACTTGGGGTAAAATCAAATTAAAAGATGACGGCTATTGCCCATTTTTAGATACAACTGGGTGGTGTGAAGTACATAAACAAATTGGTCATCAAGCGTTACCAAAAACGTGTCAAAATTATCCAAAGTCTTATTTAGTCTTTGGTGAACAAGTAGAAGCAAGTATTAGTATATCTTGCCCTAGTGCAGCAGAGGCTGTTTTACTAAACCCTTCTGCATTTACCTTTAAGAGGCACGAAGATACATTACAAAGTCTTAATCATATTGTGTTAGGTGGTTACACTAGCGACACACTCCCTGCTTGGATGCCAATACTAAGAGATTTTTGTTTTTCGGTAGTATTATTTGAACAAATATCATTAGAGCATCGCCTATTTGCAATGGGCATGGCACTAAAACAAGGTGAAAAACACATTGACAATCCGCAACGGTTACAAGAGTTTTTAGCAACAGCTGAAGAAATGACCGCTGATGGCTCTTTCAGTAAAATGTTTGAAGACCTTTCAGTCAATGAGCGTTTTAAGTGGGTAATGTTTGCCAATCAACATCATAAATTAGATGTAGAGGAAAAATTACATCAGAAATCTGCAGAGCTACCCAGCGCCTCTGAAAGCCAAAGCAGGTTTGACCAAGTAAGAACACCTATTTTTGAACTGATTAAAGAACGTAAGGAAATTCAACCTAAAGCTAAAGAAGTCGAACTTTTTTTAGAAATATTTAATTCAGGACAAGAAAAAGTAGATGCTTTTTTAGCAGATAAAGAGCATATTTTAATCAATTATATTTTATATTACTTATTTCATAACCAATTTATGCATAACCAAGACAAAACCCCATTTCAGTTTTTTAAAATTATGAGTGTAGATTTGTTTATGCAGCGCGCCTATCTTGCTGGTATCGCTGAAAAAGAAGGTGAACTAACTCAGGAAAAACTCATTCAGTTATTTCAAACATATGCACGTAAACGCCAGCATAACGCTCACTTTGTTCAAAACATGGAAATCCAATTACAACACTCAAATACTGATGGTCCAGGCGATATATTTAGTTTGCTTAAATTAAACTAAGGCGTTTTATTTCCAGCTAGAAAGGTTAAGTCTGAGTAAAGCGGCGCCATACAAGGCAATGCACCTTTAACACATAACGCTTGTTGAAAGTGAGCTGTTAGATACACATTTACCTTACAATGTGTATTACCCGACTCATATCGATAATAAGCCTGCATTGCCTCACAACGATCGGAGTCTTGATACACCTTATCTAGTTGGTCTTGTAGTTCATACAAAGCAGTTGTTGCCAAAATGGCATCTCCTAAGTTAATAGCATACCACTCTAGTTTATCTTTCAATCTATACCTCGAACTAATCTTTTGGTTGTAGTGTTTATTTCAGCCATATATCATCAAGCTCTTAAATCATGGTGAGTAAATTATTTGAACCGTTAAGTAATTGCTCAGTATTATTAATTCATTCAAAAATAATAAAAATACTCATTAGGAGTTGTTGTGTCTGATTGGATCTCCATTATCCCCCCTATTCTAGCCATAATCATTGTATTGTGGAAAAAAGAAGTTATTTTGGCGTTACTATTAGCCATTGCCAGCTCAGAGTTACTGATACTTTTTAGCTCATCCGAGGCTTATAGTCCACTTGCCGGCTTTGGCATTAGTACGGTAGAGCGCATTATTAGTGTATTTCAATCAGACGGAAATACCCGAATTTTAGTATTCTCGCTTCTCGTTGGCGCACTACTAGCTTTTATGCGCCAGTCTGGTGGTGTAACCGCTACGGTAAATGTATTAATTGATAAAGGATTAAGTGGTAGTGCAAGGCGCTCACGCTTTTTAGCTTTTTTTACCGGTGTTGCCATATTTATTGAGTCAAATTTAAGTGTATTAATGGCCGGTATTATTTCACGCGGCTTATTTGATAAGTTTGGCATGAGCAGAGCGCGACTTGCCTATATTATTGATAGTACCAGCGCGCCCATTTGTATTTTATTATTACTCAATGGCTGGGGTGCCTATGTGCTTGGGTTACTTAATACTTATGAATTAGAAGAGTCTGCCGTTTCAATATTAATTCAAACGATACCGCTCAACTTTTATGCCCTGATCACCTTAGTTATTGTAGTTTATACTTGCTGGACCGACAAAACTCATGGCCCATTAAAACAAGCCGAATTAAACCAACAAAAAGGCACAAAAAAATTAGAGTTAGATGTGCCGGCAAGCAAGCCTCGCTATATGTTAGTACCACTTATTACGTTATCGGTATCAATGGTCGCATTTATGTTTATCACGGGTAATGGCAACTTTGTTGAAGGTTCAGGTTCAAAATCTGTGCTTTATGCAACCACACTCGCTTGTTTAGTCGCTTATATTATGATGGTGGCAAGTAAACGTTTTACCCATAAAAAAATGACTGAAATTGGTTTTCAAGGCATATCTGAGCTATTACCTTTAGTTATGATTGTATTATTGTCGTTAGCATTAGGCGCAAGCTTGAAGGTGCTAGGAACCGGCACTTTTATTTCAGGTTTAGTCGCAGAAAATCTCCCTTTATTTTTAGTGCCTGCTGTTTTGTTTTTAGCCGGTGGCTTAATGTCTTTCACTACGGGAACATCTTGGGGCACATTTGCTATACTTATCCCTATAGGTATGCCTTTAGTCATTAACCTTGGTTTACCTGCGCCTTTATTACTCGCAGCAATACTCGGTGGCGGTGTCTTTGGCGATCATTGTTCTCCTATTTCAGATACCACCGCAGTGAGTGCGGTAGCTTCAGGCTGCGACTTACTCGAACATGTGCGCACTCAACTTCCTTATGCATTATTTGCCGGCGGTTTAACGATCCTTACCTACATTGCTTTTGGATTAATGTTTATTGGTGCTTAACTACAATTGCATCAATAACACTGCAGCTATCAACTAAAAAACGCCCTAATGGGCGTTTTTTGTATTTGGCTAAATAACCTGAGCTCAGGTTATATAAACCACGCAGGTTAAATTGCTCGTGCTCCTGCTCTATTAAAAAGCCGTAATGTACATTACGGCTTTTGAGCTTTACTTGGTGGTATCAATAAATTCTTGTTAAGTTAAACCGCTTATTTAATTGATATTTTATTTTTAATCACTAAACAACGCTTGTTATTTTGATGAGCAACTAACAATGCCCTTTTTGTACCGGTAGAAAGGTCTTTATTGTCAGCTATTGCTTTTTCTAAACGAGCAACACTTTCTGTTGTACAGCTTGTTGGGATCATAGTGCCTGCATAGGTTCGCATAAATACATGATCATGTGCTTTATCAACTTCAGCAAGCATTGCTATTCGGCTATCAGCCGTTAGCTCATTAAGTGCCGTTTGCTCAGAAGGATACATAGCCCCCATTGCTGCACGAAGTTTTGCATAAGGCATTGGGTTTTCAGTTGCATGTATATTGGCTAGCCATAAGGTTTTAGTTGCTGTATCAGGACGAATGACTTGTGCAGAAATTGCTGACTTTATTCCTGTATCTGAGTTATCAGCTTGTTGCTCTTTTTCAAGTAACGCTAAGGCTTGAGGATGCTGATAACGGTTCAAGTGACGAATAATTCCCCAACGTAAATCTTGGTTGATGGTGAGGTTTTCAATCGATTGATCGCCATTAAGTAATGCAACCAAGGTGTTCATGCCCTTATCAGACGTTGCAAACGACTGGTAATACCCAAACCAACGACGCAACTTATTGGTATCATTGATGTTGGCTAATGTATTGTCCCATGCCATTTTTTCAAGCTTTTGTAATGTCTCTTGCACATAGCTATGCTCCATAGTGTAAATATTTTTAATGTACGAGGCACTTTGTGCAATTTGCGATAACGCTTGCCCAAGTATGGTGTAATCAGTTTCAAGCGGGGCATTGGCAATTGCGGTATCGATAAAGTCGTTTAACGGTAATTGACCGTCGCGTACGCTGTCCCATAATGCCTGCCAAAGCATTGAACGTAATAATGGGTCGTCTACTTTACTTAAGTTACTTTTTGCTGTTTCAAATGACTTAGCATCTAAATTAACTTTTACAAACCCCCAGTCTTGATAATTTGGGTAAACTAGATCAGGGCACTTACTACCAATAAGAGGTGCAACACTGGTGGTATTCCCACGATAAGTAACAGCAACATTTTCTGTTAAATTTAGTCCCTTTTTGTCAATGGAAAACAGTGCAACTTGAACATGTTGTTCACGTAATGTCGGGAAGTTTTCATCTGCAGTTTGTAATAAATTAAATTCAGTAATTTTACCATTTTCACACGCAAAGTTACTCTGAATAGTATTTACCCCAGCTTTATATAACCACTCTTGCTTCCAGTTATCTAAATTTTTACCTGAGGCGTCAGCTAAGCTTTCGATAAAATCGTCTAGTTCAGCATTTTGGTATGCATTTTTAGCGAGATAATTATGAATGCCACGCCTAAACGTTGTTTCGCCCAGTAAATGACGTAATTGATTAAGTGTAGATGCACCTTTTGAATATGTGATCGCGTCAATATTGTCAAATGCATTTGCTGAAGACGGAATAGGTACTTCTATTGGGTGAGTAGTTATTTGTTGATCTTGTCGATAAGCTGACTGCTTACCATACGCATAAAAAGAGCGCCATGCATTATCAAATTCTGTTGCTTCTGCAGTTGCTAATGTCGCCATAAAAGCGGCAAAACTTTCATTTAACCATAAACCATTCCACCATTTCATGGTCACTAAATTACCAAACCATTGATGCGCCATTTCATGCATTATTACACTGGCTAAACGTTGTTTCTGGCTTTGGCTCATTTCGCCATTGGTTAAAAAGCCACCTTCTCCAAAAGTAATTGCCGCAGCATTTTCCATTGCCCCATAAATAAAGTCTGGCACTAATACTTGGTCATATTTTCTAAATGGGTAGTCAACCCCATAATAGTCTTCAAAAAAAGCCAAACCTTTGTGGGTGTAGTTAAACCAATCTTGTGGTACCACTTGTTGTTCTACCGACTGCCTAACAAATAAACGTAGTGGGTACTTACCCGTGTTATCTTCCCATTTGTGATAAGGCCCTGCATGTAGTGAAAAATTATAAGGGCTAAGTTTTAAAGTACGGTCAAAGTACCATACCTTTTTATCCCCTTTAATTTCTGAACGTGTTTCTTTCATAGCAGAAAGTACGTGCCAGTTAGCAGGCGATGTTACCGTCATTTGGTAATTTGCTTTTAGATCAGGTTGATCAAATAACGCAAACATTTGTTGTGCTGCGGCTGGCTCAAAATGAGAATATAAATAGACTTTACCGTCTACAGGATCAACAAAACGGTGTAAACCCTCGCCATTGGTACTATGCTTTCGCGTAAAGCTAACCGCAACTGAGTTCTTACCTGTATTTAAGTCTGCAGGTGCTAGAGTAATAAACCAGTTATTATAATCTGCGGTAACGTCTTTACCATTAACGGTTAATTTATTAATACTTGCTTCGTTCAAGTCAACCGTTAACGGCGACGACGCATCGTTTAACTGGAAGTTAATAACAGATGTTGCACTAAAGCTTTCTTCACCCGTTAATTCAAATGTTAATTTATAATCAACATCAGACACTCTTTTAGAGCGTTGCATGGCTTGTGCTTCGCTTAAATGCGCGTTATTTGCTCGCACTGAAAAAGTTGGTATTTCTGAATCAGTAATTACGTCTTTATTTATGTTGTTTTGGTCGCTATTGCTAGCTTGATTACAGGCGCTCAACACGAAAGTTGAGACAATAATCATCAAGAGGGATGATCTCACAGGAATTCCTATTATTTGGCAAATTATTAGCGTGAAAGTATTGTAGACCTTCAACTAGGTCATAGACTATAGAATAATAATTATCTGGGATAAAGGAAGGTTAACTAGCGTATTTATAATGACATTCACCTTTTTGGAAAGAAAACCCCATCTACTTTTTTACAAAAACAGCAAGTACAAAGTAATACCATAGGTTAGCATAAGTAAGTATTTACTTTCGTTATAAAAACCTATGGTATGAGCTAGTTATTATAAAACGTCGCTTGTAACTCGTCAGCTAATTAGCGAGTTTAAATAACATCGCAGTACTTTGTTTCTTTAAGTCGATTATTTCCGATACAAGGGCACCATTTTTAAAACGATCAAAACTAACAGTATTTAATGATAGTTTACGACAAAATTCGACTACAGTATTATAGTCATTACGTGAAAATTGCTCTTGTTCACGACTCATCAATCCATCGATATAAGCGCTATCGCCATTCACATTAATGTTGACGATAGCTGAATAAGGCTGTCCGTAGTCTTTTACTCTTAAAGCTCTTACTGCTTTTACTTCAAAAATCCAATCATCTAATTGGATATAGCGTGTCATTGCTGGCTTTGGAATATCTGACTTGATCATTTTTTGTACCTTGTAAAAAAAGCCAGTTACTTGGTTGGGGGACAGTAACTGGCAAAGTCGAGCTTAAACGGCTAACAGACTTACTTCTATTTTAAAGTAAGCCATTAAATTAGTTATTACTGTCGAAAGCGCTAAGTTCTGCTTCACTTAAGCCGCCATCATTATTAGCATCAATGTGATCAAAGTTTTCTAATAATACTGCATGCTTACTAACAGCCACTTCCGCTTTGCTTAATAAGCCATTACCGTCATTATCAAATTTACTTAATAATTGAGTAAGATCTACCTTGCTTACTTCATTTGAAAGTTTTGCTGGCTCATTTGCACTAACATAAAAAGCAGCTACTAAAGAGCTAATTACAACTAAGGTTACTTTTTTTAAACTAAACATATTTTTTCTTCCTTCATAAAGTGATTAATAGTGATTGGTTAATACTGAGTGATTAACCAATAAGCGTCTGTTAGTTATCTAATTTAAATGAACTAAGTTCTGAATGGCTTAGCGTTTCATCGTTATTGGTATCAATATCATCAAAATTCTCTAATAATATTTTGTGCTTACTCGCGGCCACTTCTGCTTTACTTAGCAAACCATTACCGTCTTTATCGTATTGACTTAACAATTGTGTGAGATCGACATTAGACGCTTCAGTTGCAGTATTTTCTGGCTCGTTTGCGCTAACATAAAAAGCGGTTACTAAAGAACCAACAACAACTAGCGATACTTTTTTTAAATTAAACATAATTTTATTCCTTCATAGTTAGTATGGTTAACGTAGTAAGTTTATGTACTATCACTTGGACTATTGCAGGCAACGTGCCAAAATGTAACCAACTGAAATTAAAGGGTTTTATATAAACCACCAGGGATACACTGTCGCTAATTAGCAACAACTAAAATAATTTCAAATAAACTACTTAACGCTGAGCCAACACAAATATAAAAATAATGTTAAATAACAATAACTAAGAAGGTAAATTTTCAACAAAGTCTCCTGTCGCTAATTTGAGACAATATTGTTTATCCTCACTAAAAAGGGTTAAATCGGGGTATTAGATAGTGGTTTACAACAAATAAGCGCATTAACTTATGCAACAATGGATTAAAAAAATCTCGTTTTATCATGTTTCAATTAAAACGCTAACACTTATGGGGTTCGGCTTGGTTGCCCTGCCTTTGGTTTTTGCGTTTCTTTATAGTGCAAACCAAGTGAATAAACTCTCTGAGCAAGGTACAACTGCAATATTTAACGTCGCTGAACTTGTTGAAAATAATAGGCAGGTGAGCCAAACCTTAACGCGATTAGAGCGTTTTGCTAGCCAATACGTAGTGTTGAAAGAGCATGAATTGCTTAATCAATACTTAGAAAGAAAAGCAGCGCTAAAGCAAATTTTAGTACAAGAGTTTAGCCAATATAATGATGAACAGTTCCGAAAAATCATTCAACAGTATAATAACAAGCTCATTGAAATCGACCAGCTGATTCAAGTAAATTCAGTAAACTCAATAAGCTTAGAGCAGCTTCAACGATACTTTAGAGAGCTTGCCCTCGTTAATCAACAACTGGCTTTACATTCAAATAAGGTTATTAATCAACAAGCAAGCAATATGGAAAACTCTGCCAACCAAGTTAAACGCACTATGCTCTTTAGCTTGTTAATTATTCCTATCACCCTATTAATTGCTGGCATTTTTATTGTATTAATTACATTACCTCTTAAAGTATTGCTCGGTAAAATTAAATTGTTAGAGCAAGGTAACTTTCAACAACCAATTACTGTTGATGGCTCTATTGAAATAGAAGAAATAGCAGAAGCGTTAGAGTTAATGCGCAGCCGTTTACATGCATTAGAGCTACAAAAATCGAGCTTTATTCGCCATATTTCTCATGAACTTAAAACGCCGTTAGCTGCGATTAGAGAAGGCACTGAGTTGCTTTACGATAACAGTGTAGGCGCATTAAATAATGATCAACAAGAAATAACACATATTATTCGCACGAGTGTTAATCGTTTACAACGCCTTATTGAAGACTTGCTCGATTTTAATATTGTGCTTGACTCAACCAGCTTACAAGATGCCGAAGTTATTAACTTAGCCAAAGAAGTTAAAAGCGCTTTGGAGCTTCGTATTTTAGACTTAAAAAGAAAACAATTAACCATTATTCAAAAGGTAGATAACATTACTATTCAGTGTAACAGCAAGCAATTAAGCGTAATATTAGATAATTTGCTATCGAACGCGGTTAAGTTTTCGCCTGAAAATGGCATAATTACCATAAAGTCATGGGTTGAAGAGCACTTGTTACACTTAACAATTACCGACCAAGGTGCTGGTATATCTTCGCATGACTACAATCAAGTATTTGATGCTTTTTATCAAGGCTCTACAGCGCACAACAGTCAAATAAAAAGCAGTGGCTTAGGTCTAACTATTGTAAAAGAATTGTTGATGCGTTTGAATGGAACAATCAGTATCGACAGTAGTACTAAGTCTCCAAGTTATACTACTTTCAAAATAACATTACCCAAAGCCCAACTAATATCACCTTTATCTGTTACTCATACGGAACCTGATTCACTATGAATTTATTACTTAGCCCCTTTAGTATTTTTAAAACAGCCCTGGTAATTGTATTGATTACGCTAGTGTCTGGTTGTCAGTTAACTGCAAAAAACAATACCGAATACTCTTATTACGGCAGTTACTATTTATGGATAAAAAGCCTTGATAACGAAGAACTAACTACAGAGATTAAAAATCAACAACTTAAAGAGTCACAAGGGAACCAAGCGGCAGAATATCATTTATTGTTACTTCACAGCTTGCCCAATTCTCCAATACATAATCCGTATTCTGCAAAGTCACGACTTAACCAGCAAGCATTAATTCAAGAAGCACAAGCTCAATTTAATGTAGGAGATCTTGCTTTTATTATCATGCTTAGGGACCAACTCAACCAACAGTTATTAATTTTAAATAAGTTAATTAATAAAGAAAAAACTAACACAGAAACACAGAAACAATTACAGCTACAGCAACAGTCAATTGAAATGCTTGAAATGCGCTCACAAAAATTACAGCAACAAATAATTCAACTTAAAAAAATTGAGCGCTCAATTAATGATCATGGTACATCGTTATGAGTATAAATAACGAGAACAACAATAGCGCAATCGACACCAAAGAGAAGGTGTTAATTGTTGACGATGATCCAAGTTTATTACGGTTGCTAGGCATAAGACTTACAGCAGCTGGCTATCAAATAGAGTCGGCAGAAAGCGCTAAGCAAGCGTTAGGAATTTTAAAAAGCTTTCAGCCACAACTAGTGATCAGCGATCTACGTATGGAAGGTATGGACGGCATGGCGTTATTTGAAAAAATACGTCAACAATACCCCAGTTTGCCAGTTATTATTATGACAGCACATGGAACAATTCCCGACGCTATTAATGCAACTAAGCAAGGTGTTTTTAGTTTTTTAACAAAGCCTTTTGAAAGCCAAGAGTTACTGGATACGGTTAAACAGGCTATTCGTTTACAGCCCCTTTCAAGCACAAATAATAACGATCAAGCTCAGCACGTTTGGCGAGAAAAAATCATTTCGCGTAGCGCGGTAATGGAAACACTATTACAGCAAACTTATCAGGTAGCAAAAAGTGATTTTAGTCTGTTAATTCATAGCCAAAGTGGTACGGGTAAAGAGCTATTAGCGCAAGCAATACACCAAGCAAGCGAGCGTAGCACAAAGCCTTTTACCGCAATTAACTGCGCTGCAATTCCAGAGCAATTACTAGAGTCAGAACTTTTTGGCCATAAAAAAGGGGCTTTTACTGGCGCCGACAATCACCATATTGGTTTATTTGAAGCCAGTGATGGTGGCACCTTATTTTTAGATGAAATTGGCGATATGCCAATGAATTTTCAGGTTAAGCTACTACGTGCATTACAAGAAAAAGAAATACGCCCCGTTGGAAGTACAACTTCAGTAAAGGTTGATGTACGAATTATTGCTGCTACTCATAAAAACCTTCAAAAAGCGATTAAAGAGCAAACATTTAGAGAAGACTTATATTACCGCTTAAACGTGGTTGAATTAGTATTACCGCCATTGTCTGATCGAAGAGAAGACATTCCCCTGCTTGCACAACACTTTTTAAGCCAAACATCAGGGCGAACCACTAAACAAGTTAATGGTTTTACACAAGCGGCTATGGAATTACTTATTTGTGCGCCTTGGCCGGGTAATATAAGGCAATTACAAAACGTGGTAGAACAAAGTGTTGCATTATCAACCGAGTCACTCATTAGTGAATCATTAGTTAGAAATGCACTACGCGAAGCCCCCGCTCAACACCCTTCTTTTCAAGAAGCACGTGATCAATTCGAGCGTGACTACTTGGCAACTATCTTAAAAACAACCGCAGGCAATGTGTCGCAAGCCGCCAAAATTGCCCAAAGAAACCGAACAGAGTTTTACAAACTATTGAATAAACATCATTTAAATGCAGAAGCATTTCGGGAAGGTTAGTTTCTAACACATAAAAATAACAATGAAAATAACAAGGACAGTCGCTTATATTTTAATACACTGCTAGTTTTAACCAAATTAGTGCTAATTATTTTTGAAAATAACAAGGACAGTCGCTTATATTTTTTAGTTAGAAATGCACTACGCGAAGCCCCCGCTCAACACCCTTCTTTTCAAGAAGCACGTGATCAATTCGAGCGTGACTACTTGGCAACTATCTTAAAAACAACCGCAGGCAATGTGTCGCAAGCCGCCAAAATTGCCCAAAGAAACCGAACAGAGTTTTACAAACTATTGAATAAACATCATTTAAATGCAGAAGCATTTCGGGAAGGTTAGTTTCTAACACATAAAAATAACAATGAAAATAACAAGGATAAAAGTAACAAGGACAGTCGCTTATATTTTATTTCGAGCTAAATAAAGGCTGATGAATTGATATTAATTCTTACCTAATGATTCAGGTTTAGCCCCTCGATCCTATTTTAAAACAAGGAGTTGGGTAAATGTTTTATGTGTATCTAATCCGATAAAAATTATGTTAAAGTTATTCATGCTAGCCGCCGCTTTAGTCATTTAACAAACTAATTATGGCTCTGATTTTTTAAATTAACCCACGATATGGAGGCTAGCCTCGTAGGGAGTCATTATGTCTATATTTTCATTCAATTTAATTAAGGAGAATCAGATGAATGATAAAGAGAAAGTAAGACAAGTAATAAACTCACTATACAATTTTTCAGGTATACAAAGTAAGTATACTGGCGACATAAATCCAAAGGTGGCAGAGTTAGTAGGTCAATTATTAAAAGAGATCAACACGTGTTCAACTGCTTTTAGTTGGGTTCCTAGACCTACAGGAGGTAAAGCAACTATAGCTTGGGTAGCGCAAAATGTTGGGAAAAGTGTTTTAGCTCAATTATCCGAAAAGCAATCATTGTCTTGTGCTAGGGTAAGGGTTGGACAATTTCAACGCCCACTCCAATTGGCTGGATTAGGGATATAAAATGAAATTTAAAACACTTTCTTTAGCATGTGCGCTAACATTCAATGTTTATGCGCACGCCAATACAGAATGGCCTTCATCCATATGCGAAAGTTCTGATTTAACCACTTCAATTGTAGATTTAGCTTTTTGTTTTGATAAAAAAAAATTAACGAGAATCCAAAATATTGGTGGCTCTATACCGACATTTACTTATACTGAAAGTAATGGAGGTGATATATCTGTAGGATACATTCCTTCCTCAATCGTAACGAATGATCTTCATATAAAATATAAACTCAGTGTTCAAGTCTTTTTTCAAAAGTTATATGAGAAAAGTGACGAAATTAATAATATTAATGCGATATTGAATGCCTACAATATCAATGTTGAAAATCATATTTTTATGTTTCAAAATAACGATGTCAAAGCTTATGCCATTATAGGTAAACAACGAATCGATACTATTTATATAACAACACCAAAGAGTGAGTTTGTTTATCAAATTACAGGTGACATAAGTCTAGATAAGGCCACTGAAATTTTATCTCGGATAAAACTACCTATAAAAATATAACAAGACGACAATCCCTGAGTATGCGTAGTAAAACAAGTGACTTCTGTTGAACCGAAGGTCTTGTTATAAGCATCGAATGTTTTCATTCAAACATTCGTGTTCAACAGAAGCATATTCCACCGTTTAGTGAGTTAAGTAAACTGGTTAATTAGTGGAACGGTCTAACTATAAGTCATTCAATTAGGGTTCGTTTCAGTTGGCTAGAATTCGCTTCGCTCACCTCTTAATGAGGCGATACTTTTATCAAACCGAGGAAAACATCGATGAAGGAACAGGCAGCAGTTAAAAATGCCATTAATGCACTTTATAAAGGGGCAGGTTTAAATTTACAATTTAATGGCACTGTAACCCCAAGGGTCGCAGAAGTATTTGGAAAAATGTTTTTTGAAACTCAAAAATGCACTACAGCATTAAATTGGGTTCCAAGACCTACTGGCGGCAAAGCGACCATTTCGTGGATTGCAAGAAACTTTACTCAACGAGTACTTAGCCAATTAAGTAATAAACAATCATTAACCTGTGCAAAGGTCGTTATTAGAAATTTCCGTACAGACTTACAAATGGCATCGATGGGGCAATAATTTATGAAAATTGGTGCATTTATCATTTTATTAATGACATCATATTCAATATATGCGAATCCAATATTGAAATTACCAAGCACAAAGTGTTATGACAATTATTTTAGTATAAGAGTGGTTGACCTCTTCTATTGTGTGTCGAAACACACAATAGAAGAAGTTTACCTTTTAGGTATAACTTCCACTACTGCGGTAATAAAAGAAGGCAGTCTAGAGTTATCAATTGGATTGAATCCTCCTGAAATATCAATATCCAATTTACATAAAAAGTTAGGACTCACCGTTCATGAGTTTTTTATGGGCTTGTACAGTGAGGATTTAGATATAGATAACTTCAACGATATCAAATCGGCATTTGATATAAATTCTCAAAATAAGCTATCCGTTTATAGCAATGGAAATTTATATGCCTTTGTCATAATAGGAAGTAATGTTGATTACGATAGAATTTATTTAAATAAAAAAGGTAGTGATATAGTATATCAAGTCACAGGTGAATTTAGTGGTAAGCAACTATTAAATATTCTCTCTAAAATAAAGTATTAAAAATATAACAAATAAGAATAGGTGTCGCGCAGCCGACATCTTATTCGGGTGTTGAACAAGCCCAAAGCGCTACTTATAAAGTAAATAGTTGCAAAGTATAACAAGGACAGTCGCTTACAAAGTATAACTAGGACAGTCGCTTATATTTGATTTCGAGCTAAATAAAGGCTGATTAATTGATATTAATTCTTACCTAATGATTCAGGTTTAGCTCCACGTTCATCATTTAAAACAGCAAGTTGAGTAAATGTTTTATGTGTATCTGATCCGATAAAAATTGTGTTAAGTTATTCGTACTAGCCGTCGCTTTAGTTATTTAACAAACTAATTATGGCTATGTTTTTCTAATGATCGGCATAATGTCCACCAATTGCGAATATATAAATGGTAAGCGTCGGTTAAACCACACCTAAATTTTTTATTCAGCATTATTTGCAATATTTCATCCTTATTCTAGACTTAAAAAGTTGGTAACAACAGCAAGCTGGATGCTTGTTTAGGGAAGCTTTACGGATGAGGTGATGTAGCGAGGATTGCTATGAGGGATGAAGTAAACAGGGAGTGTTGATCACGGATGATTACCTCTGTTTTACCTTTCGTTTTTATTTCTGCATTATCATTTTCTACTGACTAACGCTTGATGTTCCACGGCAATATTGCGTCAATATCAGGGTGTGGTTTACATAACTCTTCAAGACATTGCTTGACATAATCAAATGGAACTAAGCCATTAGCTTTAGCGGTTTCGATAATACTATACAGTGCAGCACTCGCATCGGCACCGTTAGCGGTTTGGCTAAACAACCAATTTTTACGTCCGATAACGAAGGACTTTATTGCCCGCTCTGCACGATTATTGTCGATGCTCAAGCGACCGTCTTCGAGGTAACCCACCAATTTTGGCCACTGATTACTCAGATACGTGATAGCTTCACCTAATTTGTTTTTGGGCAACACATTTTGTTGAGTAAACCAACCGTGTAATTTATCTAGTATCGGTTTGGCTTGAGTTTGGCGAGCCTCGTAAGTCTCTTCTGGAGTTGTATTTTTAAAACGCGATTCAATACCGTACAATTTTTGAATATAACTTAGCGCCACATCAGCTTTACCACTTTTTCCTTTGGGTTGTGCTTGTTTGGCTTCAATGAATTTACGCCGCGCATGTGCCCAACAACCCACTAAGGTTGCTTGGGTTTGATGATAGGCTTGATAACCATCAACTTGAAGGTAGCCCGAATAGCCGTCGAGATAATCAACCACGCAGCGACCTGCACGGCTATCATGATAATCGTATAAGATAATATTTGGGATTGAACTAGTGGGCATGGGGGAATCCGTGCCCGTGCAATACAACCACATGTAACTTTTTATTTTGTCAGACTTGATGACATTGACCGTAGTCTCATCGGCATGTATCACTGCTTGTTTTCGTAATTCTTCCTTAAGCCGTTTGATGAGCGGGGGAAATAACGCTGCTGATTTGAGCATCCAATCACTCATTGTTTGGCGACTGAGCGCGATACCGTATTGTTTGAATAATGATTCTTGGCGATAAAGAGGCAAACCATATTGATATTTACTGGTAATGAGTTGACTCAGTAAACTTGCAGTAGCAATGCCTTTAGGGATAGGACTTACTGGCATCAACGCTTGTTTAATCGGGTTGCTAGTGCCTGTTTTTTCGCATTCACGACACGCGTATTTAGGGCGAACATGTTCAATAACTTTGACTTGTGCCGGGATGAAGTCTAGTTTTTCAGTGATGTCTTCACCGATTTTATGTAATTGAGCATGACAACAAACGCACACTTTCTCAGCGTCGCTAATATCATGCACCACCACTTCCCGTGGTAAGTCTTTCGGTAAGGGTTTACGCTTTGGTTTATTACGGCGATAGCTGATGTCTTGTTGCTCAGTTTCAGCAAGCACAGCGATTTCTTCCGCCTCGTTGAACAATTCCCCTTGACCTGCAAAGCCTTCACCACTTTTACCGAATTGTTTTTGCTGCGCTAGGCGAAACTGCTCTTCAAGGAACAGTAAACGTGCGTCTTTTTCTGCTAATAACCGCTCTAACTGAGCAATACGTTGGTGAAGTTTAGTCTTGGTATTCATGCAGTTATTTTACCAGAGTAAATGGTTAAGTTGTTGTTATTACCTAGACTATTTCGTGATCGATAACTGCTGCTTATGATCGCAGGTTATAAGGACAAATTATCGAGGCTCATCGCTTGATGGCCCACCACATCAAAGCCAGATAACAGCCAATGTAATTGCTGCTCGGTGAGCTCCATGGTCGATTCAGTTAACCTTGTTGGCCACTTAAATTTATCTCGCTCAAGGCGTTTATACCACAGCGCAAAACCCGTCTGATCCCAATACAAAATTTTTAATTTATCGCGACCTTTATTACAAAACACAAACAAAGCCCCAGAGAGCACGGGTAATTGCAGCTCACTATCGAGCAAAGCCGATAAACCATTAATGGATTTGCGAAAGTCGACAAACTGGCGGTGTAAATAGACATCAGGCACATCAACAAACATCTTCATGCGTGTAACGCTTTAATAAGTTCAGCTAACCATGTTGGTTCGCAATGATGAGGTAGCGTTAACCTTGTGTCGCCAAAGACTATGTGTATTGTTGCATCGGCAGGTTGAGTTGTTACCTTTGTTGCTACCTTAGCTTTTACAAAACCCGATGTTTGATTGAGGTGTTCAATTTTATGTCGGTATTTATAAAAATTTGACGTAGGTATCAGGTGTTGCCTACAAAAAGCAAGAATAGATAAGCCACTTTGGGCTTGTTGTTCAATAAGTTTCGTCCAATCATCTAACGTTCTTCGGGTCATGATATATCCTCAATAGTAAATTATTGAGGAGTTTATTTAGTTTGGCGATTATTGAAAAGGTGTGGTTTAACCGACGCTTACGTTAATAAAAGAAGTCTGGTAGGTTGTAGCCAATAGGCTCTATAAGGTTTTTCAAGTCTGATTCGTTACAGCTTGCTTGGTTTCGCGGTACTTCACATTTTAGCCAACTGTAAAAGAAAACTTAGCTTAGAGACTTTTGTAGTCTCATTACTGACCTAACCCACGGGTGATTAGGTCAATTTTATTATGAGCAAGCAAACAAGCAGACTTTGTTATTTTTCAACTACTTTATTCTGCTTTTTCTCAATTCGGCGTTGTTCAATTATCTCTTTAACTTCGCCGCCAATATGAATATCGCCACGTTGTTTAGCAAGTTCGATTTGACGCTCTCGCTCGGCGAAACGTGCTTTTTGCTCGGCGGTCATTTTGTCGTGACATTTAGGACAGCTTACCCCTTTTATATAATGCTCGCTTTGCTTTTCTGCTTCGGTAATCGGGTAACGACACGCAAAGCATTGATCATACTCACCTTGCTCTAAATTATGATTTACCGCTACACGGCCATCAAAAACAAAGCATTCACCTTCCCACATTGTATTGCTTTGTGGTACTTCTTCTAAGTATTTTAAAATACCGCCTTCAAGGTGGTAAACTTCCTCGAAGCCTTGTTCTTTTAGGTAAGCTGTTGATTTTTCGCAGCGGATCCCACCAGTACAATACATGGCCACTTTTTTATGTTTATTTTTATCAAGATTATTTTTAACGTAATCAGGAAACTCACGAAAGCTTTCGGTATTAGGATTAATTGCATTTTTAAAGGTACCAATTTCAATTTCGTAATCGTTTCGTGTATCTACTAGCAGTACTTCAGGATCAGAAATTAACTCGTTCCACTCACTCGGTTTTACATAAGTGCCTACTACTTGATTAGGATCGATACCTTCAACCCCCATTGTAACAATTTCTTTTTTCAATTTAACTTTTGTGCGTTGGAAAGGGTTTTCTTGGTGGTAAGAGAGTTTATAAGACACTTCAGCAAGACGTTCATCTTTTTGTAAAAACGCTAACACTGACTCTATACCTGAAGCCGAACCAGCAATTGTGCCGTTAATGCCTTCGTTAGCAATTAACAAAGTGCCTTTGACATCATTCGTTAACATGTGATTGAGTAAAGGGTCTTTAATTTTTTCAAAATCTTCTAAACGCACAAATTTATAAAGTGCACATACGGTAACTTGTTTCATAACATACCCATTGAACTAGCCATATCGTAAATATGGTGCTGTAGATTAAAATAGTCGCGCATTTTAGCAAAGAAATTGGTTTGTTGCTGTTGTTTTTTTAATCGAAATAACTTTTATATCTGAGATTGTTTACTACACTTGATCTTAAATCCTTGTGCTTAAGCGCTAGAATTTGCCTCCTATTAACATTAAGGATGATCTAAAATGAAAGTAACTACTGCTATCTTATTACTGATTATCACTCTGATTTATGTCGCTCCCGTTAGCGCAGGCGTTATTTTTAATAATAACGGTTTATCTGGGGGCTCTCGATGGGATGCAAGTGAACGCGTAGTTTTTGGCGCAGGTGAGCGCTCTCTCGCTAGTGGACTTCGTTATTCATTACAAGGTGGTTCTTATGAAGCTTATCGCGACTTTTTTACTTGGAACGAATTACCTTCAGTCAATGCTTTTACCTATACCGTTAAGAGTGCGTTTAATGTATGGACTAGTGTTGATCCCATTTCAGGGTTAGGCACTGATTTACGCTTTGTTGAAGATTTTGATACGCCTGTTCAAGGGGCAAATTATTTAAACGGGGGAGGAATTAATCGTGCAGGTGCAGAAATTGATTTATTAGCAAAAAACGACGCTTATTTCTGGAATCCTGGTAACTCAAACTTACAAGGCGAAACATGGTTTAGCGCCATAGGTAGTAGTGTTGATTTAACATCTGGCACTAAAAACTATGATGGTTCTACTGCTATTGTGGGTGCAGATCTTACTCTTAATAGTAACGCTAATGCTGTTTATAATTTAGATATTTTTTTTCGTTTATTAACTCATGAAATTGGTCATGCACTGGGCTTTGGTGATGTAGATGTGTATAGCGCTAACTTTATTGACGATAATTACGACGGCAGTGCTGGCTCTTTAACTAACTCTTGGGCTTCAGCGGTTAATGTATTTAACCCTGCGGCATCTCCACTTAGCATTTACAATGTGGGTAATACTCCTCAAAAGTCTGGCGTTGATATTTTAATGGAGTCGTACGGATTAGGTATTTCTTCAATGAACCCTGCTAATAATCCGAACCCATTATCAAATGACGATTATGGTATTCGTCAATTTTTATACCCTTATATTTCGGTACCTGAGCCAAGTTCCGTACTATTGTTATTACTGTCGTTAGCTTTAATACCCATTACCAGAAAAACGCATTTTAGTAATAAAAGTTATACCTAAACATCTTAATAAACAACGTATGCATAACTACTAATATCAGTTAACATTACCGTCTTTTAATTAATACTACTGGTAAAATGATTAATACTTGCCTAAAAACACTTAAATACTTTGTTATTTTTATTTTTGTTACGCTTATTTTAATTTGGTTGTTATCTCCGCAAATTGCAAAGCACTATATACAGCAGCAACTTACCCCACAAGCACTTACTTTAGCTGGGCAAAGCCATGTACGTTACAATCCATTTTTATCAAAAATTAATGTTGAAAACTTTGTTATTAGTAAAAATAAAGACATTGTTTTAGCTATTAGAAAGCTTGAGTTGGGAGTTAGTCTTTATCAACTGTTATTTGATCGGGTTTATATTAAACAATTCGATCTTAATGGGTTATTTATTAAAGTACGTAAAGACGGTAAATTTGAAGAAGTGGCTGGCTTCTCATTAGCTAGCAAAGCTACAAAAACAGCCAACGAACAAGCCTCACCAATAAACTATGAACTTATAATACCTTTGCTTAGTATTAAAAATGCAAAAATTGGTTATGAAAACAATGATAAAAAGCTCGACTTTATAGCCAGCTATTTAAGTACAAAAAATATTGTAGCTGACAGCAAAAAGCAGTCAGGTCAATTTCAATTAAATGCAAAAATAGCACAGGGTAAAATAAATATATCGGGTGATATTAATAAGGTTGCCGATCAGGGAACGATTGAAACTAACATTGAAATGAGTCGTTTTGACCTATCATTACTATCACCTTGGCTCCCCCACAATAGCCAAATAGCGTCTGGCTTAATCGATATTAACGGCCAACAAAAAACTAATCTGTTTGGTGGCAAAATTGAGGTAATGTTAAACAACTCACAAGTACGTTTAGAGCAATTAGCGCTTGTTCATAACAACATTGCAGCGTCAATTGACAAACAAGTGTTCTACGCAAAGGAGCTAGCACTTAAGATCAACAACGACAAAACGCTTTCAGTGAATGGAAGTGGTACATACACACTTGACCACTTGGCAGTAAATAACAACGAAAACAAGCAATTATTACTTACTAGTGTGCGAAAAATATTATTACCAACCATAACGATCGAAACCACAGGTTTTTCTCCAACGTTAACGCTACCTTCAGTATTAATTAACAAATTAATAGTATCTGATGACCTTACTACTGAATTACCCCCTATATTACGCATTGACCAAACCAAATTCTCCGCAGTTAAAGCAAGTAAATTAAACACTGAAATAGATACATTAACCTTTGGTGGTTTAGCTATAGATACATATATTAACGCGACAAAAGAAATTGAGAACTTACTCCCTCTTCAATTATTTATTGCCAGTAACAATGCAACAGATGCTAATAAGCACATTAGCAATAACCCATCTATACCTAATACAAACGTTAGTAACAGTACAACAAGCCCAGCGACTAGCGACTATCAGTTTATTCTTAACCAGTTAAGTGTTAGCGATCCGGCAACCATTAATTTAGTTGATGCTAGCATAAAGCCTTTTTATCAGCGTAAATACACTATCGATAAGTTTGAACTTGGCCCAATTAATAATCACCTACCTCACCAAGAAACAACGCTATCTATTGCTGGGCAAAGTAATAAGTATGAAAACTTTAACCTAACCAGTGTTAATCAATTTTTTGCTAAAAAGCCAAAGTATAGTGTGAAGGGAAATATTAATGAGATAGATTTAACCGATGTTTCACCTTATGTTAGCAGTGCGCTCAAGCATGAAATAAAAAGTGGTCAACTTAATTTAACTATTGATACCCAAATCGACAATGATGAATTATCAGGTAATACCGATCTACTAATTCGCCACATAGAATTTGATACACAAATTGCATCCGCACCAGGAGTTGTAAATACAACGGCTAGTATGCCTTTGAATGTGGCACTTGATTTACTTAAAGATAGCGATGGTAATGTTGACTTATCAATCCCCATTTCGGGCGATATTAATGCGCCTGAATTTGGATTAATTAACATAACCACTTTTTTAGTAAAAAAAGCATCAATGATGGCCGCAAAAGATTATTTAATGAAGACTTTCGTGCCTTATGCCAATGTGGTTTCTATTGCGATGAGCGCCGCAGACGCTATATTAAAAGTACGATTTAATGACTTGTTTTTTGTACCTAAGCAAATTCAAACTTCAGTAACAGAGGATACTTTTGTAGCACAATTTGCACAGCTTTTAATTGATAAGCCCGACACTCACGTTACTATTTGCCCAATAGCTGTACCTGAAGATATTAATTTAAAAAATGGTACTGCCGTTATAGAGCCTGAGCAAATAGAGCAACTTAACGCGGTTTCATTACAGCGGTTTAATAGCTTTAAAACGCTTATGATTAAACAACATAATATACCAAGCTCACGCATAATTTTATGCACACCTAGTATTGATACTAGTAATAATGCAAAGCCAAGACTGAGCTTTTCAACCTAAGCTACCATAAGTTTAATAAGCATTTAAAAGGACTATAACCGTCCTTTAAATGAAACTAACCTAAACTTATAGCTTTTTAACTAAACTAAATGCTCCTCGTATCTCACCGAGCGAATAACCAGTCGCAGTGTCTTCTGGATAATGTTCGGTGATCAACGTTTTTACACCTTCCGATATTGCCTTGCCATGGCACCCTAAGCAAACAGCTTCAACGGGTTGTGGCTTCATAAACCGATACTCATCACCCACCGTTTCAGCATAATGAAGAGTTGATATTGAAGCACCCGCCGCTAGTTGAGTATTAAAGCTTTCAAGCACTTTTCGTTCAAATTCATCAGGGGCTGCACTGCTATTTCTTGGTTTTAAACTTACTCGTTTAACTGTCCACCCTGTTTGATTACTTAGCTCTTTAGCTATTTTAGGCGCTTCAATCGCACACACTTTAATAGCATGTTCAAAGCCACCTTGTTTAATACCTTGCTGCAGTTTTGGCTTTAGTGTTCCACCAAACTGTTTAACTATAGTAATAGCTTCAGCTTTTAATTCTGTCTCACTAGGTAAGTTAGTGGCATGAGCGCCGCCAAACGGCAACAATAATGTAATAAATGCTGAATATAATAAGTGGTTCTGTTTCATATATACCTCTTAACAACGTTATGTTTAACGCTTCAATAATAAATTTATAAAAATAAGTTCACGATAGCTCATTACGATAGTTAATCACGATAACTTACTTTCAACATAGTGCTTAAAGTTAGTTAAAATACTTTGCCAGCCTTGTATTTGTTGCTCAGCTGTATGTTTATTGTCGGCATCAAAGCGTTTAATTATTTTCACCCCGTTACCTATTTCAATAAAATTGATATTTACCTTTTGACCATCAGCTAATTCATATTCAATTTCTGCATGGTGCAAAACAGAGGTATAAACACCTTCAAAGTCAAACCCCATAGAGCTGTATTTGCTTGCATTCTGTAGTTAAACTTACCACCAATAACAAGCTCATTACTTGCGCTAGAACAAGTCCAATCGTTAGAAGCAAAATTCCATTGCACAATATCACTTGGGTTGTTCCAAGCTGTCCAGACATTTTCTATTGATGCATTTATCTCACTCACTATTTCAATATTCATTAGGGGTCAACTTTATATTTAACAAGTGATTTAACGGTAGTATTTAGCGCTCTTTATTTGCCAGCTCAGTTAATAAAAAATCTCTTTTGGAGTAACTGGGAATGCTAATCCATAAAACAAAATACAGTATTATGCCCACGCCAAAAAAGGCCATAATTAAAAACACAAACTGTAACCCGTTCAAATTCAAATTGTAATATTGCGCTAAGCCACGCAGTGTACCCGACACTAAACCGTGCTTAGACCTTGTTAACACCTTGGGTTTGTTATTTAATTCCACTTTTACTCCTTGTATAACAATCTTGTATAGCCCCACTTTTATTTATTGGTAAGTGTAAAGTATGGGTAACTTTTTAATGTGGGGTCGTACGATAATAATAAAAAAACTTTGTCGATATTTTTAGGCTCAACAATGACAATAGACGCTAAGTAAAGCTCAACCGTTTTTTTGCTCAGCATTGGTTCATCAGTAAATAATAATACAGTATATCCGCCTTGGTAGGGGCCATCTTTTAAGTATGGGAAACGGCTGTCTTTACGTGCAATTAAATGATTTACCGACTCTTCGAATTTAGTTATTGACCAATCGGCCCATTTATAAGGGTTACCACTATTTTTAACCGCTTTAATAGCTTCGCCATCAACAAGCTCTGTTACTTCAATCGCAACACGCTGGCCAAGTTGATTAACCGCTTCACAATCGGGTGGGTCTTCCCCTCGGCCTCTAATACGAATATGATCAAAATAGGCTTCACCTGATAATGCTAATGTTTCAGCAAGCGCCCTAACCACTCCCAGCTCTTCTTGATCTCGATCAGGGCTCCAAGTAAAAAAATCAGCATAACCACGTGCATTTTCACGTGCTTGCCGCATTAATTTAACCGCTGACTGTAACTCAATATCACTCATAAGAAGCCTTCATACTCACCTAATACTGTTAACTGTACCAATAAAAAAGTGTATTGAATAAACTTTTATACCAGTTTCATTAATTAAGTGATCTATTTTATACGCAGTGAAAACAGTCAAATACAAGGCATTTATTTTCATAACTAGTTGTTCAGGACAATAATGCTCCTGCATTGTCCACATAAGCTTCATCCATGTAGCGATAATTATAAAATAAATAACGCAGTAGTTGACTGTTTTAGCCAGTAGAAATGATCACATAGTTAGTGAGATTGGTATTACTCATTACGATCAATATCGCATGGCAATTTAAGAATAGAAGCGGCATGCGTGAATTATACAAAATGAGCTCATCACGCCTATTTACTTATGATAATTAACGCTACAATAGATAATACAAAATTTGGGCATATCAACTATTTAACTGTATAAACTCATTTGCCCTACCGATAGTTAACAATTGCCCTAAAAGAGTTAAAACGTGATGAAACAATACGCAGACCTTAATGAATTAATCGAATTACTTGAAGCAGAAATTCAATCGCTTTCTGCAGAAGTCAATACGTTAAAGCAAGAGCCTCAAAGCTTTAACGAAAAAATTATTTTTAAATATATTGATACTGGCAGTACGGGTAAAACTAAAGATTTTGTTAGATCACTAGGGGTAAAATCTGAGCGTGGTTCATTTTTCTCATCAGGCGATGTTAGTAAACTAATTAAAAATGGTGCTGACGATATTTCACCTGAATTACTCGCCATAGCCAGAAAAGTAGTCAAAATGAAAAAACAAAAAGGTCAATAGCCGTAAAAATTACCACAAAAAGTTCTAGACTTAAGCAAGGTACACTTCAATTTAAGTCACAACGCATTATTTATATCATAATAATTTTGATAACGAATAGTAGTGTAATTTTTCAATCCAATGCTACACTCAAAATATCTGTAAACATTATCAACATGGAATAGCTAGGAGCTTCCAATCAAATCATTTAATTTAACGCATATTGTTGTTTTAATAGTGTTTCTTTTTATAACACCCATTATTTCTGCTCAGTCGATAGTAGATAATAACCAACAAAGCATTGAAAATAAATTAGCAAAACTAGAAAAAACCTCACCACAACAGCTAGACTCTGCAATCGAAGAGTGGAAAAAAATATACGACAGTGAATTTCAACAATTAAGCCTAGCAAATAAAGCTGAGCTACTAATTATTGGCAGTAACATGTATTTAGCAAGAGGAGAGCTAGCGCAAGGCGAAATAATTTATAAGCAACTGACACGGCTGTTAACTAAAATTACAGATTTAACACTAAAAGCCCATGCAACAATTCTTGAAGCAAAAATCGCAATGGATAAAGGCAATAGTTATAAAGCATTAGATATTTTAACATCATTAAACCTTTCTATCTCTAGTGCCGACAACACTCAACTGAGCTTTCAATACTTTTCTACCATTGCTTTCCTTCATTATCGAATGGCCGAATATCAATTAGCATTGTCACATTACTTAAAAGCGAGTGAACTTATTCCTTTGATGCTTAAAGCGGATCAAAGCTATAACGTAATGGAACTCTATAATATGCTAGGCCTTATAAACTTAGATATAGGAAAAAATGAAAAGGGCCTTAATTATATTGAAAAAGCAATAAAGCTTGCACAAGAAAATGGCAACAATGAAATGCTTGCTCATTTATATATCAACCGAGGAGTTTACTACAGAAATACAGGAGATATCGACGGTTGGTATAAAAACACACTATCAGCGTATAACTTAGGTGTAAAAATTGATTACCCCATTGTTGAGCTAACGGCGCTTACCAACTTAACTGACTATCTTATTGTTTCAGAACAATATAAAGAAGCCCAAGAAAGTGCCCTATTAGCGATAGCAAAGGCTCGTCAACTTAATGCAAAAAGAGAAGAAGCAATGTCTATTGGAAACTTAGGTATGTCATTGTTTCTGCAAGGGTTAAAGAATGAAGGCATAATAAAAGTTGAAGAAGCTATTGCTATAGTTAAAGAAATTGAATTTCGTCAAATGGAATCTATGATGCTAAATAGCTTGGTTGATATGTATGCCGACATTGGTAATTATAAAAAAGCATATAACCTGCTAAGAGAGCAAAACTTACTAGAAAATGAACTATTTAACAAAGAACGCGAAAAAGCACTCGCTAGCATGCAAAACAAGCTCGATCTTAATGAAAAAGACAGAATTAACGAGTTACTAAAGCGTGACCTTCAGCTTAAAAATGAACGCCTAGTTTCACAAGAGCTAGAGCAACTCCTTATGCTAAGCTTAGCTAGCATCGCAATAATGGCATTAATACTTATTTTGATATTTGCCATGAAAATCAAAGAAAAAAACCGAAAACTTAGCGTTAAAAACAGCCAACTCAAATTAGACTCTCAAAAAGATCCATTAACAGGCTTAAGCAATCGAAGGGGGTTTGAATCATTTATAACACGCTATAACTTTGCTGAAGAAAACATACCGAGCACTAAACACTCCGACGCTATTTTGATAATGGATATCGATCATTTTAAATCAGTTAATGACACTTATGGTCATTCGGCTGGCGATTATGTACTTAAAGAAATTGCCCGCATTTTAACAATGAATATTCGAGATAATGAAATTGTAGTGCGTTGGGGAGGTGAGGAGTTTTTAATGTACTTTAGAGACCTTAACAAACAACACATTAGCAAAGTAGTTAACAGGCTACTTAAGCATATTTCACAGAGCAAGTTTCAATTTGAACAACAAACGCTTAATGTAACTATGTCAATTGGTTTTATCTATAGCCCGTTCAATGACATAACCGGTGAAAAGCTTGACTGGGAAGCTTGTATAAAACTAGCTGACGAAGCACTATATTTAAGTAAACATAGTGGCCGCAATAGGGCTACAGGTGTAATCGAATCAAATGATGTCACAAATAATGAACTAAGACATACACCATTAACTGACCTAGTCGCCACTAATAAAATTAACATTATTGAGATAACAAACAAAAATGACTAAGGTCGTTTTAAATATAACAAACTCCCCACAGTCAGCCGTTTGATAAATTGGATGCTTTAACTTTATATGCTAGAAAAGCAGCCTAATAGAAACGTAGTTGATTCAACACTATATAACAAAAAAGCCCCATCCATTAACGGACAGGGCTTTCATATTATGGTACCGGTGGGCGGACTCGAACCGCCACGCTTTTAAAGGCGGGGGATTTTGAATCCCCTGTGTATACCAATTTCACCACACCGGCAAAAACTTTGAAAATACTTTAGTTTTATAAAATATTCTAATCAGTAAAATTTTTTATAAAAAACAGTATTGAACTCATCGCTTCTTTATATTATTTGATTTGCAATAAATAAAGAAAACTAAGTGGCAGGCATTATACGAGATATCATTGCTTGTGCAATAGTTTTTCTTAGTTAAACTACTGTTTGTCTGTTATTTATGCAGTTTTATGTCAACTTTTATATAGGGGTTAATTAGGCTGATATGCTTTAATAAACAAGTTTACTGAGCGATCTATGTGCTCAATAATCTCATTATCTGTAATGGTAATACTAGGCACTAACACCGCCTTAAAATGTAAATTGTCTTTAATCATCGCGATAAGCATAAAAGCCGCATAGCTGCAGTCTTCTATAGCTAAGTAGCCTTTTGTATTTAAGTAGCGTAAGTAATCAGTTAAAGGGGTTACTCCACTCAGCGGGCCCCTATCATAAATTAAAAAACCCGCTTCAGGGACTTTAGGCACAACTTGTATAACAAGCCGATATAATGAAATTAAGGTGTCTGATAGCAATCTTTTCAAAAATCTTGTCGCCATTTCTTTAAGTGCATGATCTGGAGATAAGTCGTAATTTATTGAGGCAATTATATCTATCTGAATATCAACTTGCTTGCGCATTACTGCGAGTAACAATCCCTGTTTATTACCGAATTCATTATAAATAGAGCGGCGTGAGCCTCCTGCTTCATTTATTATCATTTCAAGCGAGGTCTGATCATATCCTTGTTTTAAAAATAATTTTTGTGCCGCGGCTAAAATTAACTCGCCACGAGTACTCAATTCATTTTTAGTTGATATTTCACTGTTAAACATTATTACCTATAAACATTTTTATATTGATTGACTTAGGTACTACATAGTACCAAAATAGCAGGTACTATCCAGTACCAATTTACATAATCGAAGTTATCACCTTAACTTAAGTCATATTTTTAATTAGGATTTTTTATGCGTATTCTATACATTCTGCTTTTTACTACACTTTTAGCAGGTTGCAGTGAGCAAAAAGTTACCGCTGAAAAAGCTATTCGCCCTATTGCTTGGCTCAAGATTTCCGAATCTAACATTCAGCAACTACGAACTTTATCAGGCATAGTATCGCCAGTTGAGTCGGCTCAGTTGAGTTTTGAGGTGCCTGGTAAAATTGACTTAGTTGCGGTTAGGCTTGGTGATAGGGTAAAAAAAGATCAAGTATTAGCACAATTAAACACGCGTAATTTTGATTTGAATTTACAGTCTGCACAGGCGGAATTAGATAAGGCAAATTCAGCATTAGATGAAGCAGAGAATACCTATGAACGCTATCGTCAATTGATTAAACAAGGCTTGGTGTCGCAATCTGCATTTGAAAATGCACAAGCTACTTTTCAATCAAGTAAGAGTGCCGTAAAGGTTGCACAAGCACAGCTTAATATATCCAATAAGCACCTCCAAGACAGCACGCTACTAGCGCCTTACGATGGTGTTATTACGAAGCGTTTAATTGAACCCTCTCAACAAATAGGCGCTAGGCAAGCCGCTTTTGAAATTGAGGGGAATCACGGTTTAGAAGTCAATGTGATGGTTCCTGAAACATTAATCAGGGAATTAACAAAACATGATGTTCTCCCTGTCCGCTTTCCAGTGTTGGTAGGTACTGAAATGTTCGGGAAAATTACTGAGATAGGCACTCGTGCACAAACAGCTAATGCCTTCCCTGTAACCGTGGTTTTAAACGAAAATAACCCGTTACTTCGTGCAGGGATGACGGCTGAAGTCGATTTTAGCTTCGACGGTGTTGGTCAAACAGGTTATGAAGGCATTACTGTTAGCGTCCCATTTTCTGCGTTGCGCGCAGGGGTCAATCAAAAAACCTATGCATTTGTTTATAATCCTCAATCGCAAACAGTACAGCAACGTGAAGTGCAAACTGAAAACGTATTAAATAACATGGCTTTTATCTCTTCAGGGCTCTCTGCAGGTGAAATTATTGCAACCGCTGGTGTTGCTTTTTTACGAGATGGACAACAAGTTACCTTATTAGATAAAAAAATACAGCGATTTAACTAGGGGCAATCCATGAATTTAACTCAGATCGCCTTTCAATATCGTAAAACGGTATTTTTAATTATGGGCTTGTTGTTAATTAACGGCGTATTTGCCTATTTTACTTTACCTGCGCAAGAAGATCCGACAATTACCATTAGAGAAGCCATTGTCGGCACATATTTTCCGGGAATGGCACCTGAGCGTGTCGAGCAACTGATCACTAAAAAGCTTGAGGAAGAAATACGAAAGATACCAGAAGTAAAAGAAATACGCTCAATATCAACCACTGGTGCATCAACTATTCATGTAAAAATTTATGATCGCTACTTTAACCTTGATGATATTTGGCAAGATGTAAGAAATAAAGCCAGCGCTGCACATGGAAGAATGCCAGCAGGTACAAGCCAACCCTTTGTTAACGACCAATTTGGTGATGTATCCGTAGTCACTTTAGCCTTAACCGCTGATGGTTTTGATATGAGTGCAATGTATGATATTGCCCAGCATATTCGAGACACGCTCTATTCAGTTGAGGGCACCAAAAAAATTGAAATACTAGGACAGCTTGAAGAACGTATTTATCTTGAAGCTTCTAATACCCGTTTATCGCAACTAGGTATTTCACCGCTTACTTTATTGAATGAGTTGCAAAATCAAAACATTATACGCTCTGGTGGTGAAGTAGATACTGGCGCTAAAAGCTTTATTATTGAGCCTTCAGGAAACTTTAATAACCTAGCAGATATTGAAGACACCTATATAAACATACCAAATTCACAAGACTTTATCGCCTTAAAAGATATAGTTAGTGTTAAACGAGGCTATATTGATCCACCTGATAAGCTCGCCTACTTTAATGGTAAGCCCGCTATTTTCTTCGCTATTTCTATGTTGCCTCAGTACAACATACTCGAGTACGCTCCTCGTGTTAAGACCGAATTTGAGAAAGTAGTCACCACCCTGCCCATGGGTTACCAACTCGATATTGCAACCTATCAAGCAGATCAAGTTGAAAAAACCGTTGAAGGTGTATCAATTAATGTTTTACAAACACTCGCTATAGTTCTGGTGGTAGTTGTTTTATTTTTAGGCTTGAGAACTGGGTTAATTGTTGGCGCTATTGTGCCTTTTGTAATGTTAACCACGTTATCGCTCATGCTATTTTTTGACATGAAATTAGAACGTATGAGCTTAGCAACGCTCATTATATCGCTAGGGCTACTAGTTGATAATGGCATTGTAATTGCCGAAGATTTCAAACGTAGAATTGAAGATGGCATTAGTCGTTATGATGCGATGATACAAGGTTGCAGCGAGCTTGCAATGCCGTTACTTAGCTCTTCTGTTACTACTATTTTATTCTTTTTGCCGTTAATGCTTGCTGAGCATGTTGCTGGTGAATATACCCGCTCTATCTCGTTAGTTATTTTAATAACGTTAATGACCAGTTGGATTTTAGCCTTATGTGTTACCCCAATTCTTTGTTATTACTTTATTAAGCCTGCAAATAACAACAATGAAAAAGAAGCTTTTATTGATAAGCTATATCGCGGATATGAAAAATTTTTACATGGCATTCTCAGACATAAACTTTTGTTCATGAGTTTAATGATTGTTTTGTTTTTTGGCGCTATAGGCTCTATGAATTTTGTGGCTAAACAGTTTTTCCCCGAGTCAGATCGTACTCAAATATTAATTTATATCGACTTACCTAATGGTACTTCATCACGCGAGACAAATCGACAGATGCAAGACATTTTTAAATGGCTAGACAATAAAGAAAAGTTTCCTTTTATCGATAACTATTCAGGCTACGTTGGTTTTAATGGCCCTCGTTTTGTGTTGTCTTTAAACCCAGAAGACCCTGCTCATAACAAAGGGTTTGTGGTATTAAACGTACTCGATGGAACTGACATTACCAAAAGAGTGCTCGAGCTCGACACACAAATAGAAGCTCAATTTCCTAATGTTTCTGCACGAGTAAAGAAAATGTTCTTGGGCCCTTCTGATGCAAAAACCATTAAAATTCAGGTAAAAGGTCCTGATAAAAATATTATTTATCAAAAAGCCCAACAAATAATGGAACTGTTGCACCAAGTGCCTAATACAATTGACATACGTAATGACTGGGAAAATTTAATTGTTAAAATAGATGTAAAAATTGACCAGCACCGAGCAAAACGTGCCGGCTTATCGTCAAACGAAATAGCTGATTCATTACAAACCTACTTTTCAGGCACACAAGTAACACAGTTTAGAGAAGAAGATGAAATAATTCCTATTATTATTAGGGCTGAAGAAGGCGAACGCCATAACCTAGACCGCTTGCGTACTCTCAATGTTTATTCTAAAACTACCGGCAAAGCTGTCCCCTTATTTCAAGTAGCTACTTTTGTACCTGTTAATCAGTTTTCAGTTATACATCATGAAGATATGTTTAGAACTATCAGCATTGAAGCACGTAATAACGATATGGCTGCAGAAGATTTACAGGGAGTTATTGATGACCAAATTCAGGCGCTAGCTGCCGATTTACCTATTAATCACGTGATTGAGTATGACGGCGCAATTAAAGAAGCGAAAGCAGCTCAAAAAGCACTAAGTGCAAGTATGCCAATGGTACTAGGGTTTATCCTTATTCTATTAGTTGCACAGTTTAATTCGTTTAGAAAAGCAGCTGTGATCACACTGACTATTCCATTATCATTTATTGGTGCCGTAATTGGCTTACTAGTCATGCAAGCACCTTTTGGCTTTATGGTAACTTTAGGTCTTTATAGTTTGGCAGGTATCATTATTAATAATGCCATTGTCTTAATAGATAGGATTAAAATCGAGCTCGACAGTGGTAAAAGTGAATACCAAGCATTAGTAGATGCTTGCTTAACCCGCTTAAGACCCATTGCAATGACCACAATTACCACAGTAATGGGCTTACTACCGCTAATTTTAGGTAAAGACCCATTATTTTACGGTATGGCAAATGTTATTGCCTTTGGTTTAGGTATTGGCACTATTTTAACCTTAGCCGTAGTGCCTGTACTGTATTGCAGCTTTTATAAGGTAAAAGCACCTGCATGATATGCGCAATCAAATTGGTATTATTAATTAGCTTTGCTAAACTACGCCAAACTTTTTTGAGTACTACTTATGCCTATATTTGATTATACCCAGTTTCCTCGCGCAGGTTTACTTCGCCGCTTAGCTTCTGGGGTATATGACTTATTATTAGCTATTGCCGTTTATATGGTTGCAGGGGCACTTGGTTTTGCCATTTTTGCTATTTTCGCTGCGATGGGGTTAGTTGATATGAGTGGCTCTGAACATTTGATCGAAGTTCAGCAATCTTCGCTTTTATATTCTGGCTTAATTTACCTTTGGAACTTACTCTGGGTAGCGTATTTCTTTGTATATTTTTGGAATAAAAGCGGGCAAACATTAGGGATGAAAGCTTGGCGTTTGCGTTTACAAAATACTGATGGCACGCTTATCTCTAAAACAACTGCGATAAAACGCCTAGTACCAACGCTATTAGGGTTAGGTAATTTATGGCTGATAATAGATAGAACAAACAAACAAAGCTTACAAGACAAAATGACGAATACTGAAGTGGTATTACTCTCTCTCGCAGCTAATCGCGGTAGGCTTTAATTATTTACTATGTGCCGATTATTTTTTACTCAAGAGCAGTTTTTAAATCAAAATAGCTTTTTTAATTATATTTACTGTGAAACTTCTATGCATTAATTATTTTATGCGCTAACTATGTATAGTCGCTATCAATACAATATGAAACACATAGAAGGCGATGACTAGTATGCAAATTAAATTAACCTTTCTAGATTAATTACCTTTATAAACAGTTAAGCTCTTAAACTCTATTTCAAACTTACCAAATGTAAGCGTTTTCAATAGTAAACACCCCGTTAAATAGAAAATAAATCCAAATATTGAACCAGGAAAATATTTCTATAACGATACTCATACTTATTCCTTTGAATTAATTTAAGCGCCTAATAATTATCATTTAGCTTTTCGCTTGATCAAATAAATAGCAATACTAACAAATAACAAGCTGGGCATAGTGGCACCCAATACAGGTGGTAACTGATACACTAAACTTAATGAACCAAAAACCTCATTCGTTAAGAAAAACAATATGCCTGTTCCAACCCCCATCATGATGCGCGCGCCCATTGAGACTGAACGTAATGGGCCAAAAATATATGATAAGGCTAACAGCAACATAACAGCAACCGTAATGGGCTGAACTAGTTTACGCCAAAATGCTAATTGATAGCGGCTAGGGTCTTGATCATTTTCTTCAAGGTAATCTAAATAATCAGTTAACCCACGAATAGATAATGACTCAGGTTTTACCGTTACCACCCCTAACTTGTCCGGTGTTAATGTAGAGTTCCATTCTTTGTATTCAAGCAGTTTAGTGGTGATTTTATCTTGCGCTATAAATGTTTCTGTTACGTTAGCTAGCTGCCAAGATTCAGTAAGGTAGCGAGCACTTTCTGCAGAAAGCCAACTTGTCATTTTAAGCTGCTGATCAAAGCGATATATTTGTACGCCTTTTAAAGAGCCTTTATCTTGCACTTCGGCAATGTGAACAAAATAATCACCATCTTTGGCCCAAATACCATTTTTAGCTGAAATTAAGCTACCTCCAGACAGTGCTTGGGCTTTAATCTCTCTCGCAGCTTCCTCACCTGAAGGAGCTAGCCATTCTCCAACACACATACTAAGAACAACCAGTATCGCTGCGACTTTCATTACTGACTTTATTATATTTAAGCGTGAAAGCCCTGCCGCTTGCATCACCACAAGTTCACTATTGCTTGCAAGCATTCCTATACCAATTAAGCCGCCAATAAGTGCTGACCATGGGAAAAAGATTTCTACATCTCTAGGTACGGCATAAAGCACGTAGAGTGCTGCATGCGATAGATCGTAGTTTCCTCGCCCTACTGCTTTCATTTGCTCTACAAATTTAATAATACCGCTTAAGCTCACAAATACCGCTAAGGTGATAAATGTAGTTGAGGCAACGATACGGCCAATATAAAGATCTAAAATCTTCATGGTGTATTTTTCCTCAAATTTCTCATTCGTGGTAGTTTTGCTCGTAACTGTTTACCACTTACACGCTCCTGTAGAATTAATGCAACGCCTAATGCTAATGCAATAAAGTGAACTGGCCATAATCCAAGAGCCGCAGGAATACTTTCTCTTTCAATAGCCGAACGCATCGCGGTAAGTAATAAAAAATAGCTTAAAAATAAAAGCAGCGCTGGTAACATTTTTGCAAACTTACCTTGCCTAGGATTTACCACACTTAAGGGGACAGCAACAAAGGCAAGAATAAGACACGCTAATGGAAATGCAATTCGCCAATGTATTTCCGACTGGTAATCAGCTTTTTCACTATTCAAAAGCTGATAAGTAGGTATAGCACTAAGCTTACGACGCTTTTGCTCAACCTTTTGATCTTGTATCTGTATATAGTATTTACCGAAGGCAACTTTTCTAAATTCATTATTTTCAGCATCACTTTGATAACGAATACCATCGCTTAATACTAGCCGTTGAGAACCACTTTCTTCTTCAATTATTTGGCCTTTTTGAGCGTACACAATACTTGAATTAATAATGTTTTCTTTAATACTTTTAGCATTGTGACTATCGGGGAGTTGAGCAACAAAAACTTTCTCTAAGCTGTTGTCTGTGCGGTTTTTTTCGTGAATAAACACTACCGCCTTTTGGTTACCTGTTTGTTGAAAACGCCCGGCGATAAGTGAGCTTAAACCCGAGTCTGCGGCTATCTGCTCTTTTACTTGGTATTCATACTCGGAGGCCATTGGAGCTAAATATAAGGTAAATAAGCCCGTTAACATTGCTGTAATTACGCCTAGAATCAACATCACTCTTACGGTATACCATTCACTCACACCGCAGGCATGCAGCACAGTCATTTCGCTGTCAGCATAAATGCGCCCATAAGCGAGTAAAATACCTAAAAAGAAACTTAAAGGCAGCATCATTCCTGCTAAGTCTGGTACTTTTAAGCCAATGAATATCATCACCATATGGCCAGGAATACCGCCTTCAGAAGCGTCATCTAATACACGTACAAACTTTTGACTAATAAATATAGTCATCAGAACAACAAAAACAGCTAACTGGGTTTTAGTAACTTCTTTTAATAAGTAGCGAAAAATAATCACAGGAAATACCTACAAAAACTTAGTTTTTTTCTGACATTTGAACATTTTTTAAGTAAACTTGTCGTTTTCATAAGTAAAATAATTAATAAGCCTTTAGCTAAAGTTGCTGCGTACAGCTATAATTATAGCCTTTAGCGAAAAAAAATATAGAGTAAACTCAGTTTAAATTATGTGTTTTAAACATGTTATGGCTTATATACTAAAGTAAAATACCCATTAAACGCAAAATTAGGAGAATCCATGGAGTTCAGTGTAAAAAGTGGCAGCCCGGAAAAGCAACGTAGCGCCTGTATTGTTGTTGGTGTATTTGAACCACGTCGTCTTTCGGCAATAGCTGAGCAACTTGATGAAATTAGTGAAGGTTACATTAGTAATTTACTGCGCCGTGGCGACCTTGAAGGTAAGTCAGGGCAAATGCTACTACTTCATCATGTCCCTAATATTTTAAGCGAACGAGTGTTACTTGTTGGCTGTGGTAAAGAACGTGAACTAGACGAACGTCAGTATCGCCAAATTATCAGTAAAACAATCAATACCCTTAATGAAACAGGTTCAATGGAAGCGGTATGTTTCTTGTCTGAGCTTCATGTTAAAGGCCGTGATACTTACTGGAAAGTTCGCCAAGCTGTTGAAGCAACTCAAGATTGTTTATACAGTTTTAATAGTTTAAAAACACGCAAAGAAGAACCTCGCCGCCCGCTTCGTAAAATGGTATTTAATGTACCAACACGACGCGAACTTCCGCTTGGTGAGCGAGCCATCGCTCATGGTTTAGCTGTTTCTGAGGGCATTACTACATGTAAAAATGTAGCCAATATGCCACCTAACATTTGTAATCCTGCTTATTTAGCTGAACAGGCTAAAATTTTAGCAAACGACTACGATAATGTAACAACTGAAATAGTTGATGAAAAAGAAATGGAAGCTTTAGGTATGGGATCATACCTAGCTGTAGGTAGAGGCTCAGCTAATGAATCATTAATGAGTATTATCAATTATCAAGGTGGTGAACCTGGAGCTAAGCCTATAGTGCTAGTGGGTAAAGGGCTTACTTTTGATACTGGTGGTATCTCAATTAAATCGTCTGAAGGCATGGACGAAATGAAGTACGACATGGGCGGTGCTGCCGGGGTTTTAGGCGCAATGCATGCATTGGCTGAATTACAATTACCCATTAATGTCATTGGTGTACTTGCTGGTTGTGAAAATATGCCTGGTGGCAATGCTTATCGCCCAGGGGATATTTTAACCACTATGTCTGGACAAACAGTAGAGGTACTTAATACTGATGCTGAAGGCCGCTTAGTGCTATGTGATGCCTTAACTTACGTTGAACGATTTGAGCCTGAAGTTGTTGTTGATGTTGCTACATTAACCGGTGCTTGCGTAGTAGCCCTAGGTAAACATGCTTCTGGATTACTCAGCACACATAACCCGCTTGCTCATGAGCTATTAAATGCCTCAGACCAAAGTGGTGACCGCGCATGGCGTTTACCATTATGGGAAGAGTACAGCGAGCAGCTTGAAAGCCCGTTTGCTGACTTCACTAATTTAGGTGGACGTGCGGCAGGAACAATTACCGCTGCATGTTTCTTGTCTAAATTCACCAAAAAATATCATTGGGCACATTTAGACGTTGCTGGTACAGCATGGCGCAGTGGCGGCAAAGATAAAGGTTCAACAGGACGTCCGGTTAGCATGTTAACGCAGTTTTTGCTCAACCGTTCAGGCGCTGAGCAAGGCGAGTAACCTTGATAAATATACGCTGAATTACCCTGAAAACTAGTCCATGACAAAAAGACTCAATAATAGTTATTGCCGATGAATACAAATGTAATGTTTTATATTTTAGAGCAAGAAGATACTAGCGCCGATACGTTGGCGTTAGTAAAATTGCAGGCATGCTTTCAGGCCGCCTATTATTATCGACAAAATCAGAGTGTTTTTATTTATACTCAAGACCAGAATCAAGCACATGCAATTGATGAGCTTTTGTGGTCATTCGAGCCAGACAGCTTTGTGCCTCATAATTTAGTGGGCGAAGGCCCCAAAAGTGGTGCGGCAGTTGAAATCAGTTGGCAACGTCCAATGAACCGCCGCCCGATATTAATAAATTTAACGAGCACTGTACCAAACTTTGCTCATCAATTTTCACAAATCGTTGACTTTGTTCCAAGCGATGAACAATTAAAACAATTGGCAAGAGAGCGTTATAAAAGCTACCGCCAATTAGGTTTTAAGGTTGATAATCAAAAAATTAACCAAACTCTCAATGCTGATCAAGTAGCCGACGATGCAATCAACAAGTAAGTAGTTATTCTGATGGAAAAAACATTTAATCCCGCCGATATCGAACAGTCGCTTTACCAAAGTTGGGAAGAGCAAGGTTACTTCAGCCCTACTGGCGAGGGTGATGGCTATTGTATAGCAATTCCACCACCGAATGTCACCGGTAGTTTGCATATGGGCCATGCGTTTCAACAAACAATTATGGATACCTTAATCCGTTATCAACGCATGCAGGGTAAAAACACCTTGTGGCAAGCAGGCACAGATCATGCTGGCATTGCAACACAAATGGTCGTTGAGCGTAAAATAGCCGCAGAAGAAGATAAAACTCGCCATGACTATGGTCGTGACGCTTTCATTGACAAAATATGGGAATGGAAAGAAGAGTCAGGCGATACTATCGGCCAGCAAATGCGTCGACTAGGCAACTCTATTGATTGGTCGCGTGAGCGCTTTACCATGGACGATGGTATGTCTGAAGCGGTACAGGAAGTATTTGTTCGCTTGTTTGAAGATGACCTAATATACCGCGGCAAACGCCTTGTTAATTGGGATCCTAAATTTCATACCGCTATTTCAGATCTTGAAGTAGAAAATAAAGACAAAAAAGGCCACATGTGGCACTTACGCTACCCATTAGCGGATGGTGCAACAACTGCTGAAGGTAAAGATTACTTAGTGGTAGCGACTACGCGCCCTGAAACTATGCTAGGTGACACTGGGGTTGCAGTAAACCCTAACGATCAGCGTTATAAAGACTTAATTGGCAAGCATGTTTTATTACCATTAGTAAATCGTTTAATTCCTATTGTTGGTGATGAACATGCCGATATGGAAAAAGGCACAGGGTGTGTAAAAATAACACCTGCGCACGACTTTAACGATAACGAAGTCGGTAAGCGTCATAATTTAACACTGATTAATATTTTTGATAAAAATGCAGCCATATTAACTAACGCTGAAGTGTATAATACACATGGTGAGCCTACAGATGATTACAGCGCAGAGTTACCAAGCGAATTTGCCGGATTAGACCGCTTTGACGCGCGCAAGGCAATTGTTAAAAGCTTTGATGATTTAGGGTTACTTGTTGAAGTTAAAGAGCATGATCTAGTTGCCCCCTACGGTGACCGCTCAGGTGTTATAATTGAGCCACTGTTAACTGACCAATGGTATGTGAGAGCAGCACCTTTAGCTGGCCCAGCAATTGATGCGGTAAAAAGTGGTGATATTGAGTTTGTACCTAAGCAATATGAAAACATGTATAACGCGTGGATGCGTGACATCCAAGATTGGTGTATCTCGCGTCAATTATGGTGGGGACATAGAATTCCAGCATGGTATGACGATAATGGCGGAGTTTATGTAGGTAGAACAGAGGCAGAAGTACGCGAAAAACATAATATTGCAGCCGATATTGCACTTCGCCAAGACGATGATGTGCTCGACACTTGGTTCTCTTCAGCATTATGGACATTCTCAACATTAGGTTGGCCAAACAGCGTTGATGATTTGAAAAAGTTCCACTCTACCGACGTGTTAGTTACAGGTTTTGATATTATTTTCTTCTGGGTTGCCCGCATGATCATGATGACTATGCATTTCATTAAAGATGAAAATGGTCAACCTCAAGTGCCGTTTAAAAAGGTATATGTTACCGGTCTAATACGCGATGAAAATGGCGATAAGATGAGTAAGTCTAAGGGTAACGTGGTTGATCCTTTAGATATGATCGATGGTATTTCACTGGACGATTTATTAGAAAAACGTACTGGTAACATGATGCAGCCAAAACTCGCTGCAAAAATCGCTAAATTAACCAAAAAGGAATACCCAGAGGGCATTGAGGCTCATGGTACCGACGCATTGCGCTTTACCTTGACATCGGTTGCTTCAACAGGCCGTGACATCAGTTGGGATATGAAACGCTTAGATGGATACCGTAATTTTTGTAATAAATTATGGAACGCAAGCCGCTATGTACTAATGAATACTGAAGATCAAGATTGCGGTAAAACTAACAGCGATATGGAGCTTTCTTTAGCTGATCGCTGGATTTTGGGACAGTTTCAACACACAGTTAAAGCGGTTCATGAAGCCTTTGATAGCTTCCGTTTAGATATAGCATCACAAGCATTATATGAGTTCACCTGGAATCAATTCTGTGACTGGTATTTAGAGCTAACTAAACCTGTATTATTCAAGGGTAACGAAGCGCAACAACGCGGCACTCGTCATACGCTAGTAACTGTATTAGAAGGGTTATTACGCTTAATGCACCCAATAATGCCTTTTATCACTGAAACAATTTGGCAACGTGTTGTACCGTTAACAAACTTTCAAAAAACTGGCGATAGCATCATGGTGCAAAGCTTTCCTCTCTATAACGAGGGCTTAGTAGACCAACAAGCTATTGCAGATCTTGAATGGGTGAAACAGTTTATTATTGCGATACGTAATATTCGTGGTGAAATGGATATATCTCCAAGTAAACCGCTCCCTGTTTTACTAAAAAATGTTAATGAAAATGATCAACGCCGCTTAGATGAAAACAGTCAATTTATTAGTGCCTTAGCTAAATTAGAGTCAATTGTAGTACTGGCTCCTAATGAAGAGAGCCCTGCTTGTGCTTCCGCTGTTGTAGGGGAGTTGTCTGTACTAATTCCAATGGCTGGGTTAATTGATAAAGATGCAGAGCTTTCTAGGCTTAGCAAAGCTATTGAAAAGCTAGAAAAAGAAGTTCAGCGTATTCAAGGAAAGCTTAGTAATGAAAGCTTTGTTAGTAAAGCTCCTGAAGCGGTGATCACTAAAGAAAAAGATAAACTTAGCGATGCTCAATCAGTTTTAGATAAAATGATTGAGCAAAAAGCACAGATTGCGGCATTATAATCTGAGCGCTTAATCTAATAACTCTATTGTTCACTTTAAAAGCCAACAACTCGTTGGCTTTTATATATTTAAACTAAATTTACCATGATTATTTATAAACTATATGCTAATCTATATCGGCGTTGAGTTTGTGCGTTTCGGGAGAAGGATAGGTTAAGCTTAATGTTAGTGATTAGTTACTAACTTGCTAAACCGGCCTAGACGCTTTTAGTATTGTGTTATTGGATACCTTTCTCTGTCTGTACTACTAGGTAGAGAGCATTTACTCCGTGAAATTGGCCACTATGGCCACAACAATTTAAATATATTAACTACGGGAAATGTAGGCATGTCTAATACTGTAAGCGGTAAAGTAAAATTTTTTAACGAATCTAAAGGCTTTGGTTTTATTGAGCAAGAAAATGGACCTGACGTTTTTGTTCATTTTAGTGCAATCACTGGTGACGGTTTCCGTACGCTAACTGACGGCCAAGCTGTTACTTTTACTGTTAAGCAAGGTCAAAAAGGCCCAGAAGCTGAAAACGTAACTGCTGCGTAATTCAAAAATTCTTAAAAAAAGCGAAACATAACTTGTTTCGCTTTTTTTGTGCCTGAAATTCAGCAACTTCTACAACATCTAAACTATATATCATTAATCCGTATGGGCTTTAAGGTAATAACCCCCTATGAAATCAACGAATTTAACAGAAGGTAATAAAATTACCGAAAAACCTTTCGGTCACCTAAGCAGTGGGGAGGCCGTTCAGCTTTTTGAATTAACTAATCGCTCAGGCACAAAGATCAGTATAAGCAACTATGGCGCTATTATTGTTAGTTTATCTGTTATTGACAATTCAGGAGAATTTGACGACATAGTACTAGGTTATAGTAGTGCTGAAGATTACGAAAATGACACCTATTACCTTGGCGGCGTTATCGGTCGTTATGCGGGCCGTATTAAAAATGGCAAAGTCTCTATTAACGCTAAAGAATATCAATTAACACTTAACGCAGGTAATAGTCAGTTACATGGTGGCTTTAAAGGGTTAAATAAACGCTTATGGCAAGCTAGCAAAGCAGTAACCGATTCTAGTGTATGCTTAACACTTAATTATACCAGCCCAGACGGTGAGGAAGGCTTTCCTGGCACGGTAAATTTAACAGTTCAATATACCCTATTCGACAATAACGCATTAGAGATTGAGTATTTTGCAAATACCGATCAAGCAACGATTATTAACCTAACTCAGCACAGTTACTTTAATTTGGCGGGCCATGCTAGTGGTAATATTAACGACCATAAATTAACGTTAAATGCATCACACTTCCTGCCAATGAATGATGAAGTTTACCCAACAGGTGATCTAATGCCTGTGACTGAGACTGTACACGACTTTCGAAAGAGTAAGCGTATTGGTGACGACATAGACAGTAATGACGCGCAAATAATTATTGGAAAAGGTTATGATAATTACTGGTTGCTTAATGATGCAGCTTCAAAATACATTGAATTTTCTGCAATATTAGAAGAACCGAATTCAGGTCGACGAATGACCATTTATACTGATCAGCCTAGCATGATTATATATACAGCAAACTATATCGACGGAAGCCATGCTGGTAAAAACAATGTTCGTTATCAGGCTCGTTCCGCACTTTGCTTAGAGCCTGTAAGAGCTGTTACAAAAGAGTATATTAATGATTTAACGCCAGTAATGCTCCAACCTGATACACCATTTTATAGTAAAACACGTTATCAATTCGATACGATAAAACCAAAAGCTTAACCTAAGCCTAGCTTCTTACGGATATCTATTGTAATTTCCGCAATTTTATTAATATCAGATGGCGCAATAAAAATAGTATCGTCACCTGCTAATGTGCCTAAAATACCAGCAGATTCACCTAAACTATCAAGCATACGTGAAATTAATGGTGCGCCGCCGATACCTGTTTTAACAATAATTTGCATGTTGTTATGCTTCACACTCATAACAACTGACTCGATCGCTTGTTTTGATCTTGGAATAGCTAGCTCGTCGGGAAGAATATAAACCACTTCATTGTTGGTATTTCGCATTTTAACGGCACCAAGCTTAGACAATAAACGTGATATTTTTGCTTGCGACATATTAGCAAAGCCCTGCTCTGCTAATGCATCAGCTAATTGTCCTTGAGAGCCATAACATTGTTCGTGCAACAACGCTTTAAATGCGAAAACTAATTCCGCTTCATTTTTTTTACGCGTAGAGATCATTATCAAAAGCCAATAACTGTTAATTCAGCCTGATTTTACCGAGTTAGTAGGTAATATCCTAGTGATTTTATTTTTCAAATAATTTTTAATTAATAAAAAACCGCCCTTTAGACGGTTTTAATACTAATTGAAAAAGGTAGTAGATTTAGCCGTTGATAAAATCAACACCTTCTTTAATGTCAGCATTAAGTGTTGCTAGCATGTCATTTTTTGCTTTTTCTTCAAATGCACTTAATTTACCGTAAGATAAAATTTCTTCAACACCGTTTTTACCTAAACGCACAGGGTGTGCAAAATAAGAAGCGTCGCCGCCTTCTACCTCAACATAGGCATAATCAACAACACTTTCGCCCTGTAAACCTTTAACTAAAGACATACAAAAACGTGCCGCTGCTGCGCCCATTGATAAAGTGGCTGAACCACCACCGGCTTTAGCATTAACCACTTCAGTGCCCGCGTTTTGAATGCGTGGAGTTAAGGCTGCAACTTCTTCATCAGTAAATTCAACACCTTCAACTTGTGATAATAAAGGTAAGATAGTAGTACCTGAATGACCACCTATAACCGGTACACTTGTTTTTGCTACGTCTAATCCTTTTAATTCCGCAACAAAAGCTTCGCTTCGAATAACATCTAATGTGGTAACACCAAAAACGCGAGCAGCGTCATAAGTGCCTGCTTTTTTAAATACTTCAGCAACAATAGGTACTGTGCCATTTACAGGGTTAGTAATTACACCCACCAATGCCTTAGGACAGTTTGCAGCAATACCTTCAGCTAACGTTTTAATGATACCCGCGTTAACAGCAAATAAATCAGCTCTGTCCATTCCTGGCTTACGAGGCATACCTGCTGGAATAATAACAATATCGGCACCGGTTAACGCTTCAGCTAATGCATCAGCACCATACCCTGCAACTTTAACAGCAGTAGGTATGTGTGATAAATCTACAGCAACACCAGGTACAACGGGTGCAACATCATATAATGATAATTCAGAACCTGCTGGTAATTGAGTTTTTAAGAGTAATGATAACGCTTGACCGATACCGCCTGCGGCACCTAAGACTGCTACTTTCATGGGTTGTCTCCAAAATTTGAGTAAATACGTAAATTTTTGCTGCCCAAAAGATATAGTATCAAGCACCAAAAAACAATTATTATTCATCTGTTATGGCATACAAGGATACCGTATAATTGAATTATTAAAATAATACTATGGTATTATAGCAGGACATTTAAGCAGGTTAGATATACGATTGTAATTCTATAGCGATTAAAAAATTATTCTCGTGCTCTATTTAAGCCTGTCTCATCTAAATTAATAATTAGTGAGTTTTATGACAGTACAACAAAAACAAGAAGCTTTAGTACAAGCCTTTAAAGACCTGCTAAAACAAGAGCATTTTGGCTCTCAGGGTGAAATAGTTGACGCATTAAAAAACGAAGGATTTGATAATATTAGTCAATCTAAAGTTTCGCGTATGCTCAGTAAGTTTGGCGCTGTTCGCACACGTAATGCACGCCAAGATATGGTGTATTGCTTGCCTGCAGAGCTTGGTGTACCAACAGCAAAAAGTCCGCTGAAACAGCTGGTATTAGATATTGAACATAACGACGTTATGATAATTATTCGTACAAGCCCAGGCGCAGCACAGTTAATCGCAAGACTATTAGATAGTTTAAGTAAAAATGATGGTGTGCTTGGCACAATAGCTGGCGATGATACTATTTTTATCGCTCCGACCAAGGTAGCTGAAATTAAGCAAACTATTGCACAACTCGAATTATTATTTTCTAAAAATCTGACGTAACATATAGACCCTAAGGCTTAGGGTCGAGTTAACTATCATCTTCAACTTTCATTAATTCTGCCAATATATTTAAACTTGGCGCAAAAAAAGCAGCACCTGTTTCAGCTTGCGTGTATTTAAGCATATGGTCAAAATTACCATTTTCGTCACCTATTATCATACTTTTCAGCATCAGGTTGAAAGGCTCCGGTGAACGACAGTATGAAACAAAAAATAACCCCTGCAATTTCATATCGCCATAAGGCATACTTTGTCTTAAAATTTCTATGCTTTCTCCCTGCTCATTTTTCAAACTTGTTCGTTTAGTATGAGAAGTATGAGGTTTATTTTCTGAGGTATATTCTTCGTTATCAACTTTAGTACGGGCGAAGACATCCTCTTGCTCTTTGACTTCGAGTGTATTCCAATGATTTAAATTATGGCGATAGCGCTGAATATGTAAATAACTACCACTAGAGAACCTGTCATCGTCTTCAGCATGGACAAGTGCAACATCTCTGCGGTGTCGCCCTTTTGGGTTCTCTGTTCCATCAACAAATCCTGTTAGGTCTCGGCCATCAAGAAATCGAAAACCTCTAATTTGCTCAACTAAATCTACACTGTCAGCCAGTAATGCACAGACTTTACCCGCAACAATATGATTAACGTCTGCGCGGTCACTTCTTACTTCAATATATAAGTCGTAATTCACTGCTGGTGCTATACGATCGTCGCAAGAGACTTCACTAAAAGGCTGTAAATATTTCGGTCTAGCTTGTGGGAAAAGTTCGTCCCAATAGTTTGAACCAATAGCAATTACACCGGTTAAGTTACTTTCTGAAAACCGATCTGCATACTTATCAAATAACGCTGGAAGTCGCGATAATGCTTGACGAATATAGTCATTATTATCATCCAATACATTAAATAATAAATAGTACCCGTGTAAGCTCGGCTCTGCGCAAATACCAAATTGTTCTCTAGCCATTTACAGCTCCTAAAACTAATGCATTACTGCTAATTAGGGTAATTTTACACATTTTTCAACAATTGACAGTAACTGTTTAATTTAAAATAGAAACCTTAACGACGAAAGGGCATAAAATAGGTTACGTAAACTCTGGGTATGCCTCTAAACCACAGTCAGACTTATCAACACCTTCGTATTCTTCCTCTTCACTTACTCTGATCCCCATGGTAACTTTTAGTAACAACCAAACGCTATAGCTTGCAATAAATACCCATGCGAATATGGTGACTGCACCAATAATTTGGCCACTAAAAGTAGCCACTTTATTAGTTATTGGCACAATTAATAAACCAAACAACCCTACGACACCATGAACAGAAATAGCGCCAACAGGATCATCAATTCTTAAGCGATCTAAACCAATAATAGAGACAATAACTAAAAGCCCACCTAGTGCGCCAAACAAGGTTGCTTGCAATGGCGAAGGCGTAGATGGTTCAGCCGTAATTGCAACTAACCCCGCTAACGCACCGTTCAATACCATGGTTAAATCAGCTTTTTTAAATAAAGTTTTGGCTAATATTAATGCTGCTAGTGCACCACCTGCGGCTGCAGCATTAGTATTTACAAACACCGCAGCAATGGTATTAGCGTTGCCAATATCACTTAATTTCAATACTGAACCACCATTAAAACCAAACCAGCCCATCCATAAAATAAATGTTCCTAGTGTCGCTAATGGTAGATTAGCGCCTGGAATAGCATTCACTTTCCCGTTTGCACTATACTTACCATTTCTTGCTCCAAGTAATAATACACCAGACAGCGCAGCTGAAGCACCAGCAAGATGAACAACACCTGAACCCGCAAAATCGGAAAAGCCAAGCTCACTCAATTTATAAAGCCCAAAAACGGTATTATTTCCCCATGTCCAGCTCCCTTCTATCGGATAAATAACTGCTGTTAATACCGCCGTAAAAATTAAGAATGCCCATAGTTTCATTCGCTCAGCGACTGCACCGGATACTATCGACATCGCGGTAGCAACAAAAACCACTTGAAAGAAGAAATCAGATGCTTGTGAATATATAGCATCTCCAGTAAATCCACCTTCACGTTGGCCAAACTGATGTAACGTAGCTTCAAGATCTATCATCGTAATATTATTAAGAAAATAGCCTCCATCGTACATAAGTTCGTAACCACAAGCTAAATACATAGTGCATGAAATAGCATAAAGTGCGACATTCTTAGTGAGAATTTCAGTAGTGTTTTTTGAACGAACCAAACCAGCTTCCAACATTGAGAAACCAGCAGCCATCCACATGACCAAAGCGCCGCAAACAAGAAAATAAAAGGTATCAAGTGCATACTGAAGGTGAAAGATATTTTGTTCCATAACGCCCCCTATAGTGCAGCTAAGTCAGTTTCGCCAGTACGAATACGCAAAGCTTGCTCAAGATTTACGACAAATATTTTTCCATCACCTATTTTACCTGTATAAGCCGATTGAGTTATTGCCAAAATTAAACGTTCAACAGCATCATCTTTTACAGCGATCTCTAATTTTACTTTAGGCAAAAAATCAATTTGATATTCAGCTCCTCGGTAAAGCTCTGTATGGCCTTTTTGTCGGCCAAAACCTTTAACTTCACTGACAGTTAAGCCCTCAACCCCAACTGAAGAAATTGCCTCCCTAACGTCATCAAGTTTAAAGGGTTTAATAATTGCGCTTATTAATTTCATTGATAATCCTTATTAATTATTTAACTGAGGGTCTGTTGATCTTTCAGTTTATAGCAGAGCCTAAAAAGAAAGAGCACCAGACCCTAAGCTAATCAATCAACATGCCAAAATATTTTAACTTTAAATAATAAGAACTTAAGTATTTTACTACTAAGTATAATTTCGAGGTTGCACTTTATTAGTGCTTAAAATGTCTAGCTATGAGCAGATATAGTGCACGCCTAAAAAAGCTTAAAAGAGTATAGATGTATAATATTAAGCAATAAGTACCAAGAGTGCTTAACAGAGCATTAACAAATTTGGTAGAGTATGTCCGTCTTAAACATAAATCAGGAACATAAGATGTTAAATCGATGGATAAAGCAGCCAAGCATAGTAGCAGCTGCGGCATTAATGCTAACTACGTCAGCATATAGCGGCGCAGCAAATGCTGAAAATAAAATAATGAAGGTAACGGAAGTTGAAGGCATCAGTGAGTATAAACTCGCTAATGGTCTTCAAGTATTATTGTTTCCTGATCAAACCAAAGAAACCGTTACAGTAAATGTTACTTATCACGTAGGCTCTAAGCACGAAAACTACGGTGAAACAGGCATGGCACATTTACTTGAGCATTTAGTATTTAAAGGCACGCCAAAACATAAAGACATTCCAGCAGAATTAAGCTCTCATGGTGCTAGACCTAACGGTACAACATGGACTGACCGAACTAATTACTTTGAAACATTTGCAGCAACTGAAAAAAACATTGATTGGGCTTTAGATATGGAAGCCGATCGTATGGTCAATTCGTTTATTGCTAAAAAAGACTTAGACAGTGAAATGACGGTTGTACGAAATGAATTTGAACGTGGTGAAAATAATCCTTTTAGAATTACTTTACAACGCTCAATGGCCGCTGCCTATGAGTGGCATAATTATGGAAAATCAACCATTGGAGCACGCGCTGACTTAGAGAATGTGCCAATTGATCGATTACAAGCCTTCTACCGTAAATATTATCAACCAGATAACGCAACACTTATTGTTGCGGGGAAATTTGATAGTAAAGAAATTCTGAAAAAAATTAATCAAACATTTGGTGAAATTGCCAAGCCAACACGCGTCATTAATCCACTCTATACGCAAGAGCCAGCACAAGATGGTGAAAGAGAAGTTACCGTGCGCCGAGTGGGTGACATTAAACTGTTAACTGCTTTATATCATGTACCAGCAGGCTCTCATCCTGACTTTGCAGCAATAGACGTATTAAATGAAGTGCTCTCTGCCACGCCAAACGGCCGTTTACACAAAGCAGTTGTTGAGAATAAGTTTGCTACCAGTACCGCAGGCTTCAACTTTCAATGGCAAGAGCCAGGAGTGGCTATTTTTGTCGCTCAAGTTGATAAAGATAACAACCTTGCAGATACGAAGAAATCTCTACTTAGTACATTAGAAGGTATCAACACAGCTCCAATTACTGAAGAAGAAGTTGAAAGAGCAAAGCGTACTTTATTAAAAAATATAAACTTATCGTTTAATTCTTCAGAAGGCGTAGCGCTTAACCTAAGTGAATGGTTAGGAATGGGCGATTGGCGCTTACTGTTTTTAAATAGAGATCGTTTAGAGAAGGTAACTGTTGAAGATGTACAACGTGTAGCAACAGCATATTTTGTTCAAAACAATCGTACTTTAGGCAAGTTTATTCCTGCTGAAAATCCAGAGCGTGTTGAAATACCTCAAGTTGAAGATGTAAGTAAAATGCTTGAAGGCTATAAAGGTAGAGAACAAGTTGCACAGGGAGAAGCATTTGACCCTTCTCATGACAATATTGATCAGCGCACAGCAGTATTAACACTAGAAAGTGGTGTTAAAGTTGCTTTATTACCTAAGAAAACTCGTGGTGAATCTGTAGTTGTTAGCTTAAATCTGCAAATGGGTGATGAAAAATCGCTATATGGACTAAACACTGTTGGAAGTGCTGTAGGTGCGTTGTTAATGCGCGGTAGTAAAAACTATACCCGAGAGCAGCTAAAAGAAGCTTTTGATAAGCTTGAATCGCAAGTTCGTGTTGGTGGTGGAAGCGAAAATGCTTACGCATCTATCAATACGACGAAAGCAAACTTGAACGAAACGCTGAAGTTAGTCGCTGAAGTATTACAACAACCAGCCTTTACTGAAAAAGAATTTGATTTATATAAAAGTGAATTAAAGGTAGCAATAGAACAGCAATTACAAGATCCACAGTCGATTGCATTTAGAGCTTACGCACGTCATCAAAGCCCATATCCAAAAGGACACCCAAACTACACACCAACCTATGAAGAAGCTTTGGCTGATTTAGAGTCATTAACATTAGATCAAGTAAAAGACTTTCATCAGAAGTTTTACGGTGCAAACCAAATGCAGGTGACTGTTACTGGTGATTTTGATCAAAAACTTATTACTAAAACATTAGAAGAGATCACTTCAAACTGGCAAAGTAAGGCGACTTATAAACGTGTAGCAAGCCCTTATAAAGCATTAACAGTAGAAGCTTTAAACTTTGACACTCCAGACAAAGAAAATGCGACTTTTGTTGCGTCAGCAAGCTTGCCTGTTGGTGAAAACCATAAAGATGCACCAGCCTTAACACTAGGCAATTATATGCTAGGTGGTGGCTTCTTAAATAGTCGCTTAGCTACACGCTTACGCCAAAAAGATGGGTTAAGCTATGGCGCAGGTTCATTTCTAAACTTAAGCGCACAAGATCAACGTGCAGCTCTAGGGGCGTACGCAATTTGTGCCCCACAAAACTTGGACAAAGTAGAGCTTGGTTTTAAAGAAGAGATTGAACGTTTAATTAAAGATGGATTTACTGAAGAAGAAGTAGCAAGCGCTAAGTCAGGTATGTTACAAGGTCGTAAAGTAAGCCGCTCGCAAGATAGAGAACTTGCTGGTAAGTTAAATAGTAACCTACGTTTAGAACGCACTATGCAGTTTAGTAAAAAGTATGAGCAAGCAATTGAACAGTTAACTGTTGATGATGTTAACAAAGTAATACGTCGTTACCTTTCAGTTGACGCTTTTACTATTATTAAAGCCGGTGATATGAGTAAAGTTGAAAAGTAGTAAAATAAAACGAAAAACGCTTGCCTGGGCAAGCGTTTTTTTTAATACATTAGGCTAAAATAAAAGAGAAATTCAACCAATTAATGCCATATTTTCCACAGTGCAGTAACGTACTAGTAAATCATTGCAGAACCAGGGTTTAGTACCGCTAAAATACCTAATCGTTCCAAATCACAAAATTCATTTGCTTCTTTAATAAGTGCTTTGTCTATACCAACTTCCGCTAATTTATCTGGAGAAATTAAGTGCTCTTGCTTAATATCACTACACTGATAATTGGCTAACATTACTCTTTTCGCTAAATATAAAAGCTTGGTTTCTGCTGTACTAAACTCAAAGTCGTCTTTATTTTGGTAACGGATCGGTTCCACAATACTAAAGGGAAGCTGCCACTCTTTCAGCAGTTCTGCACTCATCTCAGCATAGGTAAAATCAAATACTGCTTGCTGCTTCTGCCAAGGTAATTGACCAGAAGATAAATTCGCGGCTTTCGCAGCTTTTTCAGGCGCTAATTGCTGCATAACTAGCTCGCCTACATTATGTAACAAGCCTAAAATAAATAAACGCTCTGCATTAGGCATACGTAATTTAAAGCCAATGTATTTAATTATTAATGCGGTATCAACACTGCTTTCCCAAAACTCTTCTAAGAACTGGGCATCGCATTTAATCGACTTAAACGTTTCAGTCGCAAAATAGGCAATTACTAAGTTATATACCTCGGTTATTCCTAAAACCAATACTGCTTTAGAAATAGTATCGATTTTACCCGGATAACTAAAAAATGGACTATTAGCTAACTTCAAGATAGTGCTAGCTAACGCCGGGTCTAATAAAATAATATCTGCAATATCGTCAATTGTTGAAGATTCATCATCAATTAACTCTTTAATACGGATAAAAGAATCAGATAAAACAAACATTTCACCAGCCTGATCAGCGTAGTCTTCAGCATCCATCCTAAACATCCCAAAATATGAAAAATAAACTAATACGATTGAAGTAACTTCAATCTAACTAAAGTAACTATTCTACAGTGCGCATAGCATTAACTAAACTGCTTATTTACAGTATAGACGTTAATTTTATAACTTTGTAGCCATAAAAATTCAAAAACCACTAGGGTCTGTTGATCTTTCAGTCTATAGCTCTGTTGCACTTAAATAGGTGTCAATCGAGGCGCTTAATGTAATGTTTAGTTGTTCCAAATGCACATTAAGCAACAAAGAGTGATGCTTTTTCAAGGCAGCCCAAAGGGCTATGGCTATTTTTCAACCTAACTACGTTAAAAATAGTTAAGGGTGAATAACTGCATTGCACTATTTTCGTGTTGTTATCTCAAAAAAGCAACCTATAGCAGAGCCTAAAAGGAAAGATCAACAGGCCCTAAAAATCGCAATCATTTAGCAATTACTCATACTAGCTACTTAACATAACATCGCGCACATTATTTAACCTGAGTTCGAGATAATGGATGTGCATAAAAACATTTAAAATAATATTTTACAGTGCTTTAGGTGACTTTTTATAAGTACTAGGTGCATTGTAACTCAACCAATGCTAAAAGTTTTGTGTGAATCAAGGCTGATTTGTGTACCTAATAGCTGGCTATTAGTAGCAAATTATACGCAGATACGCGCGAAAACCTTAGCTTTGGTGTACTTAGCTTGGCCCGAACTCAGGTTATTTAATCTGCTGTAAAACTCACCTGATAAGCGCCAAATTTACGCATATTAATTACACCCGTATCTAGTAATAAGTATTGCCCTTTAATACCTTGCAATACCCCGCTAACAATAGGGGTCTTATCAAAGTTAAAAGAGGTTACTTTATCAGGAAATTGTAATACCGGAAATTTCAACGCCACAACCTCTTGTTCAATCGGCTCAATGGCTTCGGCTCCAAACCTGCTACCAAGTTCCATCAACTTTTTTTCTATTTTTGGACGTAGCTGGTTTGCTTTATCGTTAAGGTTAATGGGATCAGCGTTGCCCTTTAGCATTGCACGCCAATTGGTTTTATCAGCAATAAATTCAGCTAATGCTATTTCAACTAAACCAGACTGTAAGCGAGTACTTACTTTAAAAATAGGTAGTGCCTGAGTTGCACCTTGATCTATCCAGCGTGTTGGTATTTGTGTATGTCGAGTAATACCTACTTTCAAACCAGAGGTATTCGCCAAGTAAACATAATGAGGGATCATACAGTTTTTTATGCCCCATTCAGGCTCCCTGCAAGTACCTTTATCAAAGTGACAAGTTTCCGGTTTCATTATACACATATCGCATTGAGCAAGCCTCTGCATACAAGGAAAACAAAAACCTTGTGAGTAGCTTTTTTTAGTTTTTCTACCACAATGGCAACAATTAATTTCTCCGCGATAAGTCAGCGTTATCGTTTTACCCAGATAATCGTTCATTGAAATTTTTTCTTCACCAATTGGCAGCTGGTAGCTCACATTTCCCTCTGAATCCAATTGGCCGATCATTTTTTTAAGCGCACCGTATTCGGTTGAAACCATTGTGTTATTCTCTTTAAAATTCTATGGTGGTATAGTACTGAAAAACGCGTCACTAGACTAGAACTGTTAGCTTAGTGGTTGTTAATCGCAGATAAAATTCACCTAACTTATAAATTGTGGAAATTAACACTTGTCTAAAACATGGTATGTCTACTTATTACGCTGTAGCGATAACAGTCTTTATACTGGCATAACCACAGATATTAATTTACGTTTAAATCAACATAACAATTGCAATAAGCTAGGCTCAAAATACACTCGCGCTCGAAGACCGGTAAAACTGGTATATAACGAAATACACGAAAATAGAAGTGCAGCAAGCAAGCGAGAATGTCAATTAAAGCGGTTAAATAAAAAACAAAAAGAGCAGCTTATTACTCATCTGCCTTAAATTAAGATGTAAAACAGATTGCTCAAAAGCCCCGTCTTTACTGGTCTGCTGAGTTAATATTTTAATTTTATTTCGACTTTTTATCGCTAGTACTGATAGAATGCGTCGGTTTTTAGCCTGTATATATAAAGTAGTTATTATGTTTCTTGAAAGTTATTGTCACAATAAGAATAATAAAATCAGTTTTACTCGTCAGCAAGCAAGTGATTTTGCTAAAAAAATAGCTGATGATTTCAATCCATTACATGATATTGATGCAAAACGATTTTGTGTACCTGGCGATTTACTTTTTGCTATTATTTTAGAGAGAGCCGGACTATCTCAAAACATGACTTTTAAATTTTCAGGCATGGTTAACGATAATATTTTTTTAAACTTTCCTAAGAGTGTTGAGGAAAAAGCACATATTACTGATGATAATGGTAAAGAATACTTATCAGTCGAAGTGAGTGGCAAAACCACCGACAGTGCAGAAACAATTAATGCACTAATCAAAGCTTATGTAGAGTTTTCTGGTCACACATTTCCACACATATTGGTTGATTTAATGGCGAAAGAAAAAGTGATGATAAATCCTGCCAGACCAATGATTATGTATGAAAGCATGTCAATTCATCTGGAAAGTTTAGCTTTCAAAGCAGTTACACTCGAATTAGCTAACACCACACTTTCTATTGATGGAAAACGAGGCGTGGCAGACCTGATATTTAATTTAGTTGCTGATAGTAAAGTAATTGGTCATGGCAAAAAGCACATGATCCTAAGTGGCCTACGCCCTTATGAACAAGAGACTATTAATGAGATTGTTGAAATTTATAACACTAAAAAAGCAGACTTTTATGCTAAGGCATAGCATAGAGTCTATGCTTTATATTTTGTTACTAGTTTATCCATTTTAACTGCACTTTTTCTCATCCAGCGTTGGCAAACTTTTAGCCAGCGCTTTGCCCAATCAAACTCAAAACTTAGCAAACCAAGGCCTAGTGGAATAAAAATAACGGCAGGCCCTGGTAATAATATAAAGATCACACCAAGGACCAAGAACAACGCACCTAAAACAGTTAAAGAAAATCGCTTTATATTATTCAATGTATCACTCCTCACACTAACCCGCATAATAAAGTGATCCCTTCTTTATACGGATTGGTATTATTTATATGTTAAATTAATGCAAGCAAGTTTAACGCCAAACAACTAAGTGCAATACATTCAGTTACTTGTGAAGAACTTAAGCAATATAAACATTCCAAAGGCATCAAAAATGTAATTTTTCGCTAATATTTAGTGAAATAATCCCCCAATTATGAACATCGTGGCTATACTTTTATTATCGATAATATGAACAAGGAAGTTCAACATGAAACCCTTCATCTATTTAATTTTCCTCGTTAGCTTGTTCACGCCAAATGTATACGCTAAAAAGCCAGCGATACAACATAGTGTCAATTACCATAATAATTTAGATATTAGGCAGTATTGGGTCAGCGAAAAACTTGACGGTGTGCGTGGATATTGGAGCGGCCAACAGATGTATACACGACAAGGCAATCCAATTAATTTACCTAAAGGTTATAGTGACAACTGGCCTAGTGTACCTTTTGATGGTGAACTTTGGCACAGTCGAGGAGGCTTTCAAAAAACAGTATCTTGTGTAAGAAAAAAAATACCTGAGCCGAGTTGTTGGCGTGAAATTGAGTTTAGGGTATTTGACTTACCAAAAAGTAAAGCAAACTTCACCCAACGACTTAACCAAATAAAACAACTACTTAATAATGCACCCAGTAAAACGATAAAAATGGTTGAACAATTTAGTATAAATAGCGAAGAAGAACTCTTTAGTATGCTTGATCAAATAGTCGCTCTAGGTGGTGAAGGATTAATGCTTCATAGTAAAAATGCTTACTATAAACCAGGGCGCAACAAAGCATTACTCAAGCTCAAACCCTATCAAGATGAGGAAGGTGTGGTGTTAAAGCATATTTCAGGTAAAGGTAAATATAAAAACATGCTCGGCGCATTATTAGTCAAAAACAAAGACGGCTTGGTATTTAAAATTGGCTCTGGATTTTCCGATAAAGAACGAAGAACCCCTCCACCTATTGGTAGCGAAATTACTTATAAATATATTGGTAAAACCGATCGAGGTGTGCCAAGATTTGCTAGTTTTTTACGTAATAAACAGTAATGGGGTATAAATGGAGTTGCACTTATGGTTATCTTTAGTGACAATTTGTATTCTAGGTGCGCTCTCTCCGGGCCCTAGTTTAGCGCTTGTAATTAGAAACACTCTTAATGGTGGCTCTAAACAAGGATATGCTACAGCGTTAAGTCATGGTTTTGGGGTTGCGCTTTATGCAGCAATTACTGCGACTGGCATTGGCATTATCATCGTTAAATCGCCAACGTTATACGCTATAATTCAATACGCTGGAGCCGCTTTTTTAGTATACCTTGGCATTAAAGCGCTAATGAGTAAAAAGCAGTCGATTAACTTAACTAATGAAAACTCTAACGGTAATAACGCAAACGTCACAACAAACATTAATGGTTGGCGAGATGGTTTTTTGATTGCATTTTTGAACCCTAAATTAGCAATATTCTTTCTCGCTTTATTTAGCCAATTTGTTGATGAAAATGCAGCTTGGCAGCAAAAAGCAATAATGACTTCTACTGTAGGTATAATTGATGCACTTTGGTATGTGATAGTTGCTTATGCGTTGTCTCGAGGGCCTATTTTAGAGAAGTTAAAACATAACAGCCATATTGTAGATAAAATAACTGGCGGCTTCTTAATATTACTCGCTGCTCGTGTAGTGCTTAATTAAACTGTTTGGTATTTAAAATACAATACTTTTAGCCCTTTGCCCTGTTCAGCCTCTTTAAATACTGAGGGGTTTTCTATTTTATATTGAAAATGACATTGGGGACATTCCCTTGCAACTTCTGCTAATAAAAACTGTTCATCTAAGTCTGGAGAGTTTAAACATAATATAACATCACTGTTATTACCCATAAGTTCAGGTAGTCGTTTAATAATTTTTTTATAGTCACGCTCAATGTTAACACTACCTTTTTGAAAGGAAGGCGGATCACAAATTAACATTTGATAAGGTCCATACTTCTTTAGTCGAGCATAAGACTTAAAGATATCTACCCCTTCGAATTTTACTTTACTGAGGTCTTGCTGATTAAGCTTATGGTTTTCTCTCCCTTTTGATAAAGAAGCTTTACTCATATCAATATTAACAACTTGCCTAGCTCCGCCTGCTAAGGCCGCAACAGAAAACGCGCAGGTATAAGAAAATAAATTCAATATATTTTTATCACTTGCATGTGCTTTAACCCATTCTCGGCCGTTAGCCATATCAAAAAAAAGACCTAAATTTTGCGACTTACCTAATGTTAAGTGATAATTTAATTCCTGCTCTACTGCTACCGCTTTCTCTATGTTTTCCCCCCAAAGTACCTCTATGGGAGCAAACTTTATATAGCGATGTTGTACTTGTATTGATTGGCAGCCGCTTACTTTTTCTTTAAGCCCCTCCACCTGACAAGTCAACCATTGTGGCGATACTGCTTGATAAAGTGTGATAAAGATAACCGGAGAAAACCAATCAACATTAACATGCGATAGCCCCTCATAAGCATGACCTCGACCATGAAATAAGCGTTGACTTTGAAGGTGATGCTGTTGAAATTTAGAAAAGTTAATATGGTTAATCATATAGTATCGCTATAAAAAATTAAGGCCGCATAATAACAAATTATGCGGCCTTAACGAAAAAAGTTTAAATAATTTAAAAACCAAATAAACTAATTGAAAAGAACTTTTGTAGTACAGTATTAATAAAAATAAAACATACAATCACAGGGATGAATGTACCTAATGAAAAGTTAATATACTTTTCAACCCATGAGTTAGCATAACTTTCATTACCATCAGACAGCTCTTTAGTGAGTTGTTTTTTCTTCCAACGGTAACTAACAAAGATACACAGTAGTAAACCATTGAGTGGCAAAATTGTATCGTAGAAAATGTCAATTATCACATCAAAGAGTGACTTAGATGCGCCAGCGTAGTTAACAAAATCAGTAAAGAAGCTCACCATACCAAATGAAACAGTCGCACAAACAGTTAAAATACCAGCTGTCATCAATAAGGTAAGTAGTGCATTTTTACGGCTTTTACCCTTCTCTGTCACTAAATAAGAAACAGGTACTTCGAGAATTGACACTAATGATGTTATTGCTGCGAAAAATACCAAGATAAAGAAAAATGCAGCAACTGCACTTGCAGCAAAGTATCCAATACTTGTTTGTAACGCTAAAAATATTTTAGGTAAAAAAGTAAAAATCAACGACACTGAACTATCACTTAACTCTGCAGGGTTCACGTTTGGATTAAACGAAAATACAGCAGGTAATATCATTAAGCCTGCAATAAAAGCAATTGCAGTGTCTGTTAAAGCCACTAACTTAGCAGAGCCAACAATATCTGTTTTGCGATCGATATAAGAGCCATAAGTGATTAAAATCCCCATACCAAGCGAGAGAGAAAAGAAAGCTTGAGAGAGTGCGCCATTAACCACAGAAGGTGTGATTTTATCAATATCAGGAATAATAAAGAACTTAATACCTGCCATTGCGTTATCTAATGTTAAAACGAATATCACCATTAAAATCAGCATAAAAAACAGTGTTGGCATTAATACCTTAGCCGCTTTTTCTATCCCGTCTTTAACCCCTGCGACTAAAATAAAGTTAACGATAGCAGCAACTACGGCCATAGCGATAAAAATATATGGGCTATTAATAAAGTCGCCGAATGCGGCTCCTGTTGCTAGGTAATCTAAATTACCAGCTAATATTATCGAGATATAACCAAAAATCCAAACCGTTATCACCATATAGAATACAGCGATCATAAAAGGTGTTAACACACCTAAAAACCCAGCAAAACTCCAAAACCTACTACCATTGGATAATGTTTTATAAGCCCCTACAGGCTCTTTTTGTGTTTTCCGGCCTACGGCCATTTCTGCAACCATTACTGGCAAACAAATAAAGAAAACAAATAGTGCGTACATTAATAAAAATGCACCCCCACCATTTTTGGCAGCATTTACTGGAAAACCAACCAAATTACCAATGCCTACCGCAGAACCTGCGGCAGCTAAAATAAACCCTATTCGGGAACTAAAGTGTTCTCTTGCGGCTGTCATAAATGTCCTTGATTATAATAATTTTTAGGGCAAGTTGTTATTATTTATCGGTAGTACCACAGTGGTCTACCTACTTATTATTCGATGCTATCAAGGTTCTTTCATAATGTCTTCTTTTACCTTTACGTTAAGTACAGCAAAAAGTACTCTTAACTGTATACAAAATGTTGCGTTTGAACAAAAAGTAAGTTTACCTGGTCAACATATTCCATTTCTTAATTAGGGCTAAAAAACTTTGCATCCATAATTGCTAAAATACTTTCCGCTTCTTTACCCGCAAACTCTGCTGCTGCTTCAAGATCTTCAGAGGTAATAGATAAGCTAGCACACATTGATTGGTCAATGGTTTCATTGTAGGTAAATTTTTCAGGGTCGCTATCAACCAAGGCAAGTCTTGACGCTAAATAGAGCACTTTAACGTCTTTATTTATTTGAATACTATGTGCTTGATTGTAATGTTTTATCGGTAGAATAATTTTTTCAGGAATTTGCCAAATTTTCAATAGTTCAGCGGTTATATCAGTATAAGTAAAATTAAGTATCTGCTGCTGAAGTGACCATGGTAATAGCTCGGCATTATAAGCTTCGCACTGCGTGGCCAATTCTGGTGTAACTTTAGCAACAATTAATTCACCAAAATTTTGTAATAAGCCAGCAACAAAAAGTCGTTCTATATCTCGAATTCCTGCCTTTATTGCCAAATTTTTAGTTGCTAAGCCGCAAAACACGCTCATTCGCCAAAAGCGTTTAAGATCAATCGCTTGATTTGAAAAATGTTTAAACGCACTGGCTGCTACATCAACCAACATCATATTGTATATAGCTTGCGTACCAATAATAGTAATGGCTCGCGAAATTGTACTAATCTCCCCTGGGAAACTATATACCGCACTATTAGCAATTTGCAATAAACGCGATGTCATTGAAGGGTCTACACTAATGACGTTAGCAAAGTCTTCAATGGTAGAGTCTTCCTGCTCCATAAGCGATTCAACTTTAAAACACGCGTCTGGTAGCGCAAATGAGCCATTAGCTTTTATGGCATATTCGTATGCGTTCATATTAAAAATCCAATCATTATATATTATTTAAAACCAACAGAATTAACACTTAGCAACAACTAAAAGGCGAAAAAGCAAGGCATTGAATGTGTAGAGTGCTTATACCAATCTCATTAACTATGTGATCATTTCTACTGGCTAAAACAGTCAACTACTGCGTTATTTATTTTATAATTAGAACAACTAGTTATGAAAATAAATGCCTTGTATTTGACTGTTTTTACTGCGTATAAAATAGATCACTTAATTAATGAAACTGGTATTACTCCCAATAACTGCTTCAGTTACTATGAGTGTAACCTGTTGGCATGCCTGATAAAACTAAAAAACACAGCAATTTTCATTGCTGTGCTTTAAAAGAGGTTCTTTTAGCTATCTTATCCCATTTCAGGGTAAGCAAAGCTATTTAACTTCAATTATGTAACCTTAGCTCGGGTTAAGAGATAAGTTAATGCCCTGAAATTGCTAGACTTGTGGTTGTAGCCACTCACTAGCTTGATAGTTTTTCTTAATTCAAGGCAAATTCATTAGGAATAGTTATTCTATTGTTTATGAATTTAACACAGAAGTAAGGAAAAATAGCTGCTAGAGAGCTATTTATTATCCCGAGTTGAGGTTATATAGTAATTACATCGCAAAAGTATTGCCAAAGAAGTCGCCTTTGTTCCAAGTAGGCCGCTTTTCTTGATTAGCAATCTCTAGGCCTATCATCATATTAACTTGAACAAACTTTGCTGCAGCCTCATAGTTAATGGGCAAATCTAATTGATCACTATGTTGATGATAATGATTTTTCAAAAAGTCGCCAAATACTTTACCGCCATCTATGTTTACATCAGTTGATTTAAAGCCTGTCATTAAAAACACAGAAGGTATGCCTTGTTTAACAAAGCTATAGTGATCGCTTCGCGTAAATAATGCTTGTTCTGGCATAGGATCTGGGCTGAGACTAATATCAATTTTATTAGCTGCTGTTTCTACAATACTGCCTAAGCTTGAATGTGTAGAGCCAAACGCAACCACGTCTGCAAATGGGTACAAAATTAGTGGCATATCTAAATTTACGTTTGCGACCATGCTCATTAACGGCACTGTAGGATTGTTGGCAAAATAGCTAGACCCTAGTAGCCCTTTCTCTTCACCCGTAACAACAACAAATAAAATTGAACGTTTGGGTGCCTTCGGCATGCTTGACAATAGTCGAGCAGTTTCTAAGAGTATTGACACACCTGAAGCATTATCTAGTGCACCGTTATTAATTTTATCTTCATGATCACCATGCTCACTTACGCCAATGTGATCTAGGTGCCCACTAAATACCACGTATTCATTTTTTAATTTTTCATCACTGCCTTCAATCATTGCGATAATGTTAGGGCTTGTGATTTCTTCGTGTCGTGATTTTGTACTTAACTTTATAGTGGTGTTTAAAGCAAAGCCTTTAATTGACTTGTTATTAGTATCATCTTCAAATAACTGTTCTAAACTGCGATCAGCGTCAACAAATAAAGCTTGCCCGTGATCATGATGCAAATAGGCAGCACCTTTAATTGTTGGCTGATGACCATAAGGTTCTCCTTTTTGATCTAACCAAGTAAACCGAGGACTACTAGCATAACTTGCCGTTTTTTCAAATGTTCTCACTTTCTCTCGTTTAGGGGTATGTATCGTAATAAAACCGACAGCTCCACGCTCTGCGGCATGCCTAAGCTTTTCTTTACTCGAGCCTAAATGCGCCCCCTCTTCTGAAGGTAAGTCGTCAGGGCGGCCTGTTAACACCACTACAACTTTACCCTGAACATCTAAATCTTTGTAATCGTCGTAGCCAAAATCAGCAGCAATTACACCATAGCCAGCAAAAACGGCTTCTGCCTCAAGCATTGAGTTAGTCTCAATAGGTGAGCCAGAAGTAATAAAGTGATCTAACTCTTTTAGCTCAACAGTTCCATTTGAGCTTTTGATTGTTAAAGACGCACTGTCTTTCTCTAAAAAAGTTTTTCGAAAAGTCACTTGTTGTTCAAAGCCGCGACCTTCCCCCATGGGTGTTAATCCTAACTGCTTAAAATTAGATTTTACGTAATTTGCTGCAATTTGATAACCACTACTGCCTGTATCTCTGCCCTTTAAAGTATCGTCAGCTAAAAACTCTAGATGTGCTTTTATATTTTCAGGGTTAACTGTTGATGTTGGAGCAGCAATCTCAGGTTGATGAACCGCTTGCTGGCCACAACCAACAAGTAAACCTAATATAATGCCGGTAAAAGTGAGTCTTTTAAAATTCATTTTTCTCTCTTATTTAATTATTTAAGCTGTTAGGTAACAGTCTTTAAAGTATCGGTATACCTGTGTCACGCTTAACATGCTCTAATACAATATAGCTGTGTGTTTGCGATACGCCTGGAAGCTCGACTATTGCACCCAATAGCCCACGGTATGCATCAATGTTTTCAAACCGTAGTTGTAGTAAATAGTCAAAACCACCAGCAACCATATGGCATTCAGCTACTTCTTTTATTTTTACCACCTCTTGGCGAAATTCATTAAAAATACCACCATTAGCTCTGTCTAGTGTAACTTGAATGAATGCAGACATGCCATATTTAAGCTTACTAGCGTTAAGAAATGCACCGTAGCTTTCAATAAAACCTTCTTTTTCTAATCGCCTAACCCGCTCTAAACAAGGGCTAGCACTTAAGTTAACTTTTTCAGCTAAATTAGCATTAGAAATTCGACCGTTTTTTTGTAAAATGTCTAAAATAGCAATATCGATTCTATCCAATGCTCTAGTAATTGTATTCATCGTGGTATACATGTTCAGCTAATATATAATATACCGTGGATTATTCTGCATTTATGCCCCTTTCGCAAACACATTTTATTCCCAGGGTAATTTTTATTTGAGCGGTAATACATAGCGTCTTACAGGAATCGTTTAAGCAGAGAGTTTATAAGGGAATAAGATAACCTGAATTCTGGATAAGCTAAGCACGTCAATGTCACGATTTTTGCGCGTATCTGCGTGAAATTTGCTACTAATAGCTCGCTATTAGGTACGCAAACTTGCCTTGATTCACTCAACACTTATAACATTGATATATAACTACATAAGCAATACGATTGTTCTATAATAAACAATTGAAAAATATAACTTCATCGGTGTTGATCGTACATCCGTCATCCAAAACTCAAGTTAAGATAAGGTTTACACTAAGCGCGTTGAACTTTAAGGTACAAATTCTGTACGAATTAAAGTGATGTAATTGAGACGTAGCTAACCAGGTATAGTTTTCTTTATGAATGAGCTACAACAAGTATCCTTTAGCACTTTTATACTTGTTAAGGAAGTTGCAAGTGTTTAGCTAAATCATGTGCGGGCATAGGTTTATAAAAATAAAACCCTTGGCCATACATACAATCCATTTCCTGTAGTAGCTTGGCATCTGACAGGTTTTCAATTCCCTCGCCCACAGTGGCCATTTGTAAATTGGTTGCTAAATCGATTATCGCTTTAATAATTGCTTGATGATTATCGTGTTCATCAACATTATTAATAAATGATCGATCTATTTTGAGCACGTCAATCGGAAAACGATGTAAATAGCTTAAGCTAGAATAGCCTGTACCAAAATCATCAAGTAAAATTTTAATACCCATTTGTTTCAGTGCATTCATATTCTCAAGCACAATATGCGTATTTTCAAGTAAAGCCCGTTCAGTAAGCTCAATATGAAGGTGGCTTGGATCTAATCCAACCTCCTTCAATATTTTCATAATATCTCCTGGCAGAGTACGATTAAAAAAATGATTAGCAAATAAGTTACAACTAACATAAAGGTCGAAGCGTTTGAATTGATCTTGCCATAACTTTAATTGTCGGCATGCCTTTTCTAATATTTCAAAATCAATTGCCATAATTAAGTTGGTTTCTTCTGCTAATGGAATAAATTCTGAAGGATAAACAAACCCTCTTTGGTCACTTTCCCATCGAGCTAATGCCTCAAAGCCAACAATAGCCTCATCGCTTAAGCGCACAATTGGCTGAAAGTGTGGAATAAACTCACTTTTGATAATGGCTTCACGAATATCAGTTTCTAAACGCAGCGCATTTTGTACTTTTTTATGCATGCTAGCGTCAAACACTTCATAACGCCCCTTTCCTTTATCTTTTGCATGATACATTGCAGTATCAGCATCTCTGAGCATTAAATCAGCGCTAGTATAGCGAAGGTCATTAAACAAGAGCCCTATACTAGTACCGATAAATACAGCCTGATTAGCTATGTAAAAAGGCGTAGCAAGGTATTCGGTTATTCGTTGTGCAACATCATATGCCTCTTGATTACTTTCTAAATCCTCAATCAAAATAACAAATTCGTCGCCACCTAGCCGCGCTACCACATCTTTAGTGCGTACTATTCTTTTTAATTCAAGCGCAACTTCTTTTAATAATTGGTCGCCAGCATGATGGCCTAAACTATCGTTAACTACTTTAAAACGATCTAAATCTAAAAATAAAACAGAAAATTTCAACTCAGGTCGACGAACATTACAAGCGATAGCATGATTTAATAAATCAACAAAAATTGCACGATTTGGCAACCCTGTTAAGCTGTCATGAGTGGCGGCATACTTTAATTTAGCTTCTGCCTCTTTTCGCTGCTTTATTTCTTCTTCTAACGCGACTGTCCGTAATTTAACCTGACTTTCTAGCAATTCATGTGCTTCTCTTTCAATATCAGCTATTTCTCTTCTTTTTATTGCGGTAGATACATGCTGAGAAACAAATTTTAGCAGCTCTTGGTCTTGCTCATTAAATATAACATTTTTTTGATAACTTTGAATAACCATGGCACCAATCACCTTACCCGATTGGATCAACGGCACTCCTAGCCAAGATTTGGTTTCCTTCGGAGGTAATACAGCTTCGCCTGCTTCATATAATGCCATCATGTCATCATGAGTTAGCAGCATTGCTTTACCACATTTAATTACTAGCTCTGTGTAGTGATTGCCAAACTTTCTGGGAGCAAAGTCAGCATCTGTATAAGTATTGCGTTGATCAGAATGGTAAGCAAAGGTCAATAACTCTTGCTCTTCATCATACTTAGCGATAAAGAAGTTTTTTGCATTAATTAACTGCCCAATAATGTTATGCACCATGCTATAGAACTTATCTATATCGAGTGAAGTATCATTGGTTAATTCAGAAATTCGATAAAGTGACTCTTGTAACAATTCTGACTTTTCACGCTCTCTAATTTGCCCCATTAATTCACGTGTTCGGGCATCAACCGCTTTTTGTAATCGCTCGCGATCTTGCAAACGCATCATCGCATTCACAACATGTTGCGCGGTAAAAGTTAGCATCTCTAGATCATGCTCTTGATATCGGACCGTTTCGTCATAGCTCTGCACTGCCATTACACCAATAACAAAGCCATCACTAATTAACGGTATACCTAACCAGTCCGTACCTCGAGTACCTACCTGCTTAATTTTGTTCTCTTGAATTAGCTCTTCCATTCGCTCTGGCGTAGCAAGTAAGGGTTTTGCTGACTTGATCACATAACAAGTCATTGAGCCTTCTAACTCAGCAAAAGGCATTTCACCGGGAGGGTAAGAATCTTTTTCATCAACCTCATAGACAAAGTTGATTGTTTGAGCACCTTGATCGTACATGGCAATATAAAAGTTATTAGCCGGCATTATCGCTGAAATAGCATGATGAACTTGAGTAAAAAAGGTATTAAGATCAGCGCAATCTACCGCGAGTTGATTAAGCGTAAACAGCGCGGTATACCGTGCTTCTAGTTTGCGATATTTATCTAGTAAAATTAAACTTTCTTTTGCTAGATCATTCTCTTTTTTATTCAATTGATTACCTGTAAATTCCGTGACATCACAGCTTTATAACTTCCATTAACAATTAACATAATGAACCCTTATTAATAATAATTCCACTAAAATAATTTAAGAGTACTAGGTGTAGGCTATTGTAAGTTATTAATTTTTATCACTTATCGATTTTTCTATTTTTTTCATTTCTTCTTTATTGCCACAAATGGCGTCTTGATGCTCATCTCGGTAATAGCGAATATCGATACAAGACTCTTGGTACCTACGCTCTAGCTCTGTTCTAAGTATTGGCTTTCCGGCGGCTTGGGTAATTTGCTTTTGTAAAATTTCACATTGCTTTAGTTGCTCATTTGCCATGCGAATATCTTCACAGGGGTTTGATTGATTGGCACATCCCGAAATAGCAGAAAAAATTGCGACACCACATAGCGTTTTTATATTCATATTTAGGCTCTTTTGAGTAAGAAAGTAGTGATAAGCAATTGCCTATCACTTTTAGTATAAGCATTGAAGGTCATTACATAAAGCCTAAAAAACAAGTTCAGATAAATAAAAGGTTATCTGCCACCAGGTTGCCCTTGGCAATTGTATACTTCCACTGATTTAACCTCTTTTTTGTGTACAAAGTGAGACAATAATAACGTGAGTTTATACCTTTGAAGTAAGCCAGAACTACAGGCTTACTCTACAAATACAGACGCCATAAAAAAGCTTAAAGCGCTTATCAGTGTTGACTTAAGCTCGCATCTTATAACAGTTTAAGTATATACTTTCTTACTAGCTTATATTACGAGTTTAAACTGTACTAAAACCATGCTGTTTTATACGGTTAATACCGTAATTAGATTAACAGGAGAAAAAAATGCAAGTTCAAGTTGTTGATTATCATGCAGATGATGCAGCAGAGCGCTTTGTAGAAAGTTTAAAATCTACCGGTTTTGGTGTCTTAAAAAATCATCCCATAAAGCAATCACTCGTTGATTCGATTTATCGTAACTGGTATGAATTTTTTACACATGGTAACCCTCAAGACTTTGCGTTTGATCCACAAAAGCAGGACGGTTATTTTGCCACTGAAATATCAGAAACAGCAAAGGGCCACACTAAAAAAGACATCAAAGAATATTTTCATATTTATCCGTGGGGAAGAATTCCGAGCCAACTTAAAGGAGAAATAATTGAGTATTATGAAAGCACATCTGCGCTTGCTGCACAATTACTTGATTGGGTTGAGCAATATAGTCCTGAAGATATTGCTAAAAACTACTCTGAACCATTATCTAACATGATAAAAGGCACACCAAACACATTATTACGAGTGCTACATTACCCGCCTTTAACAGGTAATGAAGAAGCAGGAGCATTACGAGCCGCTGCGCACGAAGATATTAATTTACTTACTATTTTACCCGCCGCAAATGAACCTGGCCTACAAGTTAAGTCACAAGCAGGAGAATGGTTAGATGTTCCTTCTGACTTTGGTTATCTCATTATAAATATCGGTGATATGCTACAAGAAGCTTCCGCTGGGTATTTCCCATCTACAAGCCATAGAGTTGTTAATCCTACAGGCGAAAGCGCGAAAAAATCACGTATTTCATTACCGTTATTTTTACACCCAAGAGATGAAGTTGTTTTATCTGAAAAACATACACAAGCCAGTTACTTACTAGAACGCTTAAAAGAATTAGGAGTAAAATAATACCAATCTCACTAACTATGTGATCATTTCTACTTGTTATAACAGTCAATTACTGCGTATAAAATAGATCACTTAATTAATGAAACTGGTATAACTTTTTAATGCGCTTATTATTGTTAGCAAAAAGCCCTGTTACAAAACAGGGCTTTAAAGTAAGTGATATTAGATTTATCTTAACCTTACCTTTTCTGTATTAACTTGAAAGCACTTCTGTTGAGTTGCTATCAGAAACACTACTTGCTTTTTTCTTCCGCTTAAATACTCCACGCAAGTCTTCAATAATTACGTATAAGCTTGGTATTAATACTAGCGTTACAATTGTTGCAAACAATACACCAAAAGATAATGACACCGCCATTGGCACAACCAATTTAGCTTGCATGCTTGTTTCAAAGAAAACAATAGGCACTAAGCCAATAAAAGTAGTAATAGACGTTAGCATTATCGCTCTAAAACGACGTGTTCCAGCAAAAACAACCGCCTCTTTAAGGGGAATGCCTTCTTTGCGCGCATTATTAACATAATCAACCATAACCAGCGAGTCGTTCACCACAACCCCAGCAGCTGCAATAATACCAAATATTGATAATGTATTCATATCCATACCGAGTATTAAGTGACCAAAGGCAGCACCTATAATGCCAAAAGGGATCACCGACATAATCATAAAAGGTTGTGAATAAGAACGTAACGGTACCGCTAATAACGAGTAAATAACCATTAATGAAATGATAAAGTCGCGCATTTGTTCAGCCGCACTTTCCATTTCTTCTTGAATTCGCCCAGTAACTTCACTTTTAACTGTAGGAAACTGACGCAATAACTTAGGAATAAAGTTTTCACGAATATCTTTAGCAATCGCAAAAGGCTCCACTTGGTCTGCATCAACCGTTGCCCACACATTAATTGTTCGATTACCACTTTCTCGACGAATACTGGTAACCCCTTCAGTTAATTTAATATCGGCTAACTCTGAAAGTGGTAATTCTGCACCATTAGGCGCTTTGATCATCACATTATCAACATGACCAATTGAACTGCGCTGCTCTAGTGGGTAACGAACCATTACTTTAATTTCTTCGGTATCTCGTAAGATTCGTTGTGCTTCCAAACCATAAAAGCTATAACCAACTTGCGAGGCGATATCAGATAAGGTTAAACCCAAACTATAAGCAAGTGGTTTTAGTTCAAACTGTACTTCTTTAGCACTCGTTTGTCGGCTGTCATTAACATCGCCAACACCTTTTAAAGAATTAAGTTTAGCTTTAAGCTGAATAGCGGCTGCTAAGAGTTGATCATCATTTTTACTCTCAAGCCTAAAACTAATATCGCCATCTTCTCGTCCACCACCAAATAAGTTATCACTAATACTAAATGACTTAACACCCGCCATTTTAGGGATAGCTTTTCGCCACCTGTCAGCTAAAGCAAAGGTATCCATTACTCGGTCTTCAGGCTCAACAAGTTTAACAGTAATATTACCAGCAATACGTCCACGTAATTCAACATTCATATCGGCAATCATACCTTTGCCAAACTCTTGTTCAATTATTTTATCTTGCTCATTTAGAATATTCTCTACTCTTAATAAAGTATTTAACGTTGCCTTGTCAGAAGAATCGACATTCATCTCAATGCTAATGCGTGGAAAGTCATGGGGTATCTTAGGTTGACCAACAAAACGTAAAATTCCACCACTATATAAACCCGCACTGATCAACAGTAGCGATATAAAAAAGGTTAATACACCATAACGATAGCGGATAAATACGACCAATGAGGGCTTATAAACTGTATCAACAAAGTGTTTTAATCCTTTATCTATACTTCTTCTGACTCTATCTAACGGGTTCTTCGGATTAAACTTCTTAGGTTTCATACCGGCTAAATGCGCTGGTAAAATAAGTTTTGATTCAACTAAAGAGAATAGCAAACAGAAGATAACCACAAAGCCAATTGATTTACTAAAAGCTGATGATGGACCATCACCTAAAATAAAAGGCACAAAAGCTGCAACCGTTGTTAACACGCCAAATGTTGCTGGCATTGCGACACGTTGTACTCCGCGAATAACACTTTCTGTTGACTGGCCATTTTTTTCTATTTCACTATGGGCACTTTCACCCATAACAATGGCATCATCGACGACTATTCCTAGTACTAATATGAATGCAAATAAGCTCGTAATGTTAATAGTAACGTTTACGAATTCCATCGGCATAACTAATAATGTACCTAGGAAACAGACCGGTAAGCCCATCATTACCCAGAACGCTAAACGAATGCGTAAAAACAACGCTAGCATTAAGAACACAAGAAATGCACCACTTTTCATATTATCTAGCATCATAGTCAAACGACCTTCTAGATAATAAGTCATATCAACCCATGTTTCTAAATCTACACCATTGGGTAACTCTTCACTTTTCTTGGCAACATATTTGTGCATAATATCGGCAATATCAGTAATGCTTTGATTCTCAGCAGCACCAATAAAAAAGGTCATCGAATTTTTACCATTAAACTTTGAGTATTGAATTCCTTCTTGAAAACCATCATTAACAGTAGCTACTTCACCTAGCAGCACTTTGCTACCATCAGCTAAGGTCATTAACGGAATTTGTTCAAATTCATGCCCACGATAGGCTTGGTTTTCAACTCGTAAATTTATATAACCATTTTCGGCTTTTATTTGCCCTGCAGACATATTGCGTGAATAGCTTCGAACCGCACTAGCCACATCGGTAAAACCTAAATTATATTCACGTAATTTGTCTTTGCTCACTTCTATTGAGATTTCATAACCTAAACCGCTATAAAACTCAGAAATATTAATTAATGGTAGCTGCTGTATCTCATCATGAATATTACGGCCAAGTTCCTTTAGTTCTTTCGTTGATAAGTCACCATATAAGCTGATATACATTACTTCTTGGCGAAACTTAATACGTTCTACTTTCGGGCGCTCCATGCCGTCAGGAAAGCTTGGTATTGAATCTATCGCAGACTTTATTTCTTCTAAAACGACTTGCGGATCATAGCTTTCATCAACACGAAAGTACCCCGACGATGCATTACGATTAGAATACGTAATAACACGCTCTAAACCTTGAATTGTTTCTAGCGCTTCTTCTATTTTGATCGTGATCCCTTCTTCAACTTCCTGCGGCGCAGCACCAGGATATACCGCAGTATATTGGATCCAGTTAATTTTAAATTGGGGGAACATTTGTTTGTTAATTGTAAATGCGGTAAGCAAGCCACCAACAATTATAAATATCATTAAAAGATTTGCTGCAACACTATTACGTGCAAACCAAGCAATTAAGCCTTTATTAGTATCATCCATAACTAATCCTTAATACTTGCTAGTTGCGTTTCATCTGTTTTTGGTAAATCACCTTCTTCGTCATCTGGCAAGGCTAACTTCATGCCATTAACCGGATAATCTAAAGCTGAGGTTATTACCTGATCTCCTTCATTAAGCCCGCTTGCTACAATGACATCTCGTCCGACTTGACGCACAATATCAATAGCAACAAATTGAAGCTTGTTATCTTGATCTAAGGTCGCAATTTTATCATCAACCACTAAATATCGAGGTACTATGGTTGCACTTGTTAATTCTATTCCTTTAATTTTCGCATTAACATACGCGCCAAACCTCAGTGGTATTTCATGTTTTTTTTCATCAATTAAGCCATAAGGGTCTTGAACTTGTGCAACGAAATAGCTCATCCGGCTTTTTGCATCAACTACCCCTTCACTACGTATTACCTTAGCCTGCCACTCAATTTCTTGACCCGCAAAATCGCCAATAAGCACAACTGATGCATCTTTACCCTGCTCAGCTAAAAATTGTAGCTCACCATCGGCAACTGGAAGGCGAACCTCAGCTATCGCAGTACCTAATAATTTACCTACCATACTGCCGGTACCAACAAATGAACCTAAACCTATATTTCGATTCTCTATCATTGCATCGTACGGCGCTCTAATTTCTGTACGCTCCATATTACGCTTTGCTCTTAATACTGACGCTTGGGCCGCTTTAACTCGTGCTATTTCTTGCGCAAGCTGAGGTTTACGTAAACTTAATTCAGTGGGTGAAGTGTCTGTAATTTCTTTCCATTCTTGCTCAGCAACTTTACCTTGAGCACGTTCTTTTTCTAATGATGCGCGTGCTGACGCCAAGTTCGCTTGAGCATCAATTAATGCAGCTTCATAATCACTCGGGTCAATACGTGCCAATAATTGACCTTTAGCCACAAAACCACCTCGTTCAAATGTTTGTGAAAGTTCAACGATTGGTCCACTAACTTGTGCAACTAGCTCTGTTTCATATTTTGGCGTAACAATGCCATACGAGTTAACCTCCAATACCATAGGGCCAATGGCCACAGGTTGAACTGATACAATTGGTGTTGTATCAATTTTTTCTTTTTCTTCGGGCGGTTTTTTCATGTTAGAAAATAATATAAACAGTAAAGCCCCTGCCGCTATTATCGCTATTGGTACAATTATTTGTTTTTTTCTTGTCATCACTAAGTCCCCAAGTAATGTATAGCAATTTGAGTAATTATTGGCCCTGCAATTAAAATTAAAGACTATTCGTTGTTAATGAATGAATTTCAAGCAAGCTAATAATGATAAAAAAATTGTTATAGTTATGTTGTTTTTATAATGGCTAATATATTAACGATATTACCTTTATAAAATTTAAATAAAGTGTAAATACTTATTACAAGATCTACGCCGTTTTTGTAAAATTAATAAAAAGGCTTCAACTTTAATTTTTTACCTTTTAATAACAGCAACTTATAGCAAGAAAAAGAAATGAAATTCACAAAAAATAGGAACGAAAATTGATCGGTATGCCAATACTAAATTAGCGTAACTCACCAAATATTATATTTTTATAAAAATTTTTCGGCAATATAACCAGTACAACACTAACCACTGAAATAGCACTACACCGCCAAAAAATATGAGCGAAGACCAACCAGGCGGTGCAATATTAATTAAGCCTCCTAAAAAGCTTTTACTGATGTATCCCCAGCTAACGACGCTGCTGCCAACATAGACAACAATTGAGTTAGTACCAATTACTGCAAAGAAAGTAGCCCAAGCCCTTATTTTAACCACATCGATCAATACATAAAAAAGTGTTAATAATAAAATACTAAAACCTGAGGTAACCAATACAAAAGAACTTGTCCACAACGTTTTATTTATTGGAAAAAATATTCCCCAAACATAACCGAGAATAACCATTGAAATACCAGCAAGTATCAAGAACGAAGTTAGCTTTAGGGCATTAGCAGAATACTTGATTATAAATCGCCCAGTAAACACCCCAAAAAGCGCATTAATTATAGAAGGTAAATTCGATAAAACCCCTTCTGGATCAAAAGCTTTATCTCGAAGTATAGCGCCAGGTAAAAAATGCTGATCAAACCAAACGTTAATTGCCCCATCTGCTGAATAGTCACCGCCCCCTAAGCCTGCTATTGACACACTAGACAATAGTAACCAATAGCCAAGCAGCACAGTTAATGCAACTATCCACTGAACTCGTTCACTAAAAAACCACACTAGTAAAGCCGCAACAAACCAAGAAATACCAATTCGACCTAAAACACTAGCTACACGAATAGACTCAATATCTGCAGGAATACCTTTGCCCCAACCATGGTTATAGATAATCCCTAACAACATTAGTATGACTAACCTTTTAACGCCATGTAATACGATTGACTTAGCTTTTTCAGGGGGGTAATGCGATAAAGGCTTACCTGTAATACCTAAGCTGACACCAGACAAAAAAATAAATAAAGGGAAAATAAGATCATAAGCCGTAAAGCCATGCCAAGTTGAATGTACCATCTGTAAAGAGGCGATATGAAAAAAAGACCAGCCAGTAATAATAAATAATGCAGCAAAGAATTTTTCTCCTCCCAAAATCCAAAACATGTCAAAGCCACGTAATGCATCTACTGATAATAAGCGTTTCTTTTTTTGCTCAGGCTTTGTGGTGTTCAATTGATCTTCCATTTAATTTTCACCCAATTTAAAGGCGCTTAGACAGCGCTGTCATTATTGATTGTAAAGTTCAGCCACCAAAATGCAATAAAATATTACACTTCGCACTTGCATAATATATGCGATATAGGGATGCTAACTACTAGGGTCTTTAAAATAACCTAACGGACAACACCACAATGATCACAAAGATAAAACAATTCTTAACCGAACTATCTGAACAAGAGACAGTTAATAGTGATAGCGAGCTTTCTATCGAAATGGCGTCAACCGTATTGTTATGTGAAGTAATGCGCGCTGACGGAAAGTTAGATGAAGAAGAGCTTGCGCAGCTAACCCAGCTAATTACTCACCGCTTTAAACTTAATGAAGAAGAAGTTTCTTTATTAATAAAAGAAGCTATTTTAACAAGTGAACATGCCATAGACTTTTACCAGTTCACGTCTAAAATTAATAAAAACTGCACAATTAAAGAAAAAATAGAAATGGTAAAGCACTTATGGTTATTAGCCTTAGCAGATGGCGAAGTGAGTGCGATTGAAGAGCATACTATTAGACGAATTGCTGACTTATTGCACTTGCGCCAAAGTGAATATATACAAGCAAAAGATGTAATATCCTCCTAGTTTGAGCTAGTGTGAAATAAATTATTTCAGCGCTAACTATCAATTCGCGATATAATAAATTTAACTGTTTTTACTTATACCAGTTTCATTAATTAAGTGTTCTATTTTATACACAGTGAAAACAGTCAAATACAAGGTATTTATTTTCATAACGAGTTGTTCAGGACAATAATGCTCATTCATTGTCCACATAAGCTACACCCATGTAGTGATAATTATAAAATAAATAACGCAGTAGTTGATTGTTTTAGCCGGTAGAAATATTCACATAGTTAGTGAGATTAGTATTAACCAACTTATGGCAAACTATGGCTAATATTGGCAAATTTAATACCCTACCTGTAATTGCAAAATCCGACAACGGTGTCTATTTAGATGCAGGCGATTTGGGTGAAATACTGTTACCCAATCGATACTTACCTGCCAACTGTGAAATTGGTGAGCAACTTTCTGTATTTATTTACTTGGACTCAGCCGATAGATTAGTAGCTACAACGCAAAAACCTTATGCGGAAGTTGATACCTTTGCTTCACTTAAGGTTGTACAGGTAAATAAAATGGGAGCTTTTCTTGACTGGGGCTTACCAAAAGATTTATTGGTTCCATATAATCAACAACATAAAGCAATGGAAGTGGGCCGTCATTATCTGGTACGAATATCTCTTGACCATAGCACTCAACGACTAATTGCTTCGAGTAAAATTGATAAATTTGTTGATATTTGGCCTGCAGATTACCAAGTGGAAGAAAAAGTTGAATTAATGATAGCCGCAAAAACTGACCTTGGCTTTAAGGCAGTAATTAACGATAAGCATTGGGGGTTACTGTACGATAACGAAATTTTTCAACCACTACGCGTTGGCCAAAAAGTTACAGGTTATATTAAGCAAGTACGTGAAGATGAACGAATTGACTTAACCTTAACTCGTGCTGGTAAAGGAAAAGTAATCGACTTTAGTAGCCAGCTCATTGCCTATTTAACCCAACATGGTGGGCATAGCCCATTGAATGATAAAAGCGCTCCTGAGCTGATCAAAAAAGAGCTAGGTGTAAGCAAAAAAACATTTAAAGCAACAGTTGGTAACTTGTTAAAGCAAGGTAAATTAACAATAGAGCCAAACGGTATAAAACTAACCTAGTGTATAGTAGCACCTATTTAATCTGATACGTTTTAAGTGTAGATTCTACCAAAACACGCCCACATAACGGGCTGATAATATTTAACCTGAATCGGGATAAGCTAAGCACCTCAATGTCACGATTTTTGCGCGTATCTGCGTTGCCTGCATGGACGTAGGTACTTGGTTTTTGTCTGGAACTAAAAAACCGTTAATTTGCTACTAATAGCTCGCTATTAGGTACGCAAACTTGCCTTGATTCACTCAACACTTATAACATTGATTTATAACATTGATTTATAACTACATAAGCAATACGATTGTTATATAATAAGCAGTTGAAAAATATAACTTTATCGGCATTACTCGTACATCCGTTATCAAGGACTCAGGTTAAATATTATTGGGGAATCGATCTACATGCCCGACTTTTATATGTTTGCATACTTGATGAACGTGGTAAAAACTTGTTCATCAAAATAGCTGCCTTATACCAGTTTCATTAAATAAGTGATCTATTTTATACGCAGTGAAAACAGGCAAATACAAGGCATTTATTTTATAACTAGTTGTTCTAATTATAAAATAAATAACGCAGTAGTTGATTGTTTTAACCAGTAGAAATGATCACATAATTAGTGAGATTGGTATTATACACAGGTTAAGGTGTTGTTCACTGTCAGTGCATATCAACAATTATCATTAAAAAGCCTCTTAAACATACATGTTTAAGAGGCTGTAATTATTAACTATTTACTGGTTCAAATTCGTGATTTTAGCTTATCATTTCTTTAAAAGCTGCCTCTAAAACCAACGGTAAAACCACGTCCAGGTAGCGGGGCAAGCTCTTTTAAAAATGATGAATGTACACGCGCTTCTTTATTGGTTAAGTTATTCGCTTTAATAAACAGCACTAAATCATCACCAACCCCTTGCAAGTAGTAGTTTAGATGCGCATCGATCATAGTATAACTATCAGTGTGAGTTTCTAATGGCGCTAATCTAGATTGTTGATTATAGCGACTCACCGACACCTCTGCTTCATAACTATCTACTTGGTAATTCAGTAGTCCTCCAATACGTAAAGGCGGTATTCTAGGTAAATTACCACCATCAACTAAAGATGCTCGAATATAATCGCTAAACAAGGTTGCTTTAACATTGTTATTAATCTGGTAAACAAGTTCTGCTTCTATACCGTAGAGATTAACGTCATTTTGTTGGTAATTATAAATAGGTAGCCCTACTTCATGAGTCTCTTCTTCATCATGATCATGGTCGTGGTCGTGTTCCTCACTAAAAAACAAGCCCGTATTTTGTGCGTAATAATAATCGTTAATACGGTTATAAAAAGCACTAACAACAAAGCCAAAGTCGCCTTCGAACTTTCTCCATGTTAAGTCTAGGTTATAAGAAGTCTCTATTTCTGCTTGGCTATCACTAAGCCCAAAATGATTATGTTGATGACCCTGGTGATATTCAACTTGATATAAGGCGCCTATTTCATAAGTACTTGTACCGATATGAGGGCCAAATGAAAATAGCTCAGCTGCGGAAGGTGCACGTTGAGAGATAGCCGCCGACACACCTAAGTTATATCCTGGCTGATAATCCCAAACTAAACCTAAAGAAGCGCTTGTTGGTGTAAAAGTGTATTCTTCATCTAATAAACCAACAAAATCACCACTATTTAATGCTGATGTAACGTTAATTGAAATATGCTCAACCCTAGCACCGAGCTGGATTAATACATCATCAAAATGTTTTTCCTCTAGCCAAGCAACGGCGATTGATTCTGTTTCTGACGGTGGGGTAAATGCTTCAACACCTTGTGCTGAAAAGTCGGTATTTTTATAGTGTAAAGTAAACGCGCCTTTCCAACCATCAAACTCTTGGTGGTATGCATCTATTCGCGCTTCGAGCATGTCGTTGGTAAAAACGGTGCCAACCACATCATGTTCTATTTCTTTATGCTGATAGTCTGTAAAGGCTATTTTGCTATTAATTTGTCTAATAATTGCATTATTAATATTCCACTCTGACAGCATTTGAAATTTGTTTTGACTCAGATCAGCATATACACGCTCCTCTTCATGCCCTATTTCTTCACCTGTTTCATCGTGATAATCTTCATGTTCATGCTCCGTATGACTGTGACCGACAATACCATATGTGCGATCTGTTCTGCCGTATGAAAAACCAATATAACCGCTATCAAAAATATAACTTGAGCCTAAAGTAAAACCAGATGCTTTACCGTCACTATTTAATAAAATACCAGTGTTCGCCTCTTCGTGCTCGCTATGCTCACCATCTTCATGATGATTTTCAGACTCTGAGTTGCCAGGAATGTTGTAGTTATTAGCATTTCGCCAAAAACCATCAAGATGAAATGCAAAGTTATTAAACGATGTATTTACCGCTATTGATACTTCATTTTCATCCGCAACATCATTATGTTTAACCATATAGTCGACACTGTCATCTAAATATTGAGGAACTCTATTATCGACAACGTTTACAACACCACCAATAGCACCACTCCCATAAAAGAGTGTTGCTGGGCCTCTCAGTACTTCTACTTGTTGAGCATTTGCGGTATCGGAAGAAACTGCGTGATCTGGCCCAACGCGTGACGCATCTCCAACATCTAATCCATTTTGAGTAATTAATACTCTTGGCCCATCAAGCCCTCTAATAATCGGGCTACTAGACGCAGGACCATAGTAAGATGAATGTACACCAACCTCATTCTTTAACGTTTCTCCAAGAGTTGAGGCATGTTTAGTGCGAAGTTCGTCTGCAGCCAACACGTTAACCGGTAAAGCCGACTCTATATTAGATGAATGTAGCGGAGTAGCATGTACATCAATAACTTCCATAACACTTGGTATTAGTGTTAGTTCAAATTCGGTTAGATCGGCTTCGCCTATTGTGAGACGCTGATTTTTATGACTATAACTTTTTGCGGTAACGTGTAATTCGACTACCCCACGATTAAGGTTGTCGATAGAAAACTGGCCATTTTTATCAGTTTTAACCACTCGGCTACTACCTACAAGACTTACTTCTGCATTAACAATGGGTTTACCTGACAAGTCTTTTATCTTACCTATTACTTCTTGTGCGTAGCCCGTCTGGCTATACATTAATGATAGCAAGCTAGCTGCTACTAATTTATTTAACATTATTTTTTACCTAATTGAAAAATGTATATCTCTGGAAAATATTTGTTCGAATGTTCTACGCCCCAATAAATAAACATTCACTAAAATAGCGAAACAATATTGGATAGCTTAAATTAACTTCACTTGGGTTAAGCAAAGCTAATAATAGAAATTTGTATACTGGTTAGGTATGAGTTGGTGGCGCTCTTAATTGAGGGGAAAAGTAATCAGTTTTAGTCGCATGCTTAATATTGTCTATCGTCGAAGGCTGCGTAAACTCACTGATTTCAACAGGTGTTACCGTGAGCCTTTGAGGTATGCTACCAATATTATGTTGACATAAATTACACTCTTGTTGTTCAACATTAGACTTTGTTACATCTATCGTATGAGCATGCCCTAAACTAAAAAACAACAAAAACACCAGCATGAATAGGCTGGTTAATCGATATTTCGGAATTAGTTTTAGTTTTAAAGTACTCATAGTGATTGTGATACTATAACACTAAAGACAATAATACAATGAAGCAAATAGGAAAATTGATCTTTTCTTTAAAGATAATAGGCTCTGCATTGTGTTGGTTATTTAAGTTAACCTGAGCTCTGGATAACGGATGTACTTTCAATACAGATAAAGTTATATTTTTAAATTACTTACTATAGAACAATCGTATTGCTTATGTAGTTATATATCAATGTTATAAGTGTTGAGTGAATCAAGGCAAGTTTGCGTACCTAATAGCGAGCTATTAGTAGCAAATTAACGGTTTTTTAGTTCCAGACAAAAACCAAGTACCTACGTCCATGCAGGCAACGCAGATACGCGCAAAAATCGTGACATTGACCTGCTTAGCTTATCCAGAACTCAGGTTAAGTTATTAAAACTATTGTGAAACAATAACTCATGCCATATATGGAGCCTGTCTAATTACAAAGCAATTAAAGTCGCTAAGCAGAATGCTTTACAGCCATATATGGTATGAAGTTATATCGCTCACTACTGTGTTCCACCTACAGTCATTTCATCAATTTTTAAGGTTGGCTGCCCAACGCCTACAGGTACGCTTTGACCATCTTTACCACAAACGCCCACTCCGGCATCAAGGGTTAAGTCATTGCCTACCATGCTTACATTCCTCATTGCTTCTGGCCCACTACCAATTAATGTTGCGCCTTTTATTGGCGTGGTAATTTCGCCATTTTCAATTAAATACGCTTCAGAACTTGTAAAGACAAACTTGCCTGAGGTGATATCAACTTGGCCACCAGCAAAATTGGGCGCATATATGCCTTTGTTTACTGTGGCAATAATGTCTTTCGGATCATGCTCGCCGGCTAACATATAGGTATTTGTCATACGTGGCATAGGTAAGTGAGCATAAGACTCTCGGCGCCCATTACCTGTAGGTTTAACGCCCATTAGGCCCGCGTTGTGTTTATCTTGCATATAACCTTTTAGTATGCCTTTTTCGATTAACACATTGTATTGTGAAGGCGTGCCCTCATCGTCAATCGACATAGAGCCTCTACGATTTTGCAAGGTGCCATCATCAACAATAGTACAATGTTCAGAGGTAACCTGCTGACCAATACGACCTGAGAAAGTTGATGAACCTTTACGATTAAAGTCACCTTCTAAACCATGACCAACAGCTTCATGTAACAATACACCGGGCCAACCACTGCCTAAAATTACCGGGAAATTACCAGCGGGTGACTCCACTGCCACCAAATTAACCAAGGCCTGTCGTACCGCCTCTTCAGCATAACTCAAGTAACGCGCTTTACCATTTTCTAACTCAAAAAAGTAACTGTAGTCTGTACGTGCACCACCACCAGCGCTTGCTCGCTCACGCTTGCCATTTTCTTCAACAAGCACTGAGCAGTTTAATCGTACTAACGGACGAATATCGGTTGCATAAGTTCCATCAGTTGCAGCTACTAATATTTTTTCATACACGCCCGATAAACTCACGATCACTTGTTTAACTCTTGCATCAACCGATCTAGCGTGTGCTTCAACTTCATGTAGTAACGTTATTTTTTGTTCTTGAGCTAAGCTTGTTAACGGGTCTGTCGCTTGATAAATAAGTGACACATTTTGCTTTTTAAAGGCTTGAACGCTGCCATTTTTATCGGCAGCAGCAATGCCTTTAGCGGCATCAGCTGCAATAGTTAAAGCTTCAGGCGTAATATCGTCAGAATAGGCAAAGCCGGTTTTTTCTCCTGATATCGCACGAACACCAACGCCACGTTCGATATTATACGAACCTTCTTTTACGATCCCATCTTCGAGCATCCAAGACTCATGACTACTTGCTTGAAAATACAGATCCGCAAAATCAACTTGTCGCTGATAAATACTTGAAAGGGTTTTATTTAAGAAACTAGGATCTAACTGGCTATCGGCCAAGAGCTCTTGCTCTACACTATTCATATTATTTCAACTTGGTTATAAACTGGTTATGTGCCCTTACTGGCATTGATTGTTGTACTTTTTTTAAGTTTTCGAGTGAAAACGTTGCTGTAGCACAGCCGTTTTGGTCTGCTAAATTTGTTAGCACTTCACCCCAAGGACTAATTATCATACTATGGCCCCATGTTTCTCGGCCACTTGCATGAGTGCCCGACTGCCCAGCGGCTACTATATAAACCTGATTTTCAATGGCTCTACTTTGAAGTAGTACCTGCCAATGCGCCTCTCCAGTTACTTTAGTGAAAGCACTCGGCACGGTGATCACATTGGCTCCTTGGCTTGTTAGGGAGCGAAACAATTCAGGAAAGCGTAAATCATAACAAATCGTTAGACCTAGGTTAATATTCTGAGTGACTGGCAATACCTTTGTTTCTTTACCTGCTTGTGTATAACGGGACTCAAAGTAATTTTTTTCAGCATCATCAACCACTACATCAAACAGGTGTAATTTATCATAGCGCCCTATTTGTTCGCCTGTTGAAGAAAAAACACAACATGAATTAGTAAACTTATCACCTTCTTCTGTGAGTAAAGGAATGCTACCTGCCACTAAAATTATTTGGTACTTCTTTGCTATTGCTGCTAATTCAGCCACCAAGCTATTGTCTGGTGCTGTTTCTTTGGCTAGTGCGAGTTGGTCAGCATCCTTTCCGCCAAAGAATAAACAGCATTCAGGCAACACCACTATGTGTTCATCTGCTATTTTTAAACCTGAAAGCTGCTGCTCGATATAAGCTAAGTTATTTTCAACATTAGGCTCAGAGCACATTTGCATTACTGATAATTTAACCATCGATTTTATCCAGTTCTTTTACTTCTTTAGCTGGAAGCTTTATCTCAGCAGCTTTTTTATCTTCTTGAATATTTGTTTCAGCATCTACTATTTGTGGAGGTGTCGAGCGACCCACACTAATGTTTTGGCTTTTGCGGTTAACTTCACGCAGATCAGGCTCATTAATATTACCGGTTAATTCAAAGTTAAACTCTGACCAAACTTTAGAAATTAACACTTCATCTAATGCTAATGCGCCTAAAAATGTGACTGGGTTTAATGTGGCTATCCAAGCAATCGCAGGTAAACTGGCACTGAAATTTGGTTTATACGACATTCTATAGTCAAGATTGCCAGCCGACAGGTTGGTATTACCTTTAATTGAAAGGTCACCAGCAGCCCCTTTCATTTTTGCGTTATCAGTATAAAGTACGCCATCTTTGATGTGTGCTTCGGCTATTATTTGGCTATAAAACATACCATCGCTGAAAATATCACGAAAATCCAATGTTAGCTTTCGTACTAAAGACTGTAAACTCAGCACGGAAAAAATTCGCAACCCTTTATCATCAATGTCAGCCAAATATCCGTCATTTAGTTTAGTGTAAAGCTCACCATTAAGCGTCTCAACATTCCATTGATAAGGTGCACCCTGCCAATTAATATCATAAGTTGCTTCAACACCACTATCTTTGATCAATGAAGCAAAACCAAGCTGCTTAAACTCTTGCTCCAAATCATCAATTGATAACTTTCCATTAATAGACGTAATATAATTATCTGCTTGTCGCTGCCATAGCATATCAAAGCTCACATTATTGCGCTTACGTTTTGCTACAAAGTTATTCAGCGCGATTGTGTTATCATCCTCTCGTTTGATCAGAAAATCGATTTGACCCAAATCTAAGCCATTGTATTGGCATTGTTTACAACTGAACGTTACCGGAGGCACATTATTGAATATATGTGCGACAGCAGCATTCTCTTGAGCAATTTCTTCAATTGACTTTGTTGGAATTGGAATAACTTGTTGTTCATTAACACTTTTCGACTCTACGCTAGGTAACACCGTTTTTGTATTAGCAAGATTGATAAAGTCTGCCTCGACCACAACCCCTTGTTCAAGCCAATTGGGTAAAAACTTAATATCGGCTCTAGCTTGTGTGCTACTAAGCGCTAGCAACCACCAAGCTTGTTCGTCAGATATATTAAAAGCAACATTATCGAGTGTTTCTCCTAATAGTGTAAATTGAGAAATTTCGCCCCTAATCCGCTGAGGTTGAGTAAGCAAAGAAGGCGATTGCACATTATCTTCATCATTTGAAAAGCTAGCTAATGAGTCAATAATATCAACAACGAAAGGCTGCCATTGCTCAAAGCTAGCCTTTTCTAAATTTGCAGTAATATGAAAGCCGTTAAGTGGCAGTAACATATCCTCTTTACCTAGAATTAAATGGGCTCGTGAAAATGTTACTAGCTCATGATCTAACACGCCGTAAAAACTCATTTGCTTACCGACAACAGCATCTATGATAGATTGCTTTTCGTTACCTTGTACTTTAGCAAGTACTGAACGTTTGTCGTCTATTACTTTTTCAAATGGTGCTGGAAGCTTTAGTTCTGTTTGCGCAAGATCTGACAATACCAACAAGTCATATTTAAACTGACCATCATCAGCATTTTTAAGGGTTAATTCACCCTGCCATTGTAAAGGGCCTTTAGCATAATCTTTTAATAATGGGGGTAATTGCTTTTGCCATAATGCTTGAGACCAATCTGCAGTAATATCAATATTCGTCTGATAATGCTCAGGTGTTGTCTCTGCATTCACGTTTAATGCTAAGGGTAAATCGCGCCAATTTAGCTTAATATTTTTAGTCGTAATAACATCATTCACAAAGTTTAACTGACCATTAACCTGTTCAAACTCCATTTCAGGGGCAGTTAATGACACTCTATTATTAGTAAATACAACAGTTCCCTTCGCCACCGTATTGTCGGTGTCCTCTAGCGGGATAGTCAGTGAAAAAGTTCCTGCAATATTATCACTCACCTTAACTTGCTCTAAAACAACCCCTACACTTTCTTTTAACGGACTTTTTTGCATTAAAAGAGTAACATCAGCCGCCTTTGTATTATTAAAGCCAGCCTCAATTTCCAGTAGCTGAGCGCCAACTAATTCATCAATACGCGCAGTCACACCACTTACGTCAACACCTTCAAGTGATCCTGAGCGCCCTGTGATCAACATACTATTATTGGTAAAGTTTAAATTGCCATTAAACTGCTCAATCGCCGACCACTCCGAGTCAAATTTAAAAGTCGCGTCAGTTAATTCTGCATCAACGGTAAAAATACCTTGTTGCTCAGTAAATGGAAAATCAACTAGTGGGCCATTAAACAATACCTGGGCCTGTGTAGCTTTACCGCTGATAATAGACTTATTCAAGTAGTTAACTAAGTCAGGTCCCATTAATAGTTCTGGGTAATAATGCGGTGCATTTTTAACATCAACGTTTTGAACATCTGCCAATAAGGCCATGGTAATAGGCTTATCATCACGGGCATCAATAGTTACTTCGCCTGATAGGCTGATTTCTTCTGAGTTTAGTGATATATCGTTAATCTTAGCTAACACGCCGCTTTCTTGAAAAAATAAAGAAACTGTTGCTGCTAACGTTTGGTAAGGAATGGGCTTAATAAAATGCTCTTTAAAGTCAATTTCACCATTATTGCTTTGCACTTTCATCAATAATTGTTGATCGTGGTAAAGCACTTCACCCGATAACTGGTTAATGCTAGGTATGCCTTGATAATAACTAATTCCAAGTTGTGAAAACTCTGCAGTTACACTTGTTTTTGAATCTTTGGTTTGCCAAACAACGTCATTTAAAACCCCTTGAGGTGCTAGGCTATATAACAGTTTTCTGGCATCTTTATTACTGGTAAATAAAGGAACTAATTGCGCTATACCTTCAGCATCTATACTTGAAATATAGCCACTGTATTGGTTTTTATTAGCAGATACTTCTATTGTTAGTGGTAACCAAGCTCTGTTATTTGATCTAAAGGTGAGTTCTGATGTACTGAAGTTGAAGTATTGATTATCGCTAATATTTTCAATCAGAATTAAGCCGTGCTCGATATTAAAACTCTGTATACTGGCTAAGTGTTGCCAAACAATCTGATTTTCCCCTAAAGCGACTTTAATATTCTCAATCAAGCCATCATTAATTGCTAACCACGCATCAAAATTAATCGAAGAGTGAGTATCTTCATCTTTTATCGCTAGCACCTTATCAAGCCAGGGAGTTATGTTAACTTTATTTGCTTTAACATAGACAGTCCCTTTCATTGTTGACAGTTTTTTTCCTTCTAGTGCTAATACTAAATTTAGATTATTAGAAGTTAAACCATCAATGATTACTTTACCTTCAGCGCGATGTTTATCTCCATTATTCAACCAATTTAACTCGCTAATTAGAAAGGTTTGCACTTCTTGTTCGGTACGGTAGATAATTTGGCTATCACGTAATGAAAAGCGATTAATGCGCTGTAAAAATAACTCAGTAACATTATCGACTATCGCTAATTGCTGGTTATTTTTTTCTGTATTTATTACTACGCCTTTATTTACATAAACTTTTACACCGTCAAGCGTTAATGCTTTCGTTACAAAGTTTAATTGGCGGATACTACGCCAAAAGTCGAGATGAAAATCGATAGCACCGATAAATATTTCAACGCCATCGGTTTGAAGAAAACTTACATTATTAGCAACCATAGATGGACCAGAGCTTTTCCAATCCATGTGTAATGAGCCTATAACAACATTACTTTGATAGGTGGTATTAATATAATCTTGAAAGTCGAGGCGATAGTTATGAGCATAAGGAAGTAGTAACCTTAATGAACTTATCAAAACCGCAAAGGACACCAACAAAATAGCAATGATTTTGTAAAAACGGTTTAACCAACGATTTAAGACTTTAGAAATACTCATTTATACTCTTTTAAAAACACTCAACAGCCACTAACTCACTTGAGTTTAATTACATCATAACAACGTCGAATTGCTCTTGATTATACATGGTTTCAGTTTGCACTTTAATTTGCTTACCAATAAATACCTCTAGCTCTGCTAAATTATGAAACTCATCATTAATTAATGACTCACTGACTAACGTCGATGCGTATACAATAAATTTATCAGCATCGTAAGCTCTATTTACTCTCACTATTTCTCTTAGAATTTCATAGCAAACTGTTTCTACTGTTTTTAAATTACCTCTACCTGAGCAAACCTCGCATTCTCCACATAAAATATGCTCAAGGCTTTCACGTGTTCTTTTTCGCGTCATCTCAACTAAGCCTAGCGCAGAAAAACCGCTGATACTAAATTTTACTTTATCTTTAGCCATAGCTGATTCAAGGCTATGCAGCACTCTACGCTTATGATCAGTATCAGTCATATCAATAAAATCAACAATAATAATTCCACCCAAGTTACGCAGCCTTAATTGCCTTGCTATTGCTTGCGTAGCTTCAATGTTAGTGTTGAAAATGGTTTCTTCTAAATTACGATGCCCTACAAACGCTCCGGTATTGATATCAATTGTGGTCATCGCCTCTGTTTGATCAATAATTAAGTAGCCACCTGACTTTAAAATAATTTTACGATGCAAAGCCCGTTGAATTTCGTTTTCAACATCAAACAAGTCAAAAATAGGTCGCTCACCAGGGTAATATTCCATCAAACCAGTTAACTCTGGTACGAATTCTTTTGTAAAGTCACTTAACTGATCAAAGGTTAACTTAGAATCTATTCTAACGCGCTCTAACGATACACCAACAAAGTCTCGAAGCACCCTAAATGCAAGTGATAGATCTTGATATAATGCTATTTTTGTTTGCTTGCGCTTTTTACGCTCTAATACCTTAGACCATACCCTTCGTAAAAACTCTGCGTCATGTTTAAGTTCGCTCTCTCCTACTCCCTCAGCCGCTGTTCGTACAATAAAGCCATGCTCATCATCACAATAAGGAGTAACAATATTTTTTAATCGTGTTCGCTCCGCAGCATCTTCAATTCGCTGTGAAATACCTGCATGGCTCGCATTTGGCATTAAAACTAAGTACCGTGCTGCTACAGTAATATCTGTAGTCAACCTTGCGCCTTTAGTACCAAGCGGATCTTTAACTACTTGCACTACAATGTGCTGGCCTTCGTGTACTAAACTTCGAATATCTGGTACTTGTTTTGACTCTTTATCTTCGTTTGTAATGAGAGTAGAGTTAATATCTGAAGCATGTAAGAATGCCGCTTTTTCTAAATTTATATCAACAAACGCTGCCTGCATACCAGGTAACACGCGGATCACTTTGCCTAAATAAATATTACCAACAAGCCCCCTGCGAGCTTCACGTTCTACATGCACCTCTTGCAGCACACCATTTTCAATTAATGCCACTCTAGTTTCGCTAGGTGTCACATTGATCAGTAATTCCCCATTCATTATTTTCAACCTTTTTGCTGTATTGCAGTGGGTAAATCTAACTTAGCAAGTAACTGTGCTGTTTCAAATAAGGGTAAACCAACTACCGCACTATAACTGCCGCTAATATGAGTGACAAACTGCCCTGCAATACCTTGAATACCATATGAACCTGCTTTGTCTTGTGGTTCACCAGTATGCCAATAATTAATAATTTCATGCTCTGTTAACACTTTAAAGGTGACATTTGTTACAACCTCAATCACCTCGTGATATGTACCTTGCACGGCAGCTACTGCTGTTAGTACTTGATGTGTTTTACCTGACAGTAAACTCAACGTTTTAATGCTCTGCGTAAGGTTTTCAGGTTTACCTAAAATAGTATTTTGATACACAACGGCTGTATCAGAGCCTAAAACAATAAGCTTTTGAGGTTTATTTTGCGCGATGTGTTGAGCTTTTGCTAAAGCAAGCCGCTTAACGTACTGACTCGCTCCTTCAGACTCTTGCTGACTTTCGTCAATATTTGCACTTAAACATTCGAAGTCATAACCAAGTTGAGTCAGTAACTCTTTTCTCCTAGGTGATTGAGAAGCAAGAATAAGTTTATGGTTCATTTACTCAACCCTATTTACTTTATTTTAAAGTGACGACGAATTTTTCTTAATAATAAGAATGCCCAAGGCCACAGTATCACAGTCGTGATTACGGGATATAAATATTGCGGTACAAACACAGCGTCAGTTAAAAACCGCTGAAACCAAAAGACAAGTAAATGATAAAGCGCAGATAAAACACCTACGATAAGCGCCTGTTGCCAAACAGAAAAGTTACGTATTTTTTGAAAGTTACCTGCAATTATAAATACAGTTAGCGCCATTGCTGCAGCATGTACACCTAAAGTTGACCCTAATAAAATATCAATTAATAAACCAAATAACCATGCAGTGATCACATTAACCCTATTTGGTAATGCTAAACACCAGTATAGCACTACCACCAATACCCAGTCAGGACGAAATGCATCAACAGCAATTGGTAAAGGCATAATGGTTGCCATTAAAGCCACAATAAATGTTAATAATATTATAATACCGTTATGAGAAAACACTGTTATTGCTCCTGCTCATTATTATCTGGGCGAGAAGAAAACAGGCTACTTTTATGTTTAGGCCATAATAATAATAAATATCGCAAGCGATCTATTTCAGCAACAGGCTCACTTTGTACTTGTGCAAATGGACGTGATTCATCTTGTCGAACGACTGTTACTTTAGCGACAGGATACCCTTCTGGATATTTTCCGCCAAGGCCAGAGGTAACTAAGGTATCTCCTTGCTTAACATCTGTACTATGAGGTACAAAGTTATGCGTTAATCTGTCGAGGGTGCCTGTACCATTAGCCACTAAACGCACACCATTACGGCTAATTCTAACGGGTACTGCTTGAGTTACGTCTGTGATAAGTAAAACTCTACTCGTAATAGTGCCAACGTGTAATACCTGGCCAACAATACCTTTATCATCAATTAAAGCTTGGCCCTCAAACACACCGTCATTCGCCCCTCGGTTAATAACAACTTGATGGGAATATGGATCACTGTCAACCGAAAGTATTTCTGCCACCATCTTTTTTGAATCGGTTCGCACTGGCGAGGCTAGCAGGGAGCGTAATCGCTCATTCTCTTTTTTAAGAATATCAAGTTGCATTAATTGCTCGTTAAATAGCAACTCATTCATTTTATACTGTTGATTTTGATCGATTAATGCTTGACGTGTCCCTAAGTTCTCAACTGCCCAGTTAACGGCATTTTTGGGCGTAGATGCCAAATATTGCAATGGGCTTACTAAAGATTGGAGATAACCACGAACAACGTCAAAGCTACCCATTTTATGATCAAAAAAGATAAATGCAGATGACAGGATGAGCACCAAAATGAGTCTATGCTGAGGAGATGGGCCGTGTTTAAATATCGGATTCATTGATGCGCTAATTTCTCCGCTAGCAGCTAATTATGTTAAATAGGATTAAGCGATGGTACTACCATCGCTTAATAATAAGAGTGCTCAACCAGTGTAACTAACTTTAGTAAAAGTAGTCGCTTGATCCTCTTTATTCATAAGAGAATAAATCACCACCATGCATATCTATCATCTCTAAAGCTTTACCACCACCACGTGCAACACATGTTAATGGATCATCAGCTACAACTACTGGAATTCCCGTCTCTTCCATTAGTAAACGATCTAAGTCTTTTAATAACGCTCCGCCGCCAGTAAGCACCATGCCACGTTCAGAAATATCTGACGCTAATTCAGGCGGAGATTGTTCTAGCGCCACCATTATAGCACTTACAATGCCCGTTAACGGCTCTTGCAATGCTTCTAAAATTTCATTGCTGTTAAGCGTAAAACTACGCGGTACACCTTCTGCAAGATTACGGCCACGTACTTCAATTTCAACCAATTCTTCACCTGGATAGGCTGAGCCGATTTCATGCTTGATGCGCTCGGCTGTTGCTTCACCTATTAGACTACCAAAATTACGACGAACATAATTAATAATAGCATCATCAAATTTGTCACCGCCAATACGAACCGAAGATGAATACACTACGCCATTAAGTGAAATAATACCGACTTCTGTAGTACCACCACCAATATCAACCACCATAGAACCAGTTGCTTCAGATACCGGCATACCCGCTCCAATTGCAGCGGCCATAGGTTCATCAATTAAATATACTTCGCGCGCGCCAGCACCTAATGCAGACTCTCTAATCGCACGGCGTTCTACTTGAGTAGAGCCACAAGGTACACATACTAAGACTCGAGGGCTAGGACGTAGAAAGTTGTTGCTATGCACTTGCTTAATAAAATATTGCAGCATTTTTTCAGTCACAAAAAAGTTGGCAATAACACCATCTTTCATTGGACGAATAGCTTCAATATTACCAGGTGTTCGCCCAAGCATTTGTTTTGCAGCAGAACCCACTGCAGCCACACTTTTAGAGCCACCAGCACGATCTTGGCGAATAGCCACTACGGAAGGCTCGTCTAACACTATGCCTTGGTCTCGTACGTAAATAAGTGTATTTGCTGTTCCTAAATCAATTGATAAATCATTTGAGAACATGCCACGTAATTTTTTAAACATAAGGTTTAATTGTCCTTTGTGCGTAGACAAGGCAAGTCATTGCCTGAACATAATCATTATTTTTTCGAATGGGTTAATCATACCTTAGGTTTCACAAGATGTGATGCCTGTTTAGCGAAAAAAACGTAATAATTTGTATTTTTTTTGCAGAAAAGCATAAAAACGATTGATTTAGAACGTAACAACTCTGTATGTAAGCGCAACATTCAACAAAATCCTGCTAACCAAGCACCGACGAGTCAATTTCTAAACACGCAATAGCATAACATTCAAGAACAAAAGCGCTAAACTTATAGAGGTAACTTTTTTCACATTCACTCCACGGTAATACTAGGGTCTGTTGATCTTTCATTTTAGCCTCTGCTATAGACTATTTTTTAAGATAACAAGGCGAAAACGGTGCAATGTAGTCATTCTCGGCTTTGGCATCCTGCGTCGCTCTACCTTCTGCATCCGTGCAGTCGTACTTTAACCATTTTTAACGATGTTAGGTTGAAAAATAGTCATAGCCCTTTGGGTTGCCTTGAAAAAGCGTCACTCTTTGTTACTTAATGTGCATTTGGAACAACCAAACATTACATTAAGTGCCTCGACTGTCATCTTTTTCAAGTGCAACAGAGCTATAAACTGAAAGATCAACAGACCCTAATTGAAAAAAACATTTGTTTCTTCAGCGAGAATTAAAAGAGCTTAGAGGCAAGGCACTGATCACAGATAATGGTTATTCTCCGTAACTGCTCCTGCGTTACCCTACTATCCAACTCCCATGTTGGAGTTGGAACTTTATCAAAATCAGTAACGCTGCGTATAAGCTTTATTAATTCAGAGTGAAAAATATATAAACTTTCCAATAAAAAGCCCCACAAATGTGCTGTCTTTCCTACACAAATCCCTCGATAAAAATCGAGGGATTTTTTTATGAACTTATTGTACAGAACGTGATCTGATCCATTTATTCAGTGATGAGGTGGATTTCTATGTTTACAACAAGTTCAGAGCAATGGGCAGAAGAAACATTTTTACATGCAAAATTGGGCGATACCCGCAGAGCTAAACGACTTGTTGTGTTAGCCTCTAATCTTTCCAACAAGTTAGGGCAATCACTCGTGCAATCATCTACGTCCACAGCCGATATTGAAGCGGCCTATCGTTTTACTCGTAATAAAGCTATTGATGCTCAAGCTATAGCTGAGGCTGGCTTTAAGGCAACAGCAGCAAAAGTTAAAGATTATGATTGCCTACTTGCTTTAGAAGACACCACATCACTTGAATTTAAACATCAAACGATTCGCGATGAAATGGGGCATACCACTTCGAATAAGCGTTCGCGTGGCATGCATGCTCATTCCGTATTGCTATTTGCCCCTGAGCAGCAGCATGTTGTTGGTCTGATTGAGCAAAAACGATGGACACGAGACGTCAGTTTGTACGGCCAAAATAATCGCCATGCCAGCCGAGCGTACGAAGACAAAGAAAGCTATAAGTGGGAGCAAGCATCAGAAGCGATGACTCCCCGTCTAGGTTCAACAATGAATAAGGTAATTTCAGTGTGTGATAGAGAGTCAGATATTATTGAATACCTGACTTATAAAACAGCGAGGCAGCAACGTTTTGTCGTGCGCTCAATGCAGAGTCGTTGCATTGAACAAAGTGAAAATAAACTTTATCAATATAGTGAGTCGTTAAAATCAGCAGGTCAACGTATTGTTTCGGTGAGGCAAAAAGGCGGACGCAAAGCGCGGGAGGCTTCTTGTCAAATACGTTATGCCAAAGTTGATGTAAAAATGCCAGCGAATAAAAAAGGCGCTTCGGTATCTCTCTATTATGTGGGTTGTCAGGAAGAAAACAATGACCAAGGATTAAGTTGGCACCTGTTAACATCTGAGCCTGTGACGTGCAAAGAGGAAGCCGAAAAAGTATTGACCTACTATGAAAAACGCTGGTTAATTGAAGAGTTCCACAAAGCGTGGAAAAGCGGCGGTACTCAAGTAGAAGATTTACGTATGCAAAGTAAAGACAATTTAGAAAAGGTGATTGTGATATTAGCGTTTATTGCCGCACGCCTTCATCAACTTCGTTACCTTGGCCTTAATAAGAAAGAAGCAGAAAAGCATAGTTGTGAAACGGTTTTAAGTCCGTTAGCGTGGAAGTTGCTATGGACAAAACGAGAAAAATCAAAACCACCGACAACGGCACCAAGCCTTTATTGGGCTTACATTAACCTTGGGAAGTTAGCGGGTTGGCACGATTCAAAACGTAATGGCCGTGTCGGGTGGGAGCGATTATGGGAAGGATGGTTTAAATTGCAAACCATCCTTGAAGGCTATGAATTAGCCCAATCTCTTGATCTGAAAATGTGATCAAGAGACAGCACAAATGTGGGGCTTTATATTCATGAAACAAAAAAGTTATTTTACAGAATAAATTTTTGACGGACTGCTAAAGCAATTAAACAAAAGCCAAATATCATAATAGTAGTGGGCTCAGGAACAGATACACTACCACCACCGCCTTGCACGTTTGGTCTAACATAGAAAGTGTCAGCTTGCTCCATTAGCATATAAGCGAGAGAATTATTAACTGACACGAGTGGGTCGTTTTCTGCCCAAACACTACGTACTATTTCAGCCTCAACATCTTCGGTTGTGTCTACGTAACTGTAAAAGCTATTCCAATACTCAAACGCATGCACATAAAAGCTACCATTAGCGTTTGTACGCGTAAATAACTCAAAAACGTTATCTAACATATCTTCACGTATTGCCGCTTTTAGTAAATTTAGTTGCTCGTCAGAAGCGTAACTCCAACCAGTATGAATGTTTGGTGCATACAACGTATTGTTATTCCAAATTTCAACATTAACAGGTGAAGCCCAAGCCCATTGCAACTCACCAATAACAACATAGTTATCTTCGGTAAGATCTGAAGTGATCAATCCAGCTTGCGCTGAGCTTAAAAAAAACATTGAAGCGATAAATAGAAATTTATGAGCGAACTTAATCATTAAATTACCTCTACTAATGATAAATATTATACATAAACAATGCAATTGTTATACCATAAAAATAATAACTAACAATAACAACAAATTAGATAAAACTTTATAAACATAAAAATGATAAGTGTAAAAATTACTTACACATTTATAAGCTTCTTGCATCAACTGCAATTTTTCGTGAGGTTACAACCTCAGCAACACTACAGATACCTGTACTTTCCAACTGATAATAGCGTACACCATCGGTATGTATAAAGCTTTCACAGCTAAGTTCAGCCCTACAATTTTTCAGACCCTTGCCATCAACACCACTATTAGTAAAGTCTTTGGTACTAAAGGCTACAGGGCAATCCGTTGCTGAACTATTTAATGGAAAAACTTGCTGAAGTTGCCATTGCATTCCTGATTGAGCTGCTAGAAAAGCGCGAGTTCCGATAACTTCGTAAGCAACACTTTCAGCCTCTGTTGACAACATTCGCACTAATGCCGTACCTAATAAGGTCATAACAATAATGATAAATATTGCAATCACTAGGGCACTGCCTCGCTGCTTACGTTTATTTGCGTATGCTTGCAATTGTGTAGTTTTACTTAGACGGATTCGATTAAGGAACATTCGGCACCTGAATTTCGTTATTAAAACTCACTTTTTCGTTATTTTTGATAAAGTTCAATCGCACTAAAACATTACCTGAGCGCAATTGACTTGCCGCATTTACTTGAAAGCGACTTCCAACATCTAAAAATTTTGCCATAAGTACTGGCACCGTTATTGGTACACCATCTGCACGATAATTACTATAGCCGCTGTAACGATTAAGTAAGGTACCTTCAATACAGTAACTTACCGCTTTATCAATAAAAAAAGCTCTATCAGTCGGCGATGCTTCTGTGAACTGTATTGGCCCGTTTAAAACAATAGACCATTCATTTTGAGCAGGATCAAACGCAGGATTACTACTTGATATCGCACTTATTTTATTGCTTGGTGTATAAGCCTCATCGGAAGTTAATGGATAAATAATTAACTCTAGGGCGTTATTAAACTGACTGTCATCAAAACGAACTACTTTAATGGTTGATGATGCCGGTAAAGGTGCTAATGGTATTTCAGTGTATATCGCCGTAGATCTAATTGGCCTAAATTCAAGGCATTGATTAGTATTTCCAATTAAGCGAGGACTATTGGGTAGTGCATTACGCACTTCTCTATTTAACCGTTCAATGGCAAAACGAGCACTGGCAATTAATTGCCCCCTGTCATTAGTTTCTAAATAAATACGGCTACCAAACTGTAGAAAGCTACTGATACCGACTGCAAGTACGCCAAGAATGACCATTACAATGACCATTTCAATTAATGTGAAACCATTACCTACACGATATTTAGCCATTAAAAATTGGCCTTATAACTTGAAAAGTCTATCGCAAAGCCTGTGGGTGTTGTTACAGTTACTGTAATTAGTTTTGCAGTATAATTATTATTGCTGGGGCCACAAACGCCGTCATAATTGCTGTCGTTACATACCATTACTTTTAATGAGTAACCTAAATATAATGTTAAGCTATCGCCTTGTGAGTTTTTTATAAATACATCAGAAGCTGGACCTGAAAACCCAAAGCGAGTATTTTCGATATTCATACCATTATAGTCATCGACATCATCAAATAATGTTCGGTCGCCGCCCTCCTCATTACCCATAATGGTTGTACATTGCTCAATGGTTTCTAGTGTCCCATTACCATTAACATCTTCGTTACAACGGAAACGACCACCGCTACGACCTGAATTTTCATCAAAGGCGTGACCTGTAATTTCATTCAATAGTGATTGTCCCAGTTCAGCCGCTCTGATCTGATGAAGTTGGTCTGCACTTTGCTCAACTGTGGGGTAAATTAAGTTAGTAATAATTGAAAACGAGATGGATAAAACCACAATACCAACGATGGTCTCAATTAGCGTAAATCCTTTTGATAATTTCGGATACTTAAAGAGCATGAATGAAGCCCTCGTTTTCAATTTGAATTATTAAAGTTTGATCACCTGTAACTATAATTTGACAAGCGTTAGGGGAAAGACAATTAAGTTGAGTACCGTTAATATCGGTTACACGTCCCATTTGATTAAAGCCAAAAGTGCTTGCCAAGCCATTTACACTAAAGGTTACGTCATGGTTATTATCTATAGAAACACTGGTATGCTGGTTATATTCACTATTAGATTGGTCTGAAAGTTCAGTTAAATGGCAGTTAGACACTTGACTTGTATCTGTTTTTAGTAAGCCTAACTGAGATGAAGTAACGGAAACCTGATGGCAGAAATCACCACTCGTTTGCTGCATTGCGCGTAGTTGAATTGCACGCAATGTAGTGATTGCTTCATTGCGGTAGGTAAATTGCTCAAAGCCATTTGAAGAGAAAAATTTGGGCGCAACAGTAACCATCATAATACCTAAAATAATGATCACTATAATTAGCTCTATTAAGGTAAAGCCTTTGTGAAACTTAAGCAGAGGTTGAGATATTGATTTCATCTACCTCACTCCTATCAAATACCTATACGCATGGATTTACTACTATGGTAGGCCGTTGGCCAACTGAACTTGGCGATCTATAATAAACGATACAGTCATCTGTAATTGCCGTTGGTTCTACCTTATCCTTAAAGTAGATTATAAAAGTAGAAAAATTTGTACCCACCGCTTTTGTTTTATATTTTTGATCTATGCTAACTAAACGTTCAAACTCAGCCCATAAACCAACGGGGTAACCAAAACCTATTAATATCTCCCCATCATTATTTAATCCTTTATTATCACCAATATTAACGCTGGTATAAGGAGGACTAAATCGTTTTGCAACTTTATGATTACCTTTTATTACCGACTTACCATAAACTAATGCACTTGCCCCTTCCAACGACGCCTTAATTGCTTCTAATGTTGCGGTTTCAGCTTCCGGTTTTAAGTTAATAAATTTAGGTCCAGCGGTTACCGCTAGAATACCTAGAATAACAATAACTATTACCAACTCTATTAAAGTAAAACCATTATTTCTTATCATAATTTATTGCAATAAAATATTATAAAAATAAGGAGAGCGCTAGCTCTCCTTTTATTTAGAAATTCCATCTACTACTTAACAGCCTGAAGTAACTGAGCTAATAGCTGGTTTTGTATGTTTATCTGAACTTTCAGTATATAGCACATAACAATTAGTGGCGATTGCATTAGCATGAGTTAATGCGTTGCCATCTGAAGGAGTGATATACCAAGTAATTGTTGCATTCGATCCTGAAGTACCATTTGTAGTTGATAGAAAATCAGCGCCATCAATATCTAATAAAACCCCCCAATCAGTCACATTCGCTGGCCATCCATTAACCAAAGTAACATTGTCTGTAGTGCTTCCATTAATTCTTAATGCGCCTGTAGCACCTAGTTCATTTTGTACTAATGCTTTGGCGTGCACTAATGAGGTTGCCGTTTCAACCGAAGCCTCTACCGCTTGGATAGTTGCCCCTTTAGCATCTCCTGTTAAATCAATAAACTTTGGTGCAGCTGTTGCTGCTAAAATTCCTAAAATTACGATAACAATAACAAGCTCTATTAAGGTAAAACCTTTATTTTGTTGTAAACTCTTCATAAAACACCTACTTAAATTAGTTATTCATTTTAATGGTTAATATTATTAATTTATATTTACCAATTATTGCTTAATAGTAATTTCTACATTACTTGTCGCTGGAAAGTAAGTAAAGAAGTTACTTACTGTATTAATGTTAGTCGTAACAAATAAACCGTTACCATCTTTTGAAAGCGTTTCTTTCAAATGATATGAGCAGCTCGTTGTAGCAGCAGTACCGTTTAAGGTAACAAAATACTGCATACTTTTGTCATTATTTAATGTGGTAATATTGTCTGTTAATTTTGGTGGTTGTTGCAAAATACCATTCCAAATGTCAATACAGTTTTCAGCAGTAAAGCCACCACCTAGGCCTGCGCCTGTATTTCGTCCCAAGACTTGCGATACTACATAACCAGCACGAATACCTGCTGCTTTATTTTCAGTAGTTAATAGCAAGTCGGTACCGTCATAAGATACAACATTTTGACCTGTAGTATTGGTTGGTCGCCCTTCGGCCTCCCATTGCGCTCTAGCTAAAGAGATTGCTGTTGCATAACCGCCTGCCATTCCTTCAATATTAGCCTGCTTAGCTTGATCCGTTAAATCAATAAATTTAGGAATAGCCGTTACTGCTAGAAATCCCAAGATAACAACAACAATAACTAATTCGATTAAGGTAAAACCTGACTGTTTATTCATAACAACCTCTAATTTTCTAATTAAGTTAATTCTAACAACGTTTTAGACAATAAGTCACTTTTTTTGGTAGATAAAAGTCTCTTTTAACATCTTTTGTAAAAGTATAGCTATAATGTATTAATAATCAATACATTAGAAACCTTTCCCGTTTCTGGGCTATATTCAAAATATTCTCCGCTCACTAGGATATACCGACATATTCGCTGATATGCACCTTTATCTATATTTATTTGCAGTGCGGTAACAGGTTTATTCATAAATACTAAGGGGCTATCCATGACTTGCTCCCAAATTAACGTGCAATCTTTATTATTCGATAAACTGTCGACCCAACCGTTCTTGTTTACCGTTATTAAACGAGTAGTTTTTTGATTACCTTGTTCTTTCAATCTTACTACAGAAGGTTGCTTATCCATAAACCATTGCGCACGTATTGTGGTAACTTTCGTTGCAAAGCGACCAACAGCCCCTTCAAAAGCGACCTGCGTATATTGCTTTTCTTGTTTTAAAAAGTAATACAAAAAACCGGCCATTAATGATGCAACAAGCAAAACGATAATAATTTGTTCTGCTAATGTTTTTTCGCGTTTAACGATCACTGCATTTCGTGACATATTGTAATCTAACCCTCATCCATTAAATGAACATTAATAAATCATCAAATTAAGCGCGTGTTAACATTAAATGGCTAAAGTCTATTTGCCTTTAAATGCAGACATCATATCCCACATAGGGGTAAATATACCTAATGCTAAGATTAATACCATAGCAGCAACGATAGCAATTAATATCGGTTCTATACGTGCAGTTAATGTACTTAGTTCATACTCAACCTCTCGTTCATAATAGTCGCCAACTTCCTCTAATAGTTCATCAACCCGTCCAGTTTCTTCCCCAACCGCGATCATCTGTAATACTAAAGGGGTAAACATTGTACTGGCAACTGCTGCTCTTAATAAACTTTCACCGCTTTCAATTGCACTGCGCATCTTCAATATTTTCTTTTGCATATAAGTATTGTCTACAGCATCAGACACCAACGAAAGCCCGGTTGTCATTGGAACACCTGCTTTTAAAACAATAGCAAAGCTGTGTGAAAATCGTGACAATATGGAACGTTCAATTACTGAGCCCACTACTGGTAGCTTGGTTTTAAATCGGTCCCAAGTATGGCGACCTTTTGGTGTATTTACGTAATGACGAATACCAAAGTAGATCACCAACACTCCTACAAGCATGTAAGGCCAATAATCCAAAAAGAAGTTAGAGCTATTAATCAAAGCTTTTGTTGCCCAAGGCAAATCTGCGCCTAATTTTGAAAACATTTCAGCAAATGTTGGAATAACCCAAATATTTAAAATTACAATTGCTGCTGCAAGTGCGATTAACACAAATGATGGATAGCGCAGTGCTGTTTTAATACGTTTTTTAGTCTCTTGCTCTCGCTCAAAGTAGCTGGCAAGTTTTGAAAAAGCCTGATCAAGGTTACCAGTATTCTCGCCAACATGTATTAACGATACAAACAAAGGTGAAAATATTTTGGGGTGTCTGTGCAGCGCTGACGAAAGCTCATACCCCCCCTCCAGATGAGCAGATACTTCAATTAAAGCTTGTTTTAACTTTGGAGAGCTAGTCGATTCAGCCATACCATTAATTGCTCGTAAAATAGGTACACCCGATCGCACGAGAGCATACATCTGTCGACAGAAGACAATCAAATCATCTAACGCAATAACTTCCAAACCTAATAATTGCCCAATATCAATATTAGCTAAGTCACCAGCACTACCTTTGGCAGATTTCGCTTCAGTGATCGCTATTGGAATTATTCGTTGGCGTGAAAGCTGCTCCGCCACAGTATTGACATTAGCCGCTTCAACAACTCCCTTTACTTGAGCGCCACTGGCGTCTCGGCCAACATAGTTATAAGCTGCCATAACCTTTTTACCCTGCCACTTCAACAGTTTCCACTAGCCTTAATACTTCCTCTACGGTAGTAATACCCTGACAAGCATAATCAAATGCAGATAGTGCAAGTGGCTTAAACGTTGGATTAGCTTTAGACATTTCAGTAAAACTATCTGTGTCATTTCGTTTTAAAGCGGCCATCATAGGTTCATTCATTTCTAATAACTCAAACACCCCTATTCGACCTCTATACCCCGTATACTGACATGATTGACAGCCTTTACCCTGTTTAAATTGTGCGGAATTGGCACTATCATCACCGGTTAAGTTAGTAAGCCATAATAGCTCTTGGCTAGTCGGTTGATGCACGATACCACAATGCTCACAAATACGACGCACTAAACGCTGCGCAACAATCGCTCGTAATGAACTACCTACTAAAAAGCCAGCAGCCCCCATATCAATCAATCGTAACGCACTGGTAATTGCATCATTAGTATGAAGTGTAGATAACACTAAATGACCGGTTAATGCGCCTCGCAAACCAATTTCAACTGTTTCTTGGTCACGCATTTCGCCAACCATCAGAATATCAGGGTCTTGACGAAGTGCTGTTCGTAGTACACTTGAGAATGTTAAGTCTATCTTACTATTTACTTGTACCTGGTTGATCCGAGGTAAACGATATTCTACTGGATCTTCTACGGTAATTATTTTCTTAGTAGATTGGTTTAACTCACTTAATGCAGCATATAACGTTGTAGTTTTACCACTCCCCGTTGGCCCAGTTACTAATACCATACCATGAGGTCGAGTTATTTGATGACGTAATCTTGCAACTAAATCAGCCGGCATGCCTGTTTCATCAAGCGACAATAAACCTGCCGATTGATCAAGTAAACGCATAACCACAGACTCGCCGTATTGCACTGGCATTGTAGACATACGCACATCAATACTATGCCCTTTTATTTTTAAGTTAAAGCGACCATCTTGGGGTAAACGTTTTTCCGAAATATCTAAACCCGCCATTAACTTAAGGCGGAGTACCATTGCTGATGCAATTTTAGTTTCTTTTAATACGTTTTCCTGCAAGACACCGTCAATACGTTGCCTTATCCGTAGTTGCTTTTCATCTGGTTCAATATGTACATCTGATGCGCGCATTTGTACAGCATCTTCAAATACTGATTGCAATAACTTACCAACAGTTGCATCTCCGCCTTCATCAGCAAATGTACTTGATAAATCAAAGTCTGAACTTTGGTCATATTCTTCACCGAGCTGACTGGCGAAAGACTCAATATCAGCAGTTCGGCGATATAATCCATCGAATGCTTCATAAAGCTGAGATTCCATTACTACAGCAAGCTTAATACGCTTAGGTGCAAGCATTTGTTCGAGTTGATCCAAGCCACCTAAGTCAGCAGGGTCGCTCATGCCAATGAGCACTTCGTCACCTTGGTCTTCAATAATTAATGCGCGTAGTCTTCGTGCATGCACTTCTGGTAGTAACTTAGCAACTTCCGGTAATATGCGACGTTGGCTAATATCAAGAAAAGGAACGTCAAGTTGCTGTGCTAGAAATTCCAGTAGTTGTTTTTCACCAATAAACCCTAATTCAATTAAGGTATCACCTAGCTTTCGGCCTGATGTTTTCTGGCTGTTTAAAGCCTGCATCAATTGTTCATTAGTAATAATATGCTCATGTACTAATAAATCACCTAATCGCATTTTTAGCTTCGGTGCAGCCATGCCTATTCTCCTAACTCTATAATTCTATTCGCTGCAAATTGCGCAGTTTCGCTTGATAAATCAGCTTGTTTTAATGCGGTTTTATAACTTGTTATCGCCTGTTCAAAATAACTTTGACTATCTTGTGCAATTGCCAAGCCTAACCACCAACGACCAACGTTTGGTGATAATTCAGTTAAAATGTTATACGCTTTTTCTGCTGTAGCGAATAAGCTTAACTGCTGCGCTGTAGAAGCAAGTAACGACTGATACTCAACTGACCTAATATTATCTAGCACTTTTAAATCATTTAATGCTAATTGAGCTTGCCCTTGGCTTAAGTATATACGCGCTTTCATTAAACGAAACTCAGCATCTTGATTATCGAGTGCTAAACCTTGAGACAATAAATTTAATGCTGCTTGATAAAACTGCTTTCCAAACCAAAGCGCTGCTAATTGCTTGCGTGCAGATTTATGATAGGGCACCACTAAAAGCACCTCTTCGAATAATTGCTCCGCTTTGCTAATATCTTTATTGGCAATAGCTTGTTCAGCTTGTGCTATTTTTTTGCTCGCCAGCTGGTCGGGTGTTAATTGCTTACGTGAAATGGTCAGTGTAGGTTCACTTACTGGATCTACTTCAATAGTGCCTTTAAATTCTGTTGAAGCGACTTCCAACTCACTAATAGCTGAATCGTTTTCTTGTACCTGTACCGATTCACTCTTAGATTGTACTATTTCATTTTTTTCAGCTGTAATTTGAGATAGCGAATCAGTGGTTTGGTTATCCCCATTTTTTATTGTCATCAGACTTGAAGGAGATGCGTTTGGCGTAGAAATTTGCTTTTCGCTCTCAATATTACTAGTTGCTGCACTGGTGTTTATAGCGTTATTACTTTCCATCGAAATAGTATTGTATGGGTTAGCTGCAACAGATTGCTCTTCAGCTTTAGGGTTAATTTTTTGCCAAGCAATAATGCCAAGAGAAACGGTCAATAATAATAGTAGAATAACAATGATCCAACGTTGACTATGCCCTTGTTTGACAATTATTTGTGAATTAACACCTGAAGACTCAGCACTGTCATGCTGTCTTTTATCTAAGTCTTTTAGCATTTGATTAATCACACTCATGTTTGAACTCCAATAATCCATACAAATGCACAAAGTACAATCAATGAGATAACGCCTAATGTCATTGCTAAATGTTGATTTTTCAATTTATGCTCTGTTCCTTCGGTATCTTTCACTGCAGCAATTAAATGTTGTCGGGTTATTTTAAATTGCCCTTGCCCAAAGCTTAGCATCAACATTTTATGACATAAGATATTGACCAATCTTGGTATTCCATTACTAAAATACGCGATTTTTTTACATAATGAGTGATCAAATAATGCCGCGCCTTTATAACCTGCAACATGGAGCCGATGATGAATATAATTTTCAACCTCATTATCGCTCATCGGACGAAGTTGATATGAAAACGTTATACGCTGCTTTAATTGCCTAAATGCATTTTCAGCTAAACGTTGATCCAGCTCTGGCTGTGCAAATAAAACAACTTGTAATAACTTTCGCGTTTCGGTTTCAAGGTTGGTAAATAAACGCAAAGCTTCTAAGCTTTCAGCGGGTAAAGCTTGCGCTTCATCTAATATTAATACAACCGAGCGCCCTTCATTATGAAGCTCTAGTAGCCTTGATTGTATTCGTTGTGTCAATAACTGCACTGACATTCTCTGTGCTTGTTTAACCCCTAACTCTACTGCAACTGCACGCCTTAGCTCGTCTGGCTTTAAATAAGGATTAGGGATATAGGCAGTAACAAAATGTGCTGGAATTTCGTTTAATAATTTTCGGCAAAGTAATGTTTTCCCAGTTCCCACTTCACCTATTACTTTTATAAAGCCCTCACCGCTTTTTAATGCGGTGAGTAATACTGCAAATGCTTCATCATGGGGTACCAAGCCTAAATAAAAATTAGTGTTTGGTGTTAAGGTAAACGGCAATTCACGCAAACCAAAATGATAAAGGTACATGTTAAACTATCACAAATAAAAGCATTATCAGGTTAATCTTCACTCTCTTCGGGAAACCACTGTTTTAAAAGTGCTCGTGCATCTTGTAATTGGTTTTTCCATGTATCTTGCCCAATAACAATAGGCTTTAGCATGATAACCAATTCTTTTTTCTCAGTTCTTTTACTTTTACTTTTGAATAATTCCCCTAAAAGCGGGATATCGCCAAGTAAAGGTGTTTTAGACTCAGAATCGACCTTACGGGTTTCAATTAATCCTCCAATAACAACGATCTCTCCTGATTTAGCACGAATAATAGTATCAGATTCACGTACACTGCTTTGTGCAAGTGGTAAAATAATATCTTCATTACTCAACCGGATGGTCTTTGTTTGCTCCGCGGTTAAAGTAACTGACGGGTGAACATGTAAGATAACTTCACCATTAGCGTCAATTTGCGGAGTTACATCTAACGCAATACCTGAAAAGAAAGGAGTTAACTCTATTTGAGGTGTTGTTGTTGTGGCTGTACCCGTTGTAATTGTACTGGAAACTTCAGTAACGAAATATTCATCTTCTCCAACCTTAATTACCGCTTTTTGATTATTTGTAGCTGTAATTCTTGGACTTGATAATACCTGCACATTACCTTGCGTTTGTAATAGCTTAATCACACCGCTAAAATCTTTATTTAAAAAACTTAGTCCTGTAACGCCACCAATGGTTGATGAAATAACATTCCCTGCAACTGAGCCACTGGTTGAAAAGGTTAAGTCAGTACTGCCTGCATGGCCTAATACCTGGTCCCACTTAACACCTTGTTGATAATCGTCACTTAGGGTAACCTCCATTATTTTCGCTTCGATGATAACTTGTCGGCGTAAGTGATCTTGCGTTTGCGTAACAAAACGCTTTACCGCAGCGATTTCTTGCGGCAGTGCTCTTAGAGTTACCAAGCCTGCTTGAGGCGAAACAATTACCGAACGACCACCCTCAGTACCAACGAGTTCAGTTAATGTCTCTTCTAATTCTTGCCAAAAATCTGACTCATTTTCGGTATAAATATTAGTACCACTATTACCATTTTGCTGCTGTCCACCTTGGCTGCTTCCGCTATTTCGATTACTGTTGCTACCGTTATTACTTCCATTGTTATTACCGCTACCACCTGAATTGGGGTCATTTTCAGAAACCCCACCAGAGTTTATGCGTGTACTTGAGGTACCAAATCGCTTTAAAAACAAATAATTTAAAGCAATAGTTTCTGTGCGAATTCCAGCGGGATATATCTGAATTACACGACCACTTCGGCGAATTTCATAGCCATAAAGCTCTTCAATCACATCGAATGCTTCATTGAGCGTGACATCTTTTAAGCTTAGCGTGATCGAGCCACTTACCTCTGGATGAACAGCTACGCTGTAAGGGGAGTCTTCAACTAACGCCGCAAAAAACTGCTGGGCACCTACACCACTTGCTGCTATTTCTAACCGTTTTTCTGCTAACAAGCCTTGTTTAGCTTGTTGCATATTCTGCTGCATTAACTCTTGTTTAACTGAGTTAGGTAACTGACTAAGTGGCTTAGGTGAGTTTGACTTACTTGATTGTGCTATTGCTTGATCTAAAGCTTTGTTCACTTGAGTAGGGGCATCTGGCGTTGTTTGACACCCTATAATCAATAAAAGAAGAGATGTTAATGTGACACTTTTTTTCAATTTATTCATACCTAATTTACTTTTCATTGTGATTTAGCCACGATTGGGGAAAATAAAGACAACTCAAGATGTTTATCGGTTGAAGATAATACAACACTATTTTTGTTAATTTTCTTAAGTTGATACTGTTCAATTTTATCTCCTACCTTTAACAGCCTACCATTAATAACAACGGTTAACTGCTGTCCATTATTAATAATTGACTGTAACTCTATTGCTTGAGTAACTTTATTACTACTCGCCTGACTCTCGCCAAAAAGCGGACGTGTTGGATCAATTTCTTGCGCTACAGCATGGCTTAATGGCAAAAAAATTAAAACCGTAATGATACTTAGTAATTTATACACCAATAAACTCCCGCTTAGTGCTTAAACTATATAGCTCAACCTCTAGTACGCTTTGAGGGTATTCTTTCAACTTATAATCAAACTTATGCCAAAAAAATGTCCACTTCAATTGTTCTAGCATAGATAAATAGTCCCTTAGTTGGAAATAGCTTCCTGATAAGGTTAGCTTAATTCCATGTTTATACAAAGTGAGAGAAGGTATTTCATTGCTTGTTGCTTCATTATTATTGACAGCTTGAGCCGCTTCTGGGCCATTGGAATCGGTAGTATTGGAGTTAGGTACCAATGAAATGGGCTGAGCAGCTATCACATCGAATGTCAGCAATGACACCCCTTTTTGTAGTTTCAATAAATCTATTAACGCAAATCGCATTTGTATAGGATCAATTAAATCTGATGTTAAACTTAATAAAGCGACATCAACTTGCCCAAGCTTACTTTCATATTGGCTAATCTGTTCGGTCACTGTTTTATTGGGGTCTTCAGATAAAGCTTGTTGAAAAATATCAATTGTTTGCGCTTTTGCCCGCATATCTGCTTCTAGTTGTGCAATATCTTTAGTAAAAACATTACTACGTACGAGGTTTGCATCAACAAAAAGGCTGAATAAAATAAATGTTATGGCAATAGCGCCACTCATTAAAACAAGCATTTGCTCACGTGTTGTTATTGCTTGAAATTTTTCACTATAGCGCTGCCAAAACTCATTCATTAATTTGGCCCCTTTTCTGCATTATTAGCTGCCGAACTCACTACAAAGTTGGTTAACCCCTGCTTATTCTCAGATAAGCTAAAGTGAGTAAAGTGTTTACCTGATAAAAATGTTGAAGACTCAAAACCAGCCAACCACTGCGGTACCGCATCGGGTCTTTTAGCTAAACCTGAAAACGTTAATTGCCCTTTATTCATTATTACTTGCTCAAGACTAACGTGTTTATGATGTAACGAAGCAAGCTCAGTCATTGCAGCAGAGTAGCCTGCTGCTTGTGTCTGTGATTGGTCTGTCAACTGTTGGTGTAATGCTTTTTTATTAGCCAATACAACCTTTAACGTATCTAAGCGCTCTATTAACTCGGGATTTGCTCGGTTTTGGCTCACTTGCTGTTGAAGGCTATCAAGTAACTGTTGCTGCTCTACCTGCTTTTCACTTGCTTGACGATAATCTCTTGAAAGATTATCTACAGTCACTTGGCTATAAACTATCAAAAGCAGCATTAACACAAGTAACAGACACCATAAAGCGACAACACGAGATAATGTAATTAGCTGACGCTTAGGCAGTAATTCAGGTTGAAGTAAATTTATCGCTAATTTTGCCATAAGGTTATACTTCCTCCATATTTGTCAGAGCACAAGCACCAAAGCATGTACTTGCGCTGCGCGAGTTGGCAATAGCCTCTGGCAAAGTAAAGATATTAACGGGCACATGGGTGTTTTCTGCTAATTTACGCGCTAAAAAGGCTTCATTTTCAATTGGTACCAACACTTCAATAGAGCGTATTGGTGCTTGCTTTAATTGTCGCTCATAATAGTCGGTTGAGCGTTGTATCTCTAAACTTAACGCATCGATAACGCTCATTGATAACTCATCTTCAGATTTAGTAGCAATGCCAGCCATCCCTCTTAATCTGCGATAAAAGTATAGTTTACCCTGCTTTACAATTAATAATATAATCTCTTCATTAGGTTGCTGACATACTAATAAGCAAGCGTCGTCACTTTCAGGCACTAAACTTGTAAATGCAAACTCTTCAATAGTGATTGTCTGCACTGTAACGCCACTATCCATTAACTGCTCTACAAAAGGTGATAATTCACTTTTTGCTGCACACACCACATGAAGTTTCTCTATACCGCCTGAAGTAATGGGTGCATCAAAATAATCGAGTACCATATCATTAGGGTCGATTGAAACTAAATCTTTAATTTGCCATTTAAGCGCTTCTTTAAGCTCATTATTAGGAATGTTAGGTTTATCAATTTGAACAATTTGACTTTGCTGAGGCGAAAGCACTAAATGACATAAACCATTATGTGGTAACTCTTTTGCCATACTTTTGAGTGAAGCTAAGTAGTTTTTGTCTACCACCTCGAATTCTTTTAGGTCTACACTGCCTTGAGGATCCACGCTACAAAAAGCAATAGACTCTTGGCGAAAGCAAAGCCCAACTTGACTCTGGCGACCTGGTTTAGAAAACAATGAACGTATTCGCATATTTAGTTACATTTTAAGTATTATTGTTAGTTTAAAAAAATTTACCTTAATTTCATTATCCCTGATTAAGTGCCTTGCGCAAGTTTTTTCAGTACTATATCAGTAATAAAAAACCAATAAGCAAATAATATCGTTAACTTTTATGCAGAAACTTTCGCCACTACAGCCTATTACTCACCCTTTATTCGCGCATTATCAGGTAAAGGTTTCAATAAAAAGAGATGACCAAATCCACCCAATAATTTCCGGTAATAAGTGGCGTAAGCTTTATTACAATTTAGCACATGCTAAAACAAAGCAATTAAAAGGTATTGTTAGTTTTGGTGGTTGTTACTCAAATCATCTTCACGCACTTGCCTACGCTTGTCAACAGCAACAGCTCGAAGCTATAGCAATAGTAAGGGGTGAACATACCAGCCAGAATAACTATACCCTTACTTGGGCTAAACATTGGGGTATGAAGCTTAATTTTGTCGATAGAAAAACCTATAAACTACGCCAAAATCTTAATTATTTGGATGCGCTTCAACGTCAATATCCAGACCATCTAATTGTGCCTGAAGGAGGTAGTAATCAGTTGGCATTACAAGGTGTTGGCAGGGTGGTGGAAGAGCTTGAACAACAATGCACTTACAATAGTTTACTCGTGCCAGTAGGTAGTGGTGGTACACTTGCAGGTTTAATTAAACAAGATAACAACCGTCACGATATACTTGGAATTGCGGTATTAAAACAAAGTGACTACTTACTTAACGAAGTTAACACTTTACTAACTAATGAAAAAGCTTACCCACGTTGGCGTATAGAAAATAGCTATCATGGTGGAGGTTATGCCAAATTTACCGCTAAAGATGCTAATAAAATATTGGCATTTTCAAAAGAGACGGGAATACCATTTGAACCTATTTATTCAGGTAAAATGTTACTCGCCTTTTTAGACTTACTTACTAAAGGTTATTTTACAACGAATCAGCACATAGTGTTACTGCACACTGGCGGATTACAAGGACTTGCAGGCTTAATTGAACAAGGTAAGTTAAGTGCTAATGAGTGGGCCCTACCACCTGCTCCATTGGTTTGGTGAAAAAATGGCCTTGCCCGCCATTTACACCTAGCTTTAACAATATTTCCCACTCCTCTTCACATTCAACACCTAGTGCTAAGATACTAATACGTAATGGTGCACATATCGCTTTTAAGCTTTGAATTACAGTCTGGTTTTCTGGTTTTTCTTGTATATTTAGAACGATACTACGATGAAGTTTAATGGCAGAAATAGGGCATAGCTTTAAGTACTGAGAGCTTACAACAAATTGCCCTACTTTATCCGCAATTACTGTTATTCCTTTAGCGGTTAATTCTGATAAAACGGGAATTAATGCTGTGAGATTATTAACTAAATGGTACTCACTGATCTCCACAATAACTTTACCCGCAATACCTGCGTGCTGAGCTAAAACAACTTTAAATTTCTCCAAAAAATCAGGTGACAACAACGACTCTACTGATAAGTTTAAGCTATATTGTGACGGCATATTAGCATCAACTACTAGCTGGCAAACATTTTCAAAAACAAGTAAGTCTACTTGCTCAGTGAGTCCGCATTTGCGTACCATTGGCATAAACACTCTTGCACTTATCAATTGCCTTTCATTATCGCGAATTTTAGTTAACACCTCTTGATGTAATACCTGTCCTGTACCTTGCTCTATTACTGGTTGAAAAAAAATAGCTAAAGTATTTTTCGCGATTACCTTTGACAGTAAAGTTCGCCACTTTAATGATCCCTTAGCGTGTTCAACTTCACCTTTATCATACATAAACCATTGCGATGGGCCTTGTAATTGCGCTGAACGTAATGCCATATCCGCTTCAGCCATTACTTGATATGGTTTGGTCGCATATTTAAAAAAGCTAATACCAATATGTACAAACTCTTCTTTACTAATTCCTACAGGTAAAGGTACTGCCATTAAGTTGTTAACTAACCGAGTAGCTAGTTTCTCGGTTTCTTTTACATAGATATCAGGGATTAATAACGCTAATTCAAACTCATTACGCCTAGCAATAAAATAGACGGGTAGATGATTTAGCCTATGTTTTATCGTAGTTATTAAAGTATTAAACAGAGTCAACGCGCTAGACGAACCATATAAGCTTTGTATCGTTTCACACTCAGTAAAGTGAAAGAAAAGTACCGCACCATGCGAGTCTTCTTCTTTCAATAATGCCTCTAAACGACTATTGAAAAACTCTCTATTTCCAATACCAGTATCATTATCTAATAGTGCCTTTTCCCTGAGCAACATATCAAACGAGCTGTTACCATTTGATTGAGTAAGCAGTTGATGTTGAAGCTTAGCTATTGTATTTCCAACAGGTGTGTTAATTTTAATTGGAGAGATGGCGCTTTCATCATAGTTATTATCTGCCCATTGCTCTAATGCCTGCATAGGCGCAAAACTATTATTAATTAGTGTTATTATTTTTGCCTTTAATCTGGCGATATAAACGAATAATATTATTGCCGGAACCAAAATAACCAGAAGGATAGTGATACTTATAGCATGCAGTAGGTTGGCCATTAACAAGAATAGCAATAACGTAACAATTAATAGCTGAACAGTAGTAAAGCCAGTATTAATTATTTTTATCAGTGCTTTGCTATTACTTACCATAACCCTAACTTTTCCAGAAAATGCCGGTAAAATTAAAGTGTAAACCCTTATTCAGTATTTGTAGAGCAATTTTGCAAGGATTGGTATTACCATAAAAAAACGCTGCACAAGGCAGCGTTTTTCAGAAACAATAAAGTATTAATTATGCTTGAGCGATAACAATTACTTTAATGCTTGTATCTACATCGTTATGTAAGTGAATAGCAATATCAAATTCACCTGTTTCACGAATAGTACCAAGAGGCATACGTACTTGAGCTTTTACAACTTCAACACCAGCTTCAGTAATTGCATCAGCGATATCTTTAGTACCGATAGAGCCAAATAATTTACCTTCTTCACCAGCTGTAGAAGCAATAGTTACTTCAGCTAACTCAACGATTTTAGCCGCTTTAGCTTCAGCAGCAGTTAATGCAGCCGCTAATTCTTTTTCTAATTCTGCACGACGAGACTCAAAGTGCTCAACGTTTTCTTTAGAAGCAAAAACAGCTTTACCTTTAGGTAATAAAAAGTTACGTGCATAACCAGACTTAACAGTTACCTTGTCACCAAGGCCGCCTAACTTGGCGATTTTATCAAGAAGAACAACTTCCATTTTCAAAACCCCTTATTAGATTACTTATGTAAATCAGTATATGGTAACAACGCTAAGTAACGAGCACGCTTGATCGCACGACCAAGTTGACGTTGATATTTAGCACTTGTACCAGTAATACGGCTAGGAACAATTTTACCACTTTCAGTGATATAGTTTTTTAGCGTAGCGGTATCTTTATAATCGATTTCGCTAGCGCCTTCCGCAGTGAAGCGGCAGAACTTACGACGTCTAAAAAAACGAGACATGGATTTCTCCTAATTAATCATTTCAATTTGCTGAGCATGTAATACTAAAAGCGGATTACCGTTTCTAGATTCATGACGATTGATAAACCCCGTCACTTTTATATTACTGCCCGACATTAACTCACGTGTTAAAAGTGATAATTCACTAGTAGCCACTACTTGTATACGTACGAACGCTTGTCTGCTCATACCTGCCTCTTGTTGAACTGACTTATGGTCAATTGTAAATTGGCAATGTTCTATACCTGCAGGACTTGTTGAAAATTTTGGTGCTTTCAGCACTTCTCCAACTAATACTAAGGAATTAGTTATCACAGATTACTTTTCTTCGCTTGCCGCTTCTTCTACAGTTTCAGTAGCTTCAACAGGTTTAGCAGGCGCTTGTTCAGTAACCTCTTTCTTAACTTCACGACGGTCTTCTCTAGCAACAGCCATAGGTGATGCTTCAGTTACCGCGTTTTTCGTGCGCATGATCATGTTACGAATAACAACATCGTTATAACGGAAAGAAGTTTCTAGTTCATCAATAACTGATTGAGGCGCTTCAATGTTCATAAGAACATAGTGTGCTTTGTGTAGTTTATTGATTGGGTATGCTAATTGACGACGACCCCAGTCTTCTAGACGGTGGATCTTGCCTTCAGCAGCACTCACCAAGTCGCTATAGCGTTGGATCATGCCTGGTACTTGTTCACTCTGATCAGGGTGAACCATAAATACGATTTCGTAATGACGCATTACGAGCTCCTTACGGTTGTAGTCTCTTATCCGGCTCAGCCAATCACCAGTATTGAGACAAGGAACAAAAATTATGGCTGAATTAAGGTCGCGTATTGTAGGGAAAGTAAGCAGAGAAAGCAAGCAACAAAAAGAAAGCATTTAGGTTGATTGCATCAGCACGGCGAAAAAAGTGCTTACAACGGAATAACCTTATTATTTACAGAGAGCTGTCCCTGAGAAAAATCAAGTATAAAACTTACTTCTTGATCTTGTTGTATGACCAACCCTTGGTCGATGTACATTTGTACCATCGGCATCAAGCCCAGCTTAACAACAAAAGGAGTCGGTGCTTTTCCATTAGCCTTTACCTTTAAAGCTTGCATTATCGACGTTATATTACTTGGATCATAAGTATTTTTGTCAACAGTCACCTCCATGGAAGATTCTATTTTTCCTTCGGGAGTTTGCACACTTAAATCGGTAACCTTGATAGTGGGCTGATCGGCCAACAGCTTTGCGCTAAGTACTGATATTTTATCCATATTTTCGGCGTTGAACATATCTAAGGCATCTGCTGACAACTCTGTCATTAACTCATTTAACTCTTGCATAACCTTAATATTCAAGTCGTTAAACACAATACTTAGGTTGGCTTTTTCTAGTGACTGGCCCGCAGCAATTATTTTGTCTGCACGGTAATTCATTTTAATTTCCATTAAATCGTTAGCCACAGTAGACAGTGCACTAAAGAGAAGCCCTTCTAACGCTAATGCTTTATTTCCTGCCAAGTCATTAACGTTAATGGCAGCGATAGTAAAATCAAAGCCGCCTGTAGTTATAGCGTTTCCTTGGTAATAATCACCAGCGATTAATGTTTGGTCTAATGAAAGTGTAACATTTGAAACAACAACCTTTGCATCTCTCGTGGTTGTCTTTAAACCAGGCCAAGTAAAGTCACCATATAGTCTATTTTCATTTTCAAAAGTAAAGAGTCCAACCGCCTTTGCTGAGGTGAGGGTATTGCCGTCTACTTCGGTGGTAAATTCATCTACGATTATAGTAGAAACAAGACCCTTGGTATAAGTGAGTAAAGTGCTCAAATGAATTTTATTATGGATAAAGTTACTTACTTCACTATCAAGGCCTTTGATATTAACATTCGCTTGAGAGTGGCTTAATCCGAACTTCACACCTTCATCAGTGAAAATAACAGGGCCAAATGACAAGCTTTCTTCAATAATCACCGTGATATTGTCTATTTCATCATTATCTAATACAACGGTAAGTTCGACAGTTGACATGCCATTAAACCAATTTCGGCTAAAAGTAGATGAATTAACCGAAATAGCATGGCTTTCGTTCAGTTTATCAATACGTAATTTATATTCTGCTTGTACAGTATCACCGATAAATTTAGGTGCAATTAGGCTCGCAATAATAAGTAATATCATTGCGATAAATAGATTTTTCATAGATATCGTCCTTGGAATAACGCCGTTAGCGTTTTTTTATTAACAGTTTTTTGAAGGCGAGTATTCTATAGGGTTAATCGTTGTCTTACAATTTCAAACAAACAAATACCTGTTGCTACTGAAACGTTTAAGCTTGAAATGCTTCCAGCCATTGGTAACTTAACAAGTTGGTCACAATGTTCACGGGTTAGTCTGCGCATTCCTTTACCTTCGGCTCCCATTACTAATGCCATAGGGCCATTAAGGGTAATATCATATAAGCAAGTATCTGTTTCGCCCGCCGTACCAATAATCCATACGCCCATTTGTTGTAGTTGTTTCATTGTACGGGCTAAATTAGTTACCTGCACTAATGGTACAGTTTCAGCGGCACCTACGGCAACTTTTCTCACCGTTGCAGTTAAGCGAGCGGCATTGTCTTTAGGTACAATAATCGCTTGTACGCCAGCAGCATCAGCGTTACGCAAACACGCGCCTAAGTTATGAGGATCAGTTACACCATCTAAAATAAGCAGAAATGGCGCTTGGCCTTTTTTTTCTGCCGCACTTAAAATTACATCTAAGTCAGCTTCCGTATAGTTTTTTCCTTGGGTAATACGAGCAACAACACCTTGATGCTGTTCACCTTTAGTTTTATCGTCTAACACCTTTCGATTTACCATTTGAGCCGGAATACCGTATTTTTTCGAAAGATTAATAATTGGCATTAACCGCTCATCTTCACGCCCTTTTAATAAGAAAAGCTCGATAAAGCGCTCTGGGGAACGTTTAATTAGCTCATTAATTGCATGAATACCAAATACTACTTCGTCTTGCTTTGCCATAATGTTTTATTTACTAATTTAGATGATTAAAAGTAACACGATTACGCTTTATTTTTTCGTGCATTTTTGCCAGGACGCTTTTTACTCACACTTGAGCTTTTCACTTTACTCTTCTTAGCGCTAACCTTTTTAGGCGTCGATTTCGTACCTGACGATTTAACTGTCTTTGCCTTTTTAGCTTTCGATACCTTTTTCCCTGATTTATCATGACGGCCTTGCCGGTCTGAATTTTTCCTTAAACCTTTTTTACTGTCACCATTTTCGTTACGCGAAGATGACTTGGCACGACTACTAACCGTCTTACCCCCTGATAAGATCAAATCTATTTTTTTCTCGTCAAGATTTACCGCAGCCACATTAACTTCAATAACATCACCTACATGATATTTAACCCCGGTTTTTTCACCACTTAAACACATTCTTACATCATCAAAATGATAATAGTCATGTCCTAGCGAAGTAATATGAATTAACCCCTCGATATGCAAGTTTGCTAAACGCACAAATAAACCAAAATTTGTAACTGTTGAAATAACACCGCTAAATGTATCTCCAACATGATCAAGCATGAATTCGCACTTTAACCAATCTGAAACATCTCGAGACGCATCATCAGCACGTCGTTCAGTCATTGAACAGTGATCACCCAGTTCATCAACAGTCTCTTGAGAGTATTGATGAAAACCTTGGTTAGCCTTACTCGCTTGCTTTTGCTCTAAAATGGCTTTAATAACTCGATGAATAACTAAGTCTGGATAACGTCGTATAGGTGACGTAAAGTGGCTATACGAGGTTAAAGCAAGTCCAAAGTGGCCAATATTATCACTTTGATAAACGGCTTGTCTCATAGAGCGTAATAACATTGTTTGGATAAGCTCTTGATCCGGACGACCTTGAATTTTTGCTAAAATATTACAGTAATCTTGTGGTTCAGGTGATCCATCCTCACTGTTACTTCGCGGCATTTGTAAACCAAGCTCGGCAAGATAGGTAGCAAAGGTATTAAACTTTTCTTCGCTTGGTTTATCATGAACCCTATATAGACCAGGTACTTTATTTTGTTCTACAAATTCTGCCGTTGCTACATTTGCTAAGATCATACATTCTTCAATAATCTTGTGAGCATCGTTTCGAATAAGTGGCTCAATAGACGCTATTTTACGATCTGCATTAAATATAAATTTAGACTCTTCGGTTTCAAATGCTATGGCACCTCGCTCAATTCGCGCTGTCATTAATACTAAGTACATTTGATAAAGGTTCTTTAGATCGCCAACCAAAGGTTGATACTGTGCAGATAGTGCCTCGTCACCTTCAAGTATTGCAGCAACCTTCGTGTAAGTAAATCGAGCTTTTGAACGCATAACTGCAGAGTAGAACTCACTGCTAATAAGTTTTCCGCTCGCATTAATCTCCATTTCACACACCATACACAAACGGTCAACATCAGGGTTTAACGAACATAAACCGTTTGACAATTTTTCTGGCAGCATTGGAATAACTTGGCTTGGAAAATATACAGAGTTTCCACGCGCTATTGCTTCGTCATCAAGCGCGGTTCCTACTCTTACATAATAACTGACATCAGCAATGGCAACCCATAATCGCCAACCACCGGCATCAGTGGGTTTGCAATATACCGCATCGTCAAAATCTCTAGCATCTTCGCCATCAATAGTAACTAATGGCAAGTCTCTTAAGTCTGTTCGATGTGCTTTAACTTGCTCTTCTACTTCATCGGGTATTTTAGCAACTTCGGCTTCAACTTCTGTTGACCATTGGTAGGGCAAGTCATGTTCACGTAGTGCAATTTGAATCTCCATTCCTGGCGCCATGTGCTCACCAAGTACTTCAATTACTTTACCAACAGCGTTAGCTCTTTTAGCGGGGCGTTGAATAATTTCTACTACTACCATTTGTCCATGGCGGGCACCAAGTTTTTCATCTGGGTTAATTAAAATATCTTGCTTAATACGCACATCATCAGGTACGACATAAGCAATATTATGCTCCACATAAAAACGGCCCACAATACCAGCCTTACGAGGCTGTATTACATCAATAATCTTTATCTCTTGGCGACCCTTTCGATCACTACGATCAACCAATATGGCTTCAACTATATCGCCATGTATCACCCGTTGCATTTCATGCGATGAAATATAAAAGTCTTTGCCTTTTTTCTCACCTGACGCTACATCTGGTTCAAAGAAACCAAAGCCATCTCGATGACCAATAACCTTACCAGTAAGCAAATGGTTTTTTGGCGCAATAGCATATTGCTTGAATTTATTGAAAATGATCTGCCCCGCATTTTCCATTGCACGCAATCGACGCTTTATACCAACAAGCTGGTAGTCTTCGCTATACTTTAGTATCTGTGCAATTGCTTTGAAGGTTATAGGGGTATGCGCCTGCTCAATAATAGAAAGTAATAACTCTCTACTTGCTACAGGTTGGTCATATTTCGCCGCTTCGCGTTTTAAATGTGGGTCTTTAATGATGATTTACTTACATTAGTTAATGAATGGGCTAAGTATATACCCAAACCACCTTAAAATGCGAGTTTACATGCAGTTGTTCCAGCGGCTTTAGGCCATGCATACAATCGCTCTTGCACATGACCAGACCGTTAAAACCATCTTAATTTTATTGTTCTGTAGAAGTATTTAATATTTCCCTTTTTTAGCTGCGTCTACTACCCGTTCTGGTAACTTTTCAGCTAGTTGACTAAGTAGCATAGTAATCTTTTGATGCGTTTTTTTATCATCGGTGAGTGAATGATGAAGAAGCGAATATAATTCTGGATAATCTAAAGGGCTACCTTCACCGCGATTATAAATTTCAGCTAGGCGAATTTGTGCCTTAAGGTTGTTTAGAATTGCCGCTTCTTTCAGGTAAATAATTGCCTTACGTAAATCTGGCTGCATAAATTTACCAATATGATAATAGCGCCCCATTTGCTCAAGCCCTTCGGGCAAACCTTGATCTGCCGATAACTGCATATAATAAAGACCTAATTCAACATCTTTTTTTACACAAACGCCATAGGCAAGCATATCACCCCACAGAAATTGATAAGAGGGCATTTCTGATTTAATCGCTCGTGCTTTAATATCATCAACTAGCTGACACTCATCAATAACCACTTGGCTTAAATGCTTATTTTCTTTAATTAAATCAAGCAATTGGTTATCTGAATAAATTTGTACCGCCTCTAGTTGTTGAGCACTAACATTGGTGCTCAATCCGCCTGCTATAAACAGCACACATGCTATTGTTCGTAAACTCAACATAATACCTTCAATTATTAGTGATTAATTTAAATTAATAAGTCTGCCTAGATATGATATCGGCAACATAAAGCTTTTCTTTGATACTTTATTTTGAGAAGCAAATTTAATACCAACAGTATCACATTACATCTCTTCATTGTGTGGCTTGAAATAAGTGACCATTTTCAGATATAAAATACCACTTGACTTAATTAGCCAAACACTCAAAATGAAATTTAGTAACTCAAATACAGCGAGAAAAAATGTCTCAACTAGAGCAACTAATTGCTAACTCTAAAGCAAATGAAGATATATCGCGTAAGTTGTTTACGATTGAAACTGAAATACTCAGCTGCCAGTCTAGTCAAGAGTTATTAAAAAAGTTACTTGATTTAGTAAAAACATCTTTCCAATTAACCGATATTTTTCTTTTATTAGCAGACCCTACGCCTATTAGTTACTTGTTGAATAGTAAAACACAATCCAAGTGGCACCAGCAAAATACTAAACATATTAGTGTAAAAAAATTACAAAGCTTTCATCATAATAACTTACCCTTTTTAACCAATGACACCTATTTAGTTAGTGGTATTGTACCTCAACACTTACGTGATAAAGCAGGCTCTATTGCTTTAGTACCAGTAACCCTTGAAGGACAGTTCTTCGCCAGTTTATTATTTACCGACACTAGAGCAGATCGTTTTACTGATGATCTAGGTACATTTCATTTAGAACAACTAGGCGTAAAAATAAGTTTATGTTTATCGAATGTATTAATTCGAGAACAACTTGAATACATGGCTCATTATGACAGATTGACAGGTATTGCTAACCGCCGTTTAATGGAAAAGTGCATCGAAGAAGAATTAATAAGACAACGCCGCTATCAAGTACCGTTTTCAGTGCTCTTTATTGATTGTAATAAATTTAAAATAATTAATGATACTTATGGACATGACTGCGGAGATAAAGTGCTTTCCTATGTAGCAACACAGCTGCAAGAGCTTATCCGTGAAAATGATAAATGTTTTCGCTATGCCGGTGATGAATTTGTTGTGGTATTAGCCAGCCAAACATATCAAGAAGCCAAGTTAGCAAGTAAAAGATTATGCGAGTTTTTTATCAATAACCCGATGCCATATAAGAATGAAAAACTAGAAATAACAATAAGTTGTGGAGCTGCAGCAAGTGATGGAGTCTTAACCATGGATCAATTACTCAAAAAAGCTGATGAACAGCTATACTTACACAAAAAGGTAACTTCTCGAAGTTAGTAGTTAGCAGTCAATATTACGTATAACTAACATGTAAAAAGGCCTTCACAACGAATGCAGTCAGAAATTAACATCTCAGAATTACGCGCAGGGCATTATGTTGTAGCTATAGTTAAGCAGCAAGGCAACTATAAGCTCAATCAAGCTGGGCACATAAAAAATGACTTGGTTATTAAAAACCTTATCGCAAAAGGCGTTGAGAGTATCATTATAGATACTGATAAAACCCTTAAAAAATCCCCAACAGCACAAAGTAACTCTGAGGTGTTTAGTCTTGATGAAGATTTTACACCCGTATTGCCAGAATCACCCGATGTATTTGAAATAGATAAAGCCAAAAAGCTATTCAATGAATCAAAACGAATTCAACGCCAAGTATTCGATGATGCTTTTGCAGGAAAGCCTCTCGATATCGAACCTATTCATAATGTTACCGATAATACTATCGATGCAATATTCAAAAACCCAGATGCGCTTGCTTGTGTAATTAATATTCGTAAAAAAGATGAGTATTTACTTGAGCACTCGGTATCAGTTTCGGTATTAATCACTATTTTCGCTCGATTTTTAAGAATAAAAAAAGAAATAATTCAGCAGCTAGCAGTAGGAGCGTTTTTACATGATGTTGGTAAAATAATGATCCCTGAAGAGGTGCTCGATAAGCCAGGAAAACTCTCTGAACAAGAGTTTACCATAATGAAAACTCACGTTAATCATTCAATAGACATCATAAAAAATACTCCTGGTATTTCTCCTATTAGTTTGGAAGTTGCCGCACTACATCATGAGAAGTTAGATGGTAATGGCTATCCCTTTAATGTTAAAGGGAGTGACATATCAACTTATGGCCGTATGATTTCAATTTGTGATATTTTCGACGCTTTAACAGCTCACCGTTGTTACAAAGAAGGTTATAGCCACATGAAAGCTTTTAGTATTTTAAGAAGCTTGGGGGAAAGTGGACATTTAGATAAACGACTCGTAAATTTGTTTATTAACTGTATGGGTGTATTTCCCGTTGGTTCTTTGGTTGAACTTGGCTCTAACAAACTCGCCATTGTTGAAAAAAGAAATTTAGACGATCCAACTAAACCAAAGGTTAAAGCTTTTTACAGCGCTAAGCATAATCATTATGTTGCTGCTAAAAATATAGATTTATCAAAAGAAAAAGACTTTATTATTAAAGGTGTTAGAGCCGATGACTTTGATCTAGACATGAACAAAATCATCGAATTTTTACTTACTGAAGGTTAGGCTGTTACCCAGCCTTACTTGCCCTATCTCTAACCATTAGTAAGCAAGGCGTTAGCACTAAGGTTAATACAGTTGCGAAGGCTAATCCACCCGCAACAGCTGTTGCAAGTTGTGTCCACCACTGTGTTGAGGGTGCTCCCCAAACAATCGAGCGGTTAAAAAAGTCTAAGTTGACTTGTAGCACCATAGGCAACAAGCCTAAAATGGTAGTAATAGTCGTTAGCATTACAGGCCTTAAACGTTGTGCGCCTGTTCTTAATATGGCATCAACCGTATTACATCCCTCTTTTTTGAGCATATTATACGTATCAATTAACACAATATTATTGTTTACAACAATACCTGCAAGCGAAATGACACCAATTCCCCCCATTACTATACCAAACGGTTTTTGTAATAATAATAATGCCAAGAATACACCGACAGTTGAGAAGACTACCGCGCTTAAAATTAAAAACGCTTGGTAAAAGCTATTAAATTGTGTCACCAAAATAATGGCCATTACAAATAGTGCAACACCAAATGCATTCACAAGAAACGCCTGTGATTCTTGCTGATCTTCATTTTGCCCTTTTAGTGATATTTCAACAGTCGGATCAATACCAAGTTCTGGGAATTTAGCTTGTAAGAGTGGTAGCTCTTTAACCAGTTGAGCACCACTAATTAAGTTCGCTTGAATCGTAACGACACGCTTACCATCAACTCGGCGTATAGTGTCAACTTTATGCGCAGCTTTACGTTCAACAAAGCTACTTAACGGAACTAACCCTTCTGGTGTTTTTAATCGTAAGCTGTCTAAACGACCAATGTTGCGTTTTTCTTCAGGAAAGCGCACCCTGATATCAAGCTCATCGTCAACATCATCAGGACGATATTCGCCAAGTTTCAGGCCATTAGTAACCATTTGTACGCTTGAGCCAACAAGAGCTGCATCAGCACCATACGTTGCAGCTAAGGTTCTGTCTACTTTAAGCTGCCACTCTATACCTGGTTTCGGCGAAGTATCTTCTAAGTCAGTAAATTTTCCACTTAATATCAAAGTTTCTCGAATCGTCTTTACCGCATGATCAAGTTTATCGGGAAAGCGTGAGCTTAGTTCTATGACTAAATCTTTACCACTTTGTGGTCCATCTTCGTTTTTACGTACCTCGATTTCTACGCCCGCTAAGTCATCTGTTTTGTGATGAATATCAGCGATTATATCATTCGCAGTGCGTCTATATTTCCAGTTAATAAAGTTAACTTGAAATGTCCCAATAATGTCATTGCCACCAGTTCTCGTATAGAGGGTTTCAATTTCGTCCATATCGAGTATACGCCGTTCAATATCATGCATTATCGCGTCTTTCTCTTTAACTGATAAATCACCATGTGAACGCACTACCATAGTTGCACTATTGGGCTCTATTTCTGGGAAAAATACAACGCCAAGACCTGAGGCCCCATAAAGCCACATGACGGTAATTGCAATAACGACTGTGTTACCAATTATTTTCCAAGGATGTGTGATCGCTTTTTGTAATAATGCGACATATTTTCCAGTAATACCGGATAAATGAGTAACATCGCCTTCTTCTGCCTGTAATACTTGCGCTTTTTCAGCCTTGCTAATTTCGCGTGACTTGCCAAACACAGTTCCTAATGCTGGAACAAAAATTAAAGCCATAGCTAAGGAAGCAGTTAACACTGCAATTAACGTGATGGGTAAGTACTTCATAAACTCCCCCATCATTCCTGGCCAAAACATTAAGGGAGCAAATGCAGCAAGTGTAGTTGCTGTTGAGGCAATAATCGGCCATGCCATTCGTTTAGCTGCATGACTATATGCTACCTTTTTTGTTTTACCTTCACTCATTTCGCGATCAGCAAACTCAGTAACTACGATTGCGCCATCAACTAACATTCCTACAGCCATTATCAAACCAAATAATACAACAATATTAACGGTTAAACCGGCAATGGCTAATACTAAAATTCCAGTTAGAAAAGCACCAGGAATAGCAAAGCCAACTAACATAGCCGTTCGTGTGCCTAAGGCAGCAATCACGACAATAACGACCAATAAAACGGCTGAAAAAACATTGTTTTGAAGATCTGATAGGGTATCTTTAACATCAACTGACTGATCACCAACGTAATCAACCATAACCTGGTTGGGCCAGCGATTCTGCTCTTGAGCGATTAGCGCTTTAACGTTGTCAACGGTATGAATGATATTTTCACCCGAACGTTTTTTTACTTCTAATGAAATAGAACGTTCACCATTTAAACGCGCAAAGCTTGTTGGATCTTTGTATGCGCGACGAACTTTAGAGACATCTTGGAAGGTAATAACTCGATCACCTTCTACTTTTATCGGTAACTCCAATAAGTCTTGTACTGTTTCAAAGACGGATGGAACTTTTACTGCAAAGCGCCCTTTACCTGTGTCCATAGTACCAGCCGGTACTAAACGATTATTACGCGAGACTAAGTTAAAAATATCCCCTTGATCTAATCCGTAGCTTTCCATTAAAAGTGGATCAACAAGAATTTCAACCATATCTTCGCGGTCACCGCCAATATCTACTTCAAGCACTTCTTGCATGCTTTCAATTTTATCTTTTAGATCTCGTGCTAAAGTAAGTAAGCCTCGCTCTGTTACTGGGCCTGATAAAATTACGGTTACTGCTGGCACCTGATTGGCCATAGTCACTTCGTTAACTACCGGCTCTTCTGATTCTGATGGTAGCTTTGCTTTTGCCAAAGTCACCTTGTCGCGCACATCGGCTAGTGCTTCTTTAGGATCTAAGCCCGCCAAGAACTCAATGGTCACTGATGCATGACCTTCACTGGCACTAGACTTCATTTCTTTTATACCAGCTAAAGATTTGAGCTCTTTTTCCATCGGCCGAACAAGCATTCGTTCAGCATCTTCTGGGGATATGCCATCATGAACCATAGAGACATAAATAATAGGAATGGTGATATCTGGATTAGACTCCTTCGCAATATTAGCGTAGGTTACTGCGCCTGCAATAAGTAAGAGAGCAAAAATCATTAATACAGAACGCGTTCTCGCTATAGCGGCATCGATCATGGCTAACATAACTACTCCGTTACTTACTACTTGTTGCGATTACAGATTCTACTTTATCACCTGCTCTAACAAAGCCTTGACCCAGTGTAATTATAGTGGCTTGTTCACCTAATCCGCTTAACCAAATACCATCATTTTCGCTTTTAACTATATTAATTTCAGTAAATATTACCGAATTATTTTCTACCGTTTTCACACCAATATTACCTTTCTCATCTAAAGCAAGTAGCGCTGGTGATAGTTTAATTGCGGGTACCTGTGCTAACGAGATATTAACCTCGCTACTTAAGCCTGCTAGTAAATTATCTTCAGTATTGTTAATACTAATTTCTATTTTAAAGGTATTCGTTTGAGCTTCAGCAACACTAGCGATATAACGCACTACACCCGACACCTTAGTTTGATTTAAAATTCGCACATCAGCTTTTTGACCAACAGCAATTTTGGCCACCTGATTTTCAGTAACATAAGCACGAATGATTAATGGGTTTAAATCGGCAATCATGGCAATTTGATCACCACTTTTTACATAATCACCTTGTTCAACATAACGCTGATTAAGCACACCTGAATATGGCGCTCTGATCACGGTGCGATCAATGTTTAATTCAATATTCTTAATTTCTGCTTTCACCGACATTAAATTGGCTTGCGCACTGCTCAACTGAGCTTGACCTTGAAAGCCATTGGCGGCCAATTTTTCTGCTCCTTGATATTCAATTTCTCGTTGTTTGAGCAGCGCAATATTCTTGTCTCGCTGAGCTATTAAATCAGAAAGGTCGAGTTTAACAAGAATATCGCCTTGTTTAACAAAGGCACCTCGCGGTGCTAATACTTGATCAACTTTTCCTGAAATTTCAGCTTTGATTGTGGTAATTCTATTAGGCTCAGTTCTTCCATAAAGCTCAACGCTATCGCTTATCGGTTCAGCATATAACGTTTCAACTTGTACTTTAGGGACAATCACTTCATTCGTTTTATCATCGGTTGGGTTTTCTTGTGGTTGCATTGTTCCCGATAGCATCCAGAGAATTAATAGTACTGTAATCGCAATCGCTATAATATAGGGGCGCTGAGCTAACCACTTTTGCCCTTTTCCGAATTTTGTCATCAACTTTCCTAAAATAAAAATTGTTATCGCGCTGGATCTATTCAAGCTAACAAGTGCAATTATTGCAGGTTATTAGCACAATCCATCCTTTAAAGTTATTAAAATATTATGTAAAAAAAACCGGCTGATGCCGGTTTTTAAAAATTAATTAGATGGTAAAAGAAGAACCACATCCACAGGTACTTGATGCATTAGGGTTGCTAACAAGAAAACGGCTGCCTTCGAGCCCTTCGACATAATCAACCTCGCCATCAACAAGGTATTGTATGCTCATAGGATCGACCACCATAGTAACGCCTTTCTTTTCGATAGTCATATCACCTTCGTTAACTTTTTCATCAAAGGTGAATCCGTATTGAAATCCCGAGCAGCCGCCACCTGTTACGTAAACGCGTAACTTAAGGTTTGGATTCTCTTCTTCCGTGATTAATGCATGTACTTTACTTGCGGCGGCATCAGAAAATTTAATTGGTAATTCAGGGGTTGACATAAAACTCTACTTACTAGACAAATCGAGATGTTGATTATCTTAAACTTGACCAATTTAATCAAGTATTAGTCATTAAGAGCGAAAGTTATTTTTTAATAATGTCTAGCCAAACATAACTTTGCTCAACTCGACGGAAATCTTGCCATGATGTTTTGTTTAAACTGGTCACTAAGTTTACTTTTTCAGGTGTAAAACCCTCAGGTAAAGTAAACTCACCTTCTATTATCTGAAAATATTGAAAACTAAACGACAACATTTTTTTCGTTATGTTAGACACTGTATCTAATGAAATTTTATCTGGATTATTATCTAAACTTCCCTCAAATACGAGATCAATATAGCCTTTAGCGTAACGTCTGCGTACTTGTTGCTGCACTAAAACCACCTGAAAACGAAAGTGATTTGAACTTTCAGTTGCCATAACAGTAATGCTATCAACCACTACACCATCTACTTGTTTTTCAGGTGCCATTACCTTTTCATAAAAGGCTAATTCTTTTTTTACCTTGAAATGTTCCTTTTCAATTTCTTTGAGCAATTGTTGTGAACGCATACTCGCCATGCGTTCAACTTCTAATTCAACTTCTAGGGTATGTATTTGTTTTACTTGCTGTACTTGCTGTTCGTATAAATTATCAAGGCGAATATTTTGTTGGTTAATGGTTTGAATTTGATAGCCATGAAAAAAATTACCCATACGGTAACCACAGAAAAGGCAAGTTATGATCAACAACAATAGCAAAATCGCTGAGCGAAAAGTGCCTAACTTATTAATAACAACATTAAAATTTATTTTTGCTAACCAACTCATTTGAAAAGTATTATGATAAATTAATAAATAATAACAGGCTAACTAGCTAACCTATCCACAATGATGCCACTTTACTCGCTTAAAAAACATTTAGCATTGCCAAAAACGTCTTGGCAATTATGTTTGCTAGCGGCAATTGGTGGTATCGCGTCCGCCGGTTTAATTATACTTTTCACCGCCAGTATTGATTTCATACAGCAATGGTATTTACCGCAAAAAGAAGATTATACCAGTTTAGATGTGCTAAGTCGTTTTCATTTACCAATAATTGGTGCATTACTTATTTTACTGTTCGCGAAAGTCACTGGTTTTGAATATCTAAGAACAGGGATCCCGTTTGTATTACACCGCCTAAAAGTCGCTCATGGTGTCATTCCAGTGCGTAATACGTTGAATCAATTTGTTGGCTCTGTACTGTCCTTAGCTTCAGGCTTTTCAGTTGGTCGCGAAGGACCTGCTGTGCATTTAGGTGCTGCTTGCAGTAGCTTTATTGGTAGTTACTTAAAGTTACCTCATAACGCAATTCGTACGTTATGCGCCTGCGGAATTGCTGCGGGTATTTCTGCGACCTTCAATACCCCGTTAGCCGCAGTAATTTTTGTTATGGAAGTTATTATGCGCGAATATAAAGTGCATGTGTTTATTCCTGTAATGATTGCTTCAATAATAGGCTCGGTGATCACCAGCCATGTTTTTGGTCCTTCACACAAATTTGAGTACTTTAGTAAAATTGCGATTAATGTTGCTGACTACCCATTGGTGATAGTGCTTGGTTTATTATTAGGTGTTATTGCATTTACTTTTAACCGTTATTTAACTTTGATTATAAAGCACTCATCTCAATACCATATAGTGTCGCGTTTTCTTACTGCTGCAATTATTACGGGTGCTTTAGGCGCAATAATTCCTCATGCCATGGGTACAGATATCACAGCAATTGCTTTTGCCATAGATAGTAATGTTCAGTATCAATTATTACTTGGCTTGGTAGTTGCTAAGTTTGTGATGTCGATTGTTGCACTTGGTTTAGGCATTCCAGGTGGCATTATTGGCCCAATCGTTAGTATTGGTGCAATTTCAGGAGTTTGTGTGGCCGCTATGTCAAACCAACTATTTATGCAGGATGCGCTATTAACGGATTATGCACTAATGGGGATGGCAGGATTTATGGCCGCTACACTCAACGCTCCATTGGCTGCATTAATTGCGGTAGTTGAATTGTCTAACCAACTGGAGATTATTGTCCCAGCTATGGTAGTAATAACTACAGCTTCGCTTACTTCTGGTCAACTCTTTGGCAACCGCTCTGTTCTCGTTATGCAACTTGAAGTACAAGGGTTAATATATCGTCATCCTCCTATTGAAAAGTCTTTACAACGTATTGGTGCCATGGGGGTAATGCATGAGTCACTTACTATTATTTCGCCAAGTAATGATTCAAGTTATATTGAGACTATCAACAATGCACCTGCTGATAATTTCGTTATCGTAAAAAGTAACCCGCCTGATGCAACTTTCACTTTATTGCTGCCACAACATGCAGCATTGAGTGACAGTCCGCCAATAGTTAAACAACATCAATTAAAACCATTATCCTATCAAGTTTCACTTGCACAAGCTTACGCTTTATTAAAAGATACACGTGAAGGTGGGGTTTATTTGTATGACACAAATAAAGACAATATCGTTGGCGTATTGATGTTTGAGCAAATTCGTTATTATTTAATAGAAGGAAAAACAAATTAATGGCTATTCTTTGGCTAAAAGCATTACATGTATGTTTTATGGTGGCATGGTTTGCAGGTATTTTTTATTTACCACGTTTATTTGTTAATCATGCAGAAACAGATAACCAAGTCATTAAAGAGCATTTTAAAGGCATGGAAAAGCGCTTGTTGTACTTTGTAACGCCCTTTGCTTTATTAACCATTACTTTTGGTATTTGGTTAATTGCACAATATGGTTATGATTGGTTTGCACAAGCACATTGGCTTCATTTGAAAATCACCCTAGTAACATTATTAGTGATATATCACGGCTATTGCTTTAAGCTACTAAAAGACTTTCAAGACGATAAAAACACTCGCTCAGGACGCTTCTACAGACTATTCAATGAAATACCGGTAATACTACTATTTGCTGTTGTTATTCTAGTTTATCTCAAGCCTTTTTGAGGGGTGTTATTCGCTGAACCTAAATAATGGCTTCGAGATACTTAGTCCTAGATAATTAATGCTAAAGCAACTAAATTTATGCTATATTCACGCCGAAATAATTACCATAGCAAATTTAGGCGGGCAATTTTATGATGACCTTCGAGGGAAGCCATATTCTTTCTGTTTCACAGTTTGATCGTGAATCAATTTCAAAGATTTTGACCGTTTCTTCACACATGGCACCTTACGCCATGCGCCAAAAAACTTGTCATGTACTTAATGGCGCCATTTTAAACAATCTCTTTTTTGAACCTAGCACACGTACACGTGTTAGCTTTGGTGCTGCCTTTAATTTACTGGGTGGTTTTGTAAGAGAAATCGTTGGTGAAGAAAACTCATCATTAAGCAAAGGTGAATCATTATTTGATACAGCGCGTGTAATAAGTGGTTACTCAGATGTTATTGCGATGAGACATCCAAAAATGCATTCAGTGTCAGAATTCGCTCAAGGCAGCAGTGTTCCTGTGATTAACGGAGGGGACGGTGCTAACGAACATCCAACACAAGCGTTACTTGACCTCTTTACTATTCAGTCTGAAATGCTGCCCTTTGGCAAGTCATTAGACGGACTTCATATTGTATTAATGGGTGATTTAAAGCACGGTAGAACCGTACATTCACTATCAAAACTACTAAGTTTATATAACAATCTTGAAGTCACTATGATCTCGCCAAATGCATTACAAATGCCAGATAATGTTATTTCAACATTAACCAATGCTGGCCATAAAGTGACTATTACCGATAAGCTTGAAGGCAACCTAACGTGCGATGTTATTTATCAAACCCGCATTCAACAAGAGCGCTTCCCAAGCCAAGATGAGGCAGACCTTTACCGTGGTCACTTTAGCCTTAACAGAGAGCTTTACCAGCAATATTGCCAGCAACATACAGTAATAATGCACCCTCTTCCTCGCGACTCTCGTCCCGAAGCAAACGAATTAGACGTAGACTTAAACGAATTAGATAATTTAGCTATCTTTAGACAAGCCCAAAATGGTGTACTCGTGCGAATGGCCTTATTTGCACTAACCCTAGGCGTTGAAGACAAGCTAACTCAATACGAAAAGCCAGTAACATGGTTTACCAATAAAAGTTAAAACAGGTGTTAATAATGCAAAATTCACAACAGTTATTTAATCACGCTCAAGATATTATTCCTGGAGGCGTAAACTCTCCTGTTCGCGCATTCAATGGTGTAGGTGGAACGCCATGCTTTATTAAACGCGCTGAAGGTGCGTATATTTATGATGCTGATGATAAAGCTTATATTGATTATGTTGGTTCATGGGGTCCTATGATCTTAGGTCATAATCACCCTGCTATTTTAGAGGCTGTCATTAAAACAGCTCAAAATGGTCTTAGTTTTGGCGCCCCTACAGAACTTGAAATAACGATGGCTGAAAAGGTAAAGCAGTTAGTTCCTTCTATGGAAAAGCTACGAATGGTTAGCTCAGGTACTGAAGCAACGATGAGCGCTATTCGATTAGCAAGAGGCTTTACTGGTCGTGACAAAATTTTAAAGTTTGAGGGTTGTTATCATGGTCATGCAGACTCGTTACTGGTAAAAGCCGGTTCTGGCGCATTAACTCTGGGCGTGCCTAACTCTCCCGGCATTCCTGCAGATTTTGCTAAACATACTCTCACAGTAAGTTTTAACAACCTAGCAGAAGTAGAAGAAATTTTTGCGCAGCTCGGTGATGAAATAGCCTGTATTATTGTAGAACCAGTTGCGGGCAACATGAATTGTATACCGCCGGTTGACGGCTTTTTACAAGGGTTACGTAAGATCTGTGATCAGTATAATAGTGTCCTTATTTTTGATGAAGTTATGACAGGCTTTCGAGTAGCCTTAGGTGGTGCTCAAGCTCATTATAATGTAAAACCTGACTTAACGACTTTAGGTAAAGTAATTGGTGGCGGCATGCCAGTAGGCGCTTTTGGTGGTAAAAAAGAAATTATGGATTTTATTGCTCCTGTTGGTCCTGTATATCAGGCAGGTACCCTTTCAGGTAATCCAATAGCGATGGCTGCTGGGTTAGCCGCGTTATCAGAATTAAGCATAGGTGATAAACATCAACAATTAGCTGATGCCACAGAAAAATTAGCTATGGGGCTTAAAGCCGCAGCAGATCGCAATGGCATTGCACTATCGATTAACTATGTTGGTGCTATGTTTGGTTTCTTTTTTACTGATGAAGAGAGTGTTACAACTTACGAACAAGCTACACAATGCGATAGCGAAATGTTCAAAAAGTTTTTCCATTACATGTTAGAAGAGGGTGTAAATTTAGCGCCTTCGGCATTTGAAGCAGGCTTTTTATCAACAGCCCATACTGATGATATTATTGACACGACCCTTGCTGCTGCAGACCGTTGCTTTGCAAAGTTATAATTTAAAATAAACAACCTCAGTTAAAGCACCTGTACTTTATAGGTGCTTTATAGGTGCTTTTTATTTTTCACAAACCACTAATAACTCTTGTTGCAACCAATCAAACGCATCTGGCCATCCCATATTCAATCCCGCAAAAGTCTTCATATTCCAATCATCGTGTGAACGTGCTTTTGAAAGCTTATTGATAGTTTCTTTACCATCAGGCGTATAATAAACAAAAGCGATGGCCTTTAAATTAGCATATGAAGCTAAGGTTAACTTTGCTTCATAACTATAATCGTATTGATTAACGCGATTTACCAGTAAAGCAAAATCGTCAGGGCAGTATTTTTCAATAAACTGATGGCACTCTTCCACCATTTCAAGTGACATTTCAACACCCTCATCTACAACGACTTCAACAATGTTGTCACTGAGTAACGTAAAGTACGCAAAGCTTAATCTTTGTTTCATTTGTTCACCAACCCGAACTTATTTTGTCCTTTAGTTGAAAGTAACACGAGCAAAGTCCCTTGCAAATGTAAGGTTAATATAGCTAACAAATGATTGTAATACAAACAAATGCCTGAAGAAAAAACAGTTTATTTACCTTATTACCGCTAAATATAAGATTATATTACTTAATTTCCGAATAGTTTTTCAAACCATGATTTCTTTTTAATTGGTGTATTGTCTAATTTTATCTCAGTGCAGTTATATTGAAGTGCAATACCCGCAGTAATGGCTGGCAACTTTGAAGTATTAGGGCACGACTGTGCTACAGCATAGCCAGTTGCATCTTCAAATTCAGTTAAGCTAACACCAGCTGGCAGTTGATGCTCTATTGAATTAACACCATACTTTTTAATAAAGTTAGCATACAGAACTAAAGCGCCGCTGCTTCCTGTGAGTTTAGTCGCTTTATTGTCATCGTTTCCTATCCATGTGGTCACCAACGTTTTTTGATCAAAGCCGACATACCAAGAGTCTCGTTGATCATTAGTCGTGCCTGTTTTACCTGCCGTTACTTGGCCATTTAACCGCCAAGATAATGATTTTGCTGTCCCCTCTTTAGTTACTTGCTGTAGCGCGTAGTTCAACAAATAACTTGCTTGTGATGAAATATATTGGGCTTCTTGAGCTTCAAATTGCCAGATTGTTTCACCTTGAGCAGACACGATTTTTTCAATAGCGTGTCCTTTAATAAAAAATCCATTACGAGCAATAGGCAAATAGAATTGATTCACTTGATACGGGGACATATTCAGTGAGCCTAAAAGCATTGATGGACGCATAACAATGTCATCAGGGTAGCCAAGTAAATGAATAGCTTTAGCAACATTATTTAAGCCTAATTCCATACCTAAATTAACCGAAGGTACATTTAATGAGCGCACCAAACTACTGAGTAAAGACACTTTATCGTTATATTTACCGTCATAGTTTTTAGGTTGCCATGTTTCTTCGCCATCAATCGCAACTGTTAACGGTTTATCTTCTAATATTGTGGCTAAATTATATTGTTGATAACGCTCTAATGCCGATAAATAAATAGCAGGTTTGATGAGCGAGCCTATAGGTCGAGTTGCATTCAACGCTCGGTTGAAGCCAGCAAAACCAGGTTCTTTAGCGCCTAGTAATGCTTTAATTTCACCATTTTCGATATCGGTTACTATCATTGCAGCTTGCAGTGCTTGGTTGTTTTTTGTATCGAACTTATCTAATTCTTCTTTAACTGTATTTTCTAATAACTGTTGAGTGTAGTGGGAAAAACTGGTAAAAACACGGATACCAGATTGCTGTTCATTTGCAAATAAAATCTCAGACAATTCTCGTTTAACTAGTTGTAAATAAGCAGGATATTTAAGCGTATTTTTAGTTAAGCGTCGTTGTTTTCTTATCGCTAAAGGTCCGTTAACAGCTTCAAGAAACTCCGCTTTAGTTAGCAGTTGATGTTCAAACATTAATCTAAGCACAAGGTCTCGGCGTTGCCGTGTGCGTTTTTCATGTCGCCATGGGTCGTAATAGCTTGGCCCTTTGATAACACCAATTAGCGTTGCCATTTGACCATAACTGAGCTGAGCAATATTTTTACCAAAATAAAATTCTGCCGCTAAACCAAAACCATAAATTCCATTTGCATAATGCTGCCCTAAGTATACTTCGTTGATATAAGCTTCTAATAATTGATCTTTACTGTATCTGTACTCTAGTAACAACGCCATAATAGCTTCATTAATTTTGCGTGTTATCGTTTTATCTCGGGTTAAGTACATGTTTTTTACTAACTGCTGCGTTAAGGTACTTCCGCCCTGAACCGTGCGACCTGCTTTAAAGTTACTAACTGCTGCACGTAATATACCCATTGGCGAAATCCCAGAGTGAAAATAAAAGTCACGATCCTCTACTAACAATAAGGTATCAAGTAATAACTCTGGCACAGACTGAAGCGGCACCAATACCCGATCTTCTTTATTCTCAGGAATAATTCTATCGAGTAAAATGGGCTCTAACGCGATATCACTCACTTCTTTGTTGTCAACATAAACCGACTTAACCTCTTGATTTATAACATCAATAGTAATTAAATCGGCTGTAGTAACACCGCTACCAAAATCAAACGGGCGCCGAAATATAATGATACGACTTTGGCTAAGTGAAAATTCACCTGACTTTTTAGGCGAGTTGACCCGCTGATAACCATTGATCAATAGCGACTCACTAATATGAGATAAATCAATTGAGTCCCCTTGTTTAAAGCGCTCAACTTTACCAAATACTTGTACTGGCACTTGCCAGCGTTGCCCCTCAAACTTGGCAACTACTTTACTATCGAGGTATAAAGTATAAGCCGCTAACAGCGTCAAAAATACAATGGCTAGCTTAACTAAAAAAATAATGACTTTACGCCATGAAACACCTGCTTTTTGCTTGCCTTCAACACTCGATTTATCTTCAGTTTTCTTCACTGTTTTTGCTTCTGATTTCTTGCTCATTTATTACTTCAATATATGTTTTTTAGTTTTAGTTGTAGCAACTGCATTTGCAGGATCATCTGGCCAATAATGCTTGGGATAATTAGCTTTCATGTCTTTTTGCACCTCTTTGTAGCTTGACTGCCAAAAACCACTTAAATCTTGTGTTACTTGTATGGGCCGCTGTGCTGGAGACAACATTTCTAAAACAAGCGCTACCGAGGTGTTTGCATTGGTCCCGCCAATTCTAGGACCTTCGTTCATCCCATAAAGATCTTGCATCGGCAATGATACTGTTGGGTTTTTATCAATTGAATAACGAATAACACAACGACGACCTGTAGCACTGATAAAATGTGTAGGGGCCAATTTATTCAAGATTTGCTGCTGCTGGTAGTCTAATAACGTTAACAATTGCTCTGATAAATTCAACTTATCAAGCTGGGTTTTAGAAAGGACTCCGTCAAGAAATGGCAAAAACCACAATGAGAGTTGATCTAAAAGCCCTTTCACTGAGACATCAGGCAAGTTAAGTTGTTTATTACAACGATTAAGCCAACGCCAACGCATTAAAAGTTGTAAATCTTTCACTTGCCAATTTAGCCATTCAATGCCATTTTTTATTAACTGCTGTTGCCATACGGCTATTATTTCAGCTGAGCTTAACCGTTCATTTAATTTTTTTTCTTCAAGTACTATTGCGCCTATTCGTTTTTGCGCTAATGCTTCAATCGCTTGTTTTTTATTACTATAATGAACATATATCTGCTTATTATGAGTAACAACCTTCCATGTAAGCAATGTATTTATATCAGCTTGTGCAGCTGTTTTAACTGACAAGCCTCGGTTGTTTTTTACAATTTCAGCCGCGACAATAAATGGTGCTTGTGCTAATGAGTCATGCGGTTCAACTATTAAGCCTTTCCCGTATGCCGCAAGAAACTCACCGTCTTGCTCTCGCTTCTTTGCTATACGTTCTGGATATGCTATTGCTAATAATTCTCCACAAAACTTTAACGGCAACTCGTTTGCCTTATTCACTTTTGCAGCTTTAATCAAACGGTTAACTTGCGCCTGTAAACGCTTAAGTTGAGGTGTATTAACATCCTTACGTGCCTGCTCTTGAATAAAGTATTCCACTCGATTAACAATATTACCACTTTGTAGAGGCTGTGATGAAGACAAAGTGTCATGCTGCTCTAATAGAGCTGCTAATAAGCACGCTAACTGGGCTAAACCAAAGCAATTATGTTGTTGTTCTAGCTGTGAGGCTATTAAAATCATATGCCCATAACGTGGGTGACAACTGAGCTGACTAACTTTATCTCCATGCTCAGTTAAACGATGTTCTCGATCTACAATTTTTAAATTAACTAGATGCTGCCAACCTTTATCTGCTGCATGCTCACTTGGAAAGTCAAGTAAAGGTAGCTGATTAAGTGACTTCACTCCCCAACGTGCAGCTTCAATTAATAGCACAAGAATATCTGCTTGTTTAATAGCAAGAGGGGCCTCTTGTGGTCGACGAGAAAAATCTTCCTCACTATATAAGCGAATACAGTGCCCTTTAGATAAACGACCTGCTCTACCTGCTCGTTGTATTGCCGAAGCTTTGGCAATAGTTCTCAGCTGTAAATGATTAGTTAAGGTATTATCATCAAAACATGCTACTTTTTCTAAACCAGTGTCTATAACCAGTGTAATTCCTTCAATGGTTAAGCTAGTTTCTGCAATGTTTGTGGCTAGCACTATTTTTCGCAAACCTTGCGCGGAGGGCCTAATCGCTTTTTTCTGAGCTGCTAACGATAATGAACCATATAAAGGGCATAGCTCAACATCTGCCGATAAGCGAGTTTGAAGTTGGTTATAAATATAGCGAATATCACTGCTACCAGGAAGAAACACTAAAATAGAGCCTTGAAAGTTTTTTACTGCATTTTCAATGCAACCTAATGCGTGCTGACGCCACAACTTAATGTTTTTAACTGGCTGATAATCAACGGTTATAGGGTAACTTCGTCCTTCACAACTTAAGTAGGCAGCATCAGGTAAGTGAGTCATTAGTTGATTACTTGCTAAAGTTGCCGACATTAACAGCAACTTTAGCTCGTCATTCAATCCTGATTGAACATCACGTAACAACGCAAAAGCAATATCCATTTGTAATGAGCGTTCATGAAATTCATCCATAACAACCATCGCTGTAGTGAGCAGCTCTGGATCATGTTGAATAATCTGAATTAAAATGCCCTCTGTTATCACTTCGAGTAAAGTGTTTTTACTCACACATACTTCATCTTTTAAGCGATAACCGACCCTTTGACCAACCTCTTCACCACACTCTTTTGCCAAATAATAAGCAATACTTTTAGCCGCTAGGCGACGTGGCTGCACTAAATATATTTTACCTTTGAAATTTTGTGTTAATAACCACAAGGGAACACGGGTAGACTTGCCTGCCCCCGGCTGTGCAGATAAAAGCAAAGTATTAGTTTTAGCAAGTGAGGAGATAAACTCTACTTTTATCGAATCAATAGGTAATTTTGTGATCATAAATAAAGATGTACTAATTTATAACGCCAATTAATGTAGTAGCTATCATAGCAAAAATGACTTTCTACAAGGAGATAACTGCAAATAAAGTGTAACTTTATACGAATAAATACGTCATCTGGCTTTTTTGACTTGCAAATTAATAAAAACCTGCTTACTTGGCAAAGTGCAAAAAAGCTGATACCACTAATCTCTTGCCTAGCAACGGATTGAAAAATGAAATTAGCGGAGTACGACCAATATACAATAGAGCACAGTGAAAACATGTTGATTGTGGATGCTAAAGGTAACTTTGATATTAAAGTTACACAGCAATATGTTCAAGATATGTATAATGCATGTGAGTTATTTAATAATAACCCTTGGGGGCTTTTAGCCACTTTTTATGGTAATCGTGTATTTACACCTGATGCTGAAATCGCTTTGATGGAATTAACAAAATATCGCATCAAACGAGGAATGATAGCAAATGCCAGCGTTATCTTAGACAGCAATACTGGTGATATTCAGCAACTGCAATTACGCCGAATTTATCAAAGCCACAAATTAACGTTTCACATGTTCAGTGATATTGAAAATGCCCGTAAATGGCTAGATAGCTTTATTAGCGATAAAAAAAAGCGGTAATCACGTTACCGCTTCTAAACTTTATAAAGTTGTTTTACTGTGAAAGTAAAAGATTGGCAATAGTGGCAATACTAAGGCCAGTTGCCCCCGCTCCCCACTGTGCATTAGCACTGCCGTTATAAGCTGCAGCTAAGTCGAAATGCAACCAGCCCTTACCATCCACAAACCGAGACAGAAAGCCCGCAGCATTACTTGCGCCACCAGGTCCACCGCCAGGAATAGGGCGGCTATTCGCAGTATTTGCAAATGCTGATGGACACTTATCTTGATGCCATTTAGCTAAAGGCAGTTGCCATAAAGGTTCATTTTCACTAGTAGCAGCCTTTTTAGCTTGATCAGCAGCCTGCTGATCAAGTGAAAATAGTGCAGTATAGTCACCACCAGTTGCTGCTACAGCAGCCCCTGTTAATGTAGCCGCGTCAATAATGAGTGTAGGAGAGTTTTCACTTGCCATTAGCAAACCATCAGCAAGTACAATTCGTCCTTCGGCATCTGTATTTGCTACTTCACAGGTAACACCATTCTTATAAGTTAAGATATCTCCTAATTTATAGGCATTATTACTTACCATGTTTTCTGCACAACATAGAATAAGTTTCACGCGGCTCTTTAGCCCTTGACGTATTGCAAGCGCTAATGCACCCGCAACAACTGCAGCCCCGCCCATATCACATTTCATATGAAACATGCCCTCATTAGACTTTAAGCTGTATCCGCCACTATCGAAGGTAATACCTTTACCGACTAAGCACGCTGTAACTGCTGCTTGGTCGTCACCTGTTGGGTTATAGTCAATTTCAATAATACACGGAGGATTAACACTACCTTTACCAACATTATATACGCCTGTCCAACCTTGTTCAGACAGAGCCTCACCACTAATAACATGTGTTTTCACATATTCTGGCGCTTGAGTAGTAATATATTTTTGTGCTTTTTCAGCAAGTAGCAATGGTGTTAGCTGGCTAGGCGTTTGATTCGTTAGATCGCGCGACCAAGCATATACAGCCAACTTATCATTTAACTTGCTTACAACGTCTTCATCGCCGTTAAACTCAATATTAGTTAGCTTATCAACACAAGTAAAACCTAGAGCAAATGCCCATTGAGAGTCTGCTTTCCATGAATCACCTTGCAAATGTGCATTTTTAACTCCCATCTTCTCAATGCTGCGACCCGCTTTTTGAATGCTTTGCAATGGAAATAAGTCGTTGTCATCAAGGTAAATATAGATGTCGTCATCAATAATTTGTAAAAGATTATCACTTTGCCACTGCGATACTGACTTGTTGGCCGTTAAAAAGATATTAGTCACTGAAGACATAGATAAAGATTCCTTCATATTAAATGTGTAATAGCGTTAATTAAGCACTATTTTTGCAAAAATTTTACCATATTAACAATAGACAATATATATTCTCAACTAGCATGACTTTTGTTCTAGAGTTAATTTATTATGAAGCCATATTTATTAATAGAATAATCCCCTTGAAATATACACCTAAATTAAAAAAAGCAACATTAATTAAGCGTTACAAACGTTTTCTAGCAGATGTAATACTCGAAGACGGCACTGCTACCACAATTCACTGTGCTAATACTGGCGCTATGACAGGGTGTGCTGAACCTGATGATACAGTTTGGTATAGCACCTCAGATAATCCTAAACGTAAATACCCTTTCAGTTGGGAACTTACTCATACTAAAAATAATCATTACATTTGCGTGAACACAATACGTGCGAATCAATTAGTTGAAGAAGCACTACATAATAATACTATTACAGAACTAACAGGTTTTAATTCATTACAACGTGAAGTTAAATACGGTACTGAAAATAGTCGTATCGACATACTATTAAAGTTTAACAATCAACCTGACACTTACATAGAAGTTAAGTCTGTAACCTTATTAGAAGGAGATATGGGCTATTTTCCAGACGCTGTTACTGGCAGAGGACAAAAGCACCTAAGAGAATTAATAGAGGTAGTTGAGCAAGGCCATAGAGCAGTATTGATATTTGCTGTACTGCACTCTGGAATTGACTCAGTTAAAGCTGCAGACTATATTGATCCTGAATATGCTAAACTATTAGCACAAGCAAAGTATAAGGGTGTTGAATTACTAGCGATTAAGGCAAGCTTCACACATTTAGGTGGAGATTTTGAAGTAGTGTTGAAGCAAATACTACCTGTAATTATCACTGAAACTAATTACTGATTTTAAAGATAAAGATTGACCTTACCTGTAAAAGCTTGTAAAAGAGCAGGCTTACAGATAAACGCATTTAAGTCTTCTCTCCATCTTTCTCGCTAAGGTATTGATTTGATTTAAAAAGAAATTATATTTTCAATGTTTACTTGATTTCTATTTACTGTAGCACAATATAGACTTGATAAATTTGGTCTATTGGATAATTGGCACATGCAGTCAATGGGTATTTATATAACCAGCCCTTTGATTTAGTGAGTATTAGGAGAATTAGCATGCCAAACAAAAAAGCTTTGGGTATTTTGGCATTAGCCGGCGTTGAACCTTACGTTGAAAAACCTGACGAAGAATACATGGGCTCTGCACAGTTAGAGCATTTTAAAAAGATTCTTGACGCTTGGCGTATACAATTACGTGAAGAAGTCGATCGCACTGTATCGCATATGCAAGATGAGGCAGCAAACTTTCCTGATCCTGTAGATCGTGCAGCGCAAGAAGAAGAATTCAGTTTAGAATTACGTACCAGAGATCGTGAACGTAAACTCATTAAAAAGATCGAAAAAACATTACAACTTATTGAAGATGATGATTTTGGTTTCTGTAACTCTTGTGGAATTGAAATTGGTATTCGCCGTTTAGAAGCGCGTCCAACAGCTGATCTTTGTATAGAATGTAAAACATTAGCTGAAATAAAAGAACGCCAAATGGCTGGTTAAGTTAAGTCATCAACTTAAATGTATACCCCTCTAACTGAGCGACCCGGTAATTTATATCGAGGTCGCTTTGCTCCTTCCCCATCAGGATTACTTCATTTCGGCTCTTTGGTAACTGCGCTAGCAAGCTTTTTAGACGCACGCAAAAATAACGGTACTTGGTTAGTTCGTATTGAGGATATTGATCCACCAAGGGAATTAGCAGGTGCAAGTGGAAAAATTCTCAAAACACTTGAAGCCTATGGCTTATATTGGGATGAGTCTGTGCTTTATCAAAGTAAGCAAAGTGAACGCTACCTCGCCTTACTCAACAACCTCCACAAAAGCCATTGTTGCTATTATTGCCAGTGCACTCGTGCAAAAATAAAAGCCCAAGGGGGAATATATCAAGGACATTGTCGGCAACTAAATTGTGCTGAAAAAAATTCAGCAATAAGATTACTAAATTCCCACCCTAATTATTACTTTACTGATATTATTCAAGGTAAAGTTAAAGGTAATAAAGCACTAGCTGAAGAAGACTTTGTTATTCATCGTAAAGATGGACTATTTGCCTACCAATTAGCTGTAGTTAGTGATGACATATACCAAAAAATCACTCATGTAATAAGGGGTTGTGATTTACTTGAGCCGACGATGAGACAACTTACATTGTTTCAAACATTAGCTAAAAAACCTCCATTTTATGGACATGTTCCTTTGGCGGTTACTAATGCAGGATACAAATTAAGTAAACAAAATAATGCACCCGCTATAGATACTTCGTCACCACAAGCTTCGTTAATTGCTGCACTTAACTTTCTTGGTCAAAAACCAGAAAGTAACTTGATAAATGCAAGTGTATTACAAATCATTGAATGGGCCATTTATCATTGGGAAATAAACAGAGTGCCTAAATCAGATAAAATAGTACTGTCAGCATATTAATTGCCGTTTTTCCATTCTCTTTTTTATCCGACTAGTATATTATTGCGCGGCAATAAAACAGTGTCTGTCAAGGGTAACATTATTAAAAAAGTCATCAATCTGTGTAAAAAAATGTTCGCAAATAGCAATACAAAAAGCTCCAAGGGTAGTAATACTCTTAATGTGTTAACCCGCGATCAGCATCCAGTTTCTCGTAAATTTATCAGTACTAATGCCCTTAAAGTATTGCATCGCCTAAATAGTGCCGGCTTTGATGCTTATTTAGTGGGTGGTGGTGTTCGTGATATTTTACTTGGCATTACACCAAAAGATTTTGATATAGCAACCAATGCTACTCCCGAACAGATTAAACATTTATTTCGAAACTGCCGACTCATCGGCCGCCGCTTTCGTTTAGCACATATTGTGTTTGGTCGAGATGTTATTGAAGTTGCCACATTCAGAGGCCATCATGACAGCGCGACAGAAAAGCAGCAGCAATGTCAAAAAACATCAAAACAAAATGAAGATGGCATGCTATTACGTGATAATATTTATGGTTCAATCGAAGATGACGCAGAACGTAGAGACTTCACCATAAACGCCCTCTATTACAGTGCTAAAGATTTCACTGTTCATGACTTTGCCAACGGTATTTCAGATATCAACGATCGTAAGATTCGTTTAATTGGTGATCCTGAAACTCGTTACCGAGAAGACCCTGTAAGAATGCTAAGAGCAATACGGTTTGCAACCAAACTTGATATGAAAATTAGCGCTGAAACCGAAAAGCCAATTAAAACTTTAGCGCCACTTCTTGCAAATATCCCTCCTGCGCGAATGTTTGAAGAGTTCAATAAACTATTTTTATCAGGTAAAGCCTTAGTCAATTTTAAACAGTTACGTGAGTATCAGCTTTTTGCTTATTTTTTCCCAACTGTAGACCAAGCTCTTGAGGTTAATGAGTTTCCCTACTTGTCTACATTTATTACTACTTCGTTAGCAAATACAGACACGCGAATAAATAGCGACAAACGCGTAACTCCTGCATTTATATTTGCTGCGTTGCTTTGGTACCCATTACAAAAACAAATACTACAATTAAAGTCAACAGCGCCCCTTTCAGCACAAGATGCATTCTTTGCCGCTTACCATGAAGTGATGTCTGAACAACAACGAAGCATAGCAATCCCTAAACGTTTTCAAGCTGTGATGAAAGACATTTGGATACTTCAAGAGAAGCTAGAACGCCGTGAAGGTAAAAAAGCGTTTAAAACACTCGAACACATAAAGTTTAGAGCAGGTTACGACTTCTTGTTACTCCGTTCTGTTATTGAACAAGACAAACCAGAACTAACAAAGCTTGCACAATGGTGGACTGACTTTCAAGATAGCAACTATGACACACAGCAACTCATGGTTAAGTCTTTACCTAAACCTACTGGTGCTAAGCGCTCACTTCGCAAAAAGCGTAAGCCTAAACAAAGTAATCCCGCAACAGGTACATCAGAGTAACATTATGGCACTGGTTTATATTGGTCTAGGTAGTAACTTATCGAACCCGAAGCTACAAATTAGTAATGCGATAACTGCGCTTGAAAACATCAAACAAAGTAAACTTAATGCAGTTTCTTCACTTTATTTTAGTCGCCCCATGGGGCCGCAAGACCAACCTGATTATATGAATGCAGTGGTAGCTCTTGAAACTCAATTAACGCCATTGCAATTACTTGAACATCTTCAAACTATAGAAAAAAATGCAGGTCGAGAACGTAAAGGTGAACACTGGGGTGCACGAATTATTGATCTCGATATCCTTTTATTTGGCGAACAAACCATTAATAATGAGAGGCTTACTGTTCCGCATTATGGTTTACATTTAAGAGAATTTGTTTTAATTCCTTTAGTTGAGATAGCTCCTGATCTTAAATTACCTGATGGCACATCAATCTCATTACTTGCGAGCATAATCGATATTAATGGTCTTAACGTACATAGCAAGCTGCGCGATTGATTTCACTCAGTTACAATAACAGGTTAACATGCCCTATAATTTAGCCCCTATGAACTCAATACTTGATCTGAAACTAGTGGAAGTGTGATGAAAAAGATAACAACTGCAACATTACGAAAAATGAAACAAGATGGTGATAAAATTTCAACCATTACCGCATATGATGCAAGTTTCGCAAAAATATTTGATCAAGCAGGCATACATGCAATACTTATCGGTGACTCACTTGGCATGGTCTTGCAAGGCCAAGAAGACACTTTGCCAGTAAATATTGAGCACATGGTTTATCACACGCAGTGTGTCAATCGAGGTGTTACTAAAACATTAATTATCAGCGACATGCCCTTTATGAGTTACGCAACTAAAGAGCAGGCATACAGCAATGCAGCTAAGCTAATGCAAGCTGGTGCTAGCATGGTAAAGCTAGAAGGCGGTGAATGGTTAGTAGATACTATAAAAGGACTAGTGGAGCGTGGAATACCTGTCTGCGCTCACCTCGGTTTAACACCTCAGTCTGTTAATGTATTCGGTGGCTTTAAAGTGCAGGGGCGTGAAAAAAGCCAGGCGGATGAAATGATCGCTCATGCTAGACTACTAGAAGAAGCTGGTGCCCAGCTGTTAGTATTAGAATGTATTCCCTCTAAATTAGGTAAGGCTATCTCTGAAGCGGTATCAATACCAACTATTGGTATTGGAGCTGGTAAAGAAACAGATGGGCAAATTTTAGTAATGCACGACGCATTAGGAATATCTTGTAGCTACATGCCTAAGTTTTCACGTAACTTTCTAATCGATACGGGTGATATTAAAAAAGCCGTAGAGCTTTATATAAGTGAGGTAAGTAATGGTAACTTTCCTGGTAATGAACACATTTTTAATTAGTGATAAAAAATGAAAACAACGAGCGAAATAGCTGAAGTACGTCAGCAAATTAGTAATTGGCGCAAGCAAGGCTTAACCGTTGCTTTTGTTCCTACTATGGGTAACTTACACGCAGGCCATATAGCATTGATCAACGCGGCTCAAAAAAATGCAGATAGAATAGTTGCCAGTATTTTCGTAAACCCAATGCAGTTTGGTGAAAGCGAAGATATTGATAACTATCCAAGAACCATGGCAAACGACCAAGAAAAACTCAAACAAGCTGGTACAAATTTACTTTTTACTCCATCGCCATCAACCATTTACCCAAAAGGGCTTAGTCAACAAAGTTATATTGAAGTACCTAGCGTTTCACAAGGGTATTGTAGTCAGAGTAGACCAGGACACTTTCGAGGGGTAGCTACAGTAGTTTGTAAACTTTTCAACATCGTTCAACCAGACGTTGCATGCTTTGGTTTAAAAGATTATCAACAATTGCAAGTTATTAAAACTATGGTTGAAGACCTCTCCATGCCGATATCGATAATTCCTGTTGAAACAGTAAGAGAACAAAATGGTCTTGCGCTAAGTTCTCGTAACAGTTACTTAAGTGACATTGATAAAGAAATAGCACCAGCTTTAAGCATAAACATACGCTGGTTAGCTGAACAAATAAAAACAAGCTCTGATTATATTAATTTAGCTAAGCAAGCTGAAGAGCAAATGAATAAAGCAGGATTAAAAACTGATTATATCCATATCTGCCAAGCAAAAACTCTACAGCCAGCACAAAAGAAAGACACCGAATTGGTGATACTAGCAGCCGCACACTGCGGTAAAGCTCGCTTAATTGACAACTTGCTAATTAGCCTAGAAAAGTAGCCATAAAATGTCTTACAGGTCTTTTAACTGGCTCACTTTGCAATGTCATTACATAACTACTAACTTTAAAGAAGGTTAATCCAAATTAGTATAAATGGCAGTTTGGTAGTGTCCACCTCCCACAAAGCAAAAAGCCCGATTCTTTCGGATCGGGCTTTTGACGTGCATGGATGGCAAGGAGCGACCTAAAGAGAAATCTAGCAAGTCCTACTCTCACATAAAAAGAAGAACACCCACACGCTATACCATCCGCCGCTACTGCGTTTCACACAAAGCAAAAAGCCCGACTCTTTCGAATCGGGCTTTTTTAAAGAGAAGTCTAGCAATGTCCTACTCTCACATGGGAACTCCCACACTACCATCGGCGCTACTGCGTTTCACTTCTGAGTTCGGAAAGGGATCAGGTGGTACCACAGTGCTATTGTCGCTAGACAAAAAACGTTTTGTACATGGATGTACTTATGTCGCGAAGCCATGGATGGCTAGGAGCGACGTATCTCCATCTACAAATTAATTCGGAAAGCTTTATAAATACGTGTTATTCAATCTAATTCACTCTAACTCACTACTGAGTACGTGATTTGTGCTTATCGCACTCGTCAAACAAACAACCCGTTTACGTCTCTATCGAGCACGCAAAACTATTTGGGTGTTGTATGGTTAAGCCTCACGGGTAATTAGTATTGGTTAGCTCAATGCCTCGCAGCACTTCCACACCCAACCTATCAACGTTGTAGTCTCCAACGACCCTTTAGGGAGCTTAAAGCTCCAGTGAGAACTCATCTCAAAGCCTGCTTCCCGCTTAGATGCTTTCAGCGGTTATCAGTTCCGAACGTAGCTACCGGGCAATGCCATTGGCATGACAACCCGAACACCAGTGGTTCGTCCACTCCGGTCCTCTCGTACTAGGAGCAGCCCTCTTCAATTCTCAAACGCCCACGGCAGATAGGGACCGAACTGTCTCACGACGTTCTAAACCCAGCTCGCGTACCACTTTAAATGGCGAACAGCCATACCCTTGGGACCGACTTCAGCCCCAGGATGTGATGAGCCGACATCGAGGTGCCAAACACCGCCGTCGATATGAACTCTTGGGCGGTATCAGCCTGTTATCCCCGGAGTACCTTTTATCCGTTGAGCGATGGCCCTTCCATACAGAACCACCGGATCACTATGACCTACTTTCGTACCTGCTCGACGTGTCTGTCTCGCAGTTAAGCTGGCTTATGCCATTGCACTAACCGTATGATGTCCGACCATACTTAGCCAACCTTCGTGCTCCTCCGTTACTCTTTAGGAGGAGACCGCCCCAGTCAAACTACCCACCAGACAGTGTCCCCAAGCCCGATAAGGGCCCTAGGTTAGAACATCACGCATACAAGGGTGGTATTTCAAGGTTGGCTCCACCGCATCTAGCGACGCGGTTTCAAAGCCTCCCACCTATCCTACACATGTAGGAGCAATGTTCACTGTCAAGCTATAGTAAAGGTTCACGGGGTCTTTCCGTCTAGCCGCGGGTATACGGCATCTTAACCGCAAATTCAATTTCACTGAGTCTCGGGTGGAGACAGTGTGGCCATGATTACGCCATTCGTGCAGGTCGGAACTTACCCGACAAGGAATTTCGCTACCTTAGGACCGTTATAGTTACGGCCGCCGTTTACCGGGGCTTCGATCATGAGCTTCGCCGAAGCTAACCCAATCAATTAACCTTCCGGCACCGGGCAGGCGTCACACCGTATACGTCATCTTTCGATTTTGCACAGTGCTGTGTTTTTAATAAACAGTTCCAGCCACCTGGTTACTTCGACTCTCCGATGCTTACGCAGCAAGTGCTTCACATTAGAGAGCGTACCTTCTCCCGAAGTTACGGTACTATTTTGCCTAGTTCCTTCACCCGAGTTCTCTCAAGCGCCTTAGTATTCTCTACCTAACCACCTGTGTCGGTTTGGGGTACGGTTCCTATATATCTGACGCTTAGAAGCTTTTCCTGGAAGCATGGCATCAATGACTTCGTGTCCTTGGACACTCGTCTCGTATCTCAGCCTTAAGGATACCCGGATTTACCTAAGTTTCCAGCCTACATACTTTCACACGGACTACCAACGCCGTGCTCACCTAGCCTACTCCGTCCCTCCTTCGCAATATATAGAAGTACAGAAATATTAATCTGTTTCCCATCGACTACACCTTTCGGTCTCGCCTTAGGGGCCGACTTACCCTGCCCTGATTAACATGGGACAGGAAACCTTGGTCTTTCGGCGGGGGAGTTTTTCACTCCCCTTATCGTTACTCATGTCAGCATTCGCACTTCTGATACCTCCAGCAAGCTTTACAACTCACCTTCAACGGCTTACAGAACGCTCCCCTACCACTAGGACGTATCCTTAAGGTATCTGTTGACTTCGCTTCCCAACTCAACGTTCGGGTGAGCTTGACCGTTTTTCTTCTCTAAAACAATGAGAAAAACGTTAGTCTTAAATAGCTTAAGTGATACGTCCTAATCCGCAGCTTCGGTGCATAGTTTAGCCCCGTTACATCTTCCGCGCAGACCGACTCGACTAGTGAGCTATTACGCTTTCTTTAAAGGATGGCTGCTTCTAAGCCAACCTCCTAGCTGTCTATGCCTTTCCACATCGTTTCCCACTTAACTATGACTTTGGGACCTTAGCTGGCGGTCTGGGTTGTTTCCCTCTTCACAACGGACGTTAGCACCCGCAGTGTGTCTCCCGCATATCACTCATTGGTATTCGGAGTTTGCAAAGGGTTGGTAAGTCGGGATGACCCCCTAGCCTTAACAGTGCTCTACCCCCAATGGTGTTCGTGCGAGGCTCTACCTAAATAGATTTCGGGGAGAACCAGCTATCTCCCGGCTTGATTAGCCTTTCACTCCGACCCACAAGTCATCACCGCATTTTTCAACATACGTGTGTTCGGTCCTCCAGTTGATGTTACTCAACCTTCAACCTGCCCATGGGTAGATCGCCGGGTTTCGGGTCTATACCTTGCAACTAAACGCGCAGTTAACACTCGCTTTCGCTACGGCTCCCCTATTCGGTTAACCTTGCTACAAAATATAAGTCGCTGACCCATTATACAAAAGGTACGCAGTCACCCCGAAGGGCTTCCACTGCTTGTACGTATACGGTTTCAGGTTCTATTTCACTCCCCTCACAGGGGTTCTTTTCGCCTTTCCCTCACGGTACTGGTTCACTATCGGTCAGTTAGGAGTATTTAGCCTTGGAGGATGGTCCCCCCATGTTCAGTCAACGTTTCACGTGTGCCGACCTACTCGATTTCATGATAAGTTTATTTTCGTGTACGGGGCTATCACCCTGTATCGCTGCCCTTTCCAGAGCATTCCACTAATTTACAAACCACTTAAGGGCTAATTCCCGTTCGCTCGCCGCTACTAAGGAAATCTCGGTTGATTTCTTTTCCTCGGGGTACTTAGATGTTTCAGTTCTCCCGGTTCGCCTCTTTACGCTATGTATTCACGCAAAGATACTTGCTTATGCAAGTGGGTTTCCCCATTCGGATATCTCAGTCTGTAACGGTTTTTATCACCTTAACTGAGCTTTTCGCAGATTAACACGTCCTTCATCGCCTCTAACTGCCAAGGCATCCACCATATACGCTTAGTCACTTAACCATACAACCCCAAATAGTTTCCTATTGTGGTGTCTTGATGACAAGACCAAGACTGAATGTATGTCTGACATTTTCACGTACTCGTTATGGTACTTATTGCTAAGTAGTCATAATGGAGTTACTTGAATTAGATTTTTCGTTAACAGATAACAAGTTATCTCTTAACCAGCTCGTTCGATGACCGATAAAATCATCTGACTCGCTGTGGGTAGTTATCATTATGCATTTGAGCGCGCGACACGCCATTTGCCTGATAAATACCGGTATTTATATCAGCTTTCCAAATTGTTAAAGAGTTCGTTTTAGGACGCATTCGCCTAACCCGTGGTTTAAAAAACCAAACGTAATCTATTCATCTGAATACCTTAAGTTTGGTTTCTATTTCCTTTAGAAGAAGTGGTGGAGCTAAGCAGGATCGAACTGCTGACCTCCTGCGTGCAAGGCAGGCGCTCTCCCAGCTGAGCTATAGCCCCTCTTTTACTCAAAGAGAGTGGGTAACATGTTATTAAAGCAACTTCAATTACGTGATAGACAAGGCGAATAAATACGACGTGTGCAACGCGCACATGAGTGTTTATTCAACGCAGTATCTCGCGTAATTTGGTAGGTCTGGGCAGACTTGAACTGCCGACCTCACCCTTATCAGGGGTGCGCTCTAACCAGCTGAGCTACAGACCTATATAAATTGCCCGAAGCTTACATGTTAGGACTTCTTCTTTACTTTAGTTATCATTGCAATTTGTGTAGACACTCTGAAATGCAAGCATTTCCATTGAGCCGTTTTACTTCAAGATAAGGAGGTGATCCAACCCCAGGTTCCCCTAGGGTTACCTTGTTACGACTTCACCCCAGTCATGAATCACAAAGTGGTGACCGTCCTCCCGAAGGTTAAACTAGCCACTTCTTTTGCAACCCACTCCCATGGTGTGACGGGCGGTGTGTACAAGGCCCGGGAACGTATTCACCGTAGCATTCTGATCTACGATTACTAGCGATTCCGACTTCACGGAGTCGAGTTGCAGACTCCGATCCGGACTACGACGTACTTTGTGTGATTCGCTCCACCTCGCGGTATTGCAGCACTCTGTATACGCCATTGTAGCACGTGTGTAGCCCATCCCGTAAGGGCCATGATGACTTGACGTCGTCCCCACCTTCCTCCGGTTTATCACCGGCAGTCTCCTTAAAGTTCCCGACTTAACTCGCTGGCAAATAAGGATAGGGGTTGCGCTCGTTGCGGGACTTAACCCAACATTTCACAACACGAGCTGACGACAGCCATGCAGCACCTGTCTCACAGTTCCCGAAGGCACAAATCTATCTCTAGAAATTTCTGTGGATGTCAAGGGATGGTAAGGTTCTTCGCGTTGCATCGAATTAAACCACATGCTCCACCGCTTGTGCGGGCCCCCGTCAATTCATTTGAGTTTTAACCTTGCGGCCGTACTCCCCAGGCGGTCAACTTAGCGCGTTAGCTACGCTACCCACAGATCAAGTCCACAGACAGCTAGTTGACATCGTTTACGGCGTGGACTACCAGGGTATCTAATCCTGTTTGCTCCCCACGCTTTCGTGCCTCAGCGTCAGTATCTGTCCAGGTGGCCGCCTTCGCCACTGATGTTCCTTCCAATCTCTACGCATTTCACCGCTACACTGGAAATTCCACCACCCTCTACAGTACTCTAGCTAACCAGTTTCAAATGCAGTTCCGAGGTTGAGCCCCGGGATTTCACATCTGACTTAATTAACCGCCTACGCACGCTTTACGCCCAGTAATTCCGATTAACGCTCGCACCCTCCGTATTACCGCGGCTGCTGGCACGGAGTTAGCCGGTGCTTCTTCTGTTGCTAACGTCACAGTGCAAGGGTATTAACCTTACACCTTTCCTCACAACTGAAAGTGCTTTACAACCCGAAGGCCTTCTTCACACACGCGGCATGGCTGCATCAGGGTTTCCCCCATTGTGCAATATTCCCCACTGCTGCCTCCCGTAGGAGTCTGGGCCGTGTCTCAGTCCCAGTGTGGCTGATCATCCTCTCAAACCAGCTAGAGATCGTCGCCATGGTAAGCCTTTACCTTACCATCTAGCTAATCTCACTTGGGCTAATCTAAAGGCGAAAGGTGCCGAAGCATCCCCTCCTTTGGTCCGTAGACATTATGCGGTATTAGCAGTCGTTTCCAACTGTTGTCCCCCACCTAAAGGCATATTCCCAAGCATTACTCACCCGTCCGCCGCTCGTCAGCAGATAGCAAGCTATCTCTGTTACCGCTCGACTTGCATGTGTTAAGCCTGCCGCCAGCGTTCAATCTGAGCCATGATCAAACTCTTCAATTAAAAAATCGTTTGTGCGCTCCTCTACCTAAGTAAAGGCTCGCTGCTCAATGAATTCTGTCGTGTTATTCACCGAAGTGAATAACTACATAAAACGTACTAATTATTCTTTCCTAATAAAAGGAGAGAAAATTAATACTTATTTGTGTGACTTCTTCATTGCGCTGTTTTTGCTACCTAAGTAGCTGGTAAAATCAACATCAATGTGAGTGCCCACACAAATTGCATGATAACTAATTGTTAAAGAAATTCTTCGACTTACAAGAAGTGGAAGGAAAGTTAAAGCTCATTCGTTTAACTTTATCGCTGTAGGCCTTGCCTTAAGCGAGATGCGCATTCTACGCATTTGAATTTTAATGTCAACAGGTTTTTTAAAAAGTTTTTAAATTTATCAAAACATTTTTAAACCTTAGTTAACCGTTTAAGAAGCTAAAGCGCTTAGTAAACCTGTTAAAACTCTCACTTGGTCATCCTATTTAAGTGAACGTCGTATTTTCCATTACTTCGTCCTTCTCAAGTTCCCCTGAAGAAGTGGAGCGCATTCTAGCGACTTCATCAAAAGGATCAAGATCTTTTTTCACTTTTTTGTTTGTTTGGACAGTTATTGAACTAAACGCGAGTTTATTAGCCTAACAGTTAGGATCCTTTATTGATCCTCTGTATATAAAGACAGGAGATTTACGAGTGAATATACTTTATATTAATTCTCAGATAGGTTTCCTATTCACAACAATAAGCAACATCAATATAAGATGTGAGAACAATAATAATGAATAAATTAATTGTTTTGTTGCTACTTGTTGGAGTAAATATATGTTGTTATGCGCAAGGTAGCGTGGATAAAAGACAGGATAAGTTAATTACACAGTTATTAAGCCAACAGGTAAATCAACAAATTTCTTTAGAGAAAAGTGTCAGTGCTATTCTTGCCCGATATCCCGAACAGGTAGATTCTGTTATACATGCTTCATTAGCTCTGTATCCTGAACGTTATAAGGAGATACTCGCTGGTGCTATGAGAGCTGAGCCTGTATTAGCTTGTGAAGTTCTTGAAATATTACTTAAAGAAAATATCGCAGATCCACTTGAATTAGTTGCTTTAGCTGTTGAAGCTGAGCCCGCTTATGCCCAAGAGATTGTTAATATTGCTATGCTCTACAGCCCTGATAATACTGAAGCGATCGTTCATGTTGCTATTAATACTGAACCTCTATTATCTGATTCTGTAGTACAAAACTCTTTAAGCTCTTTTCCAAATAAAGTATTGGAAATTCTTTCTGGTGCTATAAAAGCTCTGCCGGAGCAAGTCTCGTTATTTGTTAACGATGCAATTAATTTATTCCCGACTAGAGGTGAAGAAGTTGTAGAAATGGCTGTAAATAATAGTACTGATACAGAGGCCAGAAAAATTGTTGCTTCTGCAATTGAAGCCGGTTTACACGAAGGTTCAGCTATTGAAGCCGCGATAGCAGGCGGTACCACTAAAGAACTGTTGGCTAAAGAGCATTAATAAACTTTCAGACATACTACAGCTACTTTAGAGCGATTACTAAAAAGAGCCTTAACAATATTATTATTAAGGCTCTTTTTTAAACAAATACTTATCTTCAATAAGTTCGGTGTGTTTATCTTTTACCTTTGCTGTTCACGCTCAATCGCTCGATAAGCTATATCTGTACGAAATTCTAGCCCTTTCCAACTGATTTGGTTTAATAATTGATAAGCAGCTTTTTGTGCTTCGGTCACACTAGTTCCTAAAGCTGTAGCGCATAAAACACGCCCACCGGCAGTAACCACTTGCTCATCTTTTATCGCTGTGCCTGCATGGAAAATTTTTCGATCAGCAAGGTCATTTGTTGATAAACCACTGATGATATCTCCTTTACTATACTCAGCAGGGTAACCACCCGCAGCTAAAACAACACCTACTGCAGCACGTTCGTCAAATTCAATTGTTGCTTGGTCCAAGTTGCCATTACATGCAAGCTGACACAGCTCAACAATATCTGATTGTAAGCGCATCATAATAGGTTGTGTTTCTGGATCACCAAAACGACAGTTATACTCAATAACTTTAGGTGTTCCATCTGCGTCTATCATTAGGCCGGCATACAAGAAACCTGTATATGGCGCATTTTCTTTCGCCATGCCATTAACTGTTGGATAGATAACTTCTTCCATTATGCGTTGATGGATTTCTGCTGTAACTACTGGTGCTGGTGAATATGCACCCATTCCACCGGTATTAGGACCTCTATCTCCGTTGTAAGCACGTTTATGATCTTGGCTGGTGGCAAAAGGTAAAACATTTTTACCATCAACCATCACAATAAAACTTGCTTCCTCACCATCTAAAAACTCTTCAATCACTACGCGGTGCCCTGCATCACCAAAGGCATTACCCGCTAACATATCTTTAATAGCGTCTTCAGCTTCAGTTAATGTCATCGCTACAATAACACCTTTACCTGCAGCTAAGCCATCGGCTTTGACCACAATTGGTGCGCCTTTTTCACGCACATAAGCTAATGCGGGTTCTATTTCGGTAAAGTTTTGATACCAACCTGTAGGAATTTTATTACGCGCTAAAAAATCTTTAGTAAATGCTTTAGAGCCTTCAAGCTGAGCCGCCTTAGCACTAGGTCCAAAGATCATTAACCCTTCACTTTGAAATGCATCAACAATACCATCAACTAATGGCTGCTCTGGCCCAACAATAGTAAGCCCAACATTATTATTTTTGGCGAAAACCACTAAAGCAGCCGTATCACCAACACTAATTGCAACATTTTCTAATTTTGGTTCGGATAAGGTGCCAGCATTACCTGGGGCAACAAACACTTTAATAACATTACTCGACTGAGCAGCTTTCCATGCAAGTGCGTGTTCACGTCCACCACTACCAATAACTAAAACATTCATTAACTAATTTCCTAAAATTTAAAAGCTGATCACGCAATAAATAATATTACCGCGTGATCTAGATTGATTCTATTTTACAAACTTCAACGTCATGCGATCACTTTCACCTATCGCTAAATACTTTTCTTTATCTTGTTCCTTTAACGCGAGACTTGGTGGTAAAGTCCAAACGCCTCTTGGGTGATCCGCTGTATCTTTAGGGTTAGCATTAATGTCACTGCTAGCAGCTAGTTTAAAACCTGCTGCTTTTGCATAGTCTATAACTAAAGCTTCAGGTACATAGCCAGATTTCATATTTTCTTTCCAACTTTGACTGGCAGGCATTCTATGCTCCACTACACCTAATACACCACCACTTTTAAGCGCTGTATATGCATCTTTAAACATTTGTTGCATACCTTCTTCGCCCCAGTTATGTAGATTGCGGAAAGTAAGTACCAAATCGGCAGTACCTTTAGGGGCTAATTCACTTTCTTTTTTAGGAACAAAGTCAGTCAGCACTACTTCACTATAGATAGGGTTACTCGCCAGCATTTTTACTAGGCTTTTACGTGAATTACTGTAGTAATTATCTTCACCAGTATCTGGATAATGTGCACCATATAAGTTACCAGAGCCTTTTAGCGCTGGTGCTAATATTTCGGTATACCAACCACCACCTGGGGTAAGTTCAACTACTGTCATATCTGGCTGAAACCCAAAAAACTCTAGGGTTTGCTTCGGATGACGGAATTCATCTCTAGCTTTGTTGGCAGCTGAACGGTGATTACTACTAATTGCATTATCTAATTCTACTGAGTTGTCAGTAGTCATGCAGCCCGTTAGTAATAAAGTAGTAGACAAGACACTTACACTAAGAATTTTCTTTATTGAGTTCATAAGTTTTTCCATGTTTTTATCGTTAAGGGGATTTATATTAACTGAATAGTTTTCTCAAAAAAGTATTCATTAAACGATAAATACTACCATAGATTAAAAAAAAGCAGCTAACTCTTTCAAGTAAACTGCTTTGTTATCCAATTAATGGCGGAAATGACGCATTCCAGTAAATACCATTGCAATATTATGCTCATCTGCTGCGGCTATTACTTCATCATCCCTCATTGAACCACCTGGCTGAATTACAGCAGTAATCCCAGCTTCTGCTGCGGCGTCTAATCCATCACGAAATGGGAAGAACGCATCTGAAGCCATAACAGAGCCTTTAACTTCAAGGTTTTCATCTGCTGCTTTTATACCAGCAACTTTAGCTGAGTACACGCGACTCATCTGGCCAGCACCTACCCCAATAGTCATGCTATTTTTTACATACACAATTGCGTTTGATTTTACATATTTCGCTACCTTCCAACAAAATTGTAAGTCACGCATTTCATCTGTTGTGGGTTTGCGTTTGGTAACAACTTTTAAATCGTTCTCTGCCACTTTACCTTGATCGCGATCTTGTATTAACAAACCACCATTAACACGCTTATAGTCTAAGCCTGTTGTTTGTGTATGCCATTGTCCACATTCTAATAAACGCACATTCGGTTTAGCTGCAACAATTTGCGCTGCCGCATCTGAAATACTTGGTGCAATAATCACTTCAACAAATTGACGTGAAACAATGGCTTCAGCAGTATCTGCATCTAATTCACGGTTAAAAGCAATAATGCCACCAAACGCTGAAGTAGGATCCGTTTTGTAAGCTAATTCATAGGCGGCTAGAATGTTATCTCCAATGGCAACTCCACAAGGATTTGCATGTTTAACAATAACACAAGCAGGTTCATCAAATTCTTTAACACATTCTAATGCTGCATCTGTATCAGCAATATTGTTATATGAAAGTGCTTTTCCTTGCATTTGGTTAGCCGTAGAAACTGATGCTTCTTCCGGTGATTGTTCTACATAAAAAGCAGCGGCTTGATGTGAGTTTTCACCGTAACGTAAGTCTTGTTTCTTAATAAACTGACTATTTACGGTACGTGGGAACTTGTTTTTATTTTCAAAATTTGGTGCTAAATTATCGCTACCATAGGCAGGTAACATTTGACCAAAGTAGTTTGCAATCATGCCATCGTAAGCAGCTGTATGTTCGAAAGCAGCAATAGCCAGATCAAAACGCGTACTGTAGCTTAATGATTCATTATTATTATTCATTTCTGCAAGTACACGGTTATAATCATGCGCATTCACTATAATAGTAACGTCTTTATGATTTTTAGCAGCAGCTCGCACCATTGTTGGGCCGCCGATATCAATATTTTCAATAGCATCAGTTAATGTACAACCTTCTTTTGCTACTGTATTGGCAAATGGATACAAATTAACCACAACCATATCGATTGCATCAATGTTATGTTCTTGCATCACAGCTTCGTCAGTACCACGGCGCGCTAAAATACCACCATGAACTTTTGGATGAAGTGTTTTTACGCGACCATCCATAATTTCAGGATGACCTGTGTGATCAGACACTTCTGTTACTTTAATGCCATTATCAGCAAGTAACTTAGCCGTGCCTCCGGTAGATAAAATATCTACACCTTTTTGTGCAAGACTGCGGGCGAAATCGACAATACCAGTTTTATCAGAAACACTTAATAGTGCACGTTTGATCGGGCGAGGGGTATCCATTACGTTTTGCTTACCTATAATTAATGTATATTTATACCAATTTCACCAACTATATGATCACTTCTACTAGCTAAAACAATCAACTACGACGCTGTTTATTTAATAATTAGAGCAACTAGTTATGAAAATAAATGCCTTGTATTTGACTGTTTCTTCTGCGTATAAAGTAGATCACTTATTATTAAAACTGGTATTAGAATAAATTGCAGGGAAAAGTTATCCATTTGGTCAACTTAGAACCCTAATAAGTAAAAAAGCACCCTAGGGTGCTTTTTCGTTGCAGGTACTTAATACCTGCAAAATTTTAGTTCATACCGTATTTCTTTAATTTCTTACGTAAAGTACCACGGTTAATGCCTAGTAAGTTCGCTGCGCGAGTTTGGTTACCTCGAGTATACTTCATTACTTCTTCAAGCATTGGCGCTTCAATTTCAGAAAGTACAAGGTCGTACATATCATCTACATCATTACCGTTTAATTGTGATAAGTAGTTGCTAATAGCGATTTTAGCTTGAGTACGTAATGGTGAAGCCTCAGTTTGAGCTTGCAAATTACCAGTAACAAATGGAGATGAAATATTTTGTTCAAACATATAGTTCAGACTCTTTCTTAAGTTAAATTATCAAAATACCTAGTTAATGCTGTTAGTTGGTCTTCTGTTGACTCTAATGCATTAAAAATAGAACGAAACTCTTTATCTGGTTCAAGCAATTGCATGTACCAAGATACGTGTTTACGGGCAAATCTTAAGCCCATAAAGTCACCATAAAAATTATGTAATCCTTTAACATGTTCAATTATTATTGAACGCTTCTCTTCCATAGAAGGTGGCAAGCTATGCTGCCCTGTTTCCAAAAAATGATTAATTTCTCGAAATATCCACGGTTGGCCTTGAGCACCTCGGCCGATCATCACTGCATCAGCATTGGTAAATTCAAGTACCCGTTGTGCTTTTTCAGGGCTAGTAATGTCTCCATTAGCAACCACAGGAATAGAAACAGCTTGTTTAATTGCTTTAATGGTATCGTATTCCGCATCGCCTTTATAAAAGTCGTTGCGTGTACGGCCATGTACCACTAATGATTGAATACCATTGTGTTCAGCAATTTTTGCTATTTCTATGCCATTACGTGTGTTTTCACACCAACCAGTACGAATTTTCAATGTAACTGGTACTGATACAGCATCAACAACAGACTTTACAATCTGCTCCACTAACAAAGGCTCTTTTAATAAAGCAGAGCCTGCTAGTTTCTTGTTTACCTTTTTCGCTGGGCAACCCATATTAATGTCAATAATTTGCGCGCCATCATTAACATTAACTTTTGCTGCAAAAGCTAGCTCTTGTGGGTCTGACCCCGCAATTTGAACCGAACGTATACCGGCAAGCTCGCTATGGCGTGTTCGGTGCAATGATTTTTCAGTTTTCCACACCTTAGGGTTTGCTAATACCATTTCAGATACGGCTAACCCTGCCCCCATTCGACAACAAAGCTCTCGAAAAGGTTGATCAGTAATACCTGCCATTGGCGCTAACATCACCTTACTGGCTAATGAATATGAACCTATTTTCATTGCTGTTTTTTTGAGCTACCAGTCAAAAGGGCGCTAAGTTTACGCGTTTTTATTTGAATTGAAAAGAATATAAATTGAACAAATGACGCTTTTTTTCATCATTTTGATATTGACATTTTGCAAACTATTGATGTGTGCAGATTTTAACCAAACAAGTATTAAAATCTGCACAACTTTTTATTATTTTCGTGTACCGGATAAACGTACCCACTCTTCTTGAACAGCAATATTATCCATTTCACACCACTGGCCATAGAGTATTTGCAATTCTTGCGCCTGATTTTCCAACACACCTGATAAAGCTAACAAGCCTTTTTCTCCAACAAACTGCATAATAACAGGCGCAAGCTCTCTCAACGGACCTGCTAAAATATTTGCAACAACAACATCTGCTTGAATGCTCGGTTGGTCTGCTGGTAAGTACAATGACAAGCGATCTTCAACCCCATTTCGTTCTGCATTGGCTTTGCTTGCTTGCAATGCTTGTGGATCTATATCAATACCAATAACTCTTTCTGCCCCTAACTTTAATGCGGCCAATGACAAAATTCCTGAACCACAACCAAAATCGACAACAGTTTTACCTGTTAAATTTAAGCTATCGAGCCAAGTTAAACACAATGCAGTAGTTGGGTGAGTGCCCGTACCAAAGGCTAAACCGGGATCTAACATTACATTAACTGCTGTTGGGTCAGGCACGTCGCGCCAGCTTGGACAAATCCATAAACGCTCACCAAACTTCATTGGATGAAAGTTATCCATCCACTCTCGTTCCCAATCTTTATCTTCTAGCTGCTCTAATTTAAAACGCATTGCTTTTTTATCAGGATGAATTGATTGTAAATAAGCAATTACTTTGTCCATATCATGGCTAGCGTCGTAAAGCCCCATCACAACCGTATTTTGCCAGTAAATAACCTCGTCGCCGGGTAAAGGCTCGTAAATAGGCGTATCTTTGGCATCAATAAAAGTAACCGCTTGTGAGCCACTGGCCATTAACCAATCACTGTATTTTTCAGCGGTATCTTCATCAGCACTAATTCTTAGTTGTATCCAAGGCATTTATTTGGCTCTGCTTTATATAATATAATTAGCATAAGTTTAACATTACTGACTTTTATCGGTACAGGTTACCTTTCATATTTTAAACATTAATTATAATTTTATCTGCTGTTCGTAATTCTCACGTTATAGTATTCTCCATTAATACACCACTACGTAATGCTTTAAGATAAGTAATTAAACAAATGAAATATTTTCCCATTTTTTTAGACGCTGTCCATATTAACGCTTTAGTAATAGGTGGTGGTGATGTTGCCGCCAGAAAGATAGAATTATTACTGAAAACCACAAATACCATTACTATTATGTCTGCACACGTAAACGAAAGCGTTGAAAGATTAATAAAAAGTAATCAATTAGTATGGTTGGCACATAACTATCAGCCCGGCCTGTTAATGCAATATAATCTAGTTATTGCCGCTACCGATCAAGAAAGTATAAATACACAAGTCGCTAAAGAAGCGCATAAAGCCAATATACTGGTAAACGTGGTAGACCAACCTGCCCTTTGTCGATATATCACGCCAGCGATAATAGACAGAACTCCAATAATAATTGCTATGTCTAGTTCAGGCACTGCACCTATTTTATTACGTATGTTACGCGAGCAAATAGAAAAAATGTTACCCGCAGGATATGGAAAGCTTGCCGACTTCTCGTTTAAATTTCGTGAGCATGTAAAAGCTAGAATAAAAGGCTTACGTAATCGTCGTACATTTTGGGAAGAAACATTACGCGGCACAATTGGCAAAATGGTACTTAGTGGAAATATAGAACCTGCCGAGAAATTACTCATTAATAGCTTAAAAAACAGTGTTGCCCCACCAAAAGGCGAGATAGTATTTATTCATACCCTTTCAGGTGAGCCAGATAAACTAACCTTAGCTGCACACCGAGAAATGCAATTTGCAGATGCTGTAATTTACGACGAAGCCGTTAATGAACAATTAATTGAATATATTCGCAGAGACGCTGACAAATTTCCGCAGAGTATACCTTCTACTATTTTAATTAATTACCAACACGCAATTGAACTAGCAGAAAACGGAAAAAAAGTTATTTATTTACTCGCGGGTAATAACCCTTTACCCGCTAACGTAGCGCTATCTCAAAGTGCGATTAGCACCCAACAACTTGTTAGTGGCCTGTAGATTTTAGGTTATGTATATCATTGTACGAGGTCATTTTTTTGTATGTAATAAGCTTTATCAAATATTTTAACTATATTGGCTTTAATATTGCTTGTATTAATCATCAGATAGCGTTTTTTGTAGGGCTGAATTAATGAAGTCAATAAAATATATGTTAACAATAGGGTTATTAATATTGATAACCGGCTGCTCTTTAAGTCAAGTTAGTCGCTTTGATTTAGGTTTTAGTAATAACGACGAAACCAGTAACGTTAAGCGTTTATGCGTTAATGATGAAGGCGATTTTTATCAATGTAAAGAAATGGAACTATCCAATCAAAGCACTGATAATAAAGATGAATTCAAAAGCCACTTATTTCAGCCCGGCACAAACTTTCAATCCCTTGGGGAATACACTGAACAAATGGTCTACGTAATATTTGACAAATTAAGTGTTAACCCAGTGGTAAAATCTATTGCAGTTCCCCCCTTTATTTCAGTATTACCAAACAGTGCTAGCGATAGTAAGCTGAACATAGAATTAGCAGAGCTATTTATTGCCGATCTCCAAAATATTGGCTTGCCGGTGGCAGAAAATGTCCTTACTTATGCAGAACCAAGTGAAAAAAATGACTTTCTCAATACTATTGCCTACATACAAAATAACGAAGATGTTGGCTATATATTAAAAGGCACCGTCAGAAAAAATGATAAAGGCATTATGATTTATGCAAAAATAATTAATGTCGAGAGTAAAGCGGTTATCGCATCAACATCAAAGTTAATACCACAATATTTGGTGAACAAGTTTGCTAGTTGATGCAAAAAGTAAATAATAGTTAAATTTAACGTATCGAAACGCTGCTGAGCAGCACAAAGGTTATTGAGGTAAAATATGCACCGTTTACTCGTATTTATTTGTAGTTTTTTACTGTTGTCATGTGCGCAGTCACCTCAGGGGAGCAATAACTCTATAGACAATAAGCAAAATAATACAGCTGATAGCTACGTATCAAGCACTAGCAATGAAGAGATGATCCACCAGCGAATGAAGGTGCTAGCTAACAAGCTGTTTTCTACTGCACAAAATATTGAACCAAGCCACCCCCTTGCCGTAGGTACTTTTTTACCTGTAACCCAGTTGGGCGGAAAATTAATACCCAGCGACAACTTTATCGGTCACCAAGTTCAAGAAAGCTTAATTACCTTAAGCACACAAGCAGGCTTAAATGTTATTGAATACAAAACCATGCCATCTGTTAAATTACAGTCAAGCTACGACGTTATGTTATCAAGAGATATTAACGAGCTTAATAAAGATTTTAACGCTTATTACTACTTAACAGGTACTTACGCAGAGCAAACCGACCTTTACATTATTAATGCACGTATTATAGAGCTAAAAACTCAGCGTGTAGTGGCTGCAGCAACTGATTATTTGCCCATTAACATTATGTCAACACAGCGTAAAGTTGGCATGAAAAACAACATGATTTACCGTAACGCTTATTAAGGTGATGTGATGAAAAATTTGATCTCCGCAGCTTGTGTAGCCGCCCTATTAACAGGCTGTTCAACTATAGACAATTCAGTTTCGACCCAGGCTAATGAAACACAAGTACAAACTAATAATGAACTAGCCGCTAGTGGGGCAGGCGATGCACTATTTCGCTTTCCAAAATCAACAATGAACAACAAAACTGATGAAGAAATTTTTCAAGGCCCTGCACTCACCAAAAACATTAATTTTTATATGCGTGGGTTAATGCAAGATTTAGTGAGTAACTTAGAATACGTAAATGGAAGAACACCAGTTGCAGTTACCAGCTTTGTTAATTTAGATAGCGACTTTGAAAGTAGTAGTTTGTTAGGCAACCAAATCGCCGAAAGCTTAATGCATGAAATTCATAAAGTAGGTATTCCGGTACTAGACTATAAAGTAACTGATTACTTACGCGTAACCGAACAAGGTGACTTTATTATGAGTAGAAATTTTAACGAATTAACTAACAACATACCTATTCGTTACGTGTTTACTGGAAATTTAGTAAAGCACCAGGGCGGATATTTAGTTAACGCACGTGTTGTTGGCATTAAGTCGAAAGCGGTCGTGGCATCAGCGCAAAGCTTTATCCCTGCAAGTGTTGCCAAAGCAATATTAGATACAGAGCCTAGAGTTAGCGAACAACAAATACCGTTAATTCAGGGGTAAAATACTCAACAGTCAACTATATCTCTCTTCAATTATATAGACGTAGTTGACTGATATTTTAGTAAAAAAGTGCTTTTACTTACTATAACTTACTGCAATTGGAATCGTTAACACCGCTTTGCCCTTTCTTTTCAGCCAGAAATATATTGCCATAAAGGTTAGTATTACTAATGTGATACTTGTTGATGCATATAAGGTTTGTTCGCTAAATGTTGCCACTTGGTAAACGAGTGTTGCCACTAAGTACGCCAGTGTAAAGCTCCATAATGCTGCAAACGATGCCCAGCGATTTCCTACTTCATTTTTTATCGCCCCCATTGCCGCTGCACATGGCGTGTACAGTAAAATAAAGAGTAAGTAGCTAAATGCGCCTAATTGCCCCGCAAATGCATTTTGCATGGCATGATAGGTAGAAACAGTGACATGTTGTTCTTCTGCGGCCGCATTCAAATCGGTTACATTTCCAACATCAACACCTAAAGGATCATCTGGCGCTATACCTAATAGGTTTTCTTTAATTGAATCTGTCGCTTCTTGCCAGCGATTTGCAAAACTAAGTTCTGCTTCATCTTCTTCAGCTGCAGACGAATATAGGTTATTAAAGGTAGCAACTAGTGCTTCTTTAGCAAAAATTCCAGTAATTATCCCCACACTGGCTTGCCAGTTGTCTTCTTTAATACCAATGGGCGCTAATGCAGGTGTAACAAGCTGTGCTGTTTTGCTTAAAATTGAGTCATTCTGCTCATGATGTCCAAAACTACCATCTGTGCCTAATGAGTTAAAAAAGTTAAGAAAGCAAACCACTATAACAATGGTTTTCCCTGCACCAAAAACAAATGATTTAGTGCGTCGTCCTACCCGTTTAATTAACGCCCCTGCTCTAGGTACTTCATATAAAGGAAGCTCCATAAAGTTAGCTGATGTATTGCCTGAAAGTACGGTAGCTTTAAGTAGAAAACCTGTAAATAAAGCCGCGGCAATACCTATTAGGTAAAGAAGAAATACTAGGTTTTGACCGGACTCTGGAAAGAATGCCGCTGCAAATAACGCATAAACAGGCAAACGTGCACCGCACGACATAAATGGCGACATCATAATGGTGGTAATGCGTTCTCGTTCACTGTCTAATACTCGTGCCGACATTACCGCCGGTACTGTACAACCAAAGCCAACAATTAATGGTACAAAGGCTTTTCCAGGCAAACCAATTTTTTGCATAACACTTTCAACAACAAACGCGGCTCTAGCAAGATAACCGCTTGTTTCAAGTAGTGATAAGCCAATAAATAAACACATAATAACTGGAATAAATGTTGCCACAGTTTGAATACCGCTGCCTATTCCTTCAATAATAGTAATTATCCAGGCAGGCAAGTTAAATTGCGCTAAAAACTGCAAAGGATATTCAACAAAAATTGCGCCAGCCAAAATATCAAAAAAATCGATAAAGGCGCTGCCAACATTAATGGCAAACATAAACAATAAATACATCATTAATAGAAATATTGGCACGCCCGCTAATGGATGTAAGATAACGTTATCTATTCGATCTGATAACGTATGGTGCTGTAAAGGCGTTATTGTGACTTGTTCAAGCACTTGATCAATAAAGTTATAGCGAGCTTGCATTATTTGCATAGCCGCTTCACCGTCTGACTTACACGCACACGCTTTGGTATTTAACGAGGTTTCATAAGCTAATAAGCTTTGCTCAGCTTTGGCCATTTCGCTTAACACCGCTTCGGGAACACTAAGCTCTTTTGGCAAGTTAGTTTTGTTAGGTAGAGATTCTAGTGCTTTAGCTATCTGCTGACGAGCTACTTTGCTTCTACCATCAGTTTTAATAACTGGGCAGCTTAACAACTTTGATAATTTTTCACAGTCAACTTCACGTGCTTCTTTGCGATCTGTTTTCGACAATACTACCAGCACAGGTAAGCCAAGCTCTAATAGCTGCGTGGTTAAATATAATTGACGCTGAAGTTGAGTAGCATCAACCACATTGATAATACAGTCTATCGACTCTTGCTCTAAAAATTGGTGCCCTATCGAAAGATCTTGGCTTTGGTGCTGGCGTTTAGACAGCGAAGGAATTCCTGGCAAATCTGTAAATAAAGTTATTTGCTGATTGAAGCTCACCTGCTGTTGCTTTGCAGCAACCGTTACACCGGCCCAATTACCTGTAGTTTGCTTAGTATGTGCGAGTTGATTAAATAGCGTGCTTTTACCTGAGTTAGCAAAACCAACTAAGGCGTAATGAACAGTTTGAGACATTATATTGCTTCTAATTCTACGTGTATCTGCGCCGCTAATGATTGATGAATGCTCATTTTTGTGCCGTGCAAATAAAATGCAAGTGGTCCGTTAAAAGGGGCAATATGTGCAAGTTCTACTAATGAATTTGGTACAAAGCCTTGTTCCATTAATCGACTTGATAGCGATAAGTCGGCAGGTAACGATTTAATACGTGCGCGTTGCTTCTTTTTTAATTTAGATAGTGTCACTTAAATTACCACACAAGTTAACTGATAACGATTATCATTTATATTAAATGATTTTAGGATAAATTAACAATAAAATTCCGTAATAATATTGATTTAGATCTGCTTTTATTAGGGCGTGTTGATCTTTGCTGTACATTTTTGCAGCGATTTATTTGGTATTTATACAAGGCTGAACTTATGTAATGGGGTTGTTCCCCATAAATAAGTGAAAACGCCGTAGAAAAACCAAAGAGGCGCTGTCCTAAGGATACGTTTAAACATGATTTACTTTTCGTTGCTTACACGGAAGTAGGTACTTAGCGTGAGCAGGACGTGGAAGCTGTCTAGCTCATTTATGTAGAATACTACACTTTATTCGCTACGCCTCAATTAAATCATGTTTAATTCGTACAAAATTTGTACTCGAAAGTTCAACACGCCCTAGTTCCTAAGAAAATAACACCGGCTCTAACAATTAAAATATTTATCACCTAATAAACGTAGAAATAATCTCAAGTCATCTGCCTCTCTGTTACTAATTGATTCATATAAGCTCGGTAATAAAACAATAAAGTGTCAGGTTTTTTTACACTTATTAAATGTTCAAAAAAAGTTAACTTGTAAGTTGATGATAGTTAATTATAAATAAAAATGGCACTTTTTATGCTTACTAACAATACGTTTATTTCAGGGATAGTAAAAAGTTGTTTCCTGAAGCATACTTTAACGATAAAGGATCAATACCATGTTAAAAAAACTGACAAAAACCCTCTTATGCTGTGCAGCATTATTAACAGCTAATGCCAATGCTAATATAATAGTAGATCTTGAACTACAATTACTTGCCGATATTTCAGGCAGTGTTAATCAGACTGAATACGAATTGCAAATACAGGGATATGAAGCTGCGTTTCGTGATAGCTCAGTAATTAACGCCATTGTAAACGGTCAAAATGGTGGAATAGCTGTTCAATATATTGAGTGGGCACAAAATGCTGATACTCGTATAGACTGGTTTCATATTTATGACAGTGCTTCTGCGAATGCATTCGCAGACCTTTTAGGTGGTTTTTCATCAAAAATGGCTGGAATCAATACTGGTTACACAAATATTTATGCTGCTATTGATTATGGTAAAGGTTTATTTTTCAACAATGCTTATGATTCTGCTCGCCAAGTAATGGATGTCTCTGGCGATGGTACAAGCAATGCTTCGGCCACAGCTGCTGCTAGAGACTCTGCTTTAGCACTTGGAGTTGATACTATTAATGGTATTACTATTGGCGGCAGTTCTAATTTAGATAATTTCTATACTAATAATGTTATTGGTGGCACTAACGCTTTCCTAATTAGTGCTAATACTTTTGCTGACTTTACTGCGGGTATTCAACAAAAGTTAGTACGTGAAATTACTGGTGGTGGTGGCGGTGCCACTGTACCTGAGCCTTCTACAATTGCATTATTTGGTTTAGCAATTTTAGGTTTAGCCTCAGCTAGCCGTAAAAAAGTATAATAACTTAATAAAACCTAACAAACCTTAATAACCCTACTTTATCAGTAGGGTTTTTATATCCAACGTGCTATAACTTTACCCAACCCGTATTAGATATCTTCATTGTAGAAAGCACTAAATAAGCGTAAGATTGCTATTAATCCTACGTCACATAGCCTTTATGGTATATGGCCTATTTACTCATATTAAGGGCATAATTGTGACATTAATCAGAGTTGCGTATCAGACTATTGAGTTTGGCGATATCGATATTCATTTGCGAACGTTGCGGGATAAAAACCAATTTTCTGATGATAACAATGAAGCAAAAAACTTAGGTATAAACTCCACGCTCTGGCCTATATTTGGGGTTATATGGCCGTCTAGTATTGTGCTGGCCAATTATATGAATCACTTTAATACGCAAGGTAAGCGCATTTTAGAAATAGGCTGTGGTATTGGTTTAACTAGCTTAATGTTAAATAAACGACACGACGATATTACTTCTACCGATATGCACCCTGAAGTTCAGCGTTTTTTAGATAAAAACACCCACCTTAATCGTGATGCAGATATTCCATTCTATCGTACAAACTGGGCTGATTTATGTCCCGAGCTCAAAACCTTTGATGTAATAATTGGTAGCGATATTCTTTATGAAGATGAACACATTGATCTGCTAATTGCCTTTATCGAGCGCCATGCCAACCCAGCTTGTGAAGTTATTTTAGTAGACCCTGGTAGAGGACGGAAAGCTAAATTTAGTAAAAAAATGGCCTTACTTGGTTATTCAGCAAACCAAGAAAAGGCGCAACAGGCAATTAATATGCCTGATGCTTATAACGGCTACATTTTATCTTTTAAGCGGTAAGGCTTTGAGAAATATTAAAATACTAACGCAACGCCACGATTGTGAGATCCGCTTTCAGAAGCCGCACTCAGTTTGTTATCTTTATTGATAATAAGCTGTAAATCACCAAAATTGTCGAGTGATGTTTTATAGCCCATTTTACGTAACTTAACTAACACTTCTTGGTTAATCCCCTCATGGTAGGCAATTTTATTTTTCGGTAATAATTGATGGTGAAAACGTGCCATATTAGCCGTATTTTCTGCTGTCATGTTGAACTCGATAGCATTAAGTATCGATTGATACACAGAAGTGATAATTGTTGTGCCCCCCGGAGAGCCTGTTACTAGTTGAACAATCCCGTTTTTAACTAAAATAGTAGGCGACATTGACGATAACATTCTTTTGTTTGGCTGTATTTCATTTGCTACACCGCCGACTGCACCAAAAATATTAGGAGCACCTGGCTTGGCACTAAAATCGTCCATCTCATCGTTTAGTATAAAACCAGCTCCTTCTACTACAACCCCACTTCCAAAAGTATAGTTAATGGTTGTGGTATTCGAAATTGCATTGCCCCATTGGTCTACTATCGAAAAGTGCGTTGTATCTCTACTTTCAATAAGTCCGGGCGCTATATCTTCAGTAACAGAAATTTTTTCCATAGAAATATCGGCTACTCGGCTTTCAAGGTAGGTTTGCGCTAATAATCGCTCAACTGGTACTTGATAAAAATCTGGGTCACCCAAATACTCAGCTCTATCAGCAAATACTCTTTTACCCACCTCTGCTAATAAATGAATATACTCTTGTGAATTATGAGAGAAATTGGCATCTTGTTTGGCTAAGTCATACATTTTTAACCATTGTAGTACCGCTATACCACCAGAGCTTGGTGGTGGCGCAGTAACTACGTTATAACCTCGCCATTTCATTTCAATAGGTTTACGCCATTTAGATTGATAATTAGCAAGATCTTTTTCAGTAATAATACCGCCATGCTTAGCCATAAAATCGCTAATAATTTTGGCTGTTTTACCTCGATAAAAACCATCTCTGCCATCACTGGCTATTCTTTTTAGTGTTTCAGCTAATTCAGGTTGTTTGAATACAGCATTCGCTTTCGCTTGTGCAAAGTATTGAGCAAAATTTACCTTTATGTTTTCTTTCGCAAAGCTATTAACACGCCAGTTAATGGCCGATGCTAATTTGGGGTGAACAATAAAGCCTTTAACAGCAAGGTTTATAGCTGGCGCTAATAACTCTTTCCAAGGCTTTGTGCCATATTTTTTATGTGCTTGCCACATGCCTTCTACCGTACCCGGCACGCCCGCAGATAATATGCCATAAACAGATAAGTTAGGAATTACTTCTTTGTTTTTATCTAAATACATATCTCGATGTGCCGCCTTAGGTGCCACCTCTCGATAATCTAAAAAGTCTGTTATACCGTCCTTATATATTGTCATAAAGCCGCCACCGCCAACATTACCAGCTTCAGGCAGAGTAACTGCTAATACAAATTGCGCAGCAATTGCCGCATCAATAGCGTTACCACCACTTTGCAATATCTCTTTTGCAACGTTAGCGCTATAACTGTCTGGCATAGCAACGGCTGATTGTGTTTTTGCAGTGATATTACTTGAGAAAAACATCAGGTTGATAAGTATAAAAATGATGATTTTATTCACTTAATTTCCTTTTTATTTGTTGTTTTATATTTGTTGCTTTACATTTACTACTTAAAATTTACTTTAATTTAACATGAATAAACGCAGGCGGCATCTCAAAAATCACAGGAAAAATGATCCTACTCAACACCTTATTCGTATTACTTACTATCAAATAGACCTAACAAGAGTAAAGAGTTTGCAACATTTAGATCACCAGCAAATAGTAGCTATGCCATCACGTTATCGAGCACAGTTTATTAACAGTCTATCAGGATTTAAAAGTGCAAACCTCATTGCCACTGCCAATAGCATGGGCCAAACAAATGTTGCAATATTTAGTTCGGTTGTGCATCTTGGCGCCTCACCAGCTCTGATCGGTTTTATTATGCGTCCAGACAGCGTTGAAAGGCACACATTAGAAAATATCAAGCAAACCCAACAATATACCATTAATCAAGTTAATGACAGATTCTGGCAAGCTGCACATCAAACATCAGCACGATATTTAAGAGATGAGTGTGAGTTTGAGCAGTGCGGACTATCAACTACTTACTTAAAAGGCGTTACCGCCCCTTTTGTAAAAGAAAGCCAGCTAAAATATGCGCTGACACTGAAAGAAATTTTACCCATCTCACACAACAATACGCTTCTAATTATTGGTGAAGTTACTGACGTCATTTGTAAACAATCAGCGATTAAAAATGATGGTTATATCGATATAGAATCATTAAATACTGTTACCATTTCGGGGCTCGATAGCTACCATATTAGCCATCGCCTATCACGATTAACTTATGCAAAACCTCATGTTACACCCAATAAAATCTCTCTTAACGGCGAATAATTTTAAAAAGAGCTAAGAACCACCCACTTTAGTTAAATAGGTTTTTTAATGTTAACGATATTTTATGATGGAAAATGTCCATTATGTTCAATCGAAATGCAGCACCTCAAACAGCTTGATACTTATAACCGCATAATATTAGTTGACTTGCATCAAGAGAACTTCACAACTCTTCATCCTGAAATTGACGTTACTGACGCAATGAAAATACTACATGCAAGTTACGATGGTAAGATCTTACTAGGTTTAGAGGTTACCCATAAGGCATGGACACTTGTTGGCAAAGGCTTCTGGGTCGCGCCACTTAACTGGCCTGTGATAAAGCAATTGAGTCATGTTATTTATCTGATTGTTGCGAAATATCGCCAACAAATTTCCGTTTTTATTGCCAAAATTTTTCGCATAAAGACCGTACAATGTAATGCTGGAGCTTGTTATGATAAATCAACAAACACTCATCATCGGCGCAAATAGCAATATTGCTAAAGCGCTAGTCGATCAAATACAACAATATAGTAACGTCGGCTTGATCTTAATAAGCCGCGATTTAAGTGATTATTCACAGATAGATAATCTACAAAAAATAACAGTTCAAGATTATCAACCCGAAACCATCTCAGCCACGGTAGAGCGCTTGTCACGTGATCGTCTCAAGCCTATCACACAAGTATTTATATGTAATGGGATACTACATAACTCCAATATTCAACCTGAAAAACGTTTGGAGGAACTTAATGCGCAATCATTCCAACAAGTAATAGCAATAAATGCTTTACTACCAATGCTGTGGATTCAACAATTAACACCTTTACTAGCATCGAAATCACCCTGCAAAATTATTGTTTTTAGTGCTCGCGTAGGTAGTATAAATGATAATAAATTAGGTGGCTGGTACAGCTACCGCGCCTCAAAAGCTGCACTAAACATGATGCTAAAAACAGTGGCTATAGAATTAGCAAGGCGGGCAAAAAACATTAAAATCATTGCATTTCATCCGGGTACTACTGATACCCCTCTTTCTAAACCTTTTCAACGAAATGTACCACCAGAAAAGTTATTCCCCTGTGATTTTGTCGCTAAACAGTTATTAGCCATCACTAAAAAAACAGAAGTTGATGGCAGCGCTAGTTACCTTGACTGGCAAGGAAATACTATTGATTGGTAGTGTTTTTGGAAATACTGGCAATAAAGCGATTAGGGTTTATTGCCAACCTATACGCCACTCACCACTTAATTTTAAATCGCGCCAATCAATTGCGTATTCATTTTTTGACATAACAGACTCTATTACGCATTCAACAACTTTTTGCTGTTCGTCAAAAGTAACAAGGGTCACAACAAAATGTTTTTCTTTATTTTGGATATCAACCTTTGTCCATTTACTGTGAAGAAGCGCTTTGGGATTAACTTTATTCATAAAAACTCTCTGCTTCATTTTTGTGGAAACTTATTTGATATATCTTCAAAGCAAAGTTTTCTGCGATTTTAGGGTTAATTAAAAAACCTATTTCACAAATAGCTTCTGAAGCTAGTTTTGGTACATTAATAATTGCTCTTCCCCGAAAAATTGCTTGAAAGTCAGCAAGATTAAATTTCAAGCGTTTACGTGTGCCAGCAACCGTTTTAAAATCACACTTATAATTCAAGCGATAGCCTTCAATATTAACCACCATTCTTAATTGATAAGTATGGCCATCACCTTCTATATCTATCATTACAACGTTGATTACTTTTGTAAGCTGCTCGACAGCACGAAATACCGAGCTAAAACCACCATTATTTTCTAACGATATATTTCCTTTAAATAATCCGTAATTTTGTTGGTGAACAATCTGGCTAGTAGATTCTCCGCCCATCACACTGTCATTTGTTATACGCCATTTTTTTACTTCATTTACCTCATTAAAATTTATCACCTTTACACCCATTTCAGAATTGGATTGTTGTTAAAGTTCATTACAGACAAAAGCATCAGAAATAATGCTGGTAAGCTCGGTTAAATCATCAACAACTATAGTGGCTAAATGTGCATAGTCTATTGCTTGACCATAACTTACTAAACACGACATAGTTTTCGCATTTATTGCTGCTTGAATGTCATATAAATAATCACCGACATAGAGTATATTTTTTGGTGACATTTCCCACAATTTAGCTACGTGCAGTAAAGCATCTGGCGCTGGTTTAGCCTTATGATCTTCTCTGGTTAACACCAAAGGAATATCAATATTATTATTGTCTATTTTTACTATTGCAGCTTGCTGACAATTTCTTGTAACAATAGCGCTAGGTATCTTTAAATGGGTTAATAACATCAACAATTGCTCAGTGCCAATCAGTTTTTCTGCACCATGTGCATCAGCCATTTCATGGTCGACTACAATTTTATTAGCAATTTTTTGTTCATCTAGTGGTAGCGAGTCAATATGTTCTAATAGATCAAGCCCATCGGGACAAGCAATAGCTTGCCTGATAAGATCAAAGTTTAATGATGATGATACTAAAGTGTTATCAAGATCAAATATCACGCCTGTAAGTTTATTAATTAACAACGGAAGTACCTTTATCGGTTAGGTTATGGCCTAGATTTATCAGACAACATTGCTGCTACCTTTTTCAAAAATGCATTAAATGTATCTTCTTGCTCGTAGTCGAAAGAAAATCGGCCATGAAACAGTAATGTTGCGGTTAAATCTTTATAAGCTAACCAGCAAGTATAACCATCGAAATCGTGCCAAGCAGTAATACCTTCGTACTCGTAGGTGTTGTCTGATTTTGTTCCCTTAGCTGTCACTATTTCGAAAATCATTAATAGATCGCGTAATTCACTTTGTTGATTTTGCATAAAAGGTACAAACTCCTTTCTAAAGACTGAATCAATAGCATATCTTTTATTGTTAATAGTTTATACGTGGTTAAGCGCAAAATTTTTAATACGTGAGTAAACTAAAACATTGCAATAAGCGTATTTAAAGGTAACAGATATTTCAAAGAGGCTTTAAATGCGAATATTCACATTAATTACTTTCACCTTGTTTATTGCAGGCTGCAGTACCCAGTATGCTAATCAAGATATTACAGGTAAATTTTTCCCATCAGTGAATGGGCAAACATTAGAGCAAAATAGCGTTAAGATCCCTGCAGATTTTACAGAAGAATTTACACTATTATTGATTGGTTACAAACAAGACTCACAGTTTGACATTGACCGATGGTTAATTGGCTTAGACATGACTGAGACCCAAGTAGCTGTTTATGAATTACCTACGATACAAGGGCTATTTCCAAGAATGTTTAGCACTATGATTGATAACGGAATGCGTAAAGGCATACCAAAGCCACTTTGGAAAGGAGTTATAACAATTTACCAAGATGGTGACACTGTTCAAGCATTTACTGGTAATGTTGACCCCAACAATGCTCGAGTAGTGCTACTAAATAAAAACGGAGAAATACGTTATTTTTATGACGATGGTTTTTCTGTAAACGCATTGAACCAATTAAGAGATGCTTTAAGCTCTGTAGATTAAGAGTTATCGAATTTTTAAAGTAGAGGTATAAATTGTAAAAATTAACGATTAACACTAAAAACTAGATCAAGATATTTCTTGGTCTAGCCATTTATAACCATTCACTTTAATGTAAAGTAATAACCAAAGTGCTTATAATACTTGTAAATACTCTTTAGCTAACTTATAAGCAAGGTCAAAGCTATGCTCTGCTTCAACCGTAAAGTCAGGGATCACGCCATGTCTTTCCCAATTTGTGTTAGTTTTAGGATGTATAGGAATAGCAATTGGCATACTGATGCTAATAAATTCATTAACCTTCTGTTGTTTAGATATAAGTGCAACGCCCATGGTTTGCTCACCTACAATAACGGCTTTATCTAAATGTTTTAGTGTGTAACTAAAAAATTCTCCTGTACCAGAAACAAAAGCTGATGTAAGAATATATATTGGGTAATTATCTTTAAAGTGTCTATTACCCGAAGTCTTAGCGCCTAAAGCATTAGAAGCTAACTCTATCGCAGTTAACGTTTTGGTCTTTTTTTGTCGATCGTACATAACGTTACTCAATATGGTCTTATGCTCGACAAAGTAACTCATCAAATACTGCGCAAGAGATATCGAATTACCCTCTACATCACGCAAATCAATAATTATTGCATCTGTCCCAGATAGATAGTTAAAAGCACGCGCTGCTTGTAATTCTGCATTTGGATGTTGGTAGAAGTGCTTTAACTTCAAATACCCTATATTCCCTGACAGTATTTCTATATGTTCAAAGCCAAAGTTTTCTACGTACTGTAAGTTCAATTGGTTAGCGTTACTCGTAAGTGCTTGGCCTCCGTCAATATAAGGCTGAGTTTTGACCACATTCAAATAACCGTCACCGCTTACTTCACGCATAAATACACTTAAATAAGTAACAAATTTATCTAAGTCATCTATTTGATCAAACCCATTAGAGGCGAGCTTATGCTTTAGTTTCTCCGCTATTAATTTAGACCTCTCAGGGTATATATATCCTTGTTCTAAAATATTAATAACGCCAAAAATGCTTTCTCTTATGTGCTGTTCTACAAAATCTGGCAGAAGTTTAACGGTATCAAATGCGTAAGTTCTTTTAGTAACACTACTTAAAATAAGCACTGCTATTATCGCTATACTAATAATTTTCATTACTGGTTCCTATCAATTAAACAAATAACTCTACTGAGGAAATGTCAGCAGACGTAAATACAATAAATAATAGAATTAATGAGGATACGTTAATTTAAATTGGTACTGCAGATTAGTGATTTTCCAACCAGAAATAGATAGCCGCGAATGGTGCTTTAGGAGTAAATACCAAGGAGGAAGGGCTATTGCCAACTTAAAATGTCGATAATTTACCACCACAATAAATAGAGTAAGTAAGGCTATAAATAAATACTCTATAAGCAATTGCACAGAATGATTAAAGTTAGCGGCTTGATTAACGCCAGTAATTGCGCCAACACTCAAAGCTGAGTCAATAATGTTTATGACTGAAATATCATTTAATACGTGAGTTGATGCATGGGTTAATGATTGAACAGTAGCGCTTTTTATATTAATTTCTAGCCCAATAAATGAGGTGTTTATTTGATTTGATGAGATCGACAACGCTAGCAATAAAATAATTACTATAGAAACCGCAAAATAAAATAACTTTTTTAACAAGAGCATAAAACTTAATAAATTGATCCACATTCTACATTTGTTAATGATTAATTAAAATTGAAGTATTCAAAAATAATTAAAATTATACTATGCAAAAAGAATTAAATAAAACAAGCAGTACAACTGCACGACCACTAGTGTCAGTTTATTTTACACTTTATTTACAACAACTCTAACAACCCCACGCAAACAGTTGATAATATTAGAAATTAAATATTGGAATGCTTTTTGCTTTATCAGCTTACATGTATTATTTTGGCAAGAAACGCGCTTTGCTTTAAATGAAATTAATTAAAGCGTAGATAATTAAAAAGTAGAAACTAGGAATCTAACTAATGAAAAAACAACTCACATTATTATTAATATTTGGCATCGCTTTAGCTTCAAGCGTAGCCAATGCATCACATTTTCGTGGTGGTGCTGCCAATGCTTCAGTGGATGCTAACGGGTTATTAACAATTTCTCAAACATCATTCTGGCGTAAAGGCACTGCGGACTCATCGTACACCTACAGCTCTAGCGCTGGAAACATTTACACTAACGGCACAATAAACACATCTGACGCACGTTTCGATGTTGCTACAACAACTGGCACACTTCAGCTACCCGGTGCTGGTTTATATACTTACAATTATACATCTTGTTGTCGTGTTGGTGGCGGTATTAACTTTGCTGAAAATGACTTTGATGTAGAGGGCGCTATTTATTGGGATGGCTCTACAGCAAATGCCCCGATATTATTTGACTTTGCTTCTGTTTCAAATGAAGTCGTTGCAGGTACTGATTATAACCAAAACTTAAATGCTGTGGGTGTTGGCTTAACTTATGACCAAGCATTAAACACATTCATTAATACACAACCTCCTGGTTTTACAGTAGACCCTGTAACAGGCGCAATGCATATTCCAGCAGCATCTACTTCAACATATGGTCAAAATACCTCTAATGATGGTGCAGACTATGCGTTTAGTGGCAATATAAAAGCAGCTGATGGCAGTTTTACTCAATTTGATTGGGTATTTGACGTAGTTACATCAGCATCAAACTTAGCACCTAACATTGTTGATATGGTTATTGATGGTTTAGTAGGTGATACATTGAGCGGTACACTTGTTGGTGCAGATCCTGAAGGTAACACACTGAATTGGTTTGTTCAGTCATTAATTGGCGCTGGCATCAATATGTCTAACTTTACCTTTGACACCTTAACGCAGGCGTTTTCATTTGACACCACTGGATTAAATGTTGGTCAATATATTGCGAATATTGGCGCAAGCGATGGTGCGTTAAATGGGTTTGGTTCAATTACTTTTAATTTAACTAATGCACCAACGACTTCAGTACCAGAGCCTTCAACAATTTTATTGTTCGGCCTAGCAACAGCATTATTAATGCGCACAAGAAAAGCTAAATAAGTCATTTATTTATATTAATTTTTAACTAATTAATTATAGGAGCCCTATCATCTTCGATAGGGCTTTATTTTATGAAAAACTCTATTAAAATTACACTTCTTGCTCTTTTAGTATCATTAAACACACCAGCATTTGAACAAATAAATGTTGATGTACCTGCCGATTCGCCTCACGAAGAGTGCTTTTTCCTTGATACTGAAACAGTAATAAACTATCGCTATAAATCCAGCGAGCCGCTTGATTTTAATTTGCATTACCATGATGATAACGGTATGACTTATTTGGTCGATTTACCTAAAAGCTCATCAAGCGAAAATTTGGTTAAAGACCTAATTAATAAGCAGGTTTATTGTTTAATGTGGTTTAATTCAACAACGAAAAATGCTGAATTAAATTACGAATTCAGCTTGGAGAAATAAATGTTTAAAGCATTTTTGATATTATTAGCACTTATACCAACCAGTATTTTCGCTTCCATAATTACTCATTCAGAAACAGAGTTAGCTAACACTCACTATATTTTTTCGATGAGTAATCAGCAGTACGGCCAACAATATCAAAATGTTATGTTTTTAATGCAAAACGGTGAATTAGATGAAGCTAAAAAAGCTCTCGCCTATTTATTAACTCAAAATCCTTATGATATTACTGCATTAGATATTTCAGGTAATATATTACTGGAAGAAAAAAAAATCCCTCAAGCTATAAATGCATTTCAACGCGTGTTGTCGTCGAAGCAATCGCCAGATATCATGGCAAAGTTAGGGGTTAGCTACTTACTTATTGAAGACATCAAAAATGCAAAGTTGTGGTTAACTCAGTCGTTATCATTGTCACCCAATAATGAATTAGCTTTACGCTATTTGGCTTGGATTGAAGAAAAGTCATTAAATCAAAGCATGCAGTTCCATTATATAAGTCAATTAGTAAAGCTGAGTTATAATAAAAAATCGCTTTACGAATACCATTTACAATATTTAACCTTGTTAGTTGAAAACAACAATATTACAGCAGGATTAGATTTTATTGACAATAATAGAGAAAAGCTTGCTACTAGTGCCGATATAATTACTAAGAATATAAAATTAATTGAGATTGAGTTACTTCTAAAGGCTAATAAACTTTCATTAGCCAAAGACAAATTTAAGCAATACGCTGTACCTAAAAAAGAAAGTGATAACGCGACTAACTACTCACTATTATCTGTTTTTTATTACGCTAGTTTAAAGGATTATAAAAAAGCAGAGTCGATTATAAACAATCAGCTTTCAACAAATAATGCCGCAAAATCAATTGCAGAATATTCTTTTGCTAAAGTCTATTTTGATCATGGTAACTATCAAGCGGCTCATAATAAGCTTATCTCTCTATTAAACAATGAGTCTCAACTATATAATAAAATGAATTATATAGATGACATTGTCGCGAATTATTCTGCTCAGAGCCGTTATAGCGATGCCATCAAATTTTTAAAAGAGCAAATAGAGCAAAAACCAGAAATACCTCAATTTCAGCACCAATTAGCTGAATTATATATTTTATCTGGCCGGACTAAAGCCGCTAATACTCAATTAGAGAGTGTTATTGCTAACTTTCCTGATTATATTCCAAGCTATATTGTTAAGGCCCGTCAATTAACCAAACAAAAAGACCAGCAAGCTATCATTGACTTTTTTAAGTTAGCACTAGATAAACATCCCCAAGTAGCCGAATTATGGATAGACTATGCTGCTTTCCATTTTAATAACAATCAACCTGAGCAATCTTTACTTATATTAGAGAAGGCAGTTAGCGCAAATAAAGGTAATCCACAATTAACCTTTGAACTAGCTGCAATGTACGATAATCAAAATTTACGTAACAAGTCTGAGCCCCTCTATTTGAAAGTGTTACAAAATTATCCTGAATATTTACCTGCCCTAGATAATTTAGCGACTAATTACTTTATGTTAAACAAACATTTAGCTAATGCCGCAGTTCTAGCCAAACGTGCATTTTTATTAGCGCCTAATGATCCTTTTATTATTAATTTACGTGCTCAAGCACATATTTATGATCAAGAGAACCAACAAGCAATTGATCTAATTATGCCCGTTTTAGATAAGTTTCAGAACTCAGGTTTAGGTTACCTTTCATTGGCAAAAGCATATAGGGCGATAGAGAATGAGTCACTTGCTAAAGATTACTTAATTAAAGCTCTAGAAAATGATCTACCTACAGCATACAAAGAGCAGGCATTAAAAATAAAAAGCTCACTTTAATGTTTTATACCAATTGAAAGAGTCTAGGACGTGTTTGGTCTTTAACCAAGTTATCAAAACAATGTCAGCGAAAATTTACCTGCATCCACTATACAACATGGGGTTTGCATTACTTAAGCAGCTAATTTAAGGCTGCAAAAGTAATGCTGGCAAGTAACAGTGCACAAATATTACTATTTTTGACTGGTTCTATATTTTTCAAACCATGCAAGCGTGTGCTCTATTTTAGTGATCATGCGTGATGGTTTAGCCGCTATCCCATGATAAGAGTCAGGTACTTTCACTAGTACTGTATCAATTTTTCTTAATTTCAGCGCTTGATAATACTGTTCAGTTTGCGCCATAGGCGTGCGCAGGTCTTTTTCGCCGGTAATTAACATTGTTGGTGTCGTTACATTACCTACTAATGACATTGGCGAACGTTTCCAGTAGTGTTCAACATGATCCCAAGGCATACCTGGAAATTGAGTTGGTATTTGACCTAAGCCACTATCTGCAGTTAATACTTTACTTAACCAATTAATTACCGGCTTAGCCACTACAGCAGCAGAAAAGCGATCTGTTAACCCAATAGCATAAGCGGTTGCTATACCGCCAGCAGAACCACCTGCGATAAATAAGTTTTTATCATCAATAAAACCAAGGTCGATCATGGCATTAACACCAGAGTCATGATCAGCGAAATCTTCTACTGAGCTATATTTATACTTCAACAGCATAGCAAAACGTTCACCATATGAGCTACTGCCCCGGTGGTTATTATAAAAAACAACATAACCTTGGGCAGCAAAACGCTGAAGCTCTGCTGAGAAATGCGGGCCGTAAGCCAAATGAGGACCGCCATGAATTTCTAATATCAGTGGATATTTTTTCTTAGGATCAAAGTTAGGTGGTGTAATGTACCAGCCTTGAATAGGTTCGCCATCAAATGCCGATTTATAGTTAACTTCATGTACTTTACCTAACGTTTTATGCGCTAATAAATCGTCATTTAACTGAGTTAACACTGATGCTTTTTTGCTGCTGTCAATCACAGCAACATCAGCTGGACTAGACGCATTGCCATAGGTATATGCCATCTTGCCACTTGTTGAAGCAGTATAGCTTCCACTGATATAAGGACGACCTAAAGTAGTACCAGAAAGTGTATCAGTTAAGTCTTTAATCTTGCCTTTAGTTGTAATAGTTGCCAGTTTACGCTTACCAAAGTCATCATAACTGAACGCTAAACTCGTATTAGACAACCACTGCTGATCACGTACAGAGCGATCAAAGTCTTTGGTGATTTCTGAAATCTTTTTTGTTTTCCAATCCATAATATGTAACTTAGCATTACGATATGGGTTTAACTCATTGGAACCCGCTAAAAATGAGAGTTTTTTACCGTTTTCAGAAAAAACTGGATTGTATTCTTTACCCGGCGACGAAGTGAGTTCAATTAACTCACCAGTAGCAACTTGTACCTGATATAAATTCCCTTCTAAGCGTTTGTATTCCCAGTCTTGTTGTCTATTAGCAGAGAAGACAATCGCAGTACTGTCATGACTCCAAGCTAATGTTCCTTGGTGATGATAACTGTCATGCGTTAATTGACGTGGCGTACCACCTTCACTAGGTATTACAAATATTTGCTGATAACCCGGCTGAATCAGCCCTTTACCGTCAGCTTGATAGTAAGCTTGGTCAATCACAATAACAGGTTTATTCCACTTAGCACCCTTTGGTTTTTTCGGCATTTTAGCGATAACCGTTGGCTCTTCTTGTACTTTTTGCGTAAATGCTAACCACTTTCCATCTGGCGACCAGGTTAAGTTTGAAATCTTTGTTTGTAGCTGGCTCACTAAAGCCGTTTTATTCTCTTTTAAATAATGAACATGAATTTGGTGGCTACCTGTTAAATTACTAACAAAGGCGATTTTTTTACCATCAGCAGACCAGCGAGGTTGCGAGTATTGTTTGTCATCAGAAAATAACGGTAATTGCTGTTGCGATTTAACATCAATTAACCACAAGTTACTATTTTTCCCATCGGTCATTATATCATTTGAGTTTCTAATATAGACCACTTGAGTTCCATCGGGTGATATTTGAGGATCGCTAGCATATTCCAATGAAAATATATCTTCGGCAGTAAATAGTTCATCAGCAAACACAGCAAGAGATGAAATAGATAAAACCAAAACCATGAAAAAGCGAGATAATAAATACATAGTTAGACCTTAAAAAAGTGAGTTTTAATTTACTCACACTTTGAGTGATTAATAACAGTGATTGTATACAATTAAAAAGGAAATGGCACCTTGATCTAGGCATATAACGTTAATATTGACCTAACAGCTTACTATTAACGTTTGGTATAAATCGGTAGGAATAAATTAGCGATGCAGCAACAAAGACTGCTGCTCTTTCTTGCTCATGTTACTCACTACTAAATTAAATGAATTATCTATCATACGCTCTATTTCGCCTGAAGGAATTGAACCGTCTAAAATAACCGTGTTCCAAGTAGCTTTATTCATATGATAGCCGGGGATCACCGATGGAAATATATCACGTAGCATTATAGCTTCATCAGGATCACACTTAAGGTTAACGCAATAGTGCCCTGCCATTTTGCCACCAGTATTTTTTTCATTTCCTGTGCCTAATGACAAGGTGGCGAACATTTTATGCTTAACCTTGAATACTTTAACGTCGTCTCCAAAAGGGAAGTAAATTGAGCTTTCAGGCTTTCCTAATATATATTGCTCTGTTGTTAATTGATTCATTATTTTATTGAGTTAGTGGTTTAAATCTATTGAGTGTAGTACTAACACTGTGCTTTTTGCCAGTTTACATAGCAAAGAGGCAGCGACAGAAAAAGATAACGCAACTAAAAAGGAGCCTCAGCCCCTTTTTAAATTTATAGAATGCGTAGATTAAAAGCTATAACTAACCTCAGCCCAAGCACTAACTCCTTCACTCGGTAAACGCTGCATTACGCCTATTTCTGTATTTTTAACTCTATTATAACCACCTAAGTGATGACGATAGTCTTTATCAAAAATGTTGTCTACACCTGCGCGTACAGTTAACGCTGAGCTTAAATAGTAATTCATATTCAAATTAACCAAACCATAACCTGCCGTTACTTTTTCTTGGTTAGTTATTGATACATCGTCTTGCTTAGCTGCTAATACTAATTCAAGATTTACTAACCATTGGTCGGCACTATAGCGTCCAGTTAAGCGGGTATTTAACGGCGCTACTCGATAAAGGTTATCATTTATATCTCGTCGCTCCCCTTTAACATAGCTTGCTACACCAAAAAGCTCTATATGCTCGTTAAGTTGATAATTCCAATTAACATCAGCACCATAGAGTTCTGCGTCTACGTTAGTGAACTTAAGTGGATTGTCGTCTCCAGACATCATTTTAGCCATCATTCTTGCCGACATATCCATCATGGTAAGTGGCGCACCTTGAATGTAGTTATCTATTCGTTGATAAAATACTTGTGGTGCAATCATTAAGCCTTCTATCTGATAGCTTAGCCCTAGGTTACTTTGGTAAGCTGTTTCTGCATCAAGATCAATATTGCCAATATAAGTATTACCATCAGCTAACCCACCAGTTGACTCCATTGGTGTCCATAAGTAGCGTTCTTGATAAGTCGGTGCTCTGCTTTTTATACCTACCCCTACATTGAGTGATGTGCTTTTAGAGAGCACTGTTTCGATATTTAGTGCCACATCAACTAAACTGTCTGACTGTGACCTATCTGAAGTATTAAAGTTGTTTCGTAATTCCTTTGCCATTGCTGCCATTTGTGGCATTGGCATCATCACCATCGAAGTGGCCACCTCGTCAGCATTAGCGCTAATGTGTTTAACACGCATACCAAGTTGTACTTGTGTATGATCAAACTGTTGCTGCCATTGCGCATAAATACCTACTCTATCGTCAACCACATTATTAAAGTTAACCACTTCAAACATCATATTATTTGGGTTAGTGATAACCGAGTCATGTTTCGCCGTGTAGCCATCTGCTCCAAAAAGCAATTCTCCAAATGTGAAGGTTTTTGATAACTTCACGTTAAAATCGACAGTTTCAGCAACAGCATTATTACGGCGGTATTTACTCGGATCACCGTTATAACGCATTAGAAAATTAGTCATACCATGGTCTGCGTCAGTAAAGCCTAGTGCCCAATTTACCTGCCACTTGTTAACAAAAAACTCGCCATCAAGCGCTACTCTATGACTAAAAATGTACTCAATATCCATTGGTAGTGCAGGAGTACCCGAGTCTTGAGTGTCTGTATAGTGATAGCTAAACCCAAGCTCTAAGTCATCATTATTGTATCGTATGTCTGTGCCCATTTGACGTTTAGCATAAGCTGTAGGTGCTACGGTTTGCTTATTTCCCGTTTCAAAGTCATCACCCGATTGAAGGTTGACATACGCCATTGCAGCAAGCTGTTTTTTCCCCAAATTTACTACCGCTGACAAGGTATCTGCACTGTTATTGCTACGATAGCCCGCTTGCATGTCGCCCGATATCAATTGCGAATCACTTTCGCTAAACTCGGCTTTACGCATATGCACATCAATTGCACCAGCAATTGTACTCATACCTGCAGACACAGGTGCAACACCACGATAGACGGTCATTGACTCAACAATTAATGGCGTTGAATAACTCAACGGAGTGTCCATTGCATTAGGGCCGGCCCCAATTACTGGGTGACCATCAAGTGCGATAGCAAGGCGGTCGCCATAAAGTCCTCGATATTGTGCAATACCTGTTACAGGACCATTTTTATTAATATTAGCGCCAGGCACAGTCGCGAGCCAACTGGCTAAATCTGGCTCACTGGTTTTGCCAACAGCAATGCCTTTATTATCAATAAGCCCTTGATGGCGTTGATGAGTGATCGTAATTACGTCTAAATCTTCTGAATTAGCATCGTTTGCATAAACAGGAGAAGAAAGCACGCACGAAGTAAATAAAATAGCATTAACAGCCAGTGTGCTAGGTTTTAATAAAAATTGCATAAAAGCGCCTATAAAATGAAGATAAACAAATATGTTAGTTCAAATAAATTGGCGTTATTTTGGCGACTAAATTAGTAACAAACAAAGCAAAAACAAAGAACTGCGACATATTGTCGCAGTACTCATAGCACTTTGTTGATACAGGTCAATTTACAATAAATTTAGGGCGTGTTTGCAGACAAATAAAAAATATTACAAGTAAATTAGGATAATGGATGACAAATGAATTCACAATGGCACAATAAAGCTCACGGTTATTTTAAGGATATTAAATGAAAGGTGTGATTACCATTGTGCTACTAGCGTTCAGTTTTGTTAGTAGCGCAGATGAGCAAGCTGAAGCAATTTTTAAACAATTAGCCCCTTCGCTTTACCAAATTCGATTAATAGACAAAGCAAGTGGCGAAAAATCAAGTATAGGTTCAGGCTTTCAAATAACAGCTCAAGGACTAATTGCTACCAATTATCATGTTATTTCTGGTTATGCCCGCTACCCACAAAAATATAACATTGAGTATTTAGATCACCTTGGCAACAAGTCTCAATTAACACTTGAAAGCGTTGATGTCATTAACGATTTAGCTATAGTAAAGCGCGAAGTTACTCAAGACATGCCTTTTTTTGATATTGCTGAAACTGTTCCAACTAAAGGCGAAGAGCTTTATTCATTAGGTAACCCACATGATTTAGGCATGATAGTTGTGCCTGGTACATATAATGGATTAAAAAAAGAATCTTTTAACGATAAAATACATTTTACCGGCTCAGTTAACTCAGGCATGAGCGGCGGGCCTGTAGTAAATAAAAATGCACAAGTAGTTGGTGTTAATGTAGCAACCTCAGGCAACCAAATAGGTTTTCTCGTACCGCACGACAAGCTGGTTAATTTGTTCGAACAATTTAAACAGCAACCTCCTGAAAGTATTGAACAGCAAATGGCTCAGCAACTAAAAGCTAACCAAAAGAAGTTAATTTCAGAGCTGTTATCAAACGAATGGCAACTAAAGGAGCTAGGTGAAGCATTAATTCCAACCATTAACGTACCTTATATTCGCTGCTGGGGCGATTCAAACGCTGACAAGAGCGATGCATTAGTCATGGTGGCTGTGGCTAATTGTAGCCTTGAAGAAGACACATACATTGAAGGTAACTTTCTCACAGGTTCAATTGAAATGGAATTTCGTTATATGAAATCGCTTAAACTAGGGCCAACAAAATTCTATCGTTTATACCAAAATCAAATTTCACGAGTTATGCCTGGTAATAAAGCAACAAAAGATGATGTGACAGAGTTTCAATGTCAGCATGATCTTGTAATGCCAACACACCAAAACATTAATAATAAATCTATTTTTTGTGTGAGAGCCTATAAAGACTTTCCAAAACTTTACGACGTTTTATATCTAGGTATTTCAGTAGACAAAGACCAACAAGCACTAATTAGTCACTTTACAGTGTCAGGTGTCGCTCAAGATTCCGTACAAGCTTTCACTAAGCAATTTATGGAGTCTGTGTCATGGAAATAATTATTGAAGAAATTAACCGCGGACATAAACTTATTGGTCGCCATAAATTTTCCAGTGATCATATTGCTATTGGTCGTGGCTACCATAACGATATTATAGTGTCTGATCCTCACGTGTGCGCTGAGCATATTTCAATAGATTTTGATGGCGAAAACTGGACAGTTCTAGACAAAAACTCAGTAAATGGCAGCTTTTTGGACGATGGTAAAAAGCTCGCCCATGGCCACATTATTCGCTCTGGTGATATTATTAGCTTAGGGCAAAGCCAAATTAGGGTTGTTTTCCCTAACCATCCAGTGTCACCAAGCGCAACGTTAAGCCCTTTTGAAAGCCTTATTAATTTAGCACGGCATCCATTAGCATTAACAGCAAGTATTGGCTTGTTTGCATGTATAGTTGCATGGACAATTTTTTTAAACAACCCTAAAGAAATGAGTTTTACTCAGTTACTTGTGCCTGCAATCAGCATGACCTTGATGTTTTTACTTTGGCCGGCATTAGTTTCATTAATTTCGCATTTAACTAAACACGACGCACGTGTACTTACGCAGTTTGGCGTTTCCTTTATTATTTATAATATTAGCTGGGTCATCGATTTTATTGAAACGTTGGTAAGCTTTAATACCTCAAGTAGTTTTGTTTTAATGCCATTGCTAACCCTGCTACCGGTATCACTCGCATTCTGTTTGTTCTGGTTAAACTGTTATATTGGCTTCCACATGAGCGCTAAACGCAGAACGGTTGTTGCTGCTAGCTTAACCGTGTTATTGTTTGGGGGTAGTTATTTAATTCAACTAAGTAAACAACCAGACTTTACCGTAAAGCCTCAGTTCAATAATGTATTAATGACACCTAACTTTATATTCGCGCCAAGTAGCGATGTAGATAGCTTTATTCAAAAATCAAACAAGTTATTTGAAAAAGCAGACAGTAAAGTTGACGATGAATAGAAATAGGTATTAAAAACTAAAAGGCTACGTGAGATAAATCACCTAGCCTTTTTATTAGATAGCACTTATACCAAAAAGGATCTTGCATGCCACACTGTATTATTGAGTATGCTCAACCAATTGAAGTATTGGTTTCCCCGGAAGCACTCATTCACGCTGTTTATGTTGGTGCATTAAATAGTCAATTATTCGAAGCTGAAGATATTAAGACACGCATTATACCCTTTAACCATTATTCATCAGGAATAATTAAGCAAAATTTCATTCATATCAGCTTAAAAATACTATCAGGACGAACCTTTCAACAACGAAAAGTGCTATCGAGTGCGGTATTAACATAATTAGAAGGTTTATCGCTTGCTTCAATATCCTTAACAGTTGAAATTATAGAAATTGAAAAAGAGTCGTATAGCAAAAAAGTCATCTAGTCGGTAACAAATGAGGCTATTATCGTTAGAAGGCCAAGGAAATGGCAATAAAAAAGCCAGTGAATATATCACTGGCTTTACATTAAATTGGTGCTAACGCTTATGGACGAGCGATAAAGCCAACAGCATCATACACTGAGGTTAATACCTTACTTGCACGCTCAGATGCTTGCTCTGCTCCTTTATGCATCACTTCGTTTAAGAAAGCTTGATCATTACGGAACTGGTGAAATTTAGTTTGAATAGGTTCAAGCATAGCAACAACCGCATCGGCAACATCACCTTTTAAATGACCATACATTTTATCTTCATATTGTGGAACTAACTGCCCAACAGACTGATTGGTAGCGCAAGACAATAGCGATAAAAGGTTTGAAACCCCCGGTTTCTCGTCATAATCAAAATAAATACGTGCTTGCTCATCTGAGTCTGTTACAGCACGTTTAATTTTCTTAGCAATTATTTTAGGGTCTTCTAATAAGCCTATAAAATTACCAGGGTTAGCATCAGATTTTGACATTTTTTTGGTTGGTTCTAGTAAGCTCATTACTCGCGCGCCGTGCTCTGGAATATGCGGGTCAGGCACTACAAAAACATCACCGTAAATATTATTAAAACGAGTAGCAATATCACGCGCTAATTCTAAATGTTGTTTTTGATCATCGCCTACTGGTACGCGATCGGCACGATATAACAAAATATCAGCAGCCATTAAGACCGGATACGTAAATAAACCGGAATTCATATTTGCTTCAGATTTTTGCGATTTATCTTTATATTGCGTCATTCGATTTAACTCACCCATTTGGGTGTAGCAATTTAGCACCCAGCTTAATTGTGCATGGGCTGGTACATGTGACTGAATAAAAATAGTGCTTTGCTCTGGGTCAACACCACACGCTAAATACAATGCTAAACCATCTAAGGTCGCTTTTCGCAAGGCTTCTGCTTCAGGGCGAACGGTTATTGCATGTTGGTCTACCAACATATAAAAGCAATGGTGATCTGCTTGCATATTTACCCATTGCTTTAATGCACCTAAGTAATTGCCGATAGTAAGTTCACCTGATGGCTGACAGCCACTTAATACAACTGGTTTTGACATAATATTGTTACCTAACACTGCTTACTTTTGGATGTATATTTTAAATATTTGACGGCATAAATGCCGACCTACAATAACTTAATTATTATTTTGTAATTACTTAACGGTAGCAAGCTGCGTGCGCATCTCATCAATCGCTTGTTTATAATCATCTTGAGAAAATATAGCTGAGCCCGCTACAAACATATCTGCGCCAGCCGCTGCAATTTCTGCAATATTATTCGCCTTTACGCCGCCATCAACTTCTAAACGAATATCACGGCCACTAGCAATAATTTTTTCTTTTACTAATTTCAACTTATCTAATGTTGAAGGGATAAACGATTGCCCACCAAAACCTGGGTTAACTGACATTAATAAAATAACGTCTAGTTTATCCATAACAAAATCGAGTACTTGAAGTGGTGTTGCAGGGTTAAGTACTAATCCCGCTTTACAACCGTGATCTTTAATTAGCTGTAATGTTCTATCAATATGATCACTCGCTTCAGGATGAAAAGTAATAATACTCGCACCCGCTTTTGCAAATTCAGGAATTAAACTATCAACTGGCTTCACCATTAAATGAACATCAATTGGCGCACTAATACCGTAGTCTCTAAGCGCTTGGCAAATCATAGGGCCAAAAGTTAAATTGGGTACAAAATGATTGTCCATAACATCAAAGTGAACCACATCTGCACCTGCAGCAAGTACCTTAGCAACATCATCACCTAAACGAGCAAAGTCAGCTGATAATATTGAAGGGGCAATTAGAAATGACGACATAAATAAACCCTTTTAAAAAAACTGCGCTACTTTATCCTAAATTGAAGAATTAATCGACTTTCTATCCGTATCTGTTCACTATTATTTGCATATGTTACTTTTCACAAGTAAACATTCATTTCCTTGGAAAATGGCAACGTTTAATAATAAAGTTTATATAGCTAACCTCAGGTTAGTCAAACAACACTCTTTTATAAACTAATCAAAAATTGAGTAATACCAGTTTCATTAATTAAGTGATCTATTTTATACGCAGTGAAAACAGTCAAATACAAGGCATTTATTTTCATAACTAGTTGTTCTAATTATAAAATAAATAACGCAGTAGTTGATTGCTTTAACCAGTAGAAATGATCAAATAATTAGTGAGATTGGTATAAATTCTATTTCTAGATTAACAGTTGAATCGTTAGCTAAAATCACAGATACTGAATTTAAGTTAACTTAGTGGTTGAATTATGAACACACTTATTTCAATAAGCAGCACAGTAAAAAGCGTACTGTACGCCCTTTTAGGCGTACAAAGTAATGAGAATCGTAAAAGAGACTTTACCCAAGGAAAACTGAGCCATTTTATAATTGTTGGGGTGATCGCCGTTATTATTTTTATTCTGATCTTAGCCTTTATCGTTTCAATGGTCGTTGAAGTGTAGAATTTAGTCTTTGTTACCCTTTGTATAATGCGAGTAACTCTCCTACCTTCTTACGGGCCCCACCTTTTTGACTAATTGTCCGCTTAACTTTTATCGATTTTATTTTATCAGCGTGTTCATATATTTTTCTCGTCCAAATGGTGTCATGGTTGCTGATAAGTACTGTAGATTGGCAATTTTTTGAAACTTCTTCAGCGGCATTTGCCAAATCAGCTTGTTCATCTAAACCAAAACCATTGCCTGCATAACTAGTAAAACTTGCTGTTTTACTTAAGGGTACATAAGGTGGGTCACAATAAATAACATCACTCGCCTGAGCACGGGCAAAACTCTGACGATAGCCTTCGCAAATAAAAATTGCTTGTTTCGATTTTTCAGCAAAATAGTTAAGTTCATCTTCAGGAAAATATGGTTTTTTGTATTTACCAAAAGGCACATTGTATCCACCAGACTTATTATATCGGCACAAACCGTTATAGCCATGGCGATTTAAATACAAAAACAATAATGAACGATAATACTTATCTACACTGGCATTAAATTCAGTGCGCAAATGGTAATATGCGTCGGCTTGATTATTTTCAGGAATAAATATTTTTTTAGCATCGTTGATAAATATTTGAGGCTTAATTTGAATTATTTGATATAGGTTGATTAAATCTTTATTGATATCACTTAATACATAACTATCGTAGTTACTATTAAGAAATACTGAACCTGCTCCCACAAAAGGCTCGATTAAACGATCACCTTTAGGCAACATTGTATTAATGACTTCGCTTAGACCATACTTTCCGCCAGCCCACTTTAAAAAAGCTCGATGCTTTTTAACCATTCTTGTAAAAACCCCAAACAACTATTTAAGCCGTTATCACTGCTAAGTATTGTGAAGGGTGAATTGTATCCTGAATTATGCCTTATTGGGAACGTTCAAACGCATTGATTTCATTATTAATTGCCGAAATCGATTTTATCCATGGGCTACGAGATAAAATTGTTTGAGGTAGTGCATAAAGTGCTTGTTCAGCCTCTGCGCGGGTTGGATAGTATTTTGACGTTAATACCGTCATTACTTCTTCATTTAATATACGTTGATACTGCTTAAATTCTAACGTGGTAAAATCAGCTAAAAACTCCTGCTTAATAGACTCTTGGGTAAACCCAGCTATTTGGATTACATACCCTGCTGTATAGCGCTTGTAGTATTCGTTGCCAATGTCACTACCTTCAATCACGCTTACTTTGTTATTTTCAGCCAACATCGGCACTTTAGAGGCAGATGAAGCCACTATTGTATTAACACTTGTTGCCTCGTTAACCTCTATTACTGCATTGCTTTCATCATTCGTTGAGGGTGGTACTAGCTCATTTTTCTTTGATCGAGCATTAATTACTTCATTGGGTTGATTATCTGCTTTGATATTTTCATTGCTATCAACTAATACACTTTCTTTAAGCAATACTGCTGGTACAACTTCAAATGCTGCGATTGCAGAAACTATATCGCTTACCTCTGCTGTTTGCGTATTTACTTCGCTTGACTGACTAATATTACCTGATAATACCTTATACACATACTCAGGTGATGCTGAGCTACTAACCTCGCTAGCACCCAAATTCAGTACAGTTTGATCAGCTCCGCTACTTGCTACAACTTTACTTGTATTTAGTTTGGGGAGTTTTGAAAAATTGAACGTTTCTTGCTGTTGTAACCAAACCACTGTCACTATTGCCAACGATGAAATAATAATTAATGAAATTAACCATTTTTTACTCACAGTTAGCGTTAACCAAGATTGTGGCGTTTTGAACTGTTTGGCACTTAACGACAATAACTGCCCTGATTGTTTAGATAATATTGATATTTTTTTATGAAATAAATCTTTATGCTCGGCTAGCATTTTTCCCGCTGCATAATCGCCTAACATTAATAACTCGATATCTAATTTTGCTTTTTTGGCAATTAATGCCAGCTGTGTGAGTTCATGAATTATTTGCAAAGAAGCAAACTGAGTATTGTCTAAAACAATCGCTAACTTTTGAGGATTAGCATTAAGTAGATTGATGATGCTAACAGCTAATGATTGCTCTGGATCAAACACACTATTACCGAATAACTGTTCTATAATACGGCATCTTATTTGAATATTATTTAATTTAGTAGAAGCAGAGACAAATGCCGCATTATGTTCATTAGATAGTTGGTCAAGGAATTGATAGCCAACTGAGGAACACGCCTGTGCATTTTCATCAACGACTAAAACCGCATGCTTAGAAAAGCGAAAAATATAATCAATACGTGAATTAACGCTGATCGAAGTTACACTGTCTGTTGACGTGTTTAATTGACTTGTTTGTGCTAATGCAGACATGCTTCACCTTCTGTTTTACTTACAGAATTTGTTGAAGCATTTCCTTAGTAACGTCGTCTCTAATTTCTGATTTACCAATACCCGTTGGTACGATAAAGCGTAATAAGCCACCCATATTTTTTTTATCTCTTTTCATATGAGATAAAAACTGTTCAAAGCCCATATTTTCAGGTGCTTCTAATGGTAAATCAAACGCTGAAATTAACATTTCAATACGACGAAGTTCTGACACTTCAAGCAAATTCATTGCTACTGCAAGTTTAGCAGCAAGTACCATGCCAGTAGCGACAGCTTCTCCATGTAACCAATTCCCGTAACCTTGCTCGGCTTCAATTGCATGGCCGAAGGTATGCCCCAGATTTAGTAAAGCGCGAATTCCGCCTTCTTTTTCATCTTGCGCAACTATAGTTGCTTTACATTGGCAGCATGTCTGAATCATTTGAATCAGTGTGTTTTTATCAGCTGCTTTAATCAATGCGGTATTATCTTCTAACCATTGGAAAAAGCAGGCATCACCTAGAATACCGTACTTAATCACCTCTGCCATACCTGCATTAAACTCGCGAGTTGGTAAGGTAGACAAACTATCAATATCAATAAAAACAGCTTTAGGCTGATAAAATGCCCCGATCATGTTTTTACCTAGTGGATGATTAACTGCTGTTTTTCCGCCAACTGAAGAGTCAACTTGGGAAAGTAACGTTGTTGGTACTTGAATAAAGTCGACACCGCGTTGATAACAAGCTGCACCAAAGCCTGTGATATCTCCAATAACACCACCGCCTAAAGCAATAAGCGTGCTATCTCGACCATGGCCATTCGCTAATAAGTGCGACATTATCTTATCAAAGTTAGTTAGGCTTTTTTCAGCTTCACCGTCCGGAAGTATTATTTCATCAACATCAAAGCCAGTTAATAATGATTTTATTAACTGGCCGTAAATTGGAAAAACAATAGTATTTGAAACAATACAAACGCGTTTACTGCGAATATGCGTTGATAGTAAATTACTGTTACTTAGTAATTTACTATCAATATAAATTGGATAGCTACGTTCACCTAAAGAGAGGTTTAAGGTAGTCATTTGTTAAAAGTCTAGGCGCTCAACAATTTTACTTGCAACAATTTTTGCACTTTGATCGTCAGTTTGTACAATAACGTCTGCTATTTCTTCATACAACGGATTGCGCTCAACGGCTAGTTTTTCAAGCACACTGCGTGGCTCTTCAGATGTTTGCAGCAAAGGTCTACGACGGTCACGTTGTGTACGTGCAACTTGTTTATCAATTGTGGTTTCAAGATAAACAACTATACCTCTTGCCGATAAGCGGTTACGTACTTGTGCGCTGATCACTGAACCACCACCAGTTGCTAACACGATACCTTGCATTTCTGATAAATCATTGATGACGCCTTCTTCTCTTTTGCGAAAACCATCTTCACCTTCAAGATCAAAAACCCATGCAATATCAGCACCTGTACGACGCTCGATTTCTTGATCAGAGTCATAAAAATCTAGGTGCAATTTATCTGCTAATTCTCTACCTATGGTACTTTTGCCTGCGCCCATAGGTCCTACTAGGAAAATGTTACGTTTTTCTGCCATGAGACTAACTTAATACTCGCGTTTAATAATTACGTTTACAGATAAGAGGGTACCCCCTCGAAGATTTTAAGGGCGTAATTATCGCAATTGTTGAGGGAGAAAAGCAAGCAAGTGTTGAATAAAAGCACCACTTACTTGCTGTTTTTATCGCAATATCATTGAAAGTCTTTATATTTCAATGATATTGCTAACAATTAATATTTAAAAGTTTTCTGTTACTATCCTTGGTGTTACAAAAATAAGTAGTTCTTTCTTCTCATTAAAGTTAGAAGTGCTTCTAAAGACCCAACCAAAGTATGGAATATCACCCAATACAGGTACTTTTGAAACGCTATTTATCACTTGTTGTTGATAAATACCACCTAGTACTATTGTTTCACCATTATTCACCAACACTTGCGTACCAATTCGCTGAGTATCAATCGCGGGTGCTGTTCCACTTTGTACCGAAGAAACAGTATCTTGTGTTACTAGTAAGTCTAATATTATACGATCATCAGGCGTTATATGTGGAGTAACGGTTAAACTTAATACGGCTTTTTTAAATTGAGTTGAAGTTGCACCACTTGAGGCAGCCTCTTGATAAGGAATTTCAACACCTTGCTCAATAAAGGCTTCTTTTTGATTGGCCGTTGTAATACGTGGGCTAGCAATAATTTCACCTTTATTCTCTTTTTCCATTGCACTTAATTCTAGATCTAGAATTGTGCCATCAGCTAATCGAGCAACTTGAAAAGCAATACTTCCTGCAGGATTCGCTACCGGCAAATTAACGTTCAATCGATCTGCTAGCGAAGGGATAACACCACTAGCTGCATCATTTGCTCCTGCAAGGCCACCAGCAGTAGCGTAATCACCATTATTGTCAGTTACTCCCCATCGTATACCAAGTTCTTCATTGATATTATCTTTTACAGTAACCATGCGTGATTCGATAACGACTTGACGAACTGGAATATCTAATACGCTTACCATGCGTTTAATATCTTCGATACTTGCGGCAGTATCTCTAATTAATAACGTGTTTGTTCGCTCATCAACGCTAACACTTCCGCGTTCAGATAATATGCTGTTATCTTCATTTTTAATTAAAGCAGCAAATTCTAAAGCTTTGGCATAATTAACTTGTATATATTCAGAATAAAGAGGTGCTAGCTCGGCTACTTGCTGTTTTGCTTGTAGCTCTTTTGCTTCACGAGCAGCAAGTTCATCACTCGGGGCAACCATCAAAATATTGCCCTGCATACGTTTATCAAGACCTTTTACTTTTAAAATAATGTCTAGCGCTTGATCCCAAGGTACACCGTCTAGTCTAAGTGTAATGTTACCTGCTACCGTGTCACTAATGACCAAGTTAAAGCCGTTATAATCAGCAACAATTTGCAGCACAGTTCGAACTGAAATATTTTGAAAGTTTAATGAAATAGCACGACCTGTGAAGTCATTAGAGTCGCCAAGATATCCAGGCACTTTAACTTCTTCTTTAACCGTTAACGAGAATACGTTATTAAGTTGTTGATGCTTATATGTAAAGTTACCATCTATATCAACTACTAAACGTGCATTTCGTCCTTCTCTAAATGTTTCAACGCCTTTTACTGTTGTACCAAAGTCTGACACATCTAAGGTATAAAGTAGCTCATCTGGAATGTCAGTGTTATGAAATTCAATAAATAATTTACCTAATTTATTGCTTACATCTACAGCAACCATACTGTCATCTAAATGCACTAATAGTTGCCCTTCGCTGTCATTACCTTTTCGAAAGTCTATGGTGTTAATATTATTAATAAACTCTCCACTTGCTGGTGCTAAATTAGCCAAGGCTTTATTAGCATCACCTTTATTCAACACCAAAGAGAACTCATTATCCATTTGACTTACGTCAAAAATCGACAGCTGATCCAAATTTACCGACGCTACAACTTTTCCCGCAAGCTTTTGAACAGTTATATTATTAACCCCTGCATGCTCAATAGTGGTTTCTAATATATCGGCATTAAACCCGTCGATATCAAACAAAATATCAATTTTAGCAGGCGACATTGACGTTTTAACTTCTGGTTGACTAACCATATTTTCGGAAAGTACAAAAACCAACTCAATTTCGTTGTTCTGCAGAGTGTTATAACGAATACTGGTTAAGTCCGCCGCATTAGCGACTGAACAAAACAAAGTTAAGCACAATACTCTTACTAACGTGCTTTTAAGACAATGGTTTATTATATGTATTTTTTTCATTTTATTTATTAGCAACATTACTTCCTTTGCCCCTCTGCGTCCGATTTAACCATAGTGACTACAGTTTCTCGCTCAACCCAACAACCTGCGCCGTCAGGAATTAATTCAATTACTTTAACGTTATTTGGATTAACTTCTGTGATTCGCCCATTATATAACCCTAAATAATTACCAAGCGCCACTCGATGTAGCGTTGAATCTGATGCTTCAACTAATGCCCAGGTAATATCTAGCTCCCCTAGCGTACCACGCATTACTAGATCACTTAATGCAAATTTCTCTAGCGGTTGCTTACGTCGACGTGGATCAGGGCTTAAACAGCCCGACATTTGCTGAATCTTTTCCTGAATAGCTTCAGGACGTGGTACATCAAAAGGACTGCGTAAACTCTGCGCAGAATACACTACATGGTCAAACACTGGCACTTCAGGCATAGGATCAATCCTTGAAGTAGTATTAGCCTGAACAGTAGCAATATGTGTTTCCAAATCACTTGTGTCATCAAAGCAACCAGTAAGTAAAATGAGAAATAATAAACTAACTATTTTTTTCATTCGGTGGCTGCCTCTCGGTATTTATATGTTTTTGCTTGTAGTTGTAGAATTAGCTCATCACTGTCTGGAAGCCACTTAATATCGAAATTATGTAAGGTAACGATTCGTGGTAGACCTGCTATTTTACTCACAAAATCTCCAAACTCATGATAAGTACCTATCACTTTGATATCAATAGGAAGTTCCGTATATATCTCTTGTTTTATTTCAGGCTGCCAATTTAAATTAGCGAAATTTAAGCCACTAGTTGTACCAACAAAAGTGATGTCATCTAATAAACCTGGTGTTTCATGACTTTCAGGTAAGCTTTTTAACTGATTCGCAAATAGCGCTTCTGCTTCTTCCATTTGCTGCTGGAAAAGCTCTAAATTAGCAGCAACATGATACTTAGTTTGATACTCCTGCTTTAGAGTTACCTCTTCGGCAGTTACGCGATCTAACATGGTGAGTTTATCTTGTATTAATAAAACAAAACCTAATCCCATTACCACTATGGCAATAAAGGTAATAAACACCCCTTTTGCGATCGGAGGCCATTCAGCTAGATTATCTAACTCTAACCCTTCAAATTGTGAAAAATCTATATTCACTAATTACCTCCTGCTGAAGCATTTTCTATACCTTTAATGCGAACACGCATTTTAAAGTCGCTTAATAATTTGCTTTCTGCATCGTCTGATGTAATTGATTCAAGCTCGGCATCAGTAAACAAGTCTGAACGCTCAATAGCTCTGATCATATTTGCTAAGTGGTTATTAGATTCACTTTTACCTACGAGTTCAAGAGTATTACCTTGCTTATCCATTGTAGTTAAGTAAATTCCCGTAGGAATAATCTTAGCAATTTCATCAAGTACTTGCGTGCCAACGTTTCTACTACGCTGTAATTGTTCAACTACACTAATACGCTTTTGTAGATCAGACTTTTTCTCGTTAAGTGTTTTGATATGTGCGATACGACCATCTAAAACTGTAATCTCATTTTTTAAAAATTGATTTCGGCTGTTTTGTCCATCAATACGAGCTTGATAAAACTGGCTAACAATAAAAACAGCGGCAAAAGAAATTAATGCGATAGCTGTTAAAACAGTAAAAAACTGTCGTTGTTTTGCTTTTTCGGCTGCTTCCCGCCAAGGAAGGAGGTTTATATATGCCATGGCGAAAAACTCCTTAATGCAAGTCCTGCCGCAACCATATATTGTGGTGCGGTTTTATCTAATTCTGCTTGATCAACTTTTGAAGAGATAACAATATCGTTAAACGGATTAGCAATAACAGTATGGATCCCTAATTCGTCAGTCAGTAATTGCTGAACACCTTCAACTTGCGCACTTCCCCCAGAAAGTATTAGGTAATCAACCTTGCCTTTGCCACTGGAAGTTAAAAACATCTGTATAGCACGTCTTATTTGTTGAACCAATATCGTATGAAACGGTGCTAAAACTTCGAATGTATAATTGGGTGGGAGATTATTTTGAACTTTTGCAATTTCAGCCTCTTCAAATGGCTTGTTGTAATATGAAACAATCGAACGGGTATATTGTTCTCCACCAAAAATCTGATCTCGACTATAAACATGCTTACCAGAATCAGTCACTGAGAATAGCGTCATGGTTGCGCCAATGTCTACTATTGCAACAACTTTATTCGCTGCATCATCGGGTAATAACGCAAGATTTAAATCATAAGCTCTACTAACAGCATATGATTCAACATCAATCACCTTGGTATCAAAGCCGCCTAACTCTAAAGCTGATACTCTGGCTTCGACAGACTCAGTTCGAGCTGCACTCAGTAAGACATTCATTTTTGAAGGATCTGACTCGTTTACATCAAGCGATTCAAAATCAAGGCTAACTTCATCTAAAGGATAAGGAATTAAACTGTCAGCTTCAATTTCTATTTGGCTTGCAAGCTCTTGCTCTGTGAGTGCAACATCCATATAAATAACTTTAGTGATAACCGTTTGGCCCGATACAGCTGCTGCAGCTAATGAAACTGACGAGGTAATTTTTTTTCTAATTTTAGCGATGACATTGCCAACCGCTTCTATGTCTTGAATTTCACGGTCAATGATTGCCCCTCTGGGCATTGGCTCTGTAGCAATTGCCTCGAGGACAAAACCATCACTCCCTTGACTTAATAAAACCGCTTTTGCTGAGTGAGAACCAATATCAATTCCCACCATTAAAGAAGCTTTCTTTTTTAACAGATTGCTTAGCATAACTTCCCACTAGATCATTTTATTATAATAATATTAAGCTTTTTTTATCTATAAATACATTTATTACATGCTTTTACACTATATACTAGTACTATTAAGTAATTTTTATAAATTTTATTGAGCATTTTATTTTGTTTTCACTGAAACGCATTGCAAAAACAGCCCTAATTCTCACTTTTTTAGGGGGGTTATCCCTTTTAGTTGCTTACATGCTAATTAAAGATCAGCTTCCAAGTGTTGCCTCTTTAAAAGAGGTTCAATGGCAAACTCCAATGCAAATTTACAGCAATGATGGTAAATTAATCAATCAATTTGGTGAAAAAAAACGTATTCCGTTAAAGCTTAATGAAATACCTCAACAATTAATTAATGCTATTCTTGCCACTGAAGACGACCGTTTTTACTTGCATTTTGGTGTTGATCCTATTGGTATGGCACGTGCTATTTTAGGGCAACTTACCGGACAAAACAAAGGGGGTGCTAGTACCATTACCATGCAGGTTGCCCGTAACTTCTTTTTGACCCGTGAACAAACTTATATTCGAAAATTGCGTGAAATTTTCACAGCCTTTCATATTGAAAGTCTATTAACTAAAGATGAAATCCTTGAACTATATCTTAATAAAATTGAGCTAGGACATAGATCTTTTGGTTTTGGGGCTGCTGCACAAGTGTATTACAACAAAGATGTTAACGACCTAACATTAGCACAAATAGCAGTATTGGCAGGCCTTCCTAAAGCGCCATCAACCATGAACCCCATTAGCCGTCCAGATCGTGCCCTACAAAGAAGAAGTGTAGTTTTACAACGCATGTTAGCGAGTGGTTATATTTCTGACAGCGAATATCAAGCAGCTAAAAGCGCACCTATTACCGCACAGAAATATGGCACAGAAATAGATTTAAATGCACCATATATTGCAGAAATGGCGCATCAAGAGATGATCAGCCGTTATGGCAAAGAGCAAGCCTATACTGCAGGCTATAAAGTATTTACCACAGTGCCATCAACTTTACAGCAAGCGGCACAAAAAGCGGTAGTTGATAACATTTTCGCTTATGATCAACGCCATGGTTACAGAGGTGTAATAAAAAGCCTACGCCCTTTTGTAGAAAATCAACTCACCGATACAACAAGTTCTGATATTGAGCCTTTAACCGAGACTGAAATTAGTCAAGCCATTGCCCATGTGATGACTTACGAGCGCCTAGCAGTAGCCGTTGTTACTAAAGTACTCGATAACTCTGTTGAGATTACCCTAAAAGACAATGAAGTAGCTACAATAGCTTGGGAAAACTTAGCTTGGGCGCGTGACTTTATTAATGATGACAGCCAAGGCCCCCCCCCATCAAATGCAAAAGAAATACTCAGTTATGGCGACGTAATTTATGTAGAAACAATTAACCAAGGCTATAAATTAAGTCAGTTACCTGATGTGAGTTCTGCTTTAGTGTCTATTTCGCCCGATAACGGAGCAATAAAAGCGGTTGTTGGCGGATTTAGTTTTTATCAAAGCCAATTTAACCGTGTAACACAAGCTAAACGTCAAGTGGGTTCAAATATTAAACCCTTCTTATATTCTGCCGCCCTTGACCATGGTTTAACGTTAGCATCGTTAGTTAACGATGCACCTATTAATGAATGGGATCAGTCAACCGGTACCGTATGGCGTCCTAAAAATTCACCGCCAGAATACAATGGTGTAGTGCGTGTTAAGCGTGCTTTAGCGCAATCAAAAAACGTTGTAGCGGTTAGACTCTTTAGAAGTGTTGGCATGGATAATGTTATTCCACATATTGCATCATTCGGTTTCTCTCCCGATGAATTACCAAGAAATGAATCTTTAGCATTAGGCTCGGCCTCACTTACACCATTAGAAGTAGTAACAGGCTTTGCTGTATTTGCGAATGGGGGCTTTTTAGTACAACCTTATTTAATTGATCGAATTGAAGACTCTTTTGGCAATATTGTGTATCAAGCAAACCCAGCTATAGCTTGTGATAGTTGCAGCCAACTTTCAGATACAGAGAGTGTTACACTAGATAGTCTTCAGCCAACACCCAAATACCTACAAGAAAACACACAAACCACTGAGCAAAAAGTACCATTTAGGAAAGCAGAAAGAGTGATCAGTGCGCAAAATGCTTTTTTAATCACTGAGGCACTTAACGAAGCTATTTGGGGAGCCGACTGGTCTTCTTCGCCTGGATGGCAGGGTACAGGGTTTAGAGCAAGAACACTCAAACGCCGCGACATTGCAGGTAAAACGGGAACAACTAACGAAGCAAAAGATGCATGGTTTTCCGGCTACAGTCGCCACCTTGTGGCAACTTCTTGGATAGGCTTTGATGATCATAGCCGAAACTTAGGTCGAACTACTGCCAACCGAAATTTAGGAGATAATCAAATCAGTGGTACTGAATTTGGTGCTAAATCTGCGCAACCTGCTTGGATATCATTTATGGAAACCGCGTTAGAAGACATTCCTGTTGAACCCTTTGAACAGCCACAAAATATAGTATCTATTCGAATAGATAAGAAAACAGGAAAACTAACCAACCGTACTGACAAAACAAGCATATTTGAATATTTTATTTTAGGCACAGAGCCTACCGAATATGTCAGTAAAGATATTAGCAATGAAATATTCAACCAAAATAAAAGTGACCCACTAAAAGAAATTTTTTAAAAAGCCTGAGCAGTTGCTTAAAAAAAGCATTAGTCGTATAGCTAAGATAGCCTAACGGCTTATGGTGCATTTAGAATTTTTCTAATACAATCAGTGGTTAACTCAACAGTTTTCGCTTGAAAGGCGTGCTTTAAAGCCCTTTTCGTTTATCCTTATGTATGAATAAAATATGCGATCTATATAAGAGATACTTAATCTATTAAAAAACTTTCGTTTGAAACTTCACTTCAAATATTTTTTTAGCATATACCCATAAATTTTATTAAGTTTAATGAATAATTAACAACGCGCCTTTTCAAATAAAAAGCAATTAAAAATCAAACCCTTAATATAAAAAGTGCTTATATATTTAATAAGTATCTTTATTATTATTTTAAAAATCACACCTTTATAAATGAAAGTTATAGTGAAAACTTTCAAAACGAAAGAAATTTTTCTTTCGTTTTTCCTTGCGATCGCCTAGAATTGCGACCTCAACAACACCGAAACTTACACCTTTAATTGTCATACTTAGGAGCTTATTTGCTATGACCGTTTTGCAAAACTCAATAGATTTATCGAAATACGGCATCACCAACGCTGACGAAATAATATACAACCCGTCGTATGAGCTACTTTTCAAAGAAGAAACAAAGTCTGACCTTGAAGGTTTTGATAAAGGTGTCGTTACTGAAGTAGGTGCAGTGTCAGTGGATACTGGTATTTTTACCGGTCGCTCACCAAAAGATAAATATATTGTGCGAGACGATATCACTAAAGATACTGTTTGGTGGTCTGATCAAGGCAAAAACGATAACAAGCCAATGACTCAAGAGACTTGGTCACAATTAAAAAACCAAGTAACGACTCAACTTTCAGGAAAGCGTTTATTCGTTGTTGACACTTTTTGCGGTGCTAACGAAGACACTCGTTTAAAAGTGCGCTTTATCACTGAAGTAGCATGGCAAGCTCACTTTGTAAAAAATATGTTTATTCGTCCAAGTGATGAAGAGCTTGCTACCTACGAACCAGACTTTGTTGTGATGAATGGCGCAAAAACAACAAATCCTAACTGGAAAGAGCAGGGCTTAAATTCTGAAAACTTTGTTGCGTTTAACTTAACTGAAAAAATGCAGTTAATTGGTGGTACTTGGTACGGTGGTGAAATGAAAAAAGGAATGTTCTCTATGATGAACTATTTCTTACCACTAAAAGGCATAGCTTCAATGCACTGTAGTGCGAATGTTGGGGAAGCTGGCGATGTGGCTATTTTCTTTGGTTTGTCAGGTACAGGCAAAACAACACTTTCGACGGATCCAAAACGTGAATTAATTGGTGATGACGAGCATGGTTGGGACGACAATGGTGTTTTTAACTTTGAAGGTGGTTGTTACGCAAAAACTATTAACTTAAGTAAAGAAAACGAACCAGATATTTATAACGCTATCCGCCGCGATGCTTTATTAGAAAACGTGGTAGTTGCTGCTGATGGCACTATCGACTTTGATGATGGCTCAAAAACAGAAAATACACGTGTTTCTTACCCTATTCATCATATTGATAATATTGTTAAGCCAATTTCTCGTGCAGGTCATGCTAAGAAAGTGATCTTTTTAACTGCTGATGCATTTGGTGTATTACCACCTGTTGCAAAATTAACTCCAGAGCAAACTGAATATTACTTTTTATCAGGTTTTACCGCTAAATTAGCTGGTACTGAACGTGGAATCACTGAACCAACACCTACTTTTTCTAGTTGTTTTGGGGCTGCTTTTTTAAGTTTGCACCCAACACAATATGCAGAAGTACTGCGTAATCGTATGCAAGCAGTGGGCGCTGAAGCTTACTTAGTGAACACTGGTTGGAATGGCACAGGCAAGCGTATTTCAATTAAAGCAACTCGCGCCATTATCGACTCAATACTTGATGGTTCAATTGACGATGCTGATACAGTTACCTTGCCTTTATTTAATTTAGAAATACCAACAAAAGTAGATGGCGTTGTAGGCGACATTCTTGACCCACGAGCTACTTATGCAGATAAAAGTGATTGGCAGACTAAAGCGATTGACTTAGCTAATCGCTTTGTTAATAACTTTGAGAAGTTTACTGATACAGATAACGGTAAAAACTTAGTTAAAGCAGGTCCTATTTTATAATTTATTCAATTATAAATATTAAAAAAGCCGCATTAGCGGCTTTTATTATTTCTACATTATACGGATTGCTATCAAGCTAACGGTAATAAAACTTTTGCCGTTAAACCGCCTTCAGCTCTATTGGTAAGCAACACCCTGCCACCATGAGTATCAATAATTCGTTTTATAATAGCTAATCCTAGCCCACTGCCTTCTGTTCCTCTTGCTTTATCACCTTGGGTAAAAGGTTGAAATAAACGTTCTATTTCAGACTCTTCAATGCCAGGGCCATGATCGGAAACAGTAATGAAAGCTAAAGAACTGTTCGGCTCTCGTCCTGTTAAAATTTCAATGTCACCACTGCTATAGCGTTGTGAGTTTTGAATTAAATTCGCTATAGCACGTTTTATAGCAACATAGCGTAACGGGATCTCAGGCAAATCGCCTTTGATAAAGTAAATGCGTCTATCCGAAATAGCCTCGGTATTTACTACATCTTCAACTAATGCATTTAAATCTGTTAATTCTGCTTTATGCTTGCTGTCATTTCTAATGTAGTCAATGAACTGATCGATGATTGTATTCATATCATCAATATCACTTTCAATACCTTCTTTTAAAAACTCATCGTCTTTCGACATCATTTCTGTAGCTAAGCGAATGCGTGTTAACGGCGTGCGCAAGTCATGAGAAATACCCGCCATTAATAAGTTTCGATCATCTTCTAGTTGTTTTATGCCTTTAGACATATGATTAAACGCTTGAGTAACAGCCACTATTTCTGTAGTACCACGCTCCTTAATTGGCTCAGGAAAAGCCCCAGAACCAACAGAATGTGCTGCTTTTTGGAGAGCTTTTAACGGTCGATTTAATTGCCTAACAAACAGCCAGCCACCTATAACACTTAAAGAACCAAGTACTGCTAACACGAATAACAAGGGTGCATAGCTCGCCTCTTCTAAACTTGTTAAAGGTATTTTAACCCAGTATTGCGGCGCTTGTGGTGGCCGGATCCAAAAAAGGTATTCATCACCTTGTGAAATTCGCACTTCGGCTTCGCCACCAAGTAACTGCGACATTTCAAGCGAACGGTTTTGATAATAATTGGCGTGTTGAAGGCCAAGCTCTAACGCGCGGCTTTCGGTATAAACACCTATTCCTGTTTCTCGCTGAAATGCAACAGCCATCGCAGGACTTAACACGGGGTCTTTAACGTCAATAAACACCACGCGTACCTGTTTTGCCAACAGCTCATTAATTAATTGAGAACTCGGTTGAAAGCTATAAACAGCAAAGGCAACTAATGATACCAATTGATTGATAAACAGCAAAACGCTGATCAATAAAATGGTTTGCCCAAAAGCACTACGTGGCAATATTCTCATGTCATATTAAGCGACAGCTTTTCCTTCCGGCACGAAGACATACCCAAGCCCCCAAACCGTTTGAATATATCGAGGCTTAGTAGGATCTTCTTCAAGCATTCTACGCAAGCGTGATACCTGAACATCAATACTACGCTCAAGTGCAGAGTAGTCTCTACCTCGCGCTAAGTTCATTAGTTTGTCGCGTGATAATGGCTCTCTCGGATGTGTGATCAATGCTTTCAATACCGCAAACTCACCACTGGTTAAAGGCATATTAACATCGCCTTTTAACATTTCGCGTGTTGCTAGGTTTAATTGGTATTCGCCAAACGAGATAATATTCTCTTCAAGTGAAGGTGCTCCTGGCGCTTCCTGCACACGACGACGTAATACGGCTTTGATACGGGCTAGTAATTCGCGAGGGTTAAATGGCTTAGGCATATAGTCATCAGCCCCTAGCTCTAAACCGATTATACGATCAACCTCATCACCTTTTGCTGTTAGCATTACAATAGGAATATCATTAGATTTCTGGCGTAAGCGGCGGCAAATAGATAAACCGTCTTCGCCGGGTAACATTAAATCTAATACGAGTAAATGAAAGTTTTCGCGTTCAAGTAATCGGTCCATTTGCTCAGAGTTTGCCGCACTACGTACAACAAAACCTTGCTCCACCAAATAGCGCTCTAACAATGAGCGTAAACGCATATCATCATCAACAACCAATATTTTAGGTGTTTCCTGTCCCATAATGTACTCTTCTTCTCAATAAGTTTTTCTACTATAGCGATAGTGCCAGATATTTAAAAAGTTTGTCTGAATCTTTCGCCCGCGTTTTGTTACAAATTATGACTTATTATAAACCTGTAGTTATATTTATCGCTCTCTTGTTGGATAGTTTATCAGTTACTTACTACAAAACAATTCAAGGTTATTTAGGAGAAGGCTTACTGCCCTTTGAAGAACAAAACTAATCTGTTTAAATACATCGAAAAAACAGCAATGGCAAATATACGCTGATTCTATTGCGTAAAAATCTCTATTTACAAAATATCATTAACGCACTTACCAACAATATGTCAGAATGCGCGCATGAAAGTATGGTTCTATTTTTTCAAAGCTCCTAGAAGAGTAATATTTATCAGCCGTAAACGCTTAATTACAAGAGTGAGACGCCAACTATTGCGCGTAAAAATTGCATTAGCGCAAGAAAAAGTAGAAACAAAAGAAATGCTCGCAATTTATAAGCGTTATACTAAACGACAAGCCACACCTGAAGAAATGAAACTTGCAAATCAGCAATTTTTTGATGTATTAAAAGGTTTAGGAATCGGTATTGTTGCTTTATTACCCTTTGCCCCGATAACACTGCCGATAGTGATAAAACTAGGTAAGTTAGTGGGTGTTGATATATTACCTAGCTCTTTCCGCGAAGAAGAAAAGCCTAAATAGCCTACTCTCCAGTTCACTATTTATAATAATTAAACTTTTTATTTTAAATAGCCAATGGCTTGATCCGTTACACATTGAGTAAAACTTTTTTGTCTTTCTTCAAACGTTAATGAAGCAATAGCACGTTCAACAATTACCATTTTTTGCTGACGATCTTCTTTTGATAGTTCTTGCAATTGTTCATGAAAACACCCTAGCAATCCAAAGTTTAGTGCAGTTTCAGACTTAATACTTTCACCTGCCAAGCATTGGGCTAATTTATTGGCTAGCACGTCCCTGTCCATTTTAACAATGAGCTCTTTAACTTGGTAGCCAATAGGATCAATTTTACGTTTTTTATTGCAGGCGTAAAACATATCAGCTACAGCCACAACAGGAATTAAGGCTTCGTGCTGCTTTGAGAATGTGTCTTTAAGCCATTGGTTGTGTTCATGCTGAGCCTTCTCTTCATCAGTTTGTGCACTAACATTGAATAACACTATACATGTACTCAACAGTACTCCTTTGATAAAGACAGAATTGCGCATCATAAAGTACCCTTCACTATGTGTTGCTAAGCGCTAGATTATACCCAAACCAAATAAATTTGCGAGCGCATCGAGGAGACAATAATCGCTCTAGTATTCTATTAATTATTACTGCATGATGTTATTAAACTAACTAACAACTCAAATTTATGAAAGTAACTTTAGCCATACTTCTCTGTTTTTATATGTTAATAGCTACAGCTTTTGCTGGCACGCTCTCTGACTTCGAGCAGCAACTAGAGGCGCATAAAGGTAAAGTCGTTTATCTTGATTTTTGGGCCTCATGGTGTGTTCCTTGCCGCCGCTCTTTTCCATGGATGAATAAGTTACAAACACAATATAAAGACCAAGGTTTAGTTGTGTTCAGTGTTAATTTAGATGCTGATAAGACATTTGCAACTCAGTTTCTAACTGAAGTACCCGCTAACTTTTATATTTTTTATGACCCTAAAGGCGAAGTAGCAAAAGCCTTAAAAGTGCGCGGTATGCCTAGCAGTTATCTTATCGATCGGAGCGGTAACATTGTAAGTAGCCATGTAGGCTTCAATGATAAAAAGCAGATAGAGTACCAAGCAGAAATTGAACGTTTATTAGCTGATTAAGAATTAAAAACAGCAAAAGGAACATACTGTGTATCGAGGTTTTTCAAAATCAGAGCTGTCACAACAATACTCTCCTAGTAGTTGTGTTGACGATATAGCTACATTCATAAACGCTTATGTTCAACAAAGTAAAGTGGCAAAAAATAAAGCACTTAATAATAAGCTAGTACTTACTGATTTAAATTATCACTCACACAAAGACACCCTTTTAGACCTTTATCTGCCTGAGCATCAACAGCAAAACTTACAAAACAAGCCAAAGTTACAGGTTTATATTCATGGCGGTTACTGGCAAGAGCTTAGTAAAGAAGAGTCTTGTTTTGCTGCTTCTAACTTTCAGGCACACAATTGTTACTTTGCTGTCATTAATTATAGCCTTGCACCTAACGCGAGTTTATCTGAAATAGTTGAACAGAATCGACAGGCCCTTGCTTGGTTATATCAAAATGCCGACTATTATGGCTATGATCAAAATGAAATATATTTATCTGGTAGTTCAGCCGGCGCTCATTTAGCCATAATGATGTTACAAACTGATTGGACAAATTATATAGACAATCAATACTTATCTGCTGATGGCCAATTTTCTTTTATAAAAGGTATATGTGCAGTCAGTGGCATTTATGACCTTACTCCCATCGCACAAACTTATATCAATGAACCTTTGCAGTTAAGTCCGTTAGAGATCACCAAGAACAGTCCGCTGCTTGGTAAAATGACAACCGCTGAGATTAATCCATGCAAAGTGATCGTAAGCTATGGAAATAACGAAACAGCTGAGTTTAAACGGCAAAGCCAAGCGCTCTTAAAAAAACTAACGCTATTAGGCTATCCTGTGCGTTTCCAAGAGATTTCTGATCGCAATCATTTTGACGTAATACTCGACTTGGCCAATCCCGATTCTTGGTTGTTTAACGAAATACTCAAGCAAATGAGTTTACCTCTAGCTAAGAGTTAAGTTTTAGCATTATCAAAACAAACCGCTACATTGATTTTTTGTTACCAAATAGTCTATGTTAACCAACAATTACTACATTTATTTACACAATTGCTAGACAAAGCTGTGTGCAACGTTAAAATCTGCGCTCTTAGTTTTTACTTAAAGGTATTTTGATGTTTAGTCATATCGACCCGAAATTTTACGATAAACAATTGCAAGAAAAGACAGAAGAAATGCAACTGTTATTCTCTCAATTTAACGGGCCTAATTTTGATATTTATCCCTCGACTAAACTTAATTATCGTCAACGTGCTGAATTTCGTATTTGGCATGAAGGTGATGACCTGTATTACATCATGTTCGATAGTAAAACTAAGCAAAAGTATCGCGTTGAAGACTTTCCTGTTGCCAGCATACTTATTAATAAGCTTATGAAGGCACTACTTGCCACAATAAAATACAAACCACTACTAAGAGAGCGCCTTTTCCAGGTTGATTTTTTATCAACACTCAGTGGCGAAGCATTAATTAGTTTGCTTTACCACAAGCCATTAACCGAAGAGTGGCAAGCACAAGCACTTGAATTAAAAGCAGAGCTTGCTGCAATAGCCCCGCTAGATATTATTGGCCGAGCTAAAAAACAAAAAGTGATTTTAGATAAAGATTACGTTATTGAAGAATTAACGGTTGGCGAGCAACAATTTAAGTACCAACAAGTTGAGAATAGCTTCACTCAGCCAAACGCTCATGTTAATGAACATATGCTATTGTGGGCGCAACAAGCGACAAAAGGTAGTGGTGGAGATTTAATTGAGCTTTATTGTGGTAATGGAAACTTTAGTATTGCCCTAGCACAAAACTTTAACCGTGTACTTGGCACCGAAATCTCTAAGTCATCGGTAAAGTCTGCCCAAGTAAATATTGCAATGAATAATATCAGCAACATAGATATTGTTCGCATGTCGAGCGAAGAGTTTAGTCAAGCAATGAATGGTGAACGACAATTTAGGCGCCTAGCTGACTTTGATTTGACTGCATATAATTACGATACCGTTTTGGTCGATCCACCAAGAGCAGGACTAGACCCTGACAGTATTGAACTGGTAAATCGCTTTAAAGATATTATTTATATTTCATGCAACCCATTAACATTAAAAGATAACTTGGCTGAACTAACAAAAACTCACCAGATAAAGCAATTTGCATTATTTGATCAGTTTCCCTATACCCATCATGTTGAAACAGGGGTTATTTTAACGAGAAAATAACCGGTAAATTTTATATGTGTTCGTCCGGTTTTACTACGTTAAGCCGCTGATTAAATTCTGCTGCGCCTCTGGCGATAAATCGTAATTGCTGAATTGTTCTTAGCGCTAGCTGTTCTCGATCTTTTTTGTCACCATCAAGTGCATCTGAACCCGCACTAAACACAATGGTTACTGCCGCATTTGCCTGCATATAAGCAACTTCGGCATCCATTTGATTTGCTTGTTGTAAGTAATCACACAATTCTAACGTAAAGTAACTAATTTCCCGGTTAACTGCCGCACGAAATGCCGCTGAAGTACCTGAACGCTCTCGCAACAACAAGCGAAATATATTGCCATTATTTTCAATGAACTCCATAAACGTAACGACAGAGATTCGGATCACCGAGCCACCTTTTTCAATACGCTGACGAGCTTGACGCATAAGTTGACGTAACGTTAAGCCCGCTTCATCAACTAATGTTAAACCTAATTCGTCCATATCAGTAAAATGCCGATAAAAGGACGTAGGAGCAAGCCCGGCTTCTTTTGCTACTTCACGCAAACTCAAATTTGAGAAACTACGCTCACTACTTAATTGCCCAAGCGCGGCATCAATTAATTGTCTGCGAGTTTTTTCTTTTTGTTGTGCTCTGATACCAGTCATCGCTAGTTAACCTTAAAAACGATTATTGCGCTCATCATACTAAAATAATACGTTTTTGCCATAGCAACACTAGGTAAAAGTAGAATCATTGGATTTTTCAGCATAAATGTCTTGACTGAATTACGTACAACATTAGAATAGCGTACAAGTGTACACTGAAAAATATTTACTCTGTTTTAATGGAACAATAAATGAAAAAACCTAAAATTATTTGGCTAAATGTCTCGGTATTTGTCATTACCTTTTTATTTGCAGCAATCGCCGTACCTTACCGAGCAATAACACATGGCTTTGATAGTGCCGAAATTACCATGGCGATAATTTGCTTTATTTATTGTGGTATGTCGATCACTGCAGGTTATCATCGTTTATGGTCACATAAAACGTATCAAGCCCACTGGTCATTACGCCTAATTTTTGCTATAGGTGGCGCATTTGCCCTGCAAAACAGTATCTTGCATTGGTCATCAGATCATCGTATTCATCATAAACATGTAGATAATAATGACGTTGACCCTTATTCAGCTAAACGAGGATTTTGGTACTCTCATATTGGTTGGATGCTACGCGAGTATCAAGCTCACCGTTATAACAACTACAGTAATGTGCGTGATCTTCAAAAAGACGGTATTGTTATGTGGCAGCATAAAAATTATTTGCTACTCACAATAGCAACAAACTTTGGTATACCAATCGCTTTTGGCCTTTGGCATGGCGATTTAATAAATAGTATTTTATTAATCGGCTTTCTACGCTTGGTATTAAGTCATCATACAACGTTCTTTATTAACTCTTTAGCACACATCTGGGGCAAGCAAACCTATACGGAAAAGAACACTGCTAGAGACAATGGTTTTCTTGCATTCTTTACCTTTGGTGAGGGTTATCATAACTACCATCATATTTTTGAGAATGATTATCGTAATGGTATTCGCTGGTGGCAGTTTGACCCAACGAAGTGGTTAATTAAAGGCTGTAATTTTCTTGGTCTTACCTATCAATTACGCACAAGCCCGGAAGATAAGGTTGAAAAAGCTCGATTAGCAATGATTTTAAAAAAGAATCAACAAAAACTGGCTACACACCCAAATGCAGAGGAATTACTTGCAAAGTTACAGCATGAATATGATACGTTAATAGCTAAACTTAATGATTTTTACGCTGCTAAAAAACAATTATTAGCTGCAAAAAAACAAAAGCTTGTTGCCGATATTGAACAGTCTGAAATGATGAAACAATACCATGAACTAAAGCAACGAATGTTAGAGCAACAGCAAAGTTGGCAGTTCTTCATCGAAAAACACGCATAATAGCGAGCTAAGTTAAGTAAATAATTAATTTACTAGTTACCTAAGCCCTATTTCCTGCTACTATTTTTATATTAGTAACACGGATTTAGGGCAGTTATTTTGACCAAGAAGCCAACACCCGAAAAAAAGAAAACAAAACAAACACAATTCGAGTATGACGCCATTATCATAGGAACAGGTCCTGGTGGTGAAGGCACAGCAATGGAACTATCTAAAAAAGATAAAAAAGTTGCCATTGTTGAACGCTATAAAGATGTTGGTGGGGGTTGTACACACTGGGGAACCATTCCTTCAAAAGCCTTGAGACAAAGTGTCAGTCGATTAATTGAGTACAATTCAAACCCTTTATTTCGTGGCCATGAAAAAGCCAAACACTTAACATTTCCCGACATATTACAACACGCTGCAGCAGTTATTAGAAAACAGGTACAATTGCGTAGTGGCTTTTACGATCGCAATCGCGTGGAGCACCTAGTTGGTGAAGCTTCTTTTATCGATAAGAACACGCTAAAAATTGTAAAACCAGATAGCTCAGTTGAAAAAGTAACAGCAAAAAAGATTGTAATAGCAACTGGTTCTCGTCCTTATCGTCCAGACGATATTAATTTTAATCACCCTCGCATTTATGACTCGGACACTATTTTATCGTTAACCCACGATCCACGGTCTATCATTATTTATGGTGCTGGCGTGGTTGGTAGCGAGTACGCATCAATATTTCGTGGGCTCGGTGTCAAAGTTGACTTAATTAATACAAGAGAGCGACTACTATCTTTCCTTGACGATGAGATGTCTGACTCACTGAGCTACCATTTATGGAATAACGGCGTTGTTATACGCCATAGCGAACAAATAGCGCGAGTGGAAACAACTGATGACTCAGTGGTTGTTTATCTAGAGTCCGGTAAGAAAATGAAAGCTGATTGCTTGCTTTGGGCAAACGGCCGAACAGGTAATACTGCAGATTTACATTTAGAAAACGCAGATTTAAAAGCAGATGGTAGAGGACAGCTTAAAGTTAATGACCAATATCAAACACAAGTGCCTAATATTTATGCCGTTGGTGATGTAATCGGCTACCCAAGTTTAGCAAGTGCAGCTTACGACCAGGGCCGTTTAGCCGCTTCAGCGATGATTGATAAACAAAGCACCGCCAGACTAATCGCTGATATTCCAACAGGTATTTATACTATTCCTGAGATTAGCTCTGTTGGCAAAACAGAGCAAGAGCTTACCGAAGCCAAAGTCCCCTATGAAGTTGGTCGTGCTCAATTTAAACACCTAGCTCGAGCACAAATATCAAACAGCTTAGTCGGTTCATTGAAAATACTTTTTCATCGCGAAACTAAAGAAATTTTAGGCATTCATTGTTTTGGTGAAAATGCTGCTGAAATTATTCATATAGGACAAGCGATTATGCAGCAAAAAAATGGTGGAAATACCATTGAGTACTTTATTGAAACAACTTTTAATTACCCAACAATGGCTGAAGCCTTTCGGGTGGCAGCATTAAATGGGTTAAACCGTTTATTCTAGTTAAAGTATTTACCCAAAAAGAGGAAGATCGCTAATGAAAATATTTACAATAATATTGGGCTTTATAAGCTTCCTCTTTATCAGTGTAGTGAGTTCTGCAACCTCATTAAATGAACAATCGTTTACTATTTATTTAGTGAGACACGCTGAGAAAGTGACTAAAACAAATAATCCACCGTTAACGCAGTGCGGATTAAATCGTGCAAAACAACTTGCTACGTTACTTGAACAGGCAGAAATTCAGCATATTTACAGCACAGATACATTAAGAACAGAACAAACAGCCGCTCCATTGGCCGAAAAACTGCAGCTTAACGTGAATAGCTATACAGCAACTGACTTACCAGATTTTGCGCAGAAGGTTAAAGGTCTGAAAATGAATACCTTAGTGGTTGGTCATAGCAATACCACCCCACAACTAACCGCGTTAATTGCGGGCGTACCAGTTAATGACATTACAGAAGCCGAGTACCAAATGCTTTATCAAGTTCAGTTTCATGGCGATAACGCAAAATTAACCGTGCTAAAGCAGCCCTTACTTTGCCTGTAAATTTAACAAAAAAAGGAGCAAACGCTCCTTTTTAATGCCTATTGGTCACACTTATTTCTGATGATAAGGTTTACTTAAGCGACCAACCGATTCAATAAAATAACCGGCATTGTCAGGATTAACATCTGGTTGTATACCGTGCCCTAAGTTAAATACATGGCCTGTGCCACCATTACCAAAGCCTGCTAATATTTTACTCACTTCTTGTTCAATGCGCTCTTTAGAGGCATATAACATAGAAGGGTCCATATTACCTTGTAATGCAACTTTATCGCCTACACGTGCTTTTGCTGTTTCTATATCAATAGTCCAGTCTAGACCAACACCATCACAGCCTGTTGCTGCAATATCTTCAAGCCACATACCACCATTTTTAGTAAACAGTGTTACAGGGACCGCTCTACCATCAGCAAAGCGCGTTAAACCGTCAACTATTTTAGCCATGTATTGCAATGAAAAGTCCTTGTAATCGCGTGGAGAAAGGACACCACCCCATGTATCAAATACCATAACCGATTGCGCACCAGCAGCAATTTGAGCATTTAAGTAGCTAATAACTGAATCAGCTAACTTATCTAGCAATAAATGTAACGTTTGTGGGTCGGTATACATCATTTTTTTGATTTTAGTAAAAGCTTTTGAGCTCCCACCTTCAACCATATATGTTGCTAATGTCCAAGGGCTGCCAGAAAAACCAATCAAGGGTACGTCACCGTTTAATGCTTTACGAATAGTTCGCACAGCATTCATTACATAACCAAGTTCGTCTTCAGGGTCAGGAATACCAATTTTTTCAACATCAGCTTTACAGGTTATTGGACGCTCAAACTTTGGTCCTTCACCTGTTTCAAAATATAAACCTAAGCCCATAGCATCAGGAATTGTTAAAATATCACTAAATAAAATAGCAGCGTCTAACGGATATCTGCGTAAAGGTTGTAGAGTAACTTCACACGCAAACTCCGCATCACGACATAACGACATAAAATCACCCGCAGTTGCACGAATTTTTCTATATTCAGGTAAATAACGACCCGCTTGTCTCATCATCCAAACAGGTGTGTAATCTACAGGTTCACGCATTAAAGCGCGAAGATAAGTGTCGTTTTTCAATTCAGTCATAAATGCGATCCAATAATTAAAGTGCGCGCATTCTACCATTTGAAAATTTTTTGATCTATGTTCTAAATCAAATCATAGAGTAGAATTAATCATTCCATTGAAACAGTGTCGACTAATCGTTATGAGTATCAAGCAATTAACGAGAATCCTCCCAAAAAACCTAAGCAAAACTAACGTTATACGAAGCTTGTCGTGGTATAAATGCTCTAATAAAGTTGTTGCATGGCTAAATTTGCTCTGGTATAAAATACCCCGCGCTAGTAAGAAGATAACTAATAAGAATCTAGGTTTCACTAGACCATACAGCGAGCATTTCAGGCCTTACCTTTTGGTAAGGCTTTTTTATTTGTGCAATATAATGATTAAACACTGACAAACTTTTACGCGTCACCCCATCTATCATCAATTAGTTGCCAATACCAAGTCACTCAATTAAAAAACTGATTAAAGTACGCTGCTATTGAGGGGACAATGAAGTGCATCGTACTTTAATCAGTAAAAAATCTAAAACAGCTGCATTTTTTCAGCTAAAAAAAGCCACCGTTGTAAACTACCAAAAGTTGACTCTCTTTTGCTATGTGCTTGCTCACTTTGTGTCGGCTGCAGTAACTCGTAAACAGCCCCTGAGGCGGTAAAAGTAAGTATTCCTTCTAACGACGTAGCGAAACTACTAAAGTTATTCTTAATTTCTACTCGTTTTTCTTGCTGAGCTTGCTTTATCAAGAACAGTTGCTGACTGTTTAATTGCACTTGACGTTCTTGCTTTACTAACAATCGTTTCGATAACCAAGTCATATCCTACTCCTATAAAACACAAAGTATTAACTGACCCTAATACTTTTACTTAAATCTCTAGATGTTAGTAACAGATACCATGCTAAGCCTACATTAGCCAACAGCACAACAAAGGTAGCTATTAACCAATGAATCTCGAGTGACACTAAGCCAACAACAATCAATGCAGAAACTGAGAACCATAAACACAATGACACGATTATAAATGCCAATAGCGCCATTACACTCATTAATATGGCGCGAAGTGCCAAGTGAAATCGACTTTCCATAGATTCTTTGGTTTGTTGCAGTTGCGCCAGCATCAGCGTTAAATATTGCTCTAACGAGCGAGTTAATGCTGAAAGTTCTGCTTCACCTCGCTCGTCCACAACGTTATCACTCGAATCACATTCATCTGTTTTGCCAGAAGAATTAACATCTTCAGCGCGATGCATTATTATTTTCTCTTCAACAATGAGGTTAATAATGCCCCTGCTGCAAAAGCTATTCCGGCGGTAGCTACCGGGTTTTCTACCGCATACTTTTTAACTTGGGAATGATCCCAACTACTTTTTAATTTTGCTTGTTTTTTTGCCAATGTTTCGCTTGATGCGGTTGCCGCTTGACGCACATTTTTTTCTGCTTTCGATACTGACTCACCTAAAGAGTCAACCGATGAATGCAAGGTGTCAGTGACTTTCTCTGCAATAGGAGAGCTGTTCTTATTAACACTATCATTTACATTTGTTGATTTAGCTGTGTTTGAATTCGCCATAAATCCTCCATTAATAAATTGACAATACATACCACGCTCATTTAAGTGGTATTTGACAATGAGGTTGCAAGGCTAATACCAGAAACCCAGAACACAAATAAAAACATATTTTTCAGACAGTTAGATGTAATGCAATTCTAGGTGAGTAAAATAATTAGGTGTGATTAAAGGTAAGATCTGCAATAATTTTGTAAACCTTACATATTACTAACGAAAATTATGCGCTGTAACAGTTCGTTATTAACGTAAAGTCTTAGTCGTTTTATGCGTTTACTTTTTTACGGGTAGAAACGACACTCGCTCACCTTTTGCTGTTATTACAGTTGCTTTAATTTCACCATCATTAGCAATTTGCAATAAACCAATGCCACTTTCATTAAACAAAGTACTTTGTCTATTAGCCTTATGTTGAGGAGCGCTATCAATTTTCGGCAAACTCACCTTAACTTTCATACGTCTTCGCTTAGTAAACCAATTTAAAGGGGAATACGACGCATATAAATACCGGTTAAGCCATTCAAAACTAACCAATAGTTTTTCTGGGAATTTATTTTTAATTCCGCTACAAGTGATCTGATAAATTTTCGAGCTATTACGAATAAATCTATGGGTTATTTGATAAACAAACGAATAATGTACATCACCAGATAAAATAATAAAATTGGGCGGTGTTTTTTGGTGGCGAAAAATATTTAAAATAACATTAGCTGTGCCTTTATGTGCCATCCAGTTTTCTGCATCAACCATTAGTGGCTTGCCAAAAAAAGTAAAAACTCGCTGTACAGCTTCTATTAACTTAACTCCATAAATAGGTGCTGGTGACACCAAAATTACATTAGCTTCTCCAATAAGCTCTTGTTGTAATTCAGACAACGCTTCCCAGTCCATTAGTCCTGAGGGCTTACCAGCGTTACTTTCAGAGCGCCAGCGTCTGGTGCGAGTATCTAATACAATGACTTTAGGGGAAGTATTTAAACTATAGTGCCAGTGTTGCCAATCTAATAAATTATCAATAAGCGTTTGTTGCTCTTTATAACCTTGCTCAGCAAAATGCGTTATGGTTTGTTGTTCTATTTCGCTAAAATGATCAGGAGCATTTCCCCACCCTTGGCAAAAGTAATAACCTATTAATGCATTACCAATAATACGCTTAGAAAAAGGATGGTTGTATGCCGCCTCTTCCCAACCTCGAGTTAAGTTCCAGTCGTCAGTAATGTCATGGTCATCAAAAATCATATAAACGGGTACGTGAGCCATTGCTCGCCTTACTTCAGCTAATCCTTGGCTAAACTTTTCTATTTGGGGTAGCTCATTTTGATACTGCGCTTGGTCGCTCAATTTAATCTTATTATTGGTTAAATCGATACTTGACCACAACTCCGGTGACCACACTAATAAATACATAGCAAATACTTCTGCCAAGGTTATTAGGTGATTCTTAGCATTTACTGAAGTGAAAATAGGCTTTTTGCTAGCGGCAAAAAACATGTCGTACACCGCTTTATTAGCGACTTCGTAAGGAAGTAGTAAATCTCGCTGATAGTAACAATATTCGCTTTCTAGTAGCTCACTAGTATTATTAGCTAATGCGCCTTGCCACGACTCGTCATAAAGCCCTAATAAAGCAATAACATGATGGATAGCCACTAACATAGGTCCAGCGACATCATCGGCATAAACTTGATCACCAGACAGTAACAACATAGCAGGACGCTGTTCAGGCTTACTTAAATGGCTTTCAATATGCTTATCAACCTGAATTAATGCATCATCACTGTCACTATGCGGTTTTCTACAAGAACCGTGCATCAATGAGTTAATTTCATTAGCAATGACAAAACTTGGGAATTGTTGTTGTTGATAACAAATATTGGGCACAAGTTCACTTAAATGTTGGCGCTTTCCTTGGGTTTTATTAATGAAAATAAAATCATAATAGAGTGGCTTTTTACTTGGTAAGGGCTGCTCGCATTTTATCTTAACTAAGTTGATATATGCATTTTCACCAATTTGAATCTGCTGCACTTGCTCGCTTGTTAATTCAGCATTAATTAAACATTGTCCCTTAGGAGTTAACATTAACCTAAACTCAAATGTAATTGGTTGGCTTGTTACTAACCAAAAGGTAAGCTGATTACAATCAACATGCCTAAGCATGGGGCCAGCAATTAAAGTGGGGAGTGATTCGTTCAACAATTAAAATCCTAATACTTACTTCTTATTGATGTTATCTCTTCGCCAGCATAAGAATCAACCACAAATAATTAGCATTTATCGCTGAATGTGGTTATCTTCTTTTATTATTTATGTATTTGTACAATTTTGGAGTAGTTGCATGGGTTTCCGTGTTCTTTTGTTTATATTGTTTAGCTTAGCGCTAAGCACTTCTTTTTCGAGTTATGCGTTAGGTAAATTAGGTCATCAACTAGTCTGTCAGCTTAGCTATGATCTACTATCAATGCCTCAACAACAAAAAATAGACCAACTACTATCAGACTTACCCACTGCAACAAAAAAGCTCATTAACAAATATAATTATCAAAAAGAAAATAGCGATATTAACTATGCTAAAGCTTGTACATGGGCTGATGCGATAAAGCGTGATAAAAGCTTTGATAGCTACAAACCTTGGCATTACGTTAATGTTAACCGCGACCAAGATACCATTGATGCCAATAGCTGTAAGCAAGACTGTTTAACCGCCGCTATTACTTTTCATTCTTCGCAGTTGGCACAAAGCGACTCACCTAAAGAGCAAGCACAAGCATTAATGTTTCTTGGGCATTGGCTTGGCGATCTACATCAGCCCTTACACGTTAGTTTCGCTAGTGATCTTGGCGGCAACAAAGTCAATGTCAAACCAAAGTTTGGTAAATGTAAAAACTTACATTGGTATTGGGATCAGTGTTTACTATATGTTGAAGAGCTACCCAAAGATGTTTCACCCTTTCAGTTTTTATACCAGCAATTAACGGCTAATTTAAACAAGGTTGAAACGCCAAAATGGCAAGAGTCTGAGGTATACAAATGGGCGAACGAATCAATAACCTTAGTAAGGTCTGCAGAGTTTGGCTATTGTGAAAAAGAAGGGGTACATTGCTTACCATTGTCTAACGGTGGCACCGAAATAACCTTAGCCTATCATAAAAAATATCATCAAATTTTACAGCAACGTATTATACTTGCTGCGCATCGACTAACCTCAATTTTAAACAAAGTATTATAAATCTATTGAACAATATTTAAGGATCCTAGGTGCTGGCACCTAGGATTTTAAGCTTTTTATTACTTATCGCCAACTTCAGCAGGTGCTGGTGGTTGTTGAATTTCTAACAATTCAATCTCAAACTGGAGTACCGCATTGCCTGGAATTTGTGGTGGACGACCATTCGGGCCATACGCTAAATCAGCTGGGATAGTAAATTTAAATTTAGAACCCACTGACATTAGCTGTACGCCTTCTGTCCAGCCTGAAATTACTCTATTTAGCGGAAATACTGCTGGTTCGCCACGTTCTACCGAACTGTCAAACTGTTCACCGTTAATTAATGTACCAACGTAATGCACTTTTACGGTATCAGTTGCTGCAGGCTTTTCGCCGCTACCCTCAGTAATAACTTGATACTGAAGACCTGATTCAGTTACTTTAACACCCTCAACCTTTGCATTTTCTGCCAAGAAGTTTTGACCTTCAACTAAGCTTGCTTCTGAAGCAAGTTTAGCTTGCTCTTGCTGCTTAGCTTTCATTGTTTGTTCTAAGTTCATTAGTAAGCTTTGAATTTCTTCTTTTTCAATAACTGCTTTATCCTCTAAACTATCAATAAATCCGCGTACAATAAGATCTTGATCTAACGTTAAGCCCATTTTTTCTTGTTCATCAAGATTACGGGTCATATACATACCAATCGAGGCACCTAAACTATAAGCCTGTTTTTGCACTTCAGTTTCTAAAACCGGAGCTTTTTCTTCTTGTTTGGTTTCTTGACAACCTATTACTGATACAAGTGCAAGTGCTACAAGCGTGGGTTTAAACAATTTCATCTACTTCTCCGTTAATACAGTCGCACTCATTTTACGACCAAATATGTGTTGTAATGCCAAGTAACTTAACATTCACGTTGAAAACCACTTATACTAACGATAATTGACTAGAGAAAAAAGCCTTATTACATTGGAAATTTGTAAACGATTTTATCGACACGCTATTTATGCACTCTCCATTACCTTATTAATGGCATGTCAACCTATCTCAAAAGAACCTATTCAACGATGGAAACACGCAGTTGAAGGCGCTTATGCAGCTAATATTTCTAACGATGGCACACTCAGCGTCGTCTCCTCAGTTCATAATGGTATTAACTTATGGAATATAGAAAAAAACGAAGTTATCTATAATTGGTCGCAACAACAAGATAATGCAGATAATTTAGTGTTAGCTGTCGATATTGCTGATAATAATAGTCATGTGTTAACTGCAAGCCGTACTGAATTTTCAATATGGAATGCCTCTACGGGAAAATCTGAAGCCTTCTGGGAAATATCTGACACTACTATACGCGATATTGCTATTGCTAATAACGCTTCCGCGGCACTGATAGGACAAAGTAATGGCGTTGTTTTACATGTTTCCCCAAAAAGTGGTCGAAGGTTAGAGTTTTTAGGACACAAAGAAAAAGTAAACTCGGTTGATATGTTACCAAATGGCCGTATTGCAATTTCAGGCGGGAACGATTTCGTCGCCTTTGTTTGGGACACTCAAAGCGGACAAGTTATCTATCGTTTTAATCACCCTAGCCGTGTGACTTACGTTGCACTTGACCCGAAAGGAAGATTTGCTTTTACCGCTGATAGTAAAAAATCATCAAACATCTGGGATTTAAAAACAGGTGAACTCATTAGCCAATTACAATATAACAATCGCCAAGAAGTATACAGCGCAGTACAATTTTCTAAAGACGGTTTATTCTTAGCAACTGGCGCGCCTTCACGTAAGGTAAGTATTTGGGATTTATACACCGGAAAACGTTTAAATAGTTGGCGTGTAACTCCAAAAAAAGATACCCGCCCTGCTAGCGCGGTTGTGTACAGCATCGCTTTTAGTGATAATAACCACATATTAACCGAATCTTCATCAGGATACGCTGAATTATGGCCAATCAGCCAATAGCCCCAAGTATTGAATCACTTGCACAAAGTATTGAGTTGTTAGAATCTCGAAATGCCTTTCAAGACGATATTATTGAACTACTCAATCAAGAAATAACACTTCATCAAATCGCGATTTCTCAATTGAAAGAGCAAATTAAAATGTTAGCCAAAAGAGTAAAAGAGTCTCCATCTTCTTCGCAAGTAGCTGATATAGCTGACGATACACCACCACCTCATTATTAGGAGGTGCATATAGTTCATGTTAGCTTCTGCAATAAACAATCCAAAGAGTATTATGGTTTAAACACACCTATTACTTGTTCTTGAGCGCGCACTTCTTTTTCAACATGCGCTTCAGGTTGTGCCATTTGCACGCCACAGCTAACACAAGTTACTTTTTCAACATTGTTTTCCTTGGTTAATGCCATGGTGTCGATAGCTTTACATTTAGGACATATAGCGCCAGCAATAAATCTTTTTTTCATTATTTTATCTATAAAATAGAATTGATAAGACATTTTACCTTGAAAGAGGCCTGTAGGAAAAGCGACAATACCCCTGATTGTATTATCACTAAGGAATTTTCATGATCACCGCCATTGAATTAAGTTTAGACCGAGGGGTTAAAAACTTAATTAAATCATCAAGTTTTACTATCCACCCAAATCACAAAGTTGGTTTAGTTGGGGCGAATGGTTGTGGTAAATCATCACTATTTGCTGCATTACTTGGTCAGTTACAACCCGATGCGGGCGAGTTAACTATGCCTAGTAGCTGGAAAATAGCCACGGTAAAGCAAGAAACTCCCGCCCTTGATATATCTGCACTTGATTATGTGATTGATGGTGATAAAGAGTTTCGACAATTAGAACATGCATTAGCACAAGCCAGATCGCAAAATAATGGCAATGAAGAAGCCATTATTCTTAATAAAATAGATGCTATACATGGCTACAGCTTACCAGCTCGTGCAGGTGAACTTTTGCATGGTTTAGGTTTTCTACAAGAGCAATTAAGTTCACCTGTTAAAGACTTTTCTGGTGGTTGGCGCATGCGCTTAAACCTGGCTCAAGCGTTGATCAGCAGAGCCGATTTAATGTTGCTTGATGAACCAACCAACCATTTAGACTTAGACGCTGTTATTTGGTTACAACGTTGGCTAAAACGATACACTGGCACCTTAGTATTAATTTCTCATGATCGCGACTTTCTTGATGATGTAATTGGACAAATACTCCATATTGAACAACAACAAGCCAAGCTATATTCAGGTAATTATTCATCCTTCGAACGTCAACGTGCTGAACAATTGGCTCAACAAGATGCACAATTTCAAAAACAACAAAAAGAAGTTGCACATCTTACTGCTTTTGTTGACAGGTTTAGAGCAAAGGCAAGTAAGGCTAAGCAAGCTCAAAGCCGACTTAAGCGATTACAAAAATTACCTGATTTAGCGCCTGCACATGTCGACAGTCAATTCACTTTTCAGTTTGAGCAACCTGAGCATATGCCCTACCCGTTACTTTCTCTTGACCAAGTCGACTGTGGTTATGGGCAAGACAGTAAAATTTTAACACAAGCTTCAATTACACTAGTACCAGGGAGCAGAATAGGTTTACTCGGACGAAATGGCGCTGGAAAATCGACCTTAATTAAGTCTTTAGCGGGCGATATAGATATTTTAAGTGGTGAGCGATATTGCGCGCAAGAATTAACAATTGGCTACTTTTCTCAGCACCAATTAGAGCAACTACATTTAAGCTCAAGCGCGATTGAGCACATTATTAGAGCTAAACCAAGCTATGGTGAGCTTCAAGCACGTAATTTTTTAGGTCGATTTGGCTTTAGCGGTGATCAAGCATTATCTGCTATTAATACTATGTCTGGTGGCGAGAAAACCCGTTTAGTGCTGGCGTTAATTGTACTAGAAAAGCCTCAACTCTTATTACTAGATGAGCCAACCAACCATTTAGATCTAGAAATGCGTCAAGCACTTGTTCTTGCATTGCAGGAGTTTTCTGGTGCAATAATATTAATTGCACATGACAGGTACCTACTTGAATCGTGTGTTGATGAATTTTATATTGTTGCTAATGGCAAAATTGCTGAATTCGATGGCGACATTGACGACTATCAGCAATGGCTTAATGATGATAAAAAATTAGTCACCAAAGCTAATAAAACAGAGTCTTCTACAGCAAGTATCGATAAAAAGCAGTTACGCCAACAGCAAGCTAATTTGCGCCAGAAAACAGCGCCTCTAAGAAAGCAAGCGAACCAACTTGAGCAGCAAATAAGTCAATGGCAACAACAGCTAACAACTGTAGAAGAACAACTTGCCGATACTGAGCTATATCAAGCCGAAAATAAAGCAAAGCTTACTGAATGTATACAAAGCCAAGCAAAGCTTAAAGGTGACATTGAAGAAGCTGAGTCTCAGTGGTTAGAGCTCGAAGAGCAGATAGAAAATATAACAGTATAAAGCTAGGTGAAGATTCAAATGCCTTGCTACACTTAAGCCAAGAGAACAGGCCAACAATAACAGGAAGTATTATGAAAAAATTAACACTAGTCGCTTTAGCATTAGCTGTTTCAACCAGTTTTAATATTATGGCTTTTGATGGTGATTACGAACACGGTGTATTTCAATTAAACCGTGGCGAGTTTAAAGCTGCAATTGACGAGTTTACACTATTATTAAAAGAGAAGTATGCGCCTGCGCAATTTCAAATGGCACTCATTTACCTTAATGGCTATGGCGTAAAAAAAGATAAAAACAAAGCACTTGAACTAATTAAAGAAGCCGCTGAGCAAAATTATCCAGAAGCGCTATTCAATTTATCTTTACTATACTCTGAAGGAGAGTTAGTTAAAAAAGATCTCAAGCAAGCATTTACCTACATGAAAAAGGCCGCTGACAAAAACTTACCTAATGCGCAATTTAATTTGGGGGTAATGTTTGCCAACGGGGAAGGAACACCCGTTGATCCAACAAGAGCAGCTCGCTGGTATGAAAAAGCAGCCAACCAAAACTTTGTGCTAGCTCAATTTAACCTTGCATTAATGTATTTCGAGGGTAAAGGCGTTCGTATGAATTTACAAGAATCTTATATTTGGAATACAATTGCGGCTAAAAGTGGTTATGTACCAGCAATAAAAAGTAGAGATATGGATGAACGAAACCTTGGAATGAGAGATATAAAAGCAGCACGTGAAATTGCCGATAAAAGGTATCAACAAATACTAGAACAAGTAGACTTACGTACAAAAATGCTCACTGAAAATTTGCACTAATTAACGCTTCTCTTGATCCCGATCATGATAGTTTAGAGCCTCCTTAATTATAATAGCTTTGACCATAAGCAATGGTTATTTTAATTAAGGAACTTGTTATGAACTTTTTCAATATGCTACTCAACGACCCCGTCGTGTTTATGTCTTTTATTGGGCTTGGTGTGTTATTTGGTATTGCTGGTTTTTATGTATATTACTTTGCTAAAAAAATTAAAGAAGACAAATAAATATACATTAGCATTTTATGCTGATACAAAATGGCATCAACAAAGTTTACTTTTTTCTACGAAGGTTAACTGTGCAGCTGTTCGTATCCTGTCGCGTGCCTGCAATTAAAGCTTGATTGATTTCACAGATAAATTATGAGGAAAAACAAAGTAACAACAATCGGAATCATCTTATTGAAATTATTTTATTAGTAGCTCCAGCTGATCTTTCACGGTTATACTAAGCGCTATATTTATAATTAAGTTATTCATGTTAAAACCTAGTAATTTCAAGCCCGCATGGTGGTTAACTAACCCACACTTACAAACAATTGCTGCTAAGTGGCTTCGCCGTAACGATCATATAACTACTTACCGTGAAGTATTGCAGTTACCTGACCAAGACCTTCTTGAGCTTGCATGGACTGAGCTCCCTAATAGAAAAGAAAACAAGCCTATAGTTATTATACTTCATGGTTTAGAGGGCTCTGTCGATAGTCATTACGCAAAAGGTATGCTCCAAGCACTCAAAGCTAAAGGATGGATTGGCGTATTAATGCACTTTCGTGGCTGTGGTCAGTACCCAAACAAGTTTGCTCGCTCATACCATAGTGGTGATATTGAAGATATTACGTATTTAACTACCTTAATTGAAAGCAGATATCCAACAAATAAAAAAGCAATTATTGGCTTTTCATTAGGCGGTAATGTACTTGCTAATTACCTTGCAAAAATGCCAAACAACCCTATTAAAGCTGCCGTTATGATTTGCGCACCTTTCGATTTAGCAAGTTGCAGTAGGCGTATTAACAAAGGCTTTTCAAAAGTTTATCAGAAGTATTTAGTTAAAACCCTTAAAAGTAATGCGCAGCTTAAAATTAAACAACATAAAATACACCATATTAATCAAGTACAATTAGCCGAAATTAACACGCTATGGGATTTTGATAATCATTACACCGCACCATTAAACGGCTTTAAAGATGCAAAGGACTATTATCAGCAAGCAAGTGGGAAAAGGTTATTGGAAAGCATTAAAGCTCCTTGTTTGGTTATTCATGCGCAAGACGATCCCTTTCTCTGTCATAAAAGTACAGTTGAACAGTTAACACTACAAAAAAATATTATTTTTGAGGTAAGCAAGGCTGGTGGTCACGTCGGCTTTATTACAGGAAGTAATCCTTTACAACCCTTTTACTGGTTAGAGCAACGCGTGCCAGAATATTTAGCGAGTTACTTATGATAGTACCCCATCACTCACTTAGCCGTGACACACTCAATGCAGTTATCGAAGCCTTTATTTTAAGAGAAGGAACAGATTACGGGTTAGAAGAATATTCGCTTGAAGAGAAGATCAAGCATGTTATTGAGCAATTAGAATCTGGTATTGTTGTTTTGGTTTATTCAGAACTTCATGAAACTGTTAATATTTTACCAAAATCAGAGTTCGAGCAATCGCAATAAAAAAGGCAATGGACCCTGTAACAAAATCTGTGTAACTGCCTATCATTAATACCCATATAGGGTTTAGGATAGGCAATTATGAATAAGAAAGAACTAGAAGCGTTTGCTAAAGAGGCAGCCAAATCAATCAAGTCCGAAGCTGACTTAACTGATTTTCGCAAAATGTTAACCAAGGTCACCGTTGAAGCGGCACTTAATGCCGAGCTTGACGAACACCTTGGCTACTCTCGTCATGAAAAATCCACTCAAGATAATTACCGTAATGGTTATTCATCGAAAACAATTCGCACTGAAGATGGTGAAGTCGACCTAGATGCCCCTCGCGATAGGAACTCCAGCTTTGAGCCTCAGCTCGTTAAGAAAAATCAAACGCGTTTTACCTCAATGGACGACAAGATTTTATATCTGTACTCCAAGGGCATGACAACCCGAGATATCGTTGCTACCTTCAAAGAAATGTATGATGCGGATGTTTCTCCAGCACTTATTTCACGTGTGACTAACGCCGTTATTGAGCAAGTCGTGGAATGGCAAGCGAGGCCGCTTGATGCGGTTTACCCCATTGTTTACTTAGACTGCTTAGTGGTCAAAATTAGGCAGGATAAACAGGTTATCAATAAAGCTGTTTACCTTGCGCTTGGCGTTAATATTGAAGGCCATAAAGAGTTGCTCGGCATGTGGATATCGGAAAATGAAGGGGCTAAGTTTTGGTTGAACGTGTTAACTGAACTTCAAAATCGAGGCGTGAAAGATATCCTTATTGCTTGTGTCGATGGCCTTAAGGGCTTCCCTGATGCAATCAATACAGTTTATCCTGATACGCAAATACAGCTGTGTATTGTGCATATGGTGCGTAATTCGTTGAAGTTTGTTCCATGGAAAGACTATAAAGCTATCACGAGTGATTTGAAGCGAATATACCAATCAATCACCGAAGATGAAGCGTTGCTAGCACTTGAACAATTCGAACAGCGCTGGGATGGCAAATACCCCAACATATCGCGCTCGTGGCGTAATAACTGGCAGAACGTGAGTACGTTGTTTAATTACCCGGAAGATATACGTAAAGCTATCTACACGACGAATGCGATTGAGTCGCTCAATAGTGTAATACGTAAGGCAATTAAAAAGCGTAAGCTTTTTCCACATGATGATTCAGCGAAAAAGGTCATCTACTTGGCAATAGAGCAGGCATCCAAAAAGTGGACAATGCCAATAAGAAATTGGAAAACGGCCTTGAATCGATTTATGATTGAATTCGAAGACCGTTTGAAAGATGTTATTTAAACCTGGCAGTTACACAAAATGCGTTACAGGGTCAGGCAATGCGTCATGCATTGCCTTTAGCTTACTTTGATAACCATGAACTATCTGCGGAATTCACCAGCGCGCTCTGGTTGATATATTATTTCTAATATTTCTACTTTTAGTACCCCACCACCTGGCTTAGGCCACTCTATCGTTTCACCTTCTTTAAGTCCCAGTAATGCACTACCAACTGGTGCAAGAATAGAAACAACAGGGTCATTGTTAGGATTCTTTTCCTGCGGGTAAGTTAGCGTTAAAGCAAACTCTTTACCTGAAGATATTTCTTTAAATTTAACCGTTGAATTCATCGTTACAATATTGGGTGGCATTTCTTCTGGCGCTACAATATCTGCACGATCTAATTCAGTAAGCAGCTCATCCATGCCTGGGAATGTTTGATTTCCCATTGCATCAATCATTGCATCAAGTCGCTCCGCATCAAGCGACGAAATAATAATTTTAGGTCTTTGATCCATTTTTATCTACCTCTGAAAAATAGCATATTGCTTATTGCTAACAATGTCGTTGTTTATGCCAGCTTCATTCACTAGGTAAACATTCGACTGACTAATATTAGCAACCAGTTAATAAAGTAAACACACTTTATTTGCCTGTTGTAGCTAGGTATAGAATCGAACACTTAATTAAATGAAGCTGGTATAACTATCTAAATAATTATCAATATAAAACTACATAACCTGCAACCAGATTACATAGCGTAAAAACATGTTTAAAAGCTATAATCACCGAACTAAAGTGATTTAGAAGGGTTAGCGCCTAGCTTTGTGTGGAATTATTACACGTTGCCATGGAATATCGCTTGTACCTAATGAAACAAAATCTGGGTTTAATACACTCTCGCGTTCATTATATGACAACGGGAGAAACTCACTATCTACAATAGTGCCCCCTGCTTGTTCTAATATACACTGGCTTGCACCTGTATCCCACTCTCCTGTAGGGCCAATGCGTAAATAGCAATCAGCCCCACCTTCTGCAATTAGGCAGTTTTTTAGAGAGCAACTACCTAAAGCAATGTATTCGAAATCAAACGACTTATCAAGATATTGTGTCATTATACTTAACTCTTGACGTCGGCTTATCGCTACCTTAATTTTTCGCTGCCCATCATAAGGAGCCACATTAATTTGATGTCTACCTTGGCTACCTTCTTTAAATGCTCCTTTACCTCTTTGTGCATAATAGGTGAGCTGATGATCAGGGGCATGAATAACACCAATAACTGGGTGACCATTTTCTATTAATGCAATGTTTACCGCAAAGTCACCGCTACCTTTTATAAACTCACCCGTACCATCGATAGGATCTAACAACCAATAACGCTGCCAATGTTTTCGTTGGTTTAACGGTAAAGGGCCTATTTCTTCTGAAATAACTGGAATATCAGGGGTAACTCTTTTCAGCTCAGCCATGATTATATCATTAGCAGCAATATCTGCACTAGTTACAGGGCTGTTATCCTCATTAATTTCAGAGGTATAATTACCACTAAGATAATGCTGAGACACTTCAAGACCGGCTTTTTTACTTGTTTTTAATGCAATGTCTAATAATTGAGTTAAGTCCACCCACTATCCCCTTAATTGGTCAAGCATCAACATTAATGCCGTAATGCTGCGAGCTTCATTAAAGTCATCTTGTGCTAATAAAGCTAAGTAATTATCTATTTTCCATGGCACAACTTCCAATGGTTCAGGTTCGTCACCTTCAAGCTGTTCACTGTATAACTCTTTTGCTAAATAGATGTTCATATTACCTGAAAAAAAAGCGGGTGCCATTGCAACTGTTTTTAAAAGTTGTAACGAATTGGTTCCGTAACCAATTTCTTCTTTTAGCTCTCTATCAGCCGCATGCTCTGCTGCCTCGCCAGGATCTATTAATCCTTTTGGAAAACCCAATTCGTATCGATGCGTGCCAGCACAGTATTCTCTCACTAATAAGATAGTATCTTCATCAATCATAGGCACTATCATTACTGAACCCCTGCCTGAGCCCTCCATTCGCTCATAAATCCGTTCAACCCCATTACTGAAAGTTAGCTCTAATTGCTCAATCTTAAAGAGTTTACTACTAGCAACGGTGGTACGTTTTCTGATTTGAGGTAATCCCGTCGATTTTCCCATAATGAAACTAAACTACCTGTTCAAAATTAAATTGGTATAATCCCTATCATAAGACGTTTTACTAGGAAAAATCTATGCTTGATTGGTCAAAAATCACAACTGTTTTACTTGATATGGATGGCACTATATTAGATTTGCATTTTGACAATCACTTTTGGCTTGAACATTTACCTAAGCGCTATAGCGAATTAGCAAATATCAGTGTGGAGCAAGCAACAGAAAAGCTCGTTAGTCATTATCAGCGTGTTGAAGGCACTATTGCTTGGTACTGTCTTGATTACTGGGCGGAACAAACACAATTACCCATTACACAATTGAAACGAGAAGTGCAGCATTTAATTAGGCTCAGAGATGATGCTCATGATTTTTTAGTCGCACTTAAACAGTCTGGCAGAGAGGTTATTTTGGTCACTAACGCTCACCCTGATAGTCTTTCACTAAAAGTAGAGCGAACGCAATTAGATCAATACTTTGATCAGCTCTATTCAACTCATGAATTTGGTGCAACAAAAGAGTCCCAATTGTTGTGGCAAAGGCTTCAACAAAAGCAAGGTTTCAACAATGAAAGTACGCTGTTTGTTGATGATAATATTACAATTTTGAATTCTGCAAAAAACTTTGGAATTGAACACCTACTCGCTGTTGCTAACCCAGATAGTCAACAAGCAGCGAAGAAAATTGATACCTATCCGTCGATAACAGATTTTAATTGCTTATTAAACGATATAAAAAATTTCAAAGTCTCTGCTCAAGCGTAACTTAAAAGACTAGTTTAAAAGGCAAGTCGATAACGGCCTTGTTGATCTTGCCTACCCAAAAACGGTAGCACCTGTTCAACTGCTTTGGGTAACTTATTATGCGGTGTTAAATAGCCATTTCCTGAAATAGCACCACCTTTATCTAATTGAGCAGTAAAACTTACACCTAAGTCATTGTTTTCGTCTAAGGTAACAACAGCTTTGCCTTTTACACATGATAAAATCGCATTTAAGGTGCCTAAAGGCACTTGCTCTGATAGCGCAGTTATAGCTGCATTTGACCACTGTAAGTTGCCCACGAGTTGCTGACAAACTGGTTGTCCCAGTACAAATTCGTTAATCGTCACTGAGATAGTATTTTTAGCTTCGACTGGAATAGGTAACGGTAATTGTTGGGCAAGGTTATTCGCATCAACACTTACAAATAAGTCGCTGATCGTTAAATCTGACATAAAACCTTTAGCATTAAAGTGTCCTTCAGGGCCTTGATATAATGAACCACCAAACGTTATATCAGTGCTGGGGTTAAACAGTATAGTTGATAGCCAATTAACATTAATATTCACTTGGTTAATCAAGGTTTTTTCAATTAACACTGTATCTATTTTACTTTGCCAAATGCTGCCAGATACATTTCCTAGTTGAATATTATCTGGCAATTTCACCTTGTTTATTACAAAATTTGCGGGTATGAATGCAACCAAAAAAAATACATACACAGTTAAAAACGCAGACAATGCTGCCAACCACTTTTTCATTAATTATTTCCTAACTGTAGGCGTCGAACGCGGACTTCCCCGTCTATATCCGTTGCATCTAAATCTATATTCTTAATTGTTAATCCGTGTTTCTCCGATAACTGAGCAAGCCATTGTAATAACGAATTAAAGGCAATATTATCTATCCAAATTTGTAAGTCATCACCTTGTGGCTGAATCCGAGTAATTGATATGCCACTTCGACTAGCAGCTTGATTAACAATACTTGATAAACTTGCATTATTACGAGGTTGTTTACTATTGCCACCATTTGCTTGATAGCGAGCGACTTCTTGTTTAACCCAGACCAATAATTCATGTTGGCGCGCAACCCGCTTCTCAGCGTTGATGATTTTTTTATTTAGCGGTTGCCATACAAGGCTATAAAATAAAAAGATAACAACAATACCACCAAGCGCCCCTACTAAACGCTGCTCTCTAGTGTTTAAGCCTAACCACCATGCTTTCATAAGCGACCACCTTGTGATTTGTCTACAATACTAAACGAACCAGACACTTTTTCTCCTTGGTTATTTTGCGCTCCCTGAGAAACACTGAGCTGTTGCTTTTCAAGTTGTTGTTTAAACTGTTCAAATTGCTGATAACCGCTTGCTGTTGCCTGTAATCTTAATTCTTTACGTTTGCTATCAAACTTAATTGAATCAGGTTTAAGTTGTGGCACTTGGGCAAAAGCAGGCTGTACTTTACTGAGCATGGCCAAAAAGCTCTCCGATTCATCTCCACCGGATATTCCTGCCATTTTGCTTTTAAGTTGTGACTTTACCGTTGCAACTCTTACTCGCTTTGTCTTTGGAAAAGCTTGTTTATATACATCAACTATTTCTTGTTCAATAACTTGCTGTTTATTCGTTAGCTGCCATAGGTGTGTACCTTTGTAAGCAAGGTTTAACATAAATGCTACCGCCATTATTGCCGCAGCAGCTTGCCATATTTTTAGCGCTGGCGAACGTTTCTCTTTTAGCTGATATTGGCCTTGTAATAAGTTAAAACTAACGCTATTACTGCCTTTAGCAAGTAAAGCAAGCGGTAACTCTTCAGGCATATTTTCAAGCGTTAGTCGTTCACTAGTGCCTGGTATTGGTGAGTAATGATGAAGGGTCGGTAAATTATCGCTCTTATGTTCCAAAGCTAGGTTTTCACTTACCATTGGCCAAACAGCGCAGTCGATCACTTGCGCCTGCCACGTATCTTGCTTAATCAGCACTTGCTCGCCTAAAACAATTGCTTGCCAGGTATCAGGCATTGTCGGTAACGCTAATACATCGGGGATCATAACTTTAGAGCGAATATTTGCTTCACTAAGCCATGACAGCCATGATTCCATCTGTGCTTTTGCAGTAACCGCTACAAAGCAATTATTAACACTACCCTCATTTTTCAAATTAGCATAGGCAAAAAACAAATGGTCTACATCTTGTGCAAGCTCATCTTCTAACATATAAGGTACAGCTAGCTTAATTGCGCGTTGCGATTTAGCCGGTACATGTAATTGCTTAAAAGCAACATCGCAGCCGGGAACAAATACTATCACCTTTCGCTGTTGTGATTTTTCTGTTAAATGTCCAAGTTGCTCTTTACTAGCAAGCTCTCCGCTAGCAATAATCTCATGCTCGGTATCAGAATAAACAAGCCAGTGAATTCGGTCATTAGCTGCGCTGCCTAATCTAATATATAAAGTTTCCGCCATTTTAGTCACGTCCTATCATGCGGCTAATTACTGAAATAGTATTATCTTTTGAGACTTTCAAAAGAGAAGTCATTGCAAAGTAACTATTATTAAAATTTGCTGATGCTTTTAGTTTAAAGTATTCGCTATCAACAACAAACTGCTGTTTAAGCTCTTCTTTTATGTTTAATTTACTGGCTTCCGGCGAATTAAAAAAATCTTCAATTCTTTCAAAACCTTCTTCTTGCCTTGAACTTAATAATTGCTCTGCATCTAGTAATGATATATCAAGTAACGCTTGCAATAATTCTGGGCGTTCTTCAGACAACGTATTAATGTTAATTTTATGCTCATTATTGTTAGGGATCACACAAACAAAGGGTTTAATTGCATGAATAACCTCAATAGTAAAATGTTCAACGACCCTCAACTCATTAACGCTAGACAACAGACCATTAGCGGCGAGATAAGAATGCTCTTTACCAGAATAATCACTGTCTTCTGCTCCTCCTACGCTTGAAAGGTTACTATCACTATCTAACCAATCACTTAAGGAGTCTGCCAATTGTTCTGCTTCAAAAGTTGACGAGCCTATATTTTCAATATCTAAGGATATTATTAACCTCTCAAATGTTTGTCTAGCCACACTTTTTTTTACTGTTGTAGTATTTTCCTCTGGCTCATTTTGTAACGCATTTAAATTTAAACACGCTTGATGATCTGAAATTTCGCCAGTGATATTACCAAAGTCGACCGGATAGCTCGTCTCCCCTTGTGCCCAAATTTGTTGCAAATGGGTGATTTTGTCTTCATCTTTAAATGCGCGAGTTAAAACCCTTTTTGCAAATGCTTCTGCGCCCATTGCATACCAATATGCTTGTTGATTAAAAGCAATGTTTGTCGTTCGTTGGGTCTGTAGCTGTATGCGTGCAAGCATTTGCGTTGCTATAACCGCTGCTAATGCCACTAATAACATTACTGTAATGAGAGCTACTCCATTATCATTACGTTTCACAGTCTTCTCGTCTCTGTTTGCGTAGCTTCACTCTCACCAGCAACTAAAAATTTACGGGTAAGCACGCCTAAATCTTCTGTGTCTAATATAATGCTAATTGCCAAAGGTAATCGACCTTCCTCAATGGTTTTCTGCCATTTTTTTTGATAATAAAACTCAAAAGAAATACGCTCTACACCTGATATTAACGGCCTTATTTTGGGTTCTTCGCCAACCACACTATCAACAAAGTTAAAATGTAAACGTTGTAATTGTTTATCGTCAAGTCGATAAGCCACCGACTGCATGTCGCTACGCGGTATCAATAAACCTGGATTTGTCCAACCATATCGAACAAATGCCAAAGCATTATCAGAAGAAGCATAGCCATCAAAGCTTGTTCGAATAAAGTTTTTATCTGCAGCTTCACCTTCAATCCTCATACTACGATGAGCAATTTGTAATATGTCTCGCTCTATTATCATCCACGCGCGCTGTACTTCGTTTAAGCGTGTCATTTGCGCTTTAGAAACAGCTTCACTTTTAAGTACACCATCAAATAGACTAAAGCTAGCAAGACTTATTAGTGCAAATATTGCAACGGAGACAAGTACTTCTAGTAAGGTAAACCCTATTTGAGTTTTTTGGCTAGCATATCTCATTAGCGCGACTCATTTCTTGATAGATAAGTCATTAGGCTGGTCAGTGCTAGTTTATCATCTTCATTAAACTTAACTTCAACGACAATTGCACGCATATCATTGTCAGTAGTTTTAATCACCTTTTGAACCCAAAACCAAGTATGGCCCGCTAATTCAACTCGCCCCTTTCTGTTATCTTTAGGTGGCCAAGTTGTGTCTAAGCTCGCTTCTACAAGCTGATCGGAAGCTATCCAGTCGGCATAGGTTTTCTTTTCTAAAATTGAGAGATTATTCATATGCGTATCAGCCGTACTTAATAACGCAATGCCCGCAATTGAAAATATCGACAGGGCTAATAACACTTCAATTAGGGTAAAACCAATGTATCGACGGTTAAACATTATGCGCATGTGACGTTGGCGTTTATTCTGGCTCATAATAAACCCCGTCAATTACTGGCCCTTGAACTGTTAACGGTGTGGTGTACTTACCAATAACATCATAGGTTATTTCTTCATCTAAGCCGTTAGTTATTTCCCAGCCAAAGGTTAATTTAAACGGAGTAATATCACCACCAGATAATATATAAACCTGAGGAATGATGGGTTTTTCCTCTTCATTATCTAAGGTAAAATCGTCCTCGTCATCGGGTATAAACAATTCGCGGCTAATTAATGATGATGCTTCTGGCACTAAATCGTCATACACTATCGTTAATGTCATTTGATCGGGAAGTTGATAAAGACCAAGCGCAGCGATATCGTCTAATTCTACCCACTGAGTTCCGTTATAACCAACAAAGTGATAGCTACTTTTATCGAGCACTAAACCCAACTCAATGTTATTTAATAGGCCATATTGGGCAGCTAAATCAAAAATTCCAGCAAAACGTACACTTTCTTGCTGTAATTCAGACTCTGACTTATTGCTGTTAAAACTAAATTGTATTGCTGCAGCCATTAAACCAACAACCACGATCACAACTAACACTTCAATTAAAGTAAAGCCATTACGTTTTAGTTGGTTCGAGCTGTAGCTAGTCATAGTTAACCATCTACTATCAATGTTTATTGATAGTCGCCTAAGTTCCAGTTACCAATATCGTCGTCGGTATCGCTCACTCCATCGGGACCCATTGAGAATACATCCATTTTGCCATGCTCACCTGGGTTTAATAGTTGATAATCATTACCCCATGGATCTTTAGGTAAACGTTTTATATAACCACCTTCTGGGAAGCGTCGTGGTAAAGGCTCTATATCTGTTTCAGTTACAAGTGCCTCAAGCCCTTGCTCAGTTGTTGGGTAGCTATAGTTTTGTGAGCGATACATGCCCAATGCTGTTTCTAAAGCACCAATGTCAATGACCGCTTTTTGCTCTCTTGCTTGGTCTTGGCTGCCCATTAAGTTAGGTACAACCATACTCGCTAATATGCCTAAAATTACAATAACCACCATAATCTCAAGTAAGGTAAAGCCTTTTTGTTTTCTGTTGTTTCTACTACGTTTCATATTAACTTCCTATCATTGTATTTAGCTGTAATATCGGCTGCAATATTGCCATTACAATAAACAGTACAACACCTGCCATACTGATCATAATTGCTGGCTCTAATGCTTTCAGTGATATATTCATTATTGCCTCAAACTCGCGGTCTTGGTTATCGGCCGCACGGCCAAGCATATGTTCAAGTTTTCCACTTTTTTCACCACTGGCAATCATGTGAAGCATCATAGGGGGGAAGAGCTTGGTTTGCTCTAATGAAACACGTAAGCTTGACCCCTCTCGAACTTTACTCGCCGCTTCTTTAACTTTGCGCTTTATATGTAGGTTATTGAGTACTTCTCCTGAAATTTGCATACTTTCAAGTAACGGTACTGCACTTGCCGTTAATATACTTAATGTGCGAGCAAAGCGAGCAGTATTCAAACCCCGAGCTACTTTTCCGATACCAGGTAAGGATAATAAACGTTGGTGATATGCCAATTTAAATGATGGTCTTTGTAAAAGCCGCCCAAAAGCGATGCTAAGTAAAATTAAAAATAGAACAATATATAAACCATAATTTTGCAGAAATTCACTTGCTGCAATTAAAAATTGAGTGCTTTGCGGTAAATTAGCGCCCATATGCTCAAATTGCCCAACAATTTGTGGCACCACTTTCGTTAATAATATTACGATCACACCAATGGCAACTACCGTCATTATTATCGGGTACACCAGTGCTTGAATAAGCTGAGAGCGTAGTTGCTGACGTTGTTCTGTATAATCAGCTAAGCGATTGAGTACTTTATCTAAATGGCCTGACTTTTCCCCTGCGGCAACCATAGCGCGAAATAAGTCACTAAAGACTTGGGGGAATTCTGCCATGCTTTCTGCTAAGCCATACCCTTCTGTTACTTTAGTTCGAACCGCCATAACCATACTTTTAAGACTATTTTTATCACACTGTTCTGCAACAGCAAGAAGCGACTCTTCAAGTGGCAAACCAGATTCAACAAGTGTTGCTAATTGGCGAGTAATTAACGCAAGCTCTGTTGCAGATATTTTATTTCTACCACCAAAACGTGCTCTAGCCGAATTTTGTTTAGACTTTTGTAAGCTTGGGGTTACCTCTGTTGGGATTAGCCCTTGTTCTCTTAAGAGCGATCGAACTTGCCTTGGCGTATCTCCTTCTATTACACCTTTTTTATACTTTCCTCGCTGGTCTACCGCTTGATAATCAAATGCTGCCATAGTAATTACTCTTAGTCTTCACGAGTAACACGCAACACTTCTTCAAGTGTTGTTATACCAGCTAATACTTTATCAAAGCCATCCCGACGAATGCTTGGGCATATTTTACGAATATAGCGCTCAATTGCTTGCTCTGCTTTACCGTTGTGAATTAACTCTCTTACTTTATCATCAACAAATAGCAGCTCATGAATACCTGTCCGTCCTTTATAGCCTTTCTGATTGCACTCCTTACAACCAACTGCTCGGTAAATTGGCTGCTTGTTATCACGCGTTAATGATAATATTTTCAGCTCTTCTTCATCAGGTAAATGACTTTCTTTACAATACGGGCACAAGGTGCGAACCAGTCGTTGGGCGAGTACACCAAGCAAACTTGATGACAGCAGAAAAGGTTCAACACCCATGTCTTCCATACGGGTTATTGCACCAGAGGCTGTATTTGTATGCAAGGTCGACATAACCAGATGCCCTGTTAAGCTTGCTTGTACCGCTATCTGGGCTGTTTCTAAATCTCGTATTTCACCCACCATTACCACATCAGGATCTTGTCGTAATATTGCTCTTAATCCTCGAGCAAAGGTCATATCAACTTTTGTATTTACTTGTGTTTGCCCGATACCTTCAATAGCAAATTCAATCGGATCTTCTACCGTTAAAACGTTGCGCTCTTTATTGTCTATTTGACTTAAACCAGCATATAACGTGGTACTTTTACCTGAGCCTGTAGGCCCAGTAACTAATATAATGCCATGCGGTTTTTCAATTAGTTGCGAAAATATTTGGCGGTTATTTTCTGTCATGCCCAAATCTTGTAAATCAAGACGAGCAGAGTTTTTATCGAGTAAGCGCAGCACAACTCGCTCACCATGACCTGTAGGCATTGTAGATACACGAACATCAACAGCTCTACCAGCGATACGTAATGAAATTCTGCCATCTTGCGGAATACGTTTTTCAGCGATATCAAGCTTTGCCATTACTTTAATACGAGAAACTAACAATGACGCGAGTTTACGGTTTGGTCTAAGCACCTCGCGTAAAACTCCGTCTACTCGAAAACGTATTTGTAAGCTTTGTTCAAACGTTTCAATGTGTATGTCTGATGCGTTTTCTTTGATCGCTTCACTTAACATGGCGTTAATTAACTTAATAATCGGCGCGTCATCTTCGTTTTCAAGTAAGTCTTCGGTTTCTGTCATTTCATCAGCAAGCGAGTACAGATCGACCTCGTTACCAATATTTTCCATCATTTGTTGTGCTTCCGACGAATTCCTTTGATAAGCCTCTGTTAGCATAAATTCAAAGTGCTCAGGTGTTTCTATCTGCACAGTTATCGGCTGCTTAACGATACGACGTACTTCACTTAGCGCACTTACAGACACCGACTGTAAACAATGCACACAATAATGGTCATCAACACACTTCACTAATATGCTATGTCGTTTAGCAAAGCCGAACGGTAAGTAAACAACATCGCTACCGAGTTCTTCCAATACGGCGAGATCAATTGCTTCATCTGTTTCTATTTCAGTAGGCGCTGATTCAATCATGATTACTGCTCATTTTCCTGACGAGGTTTACCGATATTATTTTGCTCAGCTTGCTTCTTCTCGGTGTATTCATCAAATGATGGCGGCAATGAAAGCTCATCGTTCCATTCTGGTAATAATGGTAACTTTTTATCATCCATTAACGATAAACCATGTTCGATTCGATTTAATTCTTGGGCACGTATGTAATTATACTTTTCTTTACTAATATCATTCATTAAGCTGCCATCTCGAATTATCGTCGGCCTTAAAAACACCATTAAATTACGCTTACGCTTAGTATTGCTAGTAGATTTAAATAGATGACCAATAATGGGAATATCACCCAAAAATGGTACTTTTTGCTGACTCTCTTGAACATCTTCGTCAATTAGCCCACCAAGCACTATTGTTTGACCATTGTCAGCCATAACCGTTGTACTTAATTTACGCTTGTTAATTGATATATCGACACCCGTTGCACCACTTACTGATGAAACTTCTTGCACTATAGTGAGCTGCACTCCCGTTCCTTCGTTAACTCTTGGTGTAACTTTTAATTTAATACCTACTTCTTGACGTTCAACTGTTTGAAATGGGTTTCCGTTATTACTGCCAGCGGTTGATCCTGTTAAAATTGGGATTTCTTGACCGACTAAAAACTCAGCTTCTTCATTATCAAGCGTAGTAATACTAGGCGTTGATAATATATTAGAATTAGTGTCTGAACTTACTGCTTGTACAATAGCTCCCCAGTCACCTTTCATCAGTCCAATCATAGTTCCATTTACCGTACCCAGTAATTGAGCAAGTAAACTATAGTCACCTCGCGTGTCTGGATTTTTAGTGGTGATAGGATTTCCGTTACCATCAATCGTTGTAACAGTGTTACCTTCTTCTCCTCTGGCAGCTTCGGCAGCACCAGCAATAGCGCTTAATGAAGCAGGTCCATTATTGAACTGAGTAAATCCACCATTTTCATTATAAAATTGCACCCCTAAGTTAATGCCATCGCCTTCAAATACTTCAACAATAATTGCCTCTACAAGCACTTGCGCGCGGCGAATATCTAATTGACGGATAACGGTTTCAAGTGAGCGTAACATATCGGGTTGAGCTGTGATTACTAGGGTGTTGGTTGACTCATGCGCGTCGATACTAATATCACGTGTTTTACTGACTCTTGGTTGGTTTTTAGCGGTAGCACCTTCAGCTTCAATAGATGCACTAACGCCTTCAAGCACTTTAACTAAATCTTCGGCTTTGGCATATTTAAGATAATAAACGCGCGTATTGCCGTTGGTTTCAAGTTCACTGTCAAGACGAGATACTAACGATGACACTCTTTCTCTTGCTTGGCGTTCTCCGCTAACTACTACGCTATTTGTGCGGTCATCAGCAACAATTTTAGGAATAAGAAAAGTTGGTGTTGAAACGCCTTTTCCTTGCCCTGGTTGATTCATTGCTTCAATAATACGCACCATTTCACTCGCAGAAGCATATTGCAGTTTTATAATTTCAACATCTTGGTCGCCCGCTCTATCTACTCGCTTAATAATATTAACTAATCGATTGACCCCTGCAGCAGTACCAGTGATCATTATAACATTCGCTGGATCATAGTTAGTTACTGTACCACCACCTGCTTGATCTGATATTTGTCGTAATAATGGGGTTAACTCTCTTACCGTCACATTTTTAACTTCAACAACCCGTGTGACCATTTCATCGCCAACTCCTGGATTTTCTTCTCCAACCACAGGAATAGAAGACGACTTGGCTTCTTTTTTGCGAACAATTTTTACAATATTATTTTCCATTTGCACTGCAGCAAAACCATAGACCTCTAATACATTTAAGAAAAATTGGTAGTACTGCTCTTCTGTTAACAAGTCATAACTTCGTACATTAACTTTACCGCGAACGTTAGGATCAACAATCATGGTTTTTTTCAAATTTTTACCGACAATATTAATAAACTCTTCTAAGTCGGTGCCTTTAAAATTGGGAGAATATTGGGCCGCAGATGCCGAGGTTAAAAATACACTAGTACTTAACGCTACAGTCGCTAACATGAAAGCTAATTTTTTATACCAAGGCGCAGTTGCTGGTGTGCGCATGAAAAATTCCTTAAAACTAATTTATACTAAATAAAATCTCAGTAATGTCGCCATTACGATCAACAATAAGTGAGACTTCCGACTGCTCTTTAAGTTCTTGTAACGCTTGAGCTGCGTTACTCGGTACGGTTAAGTCATAACCATTAATTTGTACAGCAACATCGCCCGCCTTTAAGCCAGATGAAGTAAAGAATTCACTATTACTCCCTGGCATCAAACTATAACCAACAATGTTGCCCCCTTGGCGTTTAGGGCTAATTCTTAAGTAGTCCGTTATTTTGCCTGGGTCTTCGTTTAGATCGTCTTTTAACTGCTGAGTTGTTGCACTTAAACGCTCGTTATCTCGTTGATCAACAATATTGGGGCTAGTAAAGCTAGATTGAGCTCGGTTTGATGAAGGAGCTCTAGGTAATTCAGACTTACGTGTACCTATACTCGAGTGTTTTTGATATTTAAATCCGTCAAGCATCAATGTTTCGAGTTTACCATTAACTTTAATTAATACCCTATCATGAAAAACTTTCGCTAAAGTGGCTCGAGTCCCTATAATTTGCTCATCAATGCCATAAGTGGCTTGTTTACCATTGTTTTCGATAACTGCAGCTGCAATAGCCGCATTATCACTAGCAACAGCACCTGCTAATGTTAAGTTCAACTTTGTCTCAGGGGCGTCTTCGGCTTGTGCTAGTTCTACGTTTGGTACTTGCTTAACTTGGTTGTATTGACCAAATAAATTCAGTTGTTTTATTGGGTTAATGTCAATTGAATGAGGTGCTTGGCCTGCACTTCTTGAAAATTCATAACTAACCGAAGTAAAAGTGGTATCATTATCAAGCAGTAACCAAGTAATTTTTGCTGCTAAAAAAGCCACGTATATAAGTAGTAATACACAAATTACTTTTGCTGCTTTTTGTTGCGGAAACTTTAACAAAACACTGTTAAATTCATTCCAGTTATTGGGTAACTGCATACTGCTCTTTATTATATAAGTGATAAAAGTTAATAAATTGTTACTGATAATACGTCAGTGGATGCTTTCCAACAAGTTAACATCTTAATTTTTTACTATTATTTATAAAGTATAGCGAAAAAAATTACTCTATGATAACGTGCGCGGCCTTTTTATATCGATATAATAGCCTATATAATATGAACAAATATACAAGATTATGAAGCAAGATCAGCAACCTAAATTAAACGAAACTGTTCGCTTAGACAAATGGCTTTGGTCAGCTAGGTTTTATAAAACACGTGCGATTGCAAAACAAATGATCGACGGTGGTAAAGTGTTTTATAATGGTCAACGTACTAAGTCAGGTAAAGCGGTTTCAGTTGGCGATAAAGTAGTATTACGTCAGGGCTACGAGCAAAAAGAAGTAGAAATTATTGCTTTAGCCGATAAACGTCGAGACGCAGCATTTGCCCAAACACTTTACCTAGAAACCAAACAAAGTATCGAAACAAGAGAAAAAAATAGCTTAGCCCGTAAGCAAGGTATTTTACTTAGCCCTGCCAGCGATGTTAAACCTGATAAAAAGCAACGTCGCCAGATTCGACAGCTCAAAGAAAGGATCTAATTTGTGAACCAACCATTTGATGTATTAAACCGCTATTTATTTGATGACCTTCATGCACGAGGTGAATTAGTGCAACTGAGTAAAAGTTATCAGCAAATTATTGCAAATCATGACTATTCTGAAGGTGTACGACAATTACTAGGAGAGTTACTAACTGCTACTTGCTTATTAACGGCCACTCTTAAAATTGAAGGCGAAATTACAGTGCAGCTGCAAGGTGATGGACCGGTAGGATATGCGGTTATTAATGGAGACCATCAACAAAAAATGCGCGGAATCGCGCGTGTGACTGAAGTCACTGAAGCTTATGGTTTAAAAGCGCTAATTGGTAAAGGTAATATGGTAATCACTATCAGGCCAAAACAAGGTGAACCTTATCAAGGGGTTGTTGCTTTAGAAAAAGAAACACTTGCTGACTGTTTAGCTCATTATTTTGAGGTGTCAGAACAAATACCCACTAAAATTTGGTTATTTCATGATGATGAAAAACAAATGGTAGCTGGAAGCTTAATACAACTATTACCAGATGGTGATGATAAAGAACAGCAAGTGAGTGACTTTGAACATTTATGCCAAATTACCAATACCATAAAAGCAGATGAGATATTTACCCTTGATGCACAAACGATACTCTATCGCTTATATCATCAAGAAAAAGTAATGTTATTTGATCCACAAGCTGTTACTTATCAATGTAGTTGTTCTGCAGAAAAATGCTTAAGTGCAATTTCTCAAATTGAGCCAAGCGAACTGAAAAGCATTTTAGCTGAGCAAGGCAATGTTAGTATGACTTGTGATTATTGCTTAACTGACTACCGTTTCGATGAAAATGATTTAGTCGTTTTTTTAAGTGATAAAAAGCACTAAGCAATACTGTTGATCTTTATTGATACACAGGGGCATTATCACCATTTTTTTTGCCACTATAGTCAATTTCTAATTCAACTACTTCAATTGCTTTATTGGCGGCTAACTGCTGATAAAGTGAATAGAGCCGTGATCTATCATTTGGCGTAACACGATAGGTATTCGCGGCTATTTCAACTAGTGTATTATCAAGCCCTAATCTTACGATGTCTGTTGATGTTTGTGTTAAGGGAGTAACAATCACCAAACTCCCTTTGACTAACCCGTATTGTTTCATCGATACATTAAAAACTGTCGCTCCCTCAATTATCTTTTGGGTTTGCTCTAAAGTGAACAACTCACCATTTAATACCCTTTTTTGCAGTTGATTACCTGTCGTATTAGTTAGTTTTTTTATTGGTTTTACTGCTAATTTTTGGTTAACTTCATTTAATTTTTGTTGCGCTGTAGTTTGAGACTCAGCAACTTGTGGTAACTCATCTTTGATCTCATTATCTGTTGTTTTTGAACAACTGACATTTAGCCCTACAATGGCTACGAACAACATTTTTTTGAAGATAATCAACATTTAATACCCCTTGTTGACAGATTAAATAAAAAAGGCTGATGTTCACATCAGCCTTATAGCTAGGGGCTGTTAATCTTTCCTTTTAGGCTCTGCTATAGGCTATTTTTTAAGATAACAAGGCGAAAATAGTGCGATGTAGTTATTCTACCTTAACTATTTTTAACGTAGTTAGGTTGAGAAATAACCATAGCCCTTTGGGTTGTCTTGAAAAAGGGTCACTCTTTGTTGTTTAATGTGCATTTGGAACAACCAAATATTACATTAAGCGCCTCGATTGACACCTTATTCAAGTACAACAGAGCTATAAACTGAAAGATCTACAGCCCCTAGTACATTTTAGCTTTCGCTAAATAGAGTTATTTATTACGACGACGCAACAATGCTAGAGGTAATAACAATAAACTAAACAACCCGGTTGAGCCACCGCCGCTTTTCGGTTTAGGTTTTTCAACAACCGGTGCTGGTTTCTTATTTACTGTTACATTAACCGCCTTAATAACCGCATCTGTGCCATCATCCACTGTTACATTAAAAGTTAACGTTGAAGTATCACTTACACTAGGTGCTGTAAAGCTTAATTCTGTAGTGTCAGCGCCTGATAAGGTTGCTGTTGGTCCAGACGTTTGCTCCCACGCATAAGTTAACGCATCACCATTTGGATCGGTTGCAGAAACGCTTAATGTTACCGCACTACCTTCTTGCGCTGTAACATCATCTGAAGCAGTTACAAAGGGTAACCGGTTATCACATGCTAACGCATCACCCGCAACAACAGAGGATAGGAAGTTAGTTTCAACATTTGAAAAGTTAATACTATCAATTATCCAACCTAAGTTATTAACCACAGAATCACTTGCCACTCTGAACCTAAAGCGTACTTCGTTACCGTTTAATGCGCTACCAAAGCTAACTGCTTCATAACCGACATTAAAGCCTGTAAAACTGTTACGGCCAGGTAAACCAGGGTTATAGTCTGATAATTCATAAGTGTAGCCATCCCCTAAAAAGGTTCCCCCCATTTCAGTGACATCAGCCCACTCTCCGCCGTTTACGCTAATTTCAACAACACCGCCGTCCCAAGCAGCTAGCACTTCACCGGTTTCCTCATCTTCACTTACTTCAAAGTCAAAGTAATGGAACCAGTCAATAATGAAGTCACCTTCAAACCCTACGGTAAATGCGCGAGTTTCATAGGCAACATCTGAAGCAAAAGCATTATTTTGAATAAGTAAATATTGCTCACCTACATCAACACCAAAGTAATCAGGAAATAACGCAGCAAAACTTCCATCCATACTGGCAGTACCTTTGGCAAGTTCACCGCCTAACATGACATTTTCAGAAAAGTCATTCAAGGTAGACAAGGTCTCCATATCATCACTTTTCGATGCACTTTCTTCAAAACCAATATTTACCGTGGTAGTTAAAGAGTATTCACCCGCTTCAATTGCTTCATTTATTTCTGGAAAGGTAAGTTTTAAAACCAGCTCTTCACCAACTCCAGCGTCGTTAAGCGTAAATTCAATTGGCGCACTATCTGACTGCCCAAACACAGCGATTGAGTCAAAGCTAACTACCCCTTCATTGGCAAAGGTAACATCGTGTCCGCTTAACACCTCAACTTTACCCTGTATATTTGATAAAGATTCACTGCCTTTATTGCTTACTGTGAAGCTAACTGTGCCAGTTTCACCTTTGTCTAAAATGTTGTCATTTGTACAGTAGCCTGTAGTTAGCCCTTCATAATTTGCATTTAAATTATGGTTATTAACAATAAAGGTTGATAATTCAACTTTATCTGACTCTACTACACCTGCATGATCTGTTGAATAACGGCTTGGTGAAACTGCACCTAATCCCATTCCACGTTTAGCAAAGGCTGCTAAAATGACTTTGTAGTCTTCAACATCATTGGCATAAGCGGCGGCTAAAATAGCATCTCTAGCTTCGGTGTAAGTAGGTGCAATCGGTGTCATTTTGTAGCCAGCAACTAAATAGTCTTTCATTAAGTCTTTGGCTTCGTTAAAGCTGTGGCGATCATCATTTGCTAAACCAACAAAAGACTCCCAAAGCATAGTGGCCCAAATTTCACCTGAGTCATGAACACGAGCCGATATACCAATATCGCTAAAGGTTAACGGGTTAATCATCATATCAGTTGAATAAGGTACACGGCGTATACCAGAAGTAAACGGCGCTACATATGAAGTAGCCGAATAGGCACCATTATAGCTATCGTTACCAAGGATAGTGTTATCACTCTCTTCGGATAACAATAGTAAAGCATGGAAATCTCCCCACCCTTCGCCCATAGAACGGCCTTGGTTATTAATTAACCCGTTAGAATTACCTACTAAGCGATTGCTAATATAATGTCCCCATTCATGGGCAACAATACCGTTATCCCAAGAGCTCGCCTTAAAGTCTCGGCCACTTTGCTCACTAAACATTGAAATTGTAACATCTGCTTCCGCCATGGCAGCGTATACAGCAATACCATCGTTTTGCGAGATACTCATCGATGGAATGGTAATACGATCATCGTCACCTGACATAATAATTGTGGCATCACCATCTTTATTATTAGCAACGATTACGGCTATAGCACCAGCATTTTGCGCTGCTAATGCTTTTGATGTAAAGCTACAGCCGCCTCGGTCAATAATCGCAATATTGCCAGCAAGCGCACTTGTATTAATTGCTTCTTCACAACCATCATTGGTTACATCTGTACCATCATCAAGAATAACGAGTTTTCCAGTAACCTCTTCGAAAGTTTGCGGGCCAAAACGAGCTGTACGTCCTGAATCAAGTAAACCAATATCAGTTGAAGTGACGGTTACACCAAAATCTACACCGTTTTGCGCTGGTTTATCCCACAAATACATTTGCATACGTGGTGAACCACCGTCGGAAGGTGTCGACATGTTTGCGTTATTAGTGCCTGAATTATCCTGCACTTCAGCTAATAATGGATCACCCTCTACGCCACCACGCTCATAATTATTTAACTGCGCATTTCCGGCAACTTCATCAAAGCCATGATCATAAAAGTCATCATGTAAGTAGTTAATCATAAAAAACAGGTTAACAATTGCTGCTTTTCTATTATTGACAGAATACTCGCTTTGGCTTGCGTCATAAGCATAATCGAACGTTGCCGTTGATGTGGTTTCAGCAGTGTAGTCGCCGTTGGTTAAGCCTTGAGGAGCTATAGCATCAACATAAGCAACAACATTATTACCGACGGTTTCAGTTGCATCATCGGCTAGCCAGGCATCTTCAGTTGAAATAGGACCATGAGCAAGGCTCAGTAATGGTGCAGGTAAATATGCGGCACTTAAATAATCGAGCGGGTTTGCGTTTGAAGCTGCAGGGATAACATTCCCATGAGGACTATCAAATGGAGCCCCTTGTTCATCGGCATATACACGATAGTTAAATTCCGCCGCATGGCTGCTTAAGTCATTTTTAAATAATACATGTTGAGTTTTTGCATCAATGACATACGCAAAGAAAGTAGAATCAACCGAGTCAATTTCACTGACTTCAATTTCCACATAATGCGCAGGGATCAATCTCCCTTTTAATTCAAATAGCACTTTTTTTGCTCGTGGCGTGCCAATCAATTGCTTGCTCGTGTCTAGGTTTTCAACCTGAAACTCAGTGTATTGCCCTTTAACGTCTTGTGATGTTATTTTAATTGTTGCTGGATTGTTAGCACTTACTGAGAAAGCTTGCTTTATCGCGTTTGACGCATCACCAAATGCTAACGGTAGCGCTCTTAGTTGTGGCGATGAAAGTGCTACTGCAGATTTATCGGCTAAATAACCTGATGAAGCAACAAAGTTAAATGCCTCATCCATCATGACATTATATTCACGATTGAATATTTCAATACCTGCCACCTGCTGCTTGTATTTTGCTATATTTGCGCCACGTTTTTGTTCATGTACCGAAGATAAAAATACCTTGCTCGCACCTGATTTCTGACTTGAATAGCCGGTAAGTTGGTTGAGGTAGAAGTCCGCTGCGTATGCTAATTTTTTATCAGCAGCAATAGTTAATAAATTTGGCTTAGCGTGTTGCTTAGTCGCCCATTGAAACGTTTGTTGGTTGATACCGCGATCGAATTGATTTTGCATACCACTAATAGTGGCAACATCGCTAACGTTAGTGCTAGCGAATGCTTTATAAGATAGTTTTTGAGTTGAAAACGATTTGTTAGCACTATCATCAGCAACGGCACTCAATACCGTTAAGCTTAAAGCAGAGGTAACAACCGAGGCAACAAGCGACTTTTTAAACTTCATTATGATTCCTTCATTTATCTAATTATATTTATAAGTAAGCAATACCAGTATTTCAGGTATTGCTCAAGCTATCAGTATAAATAAGTTATCACAAAATAAAATTTATTTTTACAAAAAAGTAACAATAAGTTTACGGGGTTGTTTTTTTAAGAGCATCTTCAATTAAAAGTGTACAACAACCCCAGCAAATATACCGTTAAACTCTATATCAGTATATAGGTCGCTTAAGTCGTCTAACTCTAACTTCAATGCCCTGTAACCAAGTGTAAGATTAATATCAATCGCTAAGTTATCAACAAGCTCATAGCTAATTCCAGCTTGGTAATCGTATAGTGTATGATCTTTTATAGATAAAAAATTCCCTTCGGCAAAAAAGTTTAACCCCGTAAAAGGTAAGCCAATATTAGTGCGTGCATATAGCATAGGTACAATTTCACTGGTTGATATTTCACCTGAAGCCACACTACCATTAACTTGGCCCGTAACCATTACGGAACCGTCAAAGTCACGTCCTGTAATACCAAAATCAAATGATAAAAGGTCATTGTCAAACAACTCATAATACAAGGTGTAATCAACAAAGCTAACATCAAAGTTAGCTGATGCTTGGCTTGATTCATCGAAAGTTTTACCATCAAATTCAAATGGTGAATTTAAGGTTAACATACCGTCGGTTTGTAATGAGGTAGACGCAACTTTTGCGTTTGGAATAAAAGGCAATGGGTGCTCTACCGCTAACGAATAATTCATTTGTTGTTGATCAGCTAAATTAAAGTCTAACTGGTCATTACTGCTACCTAAAACGCCTTTGGCTTTTTGATCCCATACATTAGCACCAACATACACGCCAATAGCATCTGCATAAACGTTAGTACTACAGCCCAATAACAAGCTCGCAGCTAGAAGTGTTTTTTTCATTACTATTTACCCTTGACTTAATAAGTCATTTAAATCGATTAATCCCGCATTTGCGCGTGATATGTAATTAGCCATTACTAAAGAGTGATTTGCTAACATACCAAAACCTGAGCCATTTAAAATCATAGGGCTCCATATAGACTCTTGGCTTGCTTCTAATTCTCTAATAATTTGTTGTAAACTAACGCGCGCATTTTTCTTTTCCAACACTTCTCTAAAGTCTACTTCAACCGCTTTTAAAAAGTGCAATAGCGCCCAAGTGGCACCGCGTGATTCATAAAAAACATCATCAATTTTCCACCAGCTCGTTTTTAATGCCACGTTCGATTGGGTGTACGTTGACTGCGTTGCAACATTGTCGCCAGCAAGATCAACATTTAACTGCTCGCGCCCAACACTTGCACTTAACCGTTGCGAATAGCTACCTAAACGTTTGGTCACTTCGTGTAACCAATCTCGCAAATTATCTGCACGAGCATAAAATTGTGCTGACTGATTATTTGGATCAGCCACCTCTGTACGAAATTTATACAAAGCGTTAATTGCTTTTTGATATTCACCTTCTGCACTTGGCATTGCCCAGCTTTTACTGTCAATATTAAATTGTGGCTGAGCTATCTGTAGGTGTTTATTTTCCATTGATTGAGATTGAGACCGGCTAAACTCTTGACGCATTATTAGTGCTAAATCTCTAACCATTTCTAAGGCACCAAACTCCCATGCAGGTATATTATCAAGAAAAAATGACGGCGGTAGCGCATCATTCGATAAGTAGCCACCGGGCTTGTTCAGCAAGGTTTCGCTCACATGAATTAATGTACTAGTGGTTGTATAACCCACCACTAAAGTTACATTATTGTCTTGAGCATCAGCCGCCGCCTTTGCTTTTACATCAAACGGTTCAGGCTCAAAGCTCCAGTACACACCAATAAAGTACAAAATAATAATTAAAATTGCTAACAGCGATAAAATAAATTTTGGGGAAAGTTTAGCGGTCATAACGAACTCCTAATGGTGTTTATGACTATCTTTAGATAGCTTTTTAATACTGTGTATTGGCAGCACAACTTTTTGTGGTTCACCCTGTAAAAATTGTAATGTGATCGTAACATTTTCAGAAGCAACTAGTGGTTGGTCTAAGTTAAAAATCATTAAATGATAACCATAAGGCTGCAACTGCACTTGGCTACCACCATCAATGACAAGTTGCTGACGCTGACGCATACTCATCATTGAGTCAGTCATTACGTGCTCATGTATTTCTATTCGCTTGCTTACATCACTAGTTGCGCCAATTAATGTTACTGCACTATTACTGTTGTTCTTTAAAGTCATATAGGCTGAAGACACGTTTGTACCAGGAATAGTTGCTCTAACATAGCCTTCGCTCACCATAAGTTGCTGCGCCAATACGGGTAATGTTGTTGCTACCATTAAACTCGATACTATAAGAGTTTTATAAATTAGTTTTATCATTGACGCTATACTTCCTTAATAATTTTGTCTATGGTTGTAATGCCTTTATATTAACTAAGCTATTGGAAAATGGATAACTTAATTCTCTCAAACGAAAAAAATAACGTGTTAACAATCACTCTTAACCGTTTCGATAAAAAAAATGCACTGAACAAAGCCATGTATTCTGAACTTTGCCGCTTGTTCAACTATGCCGAACAAACCTCAGCTATTCATTGTGTACTGATTCAAGGTAATGAGCAATGCTTTAGCGCCGGAAACGACCTCGCTGATTTTCTTCAACATGATGGTAAAGAAGAGTTTGTTGCATTTAAATTTGTTAAGCAACTCGCTGCTTTTAAAAAACCCATTGTAGTCGCTGTTGCGGGCCCTGCTGTTGGTATCGGTACAACCTTATTATTACATAGTGACTACATTATTGCTTCTGATAATAGTAAATTTAAATTACCCTTTAGCCAATTGGGTTTGTGCCCTGAAGCAGGTTCAAGCGCTATTTTACCGCTAAAGTTAGGTCATAACAAAGCATTTGAATTAATGGTTTTAGGTGACTTATTTTTTGCACAACAAGCACTTGAGTACCAAATTATTAATAAATGCTGTAAGCCAGAAGAATTATTACCTATGGCTACACAGGTAGCTGAGTCTATTGCTAAACTACCACAAGACTCTGTACTAACCGCACGCCGGTTATTAAAGCAAACTAATCAGGCTGCCGTAGAACAAGCGCTTGTTAATGAAGCTAAAGAATTCACTCGTTTACTTGAAACTGATGACTGTAAAAAAATCATGCAGCAGTTTTTCGGGTAATTACAGCCTGGTTATTCTTTAAAACAACTTGGCGATAGTCACAAGGCAATACTACGCCTTAGGTGACATCGCCAAGTACAAAATTAAACTAAGCATACTTTTGCTTTTTTGGCTTATCTCTAACAATTAACCAAATAACGCCTGCCGCTATTAATATTGGCCAAAATACCCCTATCATCACCATAACCAATGAACCAACAACCAGTAGTCCTACAAAAATAATGGTGCCAAACACACTTAATATAATCGCTAATGCAGCAAACACTAACAATACTACCACTAAAGCAGAGATGCTGATCGCTTTTAAAGGCTCTATATGCGTTTCGTCCATGTAAATATCTACATTAAAAAACTCAATCAGACTTATGCCAAATACATAAGTTAAAAACAATGTCGCTGCAATTGCTAAACATAATGATTTGAAAAATGACATACTCTGCCCCTTTGTTAACATTTACCTTGTCGGCATCAGCAACGAAGCCACTATATAAGCAACACCCGTTGCTACCGGAAAAGTGATTAGTGCGAATATTGCTGCAACTCTTACTACAATTCTTGGTAAGTCATAATGCTTTGCAATACCTGCACACACGCCCGAAAGCTTTTTATGAATACTGTCTTTTGCCAATGTTTTTTCAATGCTATAACTGTGTTGGTATCTCATGTGTTACTCCTAAAATAAATTCCAATTTCGCTGTATGCTTAGCGCTCAAGATTTTCAGTCTTTCTGCGGTAAGCTTTAAAAAATACTAACCGTTAGCAACTTTACTTTTTAACTCTGCTAACTCCTTTTCAACACTTTCGTCTTCTTCCAGCGCTTTAAATTGACTATCTAAATCGTTATTCCTTGTTAAGTCGTACGCTTCCAACTCAGCTTCAACACGATCAATTTTTTGCTGATAGCGTTCAAATTTATTCATTGCTTCGTCAATATTGTACACATTCTCTTGCTCTCGAACTTTTAAGCGGACCTGAGCCGATTGTTGACGTAAAATTAAAGCTTCTTGGCGACGTTTAGCTTCAGTTAACTTATCTTGAATACTCTGACCATCGTCTTGTACTGACATTAGAAACTCTTCTAATGCTTGTAACTCAGCTGTTAATAATTCAATCTCTGATAAGGCTTTATGCTTAGCTGCCAGTGCAGCTTTAGCCAAGTCATCTCGTGCTTTACTTACTGCTCGTTCCGCTTTTTCTTGCCAGTTAGCCGCACTTGTTTCCAACACTCGTATTTGTCTTAACAGTGACTTCTTTTCAGCGATGTGCTTAGCTGCTGTTGAGCGTACTTCAACTAATGTTTCCTCCATTTCAGTAATGATTAATTTAATCATTTTTTCAGGATGTTCAGCTTTATCTAACATACTGTTTATATTTGCATTAATAATGTCGGTGAATCGTGTAAACATGCCCATAATAAATCCCCTTATTTATTTAATTCAGTTGGTGAGTTTGTTTTTATTAAATTGCTTTTTGCAATAACTTGTTCTTTATCATTCCATTGCGTGGCTGCCATCTTTGCCATTAAAGCAATATCTGCTAAATAAGATTTTTTAAGCTCTATTGCTATCGACTCAGTTACCTGTTGACCTTGAGCCGCAATAGCCTTGTCAATAGAAGTTAGAATCTCTTGGTCTTGAGCTGCAGCAGAAGTAGATACACCTAAACCGACTAAAAGTGGAATAATTGCTAATGTTTTAATTGCGTTTTTCATCATCGATATCCTTGGTAAAGTTAATTTGGTATTCATTTAATCATGAAGTTATCTTTACTATTACAAGTGACATGCCAACAATTAAAGTTTTCGTAAGCAACTGTTATTAAAGAAAAATAAATATTCTAAGTTTTTTTAACAAGATGTGGACATATTATGTCAAACCAAAAAATAGTGTATTTGACTAACGAATTGGTTAAAAAAACAAGTTATGGAATTATTAGGATCTGTTGACCTTTAGTTTCAGGCGATAACTAAATGTAAGATCAACAAACCCTAATATAAAAGGTAGGTTATGCTATTGGCAAATTGTGATCTGAGCCCCATTCGCTCCATGAACCATCATAAACACTAACTGATTCAAATCCGGAAATTTCTGCTGCTAATGCCAATATACAAGCAGTTACACCAGAGCCACATGACATTACTAATTGCTTATCTTTACTAGCGTGTGTTAATAAAAGCTGGCTAACTTCACTATTCGATTTAAATAAGCCATTATCCAGCAAGTTACTATAAGGTAAATTTACTGAGCCTGGTATATGGCCCTTGCGTACACCTGCTCTGGGTTCTGCAGCCATGCCACTATAACGTTCGGCTGACCGAGCATCTAATATTGTTACAGCATTATCATCTATCGCTTTCAATACTTGATCCTTATCGCAAAATAATTGCGTTTGCCTTTTGGCGATAAAATTACCTTGCTGTAGTTGAGTTGAATCATCCGCACGGGCTGTTGGCAGCTGTAACTTCAACCATTGTGGTAAACCACCATTAAGCACATAAACATTTTTATGCCCCATCGCTTTAAACATCCACCAAACTCTTGCAGCGGAGAACAAGCCTAAATCGTCATAAGCAACAATAACTGAGTCATTATTTACGCCAATAGCCCTTGCCGCTAACTCAAATGCCTTTGCTGAAAGCATAGTATGAGGGCTGTTATTATTATGATCAGAAAATACACCATTGATATCACACCTAATAGCGCCTTTAATACAAACATCTGGCCACTTTGCATCAGGTAACGGCTGTGAACCAATAGGAGGAATACTCGCGTCAAGCACAAGAGTATTATTATCGGCAAGTATTGAATGAAGTTGCTCACAAGTTATAAGGGGGCTTTGAAATTTAGGCATTTTTAAGTTACCGGCATCTAATAGCGCAGACATTACCGTAACTATGCATGATTTTTTAGAATGAATAAAGAAAGGAAATAAGTTAATTAAGTAACTATTGTTAAGCGTTCAAATTACCCTCCCGCTTTTGTATAGTTGTAGTATTTTCCGCTTCAAACAAACTAACAACAAATGATACGACCAACATGGTTAATGCTGGAGTAGTTATTAATACACCAATAGTAATTAGGCTAAGCATACCTTTATCCTTTATAAATACGAAGAACAATTAAATTATCTGTTCTTATTGATCCGTAACATCAAGCTAAATTGGGTTTAATACCCTATAGGGTATAACCACCATCACTTTATTAGATACGTATAATCCCTTACAAAGGTTGTGCCATATTAACTTTAATTTATACTCGCTTGATTTAATTATGAATTTTTATTTATAGATTAAACAAAAAAAGTAAAAATGAACAAAAGCATGAATATATTTGTAATATTTACCAATTATTAGTTAATTAAACGCGTAAATTTTGCTTACAGTAAACAACGATAAGCAAAGTATACACAACAGCGTTCTTTAATTGCTTACCTTAGCGAATGCGTCTTTTAGCAGCTGACTATTCGCGCCTTCTTTATTCGCGTTTTCGCTTAAATAACGACGAAATTGTTTAGCTCCTGCGAGTCCATTGCATAAGCCCAACATATGGCGAGCAACATGCCAAACACGGCCGCCATTAGCAACATAACGGTCAATATAATCTGCCATTATGTTTATCACTGCTTCGCGCGTTAGTACTGCATCATTATCTTGCCAAAGTGTTTTATCCGCTTGTGCTAACATATAAGGATTTTGATACACTTCTCGTCCAATCATCACACCATCAAGGTGTTGTAAATGCTCTTGGCTTTGTTCAAACGTTTTAATACCACCATTTATTGAAATGGCTAAATGACTAAAATCTCGTTTAATTTGATAAACCCGTTCGTAATCTAACGGTGGAACTTCACGATTTTGTTTCGGGCTTAAACCGCTAAGCCATGCTTTTCTGGCATGAATAATAAAATGCTGACAACCTGCCTGAGCCACAGTATCAACAAAGGTATGCAAAAATTCATAGCTGTCTTGATCATCAATGCCAATACGCGACTTCACCGTTACCGGAATTCCCGTCGCATTTTGCATTTCACTAACACATTGCGCCACCAACTGTGGCTCACTCATCAAACAAGCACCAAAACGACCATTTTGTACCCGATCAGACGGACAACCAACGTTGATATTTACTTCATCGTACCCATACTGCTCAGCAATTTTCGCGCATTCAACCATAGCGTTAACATCGCTACCTCCAAGCTGCAATACTAAGGGATGCTCTTCATCGTTAAACGACAAGTAATCACCTTTGCCAAACAAAATAGCACCTGTAGTCACCATCTCGGTATACAAAACCGTACGCTTAGACAACACGCGATAAAAATAACGCGCATGACGATCAGTCCAATCGAGCATAGGTGCAACAGAAAGTTTATGAGAAATCATGTAATTGAAAGTATAGCCTTTGTAGAAAATGTGTTTATATCAAGCCATTAAAAAAATAACAGCAAAACTTTTCGCGAATTATACGGGTTTATGGGCGCTAAACAAAGAGGATAGTGTGAAGAGAAAATAGTTTAGGCTATTTTGCTACCGTGAACTTAACTTATTGCTAGCAACGATCATTTAATATCAAACGAGTAGTAAATATCAGCTGAGTTTTCTAGCCCTGATACTGTTTCTACCCACAATCGATTTAACAAATAGAACCTTACCGTTAGCTCATTAATTGGCTCCATTATGCCAATGCCATATTTAATATACACTTGCTCTCCAATATAGCCTGCAATAGAGGCTTGCTTGTCATCGCCGTCTATTTCAATTCGATTAATTAATGGGAGTTTTTCAATTTGTGTTAACAAACCAGAGTAGTTGGTAATCGCCGTGCCTAAAGCAACACCAATGGCGGTATTACTGTCGCTAGTTTCAGCATCTAAGCCTCGCCCCCTTACTAAATATGACAAGGTTTCAGATTGCTGCATAGTCGGCTTTGAAAATAATTTAATGTTTAAGCTATTGGCTAACCCTGTAGCTTCTATGCCAACAACAATGTTCTCTTTTTCGATACTTCGCGTTGCTTGTATTGAAACATAAGGGTTATTTACTGGGCCATTAAAAGCAATATTTCCTTTGGTCATCGACAAGTCTTGTCCATAGGCTCGATAACGACCTTCAGGAATTTTTAAACTACCAAAAAGTTGTACCGGTTGCTGTGGCTGCTGACTTATTTGTAGTTCACCACCAATGCGTCCAACAAACCCTTGCCCTTCAACCTTAAAAGCGTCCGCAATTAATACGCGAATATTAGTTAATATTTCAAATGGTTTTTCCTTGGCAACCTGTTCACCTTTATCATTAACAATAATTACGTCTTTGCTTAAACTTACACTGCCTTGAGGCAACTTATTAATCGATAAGTGCCCATCAAGCACTTCAATCCGTCCAGTTAATTTAAGTGCAGAGGCATTTATTTGCGCAATAAGGTGCGGAGAAACGGTTAAGGTGACGTCTGGCGGCACAGAAAAGTGTAACGACTCACCATCAAAGTTAAATTGCCCTTCAAGTTCATCCTTCCAATTAGCACTACCTGTTAAGCTTGCTGTTTTGTTATTAAGGTTAAGGCCTCCAGAAACAATAGCTTCCTTGCCGTTAAATGTAACCGCTAAATTTATCTCGTCTACGTTATTAATGTTACCCAAAATCTTAGTTTTGCCTTTGGTAAGTTTTACTTCACCATTAATTAAAGGATCGGTTAACTCCCCTGCTATATTAAGCTGGGTATTTAATAACCCTTCTAGCGACGAAAGCTCAGGGGTAAAAACTTGTAAAGGCGATAAGTTAAAATCGTTAATTGTTACATTGGTATCAACAAAACGGTAATCTTCAAGCGAAAGAGTGGTATTTGCACTTAGGATTTCTCGGCTATCTAAGGTCAATAAATTTACATTACTTAGAAAACTACTGTTATTAAATTTTATGTTCAATTTACCTTGCTGCCACGCTAATAAGGTGTGTAGCCCATCTTCTTTATCAACCTGAACATGCCCTTTATTAATAATAAAACCCGCATCAATAGTTGGCATGCTATTTTGCTGCCAGCCTATAAAAACATCACCCTCTAACGAGCTTTCTAAGCGCATATCATTAGGAATAAAAGATGTTAATAAATCGGTGTTTGCTGTTATAGCTAAAGCAAGTTTATCTTTGCCAAGGTTTAAGTGAACATTTTGGTTTAAACATAATTGCGCCCCTGTGCCAAGCCAACAATGCTTGTTCAGTGCTAGTGTCTTCTGACTATTATTGTAGATAAGATTAATTGGCTGATCAGGTTTAAACGCTTGTTTAGCTAACGCAAGCGATAATGTTTGTGTATCGATTTTCACCTGTTCATTAGTAGGTGAATACTCACTATCAAAAACTAAGTCTACAGACGAGTCACCCAACCAAGCTAAATTAATGTTTTGCTGATTATAATTACCACGACTCCCTAAATTAAAATCATTAATAAAGTGGTCACCCCAATTAATAGCCGCGCTAGTAAAAGTAATGTTATGCTGATGGTTGTTCAATGGGCTATATTGCACATTAAAGTTCACTTTATCACTAGCAAGTTGATCAAAAAGTATATTATCAACGCTCCCTTGCAAACTAACCTCAGGGTGTAATACTGGGCCCGAAATTTCAAAGGAAGCATTCAAGCCACCCTGTACTTGTGCAAGCAAGCTACTAATACTTTTTATATTAGTATGACCTTGAACATGCCAGTTTTCATCACTATAGCCTTCAATGTTAAGCGCTATATCACCATAATGAAGTACGACTTCGCTGGGTGCTAATTTACCTGTGTGGTTAACATCAATATTCGCTTTGGCATTAAGTGTAATTTGGTTAATTTCACCGGTAAGCTCAGAGTTAATAAGCTTTACAGACCATTCATTGTTTTGCCAGAACCCTTCGCTTTTAATATCTCCTTGAATTCGTCCCGACAATCGCTGATCTATGGTAGGGAGTGTTAAACCATTAGAGTTAAGCGTTAGATTCCATGAAATTTTATCACCCAATTGCAGCTTACCTTTTAGATTAAGCTTGTTATTTGCATTAGGCTCTTCAAAATAAAGTGTATTAATTTGAAAGTGTTGATCTACATAATCAGCATTTAATTCCAGCAATGCATTTTGGTAGCCAAAGCCACTAATATTGCTTTGCAAAGCAATGTTTTGGTGATTAAGGTCGCCCTCACTTTGTAATGATAGTGTTGATGGAGTAACCACATCCGCAATATCGTCAGGCAAGGTAAATTTAGTGACATCTGCTGATAACTTATAAGGTAAGTTTTCATTCGTAGCATCTATCGACATATTAGCTGTTAATGCTAATTCACCTTCACTACTGACCTTAGCAACTAATTGAGATAAGTCGCCCTGCAGTAACAACTGCTGATTGGTATTATTTAACTGTGGCAATAATGCTAAGTCGCTAACCGCACTGTTAAGTGTAAGGTCAACCCCATAAGGTGGTACAAAGTTAAGCTTACCTTTTAGCGCAAACTCTCCCACAGTGCCTATGGTTGATGAAAGCTTCTCAATAGATAATTGTGTTTTATGCCACGACAAGCGTGTAAAAGCATCTGATATGCTGAGTAATGAGTTCTCAGTACCTGTTTTTGATTGTTCTGTCACAGTGAGTGCTTTAACAATTAATGACTTTAACGATAATTTAAAGGGCAGGTATATTTCAGGTAACGTTGCTAATGGCCAAGCCGTATTAGCGACTACAGGCTTTACTTTAGCAGCTTCAGACTTAAGCAAAACAATATGAGCATTCGCCAACATAGAGTTTTCAATGGTGATCGTCATCTGTTTGGTCGCACTAATACTAACGGATAACGCACTCGAAAAATTCGCAAGTTTAATTGCCATTTTTTCACTATTAATTTGCGCTTTGCCTAAATAGAACTTTTTCATTTTTACAGAAAAAGGCAAAGTAAAGCTTACGGGAGCGTTAGGCTGCTCAACCACTGTTTCATTATCAGCTGAATTGTCTTTATGCATAGTCAATTGCAATGATGCAATACTTAACTCATCTATACACAACTGGTTTTTCCAAAAACACCGTAAATGCAATTGTAAACGAAGATCTTTTACCTCAATTAAGGCATTTTCGTTTTTAATAGTGAGTTGGCTTAACCTTAAATCATTTAAAAGCGCGCCACTTTCGTACTTCGCTTCGATAGGCGCAAACGCTTTTACAATATAAAACGATAACTGCGCGCCCCAAGAAGTAGAAAGCAAAATAGCAAAAAAACAGAGTAAGCCTGTCAGCCCCCCCATTAAGCCAAAACTAGCACGTTTATAGGTCATAGCTCAGACCCAATGCTGAAGTGAAGTCGCCATGAGGGAGTTTCTTCACTTAATGAGTAACCCAATGCAAGCCTAATTGGACCCAAGGGTGAAAGGTAATGAACACCGGTGCCAATAGAATAGACAAGATCTAACTTATCTATATTACTTACACTACCAGCGTCAGCAAACAATGCGCCACGCCACGTGTTTGAAAAATAATATTGGTACTCTACACTTGCAACAGCCATATTTGTACCACCAACAACGACTTGCTCTCCCTTATTCGGATCATTTGACAAGGTTACTTTAGGACCAATTGACTGATAATCAAAACCACGAATGCTTTGATCACCACCCGCATAAAAACGTAACGAAGGAGAAAGGTCTTCTTCCGAGTTTTTATCAACAATAACATACCCAACCTCAGCCCGTGCCACAAAACGGTGTCGTGGTGCAATTAAAGAAATATACTTCCAGCGGGCATTTAAACGTAAAAATGACGTCTCTGAAGCGAGTTCGCCATAACTACCTTCAATATTATAATACTGTCTAAACCCATGGGTAGGATCGAGTAACGGCCCTTTACGCTCAATATCAGACCAAGTAAAGCCGGGGATAAAATATCGTGCATCATCATAAATGCCGTCGGTACGCCACTCTTCTGTAAGGTATCTCAAATAAGGTTGACGCAAAACATCATCTTTAAGGTATACACGACCAATTTGAAGCGCTAGAAAACGACTAGTTAATCCGCCGTAATCATTTTTTTCCAACTCAGTTTGTAACTGCAAAATATCATTATTAGGGTGCGACAGCGGAATACCATAAATAAAGTATCCGGTTGGATTAATTTTTGAATAAGACAAGCGTGTTTCTTGTCGATGCCCATAACGATTAACTAAAGGGGTTTTCCAACCAAAAGAAAACCTTTCTTTGGTATCGGTTGCATAACCCAACCCCAAATTAAATTGGTGGCGTTTTGCTTTCACTAACGATACATCTACAGGTAATATATTGTCACTTGCTCCTTCAGTTTCAGGTCGAACAACAACATTACTAAAGTATTGTGTTTTATCCAGTTCATTTTGAAGACTTTGTAATAGCGCTTGCTGATAGAAGTCGCCTTCCTTAAAAGCAACTAACGGCTGCAGTACTTCGGGGTTTAAGTCAAAATCATTAAACTTAATTTCACCAAATTGGTAACGTGGGCCACTATTAAATTCAATAATAATATCTGCTGTGGCTAAATCTTTATTAATTGCAATATTCGACTTAATAAATTTGCTGTCAAAGTACCCTCGATCTAATCCAAGTGAAACCAAGTTAGTCTTAAATTCTTCATATTTTCCATGATGTAATATATCGCCAGAAACAATAGGAGCTTGTTTTATCATTTCCTCAAAAGCACTGTCATTATGGGCATCACCACGAATGTAAATGCTAACTTCATCAATAATAGTAGGCGCATTTAACACAACATTTATCAACAATAACCAGTGGTCTTCTTCAAGGTTTTTATCCGTAGAGCTAGTCACTATTGCACGATAGTAACCTAACGCTTTTAATGCATTTTGGGTTTGTTTTTTCGCGGTAAATACAAAAGCAGCACGCTCACTTTCAGTTTCTGGCATAGCACCTAAGTAAGCGTAAATGTTTTGGCTAACCTCACGAGGTAAATTATCGGTAACTTGAAGTGATAGCGTGCTCGACAATGCAAAGGGGGAAATTAAAATCAATAATAATAGAAAAAAACGACTATGCATTATAATAATTTGCCATTGAGCGTTAAAAAAACTAAGTAAGCGTATAGCATAACAGTAGTAGGGGCTTTGCTGAAAGTAATGATTCAGCTAAAAGGGGAATTCGGGATAGAATTAAGGTAACTAAAAGTTACTAACATACTCGTTTTTGAAAAAACAATCATAGCAAGTCTAAAAGCTTTCAATACCATAGGAGTAACTTGTAACTATAAATACATTTGATACAAAATAAAGCCGCAAGCAAGTGTAAAAACTACGCCAAAATTAAAACCAAACTTAGCATACCAAAGCAGAACCATCACTTTATTAACTGGCTCTTTAGGTAACTTAGACACGAGTAAAACGCCATAAACCCAACCAATAATATTATGGGTAAGGTAAAGCACAGGGATCAATATTTGCCATTGCTGAAAGTTTAAGGTGAATAATGCAAATACAGAAACAATCGCCCAAACAAACTCGATAGTTGTCGTTAAGACAATAATTTGGTTAGTTTCAACAACGCCATTATTTTTAACAACAACATAACCATCAAAAATTACAACCAATCCAATAATGGCACTGAGCCCTATATATATCTCTAACATCATGTAAACTAATCACACCAAATAATTGAAAATAGCCCTTTAGATTTAACATTTTAGAAAAATAAAAAATCCAGACATTATCATTAACAAATCGCCATAAGCGTAAAGTAGTCGTTAACTAAAACAGTGTTTTTAACTCTCTGTATTTTTTCACTTTACACTCTAGGGCGTGTTGATCTTTCGAGTACAAATTTCGTACGAATTAAACATAATTTAATTGAGGCGTAGCGAATAAAGTGTAGTATTCTACATAAATGAGTTAGGCAGCTTCCGCGTTCTGCTCACGCTAAGTAACTACTTCCGTGTAGGCAACAAAAAGTAAATCATGTTTAAACGTACCCGTAGGACAGCGCCTCTTTGGTTTCTCTACGGCTTTTTCACTTATTTATGGGGAACAACCCCATTACATAAGTTCAGCCTTGTATAAACACCAAATAAATCGCTGCAAAAATGTACAGCAAAGATCAACACGCCCTAATATTTTTAAAACCATGGTTTAGCATCTATATTAGATTCTAGCTCAATGAATAAATCATCTAAAATGTTAAATTTTTCTTTAGTGCAATCTTCATCTAGCAACCTTTTAAACTTGAATTTTAATGAATTGTACTTATACCTAATTTCTTTACATTTTTGCTGATGGGTTTCACAGCCAAACCAACCATGTAGCCCTGTAAGTACGCCACCAATAAAAGCTAACAACGACCCTCCAATCACAAATATGATATTTGGATATCTTAGAAGCTTTAGCCAGCGATCATACTCGTTAACTTTTTCACTGCATTGGGCAATACGGTTTTTAATTAATTCATCCATGATCTTATCCTAAAAATAAAGTCATCAATTCAAAAAATAAAAACACGGGCTATCAGGGTTTTGCAATAATAGCTCTCGTGTTGTGTTGTTTTTTCTGCGTATTAAGAATACTACTGCTCAGGTTTGTTATGAGAGTGCTAACATTATAAAAACAGTGCAATAAAGTACAGAGATTAAAATGCCAGCCACTAATACCCTTTTCTCGCGCAATGTTTGAGACTCATTTTTTGAGATCACATCAATAAGTCTATATAACGTAGCCGGAATAATAAGTAACATACCCAAAAATGCTGGAAACATTGCTAAAATTATACTGAAAGAAAAACCTGAATCACTACTTTGAGAATATAAAGTCACAAACACAGACCAAGCTATTGCCACTAAGAAACAAATAATCCCCATTGAAATCGAAAAAAGTGCCATAGGTATCTATTTATCCAGAACTCAGGTTATTTATTAAAACGCTCGCGTAAGTAAAATATTAATCGGCTTTCGTAGGTTTACATGCAACCATCTGAACAACCGCACTGTTTCCTTGATGATACTTCCCTTCTGAGATATTACGCTCTGTTTCAACCCCCACAAGAAAATTTAACCCGTTAAGCTCAGTCGTTAAGTCATTTAATGACATAAACAACTCTTTTTTTGACGGTGGCGGACCACCTATTCCATCCATTTCAAGGTGCCGTTGTGTATACGCCTCTAAAATAAAAACCCCACCGCTTTTTAGAGCACTAACCACTTGCCCATGAAGCTTTTTACGCAACGCTGGTGGAACATGTGCAGCGATTGATACAATGCCATCCCATTGCTCGTTACCCAAGTCATAATTTGCTAAGTCAGCTGTGATGGTTGATATGTTAACCTTATGCTCATCAGCCAGCATTTTGGCCTTTTCAAGCCCTACTGAAGACTGGTCGACTGCTGTTACAGAGTATCCCTGTTTAGCTAAAAACACAGCATTTCTCCCTTCGCCCTCAGCCAAACAAAGCACACGACCTCCAGCTGGTATTTGACCACATTCAGATTTTAAGAAGTCATTTGGGGACGTTCCATAGGCATATCCTGTTTCTTCGTATCGTTGATCCCACATATGTCATATACCTTTTTGTTAGGACGCATTAAAGCTTTAAATTCTTTACACTTGATCAATACAGTAGCTTAACCCACTATGAGCTTACCTTTATTTGTGTTAGCGAAAATCACTTATTATCAGAGATAAATTGTGTTAGCTTCGTGTCACACAGAAAACAATAAAAATCGTGATTAGCCTACAATTTTAAACACTTAACTATGTCTTTATTAATGCTAAGGTTAACAATACCATTTTGATTAGCTTGGTAATCTGCCCAACCGTTTGGGCAAGTTTTTGCCTTAAAACTTATAAGTGCTCCTTGAGGAATTACAACTCGATATTTTTTGCTTTGTTCAAGTTCTTTTTCAAGTGTTGAAATCTTTTTTTGCAGGCATTTCACCGATTCTTTTGAATTAATAGATACTGAACAATCACTCGCGGTGGCGCCAAAAGAGTATAAGGCTAGCATTACTGGTACAGTGATTATTGAAATAGTTAGCTTGTAGTTTGGCATCTGAGAGTCCTTTTTATGCTTGTATAAACTAAAATTAAACGTGATATAAAATAAATATATCGCTTAACGACACGGTTTGCTAGTTCAGCTTAGTTTTAAGTGAAGTCAGAAGCTGTCATCACGCCACAGCGTTCATACACGCTTTACTCCATCAACATCTATAAGCTAGAGCAATTAATGTGTAGAGTTAACAAAGCATTGCTACTGCCAATAATAAATAATTGGTAGTAGCGCCAAATAAGATGATCTATTTTATATCTCTTTAATTAACACCTTAGACTTACGCTGAAAGTTATACATTTGTTTTTTACCTTCGGGCAAGTCTTCTAATGAACGCTCAATAAAACCACGTTCTCTAAACCAATGCCCGCTTACAGTGGTCAAAACAAATAATGACAATAAGCCCTGCTCTTTCGCATTAAACTCTAAAGACTCCATCAAGCGCTCACCACGGTTACCTTTACGATAATCGGGGTGAATGGCTACACAAGCAATTTCACCTGAAGCTGCTTCTGGGTATGGATATAACGCCGCACAGGCAATAATAACCTCTTCTTTTTTAATCACAGTAAAGCGGTTAATTTCCACCTCAAGCAGTTCTCGTGAGCGTTTTACCAGTACGCCCTCTGCTTCTAACGGCGCAATTAACTCTAAAATACCACCTACATCATCTATGCTTGCGGTACAAACTTGCTCTTTGTGATCTTTTGCGATTAGCGTACCAGCACCGTCTCGGGTAAAAAGCTCTTGCAATAAAGCGCTATCGCTTTGATAACTTACACAGTGACAGCGCTCTACACCATTTTCACCACTTTGTATGATGGCACGAAGCAGTAACTGGCGAACATGATCATCTTTATCATCAAGTAACGTTTTAACCCTTCGTACACTACAGCTTCTAATTAACGTACCCGACTCATCAAGCAAACCTTCATCTTCTGTCAAGGTAATGAGTTTGTCTGCTTTTAATGCGACTGCTGTTTGAGTAGCCACATCTTCAAGTGCCAAGTTAAAAACCTCACCTGTAGACGAATAACCAATTGGTGAAAGTAAGACAATTGAACCATAGTCAAGCTGGGTGTTAATGCCCACAGCATCTATTCGCCTTACCGTTCCTGTAAATTTATAGTCAATCCCCTCTTTAACCCCTATAGGTTTTGCTATAACAAGGTTGCCGGTACTAACTCGTATTTGTGACCCGTGCATGGGGGAATTTACCAATCCCATGGTTAGTAACCCTTCAATATGTAAGCGCAAAGAGCCGGTTGCATCTTTAACAGCAACTAAAGTTTCAGCATCAGTTATACGAATATTATTTTCAATATGTTGAGGGATATTTCGTTGCATCATACGCTCTTCGATTTGCGGTCGAGAACCGTGTACCAACACAAGTTTTACCCCTAAACTGCGCAATAACGCTATATCGTGAATAATATTTGCAAAGTTAGGATGAAGAACAGCCTCACCGCCAAACATTAGCACAACAGTTTTTCCACGATGGGCATTAATATAGGGCGCAGCGTTTCTAAACCATTTAACGTTATCTTTATTACTATGGGTTATGTTTGCGTTCTTCATAAGTACTATTTTAACTATTGCTATTTGGCCGCTGAAGTTAATGGAAATAATACATATTCCATGGCAACTTCATCTGCTGGGTCTTTGTAAGGGCTTGGTTCGCTGTCTTCTATTATGTTGTCAGCTAATGAGCTTTTCTCAATAAGACTGAAACCAAGTTTAGCGAAATATTGTGGTATATAAGTCAACACAATAATTTTTTGTAACTCTATTTGATGTGCAAAACCTAGTAAGTACTGAACCAATGCTTGTCCTTGACCTTGTCGATGCGCATCTTTATCAATTACCACTGAGCGAATTTCAGCTAGACCTGTTTGATAAATATATAAAGAGGCACAGCCAACAACAGTTCCGTCGATTTCTGCTACCACAAAGTTTTGAATATCATGAATAATATTGTCGCGGCTACGCGGTAATATTTCACCTTTATCAGCCCAATAACGGGTTAAGTTAAATATATGATCAACATCAGACATTCTCGCTCTGCGTACCGACATAGCTGCAGCACGTTGGGCATTTAAACGTTGTTTAACTTGTTTTAATGCAACTTTTACTTGTTCTTTACCTGGCGCACCAACAACTTGCTCATTCAGTATTTCACGATTACCTGACTGAATATTATCTAGGGCTTTTTGTACTTGAACACGAGAAGTTCCACCTAGTGCTTCACGTTTATCAAGGGTAGACTCTATCGATAAGTGTTGATAAACATCTTGCTCTATTCGATCACTAAAACTTTGTAGTTGAGTGAGGGTTAAATCTTCCAACGGACTACCCTTATCAATAGCGGCAAGAACTACTTCGCCAACAATATGGTGTGCTTCGCGAAAAGGAATATCTTTACTAACTAAATAGTCGGCGAGCTCTGTTGCATTAGCATAACCTTGCTGGGCAGCAGCCAAAGTACGTGAACGATTAACGGTTAAACCATCTGCCACTAATACCGCCATTTCCATACATTCTTGCCATGTTTCAAGCGCGTCGAATAAGCCTTCTTTATCTTCTTGCATGTCTTTATTGTAGGCAAGTGCGAGTGCTTTCATGGTGGTTAACATACCCGTTAATGCGCCAAAAACTCGTCCTGTTTTACCACGGATAAGTTCGCACGCATCTGGGTTTTTCTTTTGTGGCATTAATGACGAACCAGAGCTCACTAAATCGCTCATCTCAACAAAGCCTGCTTCACCCGAATTATAAAAGATTAAATCTTCAGCAAAGCGCGACAAATGCATCATTGAGATACTTGCGGTTGCCAATAACTCAATAACATGATCGCGGTCTGAGACAGCATCTAAACTGTTCATTGTTGCAGTTCTAAAACCTAAGTTTTGCGCTAAGGTATTGCGGTCAATAGGATAGGCTGTGCCTGCAAGCGCGCCAGATCCTAAAGGCGACACATCTAAACGATACAATGCGTCTTTTAATCGACCAATGTCACGGTTAAACATTTCAACATAAGCTAAACACCAATGACCGAATGTTACGGGTTGCGCGCGTTGCAAATGAGTATACCCGGGTAATACGGTATCTTTTTCACGCTCAGCTAAACCCATCATGGCTTGTTGTAAGCTCACTAAGGCAAACAATAGTTCACCACCAGTTTCTTTACACCAAAGCTTTAGGTCTGTGGCTACTTGGTCGTTACGGCTTCGCCCAGTATGTAATTTTTTACCTAAGTCACCCGTTTTTTCAATAAGCTGTATTTCAACCCAGCTATGAATATCTTCTGCATCTGAGCTTAGTATTTGTTGAGGATTTTGCTCAACAGATGTTTTAAGTTCGTTCAGCGCTGCGGTTAACTTAGCAAGTTCGCTCTCGTTAATTATACCGACTGAATGAATAGCACCAGCCCAAGCAATAGAGCCGACAATATCTTGCACTGCCATTCGGTAATCTACCGGCAATGAGTCATTAAATTTTTTAAACTGTAAGCTTGCTTGTCCTTTAAAACGTCCGCCCCATAATGCCATATTATTTCTCCTGGTTTTTTTGGCTTAATGCGGTAATTCTACTCGATAAGCTAAATAAACGGATAAAGCCTTCGGCATGTTTTTGGTCATAAACATCGTCCGCACCAAAAGTAGCAAAAGCTTCAGAATATAATGAGTTAGGTGAACGACGTTGGGTAACTTGTGCAGTACCTTTATAAAGTTTAACAACAACGTCACCAGTTAATTTTTCGGCAAATGAAGCGGCACCGGCTAACTGCGCTTTAGCTAATGGTGTAAACCAACGACCGTCATAAATAACATGCGAAAATTCTAAGCCAATAGATTCACGATATTTTAAGGACTCTTTGTCTAAAATTAGGGTTTCTAATCCTTTGTAAGCCGCCATTAAAATAGTACCACCTGGCGTTTCATAACAACCACGCGACTTCATGCCCACTAAACGATTTTCAACAATATCAATTCGACCAACACCATGTGCCGCACCTTTGGCATTCAAGTAAGTTAATGCATCATGAGCGGGGGTTTTGCTATCACTAAAGTTGTTGCCATCTACTGCAACAAGTTCACCTTTAACAAAGCTAAGTTGAACACGCTCAGGTTCATTTGGCGCATCCATTGGATCAACAGTCATGGTCCATACCTCTTTAGACGGCTCGCACCATGGATCTTCAAGCTCTCCGCCTTCATGTGAAATATGCCACGTATTAGCATCACGGCTATAAATTTTGGTTAATGATGCTGAGCAAGGAATATTACGCTCTTCAAGGTAATTTAATAAATCTTCTCGAGACACCATGTCCCATTCACGCCATGGTGCAATTACTGTAAGCTCTGGAGCTAATGCAGCAAAACAAGACTCAAAACGTACTTGGTCATTACCTTTGCCGGTACAGCCATGGCAAACAGCGTCAGCGCCTACCTTTAAAGCAACCTCAATATGCGCTTTAGCAATTACCGGGCGTGCCATTGATGTACCCAATAAGTATTGGCCTTCGTAAACAGCACCTGTTTTTAAAATAGGATATATATAGTCTTTTACGTACTCTTCTTTAAGATCAACAACATGGCATTCTGACGCACCCGACGCGATTGCTTTTTCTTGAATCCCCTCAAGCTCTTCTTCACCTTGGCCAACATCAGCACAAAAAGCAATAACCTCACAACCTTCATAGTTCTCTTTTAACCATGGAATAATTGCTGAGGTATCTAAACCGCCTGAATACGCCAATACTACTTTTTTAACTTGTTTTTTAGCTGCTAAAGCCATGATATTATCCTTATTTATTTCAAACATTGGCAATGATAGCTTTATCTAATTGCCAACTATTTTAATTACTGTTCTTAATTTGTTTATTTAGCCACGCGTAAATGAATATAAGCTTGTTTAATCACTCAGCAATGTCACTAACACAGCCGCTTGCGCCCACATTCTATTTTCAGCTTGTTGAAACACTACCGACTTAGTTTCATCGTCAAATAATTCAGTCGTAATTTCTTCTTCTAAATGCGCAGGCTGGCAATGCATAACTAGTTGCGCTTGTGTGTGTTCAACTAAGTGATGGTTTAACTGAAAAGGCATGAATTTCGCCAATATTTCAGCTTTGCTATTGTTACTTTCTTTGCCCATTGATACCCAAGTATCAGTATAAATAGCATCTTGTTGCCCTATTAACTCTATGTCGTTTACGCATTGAAAAGTCGAGCCACTCGCTTGTGCAAGCTGCTGTGTTTTAGTGAGCATGGCTTTCGATGGGCCATGCCCCTGAGGACAAACCAAAGTAAAGTTAACACCAAGTATTGCCGCCATAAGCATTAACGAATTAGAGACATTATTACCATCGCCAACATAAGCCAATTTAACCTTTGATATGTCGTCAAAGCACTCAGATAAGGTAACAAAGTCAGCCAGAGCCTGACACGGATGATATAAATCACATAAGGCATTAATAACCGGCACACTTGCATGTTCAGCTAAGCCTTCAATTGCACTGTTTTCATAAACTCTTGCAACTATTGCATCAGCATAGCAAGAAAGATTTTTGGCATAATCGCTAACTCTTTCACGCTCGCCTAGCTTGCCATTTTGTTGCCCTAAATAAAGTGCATGACCACCCAGTTTATTGATACCAAGATCGAAGCTGACGTGGGTTCTTAGCGATGGTTTTTCAAAGATCATCGCGACCGACTTTCCAGCAAGCTTTTGGTGATAGTTTGTGGGTTTTTGCTTAATATCTTTCGCAAGTGCTATTAAGTTAAGCACTTGCGCTTTCGTTAGCTGATCATCAGCTAAAAAATTCAATAATGACATAATCAATCCTATACGGTGACGAAGTTATAGTTTTTCAGGCTGAATGCGGGTACCTATAAGCTCTCCATTAAGCAAATTAATAATTTGCTCTGGTGCTTGCCAACTGGCGACCGCGATACTTCGTCGTAATTGATTAGCCGCGTGTAAAGCAGCGTTTACTTTGGCAGTCATACCGCCGGCAATAACACCTAGTTCAATCAATGCTTTTGCTTCTTGATTATTTAACGAGCGAAGGTACTCACCAGTGCTTCCTTTCACACCGTTAACATCGGTTAACAGTAATAATTGTGCATTGAGTAACTGGCAAATTGCTACTGCGGCGTCATCAGCATTAACATTAACTAAAGTGCCATCAGGCAGTGCGCCTATAGAGGATATTATTGGCAAAAAATTTGACGGCAATAAGATATCAAGTAACTTGCTGTCATGCGCCGTTGGTATGCCTACGGCCCCTAATTCAAGTTGGTTTAATTGACAGGTTACCATGCCTCCATCGGTAAGCGATAAACCCACTGCAGGTATATTCATACTCGTGGCTTTTGCAACAATAGATTTATTGACAGCGCCGGCTAATGCTCCGCTAATTATTGGCATTTGCTCTGCTGGTGTCACTCTTAAACCATGCTTTTTAATGGTTGAAAATCCCGCTTGCGCTAACATTTCATCAACAACGCAACCACCGCCATGTACCAAAACAACGGCATGATTTTTTATCGTCGCTATTACATTTAATAGTGCGGTTAATGCGGATTCTTTCGCTAAAATTGCGCCACCAATCTTGATCACTAAGGGTTGTTTCATACATTAACTCCATCAATAACATTTGAATGCTTTAAATTTGAAGGTAATAAGCCATAGTGACTTGCTAAACCTAGACTGATATTGGCGCATTGAATCGCTTGTGATGCTGCACCTTTTAATAAGTTATCAATGGCACAACTGATCACCACTACTTTTTTTTGCTCGTCATATTGCCAATGTAAATCGGCAAAAGGGGTATAGGCTACATTGTCAATTTTTGGCCAAGTGCCAACTAAGCGAACCAATGGAGATGCTGCATAAGCATCAACAAATGCTTGGTCAACGTTAGCTTTGGTCACATTTTTCTTAAGCTGCAAAGTAACAGTAGCAAGTAGCCCTCTTTTATATGGTGCTAAGTGAGGATTAAAAATGACTTGGGCATGGGCTTCTTGGCTAATTTCAGGCTGGTGGCGATGCTGTAATATATTATAAGCAGTTAAGCTTACTTCATTAAAACTGGTCGCTAGACTGGCTTTTCTACCGGCACCGCTTACACCACTAATGCCATTAACCACAATTAATGAATGTTCACTATGAAGGTTATTGCTCGTAATTGGTTTAAGCGACAATAAGCTTGCGGTTGGGTAACAACCCGGCACTGCAATTATCTGACTATGAGCAATATCATGCGAATGCCATTCTGCCAAACCATATTGAGCTTTAGCTAACGCTGAAAGGTGCTGATGCGTAAAGCCGTAATATTTAGGATAATCTTCGCTATTTTTAAGACGAAAACCACCTGACAAATCAAATACTTTAACGCCAGCATCGGCAAAAGCATGTGCCCATTCAGCACTAAACTCATGTGGTGTAGCAAAAAAAACTGCATCTAATTTGTTAACCGCGGCATTAAACCACTCAACTGAGAAGGCTTGTAAGGTGATATCACAAATGCCTAAATATTTTGGGTGTAAGGTTGAAAAAAGTTTACCCGCCGAGTCACTACCTTCCGAGACAACTAGATCACAAATAGACATTTTCTTATGTTGGCAAAGCAGTGCGATTAACTCTGCACCAACATATCCACTTGCCCCAATTACCGCTACTTTCATACCACCCTCAAAAATTGCAATTTTATGCACTATATGTGCAATAAGTGCACAATGTTTATTTTGTAATTGCTATTAAGTTACATTTTTTGTGTTATAACCAATACGATTTTAAAAGCGATAAATCGAATTGAATCCCCAGAAAAATTTGCGTAATCTTACGAATAACAACATGAAATGCGAAATTAACATTAAATGGGTAGTTATGCAATAAATGAGCATAACTATTTTGAGGTATATAATGAAAAAATTACCAGACTTTACTCAAGCACTAACTCAGCTGATAGCTCAACCTTCCATTAGCTCAACCTTAGAAAGTTGGGATCAAGGTAATTTGTCTATTATTCAATTGCTTGCAACTTGGTTTGAAGAGCTTGGCTTTACTATTAACATTCAGCAGGTGCCAGAAACGCGTAACAAATATAATTTACTCGCCAAACTAGGTAGTGGTGAAGGAGGACTGCTTTTATCAGGGCATAGCGATACAGTACCTTTTGATGAAAATCGTTGGAATTCAGATCCGCTAACGATAACAACTAAAGATGATAAGTTTTATGGGTTAGGTACCTGCGACATGAAAGGCTTTTTTGCTTTTATTTTGCAGGTCTGCAAAACCATCGACGCAAAAAACTTGAAAAAGCCACTTTATATTTTAGCAACAGCTGATGAAGAAACTACTATGGCGGGCGCTCGTTTCTTTATTAAAAATCAATTAGCTAAGCCTGAGGTAGCCATTATTGGCGAACCTACCAATTTAGTACCAGTGGTTATGCATAAAGGTCATATGTCGCACAAAATTAAAATCAAAGGGCAATCAGGTCATTCTAGTCAACCTGACAAAGGCGTGAATGCCATTGAAATTATGTATCAGGTCATTGCCGCTTTGTTAACACTGAAAGAACAGTTGGCATTAACTTATAAACATGATGCGTTTGAGGTGTCTATGCCAACGCTAAACTTTGGCGCTATTCGTGGCGGTGACAATGCTAATCGTATTTGTGGCTATTGTGAGCTAGATATAGATATGAGAGCTATTCCTGGGTTAAGTGATGACGAGTTACTTGGTTGGCTTGCAAAAGCATTAGAGCCTGTGGCTTTGCGTTACCCAGGACGCGTATCGTTTGAAGAGTTAGATCCTAGCTCACCAAGTTTTGAACAAACCAAGCCAAGTGAATTAATTAACTTTGCCGAACATATTAGTGGCCATAGCTGTTGTGCGGTGAACTATGCCACTGAAGCGCCTTTTATTCAGCAACTAGGATGTCAAACAATTGTGATGGGACCTGGATCGATTGACCAAGCACATCAACCAGATGAATTTTTGGCATTTGATCAAATTAACAATACCGAGAAGGTACTACTGCAAATGATTAATAAATACTGTTTCTAATTAGGGGGGGAGCGCTAGTTGATCGGTTTGCACCTCATCAAGAAGCGGATACTCAGTTGAAAAACTTGTAACATAAAGTTAAACACTCCCAATTATTGGTGTAAAACTTTTTTGTTCCAACATACGCAGTATAAATTTGTTGATGGGCAGCTCTTGAGAGCTTGTCTGTTCGAGTTTCATATTGAGCGTTGTATTCTAACAACATGTCAAGGTTTGCATCTTGTGCTTCTTTCGATGCGTACTTGTGTGGCTCTCATGAGCGTTAACGCGCATTACTTATACAAGCGCTAACCAAGATCAGTTTCATTAATTAAGTGATCTATTTTATACGCAGTGAAAACAGTCAAATACAAGGCATGTATTTTATAACGAGTTGTTCAGGGCAATTATGCTCCTACTTTGCCCACATAAGCTACATCAATTGACTTTGTTCTAACTTCCCTAACGATGTTCTGAATTGGTCAACTATTTATTTCAATTGCTATAAAATAATCCTCAATACAACCAACCAGTTCTAAATGAAACGCCAACAAAAACAAACAATACTGACAATAATGTAACGGGAATAATATGCCAAGCCATATCAACAAGATTATCTTTTGATAACACCGGAATAACTCTAAAGCGAGCATCAAGCGCAAAAGCAAAAGTTAAGCCTAGCAGTAATAACTTGGCCAATATTCCATGGGCAACAGGATTATTTAAGTTAAACCACTGGCTTACGTCAGGTAATAAACGATGTGCCAACATTAGCCCGGTGATCACCTGCACAATAAGTGCGGGCATACCTATTTTTTCATAAACAGATTCAAAACTTAGTAATTGTTCAGGTGACTTTTCTCTTAACACTTTAGGTAAAATAACAACAGACAGTACAATATGTCCGCCAGTCCAAATTGTCGCCGCCAGAATGTGCAATAATAATAAGGTTCCGTACATTATTTTTCAGCCAATTACGTTTAACTATTGATAATATACGAGCTTATTTTATGTGCCGCATAACAAGTTTATTCTTGATCAACTTTATTGCATCTAGGGCAAATTGAAATTTAATAAGCTGAGCTTTTTTATTTACTTTTATTCCAAAGTTTCTGGTTATCTTTTACAGAAAAATAATCGCCTGCATGCCAATAACGTGGTAATAAGTCGAGTTTTTTTCGATCTGCATAGTTCGAAGCCAGAAGCTCTAAAATTTCATTCAAACGCTCTTTACTTAACGACGCAAATTGTTGTGCAACTTCAACGTTATATAAGTTTCTATCGCTTTCAATAACTACATCTTGACCATAACTGATAAAAGTTAAGTAACGTGTTGCCGTACGGCATATTGGATTTTCGCCATTTTCAGGGTAAAGCTGAGTTACAATGGCATATTCATAGCGGTCGCTTTGCTCGCCATCACTATCGATAGGAATATAAGTAACGCCATACCCTTGAGGGTAAACACCGGTAATTTTATATAAAGCATCAACAGCGGTTTTACAGCAACTACCATGCTCAGCGTTTTGATAAAGTGCCTGATACACTTTAGGCAATAATTTAAAATTATAACTGCTTTTAGTTGATAAGATGATCGACGCGTATATTTGCGGGACTTTTAGTATATTGCCTATGCCTGAACGGGGCGCAATAGCCCCTTTGATTAATTGTTTAATAAACACTAACTTTTGATGCTCAGCGATATTAAATTTATCACGCTCTGTTTTTGAGTTACCCACATAAATAGGTGCACCGATACCATCAACTAAAAACTTAACGGTTTCTCTAAAGTTAATTTGCAATAGTGCCTTTCGCTCATCTACTGCTAATGTTCTATTACTGTTTAGTTTTCCGTCTTTTCCTTTAAGAATGCGTTGTGAGTCAGGGTGATAATTACCTATATCTTGGAGTAGTGCGGCCATTAATATAGGTAACTTAATCTGGTCTAGAAAGTTTGAATAAACGTCATTGTCTGTAGTTGCAAGTGATTGGTATTCATCAGGCAGTATTGCTGATGCATATTCCTTAACATAAGGGTGCATGAGAACTGAAGATTGCTCAATAAAGAGTTGGTCAAACAAACGTAAACTGAGTACTGCTTTATATAGAGGTTTATTACGCTCGTTGTTTTCAGCTACTTTTTTACCTTCTGTAGGGCTAATTAATTGAATAGTGCCCAATAGCTGCGCTGATTTTCTATTTGTTTCTTCAAAAGTTAAACCTTCACTGAGCTTTAGTATTTCCTGGCAAATTTCAAATAAATACTTGTACCGCTCATTGCTTTCATAGCGAAGATCTTGCTTCAGATCACGCAACTCTCGCTCTAAGCGTGTGATCGACTTCGTATTATTATCGTCTTTAGCCGTTAACTCAGTAATACTATCTTGCAGGCTCTGTAATTTATGCTGAACAAATGATTGTTTCGCATAAAACTCAATAGCGCGCTCAACAAGCGAATCTTTTAATGCACTACGCCCGTAGAGCTTATCTAATATTTGCTTTACTTGGGTGGTAAATTTAGTATCGCTAGCGGCTTTTTTCGACATAGTTAATTAGCAATTCCATAGAATCATTCGTATTAGCATTCAATGCTAGTTAATATTTTACTAACTCACAAGTACTTAATTTGCTACGAGCCCGTGTTACTCTTTGAAGTACGATAAAAAGTAAATCGTGTTTAAATTTCAACCTATATTCTGTCACACCTATGTTCAGCAACACCTAACTACCTTTAATATTAACTGGGTTAGATCTGCTAACTAGTTGCTGACAAATGCTAACTAAATCTGAATGTAACCCGCCTGCAGTTACATCTCTTCCAGCACCGGGCCCTCGAACAATGAGTGGATTTGTATTATACCACTGACTTTTTATTTGGAAGATATTGTCACAAGCAGACAAGTTAGCAAAGGCATCGTCCCTTTCTAATGCTTCCAAACCAACAGTTGCTTGTATTTTATCCTTTTCAACACTAAAACGTGCGATATAGCGAATACATTTTTGCTGTTGCTTGGCTTGCTGTAGCTGGTCGTAAAAATAGCCATCTAACTGTGTTGATGACTGTAAAAACTCATCTTTTATCAGTGTTCTAAGTGATTTGGGTACCAAATTTTGGCAACGAATATCTTCCATTGATAATTCAAAGCCTGCTGTGCGTGCTAAAATGAGTAATTTTCTTTGTACGTCACGGCCTGATAGGTCTTCTCGTGGATCTGGCTCTGTTAACCCCTGTTCTAACGCCTCGGTTAGCAATGTTGAAAATGGTACTGTGCCATCATAACTTTCAAACAACCACGACAATGTACCTGAAAATATACCTGAAATTTCTGTAATGGTATCACCACTGTTCAATAGGTCGGTGATAATGTGATTAATGGGCAGCCCTGCACCTACGGTACTATTACCTAACCAAAGACTGCGATGCTTTTTAGCTGTTTCTATTAACTGCTGATATTGCGCTGTTGGCGCAGAACCCGCCCATTTGTTAGCACCAATAACATGAATACCTTGCTCAAAAAATGCTTGGTACAGTAAGCTAAAATGCTCACTTGGTGTAATGTCAACCACCACTAATTCATCGTAAGGATGATTGGCTAACCATGAAAGTAATTCACTATTATCATACGCTTGGCCATGTTGTTCAAACTGTTGTAACGCTTGAGCAACATCAATGCCATCATCGTTTACTAATGCTTTTTCTGAAGTAACTAAGCCTACTAAATGTACATTTTCTAGCGCTTGAATATTGTTTAGCTGCTGAGGTAACATTTCAATAAAACGCTGACCTATATTACCTAAGCCAACCACAACCACACCAATGTGGCGAGCATCTTTGGTCATATGATAATGCACTCGGTTTACTAGCTCAACACTGCAATTTTCTGGTACAACCGCAAGTAAGCTGTGCTGATTTTCAGAGCAAACAAACTCTAATACTTTCGCGTCTTTTAATGAGCGTTTAAAGCATGCTCGTATATCACCATGTTCCGTTACTTTATGACCCACTGTGGCCATAATGGCTGCGGGTATGAATGAGACTTCGGTATCATGGCTCGCTAGCCACTGACTTACCGCCTTTTGTTGGTCTAAATATATAACAATGAACCCTTTCTCTGTATCATAGGTTATCGCTGAAAATTCTTCTGCGGCAAGCTTGCCCTTGGCACCTATAAAGCTTTCGCTGCGTGCCAATAATAAGTCGTTTAAATAGGTTACTGACAACTCTTGTTTGGCTATTTGGCCAAAAGAGCCGATTTCTGTACCGCTCACCTCAGGGGCGAAACTACTTGCAACATGTAAATGTGTACTATGGTTATTTAATGGCTGTAATGTTTTAGCGTGAAGTACAGGGTTACCCAAACGGCCTAATTCTTTTGCAACACCATTAGGTAAGCGGTGTAATTTTCGAGAATGAGGAACAACCCGCGGATCAGCGCTGTATATACCATCAACATCAGTCCACAATGTTACATTTCCTGCACCAACTAAAGCCGCCATAATAGTGGCAGAATAGTCACTACCATTGCGACCCAAGGTTTTAGTTAAACCGTCAACATCTTTACTTATATAGCCAGTTACAACAGTAAGCTTATCCGCCTTTCGGCATGCTAATAACTGTTTCTCACTTAACGGATATTCAACTTGGCAATCACGCTCATTATTAATCACTAAAAAGTCCCGAGCGTCTAGGTAATGACTTGGACAAACACGCTCATTTAACACTGCAGACATTAATCGTGCTGACCATAACTCACCAAAGCCGAGTAAATCATTTTCAAATGCATTAACGTCTGTGCGTAGCCAGCTAATTAACTGGCTAATGTCTTGCTCTAAGTATTCAATTAAACGTGCAGCACTCGATTTATTCAATAGTGAAGAAATTAACCCCGCTTGGTTTTCTTTCAGTGCGATAATTTCATCATTTAAGGTTGGGTCATCTAATTTTGCTAAGCCTAGCACCGCAAATAATTGGTCGGTAGTTTTACCATTAGCAGACACCACCACAATATCGTTTAAATGGCAGTGATGCTGAATAATACCTATCACACGCTCGATACATGCTTTATCTGCTAAGCTACTACCACCAAATTTATGAACTTGTACTGCTTGTTTTGCTAATTGGTTATTTTCTGCGCTTAACGCGACAGCATTTGATGACTGTTCCATAATAAGAGTTACACTTCTAAAATCAATTAAACTACTGTCGCTGACTAGCAACGAGCCCTTGTGCTAAATCAGCAATAATATCGTCAATGTCTTCAATACCTACAGAAATACGCACTAATGACTCAGTAATACCGGCTTCAATTTGTGCCGAATGCTCCATACTAGCGTGAGTCATAGTGGAAGGATGGCTAATTAAACTCTCAACTCCTCCTAACGACTGCGCCAGTGTAAATAAGGTTAAGTTAGCAAATAATTTTTCAACCGCCGCAATCCCACCTTTTATTTCAAAACTTAGCATGCCACCCGCACTCTCTTGCTGTTTTTTAGCTACATTATGATTTGGGTGCGTGATAAACCCTGGGTAGTATACCTTTTCAATAGCTGTATTTTCTTGTAAAAATGCAGCAACTTGGTCGGCATTGGCTTGGTGTTGTTTTATTCTTACAGGGAGCGTTTTTAAACCACGTAGTGCTAGGTAGCTATCAAAAGCCGACCCCGTAATACCAATACAATTAGCCCACCAAGCTAGCTCTTCACCAATGGCAACATCTTTAGTCACTAATACGCCGCCAACAACATCGCTATGACCATTGATGTATTTAGTGGTTGAGTGAAAAACGATATCAGCACCTAGCGTTAATGGTTGCTGTAAAATTGGCGATAAAAAAGTATTATCAACAGCAACTAAAGCACCCGCCTGATGGCTTTTTTGGCAAATTTTTGAAATATCAACAATACGTAACAGTGGGTTACTTGGTGTTTCTATCAAGACTAATTTCGGCTTTTGATCTAATGCTTGTTGTAAAGCTTGCTCATCATCTTGGTCAACAATAATCAATTTAAATTGGCCGCGTTTAGCTAAATGAGTAAATAATCGATAACTACCACCATAACAATCATGCGGTATAACGATAGTGTCGTTAACTGACAGTAATTGGCAAATAAGATGAACGGCAGCCATACCAGTACTGGTGACTACACCAACCGCACCTTTTTCTAGGTCTGCTATAGCTTGGCCAAAAGTTGATCTTGTTGGATTACCGGTACGAGAATAATCAAATTGACGCTTATCGTTAAGTCCCTTTAGCGAATAGGTGCTTGATAAATGTATTGGCGCTACAACAGCACCATGATGTTTGTCGGTATTAATGCCACCACGAACGGCAATAGTGGCATTTTTTTTATCAGACATGAGCTTACCTAAAGAGTCAATTTCAAATGGATGTTTGGACGTCTACAACTCTAAACGGTTTCAATATTCCGGTCAAGAACTTTTAGACATCTACACTTCTACACATTCATAGTTGACTCATAGCTCACAAGCAGTAAAATCATACTTAGAATTTCTATGGGCTTTCAATTAGTACAAACATCATTACTCTCTGTTTGACTAGTGCGAGCGCCATTATAAAAAATATATTACAAATTAAATCAGAGGAAACTTCATGGCAAAGTGGAATGGCGAGTACATTAATCCATACGCAGAACACGGAAAAAAAAGTGAGCAAGTTAAAAAGATCACTGTTTCCATTCCGTTGCGTGTACTCAAGGTACTTACCGATGAGCGAACGCGCCGCCAAATTAATAATTTAAGGCATGCTACAAACAGTGAATTATTATGTGAAGCTTTTTTACACGCTTTTACTGGCCAACCCTTACCTGACGATCACGACTTAGCGAAAGATAACTTAGAGAAGTTGCCTGCAAGTGTGAGAAAAATACTAACTGAGCAAGGCATTACCGACTTTTCGCAATATGATGATGACGAAGTTTAATTTAATTCTGATGTATTAAAATATTAAAGCCAACTATTCGTTGGCTTTTTTATATTTGCTAGCACCTATTTCATGTAGTTCGCAGGTAGGTCTAGTGCCGCAACACCCGATTCTACTGCAGCAATAGCTACAGCTCTAGCTACACGGCCACACAGTCGTGAGTCCATTGGCTTAGGAATTATATATTCTTTACCAAATGTTAATTCGCTAACACCTGAGGCCGCCAATACCTCTTGTGGAACCGGCTCTTTCGCTAACTCACGAATAGCATGAACACAAGCAACCTTCATTTCATCGTTGATTGTTCTTGCTCTTACATCTAATGCACCACGGAAAATAAATGGAAAGCACAGTACGTTATTTACTTGGTTTGGATAATCAGAACGACCTGTTGCTATAATTACGTCATCGCGTGCAGATAATGCTAATTCAGGCTTAATTTCAGGATCTGGATTCGAGCAAGCAAATATCACTGGTTTAGGAGCCATCATTTTCACATGCTCAGCAGATAAAACATCAGGCCCTGAAACACCTACAAAAACATCAGCACCATCAATCACATCTTCTAAAGTTCGTTTGTCTGTATTATTAGCAAATGAACGCTTATATTCGTTAAGATCATCGCGACGGGTATGAATAACTCCCTTAGTATCTAGCATGTATATTTTTTCACGCTGTGCACCACACTTGATCAACAAGTCCATGCAAGCAATTGCAGCCGCGCCTGCGCCCATACAAACAATATCAGCTTCTTTAATATTTTTACCTTGTACATCAAGCGCATTTAGTAAACCAGCTGCAGTTACAATAGCAGTGCCATGTTGATCATCATGAAAAACAGGTACCTTACAACGTTCAATTAGTGCTTTCTCGATAATAAAACATTCAGGCGCTTTTATATCTTCAAGATTAATTCCACCAAAACTGTCTGCAATGTTGGCAACGGTATCAATGAAATCTTCAGTTGTTTTATGCTTAACTTCAATATCGAATGAATTAATACCTGCAAAACGCTTGAATAGTAACGCCTTACCTTCCATTACTGGTTTAGCCGCCATAGGACCTAAATTGCCTAAGCCTAAAATGGCAGTGCCATTAGTTACAACCGCAACTGTATTTCCTTTACCGGTATATTTATAAACATCGTCAGGATTTTCAGCAATTGCTCTAACAGGCTCAGCAACACCGGGGCTATACGCTAATGAAAGGTCGTAGCTTGTTTCTGCGGGTTTCGTCAGTTCGACACTTATTTTTCCTGGAATGGGTAATGCGTGATAATCTAATGCCTCTTGACGTAAATCAGTCATGTTTCTTCCTAAATGCGTTGAGTGATAATAATTTATTATTGTTAATATGATAAGTACGGCTATGGTATTTCATTTACCTTGAAGCAATCAAGAGCATTTGCATATAAACAATTTCTAGCAGCTATATAACTATATTATGTTCTTCTCGTTAGGTTTATATCAAATACTAAGTATAAAAAAACCAGCGATAAACGCTGGTTTTTATAAGAAATTAACTTTTGCTGATTTTACTCGAATGGATTAACTAAAATAATCGTTTCGTTTCTATCAGGACCTGTAGAAATTATATCAACAGGTACACCAGTAATTTCTTCTATACGCTTAATATAAGCAATTGCGTTCGCAGGTAGTTTATCTTTAGACGTTGCACCAACTGTTTTTTCGCTCCAACCTGGCATTTCTTCATAGACAGGCGTTACATTTTCGTAACCTTCGGCAGCTGTTGGTGGTACTGTAATTACATCGCCATTCGCTGTTTTATAGCCTATGCAGATTTTTAAGGTAGATAAGCCATCTAAAACATCGAGCTTAGTTAAGCAAAAACCAGTAATACTATTCACTTGAACTGCTCGATGCATCGCAACAGCATCAAACCAGCCACAACGACGCTCGCGCCCTGTAGTGGCACCAAATTCATGACCAACAGTACCTAAGTGCTCACCAATCTCATCATTGAGTTCAGTTGGAAAAGGCCCTGAACCAACACGCGTTGTATAAGCTTTTGTAATACCTAAAACATAATCTAAATGTAATGGCCCAAAACCACAACCTGTGGCTACACCGCCTACCGTAGTATTTGATGAAGTTACATAAGGGTATGTTCCGTGATCAATATCAAGCAGAGTACCTTGGGCGCCTTCGAACATAATAGACTCACCCGCTTTGCGAGATTGATCTAATAATTCAGGAATATCGGCAACCATACCTTTGATGATTTCACCAACTTCTAAAGCATCAGACAATGTTTGTTCATAACTAACCGGCTCAACTTTGTAATAGGTTGTTAAAACAAAGTTATGGTATTCCATAATTTCTTTTAACTTTATTGCAAAAGTCTCTGCGCAAAATAAATCACCTACACGTAAGCCACGACGAGCCACTTTATCTTCATAAGCTGGACCAATACCACGGCCAGTAGTACCAATTGGTTTATTACCACGTGCTATTTCGCGCGCGGCGTCCAAGGCATTGTGATAAGGAAGAATAAGCGGACAAGCATCACTAATTAATAGACGCTCGCGGACAGGAACACCACGGGCTTCTAGCATATTGATCTCTGTCATCAGCGCTTTCGGACAAAGTACGACACCATTTCCGATCAAACATTTAACGTTTTCACGTAAAACACCTGATGGAATCAAATGAAGAACAGTTTTTTCACCGTCAATCACTAATGTATGACCAGCATTATGGCCACCTTGATAGCGCACCACGTACTTAGCTTTATCTGTTAGAAGGTCTACAACCTTACCCTTGCCTTCGTCACCCCATTGAGTGCCAAGGACTACGACGTTTTTACCCATTATTCACATTTTGGAAAAAAAATTAGGCGACGATTCTACCAAATATAGGTATTGAGTCCAAGCAATACTTGCTTGTTTTTAATACGATGAAAAGTTTGGCTGTGAATATAAGATTATTCCCGCGAGAATTTAGCGATAGCAAGTGGTAATTATCAATTTATCATGGCTAATATTATTGTTCATTTGTTTAATTAACTTATCAACATTTTCACCTGAGATAAATATAACCATTAGGGTGTATTCAAGTAGTACCAAGCAATAACAACGATTAAATCTTTAAAAGCTGCCTTTAAACATATATTGATTATGCTTTAAATTGACTGTTATCTACACTTCTAGTATAGATAGGTAAAATCAGCTCAAGTAGTGTAACCCTCATGTTATTTAAACAATTTTTCTATCCCACCTTTATTTATTTTTGTATCTTTTCTAGCGGTGTTATTCAAGCCACAGAGCAAAACACTGATAAAGAAGCAGCAACGTCTATTCCAGAAGCCCGTCAATTTATTAGTCAACATAAAGGACGATTTAACGGCCAAAATATTGAGTATACGGTTACCGCAGGAGAAACTTATTTAAGAGATAAGCATGGTAAGGAAACTGCGAGTATCTTTACCTTCGCCTACACTAAAAAAAATACAAAAGGTAAAACCAGACCAGTAACCTTTATATGGAATGGAGGACCAGGCTCAGCATCAACTTGGCTGCATATGGGAGGTTTTGGCCCAAAACGAGTGCATGTGCCAAGCGATGCTAAATTTCCAGGTAATGCACCTTATCCAGTTCTAGATACCGCAGAGTCGATCCTTGATGTATCAGATCTTGTTTTTATCGACCCTGTAGGTACTGGTTTTTCTCGTGCGCTAGGGCAACATAAAGGTAAAGAGTTTTGGGGATTAAAAGAAGATGCTAAGTCGATGGCGAGCTTTATCCGAACATGGATTACCGATAACGGCCGATGGAACTCTCCCCGTTTCTTACTTGGAGAAAGCTATGGTACAACGCGTGCAGCAGCGGTAGCCAAAATATTAGAACAAGACTTATCGGTTAGCCTTAATGGGATTGTTTTTATCTCACAAGCCTTAGATTATCAAGGCTCTAGCCCGTATGTACCAGATAATATCATTTCTCATATTACTTATTTACCCACAATGGCGGCAGCGGCTGTTTATCATGGAAAAATTAATCCAAAGCCAGACAATTTATCGACTTTTCTCGCACAAGCTAGAGACTTTGCTACTGATGAGTTAATGCCTGCTTTATTCAAAGGTAATACCATCAGCGATGCAACTAGAAGTCATATTCGTGATCGATTAGTTCACTTCACGGGGCTGTCTCCAGCTTATATTGAAAAAGCTAACCTGCGCATTGGTGGATTTCATTTTGCCAAAGAACTGTTAAGAGATGATGGTATTGCCATTGGCTTGCTCGATGCACGTTACACCATAGATGAAGCTGATGATCTAACTGCTAAGCCAGGCTATGATGCTAGTCGTTCTATTTCATCTGCTTATAATGCCGGCTTGATGAGTTATATACGAAGCGATTTAGGCGTTAACTGGAACCGAACTTATTTAGCACCAGCAGACGATGAGTTATCAGATCAATGGAGTTGGCGCACTGCACCTAAAAATAAAGCTTGGGAGCCAACCTATGTCAATACCACACACGACTTATCAAAAGCTTTACGCATTAACCCTAATCTGAAAGTATTTGTTGCTGCTGGCTATTATGACTTAGTAACACCTTTCTTTGATGCCGAATATACTCTAAATCGCCACAACATTAAAAAAGAGCAAATTCAATATGAATATTACCATGGCGGTCATATGATGTATGTTCACGAACCCACAAGACTCGACTTATTAAATGACACCCGCAAGTTTATTCAACAACAATTAAAATAACTCTTTGCATATTGTTGTAGAGCTTCTATAGAAGCTCTACAACATTTTTCATTTAAGTGCTAGTGAAACGAGATTCACTACATTGTAAAACGCATAAAATTAACTAATAAGCAGCAAACTACGGAGTTTATCGTGCCAAGAATAAAACTATTGTTTGGTATTTTAGCCCTAATATGTACCGCATGTTCAACAACACCAAGTAAGCCTACCAAAGACAACACTTCAGCTATAGTTACGCAAATAGCAAACGAATTTGTCGACGGTTATTTCACTCAGTATACCGAAGAAGTTTACGAAATAGGTTACCCAAATGCACCAATGGACAGGTTTGGTCATCATGATGAACAATCAATTACATTATGGAATGCTAAAGTAGACCGGTGGTTAAACACACTTAACACAATTGATATTAAAACAATAGAAAACGCTGAAACAGCGCTAACTTACACTTTTGCTAAAGAAAAAATACAAGCTCTTGTCGATCATAGAGTGTGTAAAATGGAGCTTTGGAATATCAGCCCTACATGGACAGGCTGGCAATTCCGTATATCTTCAACTCTTGCTGTACAACCAGTGAAAACTGCCGAAGAGCGCAAGATCGCGTTGGCACGCGTAAGTGATATTGCTCGTTACCTAAAAACAGAAATTCGTAATTTACGCAGGGGGCAACAGCAAGGATACGCCGCAGGACAAAATAATGTGATAAAGGTAATTGACCAAGTGACGTCATTTATCAATACGCCTATTACTGAATTGCCTTTTTATGCGCCTGCTACAAAGTCAAACGACCGGCTATTTACTCGTACCTATGAAAAAATTCTACGCACTGAAGTACGCGACGCTATAATTCAGTACCGAGATTACCTAGCGAACGAATATAAGGGTCATTCAAAACCTGGAGTGAGTGCAAATCCTAACGGTAGGGCCTGTTACGATGCCTCTGTTAAGTTTCATGCTTCTATTTCAATGTCCGCTGAAGATATTTACCACGCAGGGATCACCCAAATGGCGGCGATTCAAAACGAAATGCGTAATATTGCTAGATCATCATTCGCTACAGACGACGTTGAAAGTTTGATGACAGAGTTACGCACCAACCCTGCTTACACTTTTAAAAACGAACAGGATATGCTTGATTATATAGCAGCCGCTGTTGAACGTGCTAAGTCTGTCGTTGGCGACTGGTTTGGTAATGTGCCAAATGCAGAGATGATTATAGTAGCATCTCCGCCGTATGAAAAAGATTCAGGTGGAGGTTTTTATTCTTCAGGCTCGGCTGACGGCGAACGCCCTGGTATTTATAAAGTTGGCACCTACAAGCCAACAACTATCAGTAAAGCTGGTCAGGAGTCTACCGCATTTCATGAAAGTTACCCGGGCCATCACCTACAATTTGCTGTTGCATTAACAAACCAAAGCGCACACCCAATTTTCCGTTATATGTATGTTGGTGGGTCTTCAGAAGGTTGGGCACTTTATACTGAAAAGCTTGCCGACGAAATGGGCATATATTCAGATGACCTTGCCAGATTAGGAATGCTCTCGAATGCGGCACTTCGTGCTGCAAGGTTAGTTGTTGATCCAGGTATGCATATCATGGGTTGGACACGGCAAGAGGCAATACAATACATGCTTGACCACACTGCTGAAAGTATTGGCAGTATAACTAACGAAGTTGATCGCTATGCTGCAGTACCTGGCCAAGCTACCTCATATTTAATTGGCAGCATAGAAATTCAACGCTTACGCCAGCATGCCGAAGAAGTGTTAGGTGATAGTTTTGACATTCGCGAGTTTCATGATCAGGTATTGATGAATGGTGCTGTAACTTTGCCAATGATAAGTGCTGCTGTTGAACGCTGGATAAGGAATAAATAAACTGATAATAAAGCTTTTCTACCAATGAGAAAGTGGTCAATTCTTTATACGCGATATAATAAGTATGTTGATACACCTCAATAGCATTACAACGTAGAAGAGCTTATACCATTTAGAGGTTAGCGGGTAATAAAAAGCCAAGGTAATTACCTTGGCTTATTAAAGAATGCTAATAATACCAATCTCACTAACTATGTGATCATTTCTACTTGCTAAAACAGTCAACTACTGCGTTATTTATTTTATAATTAGAACAACTAGTTATTAAAATAAATGCTTTGTATTTGACTGCTTTCACTGCGTATAAAATAGATCACTTAATTAATGAAACTGGTATAAATCATTATTTTTTAGATTTACTGCTTTCCTTCAAGTAGTTAAAAAAGTCACTATCAGGCTTAATCACCATAATGTCACTTTTACTATTAAAGCTATTTTCATAAGCTTCTAGACTACGGAAGAAATTATAGAATTCAGGATCTTTATTGTAACTATCTGCATAAATTTTAGCGGCTAAGGCATCACCCTCACCTCGTATTTCATGCGATTGTTTTTGTGCTGTCGCTAACATTACTGTTACTTTAGCATCAATAGTTGCCTTAATAATTTCAGACTGCTCTTGACCTTGAGATCTATGTTCTTTTGCCACACCAGTACGTTCTGCACGCATACGGTCGTAAATAGAGTTACTTACTTCAGTAGGTAAGTTAATCGCTTTTACACGAACATCAATCACTTCAATGCCTAAGTCTTCGCGGCTACTTTTAGCACTAGCAAGTGCTTGCGCCATAATACCGTCTCGATCACCTGACACAATCTCTTTAATGGTACGAGAACCAAATTCAGTTCTTAATCCGTTGTTTATTTTCTGCTTCAATAAAGCGCGTGCATTATCGATAGAACCGGTAGTTCTTAAATAATACGTTGAAAAATCAACAATACGCCATTTAGCATATGAGTTAACCATTAAATCTTTTTTCTCAGACGTTACAAAACGATCTGGTGCTTCATCAAGGGTTTGAATTCGCGCATCTAATTTTTTAACGTTTTCAATAAACGGAATTTTAAAGTGCAATCCTGGTTCATAAACTAGCATAACGCCAGCGTCATCCCGTTTAATTTTAGAAAACTGAAATACGATACCTCTTTGGCCTTCTAAAACTACAAATACCGACGAAATAACCAAAATAATCAACGCGGCAATTATCGCAATAATAAAGTTTTTCATCGCTTAATTTCTCCCGTTATTAAATCGATCAGCACGCCCAGCTGTACTAGGATTTGTGCTTGATGGTTGATTGCTAGTGTTCGCTGGCATAGAAGACTGCGGCACTATATTCTGATAGTTAGGTTGCTGCTGCATTATCTTATCAAGTGGTAAATACATCATGTTATTACCCCCTTCTACATCAACCATTACCTTGCTTGTATTGCTGTAGACTTTTTCCATTGTAGCAATGTACAAACGAGTACGTGTTACTTCTGGTGCAGCTATATATTCAGGTAATAACTTTTCAAATAGAGCTACTTCACCTTGTGCATCAAGTACACGTTGTTCTTTATAAGCTAAAGCTTCTTGCTCAATACGTTTAACTCGGCCACGTGCACGAGGCTCTATACCTCTGGCATATGCTTCAGCTTCTCGTAAGTAACGCACTTCATCTTCTTGTGCTGCAATTGCATCATCAAAAGCATCTTTTACTTCTTCTGGTGGTCTTGCATCTTTAAAGTTAACATCAACAATGATCAAACCTAAGTTATAAGGTTTTATAATACTTTCAAGCTCAGTCCAAACGGCTTGACGTACTATTTCGCGACCGCTAGTTAAAATATCATCCATGCGTGAATGACCAACAACATAACGTAAAGCGCTGTCTAAAGACTGACTTAAGCTGTCATCTGCATTAGTTACACTAAATACATAAGCACGTGGATCAACTACACGGTATTGGATCTGCATTTCAACACGAACGACGTTTTCATCTTGGGTTAGCATGAAGCCGGCCGAAGGTAGATCACGAGTAGTTTGCATATCAACTGGAATAATATGATCAACAAAGGTCCATTTCCAACGCAAGCCAGGTTCAACCACGCCTGCATATTGACCAAAGCGCAGTACTATACCTTTTTCTGCTTCTTTAATGGTATAGAAGCCACTAAATGCATAGACTAATATTGCTATAATCAGTACCAGGCTAATGCCTAGACTAGAGAAACTTTTACCGCTACCTCCTCCTGATGGTTTACCACCGAAGATACCGCCAAATTTGTTACCTAAGTCTTTTAGCAAATCATCTAGGTCTGGTGGACCTTGATTCTTTCCGCCTTTGTTATTATTCCAGGGATCTTTATCTTTATTCCCTGGTTCGTTCCAAGCCATGCTGCTCTCCGAAAAGTAAATTGATTGGAATAAGGTTTGCCAATCGACACTATTAATATTGGGGCCTAATATATCAGGCTGTTAACGTTCAATAAAGCCTTCAATGAGGGCTTCGTCTTGTTTTATCAGCTTATTCCATTCACTAGTTGGCATTTTAACGTCAACCACGCAATTACCTTCGTCATCGTAGTGCTCGCTGGCAATACAATTAAGACGATATAGTACACTTCTGAACTTCCCATAAGCTGGTGGGATTTTTAAACAATATTTTACAATCTTTTTGCCTAGCCTTTCTGCTAAGGCTTGAAATAAAAGGTCAATGCCAACACCACTTTGAGCCGACAGCCACACTCTAACAGGCAGGCCTTGATCATCTCTATCAATGCGTGGTTCAACATCTTCCAATTGATCTATTTTATTACATACCAGTAACTGTGGCACGTCGCCAGCATCTATTTCTTTAAGCACCTCTTCCACTTGTTCAATATTTTCGGTCCGTCTTTCATCAAAAATATCGATTACATGCAAAAGTAATTCTGCTTCTCGCGTTTCAGTTAATGTAGCTTTGAATGCTGCAACTAAATCATGCGGAAGGTGACGAATAAATCCAACTGTATCAGCCAGTATTACCCGGCCTACTTCCTCAACTTCAATTTTACGTAAGGTTGGATCAAGTGTCGCAAATAATTGGTCGGCCGCATAAACACCAGCCTGAGTAATACTATTAAATAACGTTGACTTACCCGCATTGGTATACCCAACTAATGATACTGTCGGTAGTTCAGCCCTATTTCTTGCTCGACGACCCTGTTGCCGCTGTTTTTCAACTTTTGCTAATCGTTTGCGAATATTCGTCATTCGCTCACGTAATAAACGTCTATCTGTTTCTAGCTGTGTTTCACCGGGACCACGTAAACCAATTCCGCCTTTTTGTCTTTCAAGGTGAGTCCAACCTCGAATAAGACGGGAGCTCATATGACGCAATTGTGCCAACTCCACTTGAAGTTTACCTTCATGCGTTCTGGCCCGTTGTGCAAAAATATCTAATATCAGCGTAGTACGATCGACAACTCGGCATTCGCAAAGCATTTCAAGTTGCTTTTCTTGAGATGGTGTTAAGCTGTGGTTAAAAAGGACTATATTTGCATCAAACATTTTTACTGCTTCTGCAACTTCACCTGCTTTGCCACTGCCAACAAAAAATTTGCTGTCAGGACTATTTCGCTTGCCCGTTATAACAGTTAATGCATTAACACCTGCAGAGGACACAAGCATTTCAAACTCTTGCAGGTCTTCACGAGCATTCTCGTCGGGAAAATCTATATGAACAAGTATCGCTTGCTCACCTGCTTGATAACGATCAAACAAATGAGCAACACCAGACAATACGAGATTTTGTCATTAATCTTCTAAATCCTGATTTAAGCCTGCTTGGGCAGGTTGTGGCGCAGTATTAACTGCACGAGATGGAACCACTGTTGAAATAGCATGCTTATATACCATTTGACTCACAGTGTTTTTAAGTAAAATTACAAATTGGTCAAATGACTCAACCTGTCCTTGTAATTTAATACCATTTACTAGGTAAATTGCTACCGGAATGCGATCACGACGTAAAGCATTTAAAAATGGGTCTTGTAAAGATTGCCCCTTTGCCATTATTTGGCCCCTTTTCTTATTTTTAGTTAAATTGAAGTATTACACTTATTATTTTTTCTGTTTTCGTAATAAAACTAACTGCTTAATACCGGAAACATTGTTAATTATACATCAATGTTTAGAGTTTGCTTAACGCAGTTATAATTTGTTGCAAATTATTTTCATTTTCCATATCTAGCCAGCGTATTTCAGGCCAATTTCTTAACCAGGTTAATTGCCTTTTAGCCAATTGCCGAGTTGCACAAATACCTTTAAATACCATTTCTTCATGGTCGTAATCGCCATCAAGGTGCTGCCACATTTGACGATAACCTACACAACGAATAGAGGGAAGGTTTTGGTGTAAATCGCCACGCCCCCTTAACTTATCGACCTCTTGCTCAAAACCTTGAGCAATCATTTGCTCAAACCTTAAGGCAATACGAGCATGTAGATCAGCTCTTTCTTTTGGCGCTATTGCAAACTGTAATACATCGCCAGCTAATATTGCACCTTTGACTTTTGTTAACTCTGTCATCGTTTTACCCGATATTCGATAAACTTCTAGTGCTCGAGTAATACGCTGAGGGTCATTTTTGTGTATACGATGTCCCGCATCTGGATCAACCGTTAACAACGTCTGATGAAGATATTCCCATCCATGAGTTAATGCTTCTTGCTCTATTTTAGCTCTAACATCAGCATTGGCTTCAGGTAAAGGCGAAATACCTTCAATTAAACTTTTAAAATACATCATGGTGCCACCCACTAAAATCGGCACGCGGTTGTTAGCTCTTATTTGTGCGATTTCATGCAAGGCATCTTTGCAAAACTCCGCCGCCGAGTAACTCTCACTCGCATCTTTAATGTTAATTAATCGATGTGGATACTTGGCTAATTCTTCTACTGTAGGTTTTGCAGTACCTATATCCATACCACGATACACTAAAGCAGAGTCAACACTTATAATGTCACTATCAATACTATCATGCAACGCCATCGCTAATGCGGTTTTACCCGACGCAGTTGGCCCCATAATACAAACGACCGGTGGGAGCTTGTTTGTAGATGTTAATGTTGTTGGCATAATATTAAGTTAATTGCTTTTTAACAGATGTGAGGTCAACTTCGGTAGAATTCAAGCATAAACCTTGCTTTAACTCATTTAAGTTTAATTGTAAGTATTTTTGCCAAACTTGATATGACTCTTGTGCTTGATAGGCTTTATCCGCAACTCGTTCTGCCATAAGCTGTTGCCAATGGCTAGCGTTAACTGTGCCATTTTTTAATTCAAGTTCTTTCAACGCTTTATATAACAAGGTAAAACATTCAGAGATGTTTTGCTGACGCAGTAATGCAGGAAATTGCCTGATTTTAATTTCAGTTGTTGACAGCATTTCAGTTTCGATACCAACATGAGTGAACTCTTTTTGATATTTCTTAACTAATGCGCTGTCATTATCTGGCAACTGAAACTTTATCGGCAATAATAAAGGTTGGCTCACTAAACCTTTTTCCCATTGCTGTTGTATTTTTTTTAACGCGAGTTGCTGAGCAAGCTTAATTATCGAGATTAAGCGAATGTCTTTTTCTAACTTAAAGAGTACGAATTGCGGTTCAATAAAACTCAACCATTGGATATTGTTTTCGTTGTGTACCTCAATATTAGGTGGCTCAAGCGTCTCACCTTCATTCGTACCTAATGGAGTCATTAAACGTTGATAAGCTTTGCTTCCATTACGACTAATCTGCCCTTTACCGTAATTCCCTCCGGTTGAAACAGCATAATTACTTGAATTAGAATCGTTAACATGACGAATAGGATTAACGTATGATTGTTCTCTGGTTGAATTAGGCGCTACGGTAGTCGCTTCAGTCACGTCAGTCGCTTGTGTTTGTTCAGAATACTGACTTGCCAATGTTTGTTGGCAAACAGAAAAAATAAAATCATGAACATAACGCGACTGATGAAAGCGAACTTCATGTTTTGCAGGGTGAACGTTTACATCAACCTCTTTAACATTCAGCGTTAAAAACAAAACAAATGCAGGATAAGTTTCTGCCGGTAAAGAATCACTATATGCTTGACGAATCGCATGATTAATGAGTTTATCTCGCATCATGCGACCATTAACATAGCTATAGCATAAGTCATTTTGCTTTCTACAGTAATCAGGTGTCGCCATCCAGCCGTGTAAATGCAGGGACTCATGCTGACAGTCAAGATATAATGCATTATCAACAAAAGCTTGCCCACACACTTGTGCTACCCGCTTTTCGTACTGTTGTTGGTTAGATGCAGCGCGATACTGGCGGATAATTTTGCCATTGTGTGACAAGGTAAAGCTTACGTCAAATCGCGCCAACGCTATGCGCTTTATCACTTCGTCTATATGCGTAAATTCGGTTTTTTCGGTGCGTAAAAACTTTCGTCTTGCAGGGGTGTTAAAAAACAAATCTAGCACATCTATTGTAGTGCCGTCGCTATGCGCTGCCGGCAATACAGTGACTTGCATATCTCGACCTTGTGCACAAGCCTGCCATGCAGACTCTTGTTCAACAGGTTTGGACGTTAAGGTTAAACGTGAAACTGAACTAATACTTGCGAGTGCTTCACCACGAAAACCTAAGCTGCTAATGCCTTCTAGATCATGTAAGTCTTTAATTTTACTTGTGGCATGTCGACTTAACGCTAACGTTAATTCACTTTGAATAATACCTACGCCATTATCAGAAATTTTAATCCGTTTAGCGCCACCTTTTTCTATATCAATTTTGATCACAGTAGCACCAGCATCTAAGCTGTTTTCTACCAACTCTTTTACAACAGAAGCAGGACGCTCAACAACTTCTCCCGCCGCTATTTGGTTAGCAAGACGAGCAGGTAGAATTTCTATGGTCATTTTTAATTATAATCTGTGCGTGGAATTTTAAGTGTTTGCCCAATACGAACCACACTTGAAGTTAAATTATTAACCGATTTTAATTGCCCAACAGAGACATTATAACGCTGTGCAACAACCGATAACGATTCGCCTCTAGCAACTTTATGCTGTTTTAACCGCATCGATGCCAGTAAACTACCCTCTGGAGGGTTACTTTCAAAGTAATGATTTACTGCGGTAAAAATAGCTTTTGCTAACTTCTGTTGATGGGCTGAGTTATTTAAACGCTTTTCCTCTTGAGGGTTTGAAATAAAGCCTGTTTCAATCAGCACTGAAGGAATATCGCCAGACTTAAGCACCGCCAGGCTCAGGCGTTCAGGTCTTTTTTTGTGTAATTTGGTTACTTTTTTCATTTGCTTAATCACGTGCTCAGCAAACTCATAGCTACTTGCCATTGTGTATTCTTTCTTCATGTCAAATAAGGTAATAGCAAGGTTATCGTCTTTGGTATGTTTAATCACTTCACCAGCACCACCCAATAACTCAGACTCTTTCTCACGATTCGATATCCAGCGTGTAAATTCAGAGTCGGCACGTCTTGTCGATTGCACCAACACTGACGCACCGCTAGGCTGGGATGAAGTGAATGCATCAGCATGAATTGAGACTAATAAATCAGCACTATTTTTTCGTGCCAATTCCACCTTCCGGTCATGGTTTACGTAGTAATCTCCGGTTCTTATCATCACTGCTTTTAAACCTGTTTGCCTGTTAATAAGACGAGCTAACTTTTTGGCAATATTAAGGGTGATATGCTTTTCATAGCTGCCTGATGCTCCAATAGAACCGGGGTCATCACCACCATGCCCAGCAACAACAGCAACAACGACATCACGTTTATCATTAAGTTTTTTAGTAGCGACGATTGATTCTTTTCGTTGTTTATCAAACAAATCAACCACTAAGCGATTGCCATATTGTCCTGCTGGCGCCAAAGGAAAAACAGTTAAGTTAAAGTTTTCAGCAAGTTCAAGTACCAAGCGCATACCACCTTTTTCTTTTGGAGTAGAGGTACGAATACGTTTTATACGCGTATCGTTTTTAGCGAGATTTTCTAACTGAACCAAGTTTAGTGTTGACTTAAAATCGATAACTAAACGCTGAGGGTTGTTTAAACTAAAATAAGTAAAATCTGGCGTTGCCTTGAGATCAAAAACAATACGAGTATTTTCTGGTGCAGGCCAAACACGAATACCATCAATGGTATTGCTTGCAGCATTAACAAATGGAGCAAACACCCAAAATGTTAGCAAAAAAATAATAAATGTACGTATTGTTACTGCCGAATTCATCTTACTAACAACCCTAAATTATTTAGTTATTTATATTCCCAATACTGGCTAATTTATTCACATCTGCACAGTGGGCTCTACTCTTCAACTTAATGCTGACAGTAGCTGTTTCCCTATTGTAGTGTGCGCAATTACCATGAGTACACGCTGCTCATTTTGATATTCTATATTAACTGTAACATCAGGTTTAGCCAATAGCCCAGTACCTTTTTCCGGCCACTCAATAAAGCAGTTACTTTGTGCATTAAAGTAGTCACGTATTCCCATATATTCGAGCTCTTCTGGGTCTGCTAATCGGTACAGATCAAAATGATACACTTGCCAGTCGCCAAGATCATAAGGTTCAACCAAGGTATACGTTGGGCTTTTTACATTCCCTTTATGCCCTAATCCTTGAACAAAACCTCGGGTCAGGGTTGTTTTTCCAGCACCCAAATCACCATTTAAATAGACGACAATACCATGATTAAGTTTATTTTTTACAATTTCGGCTAATTTTTTACCAAAATTAACGGTGGCAGTTTCGTCGATTAGATTGAATTTTTTTTCTACTAGGGTGGTAGATATCGGCTCGTTCATCACTTAATTATTATCCGTAGAAAGTTATACGCTATGAAATTATACCTGATAATTGCTTATGCATGCCAACTATAGCCCAGACCTTAATGTTACGTGTTATTACTCTTATCCAACTAAGCGATTTAAATAGGTATAGTCTGTCGTTCAATTGCGTTTTTATGATAAACTTTGCACTATCTTAACGGGCAACAATGTTTATCACTCGATGACCTCACCTACTATTAATTATCTAGCACTGGCAGAGCAAATAAAGTCTTGGGGACAATCTCTTGGTTTTAATAAAGTAGGGATCACTAATGTTAACTTAAGTGATCATGAAGATAACTTAGCTAAATGGTTAGCCAACAATTACCATGGCGATATGCATTACATGGAAAGCCATGGTCTGATGCGAGCTCGACCCGCAGAATTAGCTCCTGGAGCCCTAAGAGTTATTTCCGTTCGTCTAGACTACTTACCAACCGACGCAAAGTTTGCCCAAACACTGCAAAATAAAGACAAAGCTTATGTTAGTCGTTATGCACTTGGACGAGACTACCATAAATTAATGCGCAAACGTTTGAAAAAGCTAGGGCAACAAATACAAGATTATTGTGCCGAATTAAATTACCGCCCTTTTGTTGACTCAGCCCCAATATTGGAAAGACCATTAGCTGAAAAAGCAGGGTTAGGGTGGGTAGGTAAACATAGCTTGCTACTCAGTAAAGAAGCAGGCTCTTGGTTTTTTATTGGAGAATTATTAGTTGATATCCCACTTCCGTGCGATCAACCGGTGAGTGAAAATTGTGGAAAATGTGTCGCTTGTATTAAAATTTGTCCAACAAATGCCATTGTTGAACCTTATGTGGTGGATGCTCGTCGTTGTATTTCCTATCTAACCATTGAGCTGAAGGAGGCTATTCCTCTTGAATTCAGGCCGCTAATGGGTAATCGCATTTATGGCTGTGATGATTGTCAGTTGATCTGTCCATGGAATCAATATGCACAATTAAGTGCAGAGCAAGACTTTCAGGCTCGTCATAAGCTAGATCAAGCCTCTTTAATTGAACTGTTTATGTGGAATGAAACTGAGTTTCTAAGTAATACCGAAGGTTCACCCATACGAAGAATAGGTCATCAGCAATGGCTACGTAATATTGCTGTTGCTTTAGGAAATGCTGATTATAGTAATACCATCGTTGAGGCGCTAAACCAACAATTAACGATTGCATCAGACTTAGTTAAAGAACATATTAACTGGGCACTTAAGCAGCAGATGATTAAAAAAAGTGAGATTACAATCGCGGTTAATGAACGACTAAACGCCCGCTTAATTCGTTCAGTTGAAAAGGGCTTACCCCGAGATGCTTAATTCATATTAACCAACAAACTTTAATTATTGCTCGTCCTCACTTTTTACTTGGTCTTTTTCGGTTAGCGCTTTCCAACGCTCAATTAACTTATTGACCACTGCCTGTGTTGCTTCACCTAAATTAGCCGCTTCGAATGTGGTTATTGCTTTAACTGCATATTCCAAATAAGCATCGTCTAATTCATTTTTTTCTTTCATGGTTATCATGATATTCATTAGACTTGAAGCGAACTTTATTGAGGTAGGTGCTAAATGTTGAGCTTGAATTATTGCTTCTAAAGCAGGTAAATAACGACCTTTTTTAACGTGCTCTTCAGCCATTTCATGTAAATGTTTAGGAGTATAATGAATGTCCGAGCGCTCTTGGGTCTCTTGTTCTATATACCGATTGATCACTTGGCTGGTTAATGAGTCGCCCAATATTTGGTTTTTAATCGCTTGTAATAACAGCGCTGCTTCTTCTCTCATACCAAGTTCATGAAAAACTTTTACTTTATCAAGGTTATCCTCAATAGAAACGCTGGGTCGCAAACTAATTTGGCTATCAATTAAACGCTGCGCTTTATCAGTCATTTTTTTTGCATTCCACAAACGTGCTTGAATAACCACTAGTTGCTGGGTTAAGTCGTGTTCACGGCCGTAGTCAACTTCTAAACGTTTAATGTATTTTTCCGCTTGTGTTAAAAGCTTTTCTGCATTTTCATCCGAGACGGTACAAACGAGATCTATTGCAGAACGAATAACATTAAGCATTAATTCGGGTGAGTCATGAATTGAGTTTTTTGCCTGTTTAGCAATGTTTTGGGTGGCTAGGTATTGCCCTTGGTGATCATGGTTTAAGCGTGCTAAATCCCAAGATTTACGATTTCTATCTATGTTTCGAGGGGATAATGCAGTAGCTTTTTTAATTTCTTCGTAAGCTGCCTGGTAGTTTTCATGCTCAATATAATATTGTGCTAATAGATCATGCGTCGCAAAGCATGTTTCTGGTTTTTCAATCAAAGTTGTAATTAATGCTTTAATTTCATCTATTCTACCCTGCTTTAATAACGATTGTACGTAGCCAATGTAAACCCATCCGTATCGAAATTCTTTAAGTACACCTTTATAAAAGATCTCAGCTTCTGAATATTCAAGCAATTTGAGTAAGGCTTCACCCTTCATTCGTAAAATATGTGCTTTATACTTAATTAATGACTGATCAGCTAAGCACCTATCGGCAAAATATATCGCTTTAGAATACTCGCGCTGATCAAGCGTATAGTAAATATTAAAAAGCTGCTGCTTTACTTTTAACGTATGCACCAGCCTATCTTGAACAAGTTTAGGCACTAAAGGTTTAGCCCAAAAATCGTCTGGGTCTAACTCTATAATGGCATTAACCAATGATTTATCCGTTTCTGTACTGAGAAATATTAAAACAGTAGTGCGAGTAACAAAGCCTTTTACCTTTAACTCTTCTAGTAAATGAAAGCCATCTCGATCGCTATTTACATTAAACGAACATATTACGATATCAAATTTCTTCTCATTACAGAGCCTTACTCCATAGTATGCACTTTGTGCGCAGCTAACCATGCGTATACCTAGCTCATATAAAGACTTTTTTAACACGTCATGAATTAAGAGGTTGTCGTCAATCACCAACACACGCAATTGTTCAAAATTCATTAATCGATTTTTAATATCTACGTCCATTAAACCTCATTACAACGCACTTAGCGCTATTGCTTATTATTAATTTTACGCTTTTCGCAGTGTACTAAAATCTCTCTTTGTTGATCTTCGTCTAATTCGCGCCAATGGGTTATTTCACTTAACAGCCTAAAGCAACCCAAGCAAACATCATCATTATTTAAGCAGCATTTGCCTATGCAGGGGCTTAAGTTAGTATTTCGGTCAGTAGTCAATTGATATCACCGCTCATTAAATTGCCTGTGCAAAGTCAGTGAGCAGCAGGTATTTATTCTTAATGTCTAACATTGCTTCGCTACAACCATTAAAGTTTTTATCCGATAACAACCCCTCAACCACTTTACACGATTGCAATAGGTTATCTGCTGCCATAATTTTTGCTATTGTAATTATCTCCTTCAGAGCGTATTCGGCTTTTTGCAGTTGTTGCTTGGCGATAGATTCGGTTAATTCAACAATTTTGACTTCTATCTCATCAATATAGTCAAGTATCATAAAAGCTGCCAATTCAGACGAACCTTGGTTGTGTGCATATTTAACAAGATCGAAAGCTTCTTCACCCCCCTTCACCGTATTTTCTATTGGTGCTTGAGCAACCGGAATTTTTGTAATCATAGACGCTTGCTGCGATTGATGAGTTGCTAAATTACGTGTGAGTGGTTGTTCTTTTAACCAAGTACTTAATCCATTAACCAAGGCTGCAACATCTAAAATATTAGGTAATAACTTAACTTCCCAATGAGAGCACTCTGGTGTAACGTTATTTTGGTACTGTTCTATTTGTTGAGTTGAAAATGCATAAATACTCCGCTTAACTTTTTTACCCACGTCTAATGCAATAAGAGGTGAAACCTCAAATTCATTTAATAAAATAAGAAAACGGCCTGATTTCCACTCTTTTAACATTTGCTGCTGATTACACACTAAGTGGACCTGTAAGCCCATCCAGTGCAATAGTCGTTGTAGTACTTCATGTTGTTCTGGGTTTTTAACTGCAAGTAAAACTTCTACGTTAGTTGGCACAAAACGGTATTGCTGAAAAATATCTGCAGCTAACAATAAGTTTGATGCATTTGTTCCCTTGATGAACCGTTTTAACGACGCAGCAAAAGTAGGTGAGTTTAAGCACCACGGCGTATGCTTAAACAAACCAACACGGTGCATAGCCTGATTACACAGTGGCTGCAAAACAAAAACCTTAGGTATTAATCCTTTGGGTAAACCGGCGATATGGCGTTGAATCATTTCGAAGTCATTGTTAAAAATATCATCTGCAACAATAACAAGGTCAAGCGCTTTTTTAGTTAAGTGTTTTACATTTACCTGTTGAATAAAGTGCTTGGTTTTAGTGATAGTAGATAACGCCGCTTGGTGTTTTTTAGCCAGTTGTTCAACTGCAGTAATGGTAAGAGAATCGTTACTTAACAATAATAAATTTCGTTGGTTAAAGTCGACCCTTTCATCAGATAATAACGATGAAGCTGCCGTAGTAATAGGTATATTAAAAGAAACTTGGTAACCATTTTCTACTGTTTTTGTTTGTAGGCGATCACAGTAAGTGACTTTGAATAACTTGAAAAAATACTGAATAATCGAACTCTTTGTTTCAATTTGTTGTTCATCACTTTGTAAAAGTGCTGTAATAACGTCAGGCACTTCAGCCTTACTTTCTGAATTTATTACAGTGAACACAAAGTTTAAAATTTGTTGGCCTGAATTTTTATCGACCATTGAAACAGCAAGGTGTAATGCTGCTTTAAACTGATCCTTCAATAACATTTGGCAGAAGTGATTGAGTGTTTGATGAAATAACGGCGTATTTAATTTACAAGCGTCTATAACATTATTATCTACTGAATAACTTACGGTATTTCGCTGTAAGTTAGCATTTACTAATACGTTAATAATAAGCGTATAAAGCTCATTAAGAAAGCTCACATCAGTTAATTGCACTTGCCTGTCTTTAGCGCGTAATATTGCAAACAACTGTAGCTGCTTAGACCACTCAAGCATTCGCATTAAATGGCGATACACTTTGATTGACGGTACCCCATAACCTAATGAAGCGCTCTGACTTTGTAATAGTGCTCTAACAAGCCGTTTGTTAAGCTTTTGGCTAAAGTTAACTTGTTGCAAACGTTGGTTCTGCTCAGCTTTAAGTAGCTGTTGATTCAAAGACTCTACATCTTGCTCAAGCTTAACTTGGTGGGTTTTTACGCTTAGAGTACCTTGCCAGCCATTATCGATAAACTCCAAAGTAACATTTAATTTCCTACCCTGCTTATCTGACACAACTACTTCAACTATACCTTTATCAGACTTTGCTGCGCGAGCTTCAGCTACCAACTTTTGGACAGCTTGACGTGAAAACCCATGATACCAGCGCTGTTTCTCTGTTAAGTTTAGCATTTGGCGAAACATCACCGAAAGTTCATCACTTAATACACGGGTGTCCCACGCTAAAGTGTTCGCATGACGAGAGATCAATAACGCTTGGTGGTTAAGAGTTGATTTAAGACGCTGATAATCATTTTCGCTATGCTCCGGAAGCGTAAGTTGGTTTAACAAATCAAGCGTTTTTTGCTGCTCACCTGATAATATCTTTGAATTCACCTCACCTTGAATATACTCCTCAATAAGCGCAATTGAGTGACGCTGATTAAACTTAATACGTTGGTAAAGTAAGTAAAGTAGAAAAAATAGTGTTATCAATAGCAAGCTAAAGATTGCAGCAACTATAATATAAACTACCTTTTGCGATGTTGTTACCGCTGGGGGCAACCATGAAAGTAGTATTTCAGGCCAAATTTTATGCGATGGCTGCTTGCTTAGTGTAAACCTTTTAATAAGAGGTGTAAGTGTTTGACGATGCTCACTAACCAACGAAATAAACTCTTGGCTAATACGAATATGACTTCGCCACTTAGCAATGCTTCGTTGGTCTATCCATAACAAGTTGTTTAATCCCGTTAATGAAGCGACTACTTTAGGACTAATCGATGTTTCATCTTCCTCAACTTTTTCTAACCACTGCTGCATTAAGGTATTTAGTTTATTAGTAAACTCAGTAAAGCGATCAATATTTGTAGATACCGATAAATTCTCGGCCATAATAATTGCTTGCGAAAAAACATTAATGCTGTGTTGATAAAAATCTGAATTTTCTAGGGAAACGTTAAGTAATGCATCGGTTAAGGCTGTGTTGACTATTTGCAATTGAACAATAGTGCTTTGCTTGAGTTGTTCATTTTTTTCATTATTAACTGACAGGCGCTTAACTGATAATATAAAAGGCTCTATTTCAGTAAGTAAACGCCTGGCTAATTGCTTTTCGTTCGCTTGATTATAAATTAATGCTTGAAGGTTTTGTTGATAGAGTAATAACCACGTTTCAAAACGTTGAGGATTATGATCTATTAATACATTAGTCAGTAACTGCTCGCTTTCAGTTAATAACCTATGATTATTAACTTTTTTTTCTATTGCAGGTAGCGTTTCATTGTTAAGTGTTAAGAGCGATAATTCGCTTTGATAAAATGCAGCAAGTATTAAAAAAAAGGAAATACTAAATAGGAAAGCGATTAACAATAAACGCCCTTTAATTTGCTGATGAAATGAGACTGAAGAATCCATACTTGTCATTAATTACCCAAAATAAGTGCTATTTATGCGTCTTTATTTATGACTGCATGAACACAAATAAAGAAAACAATAGTTTAGGGGATAATCAACAATAAGCAAAGCGTAAATCGAGCCTGTAAGCAGCTCGATTAATTTATCCGCTAGGTTTTTGTCCTTTTAGTCACCCAAGCCCAATTCATAAAACAAGCAATAGGCTCTTCTCCTGACTCATCGGTAATTTGAACTTCTATCATTAAGTCTCCTTTATCCTGCCCTTTTATCTGCTGCACTTGTTCTGTTGATATACTTGCAGTAGCTTTTAAGCCTCCTTCCATACGGCGTAAAAAATCTATTTTCATCGACTTTAATAAAGGCAACTGTGAATCGGGCAAATTAATACCGAAAACAATACCTGTAGCAGACTCAGCTAATAACGCAGCAGCAATAGCATGAACACCACCGATATGATTTTGAATTTTTTTCTTATTGGCTAATTCAATTTCAACCTGATCTTTGTCAAGTTTAGTAATACGAATGCCCGTTGTATTGGCATATTTTACTTGAGAGCAAAATAGTTTGGTATAAAGCCAAGGACGCATAAATTTTGGTGCGCAATTTATTTTACCCACCATTTTGCTTAAACGATTACCCATGCGAAATATCTCAGTATTTTATATTTTAGGTATTGCCAACTATACTGGTCAGACCTGAAAGGTCAAGCAACAATAATTTCGTATAAATAAAACTAAAGGTAACCAATGCTGTTAGGGCGTATTAAGTGTTTTTTTTATTAACTGCTCCACCACTTGATATTCTAGCTCAATGGACTTACTTAATTGACGACAAAGGGTTATATCTTCTTGCTTAGCTGCTTTTTCTATTTGATCGGCAAAGCCGCGCAGTATTAAAGCACTTATATTACCAGTGGTACCTTTTAATGCGTGGCCAATTTGCCATATTCCATCGAAATCGTTTGTTTGAATAAAATTATTTAGCGCAACAATTTTCTCTGGTGTTTCTTCAATAAACATCGCGAGCAATTTTTTATATATCTCATTATTGCCCATTAAACGATCTAACGCTTTAGCTTGATCTAAAGTCTGGTCAGCCTCTTGCACAACCTCTTTTTCAACTGTGTTAGGCAAAATGTCAGATATTGAAAACCTCTGCAAAGTATTAAATAATTTTTTGTTATCAATTGGTTTTGTTAAGTAATCATTCATGCCTAATGCGAGGCATTTATCACGCTCGTCCGACATGGCATTAGCAGTAAGCGCAATAATTGGAGTTACTTTAAATTCTTCACCTGCTTCACCACTTCTAATGCTTTTAGTTGCTTCATAACCATTCATAATTGGCATTTGGCAATCCATTAATATGGCATCAATATATATATTGTTTTTCTTCGCTTCTACCAGCTTTTCAATTGCTTGTACGCCAGAGCTAGCAGTTATAGTAGCTGCATGTACTGAGTGGAGTAAATGGCAAGCAATCGTAATATTAATGTCATTATCATCAACCACTAAGTACGTTTTATTAGCAAGAATGGGAAAATCTATTTCATTAGTATTATCGTCATTAACCGCTGCAGTAAAGTACTGTAAGAGCTCTGTTTTGGTTGAGAACAACCTAAAAAATGAGGCTAATTTAGTCGGTCTATTTAAAAATGAAAATAAATCATGAATCTCGTTATACGTTTCTGAATGGCGGGAAAGAAAAATACTACGAGCTAAGATAGTAGGATTATCTTTTATTTTTTGATATTCAGAGTGATGGCAATCAACAATAAAATAATCGGGTTGTTCATTAACAATTTCACCGCCAAAAAAGCGAATGCTGTTTTCCCACTTTTTATGAATAAACTCGCTACACAATAGTAACTTAAAGGTCGCATTATTGAGTATATTGGTATCAGGTAGCTCCTTCGCTTTATTAGCAGGAGTATCGATATAAAAGCTAAATGTGCTTCCTTGCCCTTTATCAGATTCTACTGATATTTCTCCTCCCATTAACTCGCAAAGTTGTTTACTAATGGATAGTCCTAACCCTGTACCACCAAATTCAGACGCAATAGTGCTGTCTGCTTGGCTAAATGACTTAAATAATTTTGACTGTAGGTCTTTAGCAATACCAATACCAGTATCTATAATTTTAACTTCTAGCCTAACGTTATCATCTATTGTGTATGTATGTGCAAGTACATAAACGCCACCGTGCGGCGTAAATTTCAAGCCATTACCTACTAGATTATTCAATATTTGAATTAAGCGTCCCACATCAAGTACTAAAGAAAAATGTTTGATACCTGTCACATCAAACTCGAGATCGATATTTTTATTAAATGCTTGTGATGACAGTGATAAAACTGTGTCTTCAATGGCCGTGATCACATTGCATTCGTCGACGACTATTTCCAGTTTTCCAGCTTCAATTTTTGATAAGTCTAAAACATCATTAATTAAGGTACTAAGGGCTGAAGCGCTTAAGTTCATCATATCGAGTAATGAGTTGATATGTTCGTCGTGACGTTCTTTAGCCATTAAGCTTAATGAGCCCAGTATACCATTTAGCGGAGTACGCATTTCATGACTAATGGTTGAAACAAATTGGCTTTTAATGTTTGATGCATTAACTGCTTTCTCGCGTGCTAGCTCTAATTCGGCAGTTCTCGCTAAAATTTGCTGCTCTAGCGATGAATTTATTTCCTGTATTTCATGTTCATATTTTATTTGTTCTGAGATATCTTGAATAAATAATGCGTTACCTATTTTTATATTATTATTATTTACAATGGGCGACATTTTTACCTGTAAATCAGCAGCATTATCAGTTGATTTGATTTGCAGATTGTTATTACTGCTAGGTTGAATCAATTTGTCTACAAAGTCTGCTGTAAAACTAGAGAGATCTAGTAATTCTTTACTCGGTTTATCCCCACCGAGTTCTGGAAAATACTTTAAGGCTGCCGCATTATAACTTTCAATTATAAATTCATCGTTAATCGCAATAATACCATCGGAAGCCCCTTCTATAATTGCTGCAAATTCTGTTCGTGTTTTACGTAGTTCAGCAGCACTTCGAATATAAAAGAGTAAAATAGTTAAAATTATAATAAAAACAACAAGGATAATGACAAGGTACCCTAAGCTAGAAAGCCTTCTTTCTAAGAGCATTTCGTCAAATTGATTTTCTGTAATCGAGTTTACAAAAGTAAATTGGAAAGCACCGCCCACTTCAGCTTTAGCAAAGGTTAGTTCATTAAATTGTGTAATGTAATTATCAGTATTGTTACGTTCCTTAGTTATTTTAAGCGTATTAGCAAACCAAGGCTGAGCGCTATAAAGTTTATCCCAGGTTAATTCCGGAGATAAATCTTTAGTAAATCGATAGTTTTTATTAGGGTGAGCTATTATATTTCTGTATTGATCTAGTAGTGAAAATTGTGCGTCGCGCTTATTACTCGCAGCTTGTAATTGTACAAGTAATTTTTGAGCGGATGTATTAATAATCAACAACGCATGCAGCTGGTTCGATTCATCAAACACAGGTAAAGCAAACCTAATTGTTGGCTTTATCGGGTATTCTATTTTGCCATTCTCTCTGTTTAAATCTAGCTCTGAAACATATGCCGTATCTTTTGCTAACCTAATAGTGTGCTGATAATAGTCGGTATCGCTTTTATCTTGCAATTTTGTTGACATAATACGCTTAATATCTTGTCCTACTTTATCAACTCTCACTAATTCATAACCTGTAGTAGCATCAATTAACCTTACTTGAAGAACATCAGAATAATTGTGTACTAAAGATGAAAAGATAGAAGCTAACCGACTTTTCCACAAATCATTATCCTCAGTATCTAGACCAATAGTATTACTAATATTAGCTTGGTTAATTTCATGAATTGGTGGAGTTTCTGACAAAAAATTTAAATGCCGGTGTTGTCGGTCGAGGAAAGCATTCAAGATATCTTCTTGCTCAGAATATACACTCGATAATATTTGAGTAATGTTTAATTGGGTGGCTTCAATTTGGCGTTGATCTTGTAGTTTAATGATAATGGCAACAAACAATATAAAAGTAATCGCGAGCAAAGGAATAAAAGCGTTAGATCGCTCACTTACTGTTTTTTTAAAACCCATTATTACTCTCTATGTTGTTAAGTAGTAGTTGCTCAAAATTACTGGCGATAAGTGGCTTACTGTAAAAATATCCCTGACCTATATCACAACCTAGCTCTGTTAGCGATAGGCTATGCTTTTCTGTTTCAATACCTTCGGCGATTATTGTTAGACTAAGCGCGTTTGCTAACCCTATAATTGCTTTAACAATACTCAGGCTTTGCTCATCCTTTAACATATCAAACACAAATGACTGATCTATTTTTAATGTATGAACGTTAAAAAGCCTTAAATAAGAAAGACTGGAATAGCCCGTGCCAAAGTCATCAATTGCGATAGAAATTCCTGCTTGCCTAAATCGCTGAAGTAATAACTTAGTTGCTTCAAGATCGTGCATTAACGCACTTTCGGTTACTTCTAATTCCAAATACTTAGCGGGTAGTTTTGTTTTAGATAATATATCAATAACTTGATCGTAAAACTCAGGGCTAGACAATTGCTTTGGTGCTATATTAACAGCAACTTTAATTCGATGACCAGCAGCTTGCCAACGGTATGCCGTTTGGCAGCTTTTTAGTAGAACTTGCTCACCCAGCCTATTTATTAAACCAACTTCTTCTGCAACTGGAATAAAGTCTAACGGAGGAATGTATGAACCCTGATGCTTTAAACGTGCCAGCGCTTCTGCCGCTACTATCTTTCCATTAGACAAGTCTATCTGAGGCTGAAAGTGCACCTCTAAAGCATCTGTTTTAATTGCTTCTCTTAGTACGGTTTCAATATTATGCCGTTGAAGTAATGTGGTTTCTAATTCATTAGAAAAAAAACAATGCTGATCACGCCCTTGTTCTTTCGCTCGATACATTGCAACATCAGCGTGGCGCATCATTCTTTCTTCAGAATTAGCATCAAACGGATATAAGCTTATACCAATACTAACCGTTAACTTATATTCTTGATCATTAATAACAAAGGGAGCTCTGAACGCTTCAACAATATTTTCAGCAATATTATCCACGTCGGTGTATTTGTTAATATTAGGGACTAAAAGTACAAACTCATCACCCCCTATTCGTGCTAATGTGCTCGCTGCTGCTTTAAACTTTACTAGCCGTTTAGCCATCATTTGAATGATTCTATCACCTTCATAATGACCAACAGAGTCGTTAATTAACATAAAGCGATCTATATCGATTAACAATAATGCTATTGCTGATTGATTCGTTTGGGCTATATTTATGCTTGTTGTGATTCTGTCATGCAGGAGCACACGATTAGGTAGGTCTGTTAGCTGATCGTGGTTAGCGATATGGTTCATTTTTACTGCCATGGCAACTGCTTCACTCACATCATGAAAAACGATTACAGCACCTATGATTCGATTTTTATGTTTAATGGGTGATGCCGAATCTTCCACGCGATAAACAACATTATCTCGGCTCACTAATTGACAATTTAGCGCTAAACCAACAATACGGTTTTGTTCTAACGCTAATCTTATAGGGTTAATAACGGTTGCTTTAGTTTCTGCATCGCGTAGCGTCATTACATCTTCTATTTTTCTAGATAGTGCAGACTTCATTAACCAACCAGTCATGTGTTCAGCAATAGGGTTCATGTAAGTTATTAAACCTTGGGCATCTGTAGCAATTACAGCATCTCCTATTGAGTTTAAAGTAACTCTAAATCTCTCTTTTTCTTTAAATGACACATTTTCAGCATGTTGAAGCGCTTCGCTCGCCTTTTTAAGTTCGATATGATTTTTAATGCGTTGACGGCAAATCTTTCCATCTAAAGGCTTAGAAATGAAATCGACGCCACCGATTTCTAATGCTTTATACTCAATATTAGCCTCAGTATGACTAGTAATAAAAATCACAGATACATCAGCAGTGTTTGGATCAGCTTTTAGCATTTCACATAATTCAATGCCATTTATACCACTCATTTCAATATCTAGTATTGCAATACTTGGCTGATGTTTTTTTGCTAACACTAAAGCCTCTTCTCCAGAAGAAGCTGAAATTACCACGCCTAGTCCATCAAGCAAAGACGCCAATATAACCAGGCTATCTGGCTCATCGTCTACAATTAAAATATTAATCTCTTGGTCTAAAACAACGTTATTACTAGCCATTAATTATCATCCATAATATCCACTGATTCGTTTACAATACTCACTACTAGATTGATTGTAGGACAAATAGTCTAAAATCGATAGTATATTCTATTAGATACTTATTTGTTCAAACAGAATTAATATGCTGCATTAAGGCAACCTCGCTTTAAAGCGTTTAATGAAGCAAAAATTATGCTCCGTTGGATATCCTCTCAAGTTACAATTAATACCATTTAAAAGTATTTAACTAAAAATAAATATCACACACAAAAAAGGCCACTTTCGCGACCTGTTCTTCATGCTCGATGAGCCCTAAAACATTATCAATTAAGATATAATTTTAAATACTACACCAGCACCAACTGTACGACTTTCAGCTTCGTCGCATTCATATAGGGATATATGCCATTACAATAACGCAGGAGCAGTTATCGAGAGCCCTCGCCAAAATTTGCTAAAAATTGTCTATTAAGCTATTTTTCTTAACCCATTTTATCATCACGAATAAATCCCTAGAGATCGCAGTACAAATACAAAAAAAGACGCCGAAGCGTCTTTTTTAAGGTTTAGATGGTTATCTAATCATCAATTAAGAGATGATTTTAGATACTACACCAGCACCAACTGTACGACCACCTTCACGGATAGCGAAGCGTAAACCTTCGTCCATCGCTACTGGGTTGATTAGCTCTACAACAAACTTTAAGTTGTCGCCTGGCATTACCATTTCAACACCTTCAGGTAATTCTACTGCACCTGTAATGTCTGTTGTACGGAAGTAAAACTGTGGACGGTAGCCTTTGAAAAATGGTGTATGACGACCACCTTCATCTTTGCTTAACACGTATACTTCTGATTCAAACTTAGTATGAGGAGAAATTGAACCTGGCTTACATAATACTTGACCACGCTCTACGTCTTCACGCTTAGTACCACGTAATAAAATACCACAGTTCTCACCTGCACGACCTTCGTCAAGCAATTTACGGAACATTTCTACACCAGTACAAGTCGTTTTAGTTGTATCGCGAATACCTACGATTTCAACTTCTTCACCTACTTTGATGATACCACGCTCTACACGACCTGTTACTACTGTACCACGACCTGAAATTGAGAATACATCTTCAATCGGCATGATGAATGCACCATCAATTGCACGCTCTGGATCTGGAATGTAAGTATCTAAGTGGTTAGCAAGCTCAATTACTTTCTCTTCCCATTTAGCTTCACCGTTTAGTGCGCCTAATGCTGAACCTTGAACTACTGGTAAGTCATCACCCGGGAATTCATATTCTGAAAGAAGTTCACGAACTTCCATTTCTACTAATTCTAATAATTCTTCGTCATCAACCATGTCACACTTGTTCATGAATACGATGATGTATGGAACACCAACTTGACGTGATAACAAGATGTGCTCACGTGTTTGTGGCATTGGACCATCGGTAGCAGCAACTACTAAGATAGCGCCATCCATTTGTGCAGCACCTGTGATCATGTTTTTGATGTAATCAGCATGTCCTGGACAGTCTACGTGTGCATAGTGACGGATTTCTGTATCATATTCGATGTGAGAAGTATTGATTGTAATACCACGCTCACGCTCTTCTGGAGCATTATCGATTTGTGCGAAATCTCTTACTTCACCACCGTAAGTTTTTGTTAATACCGCAGAGATTGCAGCTGTTAACGTCGTTTTACCGTGGTCAACGTGTCCAATTGTACCAACGTTTACATGTGGTTTTGAACGTTCAAATTTTGCTTTAGCCATTTTCAATTACCTTAAAAAGATATCAATTAAATTAAATTATTTATCCTCTCAGCGAGAGTTAAAAGATGTCGCATTTAACCGTTTATTCTAGTTAAGGTACAAGCCCTTGTCAAAATAATGGTAAATGTTTAACCTTAGAACAAACTCACTGGGAGCTTGTTTTACATTGAGTTATAAAAATCATTTTTCATAACTCAAAATTTTGTACCAAAGTTTAAACCTCAACTTTGGTTAAAGCGTGCTAGATAACACCACCACGCCCTTCAATTATTGATTGTGCTACTGCTTTTGGTGCTTCGTTATACTGCTTAAACTCCATTGAGTATGAAGCGCGCCCCTGGGTTGCACTTCTTAAGTCTGTTGCATAACCAAACATTTCAGCTAAAGGTACTAAGGCATTTACAATTCTAAGCCCGCCAAAGCCTTCATCCATACCATCGATAATACCTCTACGACGATTTAAGTCTCCAACCACATCCCCCATGTTTTCTTCAGGAGTGGTTACTTCAACTTTCATCATAGGTTCAAGCATAACTGGGTTGGCTTCTAGCGCACCATTTCTAAAACCGATAGATGCAGCAACCTTAAATGCCATTTCATTAGAGTCAACCTCATGGAATGAACCATCATAAAGTGTCACTTTCACGTCTAGCATTGGGAACCCAGCTAATACACCGGAGTCCATTTGTTCTCTACAGCCTTTCTCAATTGCTGGTATGTATTCTTTAGGTACACTGCCACCAACAATTTCATTCACAAATTCGAAGCCTTGACCTTCTGGTAGCGGCTCCATTTTCAGCCATACATGACCAAATTGCCCTTTACCACCAGATTGACGTACAAACTTACCTTCAACTTCTACCGCTTTACGAATGGTTTCACGGTAAGAAACCTGCGGTTTACCCACATTACAGTCAACACTAAATTCACGCTTCATTCTTTCAACTAGAATGTCTAGGTGTAATTCACCCATACCTGAAATAATGGTTTGACCTGTTTCTTCATCAGTCTCAACATGGAATGATGGGTCTTCGGCTGCGAGTTTACCTAGTGCAACACCCATTTTCTCTTGGTCAGCAACCGTTCTAGGCTCTACCGCTATTGAGATCACTGGTTCTGGGAAAATCATACGCTCAAGCGTAATTACATGGTTAGGATCACACAAAGTGTCACCTGTAGTTACGTCTTTCAGACCAATTGCGGCAGCAATATCACCCGCATGTACTTCTTTTATTTCCTGACGGTCGTTAGAGTGCATTTGTACAATCCGCCCAAATCGCTCTTTTTTTCCTTTGATCGGGTTGAAAACGCTGTCGCCAGTTTTCACTACACCTGAATACACCCTAAAAAAGGTTAACGTTCCTACAAAAGGGTCTGTCGCAATCTTAAATGCTAGTGCTGAAAATGGTGCTTTATCATCAGCCTCGCGTACCCCTTCTGTTTCATTTTTGTCGTTATTAATACCAGTAATTGCAGCCACTTCTGTTGGCGATGGTAAATATTCAACAACACAATCTAAAACAGCTTGTACACCTTTATTTTTAAAGGCGGAACCACACGTACAAAGAATAACTTCGTTATTAATAGTACGTTGGCGTAATGCGTTTTTAATTTCTTCTTCGGTTAAATCGCCTTCTTCAAGGTATTTATCCATTAATTCGTCGTTCGCTTCCGCAGCTTCTGACACTAGCTTTTCATGCCACTCTTCTGCAAGCGCTTGCATATCTTCTGGAATTGGCTCATAGGTAAATGTCATACCTTGGTCAGACTCATTCCAGTTAATTGCTTTCATTTTAATTAGGTCAACAACGCCTCTAAATTCTTCTTCAGCACCTATTGGTAACTGAATAGGTACTGCATTAGCACCTAAACGTGTGCCTAGCTGGTCAACTACATTTAGAAAGTTTGCGCCTGTACGGTCCATTTTGTTCACAAAGACCATACGAGGTACTGCATACTTTTCCATTTGTCGCCAAACGGTTTCTGTTTGTGGCTGAACGCCTGACGAGCCACATAACACCAGTACAGCACCATCAAGTACACGCAACGAGCGTTCTACTTCTATGGTAAAGTCAACGTGCCCTGGCGTATCAATAATGTTAACGCGATGGTTTTCAAACTGCCCATCCATACCTTTCCAAAAACAGGTAGTGGCTGCCGAAGTAATTGTGATCCCACGCTCTTGCTCTTGCTCCATCCAGTCCATTGTTGCCGCGCCATCATGCACTTCACCAAGTTTATGGGATAGACCTGTATAGAACAAAATACGTTCAGTTGTTGTCGTTTTACCTGCATCTACGTGCGCACAAATACCAATATTTCGGTAACGCTCAATAGGGGTGATACGAGCCACTAATTATTCCTCAGTACTAAACTTAAAAGATATATTCAAATAATTTCAGCGTTACTTATTAAAATTATTAGACTATAGCCTGATTAAATATCTCTATAGTAGAAAAGCGTAATTGTAGACGATTAAATCAACAACTACGCTATCTGGTTTTATACTATCGTGATTACCAGCGATAGTGAGCGAATGCTTTGTTCGCTTCGGCCATACGGTGAACGTCTTCACGTTTCTTAACCGCTGAACCTTTGCTATCTGATGCATCTAGCATTTCGTTAGCAAGGCGCTGAGCCATTGATTTTTCACCACGTTTACGAGCTGCTTCAACTAACCAACGCATGGCTAGTGCGTTACGACGCACTGGACGTACTTCAACTGGTACTTGATAAGTAGAACCACCAACACGACGAGACTTAACTTCGACTTGTGGACGGATGTTATCTAAAGCTTCTTCAAAAAGCTCTAAGTGAGTTTTTTCAGAATTTTTTTCAGTTAAAATGTCTAATGCACCGTAAACGATTTTTTCTGCAGTAGATTTTTTACCATCAACCATAAGGATGTTGATGAATTTTGCTAAAAGTTCATTATGGAACTTAGGATCTGGCAATATTTTACGTTGCCCAACGACGCGTCTTCTTGGCATCTTAATTCTCCGTTGTATTCAGGATTAATCCAAAATATAAAATTAGTAATTTGGCCTTACTTAACGTTTCTTATCATTTAGCTACTATACGCTAAAGAAAGGGAAACTTAAGATTTAGGTCGTTTAGCACCGTATTTAGAACGGCCTTGTCTTCTATCGTTTACACCTGAACAATCAAGTGCGCCACGAACAGTGTGATAACGCACACCTGGTAAATCTTTAACACGACCACCGCGAATCAAAATAACGCTATGCTCTTGTAAGTTGTGACCTTCACCACCAATGTAAGATGCTACTTCGAAGCCGTTAGTTAAACGAACACGAGCAACTTTACGTAGTGCTGAGTTTGGTTTCTTTGGTGTAGTTGTATACACACGAGTACATACGCCACGACGTTGTGGACAAGCTTGTAACGCTGGAACGTTACTTTTTTGTACCTGTCTGACACGTGGTTTACGTACCAATTGGTTAATAGTTGCCATTATAGCTCCTGATTAATTAAAACAATGGGTAATATTAATTGACTAAGTTTGCCAAATTACCCGCTTATAAACGTGAAAAACCGCAACCTTAATATATAAGTACACGAAGTACAGAATATAAGGTCGCGGAATTCTATAGGTCAAGCTTTAACCTGTCAAGTCTTAGTACTGTTTTGACAGGTTAAATTTGATACCTTCATACAAATGCCTGACTTAATCGTCAGCATTTAATGCATCAGTTAATGCTTGTGCTGCATCGTCAGCTGAAACAGTTACTTCTTCAACAACAGCATTTGCGGCAAGACGTTTGCGCGCACGCTCTTGGTGATAAGCATAACCTGTACCTGCTGGGATTAAGCGACCAACAATAACGTTTTCTTTCAAGCCACGTAAATTATCTTTCTTACCTGCAACAGCAGCTTCAGTTAATACACGTGTTGTTTCTTGGAAAGATGCCGCTGAAATGAACGATTCTGTCGCAAGTGATGCTTTTGTAATACCCATCATTTGCATTTCAAATTCAGCCGGACGTTTACCTGCAGCTTCAAGTTCACGGTTTGCAATTTTCACTCGTGCAACTTCAATTTGCTCACCTTTTAAGAACTCAGAATCGCCAGCATCTAAAATTTCACACTTACGGATCATTTGACGTACGATAACTTCAATATGCTTATCGTTAATCTTAACACCTTGTAAGCGGTAAACTTCTTGTACTTCGTTAACAATATAGTTAGCTACTGGTGCAACACCACGTAAGCGAAGAATATCATGAGGAGACTCAGGACCATCGGCAATAACCTCACCAATTTGAACCGACTCACCTTCAAATACGTTCAATTGACGTACTTTAGGGATCATTTCTTCATATACTTCACCACTAGGCTGAGTAATTAACAGACGTACTTTGCCCTTAGTTTCTTTACCGAAGCTAATAATACCTGTTTTTTCAGCAAGTATTGCTGGTAACTTAGGCTTACGTGCTTCAAATAAATCAGCAACTCGAGGTAGACCACCCGTAATATCACGAGTTTTTGAACTCGCTTGTGGGATACGTGCTAACGCATCACCGATATTAACTTCGGCACCATCTTCTAAGTTAACAATAGCGTTACCTGGTAAGTAGTATTGTGCTGGAATATCTGTACCAGCAATCATTACGTCATTACCTTTAGCATCAACTAACTTAACCATTGGGCGCATTTCTTTACCCGCACTGTTACGTTGACCAATATCAGTAACAACTACTGAAGATAAACCAGTTAAGTCATCTGTTTGACGAACCATAGTTACGCCGTCAACAAGCTCAACAAATTGAACCTTACCGCCCACTTCCGTAATAATTGGATGCGTATGCGGGTCCCAGTTAGCGATAACAGAGCCAGCTTCAACTGCTTCACCGTCTTTCTTAGAAAGCACAGCACCATAAGGTACTTTATAACGCTCTTTCTCACGACCTAATTCATCAATAATGGTAATTTCTGATGAACGTGATGTAATCACCAAGTGGTCAGCAGAGTTAGTCACAAATTTAGCATTTTGTAACTTAATAGTACCTGAGTTCTTAACTTGTACGTTGTTTTCGGCAGAAGCTCGAGAAGCAGCACCACCAATATGGAACGTACGCATGGTTAACTGTGTACCCGGCTCACCAATTGATTGAGCAGCTACAACACCAATGGCTTCACCTTGGTTGATCATATGACCACGAGCCAAGTCACGTCCATAACAGTATGCACAAATACCGAAGTCATTTTGACAAGTAATAATCGAACGTACTTTTATTTGATCCACTGAATGTTCTTCAATTACATCACATAAGTTTTCGTCAATTAAGGTGTTACGTGGAAGTAACACTTCTTCTGTACCTGGAATCACAACATCTTCTGCAACAACACGACCCAATACACGTTCGCGTAATGGCTCAACAACATCACCACCTTCAATTAATGGTGTCATTAATAAACCGTCGTGTGTACCACAGTCATGCTCTGTAACAACTAAATCTTGCGCAACATCAACTAAACGACGAGTTAAGTAACCCGAGTTAGCTGTTTTAAGTGCAGTATCGGCCAAACCTTTACGCGCACCATGCGTTGAGATGAAGTATTGTAATACGTTCAAACCTTCACGGAAGTTAGCAGTAATTGGTGTTTCGATGATTGAACCATCTGGTTTAGCCATCAAGCCACGCATACCTGCTAACTGACGGATCTGAGCGGCACTACCACGAGCACCAGAGTCAGCCATCATAAAGATTGAGTTGAAAGAATCTTGCTCTTCCATTTCGCCATCACGATTCATCACTTGTTCTTTCGACAAGTTATCCATCATTGCTTTCGATACTTTCTCGTTAGCAGAAGACCAAATATCAATAACTTTGTTATATTTTTCACCTGCAGTTACAAGACCTTGTTCAAACTGTGTTTGAATTTCAGCAACTTCTTCTTCTGCAGCTTCGATAATAGTATATTTCGCATCAGGAATAACCATATCGTCGATACCAACAGACGCACCCGCGATCATCGCATAATGGAAACCGGTGTACATAATATGGTCAGCAAAAATAACAGTGTCTTTTAAACCAAGGTTACGATAAGCATGGTTAATTAATCGAGAAATAGGCTTTTTGCCTAATGGCTGATCAATTAAGTCATATGGTAAGCCTTTAGGACAAACCTGCCATAAAATTGCACGACCTACTGTAGTATCACGTAGTGTTGTTTTAGCTTCTAACTCGCCTTCTTTATTACGTGTATGTTCAGTTATACGTATTTTAACGCGAGCATGTAATTCAGCTACACCAGTGCGATATGCTTTTTCAGCTTCTTTAGTGTCGGCGAAAATCATGCCTTCGCCTAAACCGTTGATACGATCACGCGTTAAGTAATAAAGACCTAATACAACATCCTGTGAAGGTACAATAATAGGATCACCGTTTGCTGGTGACAATACGTTGTTAGTCGACATCATTAAAGCACGAGCTTCTAGCTGAGCTTCGATAGTTAACGGTACATGTACCGCCATTTGGTCACCATCGAAATCGGCGTTATAAGCCGCACATACTAATGGATGAAGGTGAATAGCTTTACCTTCAATCAACACAGGTTCAAATGCCTGAATACCTAATCTATGAAGTGTAGGTGCACGGTTAAGCATTACTGGATGTTCACGAATAACTTCGTCTAACACATCCCATACTTCAGCGCCTTCACGTTCTACTAGTTTTTTAGCCGCTTTAATTGTCGTCGCTAAACCACGAGCTTCTAATTTACCGTAGATAAATGGTTTGAATAGCTCAAGTGCCATTTTCTTAGGAAGACCACACTGATGTAATCGTAATGTAGGACCTACAGTAATTACAGAACGGCCTGAATAGTCAACACGCTTACCAAGTAAGTTTTGACGGAAACGACCTTGCTTACCTTTGATCATATCAGCAAGTGATTTTAATGGACGTTTGTTAGAACCAGTAATAGCTCTACCACGACGGCCATTATCTAATAACGCATCAACAGACTCTTGTAACATACGTTTTTCGTTACGTACGATAATATCTGGTGCTATTAAGTCTAATAAACGCTTCAAACGGTTATTACGGTTAATTACACGACGATATAAATCGTTTAAGTCAGACGTTGCAAAGCGACCACCATCAAGTGGTACTAATGGACGTAAGTCTGGCGGTAAAATTGGTAAAACCGACATGATCATCCACTCTGGTTTGTTACCAGACTGAGCAAACGCTTCCATTAACTTTAAACGTTTAGTAATTTTTTTACGTTTCGTTTCACTACCAATTTCTGGTAATTCTTCACGCATTTGCGCAACTTCAGCATCTAAATCGATTTGTTGAAGTAATGCTAACACAGCTTCAGCACCCATTTTTGCGTCGAACTCGTCACCGTGTTCTTCTAACGCATCAAGGTACTCTTCTTCTGTTAGTATTTGGCTTTTTTCTAACGTTGTCATACCTGGTTCGGTAACAACATAAGATTCAAAATATAATACGCGTTCAATATCACGCAACGTCATATCAAGTAATAAACCAATACGCGATGGTAATGATTTCAAAAACCAAATATGTGCAACTGGGCTTGCTAATTCGATATGACCCATACGGTCACGACGAACTTTAGTCAATGTAACTTCAACGCCACATTTCTCACAAATAACACCACGATGCTTAAGACGTTTATACTTACCACAAAGACATTCATAGTCTTTAACTGGACCAAAGATGCGCGCACAGAATAAACCGTCACGCTCTGGCTTAAAAGTACGATAATTAATCGTCTCAGGTTTCTTCACTTCACCAAATGACCATGAGCGGATCATATCTGGTGATGCTAATCCGATGCGTATACCATCGAACTCTTCTGTCTGATTCTGTTGCTTAAGAAACTTAAGTAAATCTTTCACACTCTATCTCCTGTCGGAGTTAACCTTCGGACAAGAGCAATAATTTGCTCTTGTCCATGTACTGATACGTTCAGCAACGAAGCTTTATGCTTATTCCTGATCTAACTCGATGTTAATACCTAACGAGCGGATCTCTTTCAACAACACGTTGAATGATTCAGGAATTCCCGGTTCCATACGATGATCACCGTCAACCAAGTTTTTATACATTTTGGTACGACCATTAACATCATCTGATTTCACCGTTAGCATTTCTTGTAGTGTATAGGCAGCACCATAGGCTTCTAATGCCCATACTTCCATCTCACCGAAACGCTGACCACCAAATTGCGCTTTACCGCCAAGTGGTTGTTGGGTTACTAAGCTATAAGAACCCGTTGAACGAGCATGCATTTTGTCATCAACTAAATGGTTAAGTTTTAACATATACATGTAGCCAACAGTTACTGGACGCTCAAACTCACGACCTGTACGACCATCAGTTAATGTAAACTGACCGCTTTCAGGCATATCTGCAAGCTTGAATAAGTCTTTAATTTCACGCTCGCTTGCACCATCAAATACTGGTGTAGCAATTGGAAGACCTGCACGTAAGTTGTTTGCTAAGCGTAAAATCTCATCATCAGAGAAGCTATCTATATCAACTTCTTGACGAGACTCACCTAATTCATACACTTCTTTTATAAAGGCACGAAGTTTAGACAATTCACGCTGTTCTTCTAACATACGGTTGATTTTTTCACCGATACCGCGTGCTGCCATACCTAAGTGAGTTTCTAAAATCTGACCAATGTTCATACGCGATGGAACACCCAATGGGTTTAACACGATATCAACCGGCACACCGTGCTCATCGTATGGCATATCTTCAACAGGTACTACGTTTGAAATAACACCTTTGTTACCATGACGACCAGCCATTTTATCACCTGGTTGGATACGACGCTTAACCGCTAAGTAAACCTTAACAATTTTTAATACGCCTGGTGCTAAATCATCACCTTGCGTTATCTTACGACGCTTAACTTCATATTTTTTATCGAAGTCAGCTTTAATGTTGTCGTACTGCTCAGCAATTTGTTCAAGCGCCGATTGGTCTTCTTCATTTGCTAAGTTTTGTACTAACCACTTATCGCGAGACATGCTGTTTAAATCAGAATCGTTTAATCCTGCAGAAAGTAAAAGTTTTTTAGCACGAGCATAAATACCATCTTCTAAGATAGAGAACTCATCGCCTAAATCTTTCTTAACTTCTTTAAGCTGCATTTCTTCAATTTCAACTGCACGCTTATCTTTTTCAACACCATCACGAGTGAAAATTTGAACATCGATAATAGTACCTGATACAGCATTTGGTACTCGTAAAGAGCTATCTTTAACATCAGCCGCTTTTTCACCAAAAATTGCGCGTAAAAGTTTTTCTTCTGGTGTTAACTGCGTTTCACCTTTAGGAGTAACTTTACCCACTAAGATATCACCGCCGTTAACTTCAGCACCAATGTATACAACACCCGCTTCATCAAGTTTTGAAAGCGCCGATTCACCAACGTTAGGAATATCTGAAGTAATTTCTTCAGAGCCTAATTTAGTATCACGTGCAATACAAGTTAACTCTTGAATATGAATAGTGGTAAAGCGATCTTCTTGCGCAACACGCTCAGAAAGCAACATTGAATCTTCAAAGTTGTAACCATTCCAAGGCATGAACGCGATACGCATGTTTTGACCAAGTGCCAATTCACCCATATCGGTTGAAGGACCATCGGCTAAAACATCACCACGAACAACTGGTTCACCTACACGACAATTTGGACGTTGATTAATACAAGTATTTTGGTTTGAACGTGTGTACTTAGTTAAGTTATAAATATCAATACCCGCTTCACCCGCAAGCATTTCATTTTCATTTACTTTAACAACGATACGTGAAGCGTCTACATAAGAAACAACACCACCACGTTTCGCAACTTCCGTTACACCAGAGTCAACAGCAACAATTTTTTCCATACCGGTACCAACAAGTGGCTTATCCACTTTTAATGTAGGTACGGCTTGACGTTGCATGTTCGATCCCATCAAGGCACGGTTAGCATCATCATGCTCTAGGAACGGAATTAATGACGCAGCAACAGAAACGATCTGTTGAGGAGACACATCCATATATTGAACTTGGTCTGCTGACATCAAGGTAAATTCATTTTTATGACGACACTGTACAAGCCCGTCAACTAACTTACCGTTTTCATCTAAATCAGCAGTTGTTTGAGCGATAACAAAGTTACCCTCTTCAATTGCTGATAAATAATCAACTTCATCAGTTACAACACCGTCTACAATACGACGATATGGCGTTTCTAAGAAACCATAGTCATTTGTACGAGCGTAACAAGATAACGAGTTGATCAAACCAATGTTTGGACCTTCCGGTGTTTCAATTGGACAAACACGACCATAATGGGTTGGATGTACGTCACGTACTTCAAAACCAGCACGTTCACGTGTTAAACCACCCGGACCTAAAGCAGAAATACGGCGTTTATGCGTAACTTCTGATAATGGGTTGTTTTGATCCATAAATTGAGACAATTGTGAAGAACCAAAAAATTCTTTTACTGCAGCAGAGATAGGCTTAGCATTGATCAAATCTTGCGGCATAATTGCATCTAAATCGCCAAGACTTAAACGCTCACGAACAGCACGCTCAACACGAACAAGACCAACACGGAATTGGTTTTCAGCCATTTCGCCAACTGAACGTATACGACGGTTACCTAAGTGATCAATATCATCAACTTCGCCTTTGCCGTCACGAATACCAATTAAGGTTCTCATCACTTCAATGATGTCTTCTTTTGAAAGGATGCCTTCACCCGTTTCAACATCACGACCAACACGGCGGTTGAATTTCATTCGACCAACAGTTGATAAATCGTAGCGTTCTAGTGCAAAAAACAAGTTATTAAACAATGTTTCAGCTGCATCTTTCGTTGGTGGCTCGCCTGGGCGCATCATACGATAAATTTCAACTAGCGCTTCTAAGCGGTTAGTTGAAGCGTCAACACGCAAGGTGTTTGACATATATGAACCAACATCAAATTCGTTCATATATAACGTAGAAAGTACTTTATGCCCTGCTTGACTTAACTCAGCGAGTAACTCTAATGTTAACTCAGCATTCGCTTCTGCAATAACTTCGCCTGTTGACTCGTCAATGTAAGCTTTAGATAAAACTTTACCAACAATATACTCAGCAGGTACTTCTAATTCCGTAACATTGCCTTTAGATAATTGACGAATGTGACGAGCAGTTATACGACGACCTTGTTCTACAACAACGTCACCATCTGGCATTGTGATATCAAACGTTGCCGTTTCACCACGTAAACGCTCAGGTACAAGTTCCATGATCAACTTATCGCCTTTAATTTCAAACGATGTAGTGTCATAGAAAATGTCTAGAATTTCCTCTGTAGAATATTCTAGTGCACGTAGAATGATCGACGCTGGTAATTTACGACGACGGTCAATTCGCACAAATAGGTTGTCTTTAGGGTCGAATTCAAAATCCAACCATGAACCACGGTAAGGAATAACGCGTGCGTTATATAACACTTTTCCTGAAGAATGTGTTTTACCTTTATCGTGATCAAAGAATACACCTGGTGAACGATGTAATTGAGAAACAATTACACGCTCTGTACCGTTAATAACAAACGTACCGTTGTCTGTCATTAAAGGAATTTCACCCATGTATACTTCTTGTTCTTTAATGTCTTTTACTGTACCGGCAGGCGCTTCTTTGTCATAAACGACTAAACGTAATTTGACTCGAAGCGGTGCTGAATAAGTTACACCCCGAATTTGACATTCTTTAACATCAAATAATGGTTCACCTAATCGATAGCTCACATATTGTAATTCTGAGCTACCTGAGTATGCTTTAATTGGGAAAATAGAACGAAACGCTGCCTCAAGGCCCGCTTCACCAGTAGGATCAATATCTATAAACTTACGGAAAGATTCGAGTTGGATCGATAACAAAAATGGATAATCCATTACTTGTACACTTTTACCAAAGTCCTTACGAATACGTTTCTTTTCAGAGTAAGAGTAAACCATGGGGTTCCTCAGCTTGCTGGTTATGGCCGAATCTGCCTTAAAATACCAATTGGAATAAATAACGAGTTAAAAATACTATTTTCACCGGTTATCTAATCCAATTGGTATAGACAGGGTATTGCAGTGATGTAATCACACATCAAATAATGCACTGTTTTCGTTTAAAAAAAAACCTAAATAATAGACTCTTGGAAAAACGACTTACTTTAGCGCAAAAAGGCCGGTGACGTTTAAATCACCAGCCATTGCCTTTTCAGGCAGTTAACCTGCTAAAAACAGATTATTTAAGCTCAACAGAAGCGCCTGCTTCTTCAAGAACTTTCTTAAGTTCTTCAGCTTCAGCTTTCTCAACGCCTTCTTTAATAGCTTTAGGTGCTGATTCAACTAAGTCTTTAGCTTCTTTAAGGCCTAAACCTGTAGCGCCACGAACTGCTTTGATTACAGCAACTTTCTTCTCGCCGAAACCAGTTAAGATTACGTCAAATTCAGTTTGCTCTTCAGCAGCGCCACCAGCGTCACCACCAGCAACAGCAACAGCTGCAGCAGCTGATACGCCGAATTTTTCTTCCATTGCTTCTACTAATTCTACTACGTCCATTACTGACATTTCAGCAATTGCGTTTAGGATATCGTCTTTAGAGATAGACATTTTAAATTTCCTGTTTCAATAAACGGCCATTTGACCATTTTTAATAACTACTAATACAAAAAGCGAGTTTAGGTTCTTTATAAACCTGGTTATTAAGCCGCTTCTTGCTCTTTCTGATCGCGAATTGCAGCAATCGTACGGACAAGCTTGCCTGCAGATGCTTCTTTCATAGCGCTCATTAAACGTGCAATAGCTTCGTCGTATGTTGGTAACTTAGCAAGTACCTTCACATCAACGATGTTGCCTTCAAATGCGGCTGCTTTTAATTCAAATGCTTCGTTAGTTTTAGCGAAGTCTGAAAAAATACGCGCTGCTGCACCTGGATGCTCGTTTGAAAATGCAATCAATGAAGGGCCAATAAAGTTGTCAGATAGACAAGCAAAATCAGTACCTTCAACTGCACGACGTGCTAACGTGTTACGAACAACTTTCATCCATACACCGTTTTCACGTGCTTGCTTACGCAAGGCAGTAATTGCTTCAACTGCTACACCGCGAGAATCTGCGATTACAGCTGACTGAGCGCCTTTGGCAGCTTCTTGAACTTCAGCAACAATTGCTTTTTTGTCATCAAGATTGATAGCCATTGGCTTTAACTCCTGGTTCAACCGGATAAACCGGCATTTACAATCCCTAGAACTAATAAAAGCTCTAGGCCGTTACGGCGAGGACCAGAATTTAGGAAATACTGGGTAATCACCATCTACGTAGGACATTAAGTGTTCAAAAAGCACACACCTACGGTCTTGGACGGGGGTTATGTGCTGTTATTACAAGAATAATAACCTATAACTCCTACCAAATTTTGAGGGGCGAAATTATAGTTCATAATTTCGCCCATGTAAAGCTTCAAAAATATGAAGTTTTACTAAAATTAAAGTGTCAAGCTACTTTGGTCAACTGAAACACCAGCGCCCATTGTAGTTGAAACAGAAATTTTCTTAATAAATTGACCTTTAGCATTGGCTGGTTTTGCTTTTTTAAGCGCTTCCAATAATGCTTCTAAGTTTTCTTTCAACTTAGCGTCTTCAAAATCAACCTTACCGATAGTAGTATGGATGATACCGTTTTTGTCGTTGCGGTAACGAATTTGACCTGCTTTAGCGTTATTAATCGCTGTTACAACGTCAGGTGTTACAGTACCAACTTTAGGGTTTGGCATTAAACCACGTGGGCCTAATACTTGACCTAATTGGCCAACAACACGCATTGCGTCTGGAGTAGCGATAACAACGTCAAAGTTCATTTCGCCTTTCTTAACTAATTCAGCTAAGTCTTCCATACCAACAATATCAGCACCTGCAGCTTTTGCTTTTTCAGCATTTTCACCTTGAGTGAATACAGCTACACGTACGTCACGACCTGTACCATTTGGTAGTACAGTTGCGCCACGAACGTTTTGGTCTGATTTACGTGCATCAATACCAAGATTAACTGCAACATCAACACTTTCTTTGAATTTAGCTGTCGCTAATTCTTTTAAAAGTGCAAAAGCTTCGTTAATTTCATAATTCTTTAATACGTCTACTTTTTCACGAACTAGACGAGCGCGCTTCGATAATTTAGCCATGATTAACCCTCCACCACTAAGCCCATTGAACGAGCTGAACCCGCAATGGTACGAACAGCAGCTTCAAGAGAGCCAGCCGTTAAATCAGGTTCTTTCATCTTAACAATTTCTTCAAGTTGTGCTGTTGTAACAGTACCAACTTTATCTGTGTTAGGACGACCTGAACCGCTCTTAAGACCTGCCGCTTTTAATAATAAAAATGCAGCTGGTGGTGTTTTAGTTTCGAACGTGAAAGAACGGTCACTGTATACAGTAATTACTACTGGTACTGGAGCGCCTTTTTCTAAAGAATCTGTTTTTGCGTTAAACGCTTTACAGAATTCCATGATGTTCACACCGTGTTGACCTAATGCAGGACCAACTGGTGGTGACGGGTTAGCTGCACCAGCAGCTACTTGTAGCTTGATTAAAGCTGTGACTTTTTTAGCCATCTTTAAAAATTCCTCTATTTGGGTACAAACGCCCTGTTAATTAAATAACAACAACCGTAACGGCCGAGCTCCCCGTGAATAAATAATGCCGAATATCTTAATAAACTTTACGTCTATCAAAAAAAATCGGCAGCGGATTATATATTAATCTTCGCTGCCGATTCAAGTCTTATGTTGACTTATTTTTGTTCAATCTATTTTACCCATTTAGAAGTTGGTGTAATTAACCCTTTTCTACCTGAGAAAACTCAAGATCAACAGGTGTTGAACGACCAAAAATAAGAACTGATACTTTAATTCTGTTTTTCTCGTAGTCTAACTCTTCAACTACACCATTGAAGTCTGCAAATGGTCCTTCAATAACGCGAACAACTTCACCCACTTCAAACAATGTTTTAGGTTTAGGCTTATCAGTTGAATCTTCTAAGCGCTGAAGAATTCTGTCAGCCTCTTTTTGCGTAATTGGCGCTGGGCGATCACTCGTACCACCAATAAAGCCAAGTACACGAGGTACACTTTTCACTAAGTGCCATGCTTCTTCATCCATCGCCATTTCAACTAACACATAGCCAGGAAAAAATTTACGAGCGCTTTTACGCTTTTGACCTGCACGCATCTCAACAATTTCTTCTGTTGGTACGAGTATTTGGCCAAACTTTTCTTGTAAGCTGTTAATCTCAATATGCTCAAGCAATGTTTTTTGAACACGACCTTCATAACCAGAAAACGCTTGTACTACATACCAACGTAACTTTGGATTTTTATTTTCTGTTTGTGTGATGCTTTCGTCATCGTTAACGCTCTCATCATTATTTGTAATTTCTTCAGTCATAATTACACCTTTAACCCTGTGATAAAGCCAACCACTTCAAATAACACAGAATCTAACCCCCACAGAATTACCGACATAATTAAGGTAGCAACTATTACGATACCTGTAGTTTGAACAGCTTCTTGACGTGTTGGCCAAACCACTTTACGAATTTCTGTACGCGCTTCTTTAGCAAAATCAACCGCAGCACGGCCTTTTACTGTTTGAATTGCGATTAAACCTGCAACAATAATTGCGCCTACAACAGCAATAGCACGTATTAGCACTGATTGATCGCCGTAGATATAATTACCAACAACAGCTCCTATTAAAATTAGGATAGTAACTCCCCACTTTAAGGAGTCAAGAGAACCGCTTGGTTGGTTTTCTGTACTTGCATTCATAATAATGACCTGTAATAACTTGTCTGCTAGACAATACACCCAATAATGAGCATTAAAAAAACAAAGCAACGAATCGTTACTTCTTAAAATATGGCAGGGGTAGAGAGATTCGAACTCCCAACCGTCGGTTTTGGAGACCGCTGTTCTACCAATTGGAACTATACCCCTAAAATTTAATTACACTTGTCGGGTGAATCTTAGTTGCAAAAGGGAATTAAGAGATACTCGAGAAGTGAAGCGCTATTATACTTAGTCAATCATTTTACTCAAGGGAAATTTACAAGATAATCTATTGAAGCCCGATGCAATGCTGTAAGCTCGTTGTTGAAAAACTCCATCATACTCAAATATAACAACCACTCTTCATAAACAACCACTTTTTATACACAATTTAAGAAGTCTCTTCTGTTATACCAATCTCACTAATTATGTGTTCATTTCTACTGGTTAAAACAATCAACTACTGCGTTATTTATTTTATAATTATCGCTACAAGGATGTGGCTTATGTAGGCAATGCGGGAGCATAATTGCCCTGAACAACTAGTGATGAAAGTAAATGCCTTGTATTTGACTGTTTTCACTGCGTATAAAGCAGGTCCCTTATTTAATGAAACTGGTATAATTCAAGAAATCGATACTCTCAATTATTATTTCTTCAATTAATGAAACTGGTATAATAAATAGCACTAATTCTATGCATTCAAAGCTATTCGTACTATTAAAAATCACACAAAAAAGGCCGCTTTCGCGACCTGTTCTTCATGCTCGATGAGCCCTAAAACATTATCAATTAAGATATAATTTTAGATACTACACCAGCACCAACTGTATGACTTTCAGCTTCGTCGCACTCAAATAGGGATATATGCCATTACAATAACGCAGGAGCAGTTATCGAGAGCCCTCGCCAAAATTTGCTAAAAATTGTCTATTAAGTTATTTTTCTTAACCCATTTTATCATCACGAATAAATCCCTAGAGATCGCAGTGCAAATACAAAAAAAGACGCCGAAGCGTCTTTTTTAAGGTTTAGATGGTTATCTAATCATCAATTAAGAGATGATTTTAGATACTACACCAGCACCAACTGTACGACCACCTTCACGGATAGCGAAGCGTAAACCTTCGTCCATCGCTACTGGGTTGATTAGCTCTACAACAAACTTTAAGTTGTCGCCTGGCATTACCATTTCAACACCTTCAGGTAATTCTACTGCACCTGTAATGTCTGTTGTACGGAAGTAAAACTGTGGACGGTAGCCTTTGAAAAATGGTGTATGACGACCACCTTCATCTTTGCTTAACACGTATACTTCTGATTCAAACTTAGTATGAGGAGAAATTGAACCTGGCTTACATAATACTTGACCACGCTCTACGTCTTCACGCTTAGTACCACGTAATAAAATACCACAGTTCTCACCTGCACGACCTTCGTCAAGCAATTTACGGAACATTTCTACACCAGTACAAGTCGTTTTAGTTGTATCGCGAATACCTACGATTTCAACTTCTTCACCTACTTTGATGATACCACGCTCTACACGACCTGTTACTACTGTACCACGACCTGAAATTGAGAATACATCTTCAATCGGCATGATGAATGCACCATCAATTGCACGCTCTGGATCTGGAATGTAAGTATCTAAGTGGTTAGCAAGCTCAATTACTTTCTCTTCCCATTTAGCTTCACCGTTTAGTGCGCCTAATGCTGAACCTTGAACTACTGGTAAGTCATCACCCGGGAATTCATATTCTGAAAGAAGTTCACGAACTTCCATTTCTACTAATTCTAATAATTCTTCGTCATCAACCATGTCACACTTGTTCATGAATACGATGATGTATGGAACACCAACTTGACGTGATAACAAGATGTGCTCACGTGTTTGTGGCATTGGACCATCGGTAGCAGCAACTACTAAGATAGCGCCATCCATTTGTGCAGCACCTGTGATCATGTTTTTGATGTAATCAGCATGTCCTGGACAGTCTACGTGCGCATAGTGACGGATTTCTGTATCATATTCGATGTGAGAAGTATTGATTGTAATACCACGCTCACGCTCTTCTGGAGCATTATCGATTTGTGCGAAATCTCTTACTTCACCACCGTAAGTTTTTGTTAATACCGCAGAGATTGCAGCTGTTAACGTCGTTTTACCGTGGTCAACGTGTCCGATTGTACCAACGTTTACATGTGGTTTCGAACGTTCAAATTTTGCTTTAGCCATTTTAAAATACCTCTAGGTAGATTAACAAAAAATTAAATGATGTGGATAATTGACAGAATAATCTCAAAAGGAATGGTGCTGATAGGCAGATTCGAACTGCCGACCTCACCCTTACCAAGGGTGCGCTCTACCAACTGAGCCATATCAGCATTCCGATAAAAGATTGGAGCGGACGGCGGGAATCGAACCCGCAGCTTTAGCTTGGAAGGCTAAGGTATTACCACTATACGACGTCCGCGTATTCTCTCAAATTATCACAACAAAATGGTGGAGGGAGGTGGATTCGAACCACCGAAGGCTGAGCCGTCAGATTTACAGTCTGATCCCTTTGGCCACTCGGGAACCCCTCCAAATTTGTTCACACTTTACTGTGTATTAATGGTGCCGACTGCCGGAGTCGAACTGGCGACCTACTGATTACAAGTCAGTTGCTCTACCAACTGAGCTAAGTCGGCACTACATTAAGTGGAGCGAATTCTAGTGTAATGTTTTGCCCCTTGCAAGCGTAAATCGTAAAAAATAGTGGCTTTTTACCTGATTGATGTTTTTTTATTCAAGTTATACATAAGTTAACTCGCTTTTATCGTTTTTTATCAACTAAAACGTTGCATGCCGATAAAAACAAGATCGTCGAAAATATGATGAGGATAAGCTAATTGAGACGAGAGTTTGCACCCATTCCCCCCTGTAATCACAATTTCTATTTCATCAAACTGCGTTTTTAGCTGTTGAAACTGTAATTCAATAGCGCCAACAGTGGCTGCCCATGCACCATTATTAACACATTCACTGGTGTTTTTACCCAGCGCTAAGCTTGGTTGTACACTTTTATCTGCAATAATTTTTTGGGTATTGTTTATCAGGCTATGATAAAGCATATCAATACCGGGTAAAATCCAACCACCAAGATGTTGGCTTAGCGGTGAAATGGCATCAATTGTGGTCGCTGTACCTGCATCAATAACAAGGCACGCTTTTTTCGGAAATAATTGACTAGCCGCCAGCATTACTAACCAGCGATCAATTCCTAATTTACTTGGTGCTTGGTACGCACATTGTAGTTCAAATTGTTGTTGCTGTGTTTGTAATTGCTTAAAGGTAATTGCTTTGCGCTTAGCCCAACCTTTTATTACTTCAGTAAATTGTTCATTATTAACATTCGCAAGAAAAATCCTGTCGGCATGTTCAAATGTTTGCGATAACCATGCTTCGTTGAGTTGATTATTTTCAATATAATTAACCGTAGATCGGTTTTTATTGGTAATGCAAACATATTTACTACGAGTATTACCAACATCTAACAGTACTAACACTTTCTTAAGCTCACTTCGCCGCCATAAACCGGCTTTATTTGGCGTTCTACTTCAAGCAATAGAGCCCCTTGGGTGTTAATACCACGGCAAAGTCCGTAAGTGACCTTCTCACCCGCAACTAATTTAACAGGTTTATTGAGGTATAGATCTAGCTTAAACCACTGATCTAGCATTTTAACAATGCCATGTTCTTGGTGTTCATGTAAGCGCTCTGTAAGTTTACTAATAATTTCAGCAATTAATATATTACGGTCAACGGGTGTTGAGACATGAGTTTGTAAATCAGTCCACGGCTGATCAATTTTACTGGAAGCTTGCTCTGGCATAGACACATTAACCCCTAGGCCAATAACACAATGACTTGGCTCTAATGCCTGCCCTTCTAGATCTATTAAAATACCTGCAAGCTTTTTTTCGTTAATATAAATATCGTTAGGCCACTTGAGTTGCACTTTTATTTGATAGAGTGATTCTATCGCATCACTTATTGCAATAGCCGCTACAACACTTAACCCCATAGCTGCCGACATACCTTGCTCTAAATACCAATACATCGACATATAAACATGAGATCCAAACGGAGATACCCATTCTTTACCTCTTCTGCCCCGCCCTGCACTTTGGTGTTCAGCAATACAAACTTGACCCTGCTTAATATGATCAGGTAAACGACGCAGCAAAAAATTATTAGTTGAGTCGATTAAACAGTGTACTTCAACTTTACTCGCTAAAGCCTTGGTTGATAGCGCCGCGAGCACCTTGGTTTTATCAACCAATGCAATAGGCTGTGCTAAGCGATAGCCTTTTCCGGTAACACTAAATATATCGAAACCAATCTCATTTAAGCTCGCAATTTGTTTAGAAACTGCCGCTCGGCTAATGCCTAAAGACTCACCAATAAGTTGTCCAGAAACAAACTTACCTGCAGCCAACTCCCTAATAAGTTGTTCTTTAATTGATTTAGCCATTAAAGCCATCCTTGATAATTAAGCCACTTGCCGAGACTATACGCACCTCGGGCTGCAACGAAACACCAAACTTAGAAAAAACTTGTTGATTTATATTGCGCGCAAGTTCATATATAGCGGCTCCTGTTCCTTCACCGTGATTAACTAAAACAAGGGCTTGTTTATCATGCACGCCAACACCGTTTTGTTTAATGCCTTTGAGCCCAGCTTGTTCAATTAACCAGCCAGCTGCAAGTTTCACCTGTGTAGTTGATTGTTGATATGCTGGCATAGTTGGATAGTGCTTTACTAATTGCTGGTAGGTTTGTTGGCTAACAACAGGGTTTTTAAAAAAACTCCCCGCATTAGGCTTTACCTTAGGATCAGGTAATTTAGCTTGCCTTACCTCAATTACACGTTGGTATACTTGTTCGGGTGTAGCTTCTGCGCTTAAACTATCTAACCCTTGATAACTAATATTAGCCTGCCAAGCTTTTGGTAGTTTCAAACACACTTGGGTAATAATGCCTTTATCTCTCTTCTCGCGTTTAAAAACGCTATCGCGATAACCGAATTGACATTGCTCGTGTGAAAGTTGATGAAGCGTTTGCGTTGCAAACTCGTACCAATTTACATGCTCAATAACATCAGACAGTTCAACTCCATATGCGCCTATGTTTTGAATAGGTGCCGCGCCAACACTACCAGGGATAAGCGCTAAATTTTCTAAGCCGGCATAACCCTTTTGCACACAATAAGTTACTAATTGGTGCCAGTTTTCTGCACTGCCTGCACTTACAAGGTATGCGTCGTCGCACTCGTCAACTGAGGTTCCCATAAACTTAGGTTGAATAATTACAGGCGCTTTTTCAGCTAAAAACAACGTATTACTGCCTTCACCCAAAATATAAAAAGGCTCATTTGTTAACGAACTAAGCTGACGTAAATCGTCAAGCGACTCAGGAAAGTAAATGCAAGATGTTACACTTTCAAATGAAAAGCTATTGCAAGATTTTAATGAAAAATTAGCTTGTGACTTCATGAATATTGGGTTCAAAGGTTTTCAGTATTATATACCTATACCAGATTAATATGCGAGTTTCAGAGTACTTTAGCAAGATTAGGTTCAAATAGTGCAGGTGAATAATATTGTGAACAACAGAAAAACAATAAATGCTATTATTACGGTTTACCCTTGCTTGCGCACAGGCATTTTAACTATGTTACCCATGTCTGAGTAGTATTTGTTTTGATACTTCTGACTATCAACACTTTCACTATGGTTAACAATAATGCCTTCAATTGGCGCATTAACTTGCCTTAAAACGCGTAAACCAGACACAATTTGCTCGCGCTTAGTTTTACCGCCATGAACAATATATAATACACTATCAACCAGCCTTGAAATTATTACGGCATCGCTCACCGCATTTACCGGTGGTGTTTCAATAATAATACGGTCGTAAAAGTTACCAAACACTTTAATTAACATTTTAAAACGTTTCATCGACAGAAATGCGAGCGGGTTTGCCGGCGATATGCCTGAGGTTAAAATATCTAATTTAACGTTTTTATCGCGAATGATACATTCGTTAATTTGGTGCGTTTTTGCTAACAAGTTTGACAGCCCCGGACGATGCAACTCTAAATTCAAACTTTTATATAACGTTGGGTGTCGCATATCCGCTTCAATCAGCAAGACCTTCTCCATCTCACTAAACGAGCGAGCGAGCTCAAGCGCTACAGTAGATTTACCTTCATTAGGCACCGAAGAGGTGATCGCAATAATTTTAGGTGCTTTTTTCTCAGCACTAAATAACAATGCCGTTCGCAATGACCTAATAGCTTCAATAAATCGACTATCAGTAAAATACGAAGGATCATTTTCAGATTGATTTTTTACTTTAAATTTAGGGAGTACCGCTAAAATAGGCGCTTCTTTAAAGTTATCAAGCTTACGGCGAGAGTTAAGAGTGTCGAGCAATAGCTCTCTCATAATAACAATAATAGAAATAAATGCCGCAGATAGCATAAATGCCATAATCACATATAAGCTTTTGTTCGGTGCTACACGGCTTTTAGGCGTAAGGGCCTTATCGATAAACCTGACATAGAAATTAGAATTATAATTTCCCATTGCATCAGCTTCTTTTAGGCGAACTAAGTAATTATTGTATAGCTCTTTATTAGTTTTAACTTCGCGCTCTAACTGCGAAAACTTATTCTCTAAACGGCTTAAGCGTAGGTAATCTTTCTTGGCACTATCTAAACGACGCTGAGTAGCTTTAACTTTTTCAATCGCGCTAAAGTAACTCTTTTCTAGCGAAATAACTAAATTGTTAACATGCTCTTTCAGGCGACTTTGTAATGATGCTAATTCTGACTCAATAGCTACTCTTTTTGGATGTTTAGGACCATAACGTTTTGACAATTCGTTAAATTTTCGCTCAATTTGCCCTTCTGAACGCTTTAACTGCAAGTAGGTTACTTGGTTAGCAATTTGTTCTAATTCAATTAAGGCATCAAAGTCACCCTTATGGGCTTGAATATATTGGTAAGTTACCTCTAACTCGTCGGCTTTTTTTGAAGCGGTTAATGCAGATGATGTAAGCTCTGTAAGCTCTGAGCCAACAAGCCCTGAAATCCCTTTAATATCAACAATACCTTCAGTTTCTCGGTAGGTTTGTAACGCTAATTCTGACGACTCAAGCTTTTTGCCTAACCCTTCTAGCTGATCAACTAGCCACTGAGAAGTAGACTCTTTCGACTCACTATGAATTTCATCTTGATACTGTAAATAGGTAATTCCTATCTGATTAGCAACCTCCATCGACAGTTCAGGTGAATATGAAGTAAAAGAAATTTTAACTAATTCAGTGCCTGAAATAGGATTAATACTTAAGCGAGATCGAAAGGCAGGCACCACTTGGCTAATTGTAGGCCTAACATCTGATGTGCCCCTAGAAGCTAAAAATGGAATTTTATTATTATATTTACCACTATTAAACTCTTCATGCGCGGTTAAGTTTAAGCGCGAAATAACACGCTCGGCAAATTTTCTTGAACGCAATAATTCATATTGTGTCTGAATTTGTTCTTGGCTAGCAGTAGACTCGTTAAACGCATCGTTAATAGATAACGTGTTCGCAGGTTTTTTGGTACCTATTTGTAAAATGGCAGTCGCTTTATAAGACGGCTTAAGCAACGACACATAAAAAGCAACTACCAAGGTAATTAACAACGTAAAGAAAACAATTTTCCAGCGCCTAGACCAAAGCGGGCTTAAAATTTCTTTTAAGGCCACTTCTTCATACGCTAAATTGTCAAATTCGTGTTGTTTATTCAAAAGAAGCTTTGCTCTATCTTAATAATATCGTCGGGTTGAATTAACGTGGCAACAGTCGCGTTAATCGTCATAGTAGTGCCATCAACAATACGTGTAATTTTCCAATCAGAATTCGATGCTCTACTGGCTAAACCGCCAGCTAAAGCAATTGCTTTATCAAGCGTTAAATCATCCTGAAATGGATAGCCTCCTGGACGTTTTACTTGTCCATGAATAAAAAATGGGCGATAACTCACCACTGATACCGTTACCTGAGGATCAATTAAGTAGTCACCTAACAAACCGTCGTAAATACGCTTCTCAAGTAACTTAGTTGTTAAACCAATAACGTGTAAATCACCAATAAATGGAAAGGTAATAACACCCGACTTATCAATTTTAACCTTAGTGGTTAAATCAGGCTCATCGTATACGGTTATTGCTATTTGATCACCAGATCCTAGTTTATAGCTGCCAGAAAAGGCGAAACTACTAATTAGTAACAAAAAAATGGTACTAAAGAGTTGTGTTTTTTTCATTCAAACCTCATCAAAGTGTAGCATTAAAGCCTATTGAAAGGCTATTTCTCTGATAGTCTAAACTACTAATACTCGCATCTAGTCCTTTAAAGTCATAAGTAAAGTAGAACGATAACCAACTATTACGTTGATAATGTATTGCGATGTTTGTTGTTAAATAATCTTCTGTTGTTAACTGCATAGGAGAGACAACATCTTGGCTGTTAAAACCTACCCTTGCATTAATTGCTAAATAGTCGTGCCATTTTTTATGAACACCTACCACTAAGTTATCGACCAAACGGTAACTATCTTGAAGTTTATTCGCCTCAGCAAAATCTCGCTCAGACATAAGAGTAAAGCTAAGGTCTTCTAAAGGCTTCCACCCTAGATTCACTCGCCATTTTATTGCGCTGTCGTTTGCTAAAGCAGATTGCTCAAATTGTATTTCTTGGTAACCTAATAATAACGCAAGATCAGTTATTGTGCTCGGCTGCCATTTAAAGCCAAGTAAACCAACATATTTATTTTTACTCAGCGCTTCGTTATGTTTATATGATACACGCTCAGCTTTAATTTCACTGGTAAAGTAAGAGCCTCCACCAATTAGGTAGTCGAACGAGGGGTTAATATAAACACTATTTCTATCAAGAATCCGTGTTACATCTCGACGTGTTTTATAACGATTAGTATTTTGCCCTATAACAAACCGAAGCTTTGCAACAGAGTCTTCACGGCCATATAAAAAGCCCCCCTGTAGTTCTGCAGTTTGCTTAGTGTCTCCAACCCAAAGTGCACGAGCATTACCCAAAGACAACCCTGTTCCACGCGCTTCATATTGTTCTGAAAACCGAGTATTTACAAAAAATGTTTGATTAATAGCAGGTTTAAATTGATAAGACGGTGCAATGTTAAAGTTGCTATAGTTGTCTTGTGAGAAAGCTTGAAAACTAACATGCTCACTTTCAGCTAACAATTGCACTAGGTGATGTTCAAACTCTGTTTTAATGGTAATGGTGGGCAGTAATTTAAAAAAACTCGTGTGTTCGGTGTTGTTATTATCATAAAGGAAATTATCAACAGCGCCTACTTCACTGTGTATAGTAAACACCATTTCATTGTTAGTTTGCTCATAACCCATGCTTTTTGAAGCACCAAATAGCGCAATTACACACAACGATAATAAAAAAAATTGAATAGAACGACCTAACAAATTACTTGCCTACTGATGATTAATTCATCTTTTTATAATTAAAAACTTATTCCACCCCATTTTTGTGTAGAAAACAAGTAAAACGTTAATTTTTTGTTAAAGCCTTTTCAAGTAATAAAATAGCTTACACCCACAATTAGCCTGCTAGTGTATCGTTGTACTTAGGCTAATCGGCTTATTCATAAGTTGTTATTATGTGCAATCCTTTATAAAATGATAACTATTGCGTTTTTCATCTACACTTAATTAACGCTTGTGAATAAATCAGATAGCTAACCTAGTCTGATAATCATTTCCCATCAATTAAAGTGCTGCTTAAACATGCTGTATAGCATTTTAATTCAGCTTTACCGTTAGAGATAGCTATGGAATTACCTGTATTAATTGAAACGCTACGCACCGCGTTAGAAACCAATACCGTGCACCTAATTCAAGAAGAAGAAGAAAACATTCACCCTGCAGACTATGCCAGCGCCATTGCTGAATTCCCTATCAACGATGTTTGGACATTACTAAGTGCGCTTCCTGCAGCAGTGCAAGCAAAAGTATTTGGTTACTTACCAGCAGAAGTACAAGTAGAGCTTTCAATTTGTATTAGCCGGAGAAAATTAGCCCCCATTATTCGACAAGTTTCACCAGACCAACGCGCCGATTTATTTAACCGACTTACCGAAGAGCAACGCGAAACCTTATTACCCGCATTAGCAATAGCAGAACGTGAAGATCTATTACAGCTATGTTCGCATGACGAAGGCACCGCCGGTGCCATTATGACATCTGACTATGCAATGCTTACCGCCGACCTTACAGTGTCGCAAGCCTTAGATGTATTAAGACACGAAGCGCCCGACAAAGAAACGATTTACTCAGCGTACGTAGTAGACAAAAGCCGGCACTTAATTGGAGTGGTATCGCTTAGAGAATTAATTCTGGCACCAGTAACTATGCCAATAAATGAATTAATGAATAACGCACCAATTTTTGCCTCGGTTGACACCCCACAAGAAGAAATTGCAACCTTAATTGCCAAATATGACCTACTCGCGCTGCCCATTATTAATGCCGAAAATCAAATTGTAGGCATTGTTACCTACGATGACGCAATGGACGTTGTAGCAGAAGAAGCAACAGAAGATTTTCATAAAACAGCTACCATTGGCAAATTAGAAATAAGCGTAAAAGAAGCAAGTATATTTTTACTCTACCGCAAGCGTGTTTTTTGGTTAGTAATATTAGTATTTGGTAATATTTTTTCAGGCGCGGGTATCTCATATTACGAAAGCACAATTTCCGACCATATCGCCTTATTGTTCTTTTTACCGCTATTAATTGGCAGTAGTGGAAACGCCGGCGCACAATCAGGCACATTAATGGTACGGGCACTGGCAACTGGCGATATAAAACTACGCGACTGGGGCAGCTTATTAGCAAAAGAATGTTTAGTAGCAAGCTTATTAGGCCTAACCATGGCTAGCGCCGTAGTAGGATTAGGCTGGTGGCGCGGCGGATACGACATAGCAATAGTGGTGTCAGTAACCATGATGTTAGTAGTGTTAGCAGGTAGTTTAATTGGCCTTTCATTACCTTTTTTATTAAGCCGCTTCAAACTTGACCCAGCCACCGCTAGCGGCCCTTTAATTACCTCAATAGCCGACGTTGCCGGTGTAGTATTATACTTTTCAATTGCGACTTGGTACTTGGCGTTGTAATTAAGGGGGATTGGCAATAGTGAGTAGCCGTTGTTGTTTTAGAGTGATGGCGGTTAACTAATGCAATTTAAATCAGGATTGCACAGCCATAGTAAAGCGCACCAACTAAGCAACTAAGCAACTAAGCAACTAAGCAACTATGATGACCTACTTTGATAATTTAGTTATAAAGAATAGAAGTGAATTGGCCATTCCTGTCTGACACTTTTTCATATATCCTGGCATTAAAACCGGAAAGTAAAAAGGACTTTCATGAAACAAACAGGTATCTATGAACAACTCATTACTCAATTGGTTGAACAAAATTTAGATCGTGACTCGTTTTATGTAGGTGAAAGATCATTAGAAGCTGGTGAAGCTGCAACATGGTTATCAAGATTCTTAACACGTCTTATCGAAATTGCTATGGACTCAGTGCCAAATGGTGAGACTCGAATTAGTGAACAAATCAATCTAGCTAACACCATAGTTAAATGGCTTAGTACACACATCAAAGATAAAGAACTAATTAGTGAAAACCTGTTAGATAGCCAAGGTAAAATTCTTACCGCTATTTTTGATAAATCCAACCCGATTGCAGCAGACTTGCCGAAATACGTTAAATCAATAATGCCTATTACTGGGCTGAGCCAAAGCGAATTATTTTGCGGCAGTAATGTTGGTGTATCACTAGAGACTGAGATCAAAAGAGAGATCCAATCATCTGATAAAATTTATTGGTTGGTGTCTTTTATCAAATGGGCTGGCATTCGAATATTTAAAAACGAGTTAGAAGCATTTACTCGAAGTGGAAAGCAACTAAAAATAATCACCACCTCATACATGGGCGCGACAGATGCTAAAGCGGTTGAGTTTTTAGCCACATTACCTAACACCGAAGTAAAGCTCAGTTACAACACTAACCGAGAAAGGTTGCACGCAAAATCTTACTTATTTATGCGAGATACCGGCTTTCACACTGGCTATATCGGCTCTTCTAATTTATCGCATTCAGCATTAACCAGTGGTTTAGAGTGGAATTTAAAAATCACCTCACAAGAAATCCCCCATATTATTGAAAAGTCGCTCAGTACCTTTGAAACCTATTGGCAGTCACCTGACTTTGAACACTTTGATGGCAAAGCACAGAGTAAAGAAAAGCTCCATGACGCTCTGCAGGCAGCAAAAGGCAGTTTTAACAATACAACGCCGAGTTTCTATTTCGATATAAAACCGCATTCTCATCAGCAAACTATATTAGAAAAGCTACAGGTCGAACGTGAACTGCATGATCGTTATCGCAACTTAGTGGTTGCCGCTACAGGCACAGGTAAAACCATTATTTCAGCTTTCGACTTTGCTCGTTTTTACGATAAAAATCCTGAAGCAAAGTTCCTATTTATTGCCCATAGAGAAGAAATTTTAAAACAGGCACAAGGCGCATACCGTGGCGTAATAAAAAACAGTAATTTTGGCGAATTATGGGTCGGCAATAACAAACCAAACAAATATCACCATCTTTTTGCTTCTATTCAAAGTTTAAACTCACAAATGAGTAACCCAATTGACACTTTAGCGTTAAGTGAAGATTACTTTGATTATATTGTTATTGACGAAGTTCATCATATTGCAGCCAAAAGCTACCGCGAAGTATTAAAGCACTTTAGCCCGAAAATACTACTAGGGTTAACCGCGACACCAGAACGTCACGATGGTACAGATATTCTTAGCGACTTTTGCCATGTTATTGCCGCTGAAATACGCTTGCCTGAAGCGATTAACCAACGCCACCTTTCACCCTTTCAATACTTTGCCATCGATGATGATACTGATCTGAGCAAAATAAAATGGTCAAAAGGCCGTTATGACATTGCTGAATTAACCAACCTTTATACTTATAACGACCAACGTGTTTTACGAATACTGCAAAGCTTAAACGAAATTATTACTGATATCGCTCAAATGCGCGCATTGGCATTTTGTGTCAGTAAAGAACACGCAAATTTTATGGCGAAAAAGTTTACTCTGAAAAATATAGCTTGTGGCGTGCTAACTAGTGATAACAGTAAAGATCGAGAAGTCATGCAGCAACGACTTAAATCAAAACAAATAAACGTGCTGTTTGTCGTCGATATTTTTAATGAAGGTGTCGATATACCAGAACTAGATACTTTACTGTTTTTACGCCCAACAGAAAGCTTGACGATATTCTTACAACAACTAGGTCGCGGACTGCGTTTAACCGATAACAAAGAATGTTGCACAATATTAGATTTTGTCGGTAATTCGCGACCAGAATACGACTTTTCACATAAGTTTAGAGCATTAGTCGGTAAAACCAATCAAGCAATAGCAAAAGAAATTAAACAAGGTTTCCCTCATTTGCCTTTGGGTTGTCGTATCGAGTTACAAGAAAAAACGCAAACCATGATCTTAAAAAACATCAGCCAAGCAACACTTAATAAAAGCCGATTAATTAACTTAATTATTAATTTCCCACATGTTACTCACTTACCTCTAACATTAAAAAACTTCTTAGATATCAACCCTAATATTACATTAGAAGATATCTACAAAGTTAAAGTTGGAAAGTTTGGCGGTTGGCAAGCCCTACTGGCAATAAGTAAAAATAAAGCCATAGATGAAAGTAAACAGGCGCTTTATGCTGCTTACTATCGCGCTATCAACAATCGGTTAATGATCTGCACTTCAATATCTTATTTACGCTTTATTAAAGCCCTTTGCGATAATAATTTTGCGTTGCCATTAGCCAACTTTACAGGCGATACAGTAAACTCTGAGCAATTGTTTACCCTGATGTGTCATTACGACTTTTGGGATAAAGCCGGCAAACAAGCAGGCTTTAATAGCCTTGAAGAAAGTATCGCAGCGCTTAGAGATAAAAACCTGCAAACTGAACTCAGCGAAGTTATCGAAATATTGATTGAGCAACTAGAAGTAAGTGAGTTTGCTATGCCAAAGGTTGGTAATGCAAAGGTCGATCTAGCGCCATTAAAAATGCATGTTCGCTATCCGAAAGAGCATATTCTTGTCGCTTTTGGTGACAGTACTTTTTCAAAAAAATCATCTAATAGAGAAGGCTTATTAAATGTAGCTGATGCTAATGTAGAGCTGCTCTTTGTTACTTTAAATAAAAATGAAAAACAATTTTCAGCCACAACCATGTATCATGACTATGCAATAAGCCCTACATTGTTTCACTGGCAAACACAAAATAGCGCTAAGCCAGAGTCAGGCAAAGGTTTAAACTACATTAAACAAAAAGAAAACAACAAAACTTTCATTTTATTTGTCCGCGAACAAGCCAAAGACGAAAACGGGAAAACTATGGGTTTTGTTAACTTTGGCCCTGTTGATTTTGTTAAATATGAAGGTAGCCAACCAATGAATATTACGTGGAAATTAAAACATCCCATGCCAGCGTATTTGTGGCATGAGACGGCTAAGTTGGCGGTTGGTTAACCTAAGGGCAATAAACCAATACTTCTTAGAATGCAGCGTTATCACCACTCTCTCAATTGCTGCATTTCTTTCAATCTCCCTCGCTGTAACACCAGCGCTTCAAAAAGGTCATCAATTGAAGTGTTATCTGAACTTAATCCCGGTAAGGCGATATTTGCTTCAGCAAAAAAACGCTTCATTGTTGTTTTTTCTGTATCAATTGTTGGGACAGTTTCTACTTCTATGCTGGCGGTAAATAGAGTTTCACTAATTACATAACCAGCAGACATATCATTTACTTCATTTTTTTTCGTTGTAGCAACCGTGGTTATTTCTTTGTTTAGCCAAGCTTCTTGCCACCAATGTTTAATGCGTTCTTTCGATTGCTTTAATTTATATTCAGTTGGTAAGCGATCGCTTTTCTGATTATTGATAACGCTATCGGTTGGCAGCAAATTCCATAGGTCGTTATTCGGCCAGCGAGCAAATGGCATGCTGTGATCAATATCGTATTGGTTTTTTAATGATTTGGCAGACCAAACGCATTTCGCAATTTCAGGCATTTGTTGTTTTAGTTGTTCAAAACGTTTGCGTACTTCGGTTGTAGTGCGCACAGGCTCTAACCAGCTTAAAGCTTGGTGTAAGTAATATTGCTTTTCTGGTGTTTTATAAGCGCTGTTACCGGTATAACTTGCCATTGCTTTAACCCACTCGTTCACTAAAACGGGTTCAATCCAGCAAGCGTAGCGATTAAATGCCAGCCATGTGGATTCAGGTAGTGAGAATTCGCCCCATTGTGCAAGGGTTGGTAAATCTAAAAATATACTGTCTTTGGCTTTTACTGTGTTGCTTGCTATTTCAAACACGGGTTGGTCGCTATTAGCTTCTTGATTAGGATAAGTAATATATTTACACGGCATATTTTTAATATTGCTTACCGCGGCAGAGAGTGTTTTATGTAGAGCAATAGCATCGTCACCTACAAACAAGTTGCCGATTCTATAGTCTGACGCGGTTCTATGAGTTAACTTGTGCCAACCATCTTCTTTCATAAAGCCCATGTTAGGGTTTTTATTAGGAGTTTGAAAAAATTTATGGCTATCTATTAAATCTTTGTACTGGTGACACCAATAAAGCGCAACTAAACCTGCTGGTAAAATAACGCGATCGCCAAAGGGTGATGCTTCTCTTCTTAAAACTGCACCAGAGTGACCGTCGGCAATGCGCAGTAACACTCTTAATAACGCCAGTTTATGTGTGGCTGATTTGCCATCATTAATCGCGACATGACGAATAAACGGGAAAGCACCTGTGCCATCGTCAGGTAATTGCAGAACTATTGTTTGCCAATGAATATGATTACGACCTAGCTCGTCATTTTCTTTTGGTGTTTCTAGTTTAGTAAATAAGCCTACACCGGTAGCGAGTTGTTTTAATTCATCTGCGCAAACATCAAACATTTTTCGGGTTTTATAATCGTCTTCGGTTTGGCCATGACGAAGTGAAATAACCAATTTGCCACCGGGTTTAAGTAAGTTGGCAAGTTTGCGTAGTGAACGTGCGCGATCACTTGGCGGAATATGCATCCAAACCGCGCTGAGTAGAATTAAGTCAAAGCTAACTTCTTGTTTAGTAATAACGTTTAATGTCGGTAAAGCATCGTTGAGCCATTTTACTTTTAAATCTTTTGTGACTTTAGCGCCTAATTCGGCAAGTTCAGTGGCGGGCTCAACTGCAAAAACTTGAATATTGTTTACTTCTTTATGTGTTTTTTCCGCCAGTTCGGCAAAATGCTTAGCATCGCGACCAGAGCCTGCGCCTAAATCAAGAATGCGCGCGGCGGGGTTTTCGATAATGGAAGGTAAAAATTGAGCCCAACTTTTGTGTACGTCTTTAAATGACTTTGAAAGGTATTGTTCTGCTATGCCTTCGGCATTTTGATTATAGAAGTTGTGAGACAATTGCGGTTCCCTTTCGCATGCGAGTTATTATAAAAAATTGCACACACGTACATTCTCTTATTTAATAATTTTTGTCAATATGACATTCATCCAAATAGTTAATGCACTTACTTTACGTTTGGTCATTACCATTAATCCTGCGATGAGTTCACTATTAGAGTGATGATTATTGAGTGTTGTATTTTTTTCTACCAATTGTAACTTTACCACGAAAATAGAAAGCACTTTAAACAGACGTTCTATTGTTACTTTTTGTTGGGCGCTTTCGAGTGTTTGCTAGCTTTGCAGAAAATCGGCGCCGCCTAAGAGAGGCTGAAGGCGCGCAAGCCAATATCACCGCCCTTAAGGCAATACATAAAAAAGATAAATATAAACAATAAAAGTAATAAAACAGCGCACACCAATTCTTAAGAAAAACAGCCCCAAAATAATCGGCTGCGCGTTTAGGAACTACCCAACTATCCTTTATGACTACAGACGATAAACTTTAACGCCTGATGGATTAAATGAGATCAAACGAGAAACTTTTTATTCAATATTCTGAATTTGCTCGCGTAGTAGAAAAATAAAAACCATTATTTTCAGTTTGTTAATCTTTATTTAGACAGAGTGATTTAGCTGTATGTCACCACTTAGTTTATGTGTGCACGCTTAGCTTGTTTGCTTGCGTTTTCATTCCTACAAAGATCTTATTCGATATATTAGTTGGAAAGCCTTCAGGGAGATTTGTGCTGACATTTTCAATAACAGTATCAAATACTCTAATCACTGAGTCAATAAGCTCAATTACTTCTGCTTCGGTAAATCCTACTGCTTTGCCCTGTTGAATGAAATGCCGATATTGTATTTTTTGTAATTGATAGTAATTTTTGCTACCACGAATGGCCATTGCCATTTTTACTTTCTGTTTAGCAATTTGGTTCGCCTTATTACCAATAAGCGGGTGAATAGACAGCACGTCATATAGCGGTGTTAGTTTGTATTTATTTTCTGGTAAATGAGTAACGCTAAAATTCTTTGCATGACCATCGGTTGCTGCAAGTAAGTAAAATACAATTTGCGCTTTAAAAAAGTGTTGTTTATCAATAGCTGCATTTTCACTACTGGCAAGTAGCTTCATACAATCATCAATACTCAACCCCCCATCGCTTTGATATTTAAGCAATGATGACAAACCAGTTGCTTGACAAAAATCTTCTTGAGGCAATCGAATAATCCATGAGCCATCACTTGATAATTTACGATCAAAACGCTCAACAATAAGTGCTTTTTTACCCGCAAAAGACCCCATATCACAATGCGCAATAGGAACACCAAATTCGGCTATTATCTTCGAGCACAGCCATTCGTTTTCAACAGAGGCTTCCATGTCTGCTTTCATATTTCCAACTAAACCCATTGGCAGTTTAAAAATATGTGTTGTCGGTGTTTCTCCTAAAGGTTCACACCATTGGTTATTGTGCCAAAGTAGCGCGGTTTTTTCTTGCGCGCCAGCAAGTGAAATTCTCAGCTCATCATCGTCGTCTAAACGGCCTAGCGGATAGGTATCAACAGCTTTATTTAGTATTCCCGCGACTTGCTGTTCATTTAGCGGTTTATACTGAATTTGTTTAATATTTTGAGGCTTTTCGCCTTCTGGTAGCAATTGAATTGCCCCCACACAATCACGACCAAGCTCAACGAGTAAATCAAATACCTTGGTGCTTGCCGTACTAAACCGCCTAGCTAATCGATCACGTATATCTCTACTATCAGGCAGTAAATTATCAAAGTAAAATGAAACGATATCACCTTTAATTGGTTGGTTTCCTGGAGTAAATGGTAGTGATAAAGATAAGGGGCGACCTCGCGGGTTTTCTAGCCATTCTTCGGCATATTGCAACTCATCAACACCTGACTTTATTCGCCAAGTACCAACAAACTCTGCGTTCATCCAAATAGTTAATGCGCTTACTTTACGTTTTGCCATTACCATTCATCCTGCGCGAGTTCGTTACTGGATAAGCTACTCTCTAGCGGTTTATTTTTTTCTACAAATTGTAGCTTTATATCCAAAATAGAAAGCACTTTAAACAGACGTTCTATCGTTACCTTTTGTGGTGCGCTTTCAAGTGTTTGATAGCTTTGTTGGCTAATACCCAGTTTTTCAGCCAGCGCTTTTTGAGAAAGTCCATTAGACTTTCGAAACCCGACAAGAATCGGTTTAATTTGATCAAGAGTATTAATTGTGTAATTCACGCTAACCACCAAAACAATGTATAGGTTGTTTTATCTAAAAACAGTATATAAGCTGTTTTTTCAAATAACAACTTATAAGCTGTTATTTAGATTTTTAGTCAATTTAAGCGTAGAAAAGTGTAATTTAGCTATTTTTTCCTAATCCACTCTTGCACATTGCTTAACCGCCAACCTACATTACTAGCCGTTAACGGTACTCGTATTAAACTGAGACCTTTCATTGCGCTTTTTCTCTGCGATTGGATCAATACCATTACTAATATCAAACTTTATGCGTGCAGCTTCTAATTTCACATCAGCCAAGGAAAGCTCTGGATATTTACCTGCGGTTACGTCACGACGCTTTTTATTGATGGTGTAACGAATAACCCAATAACCCAATATCCAATATTATTATTAGCGATACGCAGATATAGACCATTACCTACCGCATGCCGCCCATGTTCACCTTTTTTATGCAGAGATTTAACTTGTTTATCATTAATTTTTCTATATTACTCAGTTAGTTAAGTTTAAAGTGGTGACATAATTTAGAAAAATGGCTAAAAAAGTGTTGTTTTTAAGTTTATGTCACCACTATTCTGAAACAAAGCGTATAACTAGTAAACAGCCTGAAAAAACAAAACCGCCTAAGAGGCGGTTTTTATTGTTGTTTTTAACATCGTGAAACAGGTTAAAACATCATTCGATGTTTTGGATCTGAATGTTGATTTGGATTTATTAGCTTATATATATCAGATAGTTGAGGTGTGGCTATGTACGTAATATTGATTGTTAACCACCAGCTGGTTGGTTCTTAACGTATAGGGGTGTTCACTTAAACAAACACACTAAGAAATCTACTAGTTTGAAATATACCAGCTTTATACTCTTTTCTCCATAAATGCTCTTATTTTATAATAAATAGATATTACTGTATCTAAATATCGCTTTTTTAAACTATAATGGATACTACTGTATCCATGGGGTTGAGTATGAAACTTTCACTTTTAGATGACACTGATGTTAGCCAAGCTTTTGCTGCTCATCTTCGTGGTTTACGTGAACAAGCTAAGCTATCGCGAGAGGCGCTTGCACAGCAAAGTTGTGTACCTGCGCCTACCATTAAAAAATTTGAACTCACTGGGCAAATTTCTTTTCGCCAGTTACTACTCTTATGGCAATCACTTGACTCACTCGATAGGCTTTATCGGCTAACCCAGGTAAGCACAGAGCGCAATGCTTTACCCACTAGTATAGAAGAGGTGCTTAAAGATGAGTTTTAAATCAATTCAAAAGCTGAATGTGCAACGAACGCTTGCAACGGGTGAGACTGTGCCGGTGGGTGTATTAGCTCAGAACCGCCAGGGTGTATTCTTTCAGTACTTTGATGAATACATTAGTAAGTTTGGAAATTTATCCCCGTTTACTTTACAAGCTAATGGAAAGCTTCAACAAGCCCCCAAAGAGCCTCATCAGGGAATTCATGGTGTTTTTGGTGATAGCTTGCCTGATGGTTGGGGACTGTTGCTTCAAGACAGAATATTTCGCCAGCAAGGTGTTTTACCTGCTCAAGTAACAGCGATGGATCGTTTAGCGTTTGTAGGCCGCCAAGGGATGGGGGGATTGTCATTTACGCCCGTATCAACGTTTTCACCCGAACAGCATCAAAATATTGACATAGCAACACTTGGGCTAGAAGCACAAACCTTGTTTGATCAGTCCATCCTTGATTATAAGGAGTCTGAAGAGTTAGATGGGAAGACCCAACAAGTTTTAGCAACTTTGGTCGCTGTAGGTAGCTCTGGTGGGGCAAGGCCTAAAGCGCAAGTTTATATGCCTGCCGGTGATGCACAACAATGCCGAACGTATGCAAAGCCAGGGGATGAAGCATGGTTAGTTAAGTTTACGTCGAAGAACTTGGCACTAGGTCATGAAGAAGGCTTATGTGAAGCCGTGTATCTACAAATGGCTGAGCAAGCTAAGTGCCAGCCACCGGTTTGGCAATTAATTGAAGCTCCACCAAGTAGTGGTGCAAAAGCCTGGCTAGCACTTAAACGTTTTGACTATTTACCCAAAGAACAAGGGTTACCAGCACATAAACTCGATGGCGAACAACATGCAGGGCGTTTGCATATGCACAGTGCCTGTGGCTTATTAGATGCCGACTTTCGTACCCCTAGTTTAGACTATAGCGACCTTATTAAAGCCAGTCGTCAGTTGTGTAAGTCTCCTGCGGCAGGTCAACTGCAGTTTCGTCGTGCTATTTTTAATTTATTTGCAGCAAACCAAGATGATCACAGTAAAAACTGGGGCTTTTTGCAAGGGGATGATGGTAACTGGCAGCTAGCACCCTTTTACGACGTTACATTTAGCCCTCATCCCTTTAATGAGCATGCAACAGCCTTTGCAGGGTATGGAAAAGCGCCTCCACTCAAAGTAATGCAAAAGCTAGCAGCAAGTGCAGGCTTTGCTAGTTGGAAAGAGGCCCAGCAATGTATTCAAGAAGTCGTTAATTCGATTGGTAACTTTTCATATCTGGCAACACAACAAGCGATCAGTAAAACAACAGTGTCTGCAATTACTAAAATACTTGATCAGCGTAATCAGGAAAATGCAGCGCTTTTTCTACAACAATAAGAGAGGTTAGCAATGAAATTAGGCCGAAACGATCCTTGTCATTGTGGCAGTGGTAAAAAATTTAAGCGTTGTTGTATGAACAACGCCTCCAAGCAACATGCCCAAGTCTTTGATGATGCACAAGCCATGCTGGCAATGAACCCCAATTTAACCCTTGATGAACTCAATGCTGCTTTACAGCACAAGGTGCAAGATCGTAATAATCAACCTCATCCCGACTTTTGCGGTGTAACGCCTACGCAAATGGCCAATTGGCTTTATGCGCCTTTCGATGAATTACAGTGGCTGACAATCAGCACACCAAATAAGCTTTTAGCTAGCCCTGTAATGCGCTATTTAGCCCTCATTCTTGATGAGGCCATGGCGCAAGAAGGCTCATTTAAAGCCACAAGTAAAGGCAACCTACCGGCCAAGTTGGTAAAACAGGCCAGTGAATTATTGCCTGAGTTTGCCGTTGCTCAGTTCCCTGTAAATATCAGTATCAGCGAGTTTGCCGGCAGTAACGAAGATAAATTTAATGCCTTACACTACACCAGAGTGCTAGCCGAAATTAGTGGCATTATTTATCGACGGAGCGGTCGCTACCATGTGAAAAAATCAGCGCAAAAGCAGTATCAGGCCTTAGGTATACAGGCATTTTTTAAACCTATGCTTGAAGCTGCAATCAGCAAATACAACTGGGGGTATTTGGACGGTTTTGAATATGATCTCGACTTGCGTACCTTTTGGTTGTTTATGCTGTGGCGCATTCAGAGCCACAACAGTGTCGAGCAGCTTGTTAAAGAGGTAATAACGGCGTTCCCCGATTTACTACAGGCATTCCCAACAGAGGATTATTTCACACCAGAGCGTAACTTAAGCATGCTGATAGAATCACGGTTTATTGAACGCTTTTTACAATTTTGGGGATTTGTAATCATAGACCCAATACGTTATGTAAACGCAGACCCCGTTAACAGAGTGGTTCAGGTACAGCCTTTGTTAACACAAACCTTTCAATTCACTATTAACGTATAAAAAGGTCATCATGAGCGAACACCAATATTATAAATTCGAACGTTTGGATGGATATTTAGATGCTAAAGCGCGCCAAGCGCTCAGAGCCATCTCAAGCCGTGCCGAGATTAGCGCTACGTCCTTTCAGGTGTATTATACCTACAGCGACTTAAAGGCGGAACCTTCTGAGCTGATGTTACAATACTTCGACATCGGTTTTTATTATGCCGACTGGGGTTCAATCGATGTTTACATCAAACTACCTGCCGGAACGCTCCCTGATGCATTACTTGGCTTTTCAAGCGATGGGCTTCATGTGCATAAAAACGATGAATGGCAATTGCTGATTTTTTCCATCGAAGAGTATTACGAATATTTTGATGATGAAAATGCTGATGATTTTTTCCAACATTTAGCCAGTTTACGCAGCGAGTTAATGCAAGGTAATTGGCGTCTTGTGTACTTTATGTGGCTAAAAGAGTGCGATTTTGATGAAGAGCTTGACGGGCTACCTTTAATTGAATTCAATTTTGAGCACCTCAGTGAGGAAGAGCAGGCTTTTGTCATACTTTTTGATATTCCCCTAGCTTGGATTAAAGCACTTGCAATGGTACTAAACGCACAACCAAGTCACCAAGCCAAGCAAGCCCAGTTCCAGTTTGATGCATGGCTTCATAATCTCACGGAAGCAGACAAAAACACGCTATTAAGTGTGCTTTTTGAACAAGGCCAGTTAAGTCGTTACCAAGCCTTAGCGATCACGCGAAAAGAATCTACCAACAAACACGAAGCCTATCAGTATTGGTTAACCCCCAGCGTGATCTCCCCTTTCATTGATCAAGCGCAAAACCAATTACAGCAAGAGCAAGCCGAAGCGCTCGCAAAGAAAGTAGCGCTCGAAAAAGCGGAAAAAGAAAAAACACTGACGGATATCTATCGCCAGCGCGAGCGATACTGGCAGCTAGCACAAGAACAAGCGGAGCGAACTTGTGCAAGTGGCTACGATGCGGCATCACGCTATTTGCATCAGTTGAACGAAGCCTATCAGTTTAAAGCCAATAGAGCGGCGTTTGAGCAATTTTTTAAACGCTTTGTTATGGCTAATAAGAACCGTAAAGCGCTGTTAAATCGCCTGAAAGACATGCTTTAAATAATCGGGTTATAGTATAGAAAGACCAAAGAGTGTTAGCAAAAAGCCCGCTCAGCATAGACTGCCTGAAAGGTTGAATGACCTATGCTAAATCTGATGAGTTACTAAACGCATTAGCGAAAGCGGTACTAAATTTAAACAAGGTGATTTTTTATGGGTATAAGACAAAAGCAGTTACTAGAAATGTTAGACCTAAGCAGAACAAAGCTTTGGAGAATGATTAACAATGGTGAGTTCCCTGAGCCGGATAGAACTAATCCCAGCAAATTAATCTGGAATTTGATCGACATTGAACTTTGGGATTCAAAGCTTAAATAATCTTAACTACGACAACTAATGCTTAATATACATAAGTTGTCGTAACTCAAACCTGAGCTTAAAGTTCACAGAAAGACAAATTTGCTACTATTTCAATGAGAACTCTGAAGAATCAATTTGAAGCTCTTCTTCTGTTATACCTAATTTTTTACATATTACAGGCAATACCTGATGAATAAGTCGATGGCTTTTCAGAATTTCATCCATATACACGTCGGGGTGCAACCTACCTGCATTAAACCCTAAACTTTCAGCTTCAGCCTCATGTCCCAGCACTCCATGCCCTTCATTTACCATATTCATAAGCTCAGCCTTAAGAGGA